>CAWJRE010000011.1:0-243763 GCA_963845075.1 uncultured Alphaproteobacteria bacterium | reverse complement strand
GTGAAAGTTCACATCCGCCAAATGATGCGAAAATCTCGCGCATCCAACAGAACGCAATTGGCTATTGACCGGGTTGGTCATGCGCAGATACCTCCAGTGCTTCGCCAGTACGTCATCACAAGGCGAGTAGCGCGTCGCGATCGTTTCGTAGCCACTCGAGAGCCGGGCCGTTAGGTCCAGTAGCAGTTCGCGCCACGACTGCATGCTCTCGCGTGCCTTCCGGTGTGCCGGCCCGCGCGCATAGGTGCCGTCGTAGCGTCTGCTCGACAGATCGCGCTTGAGCCCAGCGGGCGTGCTCCTCGGCGGTGAAGTTCTAAATTTGCTGGGAATTTGGCCGGGTGCATCCTTTGCATGCAAATCATCAAAGGGCTTTGGCAGGCCCAGCAAAGGAGCACCCGATGGCGACGAGATTACCTGCTTCGCGGCGCCAGAGGGAAGAGTTTTTCTGCCCTGATTAAAGAAAATATGACCCCTCAGTCCCTTCACGGCATCGGTGACCGAGGAGCGCGGTAGACCAAGATCGTCGGCAGCCCGCGTGAAACTGCGTCGTTCCACGATGCGGGTGAAGACGCGCATGGCGTCGAAGCGGTCCATTGTTCGAACTTTCGAATGATGATGTCGAAAGATGCACGATTATCCGCTCCATGGGAATGGGCATGTTGTCTCATCCAGTGCCGATCATCGGTGCCCAACCCAAGGAGAAAGATCATGACCACCCCAACCAACCCAGTTGCCATCGTCATGGGCGCCTCGGGCGAGATCTGTGCCGCGGTCGCCGAGCGCCTGGCCAAGGACGGCTTCACCGTGGTGGTCAACTATGCCGGCAACAGCGCTTCAGCAGCGGCGGTGGTCGCCAGGATCGAGGCGGCCGGCGGCCGGCCGTGGCGGCTCAGGCCGACATCTCGGATGTCGCTGCCGTGTGGCGCGGATGTTCAACTCGGCTGAAACCGCGTTCGGCGGCGTCGACGTGCTGATCAACAATGCCGGCATCATGAACCTGGCGACCATCGCTAACAGCAGTGACGCGCTCTGGGATCGCCACATCGCGGTCAATCTGAAGACATGGCGGGTCTATCGAGGTCAACACCCGACGGGCGAGTTCACCGAATTCAGGATTGTCCTGCCGCGCGCGGGGGCATCCCTTATCGCTTCACGATGAAATTATCCAATCCGCCCCCAATGGTACTCGCTCTATTCTGATCGCGCCCGCAGCGAATTGGATATGCGCGTTGAACGGCCGCGCATAACGTTTCCACTTTGCTGCGGTGCATAGAGCCTGGTTATGGCCCGCGCCGACAAAGTGATCGAATAGAATGCGTGTTTGTTGCGCCGCATAGAGTCTGGTTATGTGCAGGTTTTCGGACGCCGGCAATGACGGAGCTATCGACGCGCTTGGGCGGCCGGCGTCGGAAAAGCGCCAAGGCAGGAAATCGCGGTCGGTAGTTCAGCGGCGGTGCGGCGTGCGCTATGGGGATTTAGCCGCGGGGCTGGGCTTGAAGAGATCGAACAGAAGCGGCTGCGGTGGTTGGTTTGGTGCAGACCGAGGATGATCGCATTGGGGTGAGCGCGTGGTCGTCACGTTGCATGACGGGATTTGCGGGACCATTACGGGCCCATCCAGGGCACGGATGCGAACTTGGTCGTGGCCGGTGGCGAGCCAGCGAGGATGGCAGTGTCGTAGCTGTGGTCGATCGGCGGTGACGGCATCATGAGGTGTCGATTCTGATTTGGTGCTGGAGCGGGCGTGGGGCGGTGCTTCGGCTGACAGCCACGCGCGAAGGTCTCGATGACGATCATACGGCCACCGCAGCACGGACATAGATGCGGCAGCATGTGGGGTTCGTCGATCGCTGCTTTGGGCGTCTCGGGTTGTTTTGGGCGAGACGGCACGGCGAGCAGCTGGCGTGCGTGCTCGATGTTTTCGGCTCGGTTGGTGTTACCGAGCAGCCCATAATGTCGGATGCGATGGAAGCCCTTTGGCAGCACGTGGATCAGGAAGCGCCGGATAAACTCGTCGGTGGTCAACGTCATCGTCTTGTAGCGGGCTGGCCCTTCGATCCGATAGTCCTTGTATTTGAAGGTGACGCCGTTGTGGTCGGCGGACAGCAGCCGACGATTGGAGATCGCGATGCGGTGGGTGTAGCGCGACAAGTAGCGCAGCACTTGCTTGGGCCCGGCGAACGGGACTGTCAGGAATTCTGTGCGTGAGGCCATGATGATGGAAAGGAGAGAATCATCACATGGCTATCGAGAAAGAACTTCTGGACCAGCTTCTTGCAGGTCGCGATCCGAGCGAGGTGTTTGCGAAGGACGGGCTTTTTGAGGATCTGAAGAAAGCGCTGTCGGAACGCATTCTGAATGCCGAGCTCGAGGAGCATCTTGATGGACGAGCGGGCTGACGGCAACGCCAATCGCCGCAACGGCCATTCGCAGAAGTCGGTTCTGACCGGCACGTCGAAGATGACGCTGTCGATCCCGCGCGACCGGGCTGGCACTTTCGACCCGAAGCTGATCGCCAAATATCAACGGCGCTTCCCCGACTTCGACGAGAAGATCATCTCGATGTATGCGCGCGGCATGAGCGTTCGCGAGATCCGCGGCCATCTCGAGGAGCTCTATGGCATCGAGGTCTCGCCGGACCTGATCTCGGCGGTCACCGATGCCGTCCTGGAGGAGGTGACGAATGGCAGAACCGGCCTCTGGATGCCTGCTATCCGCTGGTCTTCTTCGACGCCATCCGGGTGAAGATCCGGGACGAGGGCTTCGTGCGCAACAAAGCCGTCTATATCGCGCTCGGCGTCCTGCCGGACGGAACCAAGGAGATTCTCGGCATCTGGATCGAGCAGACCGAGGGCGCCAAGTTCTGGCTGCGGGTCATGAACGAGCTAAAGACCCGCGGCGTCGCCGATATCCTGATCGCCGTCGTCGACGGCCTGAAGGGCTTTCCCGACGCGATCGCGCCGTCTTCCCGAAGACCGTGGTCCAGACCTGCATCGTGCACCTGATCCGCCATTCGCTCGAGTTCGTGTCCTGGAAGGACCGCAAGGCCGTGATGCCGGCGCTGCGCGCCATCTACAGGGCCAGGAACGCCGAGGCCGGCCTGAAGGCGCTCGAGGCCTTCGAGGCTGGGCTTCTGGGGGCAACGCTACCCGGCGATCGCTTTGAGCTGGCGGCGCAACTGGGAGCACGTCATCCCCTTCTTCGCCTATCCCGAGGGCGTCCGCCGCATCATCTACACCACAAATGCCATCGAGGCCTTGAACGCAAAGCTCCGACGCGCCGTCAGGACCAGGGGACACTTTCCAAATGACGACGCGGCCATGAAGCTGCTATATCTCGTCCTGAACAAGGCTGCCGAAGAGTGGAAACGGCCACCGCGCGAATGGTGCCAGGCCAAGACCCAATTCGCCGTTGTCTTCGGTGATAGGTTCGTCAGTCAGTGACGAAAAGCGCCTCACGCACAGAATTCCCGACAGTCCCCCGAACGGCTCCTTGGCGTAGACCACCCAATCGATCTCGCGCAGTGGCCTCAGATAGGCCTTGAACGCAGCCTTGTCGGCGAGCCGTAGATGATCGCCGAAGAACTGCAGGTGACCGGCGTGGTGCGAAACAAGGCGGTGATCTACGACCTGCTGTTCCAAAGCCTTGGCCGAGACCACGGTCACGATCGCCGCTGATCCCAAGCATCTCGGCGCTCGCATTGGCTTCATGTCGGTGCTGCACACCTGGGGCTCGGCGCTCTACACCCACCACCCGCATGTGCACATGGTCGTGCCGGGTGGCGGCCTGTCGCCGGATGGATCGAAGTGGATCGCGTGCCGACCGCGCTATTTTTTGACCGTGGAGGTTCTCTCGGCGTTGTTCCGCCGGCTGTTTCTGCAGATGCTGGTCGCCGCGTGCCGCCTCGTGGAACAGGCGACGCAACTGGCGGGGGGTCATCGGCGTGCCGGGCTTACGGCCAGGAAACAGCCAACGTTCCTGAAGGGGCGTTGTGGCATCGAAACCCCGGCGCACCTTCCACCATTGCCGCAACAGATCGAGCGTCTGCGCCGACAGCATAACATTGCGATCCTTGCGGCCCTTGGACTGCTCGATGCGAATGATCTTCTGCGCGGGGTCGATATGCTTGACCTTCAGCCGAATCACTTCGCCGCCACGCAGGCCGCAGCCATAGCTGAGACTGAGCAGCACACGGGCCTTGAGGCTCGTGGCACGGCCAGCAGGCGCCGCGTCTCATCCGGGCTCATCACCAGCGGGATCTTCTGCGGCTCACGGATGTGATAGATCGCGGCGGCCAAATCCAGTCGCCGTAGCGTGACGCGAAACAAGAACCGCAGCCCGGTCACGATGCGGTTGCGATTGCAGATACTTAAGCCCGTCTCAGCCAGGTGCAACTGGAACAGACGGATGTCCTCGGCCGTAGCCGTATCAGGAGAACGCCTCAGAAATGCGGCGAACCGCCGGCAACTGCGGATGTGGCCCTTCAGCGTGCCCGCACAGAGCTTGCGAGCGTTCATGTCCTCGATCATGCGCTGACGCAGCGGGCTGATGGCATCGGTGTTCATAGCAAACTCCCGTCTTGGATGAGGTTGACGACACCTCGATCCTCAAGACAGGACACCCAGCACGCTATCGATGATCTCTAACCTGGTGACCGTACCCGCAGACAAGCAGCCCGCCTCAGCGAGCTATCGCGCAGCGATTTAGTGCTATGGCCCTGAGCGACGGTTCACTGCAGTGCAATGACTTGTCGCTTTCGGGGCAAAAGCTGATTCTCGTGTCTGGTTTACCCGGGCGAGTTTATGTGTTTGCGCCAGGAGCAATACCGCCCGCAGAAAGTTCGCGGTCGTGCACCGCTTCGACAGACGCGATGTCTCCCGATTGTGGATGCGTTCCCGGATCCCTTGCGCAGCCCCGGCACTCCCTTTTTTTACACTCGGCTTCGGCTGGAGCCGTGTTTCCGGAGACTTAGATGCTGTTCTTCCGCTGGCTTGCGGCGAAACGTTCCCGCGCCTCTCGATTTTCGCGCTCCTCTTGCTCCTTGGTCATACGCGCATAGTAGTCAGCCATATACTGTCGCTCCCGCTGCTGGGCCGCGGCGCGCCGCTCATAGTTGTTCGCCCAGTCGGCAGGGTCATAAGCGGGCAAGAAGGTTGCGGCGAACGCCGCAGCCATTGGCGGCCGCCGCGGTGGCCAGATTTGGCGGCCACTGTCGTAATCGAACAGGCTCACTGAAGTGAGAAGCGACGGCGTGTCGCGAGTGAAGTGATCGAGTTCACGGGCATGCAATCGGCCGAAACCAGATGCTCCATCACGCCTGCGGCGAGCCTGATGCAACCTCGGATAGTGCCTCGCGTTATGCTTTGTGGTGCTTGGCGGCGTCTTTGACCATGGCGGCGATCGCCTTCCCGACCTCTTCGGCGTCGGCGGATTGGTCCTCGCCGAGCCAACCCAAATCGATCAAGAACTCGAGCATGCCGTGATCGCCCGGAACGGGATAGACTTTCAATCCGGCGCGGTCGCGCTGCCGCCATCGCCTTTCCGCTCGCGATTGTGGGCTCGCTTATCGGCGACGCGGTCTAGCACGACGGCTTCACGTAAAAGGCGCCGCGGCAGCGGCACTTCCTTACGTTGTAAGGAACTGTAGGGCCCCGCAGCACAGCAATAGTGCGCCAGGGCGACCGCCGCGTCGTCAGGTACCTCAATAACCCACCGATCGCCGGCAGCAAGGCGCACGCGAAATAATCTGGAAACTTAGCCGCTGTTGACCTCATCAATCATATGCTCAGGTGGTCGCGATGACCTGTAATGCTCAAGGGCCACGACGTTGGGACTTCGGACCAGCGGAACGACCCGCACCATTGGGTGAACCTCTCACCCTCCTCTTGTGGCAACGTCATCCGCCGAAAGAATGCTTCGTCCCTTTCCGAACCTCTTCTCAATGGCCATAAGCAATCCTCCCTAGAGATTCATATTTACTACTTAAGAAAGTAAGAAGAAGATAAGAAATAGGGACCCTGTGTTCACCCACAGCTGACAGGGCTGTTCCCTGCAGGTACAGGGCTGTCACGCAACGTACAGGAACTCACGGTTTGAGTGGGTGCCAGAGGTGGGTAATTAGGGGAGCTTCAAGACCGTCTCGCACCACCGTAATGACGCCGGCGTCTTCGAAGTTGGCGTAGAGCCTTTACTTAGTACTCCGAGGCATGCCGACGGCTTTGAGGTTTGGTTGGTCAGCGCACGGGGTTGCGACCGTAGGCTTTGAAGATGAGCCGGTCAAGTTCAAGCAGGATTATCCAGGCCGCCCCATCAATTTTCCCATAGAGCTTCATACCGCGATCATGCGGGATTTGGGCAAACGTCTCCTTAGCCGGGTACGTTTCCGGCGCGCGCGCCGGCGGCGCCGTTTTGAGGGTCTCAACCTCGATCTCCTACCGTGCCGGATAACGAAGCCCATGATCCTTCGGGAGAGCCCCGATCTCCTCCAGCGTTTGCATCACGACGTCCCACATTTTTTTTGCGACTTCTCGCTGTCCCGATAGCGCGCGCCGTGCTCGAGCAGCTGATCGACGTCACACCGATCTCGAAGCCGCCGCAGACATCGCGACCCGCCGCCTTCATGATCTCAATCGCGGTTGCAATCTCTTCTTTGTTGTTGAGTTCAAGCAAAATGCCGTCGTGGACCAACATGTTCGGAATAAGTCCGCGTCGCACAATCGCACGGCCGCTAAGCGCAACATTTCGGCGCCACGCTTTGCATTGGAAAATTATAGAGTGTGCGTTTGTTTGGCGAGTTGCTGATATGGAGCGGCCAACCGAACACGGATTCTATCTCGACGGTCGAGCATGGCCCGCATGGCGGTGTTCTCGCGCCATTCCCAAAAGCGCGCATATTTTCGTTTGTGCAGTTCAATGATCGTGCTGGCGATCAACGGATGTCGATCCAACCCCTTTGCCAATGACGGCACGCCCATTCCGTAATTGATACCGAGTTGAGTCCCTTCATGCGCTGTCGCACATCTGGCTTTGACTTCTTCCACTGTTTCAGATCGAGGCCGTATGTTTGACCGCAGAGTTTGGCGAGTCCGTAATAGACATCGCCTTCGCGGTAATCGGCCATCAACGCTTCATCGCCAGAGAGCGCCGCCGCAATCGCCGACCTCTTGCGTGCGCCATCGAGATAGACGCCGATCTTGTCGGGCGGGAACACCATGAAGGAGCGCATCGATGCATGCGCGTTGTACAGGCTTTTTGCCTGCGCATTGCGTCCGCTGGCCGTCGCGAACGGGAAGAGCGACGGCCTATTACGACCATCGCGCCCGATCGGAAGCTTGCTCGTGTACGACACCAAGCGCGTCACGGAGCGCGTGCAGTCCTTCTATGCCAGGGATGTGGTACATGAGGCGGAAAGCATCACTTCGATATCGAGCCGACCGCTGTCCAAGCGTGGCCAAGCGATGACGCCAATATTCGACAACCAATTTCGAAGCGCTCGTAGGTCCATTCACCTTCAAGCGTGTAGATCGGATGATCGGTACCTTGGCTCGGATCAAACTTCCGCACCAATGCGGCGACGATCGCTTGTTTGTTCTCCTGCACGAGATTCCACAAATACATGTCGATCGGCATGCCCCTGCCTGGATCAGCGACACGGCCTTGGCGCTGTAATTCGACCAGTGCAGTACGTGTTCAACACTTGTGCGCGGGAAGCGATTGCTGCCGCGCAATTGAGCAACGAGGAGCTGATAGGTTTTCTCGACATCCTCCTCGCAATACGTAGACTGCGGCTTTTCCGTACTCGCGCCAGCGACCTTCACCGATCGCCTTTGAAATTTACTCCTTATCAATCATTTCCCAACCTTCGATACCGTAAGCGCGGCAGGCATCGGGCAAACGCTTGCGCTCGCGCTTACGGGTCTCATCGGGATTGTAGGGGAGCAGGATATTGCTGGCAGCTAAGTAGGCTGTATGACAATCAAAGACGTGCGTCAGAAATTTCCAACCTAGGACTTTGAAGCAAGTGAGTTCTGCCCAAGCGCTGTAAGCTACAATAAAGTGGATCGGATATCGAATGGTGGCGCGGAGCCGAACTCACCGCGCCACAATTTGATAGTGCGAACGTGCTGGAGATTGGCATTCAGCACATAACAACCATGCAGAGTACGTTCGGTAGATCGCCGTCTGCGATCTCATATTCGAAATCGCAGACGACAGTTTGTGTGAAGTGCCCACTCATTTATTTCTCAGGTGAGGTTCTGGCGGGCGCCGATCAGCCGCAAGAGCGCGGGATGCTCGGGGTGATCGATCATGCGACCAGCAAAGGTCACCTCGATCAGATTGGCGAGAGATTGTGTTGGCCATTTCGGCGTCGGGAAAGCGTCCTGATCGCGCGCTACCCTGATCCTGTAACCCTCTTTGTTTTCGGGACGGAGCGAGGTCAGCTCCACCCATGTGCCTTTCGCCCTTTCACAGCCTTTCACGTTGTCCGCGTTCCAGGCGTTGTCCAAATTCCGACTCGGGACGTGACAGAGGAAGAACACGTCGTTCGGCTTGGTGGCGAGCGCCAAGCGGAAACGCAGCACTTTGCCGCTTGGCAAGTACTGCACCGCGAGATCCTCGTCGATCAAATGCAGTGTCTCGCGGTTCTGGCCTTTGATCGGGACGGACACGAAACAAAGCTCGTCCGTCCAGTGCGTCTCCTCGTTCGGATGCAGACGCGCGAAGTCGCGCGCGTCCACGATTGCATGGTGCGGCAAGGCCTCTTGCAACGTTCCCACGTTGGCGGTGGTTGACGCCAGTTTCGATTTGAACTTGTCCAAGCTGAAGCCGTCGCTCGGCTTGGCGACGGGCGTACGTCGGCGGTATCAGGCGTGTCGAGGTGACCGCGAGCAACTTTTCGGTTTCCGATTTCACTAGAATTTCTCCTTTGGGATTATGTGCAGGAGCCGCCCACGGCGGTTTGTTGCTGCGCCCGATTGAGAGCGCGCAAAACTTGGATGCAGTTCTCTACTGAGACGCTGCCGATCGGCAGCATGTCCGAGCGTTGGATCAGCGTGATTCGCCGTAGCCCAGCGCGCGAGCGCGGTTAGGAAGGCATAGGCCATCACCGTGTCCGGCCAAGCCGGGCGGCGATCATGCCGATGTTGGCTTTCATGGCGTTCAAGCCGATGCTGGCGATATTGGTGCCGAAGATGATGCCGAGCGCTCATGACATCGCCTCGCAGACGGCATCGGCCGCGGATTTCATGTCGGGGAAATGCCGAGCGACTTGTCGGCGGCATCGAAAGCCGCTCAAAGCCAACCTTGCCGCGCGGCAGAAGAAAGCCGACGAGGTCTGGCCGTCATAGACGGCCAAACCTTGAAAGGCGTAATCTGAGGGAGTAGCTTGCGGTCGCTTTAGCCTGCCAGCTCTAGCGATACCGTGGGCCTCGCGTACTGTCTTGCAGTGGCGGGGTCCGCAGCTTTTCGGGGCGACACTCCTCACGCTTCGAGCACTTCGTCGAGCCAATAACCGACACGACGTGGCGAGATCTTCACGCGGATGGCTCGCCGCGATCAGAATTCGCTTCGAGGGTCTTTCCGAGCAGCCGCAAATCTCGCGGCCTCTTTCTCAGAAATGATCCGGCGGTGATGGTTCACCACCGCAACCTCTTGTTGCCACTTGGACATAATCAGGTTCTCCGAGTTCGGCGCCGATGCGCGCCGGTCTGTTCCAGAGAGCAGAGTATCTGCGGGGTTGTCGTACTAGGGAATTACCGCGAATTAGCTAGAACGGGGATGCTGCCTTGAACTTCGAGCCAGATCCGCATCACGTTCTTCTCGACCATCGGCACGCCGAGCGCCGTCAGTGCTGCGGCCACAAGAGAGCAGCCTGAATTCGGCTCGCTCGCCGCATTACGGGTCGGCCGAAATCCGTACTGCCGCAGCGCCTCGACGGTCTGATGGATACAGACATCGCGGGAAAGAAACTTTGGCGGCCGCCCGCGGCGCCGCGGCTGGCGGTCTTGTTCGAGCAGATCGCGGACATAGCCCGCAAGGTTTGGCGGTAGGCTGGGCAATTGCTTGACGGCAATCCCTCTGAGCAGGTCGGCGGCTTCGGTATCACCCGCATCGGCCTTGGCAATGATGGCAGACACGCGCGCGTCGTCATAACGAAATGCCGACTGATCCCACGACGGAGCGTCATATCTGTCGAACGAGGTCAGGCGGAACATCAGCAACAATCGCCTTAACTTTTCGCTGCGATCACGGCTGGGGCTGAACACGCCAGCATCGACGGCGGGCTTCAGCATTGCTTCCGCCAGGGCGATGCTCATGACGGAAACGCCAGCACGATCGGCTCACGCTCCTCGACAATGGCGATCAGGTGATCGGCCCAGCGAGCCAGCGCGTTGGCCTTCTCCTTTGCATAGAGAGCGCGGTTGTAGACACCAGCAACACCGGCACGATGACCACACATGATTGAGCACCGCCTCGACGACATGCGGCGCGATGCCGAGCTGGTCGTGCATGGTGGTCGATGCTGTTCGGCGCAGATCATGCAAACGCCAATCGGCGATCGACACGCGCTGATCGAGCAGTTCTTTGCTGCCGCTCCAGCCTTGGTAGCCGGTATCGCGTCGCCCGAAGACATGCTCACGATCACGCGGCCGCTTTTGCAGGATGGCGAGGGCAGGGGGGCTGAGTGGGATGGTGTGCGGCTTCCTGTTCTTGGTCCGCTCGGGTGGCAGCGTGATCACCGCATCGTCGAGATCGACCTCGTCCCAGCGTAGACGGCCGATCTCGTCGCGCCTTTGTCCAGTCAGCGCCAGCAGCTTGATGATGTCGCCGAAGTCGTCGTCGGGCAGCGCATGCCAGATTGCGCGCAACTCGCTGGCGTTGAGCACGCGCTCACGCGAGCCGCGCTCGACCGCCTTGTTGGTATTGGCAACCGGATTGTGCTCGACCAGTCCTTCGCGATCGCCCAGGCGTAGAGCGCCGATAGACTTGTACGCACTCTGTTGGCTGCTGCCGGTCCGCTGGCGTTGGCGATCTCGTTGAGCCTAATGGCGATGTCGCGGCGCTCGATCTTGGCCAGCGGGCGAGGGTGCAGTGGTCGAGCATGCATCAGCAAGTGCCGCTCGGCTTCAAGAAACGAGCGCGGCTTCAACCGCTCCTTCTGCCGCGTCAGGAAGATCTTCACCGCATATTCGAAGATCTCCGTGGCCCGAGCTTGGCTCTCGATCTTGCCACCAGCCGGGTCTAGCCCGAGCTTGACCTGGGCGTGCAGCCGTTGGGCCTGCTCACGCGCCTGCTGCGCGGACATGACCTCAGCCGAACCGAACGTCATCACCCGCTGCTTGCTGCCGAGCCGGTATCTAAAAACCCACGTGCGCGAGCCGCCCTCACGCACCCGCAGGCCGAAGCCGGGAACGTCCTCGTCCCAGGCGATATGGTCGGTCTTGCCCTTTGGCACCCGCACCACCGCTGCGGCCGTCTTGTTGAGCTTCATTTGGTCCACCAGTCTGGAGAGCAATGGCGCTCTCCGGGGCTGGAGAGCACTGGAGAGCACGCCGGGGCAATCTCGTGCCCCTCGTGCTCCCTACGGACTGGTGGTCTAAGCGTGTTGGCTGGCCTTTACAAGGCTCTTGCGCTCTCCCTGCACCTTTCTGATACGGTTTAGACCACCCTGGGGGACTGGGGGTCGCGAGTTCAAATCTCGCCGCTCCGACCAGCCAAATCAAACACTTAGCTCGAAGGCCGTCTTCACTTCCGGAGTTAGGGGATTTTGTTCTTCCACCGTTCCTCCCCCTATCTTCCCCGGCGAATTTCCGGGGAGGAGGACATCGAGCGGGCGATGACCGCGACGTGATTGCGCAGCGATCAGCTTTTTGTTGCGAGCGAATTGGCTTGTGCCATAGTGACGAGCGCGGTGAGCGCCCCTGTTTTTCGCCGACCAATCAGGCCTACAGGCTCGCTGCCCCGCGCGACCGACAAGGGGGTAGTGATGAGTGCGTGGTATCCAGGCTGGCAAGTAGCGGCCGCCTGGCTGTTGACCGTGGCCGTCGCCGCCACGATTTACTTCATCCCGATGAAAGGGCTCGTTGATATCATGAGCCCGGCAGAGATCACGGCCGACGCCGAATAGCGGTGGCGGGTCTCGGGTGAGCGTCCGGTGACCGGTAGGTGACCACCCGGCTGGCTGCGACTAGACTCTCAGCCGCAAATGCATACCTTTCGGTTAGTCCATCAGTGTGTTGTGTAGGACGAAGTATTGCCCCGAGCCGACTGGTCGCGCCCATTGCCCCGCGGGCCGCTTGTCCGCAGTGTGTCCGCGACGAGGTTAGCCACTATGAATTCCCGGATTGGCCCGTTCCTCCTCGCTGGTCTGTGGTCCGTAGTGTTCATCTATCTGGTATTGGCACTCGCCGAAGCTGGTGGCCTGGCGGCATGCCATTGGGCATTCCCGCGATGGTTCGGCTGCGTGTTGTACGTCCACGAAAGCTTGGCCGCAGGTCTGATCGCCGCGGCGGGGGCACTGACCGCCGCGTGGATCGCGTGGACCGCGGTGCAACAGCAGATCAACGCCGAAAAAGAGCGCACGACGGCTGACCGCCGGGACGGCCCGCGAGGGGAATGACAAGATCGAGAATCCCGACGCGCCCGCCGTGCGCCGGCTCGAACAAGAAGATTGGACCTGATGGCCGACCGTCGCGTCCCGCCGCCGTGGACATTCGAGGAAGCCAACGGCGCGTGCTTCGTCGTCAAAGACGCGAACGGCTTTGCGGTGTGTTACGTCTACTACGAAAGCGAACCAGGAACGGCGCACAGCCGCCAACCTGATGACGAAGGACGACGCGCGGCGCGTTGCAGCTAATATCGCGAAGCTGCCGGAGTTGCTTAGCGCCGAGCCGAAGCCCGACCCGAACGCGCTTTTTCACAGAAGATAGCGAGCGACCGCGCTATAGTTACGACGGCACTCATGGGGGATGCGGGCATGTATCTGTCGAATCAGAGCCTCTTGGTCATCATAGTCGTGGGAATCATCGCGGGCTGGCTGGCGGGCAAGGTTGTTGAGGGCGGAGGCTTCGGACTGATCTGGGATTTGATTGTCGGGTTGATTGGAGCGTTCATCGGCGACTGGCTATTGCCTCAGCTTGGCATTCACTTAGGCAGCGGTATCGTGGCATTGATAATCAATGCCTTCATTGGCGCTGTTGTGCTGCTGCTAATTTTACGCTTCGCCACCGGCTGGCGAGGTAGGTGGAGGCGGCGATGGTAAAAAGCGCCCCGAAGCTCTCGCGCAGACAGAGCCCCCCTCGCTCAGAGTAGCGAGTGTCAGCTGGTGAATGGGACGGCCGCGCGATCAGGCGCGGCGGATCGCGGCAAAATATCGCTAAGCTGCCGGAACTCCCGTATGGCAGTTTGGCCTCGACTGAGCGGTGCTAGGAACGAGTGATCAGATGGTCATCGATGGAAAAGTCGATATAGAGCCGCGACTTGAATTTCCTTCGCCGGGTAGGTGCATCTATTGCGGCATCCCCGGCACCAAATCCCAAAAACTCACTCTCGAACACATCATCCCACTAGGTTTGGGCGGCGGAAAAACTAGAAATACGAGGCGAGCGCGCTGCCGCCCGCATCAGCAAACGAAAACCCCGGCCAGCACTGGAAACTGACCGGGGCTATTCTCGTGTAACCGCTGGAGCCAACACGGCGATTGCGGAAGTTTGAGAACTGACCCCCGCGTCAGCGACAAACTCGCTGGCCACCGATCATGGCGCAGCCCCACGGCGCAGTATTGTAGTATTTGCCGCTCTGACCAACTGGCCATTGCGAGCGGTGCGGATAGCGCTGACAGCCATTCGGTCCGCAACCGGCTGCCGCCTGCGCGTCGATCGCGACGAGCGTCAAGGCGCCCACTGCGAGCGCCGCCGCGACCAAATATTCCGAGAAATTTTTCACCGTTTTCTCCATCTTTGATTATCGCTTGGCAATTGCCGGCGATTAGCAAAGAGCAGATAACAGCCGCATCGCTACCCTGACCATTACTCGTGACAAGCTGCCTTAACCTCTTGACAATTTGATACGAACAAATTGCTTGGCCGCTGTTCGCCCTTGGCATCAATCCGAGGTGCAAATCTAAACCATTCCAAAACAGAGGCCGGGGCCTGAGGCGAAGAACAAGCGAGGCGAGCGTCCGCCCGCCCCGCGCCAGGATCACGACGGCGATCGATCACTGACGAGCGACAACTTAGGCTTTTGCTCAAGCATGTCAGTTCGTTAATCCGCGGGGGCTTTTCATTGCGGCGGCGACGCGAGCCGCTTATGCGCAACGCCCCCGGATCGTGCTCATTCCGCCGGCTACCGCTGTATGACTTGGAAGGCCACAAACCCTATCGTACGTCGCTCACTGAGCAATATCGGCGGATGGGGTCGCTGCTGGGCTTGCAGTATGGCGCGCCCAAAGAACCAAAGCTGGTGGCATTATCGCCGCCGAGCCCGAGCCCGAGCAGCGCGCTCGGTGAAATCTCCGGGAAATCATTGATGAACGGTCCTTCGCGGAAGTAGGCGTCACCAGCCTGCAACTGGTACCCGGGATCGCCTTTGGCGAATTGGTGTGCCGCCACGTCAGCCGAAGCATTTCCGGTCATCGGGCCATAGCCAACGTCGGACAGATTCGAGCCGTGCAGTACCGCAGTGAGCACGGTCTTCTCGAACGTCTCGACTTCCTCCGGCGTAGGCTCTGCGGCCGCACAATAGGTGTCGATAGCGTAATAGCCGTCGCTGGGGCTCTCCTTGACCGACAACAACACATGCGCCAGCGTCTGCCCACGGGCCTGCGCGCGATTGAATGCTGTCTCAAGCTGGATGATCTTGACGGGCAGTGGTGCGTGCCGGCCGACCTCGCCAAAGACCATGTGGGTCATTTTTACAACCAGTTCGGGATCGCTGGCGATCTCGGAGCGGAACTGACTGCGGTCGATGCCTTGTGCCAGCTTGGCCTTGGGGGTGACGAGCGGCCGCGCTGGGGCTGGGTTGTTGCTGTTCAAGATGCCCGTGTCGCACCAGAAACCAAAGGCGCAGACTTCGGCTAACCGAACGTACTCAGGTTGGGTATTTGCGACCCCAGAATGGTTTTTGCGATGTGCCTCCGCCTGGGTGGCGAGAAGCGTCAAGCCGACACAGAACGTCGCCGACGCGATAAGCTTGCTCATCTCATTGCCACGGAAAGCGATCCGCCCCCTGGAGCTTCATAGTTAATGGGAACGGCGGCGCTCCCGAACAAAAAGAACTGTAATATTAAGGGCTTAATGCGTCACAAATGTGCTTTTCACGCCCAATTTTCAACATCTTATCCACAGATTCATCTACAGGGTTAATCAGGGCGGACCTGCATGGGATACCGATCTAGTTCTCGAGCAGAATTGCGCGCTGAAGCGGATTTTCAGCAACAGGAATTCCATCCAAAAGCGCGCGATTATTCTTACAAGTTGGGCGAGAGCACGCGAGTATCGCGATGGAGAAGCTGGCTACTTACAAGAGCGCGCTTGGCATCTGATCCCGACGTGCGAGATCGCTTCATTGCAATTGCGCGGCACGGTCGCCGGCGAAAATTGAGCAAAGCATTACTGATCAAACGCCAAACAAAAAGGGCAGACAACCATGCTTCGCTCCAGGACGTTGTTAGGGACCATCTTACTGGCAGCTACCGGCGTGAAGCGATGCGCGTCACGCACCAGCGCGAAAGCCCGAGCGGGCTTCGTAGTATTTGCGATAGGCAGCGATCCAAACCGTAGTGCTTGCTGTACAGTTGCGATATCGAGCTGGCCGTTGCACAACCAAAAAATGCGATCTTTCGCCGCCGCGCGCGGCTGCGGTATACCGTCAATCCCAACCCACTACAGCAATCGCGTAGGTAAGATTGCGCGCCGCTCGCAATCTTTAGAGCGTCGAAAAATCTTTGGAAGGGCCTGAAGGTTCCTTAACGCTAGCCGGCCTAATTTTTAAGTGCGTGTATCGGCATAGGGACCGGCAATGCGCGGGCTGTGGTTAGCGGCACTGGTGGTGGCGACGATGCTTGTGGCCATGGGCACAGCGCGCGCGCAATTCATCGGCATTCCGAAGCCCGCACCGATCGTTGTCACGGTCACCAAGAGCGACCAGCGCATGGTCGTCGCCGTCGACGGCCAGCCGCGTTTTAAGTGGTGGGTCTCCACCGGCGCGCGCGGCTACGCGACGCCGAGTGGTCACTACAAGGTGAGCTGGCTCGACGAGCACCACAAATCGAAGCAGTACAACGACGCGCCGATGCCCTATGCGATTTTCTTCGATGAGGGCAAAGCCATCCATGGCTTTGCTGGCAGTGTCGGCGGGCCCGCATCGCACGGCTGCGTGCGGCTCTCGACCGGCAACGCCAAGACACTGTTTCATTTGGTCGAGCAGCAGCAAGGCCTAGCCGGCTTCAAATACGATACGACGATCATCGTTCGTTGATTTGTTGCCTGGCTTGAGAACGCGTGGTTGCTCGACGAGCTCAATGGCTGGCTGAGGATGCGGCATTCGGCAATCGCGTGATTGCGATCACATGCGCAATGCGCAAGCTGTGCGATGAGGGAACCGCAGATGCGACACGACGTTGAACTTTGAGAGGCTCAATCCGGGCGGGTCCCCATCCCCCGACACCCCGACGCCGCCCGGATCATAAGAGCCTACAAGCTGAGGCAACTTGCAGACCCCGGGAGCAACTGCCCGGGGTTTATTTTGCGCAGTCAACGTCCCAACCCCACCAATTGCAAAGAAAAGCCCCGCCGATACTACGGGGCTTTAGACGGGTGCCGGTCCGGTGAGGGCACAAGACCGCCGTCCAAGATCATTTCAACCACACAAGCCGTCCCGTGAAATCCCCCTAAAGTGAGGGGGTTGACGATCATTGCAGGTTGGTTCCGGCGCACGCGATTCACCGCGCGGCTGCGCCTGCCCGACCAGGAGGAACTTCCGTGTTGCGTAAGGACCAGGCTTTGCCCCGATCCGACCGGTCGCGTCCATTGCCGATCGCCTCGCAGAGGCGTCCTCGTTGGCAGGCAATCGGAAAAGCGTCAAATGGGCGTCGCGATCAAGACGGTGACCGATGACCCGCCGAAGCCCTAGTTCGGTAAGTCCACCTTCTCAGGCAGGTTCGTGGGAGCCTTTTCTTGTTTCTTCGGGTGAAACAACTCGTCTGCTTCCGCCGCCTTTTTCATTAGTTCTGCTACGCACTCTCGGCTTTCACAGTAGATGGCGCCGGCGCCGGCCGCTCCCCATCGATAGATGTTGATTTCACCACCCTTGATACCAAGGTACTTGTAGTTGGCCACCGATCCCATCTCGAGCTTACCGCTCAAGACACTGAAGTGGAACAGCGGGTCGCTCCCTATATCGGCTGAGGGAGATGCCATTTCCTTGGCGACATCTTTGGCTGCACCCAATGAGGCCAACTCTGTTGCCATGGAGGAGGCTGGCGCCGCAGGCGTTGCAGCTTTCGCAGCGGCATTTTCGAACAAGTCCGGATTCTGCAAGATCTTGAACAGCCTTGGATCGAATTTGTTGATAGACGGCGCCAAGGTGTCGGAAGAATCCAGAATTGAGGTTCGGCCGAGACGTTCAGAGAGAGTCCTGTAACTCGAAAATTCCGAGACCCTGCCCAGGTTGGAGATTTCTGAGGTCATCCGGATGCCGTATAGGTCGGAGGCGCTTCTCGTGACCATGGGAGTCGCCAATCTAGCGCCGCGGGCGATAAACCCGAATTCCACCAGCGCCCTTTCAAGCAGAACGGGAACGCCCCGCTCAAGCAGAACGGGAACGCCCTGCGCGCATGCGGGCGGCGACGCCAACAGCGCGGCAGCAAAGCCTGCGAGCACTAGATGTTTGATCTTCATAATGGTGCCCCCGCAACAACGTGAAATCAGCTGGAAGCGTTGTATTTCGTTCGAGCTAAAACGGCAGGTTGCGGCTCGATTAAACTCAGTTCGCGTTGAAAGCGCAATAGGCAGGTGGGCCACGCTGCCAAACGATTGTCAGAACTTTCAAATTCGCTGGAGCTGTTCGCCTGCTGCTGCTGCAGGCTTTACCCGCTCTCAACATCACGCCGACGCAACAGCCGGCACCGCCGCCGGTGATGCGCCGCCGGTGAACGCGCGCCGGAATTGAGGCTGCCTATCCTTCCCGTCGTTACTTGGGGGCGAGTTGAAATCTCGCCGCTCCGACCATCAAAAATTCGGCGCCCGCCGGACGATCTAGTCGCGGATCGCCGATACAAAAATCATCAGCAGCCACAAGGCGAGCAGTCCGGCGGCGGCGAAGGCTAGCAGTTGCGGGTTATGGCAAAGCGCGCCTGCGCTCCGACAGATCTGCCCCGCCCAGTTTCCGCTGACGAATTGGTTGTCGGTGTAAACGAGAAAACTCACGCCGCCGCACACGAGTGCAAGGAACAGGATGAAGGATTTCATTTCCTCCTCCCGAGTGTGTGATTCTCGATCCAATATTATAGTCGAAAGTCTTGCGGCGCCGCGAATAGCGTCGGGGGGCTTACGTTTTCTTGCCCCCTCAATTGACGGCTGGGTGATCGGCTAGGCCTGGCGTCGAACGGGGCGTTCGGCTTTCCGCAACCAAGAAATACTTGAGCACAAAATCTCCTTCCCGACCGGGAAGGGGGCCGCCGCAAGCGCGGCACATCAGCGCGCGGTCAACAGTTTCTGGTCCGGCTTCGCCTTTGACCAGTTGATAGAGCGCGTTGCAGTTCGGACACGTAAAAGCATTGAACGCGGCTGACCTGCGCGCAACCATGGTACACTCCGAACACGCGATTCTTGATTGTTGATAGCAGCATACCCTCATGGTTGCTTGCGTGCAATGTCACGCAAGTGTCACACCCGCTAATCACAGTGCCGACGGTCCGGGATTTGTCCCCTCGGACTTGGATCCCCCTCAAAGGCCCTCGCTTCGCGCGAGGGTCTTTATTTTTGCCGCCTCGATTTGCGGAGGTTAAGAGGCGGGGCGGTGTCGGCCACCCAACGTAACCCTAACGACAGAGAGCGCTGGACTCGCGGATTGTAAGCTTGCTTGCTGCCGGCGAGACAGCCCGCCCCATCCCCCGATCCCAACGGTGCTGTCTTGGGCCCCAAGCGCAGCGGGTGTCCGCGCTTGGGGTTCGTCATCTTATAAAAGATGCTGGCGTCGCCCCCGCCGGCGAACAGAACGATATCATGGGAGCTATCGACAATCGACGGCAGCGCTGCCGGCGCGCTCGCGTCGTTCGGCGTTTCGTTGCTTTAGAGCATGATCCGGAAAAGCATGCGCTCGGGCTTTGACCCGATGGGTGGGTGCCGGTTTTCCGAAAAGATCATGCTCCGCCAAAGATCTAGAGCGCGATGACGATTCAACTTTAAGCCATCGCGCTCTAGGCGATATGCGGGAACGGGATTGAGAGCAGCAACGCGCCGGTGTCGTCTTTGACCTCCAGACGAGTGCGCGTGGAATCAGAATAGCGCCCGCTCGATACAAACTCTTTTATAAGGAGATTGGCAAACCGGCGCGCGGTTTCTTTGTCTGGTAAATGCGTCCAACGTACATCGGCATCGTGATCGTCTTCTCGTCGCACGGCGAAGCGGTAGATCGGCATGGCCGTAGGCTACGCGACCGGCGGTCGAACGCCATGTGATCCGCGACACAAGTCAAAGAACGCCAGTCAAGGGCGCAGCCAATCCCGCAATTTGGAACGAAGCTGTTCCGGAGCGCGAAGAGCTCGGGGACTAGCGCGGGCAGCTTTGCTTTATTTGGTGCGCGCAAGCGTCATTCAGTGCAAGCTTCAGCCGGTGGCCGCAAATTCCATCGCGTCGTTTCATAAATTGGCAACTCGCGGTCGCGGCGCGCTGACGGTGCAAATGCCTATACTTGCTGGTCGATTGGCACACCGATCGATGCTCTCCCAATCGCTCAATAGTAATGCCACCGTCCATTGTAATACCGGCAATGCCGGTAAAAGGAATTATCGATCCAACAAGAGTGCGGACTGTTTGGAGGTCCCCAAAACGGGTGTCCCCACACGGCACCGACCACGCCGCCGACGATTGCTCCCGGAGGTCCGGCGACGATAAGTCCAGTTCCGGCGCCGAAAGCCGCGCCGACTGCGTCCGCTCGCGAACTCGCAGGCGCAACCGCCATCAGCGCGACGGACGCGCATGCTAGGAGCGCCGGCTTGCGTAACAGTTTGCCAACAGAAAAACGCGACACTCCAGCCAACGCTGGAAGAATTTTCGGCATCGACATCCCCCTCTTGTTCTTTCGTGTTTGGCGCTGGGCGCAAGGCTGGCCCCGCACGTTGAAAGCTCAGTCGCACAATGTGGCGAATTCCAGCTCATTCTGACGCTCGTGCACGGTTTCAATCGTGCTGTTGCCGAGCCGCTACATCCATGTCGGCTAGCTGACATTGCCGGGGAACTTCGACAACGCAAGCGATTGTCGAGGCGTATCGGCCCGTCAGATAAAGGGCGCTCGTTGCGCGCTCAAATCCCCTCGAATCCAAATTGTCGGATCGGGATCGAGAGTAGTACCCCTCCGGTGTCGTCCTTCACCTCCAGATGAGAACGCGAGGAGTGAGCATAGCGTCCGCTCGATACGAACTCTTTTACAAGGAGGTTGGCGAAGCGGCGGGCCGCTTCGTCGTCCGACAAATGGGTCCACCGGACATCGGGATCCGGGACACTGTCTCGCTTAACGGCGAATTGATACACCGGCATTTTGAAACGTCTTTGAGCTGGAAAGACCCGGCCAGCATTGGGTCTGGCCGGGATTCGCCAACGATGCTCACGGCGGCGATTTCAGCCGCTGCGGTCTCGACCGGTCAATCGACTAAATCCCCCTAGGTGTTTGTTGGAACCCGCAGCCGAGAGTCGGCGGACGCGGTCGGTCATGATCGAACTTGAACGCTCCGGCCGCCGCGCTGGTTTTTCCACGACGCGCATCGTTGCTTTCCGGGACATTCCTATTGCGAGCCGCGCCGCTTTGCTGCCCCGACCCGGCGGTGCATCAGAGCGTGAGCGGGAAGCGGCCGAAGCCGGACAAGAATCATCGCAACACGCCACTGCGGAGCCAAGTTACGCGCGGCGATCGCGCACGTTTACCTGCGTTGCGCGATCGGCCTGAGACGCTGGCGCACTGGCCATCGAATGCCGATCGGAAATTAGGTCCGCGCCGCTCCGCACGGCTATGGTCCCTTGCGGAATGCGGCGTTCGTGTATCGTGATGGCGGGCTGCGATCGGGGTGGCCAGTCCGGGGAGGTGACCCGCAGCCAACGTGTTCGGCCGATGCGAAGGTGGTGCTTCCGACGCAGTCCCGGCGCGCCCCAGCAAGTGTTCGGAATCGATGGGCCTGGATTCTACATCGCCCGCGGCAGGCCTCCTGTTTCTGCGCTCGAGCAGGCTCTGGATGAACAGCCCGATGATTGCCAGCGGCAGCCCGATGAACACAAGCGCCAGCGCGCCACCGACAATTGTTGCAAACATATGTATCCCCGACTTCACTTTTCTTGCACTTCGCGCGGGCTGCTTGTCGAGCAAAAAATCGTGTGCGGCTGCTCGTTTTCACAGCGCGGCAATTCGACCAATTGACCGGGCGGAGTTGGCGCGGCTCGCTTCGGCGCCCGCCGGTTATCGCATAAGCCCCGCTCGCGCGAATCTGTTCGATCCCGTACAGTGCGCCCGCCTTCCCGCGACTGCCGCCCAGTCGGATTTTCATCGTGAAACGGCTTTTCAGCGCGACTATCAATTCATTACGGGCTATCGGCTATGGCTTTCGCAGCGAGGCTGCGCTCCGCGAGGAGATGATCGCGCTCGTTGCGGGGCTCATTGCGGCCGTCTTCATTGCGCCGACCGCCGCCTGGTACGTGGCGATGATCGCCTCGCTGCTCGGACTGCTTGCGGTCGAGTTCCTCAACACCGCGATCGAAAAGCTGTCCGACCATGTCACGCCCGAGCACCACAATGCCATCGGCCGGATCAAGGACTATGGCTCGGCGGCGGTGTTCAGCGCCATCTGCCTCGCCGGCCTGACGTGGCTCGCCGCGCTCGCCATACGCTGTGGGCTGATCTGACGCGTCGCGGGCGGCGACCGGCGTCCCGGCGCGGCTTCGGTCAGGACAACCGCAAAGGTGGGGAGCCACCCCGCGCCGCGCGCAGTGCCGAACGCCAAGCCTGGAACGCCAAGCCTGGAACGCCAAGCCTGGAACGCCAAGACCGGCCGAATCCCCCGAAAACCGCCCTTTGCAATAACGCGATTTTAAGGCTCCCAGAGCTAATGAATAGCCCTCACCGACATGTCGAGATGCTACGGACGAGGGTTCATCATGGCCTACACTTCAGCCAATGCCGGGCAGGTCGGCCCGGCGCGCGGCGCCAGCCTCGACCGGGCGCTGCGCAAGCTGTTTCCCTCGACCTCCAAGTTGACATTCAATCCCTTGTTCCGCGCGGCGGTGAACTCCTTTGACGTGGTGCCGCGGCTGATCTTTCCCGAGTTTCGTACGCTGCCGCCCAACCATCTGCGCATTCGCATCGGCGTCGGCAACCGCATTCTCAACAACCAGACCCACTTTCTGGTGCACGCGCGCGACTTCTGGATGTTCGTATTCTCGGAGGGCATCGCCACGATGCACTCGGACATTCTGGATATCGGCGTCGGCTGCGGACGCTGGGCGCACTGGTTGCGCGACTATAATTTCCGCGGCCGGCAATTCACCGGCACTTATGTCGGCGTCGACATCGACGAGGAAGCGATCGCCTGGTGCCAGAAGCATTATGACAGCGAGCGCTTCCGCTTCTTCGTCTCGACCGACACCAGCGTGTCCTACCATCACACGGCCGCGAGCCAGTCGGTCTATCGCATTCCACTTGCTGATGGTTCGTTCGACCTGGTGTTTTCCAACTCGCTGCTGACGCATTTGTTGGAGGCGGAGCTGGAAAACTACCTGCGCGAATCCTACCGGCTCCTGCGCGCCGGCGGCGCGATGATGCATTCGCATTTCAACATCGAGCATCCGCCGGCGACCTATGGCACGCGCCATACCTTCCGGCACCAGATGGGCAACGCGCAGATCGAGTCGGAAGCCCAGCCGGAAGCCGCGGTCGCCTACCACACCGATTTTCTGTTCGGCCTGTGCCGCAAGATCGGCTTCTCATCGTGCGAGATCGTGCACATGCCGGGCGGCGCGCAGCATCAGCCGATCCTGCTCTGCCGGAAGTAGCGCCAAGTCGACGTCTCCAGGCGCGGCTCATATGGACTTGACCTCGCCGCCATCCATGCGTAGCGGGGCTTGCCCCGCTACCGGCTCGAACATGTTTGTTTCTGTTCTTTCGTTTTGACTAACGCCCGGGTGCAATTTCAGGCAGCCGCCGCTGCCGTTCTGCCGATGAAGTCGCGAATGGCAGTCGCGATTTCCGCGCAATGCGTTTCCAACGCGAAGTGGCCCGTATCGAAGAAGCGAACATCGGCACCCGGGATGTCGCGCCTATAGGCTTCGGCTCCGGCCGGCAGGAAGAACGGATCGTTGCGTCCCCAGACCGCCAACAACGGCGGCTGACGATTGCGGAAATAAGCCTGGAATTGCGGATAGAGCGCGACGTTGCTGGCATAGTCGAGCATCAAGTCGAGCTGCGCTTCGTGCGCTCCCGGGCGCGCCAGGTAGAAATCGTCGAGCGAGTAGCCATCTGGCGACACGACCGATGGGTCGCTGACGCCGTGGGTGTATTGCCAGAACGTCGTTTCCGGCGAGAGGAAGCTCCGCAATGCGTCGCGGTTCGCCTTGGTAGGTTCGCGCCAATAGGTCCGGATCGGATTCCAGCCGTCGCTGAGGCCTTCCTCATAGGCGTTGCCGTTCTGCGAGATGATCGCCGTGACACGCTCCGGATGCTTGAGCGCAATCCGCAGACCGACCGGCGCACCATAGTCAAAAATGTAGATCGCAAACCGCTTCAGGTTCACGACCTCCGTGAAGCGGCCGATGACTTCGGCCGATCTGGCGAACGTGTAACTAAAGGCGTCACGCGACGGCAGATCGGATTGTCCGAACCCGGGCAGATCCGGTGCGACGATGTGGAAACGGTCGGCAAGGAGAGGAATGAGGCCGCGAAACATGTGGCTGCTGGTCGGGAATCCATGGAGCAGCAGCAGCGTTGGGGCATTTGTCGGTCCGGCCTCCCGGTAAAAGATCTTCATCCCGTCGACGCTGACCGTGCGATAAGTGACTTTCGTCATGCGATTTTCCTTCCAAGTTGGACTTTCGTAACTTCGCGAACACCAAGAGAGCAGGGCTGAGCCGCCACTGCGCGAACTCGCGCGGCGTAGTGAGTGATCAGTTTGTCGTCGCAGCTACAGCCTCCAAAATGACATCCACGACCAGATCCGGCGCCGTGACCAGCGGCGTGTGATCGACAGAGCAGGATCGCGTTTTTGCGCCCATGCGTTTGGCCATAAAATGCTGCGTCTCCGGATTGATCATCCGGTCTTCTTCCGCCAGCAGGAACCACGAGGGCTTCGTTTTCCACGCCGGCTCGGGTGACGGTTCCTGAATGCAAGGCAAAGCGATCGGCCGCTGCGTGGCAGCCAAGATCGCAAGCGTGTCGGAGGAAGCGTTCTGCGCGAACGCATCGGCGAAGCCCTGTTCCGGCATCCAAATGAGGCCGTCCGCGTCAGGCGCTAGTTGCGGAGCCTTCGGATGCGGCTTTCCGCGGTAGAATACGTCACCCACGGTCTCGCCCTTGTCGGGCGTCAACGCGGCGACGTACACAAGCGACCTTATCTGCTGATGTTTTACGGCCGAGATGACGCCGCCCGCATAAGCGTGCGCGGCGAGCGTCACCGGCCCGCTCGTTCTCTCGATCGCGCGTCCGAGCGCGGCGACATCGTCAGTGAGCGACGTCAACGGGATAGGTGCGGCGATCACGCGGAGGCCATGCCGCTCAAGCGGCAGAATAACCTTGCCCCAACTGGAACCGTCCGCCCACGCGCCATGGGTCAGTATGACGGTGGTGGAATTCGCAGGCATGAAGGGTGACCTTTCTTAGCTTTGCGATCGCGTGACTCGCGCGATCACGGCTTGCGCTTCCTCATCCACGACACGAACTGCGTCGCGCAGGCAGGATTGAAGCAGTGACGTCGCCGTAACCGACAAAATGACGTTGTGGAGGTTACGAACAAAGCATAACTTGTCAATAGCGATTTTACCGGTTACAGGAAGGAACTTTTGGTAGGGAACTTTGTTCGCAAGCACCCACGAGGTTTCGGCACGAATGAAAAACGCTCGTCCGCCGGCTATGTTCGTCGCCGAGTCGCGCGGTCTCGATTTTTTGAATTCGATTGCGACGCCGGTAGACGAGCCAGTCGAATTCATCGGCTCCGGAGAAGACTTTCTGCAATGGCTTCGCGAAGCTGAACTCGTTCCGGCCGGGGTTCTTGCCTCACTGCGCAATCGCGCCGCCCCCGGTGAACTCGACGACGTTGCAGCTCAGGCGCGGGCGCTAAGGGAATGGTTTCGCGGTTTCGTAGATGAATATCGAGGCAAGCCCCTTCCGGCGATGGCGCTAAAGAAACTGGAGCCGCTCAATCAGACTGCTCGCGCGCGATGAAGAGTTCGGTCAGATCGTCGCGCGCGATCGCAAGCAAGGCGCGGCCGCGCCGTCAGGCCTCCAATGGGAGATGCAAAGACGTTGGGACTCGACGGAAGTTCTCCTTATTCCGGTCGCCAAGGCGATGGCGGATTTGGTGTGTTCCGAGGATTTCTCGGACGTAAAGGGATGCGAGGGGCAGGGCTGTACGCTTTTCTTTCTCGACAAGACGCGCGCGCGCGCGCGGCGCTGGTGCAGCATGGCGATTTGCGGAAACCGCGCGAAGCAGGCTGCGCACCGGAAACGCGCCAAGCGCAGGCGCACCCAACGGACGAGGAAATAATTACGCGACGGCAAAAGCTGTGAGCACCCAAAAGTGCTCGGCAGATTTGGGCGATGCGCGAGTGAGAGTGGAGGGTGAGGGCTGCGCTCCCGTCGCTCTACTTCATCGGGCATTGATCGTGGAAACGGTCTTGGCTGTCTTCAACGATGGTGGCGACCGTTTTGAGCACATAGCCGTCCCCGTCCTTTATGGCTTCCTGCAAGTAGAAGTTCTGGATCGGAATGTGATTGTTACCGAACCTGAACTTGCCGCGCACGGACTCGAAGTCGGCCTTTTCCATGGCCTTTCGCACGGCTTCCTTGTCGGAAAGATCGCCCTTCGTCGCGACCACGGCCGCGTTGATCAGCATTGCGGCGTCGTAAGTCTGAGCCCCGTAGAATGTTGGCGATAGGCCGGGATGCTTCTTTCGGTAGTCGGCGACAAACCGCTTGTTCTGCTCGTTGGGCAGGTCGTTGACCCATTCCTGAGCACCCGGAATGCCGACCGCGGCTTCTTTCTGACGCGGCAGGGTTATCTCGTCGATTGTAAATGCGGTGTAGAGCGGGATTTGATCTTTGAGGCCGGACTGCAAGTATTGAATAAGGAACTGAGCGCCGGACGCGCCCGGATAGAATGCAAAAATCGCGTCAGGCTTGGAGCCTCTTGCTTTTGCAAGCTCGACTGAGAAGTCGAGTTGGTCCGGCCACTTTGTGAGCTCCTGCCCGACAATCGTGCCTTTGAACGTCGAGGCGACGCCCGCCAGCATATCCTTGCCGGCGGCATAATTCGGGCCCAGCAGGAACGCCGTCTTGACCCCCTTTTGATTCATATAAAGGCCCACCGCAGCCGGCGTCTGGTCGTTCTGCCATGAGGTCGAGAAGATGTAAGGCGAGCATTGTTCGCCTGCGATCTGATGCGGACCGGCATTTGACGTTATCAGGAATGTTTTGGAATCGACTGCGGACTTGATGGAGGCCAGTAGAACGTTCGACCAGATATAACCGACAATGAAATCGACCTTTTCCAATTCGATCAGCTTGTCGGTTTTCTGCTTGCCGACATCAGGTCTTTGCTGATCGTCCTCATAAATCACCTCGACCGGGACGCCGCCCATTTTGCGGCCAAGATGGTCAAGTGCGAGCTCGAACGCGTTGCGCATGTCATTGCCCATCACGGCGGTCGGGCCGCTGAATGTGCTGACGAACCCGATCTTCACGGATTTGTTTTGGGCGACGGCCGGGCCCGGTCCAAGAGCGAGCGCGGCGCCAAGAAGCAGCGCTGATTTCAGCATGTGTCCCTCCCAGTCTTTTCTGTTTGCTCGTCGGTCTACGCCGTCGGCGAGAACTGCAGCGACCTGCTTTGGCGGTGGCAGGCTGTGAACGTCGAGCTTGCGGTTGTCGGTCTTGTAGGGCGCTGGCGCAACCTTGGCGCGGATTTCCTTTTGCGGGCCGCCCGGATTTCCCCAAATGACCATGACCTCGCTTCCCGGCTCGCAACAGGCGACATCGAGCGTGCAGAGCGACAGCATTTCGCGGAAGTAATAGCTGTAGCCGCGCGACGTCGACACGCCGACGACCTTGCCGTTCTGGATCACCTTGTCGGCATACATGAACCCGCGCTGGTCGCGCGGCATGTCCATGTAGTCGTACGGTCGCGCATCACGGAACATGGAGGCGTAGACATCGACAACGTCATCGGCATTCCATACCAGCGTTCGCATCAGCCGCTTCGGGCTGGCGACTTCGGGCTCAAGCGCTTTGCGGCCGATGAAATCGTGGTCGAATTTGACGTTCTTGCCCCAGCCAAGCTCGACCGGGCTGCGGTACCAGTCGCTGATCTGGTTTCCCTCGAAGCTCCCCGCGATGTTGAACGTAGTTGCAAAGCCGGGCATCGCCGCCTGAAATTCGGCGCGGTATTCCTCCATGTCGTCGTCGAACATGGCCGGGCAATAATCGGTGATAATGGTCGGAAAGCATGCTTCGAGATGATTGATGAACACTGCGCGCCCGCCGAGTTTGCGGATGCCGAATTCCTTGCCGGCGTCCATAACCGCGGCGGTGACTTGTTCTCTGAATTTGATTGGCCCCTGCAATTCGAAGCCGATCTCGCCGGCCATGCCTTGCCGCAGCGCCAGCATCTCGACGCCTGAAATCTTGATCTTTCCGGAATGCATGAACTTCACGTCACGCAGGCTTTGGCCGCAAGCTTTTTCCAGGAGGTAGATCGCATTCGGGCCGGAGACCTGAAGGTTGAACAAGTCATCGGGCTCTGAAGTGGCGTTGTACTTTCCGTGACGAAGATTGTAGTCGGCCCAAAAGCAGCCGCGGCCGAACAGCAAGAATTCCTCGGTATCCAAACGGCTCAGGATGCCTTCGTGAATGACCTTGCCGTTCTGATTGGTATGGATGACGTGCTTCGACCGACCGATGTCGAACTTGGCGAAGCTATTGACGGAAATGTCGGAGAACAGCTTGAGGACATCCGGCCCTCTGAACCGGCGCTCCCACAGAAACGACCAGTCGCCGATGTAGCACGTCTCTTTCCACGACATGCTCTCGTCGATCCAGTCGGTATATTCGGGCAGGCCCCAACGCACCGTGAAATATCCGGGCGGTGTTGATCGCATTGTCCTGACGTCGATGGTCATTCGACTTGCTTCCCTTTTTTTCTCGCGGTCGATTCTGCGACTGCCCCATGGATGAAAATTCGCGAATACTCCGCGATGAAATCATCGATGGTCGAAGTCGGCGGCAAGGATCGGGCCGCGATCACTGAATTGCACAGACCAAGGAGGCCGAGCGTTGCGAGCTCGGGATTGAGGTCGCTGGCAAATTCGCCAGCCGCAATACCGTCCGCAAAGATCTGTTGGATCAGTTTCTGATACGTGCGTGCCAGCCGTCCGATTTCCTGGCGTGGCCCATTCGGCAACTCGTGCCGGTGCAAGACGAAAACGCGAATGTAATCGGCGGCAGGATGGCTGCGCAGCGGCAGAAGGTGGTTGGAGATCGCGGCTCGCAGTTTTTCCGGCGCGGGATCGCGGCGCGCTATGATGTCTTTTAGGTTGTCGATAAAGTCCAAAACGCCCAGCTTGCAGATCGCAAGCAACGCCGCCTCTTTCGACGGCAGGTAGTAATAGAGGCTTGCGGCGCGGATACCGAGGCGCTCGGCGATGTCTCTCGTGCTGGCGCCGAGATAGCCGTTCTCGGCAAAGGCGATCGCTGCGGCGTCGAGCACTTCGCGATAGCGGCTCTCCCACTTCGCGCTCACCTCGGAACGCACGCCGGTTACACGCATCGGACCCATGTCAAATTTTCTAACGAACGTTAGTTAGAAATTCAAGCCTGAAAAGCTCCTTTCATTTCAATAACTTGGTCGCGTCGATGTCCTGAATATCACAGACCGGTCAGATGCGGGTGAATAGCAATAAGGCGACCGCTAAGACTGCAAAGCCGGTCGCAATTCATTGTCGGCGCCTCGCAGCGTTTCTTGCAGCTCGCTGCGGCGCAGATTGATGCTTGCCGCCGTCAGCCCCCAGACCAGGCCAAGAACAAGAAAGAAATGGCGCCAGTGGTCGGTGTCGACGATGAAGCCTTCGATGGCTTCACCGACGAACGCGGCATAGGCGGCGATCAAATAGGCCTGCCATGGCGCCGGCACGAGGGCCGCGCGAAAGCCGGCGGCGAGCGTCACCATCACCAGCGCCAGATAGGCGGCGCCGCCGATCCAGCCATAGACCAGGAACGCCTGCATATAGACATCGTGCTGTTGTGTTCCGAATTGGCGGAAGAACTCGAACGGACCCAATCCGTTCGGGCTTTCGAGGATGACACCGAGCGCGAGCCTTTGCTCCCAGAACCGTCCGCCGGGACCGATGTCATAGGGCTGGATCGCCTTGGC
Organism: uncultured Alphaproteobacteria bacterium; assembly: GCA_963845075.1. Taxonomy (GTDB): domain Bacteria; phylum Pseudomonadota; class Alphaproteobacteria; order Rhizobiales; family Xanthobacteraceae; genus BOG-931. The sequence continues at coordinate 213,930 of CAWJRE010000011.1, read as the reverse complement.
GCGCTCGAGGAACATGTCGTGCACGGCGGGAATGGAAATCAATGCCACGACAAAAAGCGCCATGCCGATCAAGGCCGCGATGCTGAATAACAGGATGCGCGTGCGCATGCGCGGCTCCGGCGCCGCCGCGAGCAAAAGCGCGATAGTGACCGCCGCTGAGATCGCGAAATGCGCCCAGGCGCCGCGCGAGAAGCTGAGCAGCAACCCGCCGATCAGAAAGACCAAGATCGCAAGTCCCGTCAGCCGTAGCCTGCGGGTCATGAAATCGATCGACAGAAGCAGCAGCGGAAAGATCAGAAATGGCCCGTACACGTTCGGGTCTTTGAACGTGGCGCTGACGCGATCGTTGGCGAGAAAGATATCGGCGCCGGGCACCAGGTGGAAAAACCCCACATAGCCTGCAGCCGTCGCGATCAGGGCGGCGATGACATAGGCGCGCCGCAGAATGAGGAGCCGCACCAGGTCGCCGTCGCAGAACAAGCAGGCGAACATGATGGCGGCGATGACGAGATACGCCGAGGTCGCGACATATTGCACCGTCTGCTTTTGATCGAGCACCGGGATGAGCGCAAAAAAAGCGCCGGCGAGCCAGATGGCGAGCAACAGCGTCAGCGGTACGAGCTTGCGGTCGAAACGAACGCGCGCGGCGACGCAGGTCGCGAGCAGGATGATCATCAGGCCGTCATGCGGGGAGGGCTCGATGAAGGCGATCGAGCTCGTCAGCACGGTGACGAACAAGACGATGTTCAGGAGACGCTGCGGCAGCGCGGCGGCGGCCTCATCCGCATGGCCGGCATAAGCCGCCGCGAGCGCGCGCTCGCTCAATATGCATTCTCCGTGCGCAGCAAGGCGAACGGCGTCTGCAGAAGGATGTACATGTCGAGCAGGATCGACCAATTCTCGATGTAGTAGAGGTCGTGCTCGACGCGCTGCTGGATTTTTTCCTGGCTGTTGGTTTCGCCGCGCCAGCCGTGAATTTGCGCCCAGCCGGTGATGCCGGGCTTCACCCGATGGCGGGCGAAATAGCCGTCCACCGCCTCGTCATAGAGCCGATCGGCGGCCTTGGCCTGCAAGGCGTGCGGCCGCGGCCCGACCAGCGATAGATTGCCGGCGAAGACCACGTTGAAAAGCTGCGGCAACTCGTCGAGGCTCGTCTTGCGGATGAAGCGGCCGACGCGGGTGACACGCGGGTCGTCGACCGTCACGAGCTTGTTGGCATTGACGTCGGCCTGATCGACATACATCGAACGAAATTTGTAGATCTCGATCAGCTCGTTGTTGAAGCCGTAGCGCTTTTGCTTGAACAGCACCGGGCCGCGGCTGTCGAGCTTGATGGCGATGGCGATGATCGCCATGATGGGCAGCGCGCACAGAAGAGCCAGCGATCCGACGATCTTGTCGAACAGCCATTTCATCACGACGTCCCAATCGGCGATCGGCTTGTCGAACACGTCGAGCACCGCGACGTTGCCGATGTAGGAATAGGAGCGCGGCCGGAAGCGCAGCTTGTTGGTGTGCGCCGACAGCCGGATATCGACCGGCAGTACCCACAGCTTCTTGAGCATCTGCAGGATGCGGTTCTCGGCCGCGATCGGCAGCGAGAAGATCACCAGATCGACGCGGGTCGCACGGGCGAATTCCACCAGGTCCTCGACCGTGCCGAGCTTCGGCACGCCGCCGCAATTGGGCGGGCTGCGCTCGTCATTGCGGTCGTCGAAGGCGCCGATGACGTGCACGTCCGAGTCGCGCTGCGCGGCCAGCGAACGGATCAGCGTTTCGCCGTTATTGTCGCAGCCGACCACCACCGTGCGGCGGTCGAGCCGGCCCTCCTTGGTCCAGCGCCGGACCAGAAGGAATAGCGCGCGCCGGAAAGCGATCAGCGCGAACAGGCCGAGCACATAGAACGCGCCGAGCCACGCGCGCGAGAATTGGTCGCCGGCCTTGGCGAAGAACGAAACACTGATGGCAATCAGAAACACCACCGACCAGGCGGAGGCGAGCCGCATGTACTGCTTCTCGTGCCCGCGGAAGGCTTGCACCTGATAAATGTCGGCGACCTGGAAGGCCAGCATCGCCAAGAGCGCGATGCCGAAAATGGCGGCGAAGTAATACCAGGCGAAGCCGTAGCTCGGCACGACATACGCGACGTAAACCGCAAAACCGACGCCGACGACCAAAGCTGTCTCGATCAGGCGAACGAGTCCGGCGAGCACGATCGGCGAATAAGCAGGCTCGTGGGCCTGTTCGGTGACTGCGCGCGCGGCGGGCGAAAGCTGGTGCGCCTGCGTGTGCTCGGCCTCGTCGCGCGGCATCGCCGACACCGCGGAGTGAACCGCCGAAGCGGTTTCGAAGATCGTATTCGGCTGAGGCTTCGACATCGGATACGCTTTCACTGCCGCTCCACAGCCATCATCGAGCCTCGAAAGGCTTGCGGGCACGCACGGGAAGGTTAGTAAACAAAGGGAAAAATTTGGTTATGCGAATTGCGCGAGTTTTCGCAGCGCAAGCGCTTCGCGATAGGCCGCAAGCCCGCCATCGACCATGGCGGGCAGCGAGAACTCAGCCTTCACCCGCGCCTGTACCAGTTGGGCGACGCGCCGCAGCCCCGCCGGATCGTCGAGGGCGGCGCTGATCGCGCTAATCAGGGCGCCGATATCGTCGGGCGGAATGAGCTGGTCGCTCTGCGGGCCAAAAATCTCCGGAATGCCGCCGACCCGCGTCGAGATGATCGGAACGCCGGCAGCGGCCGCTTCCAGGATCACATAGGGCAGCGATTCCGCGCGCGACGGGATCACCATCATGCGGCCCATGGCGAAGGCTTCGCGCGCCGGCCGGTAACCGACCAGCCGCACCAGGTCGGCGATGCCGAGTTGCTCGGCCTGCGCTGTCAGTTTGGCCGCGTCGGGGCCTTCGCCGGCGATGGTGGCGCTGACCAGCCGGCCCTGTTGTTTGAGGATGGCGAGCGCCTCGATCAGCACGTCGAAGGCCTTCACCGGCCGCAATTCGCCGAGGCAGATAATGTCGGTCGCGTCCGGGCGCGGCACGATCGGGGCGAACTCAGCCTCGCCGACGCCGTTATGCACCACCCGCACGATCCCGGGCGGATGGCCGATCTCGGCGCGGAACAAGGCGGCGATGTAGCTACTCTCAAACAAGAAAAGGTCCGTGCGCCACTTCAGGAGCCATTCGAGCGTACGATAGAACCCGCCGGCAATCGTTCCTGGCCGGTAGACCAGCGAGCCGCCATGTGGCGTGTAGACGCGGATCGCCTGCGGTGCGCTCAAGGTTAATCGCGCCAGCGCCGCGCCTTTGGCGCCGTGGCCATGCAGCACGTCAGGCGCCGCCTGCCGGATCCAGCCGGAAACGCGGTGCACCGCTTGAATATCCGAGGGACCGAGCTCGCGGCTGATCGCCACCCGCTGCACGCCGAGCGCCAGATGCGGCGAAAGGGCGGCCAGCGCGGTCTCGGCGCGAGCACCTCCGGTGGTGGAATCGACGATCAGGCCGACCCGATGTCCGCGCGCCGCCTGGCCCTGGACCAGATCGACTACATGACGGAACAACCCGCCGAGCGGCGCCCGCAGCACGTGCAGGATATTGAGGGGCGAGGCTGAGGGGGCACGCACAATACCGGCCGCTTCCACGTCCAGCGCCGCCGGGTGGGCGGACAATGCCCTGGGGGCTTTAAGCACGGCCGCGGGCCACCCCTCTGCCATGTCCGGTCCTTCAAACACCCAGGCTTTCGCGCGGGAAAACGGCAATTAAGCCCACCCGAAGTTAAAGAAGCCCTCATATCACTAGGGGAACCGGGGCGAGGTGGCAGCGCGGGGGCGCCCGTGCCGGTAGCCTGCCACGCGCGTCTTTAACCGATTGGAAACCATAATCGATTGTTATCGCGATTGAGTTTTTTGCCAGTCGATAGAGTCGCTTAAGAGCATGATCAGGAAAAAGCCCGCCCCGGACGTGATCCGCGGTGGGAACCGGTCTTCCGAAAAGATCATGCTCCAGCAGAACGTTAGAGCATGATCCGGAAAAGTGGGAACCGGTTTTCCGAAAGGATCATGCTCCAGCAGAACGAAGCATTACGAGCGGTTGATAGAGCACGAACCGGCCGGCAAGGCGGATTTTCGAAGTCGTCCGTGCCACCGGCCAGTCCAGGAGCCGCGACATGAGCTTGGCGTCGTCACCATCCCGGCCTTCGCTGCGCGGGCAATTCGTCGACGCCGATTTCGATCTGGCGGGTCTGGGCGCGCTGCTCTGGCAAAAGCGCTACAGCATCCTGCGCCCGACCATCATCGTCGCTCTCCTCACCTTGGGCGTCGTGCTGATGATCCCGCCGAAATATCAGTCCGAGGCGCGCGTGCTCGTCATCGGACGCGACAACATTTATCTGCGCCCCGATGCCGACAAGGACATCATCGACCGCGGCGTGGTCGATCAGGAAGCGGTGACGAGCCAGGCGCAGCTTATTCTCTCGCGCGATCTGGCTTCCGAAGTCATCGCCAAGCTCAAGCTCAACGAGCTGCCGGAATTCGATCCGGCGCTCGGCAATATCTCGCTGACCAAACGGGTCCTCGGCTTCCTCGGCGTCATCAGAAATCCGCTCGCCATGACGCCGGAAGAGCGCGTGCTGGAAGCTTTTTACGACCGGCTCACCGTCTTTCCGGTGGAGAAGTCGCGCGTCATCGTCATCGATTTCCTTTCGGAAAATCCCGAGCTCGCCGCGCGCGTCGCCAACGCCATCGCCGACGCCTATTTGAAGCGCCAGCAGGAGGCGAAGCAGGATCAGGCGCGTAGCGCCGGCCAGTGGCTGTCCGGCGAAATCGACAGTTTGCGCAAGAAGGTCGCCGACTCCGAAGCCAAAGTGGAGGCGTTCCGCGCGCGTTCGAACCTGCTGGTCGGCCCGAACAACACGACTCTCTCGGTGCAGCAGCTCGGCGATCTCAATACGCAGCTCGCCACCGCCCGCGCGCAGAAGTCCGATGCGGAAGCGAAAGCCAAGCTGATCCGCGATATGCTCAAATCCGGTGAGCCGATCGAATCCTCCGATGTGCTCAATTCGGAGCTGATCCGCCGGCTGTCCGAGCAGCGCGTGACCTTGCGCGCGCAGCTTGCCGAGCAGTCCTCCTCGCTCCTTGGCAACCATCCGCGCATCAAGGAATTGCGCGCGCAGATCGCCGATCTCGACCAGCAGATCAGGAAAGAAGCCGAGATCCTCGCGCGCTCGCTCGAGAACGACGCCAAGCTCGCCGATGCGCGGGTCGCCGCGCAGCTCGTCACCTTCAACCAACTCAAGAAACAGGCCGAGACCTCGAACGAGGACGATGTGCAGCTGCGCGCGCTCGATCGCGACGCCAAATCGCAGCGCGATCTGCTGGAGTCCTATCTCGCCAAATATCGCGACGCCAGCGCACGCGGCACGCTCGATTCCGCGCCGCCGGACGCGCGCATCATTTCACGCGCCACCCCCTCGAGCGTACCGGCTTATCCGAAGAAGCTCCCGACTATCGTGATCGCTTCGCTTGCGACCTTCATCCTCATGTGCGGGCTGGTCGTGACCCGCGCCTTGCTGGAAACGCCCGGCGCCAAGTCTTCTGAGAAGCCACTTGAAAAGCCGCTCGACCGCGCCCGCCGCGAGGAGGAGGCCGCAGTCGAGGAACGTCCGGTCGCCAAGACGCGCGCCTGGAGGGAAGCCGAGGCTGAGGCCGAGCTTGAAGACGACCGCGATCTGCAGCCCGAGCTTCCGTTCTCGCCGCCGATCGCGCCGGCCGCGCGCCTGGCGTGGCGCCCAGCGCCCGAGCCGGCCCGGCGGATCGAACGGGCAGGGCGGCAAGAAAGAGTACAAGAACGAGAACAGAGAGCGGGATGTTGAGCGCGAGCGGGAACAGCGCGATCAGAGCGGCTCGCTCACCGCGCGGCTGCGCGCCGTGATGCAGAGGAAAACCGAGCACACCCTGCCGCCTCAGTCGCCACCGCCCGCGGCGCCAACGGCCGTAACACCGCGGCCTGCGCCGCCACCGCAATCACCACCGCCACTATCGCCACCGCCGCATCGCCGCCGCTGGCGGCACCGGCCGAGTTGATCGGTGTGCCGGTGAGCGCAATCGAGGATTTCGCCCACAATCTGCATGCCGCCGGCGTCGACGGCAGCCAGATCGCCGTCTTCGGTACGGCGCCCGCGCTCGACACCGACGGCATCGCCATCCGCTTTGCGCGCGCGCTCGCGCGCGACGCGCGCGTCGTTCTGGTCGCGCTCGGCGCCGGCGATGCGGCGGTCAGGGACATCTCCACCGACCCCGACGCGCCGGGCCTTGCCTCGCTCGCCGCCGGCCAAGCTTCATTCGGCGGCATCATCACCCGCGACGTCGCCTCGAGCCTGAATCTGATCGCCGCCGGCCGCAACGCCAGCCGCGGCTCGCTTCTGTCCGCGCCCGGCATCATGCGCACCTTCGAGGCGCTCACCCAGGCCTATCCGCATCTCGTCATCGATGGCGGCGTACTCGGCGGCCCCGACGGCGAAAACGAGATCGAGGCGATCGCCGGTATCGCCACTCACGCGCTGCTGCTCGCCGAAACCGCCGCCGGCTTCGCCACCGTGCAAGCGCGCGACAGCCTGCTTGCCGCCGGCTTCGACAATGTCACCATCCTGATCGCCGGCCGGAACGGCCGCGGTGAAGGCGCTTCCCGTAACCGTTACTCCTCGATGTCTGCCGCCGCGGCGTAGCTCTTTCCGTCCGCCCCACGAAAGCGGGTTGAGAGCGACCGCGCTTAGGTTGGAGGGGGCCGCGCGCCCCGCCGGGGAGAGGTCGCGCCGGAGGCGCGGGTGAGGGGACGCAACCGCCACGCCGCGCAACACAGCCGCGCCAATTCCGCCAGCAACTCTTTCCCTGCTGCCGCGTCATAGTGACGGCCACCGGACCTCACGGAGAACAGCCCATGCCGCCCGTCACCCCGTCCGCCGCAAAGTTTGCAGATCTCGCCCGCACGCTCACCTCCGCATCGGACGCGGAACTGCACGACATCGCCGCCACCCGCCGCAGCCTCATCCTCGCACCGCTTCTTGCCGCCTTGCCGGCTGCGCTCCTGACCGATCCGGCGCACGCGGTCGATCCGACGCAGACCCAAATCACGCAGCCCGATCAGATGCAGTGGAAGCCGTGGAGCGCCGGCGGCGCCGCCGGCGCCATGGAAAGCGCCGCCGTCTTCGGCGCAATCGACAAGGCCGGGCCGTACGCGATCCTGGTGCGCTGGCACCCCGGCTACATGAGCGCGCCGCACACCTACGTCACCGACCGACTGTGCTTCGTCATCTCAGGTACCTGGTGGGTCAATTCCGGCGAGAATTTCGAACCTGAAAACACCGTGCCGGTCCCCGCCGGCGGCTTCGTCCGCCGCGTCGCCCACACCCCGCACTACGACGGGGTGAAGAAAGGCGGCAAGGAGCCCGCCGTCATCGGCATCATCGGCGTGGCCCCGATCGAGCTCAAGCTCGTCGATCCGAGTAAGCCGCCGGTACGGGAGGTGTAGGCGGATTTCGCGATCCACATACGGCCTGCAGAGCACGTCACATTTGACGCGACATTCTCTTGACTCTCGTCCTCATTTCGGTTACATACACCATCACCTCGCTCATGGAGGGCGCCTTTCCGGAAGGCATGCCTGAAAAGCGGAGCGGGGGCGGTGCCTGCGGGCGGATTTGCCATCCGCTCCCGGGCGGCTCTGGGCCACCGCTCGACCGGCATGACGACCGGTCTCCGAGGAGCTCGGTAGACTCGAGACAGATCGAAACGGGTAACGCTCGTTAGATCGGGTCTCAGGAAACGCGGGAACTGGAGCTGAGCCAACGGCGGATGCGTTCGCCCTGGCGAGTGCCGCAGCAGAGCGCCGGAAGGCGAGCGCGCCCCGTAAGCAGATGAGTGCGCAGACTGCGTAATTGTCTGGGTGGCGCGCTGCCGCCCCGAACGCAGACGCGCGCGCAAACGGCGCACTTGTCTGCATGGCGGCGATGGTTGGCATGCGCCTTTCGGCGCTCCGCTCCCTCTTTTATTGCCGGGGGCGAACCTATTTTTGGAATGGCGTCGTGGTCGTAGGCAGAACTCGGACGCATAAGCGCGCCGCGAGAGCGATTTTGGTTATCTGCGCGAATATTGATTCTTCACCTCTCCCCTCGCGGGAGAGGTCGCGCCGAAGGCGCGGGTGAGGGGCTTCGCCTTAGTTCTGAGCCAAGCGGAAGCGCCCCCTCACCCCGACCCTCTCCCCGCGTGCGGGGAGAGGGAGATCCGCGCGTGCGCGGTGCATGATTGGTGCAAAACATTGTCAACTAAGCGGTAGGATAGTGTGTTGGAACGCGGGCGCTATTCAGCCGCTCGTCCCGCGAAGGCGGGGACCCAGGAGTCGCACCGCAAGGTTTGCGGGCGCACTGGATTCCCGCTGGAGTTTACCCCCGAGTACATCGGGGGCGGAATGAGTGGAAATTTGTTACTGCGTATTCGATAGCCAAGGACGAGCGGCGGCGTTACGAAACATGGCCGGCTTGAAGCAAACCATCATCCGCGGCGGGTTGGAGTCGCTTTATTTCACCGGCGCGCATTGGGCGCTCAAGCCGTTTGTCGGCGGTATCGGCGTCATTCTCACGCTGCATCACGTGCGGCCGCCGCGGCCTGATCGCTTCCAGCCCAACCGCATCCTTGAAGTCACGCCGCGCTTTCTTACCCGCGTGGTCAAGCTGCTCGCGCGCTCCGGCATCGACGTGATCAGCCTCGACGAGATGTATCGCCGCATGACCGAGCGCGATTTCGGCCGGCGCTTCGTGTGTCTCACCTTCGACGACGGCTATCGCGACAATTTGGAATTCGCCTATCCGATCCTGCGCGAGGCGGGTTTTCCCTTCGCCGTCTATGTGCCGACGAGCTTTCCCGACCGGCTCGGCGAATTGTGGTGGCTCGTGCTCGAGGCGGTGATCGCCAAGCGCGATCGCGTCGGGCTTGTGATCGACGGCGAGAACCGAAGCTTCGATTGCGGCAGCGTCGCCGAAAAGCGCGCGCTCTACGATGAGCTTTACTGGTGGCTGCGCGCGCGCGACAGCGAGACCGAGCTGCGGTTCATCGTGCGCGATCTGGCGCTGCGTTATCAGGTCGATGTCGCCGCGTTCTGCAAGGATCTGTGCATGGGCTGGCAGGAGATCGCGCTGCTCGCGCGCGATCCGCTGGTCACCATCGGCGCGCACACGGTCAATCATCTGGCGCTGGCGAAGCTTCCGGAAAAAGCCGTGCGTTCGGAAATGGATTTGAGCCGCACGGTGATCGAGTCGGCGCTCAACGCGCGGCCGGCGCATCTGTCTTATCCTTATGGCGATGCGGGCTCGGCCGGCGCACGCGAATTCGCCATCGCGGCCGAGCTTGGCTTCAAGACGGCGGTGACGACGCGACCCGGTGTGCTGTTCCGCTCGCACGCCGAGCATCTCACGGCGTTGCCGCGCATCTCCCTCAACGGCGAATATCAGCAGCTCCGCTACGTGCGCGTGCTGTTGTCCGGCTCAGCGACGGCGATGTGGAATGGTTTCCGCCGCGCCCGAGGCGGCGTGATCTATTTCCCGACTGTCATCGCGTAGCGATAGCGAAGCAATCCAGGGTCGTCGCTGGCGAGTTCTTTAAATCCTGGATCTGCTTCGTCGCTCCGCTCCTCGCAATGACGCGGACTACGTACTGTTACTTCGTGGCTTTCTGCTCATCCACGTGACGATCGGAATGGCCGGCAGGCACCAGCCCAGGCCTGCGATCACGTAATAGGCAACAGACACGATCGCGTTCTCGCGGATCGCGGGCATTTGCGCGAGCGCCATGGCGACGAGCGCCCACACGACGACGAGGATCAAGAGCGCGATGGTGCCGATGAATTTACGCAGGCGAGGGGACATGACGAACAACACACACGTCATTGCGAGCGACAGCGAAGCAATCCAGCTTCGTGCTGCGACATTCTGGATTGCTTCGTCGCGCTGCTCCTCGCAATGACGCGGTTGCGAGGGCAGGGGGCAGCACTATATGGTCCGCGCGCTTGCGACAAGTGACCTGACGATGAGCGGAACACTCACCACTGACACGCACACCCGCGCGTTGCGGCTGTGGCTTTATGCGGTCGCCGCTTTGGTGCTGGCGATGGTGCTGGTCGGCGGCGCGACGCGGCTGACGGAGTCGGGGCTTTCGATCACCGAGTGGAAGCCGGTCATGGGGGTGGTGCCGCCGCTGTCGCAGAACGCCTGGCAGGCCGCGTTCGAAAAATATCAGGCCATCCCGCAATACCGCGAGATGAACCGCGGCATGACTCTCGGTGCGTTCAAGACGATTTATTGGTGGGAGTGGGCGCATCGTTTGCTCGGCCGCGTGATCGGCGTGGCGTTCCTGTTGCCGTTTTTGTTCTTCCTGTGGCGCGGCTGGGTCGCGCCGTCGCTGCGGCCGCGGCTGTGGTTCATCTTCGGTCTCGGCGCGCTGCAGGGCGCGGTCGGCTGGTGGATGGTAGCCTCCGGTCTCGCCGATCGGGTGGAAGTCTCGCAGTATCGCCTTGCGACGCATCTCCTGCTGGCCTGCCTGATCTATGTAGCGCTCATCTTCACGGCGCAGCGGATGGATGAGCGCGCTGCCCCTCTCGGGGCGCTGCCCGGCCGCATTCGCGCCGCCGCATTCGCGCTCGTAGTGCTCGTGCTGGCGCAGATCTATCTCGGCGCGCTGGTTGCCGGATTGCGCGCCGGCTACGCCTACAACACCTGGCCGCTGATCGACGGCGCGCTGGTGCCGGACGCGGCGCGGCTCTTTTTCGACACACCGCTGTGGCGCAATTTCTTCGAGAACATTCTTACCGTGCAGTTCGATCACCGCATGCTGGCCTATGCGATTTTTGTGATCGCGCTGTTTCATGCGATCGACGTCGCGGGCGCGGTGAAGGATCGCGGTGTGCGCACCGGCGCGTTTGTTTTGTTTGCGGCCATCCTCTTGCAGATGGCGCTCGGCATCGCCACGCTTTTGTGGGTCGTGCCGCTGTCGCTGGCACTGTTGCATCAGGCCGTGGCGATGCTGGTGCTCACGGCGGCAACCGTGCATGTGGCGCGTGTAGGGTGGGCGCGACGCGTGATCGAAGCCGTTCTGCGTGGGCAAAATCGGGCAAGCGTCGTGCCCACGCGGTGACTCGGAGTGGACGATTTTGCCCACCCTACGATCAGCCCCGATGGCTAATCCGCGAGCGCCTGTTCGAGATCGGCGATGATGTCGGCTTTGTCCTCGATGCCGATCGAGAGCCGCACCACGTCGGGCCCGGCGCCGGCAGATACTTTCTGCGCGTCCGTCAATTGCCGGTGTGTGGTCGAGGCCGGATGAATGATCAAGGAGCGCGTGTCGCCGATATTGGCGAGATGCGAGAACAATTGCACATTGGACACGAGCTTGACGCCGGCTTCATAGCCGCCGCGCAGTCCGAAGGTGAAAACGGCGCCGGCGCCGGCCGGGCAGTATTTCTTGGCAAGGTTGTGATAGCGGTCGCCGGGCAGGCCCGGATAGCTCACCCACGCGACCTTCGGATGCGCCGCAAGCCATTCGGCGACCGCCTGGGCGTTGTCGCAGTGCGTGCGCATGCGCAGCGGCAGCGTCTCGATGCCGGTGAGAATGAGGAACGCATTGAACGGCGACAGCGCCGCGCCGATATCGCGCAGCGCCAGCACGCGGCAGGCGATGGCGAAGGCGAAATTGCCGAAGGTCTCGTGCAGCACGATGCCGTGATATTCCGGCCGCGGCTCGCACAGCATCGGATAGCGGCGCTCGCGCGACCAGTTGAAGGTCCCGGCATCGACGATCAAGCCGCCGATCGAGTTGCCGTGACCGCCGAGAAACTTGGTCAGCGAATGAATGACGATGTCGGCGCCGTGGTCGATCGGCTTGCACAGATAGGGCGTGGCGAGCGTGTTATCGACGATGTAGGGCACGCCGGCGCGCCGCGCGATCTGCGCGACCGCCGCCATGTCGGTGATCACGCCGCCCGGATTGGCGATCGATTCCGTGAAGATCGCCTTGGTCTTGGGCGAGACCGCGCGTTCGAAGGAGGAGATGTCGTCGGGGTCGGCGAACACGACGTTCCAGCCGAAATTCTTGAAGGCGTGCGTGAACTGATTGATCGAGCCGCCATAGAGCTTGCGCGAGGCGACGAATTCGTCGCCCGGCTGCAGCAGGCAGTGAAATGTCATCATCTGCGCGGCGTGGCCGGACGCGGTCGCAAGGCCTGCGGTGCCGCCTTCGAGGGCTGCGACACGCTCCTCCAGCACCGCCGTCGTCGGGTTGCCGATGCGGGTATAGATGTTGCCGAAGGTCGAAAGGCCGAACAGCGAGGCGGCGTGGTCGACGCTTTCGAAGACGTAGGACGTCGTCTGGTAGATCGGGGTCGCGCGCGCGCCAGTTGTGGGATCGGGTTGCGCGCCGGCGTGGATCGCAAGCGTGGCAAAACCCGGGATGCGTTCGGTCATGCGCCGTTCCTTTGGGCCGGTCCGTGGAGGTATTCGCGGCGGGGAGGTGACTTCCCCTTTATAGGACCGGCCGCAGGCGTCAAGGCGCAAACCACAAGCGCGCGCACCGCGCGCGTCTTCAGAGCGCCGCCAACTTCGTCAGTGGGCGTTCACCAACAACAGCCGGCAGGGTTCCGAGATTCGCTCGCTGTTGGACTTGAGGCAGCTCGCGATGCGCTCGCGATCCGGAATGAATTTAGCGCATACGGTCAGCGCATCCATCATGCACGCTTTGCGTCCCGCCTGTTCATCGTCTGCTGCCTTGCTCGCGAGCGGCGCGAGCGCAACGATGAACAGCACGGGCGCAAGTACAGCGCCCATCTTCATGGGTTACTCCTGACAAGGTTCACTCACTGCGACACAGAATCGGCCGAGCTGAAGCGAGTGTCATTAAGTCAGGAGAGAAATGAAAAAAGACTCTACAATGTTGCTCGGCATTTTAGAAACCGAGATTTTTTTGGTGTGTTGAGTTGCCGGCCTTACTCACACGCCTCCGTCGCCGCGCTGCGAGCGTTCGCTGGCCGACGTCAGCCCGCCCGGCACGGAGGAGCGTTGAAGCGACAGGCGCTGGATGCCGCCAGTTCTTATCGCTTTCTTGGCGCTGATCGTGCGGGTGTTGACGCCCATCCAGGCGATCTCGGACGACAGCCGGCCATATTCGATTTTCGGGCAGCGGTTCATCACCACCTTGATACCGTTGGCCTCGGCAAGCGCCGCTGCCTCGTCGTTGCGGATGCCGAGTTGCATCCAAATCACTTGCGGCCGCGGATTGAGGTTGAGCGCTTCTTGCACGATGCCAAGCGCATATTCCGACGGCCGGAAGATATCGACCATGTCGATGGTCTCGGGAACGTCGGCAAGTCGCGCGTAGATGCGCTGCCCGAGCAACTCCTTTCCGGCATGACCCGGGTTCACGGGGATCATGTGAAAGCCCCGTTCAAGCAGATATTTGAAGGCAAAATAACTGGGCCGGATCTCGTTGACCGAGGCGCCGACCATCGCGATCGTCTTCACGGTATTGAGGATGCCGCGGATGTAGGTATCGGAATAGGAGTTGTGGTTCATCGTTCGAAAGACGCAACTGTTGCAAAGCGCCGGTGTGAAAGGTCAGCGGTCTTCCCACTTGGGCGGCCGCTTGTCGATGAAGGCGCCGATACCTTCCTCGGCATCGCGCGCAAGCATGTTCTCGACCATGACCTCGGCGGTATAGCTGTAGGCTTCGTGGAGCGGCATTTCGATCTGACGGTAGAAGGCTTCCTTGCCGAGCTTCACCGTCAAAGCGGATTTCGCTGCGATCGTCTTGGCAAGCTTCAAGGCTTCGTCGCGTTCTCGGCCAGGCTCGGTCACATGATTGATCAGGCCGATGCGCGCGGCATGCTCGGCCGCGATCAGTTCGCCGGTCAGGAGCATCTCCATCGCGTGCTTGCGCGAAACGTTGCGCGAGAGCGCGACCATTGGGGTCGAGCAGAACAGGCCGATATTGACGCCAGGCGTGGCGAACTTGGCGGTCCGCGAGGCGACGGCGAGGTCGCAGCTGGCCACAAGCTGGCAGCCGGCTGCCGTTGCGGTCGCCTGCACGGCGGCAATGACCGGCTGCGGCAGGGTGACGATCTGCTGCATCATGATGCTGCAAGTCGTCATCATGTGCTTGAAATACGCGCGTCCGCCATCTTCGTCGGAGCGCCGGCGGCTGAGCTCCTTGAGATTGTGGCCGGCGGAAAATGCCGGTCCGTTGGCGGCAAGAACGACCGCGCGCACGCTCTTGTCATGAGCGATCGCGGTCAGTGCGTCGCCCAGCGCTTCCAGCATCGCTTCCGAAAGGCTGTTGCGGGTTTCCGGATCGTTTAGGGTGAGCACTGCAACGCCAGCAATGTCCTCCCGCAAAAGGATGAGCGTCGACGGTGCGGTTTTGGCTGCGGCGTTTGTGTGCGCGCTCATTGCTTCCTGTCCTTAGGGCCGCCGTTCGACGCGGATTGGCAAGTCGGCCGTGTGCATTGTATCCGAATCTTAAGTGGGGAGCAGGGACATGAAGGAAAAGGCAAAACTCACTGAGGCGGAAATCGAGCGCCTGCTGACGTCCGAGTTTCCGCAGATGTTCAACCCGCAGGGCGGGTTTGCCATCGACGCGGTTTGGTTCCGCGGTTGCCGCGTCCGCAAGCGCTTCGATCCGCAATCTTTGCGCCCGGGCGGGACGATCGCGGGGACGACCATGATGGCGCTCGCCGACCTCGGGCCCTACGTGGCGATCCATGCCAGCATTGGCTGGGCACCCATGGCGGTGACGACCAACCTGTCCATCAATTTCCTTAAGCGCCCGGCGCAAAAGGATCTTTTGGCCGAGACGCGGCTGATCAAGCTCGGCAAGCGCCTTGCGGTGGCCGACATCGCCATCCGCTCGGAAGGAGAGGACGAACTCGTGGCCCACGCGACCTCGACCTACTCGATCCCACCCACCAACTCCTAGGACGGTGAAATAATACCTCCAATGCACCCCATTGAAATAATGTCGAAATACGGCTTCACCGCTGTTGACCCAGGAGCCGAGTGCGGATAGATAAGCGCGCAACGCGCCGGCCTTGGCCGGCGCAATTCCATTCATGGATGTAAAGATGAGCACGTTTTCGGCTAAGCCCGCCGAAGTCGACAAAAAGTGGATCATGATCGACGCCGAGGGTCTCGTCGTCGGTCGCCTCGCTTCGATTGTGGCGATGCGGCTTCGCGGCAAGCATAAGCCCACCTACACGCCCCACGTGGATTGCGGCGACAATGTCATCGTCATCAACGCCGCCAAGGTGGTGCTGACCGGCCGCAAGGTCGAGCAAAAAGTCTATCACAAGCACACCGGCTATATCGGCGGCATCAAGGAGCGTTCGGCCAAATCGATCCTGGCCGGCCGCTTTCCCGAGCGCATTGTCGAGAAGGCGGTCGAGCGGATGCTGCCGCGCGGTCCGCTGGGACGGCGCCAGCTCGGTAACTTACGGGTCTACCCGCAGGCCGAGCATCCGCACGCCGCCCAGCAGCCTGAGCAGATCGACATCGCCGCGATGAACCGCAAGAACAAAAGGGTTGCCTGATGCCCGAGACCATTCAAACGCTGGGCGATCTCTCCACGCTCAAGCCTGTGGCGGCGCCTGAGCCGCCGAAATACGTGCAGAAGCTCGACAAGCAAGGCCGCGCCTATGCCACCGGCAAGCGCAAGGACGCGGTTGCGCGCGTGTGGGTCAAGCTTGGCGCCGGCAAGATCCTCATCAACGATCGTCCGGTGGAGACCTATTTCGCGCGCCCGGTGCTGCGCATGCTGATTCAGCAGCCGCTGGTCGCAGCCAATCGCCAGGGGCAATACGACGTTGTCTGCACTGTTTCAGGCGGTGGACTGTCGGGCCAGGCCGGTGCGGTTCGTCACGGCCTGTCGAAGGCGTTGATGCGTCACGAGCCCGATCTGCGCAGTGTCCTCAAGCGTGGCGGCTTCCTGACGCGCGACTCGCGTGTTGTGGAGCGCAAGAAATACGGCCGCGCCAAAGCGCGTCGCAGCTTCCAATTCTCCAAGCGCTAGCAGCCGCTCGCGTTCGGACCCTTTGCGCTTCGGGCTGCCTGCCGGAGCAAGGTCTCAAAGCCAGTCACCGCCTCGGATCAAAATCCGGGGCGGTTTTGCTTTTTTTGCGGCTCATTTCCGGCGGGGACAGGCAAGTCAAACAAGTCGTCGACTTTGTCGTGTTTTTTGTTCTTTTCCGCGATTTATTTTCCTTTGTTGCGCGGTGTATTTTCAGTTCTTTTCCGCCAAGCTTTTGCAAAACCTGCGTCTTTTATCAAACCGATGACAAACGGATGAGGTGCTACGCATAAACACGGATGCACGTCGGGAGCTTCGGCCCATGGGGGGCAGTCTCGCCGCAGCTCTGGCATCGCTGGATGTCGGAACGCTGTTCTTCATTGCGATTTGCGTCACCGTCCTGCTCGGGCTTTTTTTGCTTCACGCCTGGCTGCAGGAGGGCAACCGCGCGCTTGCGTGGTGGAGCCTCGCTTATTTGATCGGCG
The DNA here is from genome assembly GCA_963845075.1 of uncultured Alphaproteobacteria bacterium. GTDB lineage: Bacteria > Pseudomonadota > Alphaproteobacteria > Rhizobiales > Xanthobacteraceae > BOG-931. The sequence goes on along the minus strand of CAWJRE010000011.1, from coordinate 197,351 downwards.
GCGCCTCCGGCGTGCTGTGGCGGTTCGGCGACGCGGTCGCTTCTGTGGTCCCCGCGGGAACGTCGACGGTGCTGCTGTTCGTCGCCGTCGGCATGACCTGGAGCGGGGCGCGTTCGCTTCACGGCCGGCCGATATGCTGGTCCGTCATGGCGTTCGGCGCGGCTTTTTGGACGGCCGCGTCCTTCTTTCCGGGCTTCGCCGAGTTGGCCGCTTCCCGCATCGTGGTGAGCGCGCTCATTGTCGCCGGCTACACCTTCTTGACCGCGGCTGAGTTGCGGCGCGAGCGTCGCAAATCGCTGATCCGGCGCTGGCCGGCCATCTTCGTTCCGATGCTGCACGGCGCGATCTTCTTGTTTCCCGTAGCGCTCGCCACGCTTTGCTGCACGGGCGAAGGGGGCCAAGGCTTGGCGCGCGGCTGGATCGTGGTCTTTGCGATCGAAATCGTCCTCTATGTTGTCGGCACGGCTTTCATTGTGTTGATCCTGGCCAAGGATCGAACGGTGAATCGCTACAAGTTGGCGGCAGCAACCGATCCGCTGACCGGGCTGTTGAACCGCCGTGGATTCTTTGAAGCCGCCGGCAGCCTCATCGCGATCAGCCGTCGCAATCGCATGGCGCCCGTCAGCGTGCTCGTCTTCGACCTCGACCACTTCAAGGCCATCAACGACCGAAGCGGACACGCGACCGGCGATGCAATGCTGCAACACTTCGCCAAGGTCGCGCGCGAGACGCTCCGCGCCACCGACATCATCGGCCGCCTGGGCGGCGAGGAATTCGTCGCTCTTCTGCCAAGCACCGCAGCCGAAGCCGCCATTGCGGCCGAGCGCGTGCGTGCGGCGTTTGCCGTCGCCACTATCGTCCGCAACGGCCGGCGTATCGCTGCGACGGTCAGCATCGGGGTCGCATCTGCTTCGCCGGCAACTGCGATCGATTTGCTGATCACCCGCGCTGACGACGCGCTCTATCGCGCGAAGAAGAATGGGCGCAACCGGGTGGAGATCGCGGGCGAGGTGACCGAAAAAGCTGCGGCGAGCCGCGACCAAGCCGCGGGCATCCCGCGCCGGCGCCGGCGAAAAGAAGAGGGCGCCGCGATCGACGGCGCCCCTGAAAGTTGCATTGCTTAGCAATACCGGGAGGATATTCACTCACCTACGCGTACTGACACGCGACGCGAGGCTTGCTCTCTTTGCGAAGCCGCGCGCTAAGCTGAGTAGTACATTTCGAACTCGACCGGATGAGGCGTGTGCTCGAAGCGAATGACTTCGCCCATCTTCAGGTCGATGTAGGAATTGATGAAGTCGTCGTCGAACACGCCGCCGGCCTTGAGGAAGGTGCGGTCCTTGTTGAGCTCTTCAAGCGCCTGCCGCAGCGAGCCGCAAACGGTCGGGATTTTCTTCAATTCCTTCGGCGGCAGATCGTAGAGGTCCTTGTCGATCGCCTCGCCCGGATCGAGCTTGTTCTTGATGCCGTCGAGCCCGGCCATCAGCATGGCGGCGAAGGCGAGATAGGGATTGGCGAGCGGATCGGGGAAGCGAACCTCGACGCGCTTGGCCTTCGGATTAGTGGTGTACGGAATGCGGCACGAGGCCGAGCGGTTGCGCGCCGAGTAGGCGAGCAGCACCGGCGCTTCGAAGCCCGGCACCAGCCGCTTGTATGAGTTGGTGGTCGGATTGCTGAAGGCGTTGATCGCCTTGGCGTGCTTGATGATGCCGGCGATGTATTGCAGGCAGGTATCCGAGAGATCGGCATACTTGTTGCCGGCGAAGACCGGCTTGCCCGCCTTCCAGATCGACTGGTGGCAATGCATGCCCGAGCCGTTGTCGCCGTAGATCGGCTTCGGCATGAAGGTTGCGGTCTTGCCGTAAACCTGGGCGACCTGCTGGATGCAGTACTTGTAGATGATCAGCCGGTCGGCCATCACGGTGAGCGGCGAAAATTTCAGTCCAAGCTCGTGCTGCGCCGACGCCACTTCGTGGTGGTGCTTTTCGACCACGCAGCCCATGCGCGCCATCGCCGCCAGCATCTCCGAGCGCATGTCCTGCGCGGTATCCTGCGGCGGCACCGGGAAATAGCCCTTCTTGGTGCCGATGTGGTGGCCGAGATTGCCGCCTTCATACGCGGTGTCGGTATTTATCGGAAACTCAACCGAGTCGAGCTTGAAGCCGGTATTGTAGGGATCGGCGCGGTACTTCACGTCGTCGAACACGAAGAACTCGGCCTCAGGACCAAAGAAGACAGTGTCGCCGACTCCCATGGACTTCACCATCGCTTCGGCGCGCTTGGCGATCCCGCGTGGATCGCGGTTATAGGGTTCGCCGGTGGTCGGCTCGAGCACGTCGCAAATGAGCGATAAGGTTGTCTCGGCGAAGAACGGATCGATGCAGACGGACGCCGGATCCGGCATCAGGCACATGTCGGATTCGTGGATTGCCTTCCAGCCCGCGATCGAGGAACCATCAAACATCTGACCTTCGGCGAAGGTGTCTTCCTCGATCATCGAGACGTCGAAGGTCACGTGCTGCCACTTGCCGCGCGGGTCAGTGAAGCGGAAATCGACGTATTTCACGTCGTTGTCCTTAATCATTTTCATGACATTCTTCGGCGTCGTCATGGCAGGCGTACCCTTTCGTGCTGTTGGTTGAATGTCCCCGACGCTGACCCGCGCTGCGCCACGGCTAAAAGGTGGCAGTCAGGACCAGCCATTCAGATGGCGTCTATTCCGGATTCCCCCGTCCTGATCCGGATGGCTTCTTCGACGGTTGAAACAAAAATCTTTCCGTCACCGATCCGCCCGGTTTGGGCGGCCCGACGGATCGCGTCAATTGCCTTTTCGACCATCTCGTCGCCGAGGACAATCTCGATTTTTACCTTGGGCAGAAAATCGACCACATACTCCGCACCGCGATAAAGTTCGGTGTGCCCTTTCTGGCGTCCGAATCCCTTGGCTTCGGTGACCGTGATGCCTTGCAGTCCCACTTCCTGCAGTGCCTCCTTCACCTCATCGAGCTTGAATGGCTTGATGATCGCCTCGATTTTCTTCATCGCGTTTGCGTCTCCCGGCTCCGATGGAGGTCCGGCCCCCCGCTGGAACCGAGGTTTCGTTAGCAGGTCCCGTGCCAAGGCCGTAAGGGTATGAAAAGGCGCTAGATCAGGTCGAAACAGTGCAATCCGCGAGCCAAAACAAAGCCCCGGAGGGCGCTTTAGCCTCCAAACTAGGCAGCATGCATATTATCGCGCCAAGTCGTCGTTGCCACAAGCTTCAGTCATAGCCGCCACGCGTTTCATCACTATCCAGAATATCAAGCCGGACACCATGATTGAACTCCTAACCAATGCCGAAATGGCGGACGCCGATCGGCGAACGATAGCCGGTGGCGTGCCTGGTATCCGGCTGATGGAGCGGGCCGGCGAGGCCATTGCCGATGCAGTTCGTGCCCGCTTTCGAGTGGGTAGCCGGGTTATCGTCGTTGCCGGGCCGGGCAACAATGGTGGCGATGGTTTTGTAGCAGCTCGGTTGCTCGCTGAAAGGGGCTACCCGGTCGAGGTTCTCTTGGTCGGCGAGGTCGAACGGCTCAAGGGCGACGCCGCGCTGGCTGCCAAGGCCTGGACTGGTCCCACAATGGCCGCGGAGCCTGCGGCCCTTGCAGGCGCGGACGTCATCATCGACGCCTTGTTCGGCGCCGGCCTCGATCGCCCGGTCGAAGGTCTTCCACGGGCGATGATCGAAGGGATGAACGCGCAGTCCGCCTCCGTCATCGCCGTGGATTTGCCGAGCGGCATCAACGGAACCTCCGGCGCCGTTATGGGGCTCGCCGTCCAGGCTTCGCAGACCATCACGTTCTTTCGTAAGAAGCCCGGTCATGTGCTTCTACCGGGCCGGCTTTTTTGCGGATCGGTCACGGTCGCCGATATCGGAATTTCCGACGGCGTATTGGCGGACATTCGGCCCCAAGCCCTCGAGAACACTCCTCAGCTTTGGCTCGCGCATTTTCCGCGGCCGCAGTTGAGCGGACACAAGTATGACCGCGGACATGCGGTCGTCGCCTCCGGCCCTTCGTGGTCGACCGGGGCCGCACGGCTCGCAGCTCGCGGCGCGTTGCGGGCCGGCGCCGGGCTTGTCACCATCGCCAGCCCCCGCGAGGCGCTCGCGGTGAATGCAGCAAGCAACTTGGCGATTATGGTCCGGCCCGTCGACGGCGCCGAGGAGTTGACGCGATTTCTTGCCGATCGCCGGCTGAACGCATTCGCGATTGGGCCCGGCGTAGGCGTCGGCGAGGAAACGCGTGCTTGTGTCCTGGCTGCGCTCGCCGGGGAACGTGCCGTCGTGCTCGACGCCGACGCGATGACGAGCTTCGCGCGCGAACCTCAGCGGCTCGCAAATCCGCTCAAGGATCGGGGCGGGGCCGGCCAAAGCACGATCTTGACGCCGCACGAGGGCGAATATTCCCGATTCTTCGGAGCGTTGGACGAGAGAACCAAAGTGGGAACGAAGCTCGACCGGGCGCGCCTTGCAGCCCAACTTACCGGCGCGGTCGTCCTGCTCAAAGGAGCCGACACGGTGGTTGCCGCTCCGGACGGCCGAGCGGCCATCGCGTCAAACGCTCCAGCCTATCTCGCGACCGCGGGCGCGGGGGACGTCTTGACCGGAATTGCCGTGGGCTTGCTGGCCCAAGGCATGCCAGCCTTCGAAGCGGCCGCGGCTGCCACCTGGCTGCACGGCGAGGCGGCATTGCGCTTCGGGCCGGGGCTCATTTCCGAGGATCTGCCGGAATGCTTACCGGGCGTCTACCAAGCGCTGCTGACGTGATCCCACCTTGATCGCATCTTGCGCCGGAGCGGTCGGTTGCCCACTTCGCCTTGGCTGCTATTTTTCTTGTGGTCCGACGGATTGCGCATGATATAAGCCGCGCCGCCGGGCCGCCCTCCTGTCGCGGGCGTGGCGGAATTGGTAGACGCGCGGGATTTAGGTTCCCGTGACGAAAGTCGTGGGGGTTCGAGCCCCTCCGCCCGCACCAGCTGGGCGGATGTTTTTTTCCAAAAAAGCGGCCAAGATGCGTGCAATAAGGGCCGTGAAGAGCAATGTCGATGCAAGTCACTGAAACATCCTCAGCAGGTCTCAAGCGCGAATATCGCGTGATCGTCCCGGCAACCGATCTCGAGGCGAAGGTCAACGAGCGGCTCGACGACCTCAAGGGCCGCGTGCAGTTGCGCGGCTTCCGGCCCGGCAAGGTACCGGTCGCGCACCTCAAGCGCCTGTACGGCAAATCCGCCATGGCCGAGGTGATCGAAGCCACCGTGCGCGAGGCCAATTCAAAGATCGTCACCGACAACGGCTACCGACTCGCGGTCGAGCCGAAGGTTGTGCTGCCCACGGAAGAGGGCGCGGTTGAGGGAGTCATCGAAGGCAAGGCCGACCTCTCTTATACGGTCGAGATGGAGATCGTTCCCGCGATCGCGCTCGCCGATTTCAAGAGCATCAAGCTCACCCGTCTGACTTCTGAGGTGAGCGACGAAGAGATCGACAAGGCGCTGCAGGCGATCGCCGATCAGAATCGTCCGTTCGTCGCCAAGACCGAAGGCGCCGCCAATGGCGACCGGGTCACCATTAATTTTGAAGGTTCGCTCGAGGGCACGCCGTTCGAAGGCGGCACCGGCGAGGACGTGCCGCTCGTCATGGGAGCCGGCCAGTTCATTCCCGGCTTCGAAGAGAACCTCGCTGGGCTGAAGCCTGGCGAGAACAAGACCTTCGACGTCAAATTCCCCGACGACTATCGCGCCACCCATCTCGCCGGCAAGAACGCGACCTTCGCGGTCACCGTCAAGGCGGTCGAAGCGCCGGGCTCGGTCACGATCGACGACGAGTTTGCCAAAACACTGGGTGTGGAGTTGCTGGCGAAACTCAAGGATGCCGTGAAGGACCGCATCGCGCGCGAGCACACGCTTGCCGCGCGCCAGAAGCTCAAGCGCGGGCTGCTCGATCAGCTCGACGAGCGTCACAAATTCGAGCCGCCGCCGAGCCTCGTGGAGCAGGAATTCGCCAACGTCTGGTCGCAGGTCGAGAACGACCTCAAGCAGCAGAACCGCACTTTCGAGGACGAGGGAACGACCGAAGAAAAGGCGCGGGAGGAATACCGCGGTATTGCCGGGCGCCGCGTTCGGCTTGGCCTTGTGATTGCCGAAATCGGCGAGAAGAACAATATCAGGGTCAGCGACGACCAGTTGCGTGCGGCGGTGATGGAACAGGTCCGCCAGTTCCCGGGTCAGGAGCGGCAGATCTGGGAGTATTACCAGAAGAATCCGAACGCGCTGGCTGCCTTGCGCGCGCCTCTGTTCGAAGACAAAGTGGTGGACTTCCTGGTCGAGCTTGCCGAGGTGACCGATAAGCCGGTGTCACGCGACGAGCTGTTCAAGGATGACGAAGAGTGAGTTTGTGAGGGCCTCTGAGGCGCGCAGGCAAGCTTTGCGCACGGTCTTTAGCGAAGACAGGCGGGCGAAAGACTTCGGTTTACCCTGAGCGAGCTTGCGTCTTGTCGCCGGAGCTTCCGCACATATGTTGCGGAGTCCCGCGGTTAGTTTCGTGGCCTAACTCGGCGTTTGGCGGCTTCGACAGCAGCGCCCGAGCTCAAGCCACAGTGAGCAACGTTGAGCGGATTCAATCATTACAGGTGAACCATGCGCGACCCGAAGGACACTTACATGAACTACCTCGTCCCCATGGTGGTCGAGCAGACCAACCGGGGCGAGCGTGCCTACGACATCTATTCGCGCCTGCTGAAGGAGCGGATCATCTTCATCACCGGCCCGATCGACGACGGTGTGGCTTCGCTTGTGGTGGCGCAGTTGCTCTTCCTCGAGGCGGAAAATCCGAAAAAAGAAGTGTCGATGTACATCAACTCGCCGGGTGGTATCGTGACTTCCGGCTTGGCTGTCTACGACACTATGCAGTTCATCCGTCCGCCGGTCTCCACGCTGTGCACCGGGCAGGCGGCCTCCATGGGGTCGCTGCTTTTGGCCGCAGGCGCCAAGGATCTGCGTTTCGCGCTGCCCAATGCCCGGATCATGGTGCATCAGCCGTCGGGCGGGTTCCAAGGCCAGGCCACCGACATCATGCTGCACGCCCAGGAGATCCTGAACCTCAAGCGGCGGTTGAACGAGATCTATGTTCGCCACACCGGCCAGCCGCTGAAGAAGATCGAAGATGCGCTCGAGCGCGATATGTTCCTCACCGCCGAAATGGCCAAGGATTTTGGTCTTATCGATAAGGTGATCGAGAAGCGGCCGGAGGAACCGGGTCTGAAGGTCGAGCAGCCCGCGCTTAGCAAAGTATGAGTTCCGCTGGCTGCGAATCGGCGGCAAGCCGTGCCAAGTTGTGGCGTCAAGTGGCCGTTCGCCGGATGTGGTGCGAAAACCACACCTATCAATGCGGTGTTATCGTTAATAGATTCTTGATTGGCATGCCATTAGCATGCAGGGTTGTCGTGACGGATGCTACGCTGTCACGGTAACGTCTTGTTCGGCCTCAGGACGCGGAAGGTGCTACGCTTTTTTAGTCCCGGGGTTAGTAAGGTGGCGAGGGTCTAAGCGGCTCCCTCGCGGTGAAGACGGAGACGGGAATGAGCAAAGTTGGCGGCGGCGATTTAAAGAACACGCTTTATTGCTCGTTCTGCGGCAAGAGCCAGCACGAAGTGCGCAAGCTCATCGCCGGGCCTACCGTTTTTATCTGCGACGAATGCGTCGAGCTGTGCATGGACATCATTCGCGAGGAGAACAAATCCTCGCTGGTGAAGTCCCGCGACGGCATTCCGACGCCGCGTGAAATCCGCAAGGTGCTCGACGACTATGTGATCGGCCAGGATCACGCCAAGAAAGTTCTGTCGGTCGCCGTTCACAATCACTACAAGCGGCTCAATCATCAGAGCAAACACAACGACGTCGAGCTCGCGAAGTCGAATATTCTGCTGATCGGCCCGACCGGTTCCGGCAAGACGCTGCTGGCGCAGACGCTGGCGCGCATCCTCGACGTGCCTTTCACCATGGCGGATGCGACGACGCTCACCGAGGCGGGCTATGTCGGCGAGGACGTCGAGAACATCATTCTGAAGCTTCTGCAGTCGGCGGACTACAACGTCGAGCGCGCGCAACGCGGCATCGTCTATATCGACGAAATCGACAAGATCTCGCGCAAGTCCGACAATCCCTCGATCACCCGCGACGTTTCGGGTGAGGGCGTGCAGCAAGCGCTCCTGAAAATCATGGAAGGCACGATCGCAAGCGTTCCGCCGCAGGGCGGCCGCAAGCACCCGCAGCAGGAGTTTCTGCAGGTCGACACGACCAATATCCTGTTCGTGTGTGGCGGCGCGTTCGCGGGCCTCGAGAAGATCATCTCCGCACGCGGCCGCTCGACCTCGATCGGTTTCGGCGCCAAGGTGATGGCGCCGGAGGATCGCAAGCAGGGCGAAATATTCCGCGAGGTCGAGCCTGAGGATTTGTTGAAGTACGGCCTGATTCCGGAATTCGTCGGCCGGCTTCCTGTTGTCGCGACGCTGGAAGACCTCGACGAGCCGTCGCTCAAGCGCATTCTCACCGAGCCAAAAAATGCTCTGGTGAAACAATACCAGCGCATGTTCGAGATGGAGACGGTGGACCTCACGCTCGCCGACGAGGCACTTTCCGCGATCGCTCGTAAAGCCATCGATCGCAAGACTGGTGCCCGTGGCTTGCGCTCGATCATGGAGAGCATTCTGCTCGACACCATGTTTGATCTGCCGAGCCTCGAAGGCGTAGAGGAGGTCGTGATCTCCCGCGAGGTCGTCGAAGGCGCGGCCCGGCCGCTTTACATTTACGCCGACCGGTCGGATCGCGCCGGCGATGCCGGCGGGGCGAGTGCCTGAACGGTGCCGAATTTCGGCACCGCCGATTCGGGGCCTGGCGGGAGGGCGCGGCGTCCCGACGCGGTTTCCCCCACTAAAAGTTGGGCTTTCTTGACACGCCCGTACCGCGACGCCACCTATTACGGGCGGTCAATCCATAATCTAAACGGCCGCGGACGAATCCGGGTAGAATCTCACGCCCGCCCTTTGGGTGCGGACAGGTCACCGTCCGCAATTCCCTTCCCGGTACAACGGCAGTCCATTGCGGCAGCGCATCCTGCGGGTTGCGAGGGACGTGCACAACAATAAGGACAGGGGCCATGACAAGTGCCACCAAACCGAAGCCGCCGCTCCTAGCCGGTGAAAACCGAGCCTATCCGGTGTTGCCGTTGCGGGACATCGTCGTTTTCCCGCACATGATCGTTCCGCTCTTCGTCGGGCGCGAGAAATCGATCAAGGCGCTCGAAGAGGTGATGCGCTCCGATACGTTCATTCTATTGGCGACGCAGAAAAACGCGTCCGATGACGACCCGGCAACCGATGCCATCTACAGCATCGGCACGCTCGCGAGCGTGCTGCAGCTTTTGAAACTGCCGGACGGCACGGTCAAAGTGCTGGTTGAAGGCGCCGCGCGCGCGCAGGTCAAGCACTATACCGATCGCGATGAATACTACGAAGCTGACGCGGTCGTGATCGCGGATTCGACAGGCGACCAGGTCGAGGCCGAGGCGTTGGCCCGCTCGGTCGTCAACGAGTTCGAAGGCTACGTGAAGCTCAATAAGAAAGTGTCGCCCGAGGTGGTCGGCGTCGTTCAGCAGATCGACGACTACGCCAAGCTCGCCGACACGGTTGCTTCGCATCTCGCCGTCAAGATTCCCGACAAGCAGTTGATCCTGGAGACGCCGAGCGTCACCGAGCGCCTGGAGAAGGTGCTCGGCTTGATGGAGAGCGAAATCTCGGTGCTGCAGGTCGAGAAGCGGATCCGCACGCGCGTCAAGCGTCAGATGGAGAAGACGCAGCGCGAGTACTATCTCAACGAGCAGATGAAGGCGATCCAGAAAGAGCTCGGAGACGAGGACGGCAAAGACGAGCTCGCCGAGCTCGAAGAGAAGATCAAGCGCACCAAGCTCTCCAAGGAGGCGCGCGAGAAGGCGCAGCATGAGCTGAAGAAGCTGCGGCAGATGTCGCCGATGTCGGCGGAAGCCACCGTCGTGCGCAACTATCTCGACTGGCTGCTCTCGATCCCGTGGAACAAGAAGTCGAAGATCAAGAAAGATCTGCCGCTGGCCGAGCAGATTCTCGATGCCGACCATTTTGGCCTCGAGAAGGTCAAGGAGCGCATCATCGAGTATCTCGCCGTGCAGCAGCGCGCCAACAAGCTGACCGGTCCGATCTTGTGCCTGGTCGGTCCTCCCGGCGTCGGCAAGACCTCGCTCGGCAAGTCGATCGCGAAGGCAACCGGTCGTGAGTTCGTGCGCGTCTCGCTCGGCGGCGTGCGCGACGAAGCGGAGATCCGCGGCCATCGGCGGACCTATATCGGCTCGATGCCCGGCAAGATCATCCAGTCGATGCGCAAGGCAAAGACCTCCAATCCACTGTTCCTGTTGGACGAGGTCGACAAGATGGGCGCCGATTTCCGCGGCGATCCGTCGTCGGCTTTGCTCGAGGTGCTCGATCCGGAGCAGAATCACGCCTTCAACGATCACTATCTCGAGGTCGACTACGATCTCTCCAACGTGATGTTCATCACCACGGCGAATACGCTGAACATTCCGCCGCCCCTGATGGACCGCATGGAGATCATTCGGATCGCCGGCTACACCGAGGACGAGAAGGTTGAGATCGCGCGCAAGCACCTGATCCCGCACGCGCTCGTCAAGCACGGCCTCGATCCGAAGGAATGGTCGATCGACGACGCCGCGCTGCTCACGCTCATTCGGCGCTATACGCGCGAGGCGGGCGTGCGCAATCTCGAGCGTGAGATATCGACGCTGATCCGCAAGGCGGTGAAGGAACTCACTATCTCGAAGAAGCAATCGGTGGAGGTCACCGACGGGGTACTCGGCGACTATATCGGCGTGCCGAAGTTCCGGTACGGCGAAGTCGAGGACGAGGATCAGGTCGGCGTCGTCACCGGTCTTGCCTGGACCGATGTGGGCGGCGAATTGCTGACCATCGAAGCGGCCATGATGCCCGGCAAGGGCAAAATGACCGTCACCGGCAACCTGCGCGATGTGATGAAGGAATCGATCTCCGCAGCCGCGTCGTACGTGCGGATGCGGGCGGTCGCCTTCGGCATCGAACCGCCGCTCTTCGACAAGCGCGACATCCACGTGCACGTGCCCGAAGGCGCAACGCCGAAGGACGGTCCGTCCGCAGGCGTGGCGATGGTCACGGCGATCGTTTCGGTGATGACCGGCATTCCGGTGCACCGCGACGTGGCGATGACCGGCGAGATCACGCTGCGCGGCCGGGTCCTGCCGATCGGCGGCTTGAAGGAGAAGCTGCTGGCCGCGCACCGCGGCGGCATCAAGACCGTGCTCATCCCGGAAGAGAACGCCAAGGATCTTGTCGAGATCAACGACAGCATCAAGAGCGGCCTCGACATCATTCCGGTCTCGCGCATGGACGAGGTGCTGGCGCGTGCGCTGGTGCGTAAGCCCGAGCCGATCACCTGGGAAGAAGCGACCGCCAAGCCGGTCGACGTTCCCGAGACGATCGAGGAAGATGCTTCCGGCTTGACCGCGCACTGACGAAGCGCGACGCGGAGCGAATAGAGGGACGGCGCCTTCGGGCGCCGTCTTTTTGTTGCGGTTCCTCTGCCAGCGCGGTAGCGGTTTCGCGTGTTCCGCAGGCCACAGGAGGGCGAAATCGCGCCTCGCCGATTGGCGCTTTCGGTGGCATTGTCTACAGTTCGATGACAGGGCTGGGGCACGATATTCGGGGGACTTCGTGATGAAACTGGTTTATCCGCTGATCGGATGCGTCACTCTTGCCCTGACGACCGGCGCCGGCGCCGGCGCCTTGTCGGATGATTTTTGGCTGCTCGGCGACTTCACGCAGAACGTGCCGTGCAAGGGCGATGGCAGTGACCCGGTCGAGGCCAAAGTAAAGATCTCAACCGATCAGATCGATTCTAAAGTCGGCATCTGCAAGTTTCTTGACGCCAAGCCCGACGGCAAGCGCGTCAGCACGCATGTCGAGTGTCAGTTCCCGGCCGGGCCGCTCATGGGCGACATCACCTTCACGCAGAAGCCCAATAACACGATCGACTTTGTCGACCGCGACAAGACGTACACGGCGACGCTCTATCGCTGCCCAAAGTGAGCGCGCCCTGCCGAACATCCGGCGCGTCGGCGCAGGGAATTTGCCGCCGCGGCCGAGCAGGAATGCTAAGATGGCCGTGTCGTAGAGGAGGGGGTCCCATGTATCGTTATGCCCTCGCAGCCGCCATGTTGGCCGCCTTGTCATCCTGGGCGCCGGCGTATGCGGCCACAGCGAGGGACAAGATGGTGACTTGCAAGTTCGGCGCCGATGACCAGCACCTCCAAGGCAAGGCGCGGAGCGCCTTCATGAAGAAATGCATGTCCGACACAGACGAGCCGCGCGGCGCTTCGACGGCGCCCGGCGCGCCAGCTCGGCACTAGCATCGAACAGCACAACTGAGCCGGGCAATTATCACCGACATCGACAGCGGATTGTTCCACAGGGGGAAACGTTCATGAGAGCGATTGCATACATCCTGGCAATTATCTGCATCATCGCCGCCGTCATGTACTTCGCGATGCCGGCAGGCCAATTGCCAACCTTCATGCCGGGCTATGAGGTCGGGTCGGCGCACATTCACACCAAGCACGCTATCATTGCGGTTGTCGCCGCCGTGATCCTTGCTGTGATCGGCTGGCTGGTCGGCCGCCGGAGCTACTAGTCGGCACGGTCGCTTACTCTCGCTTCTCGGCGCCCACTTTTCGCTGCACGCGTTCGTCGAACCGGCTGACGCTCACCACCACGCGCTGGTGGGTGCCGCCGCCGATTGCCTCGACGGTGTCATGGGCCTCCACGCGGAAGGTGATGGTGCGTCCTTCTACCCGCACGACTTGGGCGGTGGCCGTCACCTGCAAGCCGACCGGCGTTGCGGCCACATGACTGACGTCGAGGTGGGTACCGAGACTTTGATGGCCGCCGGGAAGAAGGTGCTCGACCGCGTCGAGCGCCGCCGCCTCGATCAGGTTGATCATGACCGGCGTCGCAAGCACCGCAATGCGCCCGGAGCCGACGAACGGCGCGGTGTGTTCTGGCCCGACGACAAGCTGGGCCGTTCCCTTCAAGCCAAGATCGACGCTGCTCAGATCGACCATGCTGGCTCCGCGTTGAGTTCGGGTTGATTGGCCAATTCTGCTGCCAATGTCCAGCTTGCGCGGCGCAACGCGGCGCGCTCTAAGGAACCTCATGAGCCTGCAGCCGCTGCGCACATTGTTCTTCGAGGACCTCTCGGTCGGCATGACCGAGCGGCTCGAGAAGACCGTGTCGTCGTCCGACGTGGTCGGCTTTGCGCAACTCACCGGCGACCGCAATCCCATACACCTGTCGGAACATTTCGCCGCCAAGACCTCGTTCCGGACGCGCATCGCGCACGGGCTTTACACCGCAAGCCTGATCTCGGCGGTGCTCGGCACGCGCTTGCCGGGGCCGGGTGCCGTGTACATTTCGCAGACGCTCAATTTCCGGGCCCCGGTGAAGATCGGCGACACGGTCACGGTCATTGTCACGGTCGCCGAGCTGATTCCGGAGAAATCCCGCGCACGGCTGTCTTGCGTTTGCGAGGTCGACGGTGAAGTCGTGCTCGACGGAGAGGCGCTGGTAAAGGTGCCGAGCGCCCAAGCCAAAGGCAAGCGCCCGGTCATCAAGCTTTGAGCGGCTGGAAACGCCGGGCGCGTCCGTGGTGCCCATCGCCGTTTTGGCGCTCAAGTGATCGACATGACGACACCGCCATCGGCCCGCACCGGTGAGCCGGTGATGGCGCTCGCGTCGCGCGAGCACAGAAACGTGACCACTGCCGCCACTTCCTCAGGCTTCGCCAGCCGCTTGATGATCGAGCTCGGCCGGCCGCTGTCGATAAAGTCCCGTTGGGCTTGCGGGTCGTCGGCCGATTTGCCCATCGACTTGAACATCGCGTCGACGCCCTCGGTACGCGTCGGCCCGGGCAGCACCGCATTCACGGTGACGCCGCTCGCGGCCAGCGCCTGCGCAAACCCGCGCGCCAGCGCGAGATCGGCCGCCTTGGTGAAGCCGTAGTGGATCATCTCGGTCGGCATTTGCACGCCGGATTCCGACGAGATGAAGATGATGCGCCCGAAACGCTTGTCGCGCATGCGCGGCCCGTAGTGCCGGGTGAAACGCACGCCGGAGAGCACGTTGATAGCGAACAGCCGCTCCCAGTCCTCATCCGGAATATCGAAGGCGTCCTTGATCTCGAACACGCCGACATTGTTGACCAGGATGTCGACGTCGCCGGCAGCCTCGATGATGCTCGCAACGCCCGCGGCCGTTCCGGCGTCGCCGGGCGCCGCCTTGAAACGCCCTTTCGGCACGGCGGCGCGCAAGCTCACAATCGCCTGCTCGGTATCCGCCGCCTTGCGGCCATTGATGACCACCTCGGCCCCGTTGGCCGCGAGCTCGCGCGCGATGGCGCGGCCGATGCCCTTGGTCGAGCCAGTCACGAGAGCGCGCAATCCGGAAAGATCGACTTGCATTGGCAAAATCCGTGTTCGAAGGAAGAAAACGTTATGGCATCAGGTCGTGATATTCGGGGTGCTTGGCGAGGAAATCGCGCACGAACGAGCAGTGCGCCACGACCTTCAGCCCGCGTGCGCGTGCGGTTTCGAGCGCGCCCGCAATCAGCCGGGTAGCGAGGCCGTGGCCACGCGCCTGCGGCGGCACTTCCGTGTGGGTGAATGTGATCAGGTTGTCCGCGAGCCGGTAGTTTACTACTGCCAGAACGCCGTCGTCGTCCATTTCGAACCGCGAGAGCTCGGGATTATCGTGCAGGGTCGCCGGCATGCTGGTCTCCGCATTGCCAGATTGATGTAGGTGGCCTCCGGCGCGAGGATAAGATGGGGCTCGATGAAGATCGCCACCTTCAACATCAACAACATCAACAAGCGGCTCGCCAACCTGCTCGCGTGGCTGCGGACGGCAAAGCCCGACGTGGTCTGCCTGCAGGAACTCAAGGCGACGGATCGCGAATTCCCGCAGGCGGCGCTGGCTAAAGCGGGTTATAGCGCCGTCTGGCGCGGGCAGAAATCGTGGAACGGCGTCGCCATTTTGGCCCGCGGCAGCGAGCCGATCGTCACACGCATGGAACTGCCCGGCGATGCGGGCGACGACCAGGCGCGCTATATCGAGGCGGCGGTCAATGGCGTCTTGATCACCTCGCTGTACGCGCCGAACGGCAATCCGCAACCCGGTCCGAAATTCACCTACAAGCTCGCCTGGATGGACCGGCTGGTCGCGCATGCGGCGGATCTGTTTGCCGCCGACGTGCCGGTCGTGCTCGCCGGCGATTTCAATGTCGTACCGACCGATCGCGATATCTATCAGACCAAGTCGTATGACAAGGACGCGCTCCTTCAGCCCGAGAGCCGCGCGCGCTATGCGCGCCTGCTCCGTCAAGGCTGGTGCGACGCCGTCCGTACGTTGCATCCTGACGAGTCGATGTACAGTTACTGGAGCTACCTGCGCAACCGCTGGCCGCGCGACGCCGGCTTGCGCATCGATCATCTCCTCCTGAGCGAACAAGCCGCCAAGCGCCTCGTCGCCGCCGGCGTCGACCGCGCCATTCGCGGCGAGGACAATGCCAGCGATCATGCGCCGGCCTGGATCGAGCTTCAGGACGAGATCGCGCCGCAGAACAACGTGCGCTCGTCCTCGCGAAAGCGAGGACTCAAGATGGATTCCCGCTCGCGCGGGAATGAGCGGACAAGAACAGCCACCGCGCCGGCGCCGCCACCGAGCGGCGCGCCGGCAGTGCGAACATCCAGGAAAGCAGAAGCACGCCGCCCGCTTCTCGTCATCGACGGCGACTCGTTTGCGCACCGCGCCTACCACGCGCTTCCGAAGAACATTCGCCGCAAGGGCGACAAGCCAGCCGGCGCCATTCTCGGCTTCGCCAATCTCCTGCTGCGGCTTTATCGCGAGGAGCGGCCGCGCGCGGTGCTGGTCGGGTGGGATACCTATGAGGAGCCGACCTATCGCCACGAAGCCTTCGCCGCTTATCAGAGCGGACGCGAGTTCGACGACGACGTGATCGAGCAACTCGCGGTCATTCCCGAATTCGTGACAGCCTGCGGCTTCGCCAACGCCAAACGCGCGGGTTACGAAGCCGACGATTTTCTTGCTGCCGCAGCGGCGGCCGAGGAGCGGCGAGGGGGTCGCGTGCTGGTCGCAAGCGGCGACCGCGACACGTTTCAGCTCGCCTCCGCCCAGACCACGATCCTCTATCCGATCCGCGGCGGCGGCGTGGAGCGCATCGGTCCGTCCGAAGTGCGCGCACGCTACGGCGTCGAGCCGAAGCAGGTGCCCGACTTCATCGCGTTGCGCGGCGACCCGTCGGACAAATTGCCGGGCGCGCCGGGCGTCGGTGCCGGCGGCGCGGCGGCGCTTTTGCAAAAACACGGAAGCCTCGCGGCGATCCTCAAAGCCGGCCGCTTTCCGAAGCTTGCCGAGGAGCTTCGGCTCTATCGCGCGATTGCCACCATGAATCGCAAGGCGCCGATACCGCGCCTTCCCGATCGGGTCCCGACCTGGGCGAAAGCCGCGGCGCTTGCGCGCTCCTGGCAGCTCAAGCAACTGGCCGAGCGGCTCGAGGAACTCGCCAGCGCGCAGACACACAACGTGCGGCGCTGAATTCCGAAGCGCAATCGCCGTCATTTTGCCCAAAGGGTCCAACCAAGCCGCAATCCAAAGTCGCAATCCGTGAGACTTGCGGTTCCCGTCCCGGTGACTCCGGCCGGGTTGGCTCATGCGTTTACCATGCTATTCTCCGCCCGGCTGTGGGGTCTAACCGGAGTTTGTCAGACACAGAATTCGGCGATTGCACGGGTTCTCATTCCGGCGCTCGATGTTGCACCGCCATCGCACAAACCACAGTTCCGCAACGATTATTCATCGTTCTCCAACGCAGTAGTTCGCAAGCCGTCGCGGGCAAGCGCGGTTGAAATGTTTGTATGGTGTTTGTATGGTTGACCTGTGTGGGGGACACAGGAGGACCTAGTCCAATGCTCGCCAAACGCCCACTGACTGATCGCGGCATCGCTGCCATCAAGCCCGCAGGGCCGAGGAAACGTCACCTTTATTGGGACGCAGTGGTCCCCGGTCTTGCCGTCAGGGTCACTGATACAGGCGTCAAGGCGTTTGTGCTCGTGAAGCGTTTCCCCGGCAACCCGAACCCTACTGCGCGTAGCATCGGGAAAGTCGGTGCGGTAACGTTGGAAGCTGCGCGAGCGCAAGCGCGGGAGTGGCTTGCTCAGCTTGCGGCGGGACGCGATCCAGCTAAGGAGGCGGAAGCTCGTCAGCGCGATACGTTGAAGGCTGTGTGTGAGGAATGGTGGCAACGTAAAGCTCAAGGTTATCGATCCGCGTCAGCCCAACGCTCACGACTGGAGCGGTTTATTTATCCCTCGATTGGGTCGATCCCGATCAGGGAAGTTCGCAAGTCTGACATCGTCCGCCTACATGACCGCATCACCGACGAGAACGGTCCTGTGGCGGCGAACCGGGCTGTGGAGTTATTGACTGCAATCATGAACTGGCACGCCACGCGGGCCGATGATTTTCGCTCTCCGATTGTGCGGGGCATGACCACAGCCGAAATGGCCCGCGACCGAGTTCTAACCGACGATGAACTTCGTGCGATTTGGCGGGCCACCGCCAATGGGGCGTTTGGTGGGCTCATCCGCTTTCTTCTCCTTACTGCTGCCCGTCGCAGCGAAGCGGCGGAGCTGCCGTGGAGTGAAATCACTGAAGGCGTTTGGACCCTACCAGCGGCACGGAATAAGGTCAGGCAAGACTTGATGCGTCCGCTGTCTGGAGCAGCCCTCGCCGTCGTAGATAGCCAGATGCGGGCTGGGGACTTCGTGTTCAATGGCCACCGACCCTTTGTTGCCTTCACTCAGCTGAAAGCAAAGCTGGATGCTGCCTCGGGTACGAGTGGGTGGGTTTTGCATACATCAGGCGAACGGCTCGGTCTTTAATGAGCCGGGCAGGGGTCCCTTCGGACGTTGCCGAGCAATGCCTTGGGCACGTCCTTCCAGGCATCCGCCAAGTTTATGATCGGCACAAGTATATCGACGAGAAACGGCTCGCGTTTGAGAAGCTGTCCGCCTTGGTGGCGGGCATCGTCGATTCGCAACCGAACGTCGTGTCGATCCGCAATGGCGATCACAAGGTCGCGAGCTGAAGACACAGGCCAGCGCTAGGGAAATGAGAGCGCACTAGGGGGACATCGGTTGCTATCGAGCCATACCGCGTCGAGCCATACCGATGAACTTGTCGACAGCCGGGTCGGCATGGTGATGATGCGTATTCGGACGTAATCCCGCGTCCGGAGAACCAAACAAATGAAATCCGATCTCGACTTATTAGATCGCCGGGGAGCCTGTCAGCTCTTCGGCGATATTCATGTCGCCACCCTCTATCGGCACGTAAGGGCAGGCCTCATTCCAAAACCTATACATGTCGGTTGCTCGTCCCGTTGGCTTCGATCAGAATGTGAGAGCGCCCTCGCGAAGATGGCGGAGGCCCGGCAATGAGCGCTCCCAAAGACCCGCCCAAAGCCCTTTCCTACGTCCAGCAGATCAAAGAAGTCTTCGCGGAACTTGGTAAGGCAAATACGAACAAGCTCCAATGTGCAATCAAGCTCGGCGGGCTGCTAAACGACGCCAAGGAAGCGCTGGGCAAGAAGGGGAATTGGATGGAATTTCGATCCGCCCATTTCCGCGAAATATCCCACAGCACTGCCAACGTCTATATGCAACTCGCCACCGCGTACAAGGAACTCCTCTACGACCCGGCCAATTCACAGCACGCTGTGAATTTCTTGGTCGAGAAGGACCTAAGTATCCGGGGTGCGCTTGAGGCGTTGAAACGCGATAAGACGGACCCTAAGGAGCTTGCCAAAGCCGATGCCCTACGTAAGGCGGAGAAGGCCAAGAGGGACGCCGAGAAGATTGCGAAAGCCGAAGCCGAGGCTGCTAGAGCTGCTGCTAGCTTGGGGGACCTCGCCGCCGTCCTAGAGGACAAAGCCCCGGATGAGTTGTTGCTCGCGATCACGGACAAGGAGAAGAAGACGGAGTTGCTCAAGCGCCAACTCCGTGACCTAAATCCGCATCACGTCTTCGACCTACTCGCCGAAGTGTGGGCAAGTGATGACGATTTCGAGTTGCTCGGCCGAGCCATTGCCGACCGCCTAAAATCGCGTCAGGCGCAAGCGATGAAGCGGCGCACTGACCTCGGCGGTCAGACACAGGCGTCGGTCCAGGCGTAGCTTGCCGTCAGGCGAGGGGCGGCTCTGGCAACGGCTGGAGCCGCCCCTTCTTCATTCGGTCAAGTCGCCTTTTCCGTAACTCAGTCCCCTGCGGCCGCTCTCGTTCTAAGTATCTGATTCAATTACACAAATGTGTTGACTCGAAGGGTGTTTCGTGCTAAGGTAAGGGTATTAAAGAGTGGGAATTCGTCACGAGTTGGAGGACCGAAATGCAGTGCGATTTCTGCTGAGCGGCGGGCAGCAGAACGCGCGCGCGAGGATCGAATCAACGGCACGATCACGCCAAAGACCGTTCACCGCAGCCAAGTGGTGGGCACGATTTTGCTGCACCAAGTGCAAGGACGACTTTCACAATCGTGTTTAGCTCGAAGCTCGCCGCGAGGCCAAACACGATGAGCGGCGGGCAGCAGAACGCGCGCGCGAGGATCGAATTCTACGGCACGATCACGCTTGATCTCGTCGCGCTGCCGGAGCCGCCGCTGATGGTGAAGCGCCGCAAAATCCTGACCGTGGAGCGAGCCGATGACCAGCCACGACTTTAGGAACGACGGCAGCTGGTCCGAGAGGGCCGACCTGCTCGGCCAGGAACGCAAGCTCCACGAAACCTCGACCTTCTTCCGCGAAGC
The DNA here is from genome assembly GCA_963845075.1 of uncultured Alphaproteobacteria bacterium. GTDB lineage: Bacteria > Pseudomonadota > Alphaproteobacteria > Rhizobiales > Xanthobacteraceae > BOG-931. The sequence goes on along the minus strand of CAWJRE010000011.1, from coordinate 177,312 downwards.
TCAGAAGGGCAGGCGACTAGATGGCAGCAGCAATTACGAAGCCACTCGCGATTTGATCCAGTCTGGCGAAGCCCCGTACGTGCAGTACCCCGCAGCGTCAGGGCCTTGGGGTGATCCTGTCCAGCCTGGACTGGAGCCGCCGTTTCCCGGAGATATTTCCGCTGTCGAACCTTGCGGGACTGCCGCGGAGATCGAGCGTTCCATCGCAGAGTTAGCAGCCTCAACGGGTCCTCTCGATATGGTCTCCGAGAGTACTCCGTCGTCAGCGTTGTCTGCATCCGGCGCTAACGGACGATCCGGGGGCTGCTATCCCACGCGCAGCCCATGCTCGGCCGCGAGAGGTCCTCGGGCAGGGCCTTGTTAGGCGGAGAAAGCTCTTATGGAGCCAATATCGCTTTCTCCAAGATCACTACGTCGGCGGGACCTACTATTTAGCTGGGACCACCGCGAGCACTGCCGATGTTGGCGGCACTTTGCCCGTCGACTGGCCGCCCACAGGCGCGGTTGATCCGCTCGATGCAACAGCGGTGACCGCGTTCTATGCAAGGGGCCCCCAGATGGGGGCGGCGTTTCGGCAGCAATGGACCGGCATAGCTGTGATGCCTGCGGTGACGCGTGTATTACGAATTCAAACCCAACACAGCCTGGCAATGCCGGGAGGGAATACGTGCTGACAGGGATCGGCGCTGGGTTGGGCTTTGCCCAGCTTGGCGTGAACGCAGCGGGCTTCGGCGGGGTGTACCCATGAGCCAGCCAATGGAGCTTCTCTATCTCAAAGGGGCGAGCTTAACTGCGCCCAAATAGTTCACATGTGAACAAATGGAAGCTGTAAAGAACTGAAACGAGAGAGAATGAAGATGACCGAACCTGAAAGCAATAGAGCGCAACTCACAGAGCAGATTATCGAAGACAATGTCGACCTGATGCTGATTGCGACGGTGTTGGTGAAGGAGGTTCTGCCCGCGCTGGACCGTATCAGCAAACAAATCGCATACCGCTTAGTGTTGGCTGAGATGGCCATAGCTCAGATCGGCGTAATCTACGAACACCTGCAAGACGTTGGCACCTTCAAGGAAGACAGCACTGCTCGCTCAGAAGCGGTTGCGCTGGCAAGAGCGGTTAAAACGTGCCCTTGCCTATTTAGAGAGAAAGCAAAGCAATGACCAAAACCCTTACGATCAAAGAATATCTGCTCGAAGAACTAAACCGCCGTGCACGCGAGCGCGGGGAGGATGTCGAACTTGTCTTCGAACGGCCACGGCCAGAGCTGGTCGCGGATCGTGGAGTAGTAGTGCCGCTTCGAGCGGCTGGAACAGAGGAGAGAGCAAATAGCTAAAGGCAATCGACCAGCCGGCGGCATCGGTTCGCGAGTGGTGACCAAACAATCCGTGAGGACCGGCGCCCCTGCTCGCGGCGTAAACCCCGGCCATGTCGCGCAGCAGGGGACCGCGTTGAGCAATAAAGTAATGGAGAGCAGCAAGCGGTTGAACCCCGTCGAGCCCAAGCTCACCACCAGTCCAAGGTCTGTGCCGTTAGGCAACCAGACAGCTCTGTCGGCTGCGCAAGTACCGGCAGCGGACGAACGGTGAGCAGCTCAGGCAGTCAAGCACAGCATGGCGCACCTGAAGGCCGACCTGCGCCACAGAGCCGCGCCATCCTCGGGGAGTTCGGACCTGAGAGCAAACCCCGAGGGGATCAGTGATGTCTGGCCGAAGAGACTTCCAGGACGGAGTTCGTGTTTGGAATAAGGGCGGCATCCAACCAAAGCCCGCTAAGCGAGAGCCGATAGCTGGCTATTGGCTGACCGATGCTCAGGCTTTTGCCTCGCATCTAAAGCAGGAGGCCCGCGCCACAACCCGCATCCCGGTCAAGCCCCAGCCTGTCACTCGCGAGCTCCTGCCTGATGCGAAGCGGGGCGACGTGAGCCCCTTGGGCGGAGTTGCGAAGCCCGAGCCCCGTCGCCCAGGCTGTAAATGGTGAGAGGCCTTGACCGAAGAAGAATTACAGAAATGGCGTCGAGCTGCCGCAACTCTCGCTGCTGAGCAGGCTGAGCACGAAGCTGAGTGGCGGGAGCGTCGCTTGCGCAGAGTTGAGCTTGCGCAGGCAATCGAAGTTCGGCGGGAGGAGCTGAAGGCTATCCGTCGAGCGGTGCGAGAGAAAGCCGGGGCGCAGCTCGAAACACGTGATTAAGTTTATCGAAGCAAGGATGGCGAAGCCAGAGAGTTCGACATGAAAAACGAGATCAAGCCGATCTATCTTCGAGTTGTAGGCAGAAATGGAGGCGGTGATGCAAGCAAATGAACATTGGGAAAGCGACGAGGAGTTCCTCGCCCGGCTGGCGGCGAGGCGAGCAAAGAAGAAGGCCGAGAAGTTGGCAGCGGAAGAGGCGGCAAAGCCCCAGCTAACGCTGAAGGTTTCGCCGAAGATCGCTCAGGCAGTGAAGGCCGACCCGCGTAGCGTCCGGCTTGCCGCTAGAACCAACACGGCGACGGCGGGGGTGATTGCTCGGCCCGAGGTGATGGAAGTTGTCAAGCCGCTTGAGGTGGACGGATGCACCGTACGCCGCGCACAGATCACGACTTGGCGACAGAGCGATGAGCGACCAACGGTTGCAGTGATCGATTATCAGAATGGCTATCGCGTCAGCGGCGTTGTGAGCGATTACAATCCAATGGACGGCTTGCGGAGACCTGAAGATGAGTGAAGCCGTCAGAGTTGCGAATGAGGAGCTGGGACCTGTTGCGCAACTGCTTGCGTTCTACGCCGATAGCTCTGACGCCGCGATTGCCGGAGCTACCAAGCTAACGCTGCGCATGATCGCGGAAACCGCAGAGTGGTTCGATGGCAGAGGCGACCCACGGGCACCCGAGGCCGCAGAGAAGGTCCGAGGCGCTTGGATCAATCATATCCGCCGCGCTGGCGCTGAGCTTGATGCGGAAGATTTCGATCAGCGTTGAGCTGCGGCATTTGCGAAAGCAAGGCTCTAGTTGGCCGTGGTTCGGGGAGCTGAGATTGCTGAGCAGCTTGCGGAGGCGGATGCGGAAGCGGAGCCGAAGGCGGAGATTAAGTTTGATCCCAGTGATCATGCCCCGCGCGGGGACGCACCGCCAACGATTGAGGAAAGAGACCGCGCGTTGGAAAAGCTGGCTGATCTCTGGGACAGCGATCCCCTCGCCTACGCGGAAAGCCGGAAGGAATGGGCGAAGCGGCTTTGTACGACTATGGGTGCGATCGATAAGGCGGTGAAGATCATCCGCGACAAGCTCACCAGCGGCGGGGATCAGACTCTAGGCAACGAAGCTAGCTTCGATCGCGCGGGGAAGGACGTGGAGCTGTGGCATTCGCCTGCGGGCGAGAGCTTTGCGACTATGTTGATTGATTGCTGCTGGCGCGCGAATTATCGGATTCAAAGCACTAAGTTCGAGCGCTGGCTGAACTCGTGAGTACGGTAGGCAGAATCATATTTTAATCAATGGAAAGCTGGAGGCACAAACGCCTGCGACCAGCTCAGTTCGCGATGCGATAAAGCAGATCGACGGATATGCTGTTTTCAACGATGAGGTTCGTCAGCCCGCGATTTGCGTTGGTGGCAACGAGGAGGTGATCTGTATCGATCTCGGAAAGGATGGGCGGGCGGTGCGAGTGACGGCATCGGCTGAGACATCGTCTCTGGTGCTGATGTGGCGTTTATACGCAGCGACGCGATGTTGCCGTTGCCTAAGCCTGTGCCAGGCGGAAGCCTTGAGGCGCTGAAGCGAGTGCTCAATGTGGCGACGGAGAACTTCCCCTTGCCGGTAGGCTAGCTGCTCCAGACCTGGAATCCGATCGGCCCCTTATCCGCTGATCGACATCTCAGAGAAGAGCGAGATCGGAAAGACCCTGACCCTGGAGATGTTGCTCAGAGTGACAGACCCAAACTCCGCTGCGGTGCGCAAGCCCCCGAGCAAAATCCAGACGTGTTCATCGCCGCGAAGAATAATTGGTTGATCGGCTACGACAACATGAGCGCGATGCCGAAGAACTTGTCCGATGCGTTTTGCCAGTTAGCAACGGAGATCACCGATGCGACCCGATCGCATTACACCAACGACGATGAGCATGTGATCACTGTCGAGCGGCCGTTCATCGTGAGCGAGATCGCCCAGCATCTGACTGAGAGAACCGACTTCGCGAGTAGAGCGGTCAAGCTCTATCTTCCTCCGCTTCGTCAGCGCGCTGGCCGTATTCCCCTGCGGCAATACTTTGCAGAGAAGCATGGGGAGGTATTCGGAAAGTTCCTCGATGCGCTGGTTCGCGCGCTACGCGATGCGAAGAGCATTAGAGTCGCGAATCCAGCAAGGTTGATCGAGTTCGAGCAGTTCGCCGAAGCCAGATGTCGCGCAGTGGGCTTCCCCGAGAGGGAATTCGTCAGAGCCTACGCAGCGAATTGGCGAGATTTACTGTTGATCTCGTTAGAGACTGATTACATCAATCGAGCCATGTGATTGTTTATACAGAGCAAAATCCGTGCGAAGAGATTCGCTGAGAGCCCTAATGAGCTGCTGAAGTTGCTCAGCCTGTATAAACCAACTACGCTAACTGAGACGATATAATATATTTTTTTTTTTTTTTTTTTTTTTTTTTTTTTTTTTTTTTTTTTTTTTTTTTTTTTTTTTTTTTTTTTTTTTTTTTTTTTTTTTTTTTTTTTTTTTTTTTTTTTTTTTTTTTTTTTTTTTTTTTTTTTTTTTTTTTTTTTTTTTTTTTTTTTTTTTTTTTTTTTTTTTTTTTTTTTTTTTTTTTTTTTTTTTTTTTTTTTTTTTTTTTTTTTTTTTTTTTTTTTTTTTTTTTTTTTTTTTTTTTTTTTTTTTTTTTTTTTTTTTTTTTTTTTTTTTTTTTTTTTTTTTTTTTTTTTTTTTTTTTTTTTTTTTTTTTTTTTTTTTTTTTTTTTTTTTTTTTTTTTTTTTTTTTTTTTTTTTTTTTTTTTTTTTTTTTTTTTTTTTTTTTTTTTTTTTTTTTTTTTTTTTTTTTTTTTTTTTTTTTTTTTTTTTTTTTTTTTTTTTTTTTTTTTTTTTTTTTTTTTTTTTTTTTTTTTTTTTTTTTTTTTTTTTTTTTTTTTTTTTTTTTTTTTTTTTTTTTTTTTTTTTTTTTTTTTTTTTTTTTTTTTTTTTTTTTTTTTTTTTTTTTTTTTTTTTTTTTTTTTTTTTTTTTTTTTTTTTTTTTTTTTTTTTTTTTTTTTTTTTTTTTTTTTTTTTTTTTTTTTTTTTTTTTTTTTTTTTTTTTTTTTTTTTTTTTTTTTTTTTTTTTTTTTTTTTTTTTTTTTAACTCAGCTAAGTAAGCCTACCGAAAAGCCGCACAGCAAGCACAGCAGCGCTAACTCTAACTGCCAAAGCTATCAACAAACCAGCAACAACTCCATTAAACAATCCTAGCATCTGAAAATGAGAGACGACCTAAAAGGTTCCTCAGCAATAAAATAAGGCAAAATTATCCTTTAAGTTGTCACATTTTAGCCCTTCCTAATTTGGTTCTCTATCGCTGGTCATCTAAAAGTGACTAGTCAAAGTGAGAGGTGGCGTTATGAGTACAAATGGATCAACAAAAATGTAACTGCAATCGAAATTGATATGCGTAATTTATTACGAGATAAAAAGGCCTAGATTATCAGATGTAAGCAAAGAGACCAATTATGACTATTCTTCTTTGGTCTCCAGCATATCACTTCGATCTGTTCAAGAGATCGATCATCTCATTGATAGCCTTTAAGAGGTGCGCGAGAAGCTGAATAGTGATGGTGATCGCCTTCATCGTCAGATCACGCAATATGCGGCGTTCAGCCAGTCGATAATCGAACTAACGAAGATCGTCTCTGATGAGATAGCGTCAGTGAACAAATCAAACAACGTCTAACGACGTTCTAGTCCACTTAAGAAAAAAGTCCCGACGAGGTGTCGAGACTTCAAATTTTTTCCCTTCCACAGAAAGGAATAATTCAGAATTGCACCAGGATAGCGAAAGCAAACTCCAACACCAACAGTGCTTTGCTACCAGCGCGCAGTTTGTCCTGTACCTATTACATAAAGGTCACACCCATTTGCTTATTAATCGTTTAGTGGCTTAGGTTGTAGGTCCGCGCAATCTCGGTCAAGGCCTCGCCTTTTGCCTTCGTCGCCAAGGCTTGGGCCTGTTAATGCTTGGTGAGCTTGAGCTTGCGGCCAAAGCTAACACCCCGAGCCTTCGCACGCTGGCGGCTCTCGTCGGTGCGAGCCAGGATCAGATGTCGCTCAAACTCGGCGAGGCCCCTAAGTACCGTCAGCATCAACCGCCCGTGCGGCGTGGTGGTGTCAGCCCAGGTATCAGCCAGCGATCGAAAGCCCGCTCCATCTTTGCCGACCGCATCCAGCACATTGAGCAAATCCCTGCGTTGACCTCGTCAGCCGACCGAGCTTCGTTACTAGCGACAATATCCCCAGGCTCTAGCGAAGCGCTTACATCTTTGCCAACGCTTTGCGATCCCTTTCGATACCTGATTTCTTCTCTGTGAATATCTTCTTCGTTCCCGCTGCCCTTAGCAGTTCACGTTGAGTATCAAACTCCTGTCCATCTGTGATTACGCGAGCATAGCCCTTGATCATTTCGTCGCTCCATTTCGTTCATGAGTATTCTTTCAACAGAAGCCTTTGCGTCTCAGGCTTTTCGCTCTTTGTTCATATGTTTCAAATTTCGTTCAACGATCTGAGCATCTCGCTTTCTCTATAAACTCAGCTCCCTGCGCCATTGCTCAACTATCAGCTTTGCTTCTGCCAGCAGCTTCAGGATGAGCAGCGAGATAGTCCTTCGCTTATCCTTACGATCTCTGCTCGCCTTGCGTTGAACTGAGGATTTCACAGCTTAGCTCTATTTCTGATCCAGCTTGACTGCCTTTCTCAGCTTCGTACTTGGCCATGGTTATCGTTGCATGCGCTAGCCTTGTTTGGAGTTCTATTTGTTCTGTAAGATATCGATAGTCTCTATGATCTATCGATAGCTCCGGATGGTTGTGATGAGAGCAAGCACATTCGTCGCGCGCACTGTGCTTTCTCGTTTCAATCTAACAAACACCAACACAGTTCGCGAGTATTTGTTAGCTACGCTGCGTTGTTTTTGTTGTTATTTGTTTGATCGCTGCACGACGGGGCGTATGCTTCTTAAGGGGGTCAGCTTGACGGCCCCCCGTACGCTAAAATTTGCTCAGTTTACACGGCTCTCAGTGGTGCTCACCGCAATATGTGAAATTTGATCGACCCATATTCGGTGGCCGCTGCGCTATTACTCAAGCACAAATTAATGTATTAGATTTCCGACTAAGCGACATATCCCAACTGAGGTCAGTTCAATGGACGAGAAGTGGAGGGTTAGTCACGTCGAACTGCTTGAAGGCGAGCTGCTATTTGGCTTCGTGCTTTACGACCAAAGAGGCAGGCCGTGTGTTTCATTCGGATATGCTGATCACGCGAAAGCGAAGCTGGGCCGCAATCATGTTGCGGCAGCGCTTAAGGATGCGGAGCAAATTCTCGCTCGCTGAGCTGTGAAGCTAATAACTATATAGTATAAGCTACAAAATTCTCTCCTCTCACTCTCTCTCAGAATTGTTGCTCAAATTATGCTTTATAATTTATCATTCTATCTCTTCTCTAATTCAACTTACTATATTCTGAATATTTTATATAACCTATCCTTGCTTCTGATATAATACATCATGAGCATAAATCTTTATCTGACTGTAGCTACAGTCATAGCTATCCTTTGTGCCCTTACCTTTCTATTGATCCCTTTACAAGCTTCTCTATTCTTTAGTGACTTCTCTGAATCTCTCTCTTTTCTTTATCTACTTTTTTGCTACTCTACTTTATTAACTTATATACTAATAGTGTATTTCTCCATATACTTTCTATATCAATACTCTATCCTCTCTTTTCTTATTACCAGCTTCTTAAATCTCTCTATCAATATCATAATAAACTTCTTTGCTACTATACAAATCTATCTAAATAACAACTCCTATATATCAACTATATTTCTCTTATATTTTTCTATAATCTATATTTATCACCTCTCTACTAACTCAACATACTAACTCTAATTAACTCATCAATCCTCTATAAACCTACTATCTCAACTTCTACAAATACTTTAAGCGTACCATATACTGTAAACTTACTATAGCTTTTAATAATTTGCTAACGGCTTGAATATACTATATTCTCCATCAGGCGCTCCAGTGCTTACATTATTTTTAATTTGAGAGTATTTTTTTTTTTTTTTTTTTTTTTTTTTTTTTTTTTTTTTTTTTTTTTTTTTTTTTTTTTTATATTGTTTATACTAGAGTTGCCTTTATATGATTAGTTAGTTTTTTATACTTATTTTTTTTCTCACATGATCTTTTTTTTTTTTTATTGGTGATAATTCATGTTCTAAATTTCTGTACCTAACTGTATATATACAAGAGTAATTTTCTATATCTTTATCTGATAAATTTTTTTTTACTAAATCTGGCAGTCAGTAACCTCGACGTTTTTGCGCAGAGCTATATCTATTTTTTTTTTTTTTTTTTTTTTTTTTTTTTTTTTTTTTTTTTTTTTTTTTTTTTTTTTTTTTTTTTTTTTTTTTTTTTTTTTTTTTTTTTTTTTTTTTTTTTTTTTTTTTTTTTTTTTTTTTTTTTCACAATAAAGAGACTGGCGTGAAAGAGTGAGTATTATAGCTGAAGGTATTTCTCTGTTGACAGATATATTTTTTTTTTTTTTTTTTTTTTTTTTTTTTTTTTTTTTTTTTTTTTTTTTTTTTTTTTTTTTTTTTTTTTTTTTTTTTTTTTTTTTTTTTTTTTTTTTTTTTTTTTTTGCAAAGTCTGCAATCTGTGATCTCTGTGTTGTTCTCTCTCAAATCAGACTAACGTTCCGTTCATCATCGCCCAAGCTGTGTTGTCAGCAACTCTACAGTGCTCTCTGTTGTATCTCACTATATCGAAGTTCGCGTGCGCCGTAGCGGTAGCCGTGACTTCGAGCGCCAGCACTCCTATTGCAAAGAAAAGTCTATTTATTAGTCACCCCCTTTGTTTCTCTTTTTGCGTTTCTGCCGAGAGGCATGAGCGTTTTTTACGAAGTTTTCCACAGAAGATGCACGTCTACCGTCACACCACAGCGAATTTTCTCTATTTTTTTTTTTTTTTTTTTTTTTTTTTTTTTTTTTTTTTTTTTTTTTTTTTTTTTTTTTTTTTTTTTTTTTTTTTTTTTTTTTTTTTTTTTTTTTTTTTTTTTTTTTTTTTTTTTTTTTTTTTTTTTTTTTCATTTATCGGTTTATATCTAACTCCTTATATACTACCTTATCACCATTATCCCATTCCTCAGCTTAAACCTCTTATCCTTATAATTCTCAATCTACTCCCTATTAAACAGTTCTCTGTCCCCTTTCTCTCCTTAACTATCTGTATTCTAGCACCTAATATCTTTTTCAAATTGTTTAACATACCTTACCAATACTTACCTAAAAAACTTATATTTTCCTTCTACTACTTCCACAATCTTCTTTTCAACTACTTTACATTGCTATCTAACATTTTATTCATTCTGTTTACTATCAAACAGCTATATCTTCAAACTTAGATCTTAAACTTCAATGCTCCCTTTTATACTTCCACTTTGAGAATTCTCCTACTACCCTCTTCTCTCATTACCCAATCAACCAGCTTTACTCTCTTCTACCTCTGCTATTAACCTTTAATACTGCGCTACATCTACTAAGCTTCTTTACACATCACCTTCAATTTCAAAACTTGCTCTTTTTAATTACTATTTTCTCTTTCTCCCTAAATTCACTATCTTTAACCCACTCTATTATCTCATCACTCTCTCTATATGAGCACCTAGTAATCCTTCTTATATAATTTATATCTAAACTCTTCTTATACACTTTATAATATCTCTACCCCTTCTCTTAAACATATATGTGCTTTATAATTCAACAATTTCAAATCTTAAGCCTTAAAGTCCTAGTGTCTAGTACCATACTCAGAAGAGCTTCCAACCGCACACAGCTGTAATTGTCTAGCGTTACTATCTAATTACTTTTGCGCTATTGCTCGCACGAGCTTACGCTGTCAAATAACAATCAAGAATTGTGTATTCTGGTCTTATCACGCCTGTATACAGGCCAGCTACATTCAATCCATTCACATGCCTGAACTGCGGCTCGTTCTATCAAGTGGTCAAAGTCCAAGCCGTGCCTGAGATTTACAATCGCGAGATAGCCTGTCGTGCCTGCGGCGTTCCGCTTTTAGAGCGAGAAGAGAACTTTGTGCTGAAATATTTCCTCTTGAGGAAGGCCATCCCGTCTCTGCGACTGCCTAAGCAGAAGCCGATGATGCGACGTTGATTGAACTGGTCGAGTTGGCGACTGCCTGACGGCGATCAGTCATCCCTCTGAATGCCGAGCGGCCGCGTAACCTAAGGAGCGCTTCCGAAACTGCTCCAGAAGAATGGCCAAGTCAGAAGCTTGTTCGTAGCTCAGCTTAACAGTGACCGGGGTGTGTTTGCCTTCAATTCTCACGTCTAAGAACATCTCAACATTGCGGCCCGCATCCCTTGCGTCGAGATCGTGTACGTCACGGAAAGATGTTTGGCTCAACCTCATCGATCTTCACTGTCATAGTGACCTCCGGGTGATACGATAAGCCTAACAGGTTGCAGCGAGTTATATAAATGCAATCTGTGCCTTTCAATTAGCCCACTATATTCACATCCCCCAAGTTATATTTTTTGTTGCCATTGCTAATTCTGTCCTTTGTTCTCTTTGAGCTATACTCTCACATCACTCAACCCATAAACCTCAGTCCCTACTAACTCTACTAAAACTTCCCTTCTATACTTCTCATTTTGCGCCCTTCTCACCTATTTCTATAGCTCTCTGCTCCTACCTTATATTGTAACGCTCCACTACCTCACTCTCAGCTGTCACAGAGAGTGAAATATCATTCATATTCCTTATCCACTATATCTCTAAACAACCTACTAGCAATAACGAACCTACTCTCCTCTACTGAGCTTCTTGTTTGAGAAATATTCATGTTACCTTCTTATTGTTTATATACTACTATCTTCTCAGTTTTATATACTCTTAATATCTAACCTATCTTTCATAACCCAATACTTCTCCATACCAATGTGACCTATATCACTATTGCTCTTCTCACTCTTTATATTTCCCCTCTACTCCGCGCTGATCTCTTTTCGCTGGTCTTTATCCTGAGGTATCTTTAGCTACCGTCAACAGTTTGCGTGGTTGTGATATTACTCTCCTATGCAGCACCCTGTATACGATGAGGAACTATTTATGGAAGAGGCTTTGGCCGCCATACGCCAAGCTATGACCGACGAGGATCTTGCTAAATTACATTAGCTCCCGTTGAGCCACGAACTTCCCGCGAACAAGTAAGCGCGAAACCTACACCCGAGGCTGTATTGCTGTCCCGCGAAGCAACTGCCGCAGTCTGCTCTGCGTTCAACACGCTGACTGAAACTGTGAAGAAGCACGAGCCGTCGTTAGACGATGTAGTTCGCGAAACGCTTCGCCCCATGCTGAAGTCATGGCTGTACGCATACTTGCCCCGCGTCGTCGAGCGAATGGTGCAGGCAGAAGTCGAACTGATTACTCGCGTACGCTGACTACCATTCCTACCTACTTAAAGCCAGCTAATATATATATTTTTTTTTTTTTTTTTTTTTTTTTTTTTTTTTTTTTTTTTTTTTTTTTTTTTTTTTTTTTTTTTTTTTTTTTTTTTTTTTTTTTTTTTTTTTTTTTTTTTTTTTTTTTTTTTTTTTTTTTTTTTTTTTTTTTTTTAAAAAACCGAGTTTGTCAGACACATGAAAGCAAGAACGTTGGCGTCCGCGTGCGCGGCACTGGTTTTGGCGTGGAGCACGGCGTCCTTCTCGGAACCGCAACTGGCATCAGCCGCGGACGGGAAGGCGATGCTCGATCGCGCAATCGCTGCGCTCAAGGCCAGTGAGGGGGCGGCGCTGAAAGCCTTCAACGACGAGAAAAACAAGGATTTCCGCGATCGCGATTTGTATGTCTATTGCTTCAGCCTCCCGGATGGGAATTTCACCGCCTATCAAAGCCCGGTATTGATCGGCACCAACATCAAAGAGCTGAAGATCCCGCCGAACGATCCCGTCGGCCAGCGCGCCTATGACGCGGTCGCGAAGGCAGCCGAAGGCGAGATCGTCACCTTCGTCTACGATTTCCCCAAACCCGGCACCAAAGCCTCGGCGCCCAAGGAAACCCTCGAAGTCCGCGTCGGCAAGCAGGCCTGCGGCGTCAGCTATTTCAAGTCGTAGATTATTCGTCATTGCGAGGAGCGATAGCGACGAAGCAATCCAGATCGCCGCGCAAGCCTCCTGGATTGCTTCGCTTCGCTCGCAATGACGCCATCTGTTGATCGTCGCCATCGGGCTTGACCCGGTTGTCCATTCTGGCGTGCAGCAAATCAGCGAAACGAGCACGCGCCGCATGTCCGCATGGATTGCCGGTGAAGACGGCGCTGCGCGCCTCGCGCCCGGCAATGACGACGTGAGAAATCGTTCTCGCGGCGCCTCGGTGCCCGAGCTCTGGCTACGACGACGCACGAAAATAAATTCGCCTCCGGTAACAAGAGGGAGGCGAAGCGCCGAAAGGCGCATGTCAACCACGTGCCGCGCGACATCAGCAAACGTCGCCGTTTGTTGATGCCCAGTCGCGGCTGCGCGCCATATCGGGGCGCGCCCGCCTTCCGGCGCTTCGACCGCGGCTCTCGCCGGGACTCCCATCCCTGCTCAGCTCCTGGCCATGCTTCCTGGGATCGAGAATCAAGCGGGCGTTACCCGCTCTATCTTGTCCCAGTTCAGTGGCAGCACCCCACGCCTCGGCCGTAATACCGAAGGGAATGATGCCCGAAGCCGCTCCGGCGCGGCTTGCGAGCCCGCGCGGAAGCACCGCACCCGCCCCACACTTCAGATCGCATCCGGAATGCGTCCCTCGGACGAGCGAGATTTTGTCTACGTATCGTAAACGGTGACGGTTGTCAAGGTGCCGTCTCTATAAAAGAGACACGACGCAAAACCACGGGTCTTCGCGCAAACCGCAACGGGCTCCCCGTCATGCGCGGGCTTGGCCCGCGCATCCCGATGATTGGCATGTTGCCGGCTTAAGCGAGACGGCCGGACCCAGTCAGGCCGAGTCCGGCCGTGAGCGGTATCAGCTCGACGCAAGATGGCGGCGGCGCTGGAGCAGGAAGGGGATCCCGAACAGCGCGGCGATCGGCAGATGCAGCAGCACGCCATAGAGCATGATCAACCCGACGTCGCCGCCGGTCAGCGTGCCGCGCTCAACGCCCAGCGCCAGCGCGAAGATGGTGAAGGGCAGGAACAGCACGATCGAAGTGACCAGGCCCGGATTGTAGAGGCGCAGCCGGATGGTGGTGACGATGTGGATGATGCCGTTGATCAGGGTGAGGCCGATCCAGGCAAGGCCGACCCAGCGCAAGGTCTGCGGGAAGATGGCGGCGAGCGCCATCGGCAGCCAGACATAGGCGGTGTTGACCAGCGCAACGCCGTCGATGTTGACCGGCCAATTGTCATCGCCGGAGTGGAACATGTGCGCATCGGTGAACTGGCGGAAACCGCCGGGCCACAGATGCTCCTCGATCTGATGGATGAAATAGATCACCAGCACGCCAGCGAACAGCGCTTGCTCGCTGGTCGGGTCGTTGCGGAACAGCGCGATCCAAGCGGCAATGCCGATGGCGACCAGCGCCGGCAGGAATTTCTGCCAATTGGCAGCGAAACGCGAAACAATCGACATCGTATAATCCTTTGACGTTGTTCCCTTGAGCACGCAATTTTTTGCGCGGTCAGCGCTTGCAACGTTGCAACCCCGGCAGCGCCGGGCGCTTTTCCTACATGAGCTTCATTAAGATTTTGTCGGCAACCAAACAAATGAAGACCGGCAGATGCGCCGGCTCCTGATTTGATTGAAGGCCGCGAGGCATCCCCAGAAATCCGTTAGCGTTGCGGAAACCATAGGAGAGCGCGCACGGCCCGCCAGCCGGCAGGTCGGCAGACGTGAATGACCCCAGGCTCTCGGAAAACCAACGTTCAACGAACAAAAGCGTCATATTCCGCGTGGGAGCCAATCCAGAACCAGACGAGATCGTCGTCGTCTTCGACGGCAAGCGCTCGGTAGCGCAGACCTACCCGCGCTGATCAGAAACGTCCGGCCTTTTTAAATTGAAGCGACGGATGCTGCGGGTTTTCTTTCAAGAGCGCGAAGTTCTTTTCGACAAGGTTGCGGATGTGTCCAGGAAGCTTGCCACAAGCTTCCCAAAATGACGCGCTCGCGAAATGCCTCATAATTCGCGTGCACGGCCCTTGTGCAAATCGTCGATCGCTTGTTCGGCCAGCCGGTCGAGCTTGCCCGAGACGGCGTCGCGCCGGATCTTCTTATCGAAGAGCGCCGCGTCAAACTCCTCAAACCAGACGCGAAATTGCGCGAGCTGGTCGGGCGGCAGCTTGGCGATGGCCTTTTCAATGTCTTCCACAGTCATGGAACGTATATATCATGCTTGCGCGCAGGCCTCATGGCCAGGCAAGGACCGACCGACAGGTCTGCGATAACAAGAACTCGCACGCCGTGCCCTCAGTGTGAGATTGGGCCGAAGGCGTCGAGCTTGGCGCCGGAAGAATGGGGGCTTCGATGATGACGATCACGGCGATCATACGGGCGAAAAAGGGACACGAAGCCACGATGCGGCGGGCGCTGCTCCATGTGGCCGATCACGTGCGTATCAACGAACCAAGCACCGTCGGCTTTTTTGTCTCGCAGGACGCGTCCGACCCGCGTGTGTTCACCACCTATGAGCGTTTTGCCGACCAAGCGGCGATGGATCGCCACAACGCCTCCGACGCCGTGGCGCGTTTCTTTGAAATCGCCAAGCCGATCCTCGACGGCGATGTTACACTCATCACCGCTGAGGAGATTTCCGCGAAGTGAAGCGGGCCGCGTCGTCGGCAACGATGCATGGCGATGCGCGGCGCCCAGCGTTTATCTGAATTGGATCATTTGAATCGTTTCGCAGAGAAACGCGTACGCCGATCTTAGCGCGTTTCGATTAAGTGCTGGCGCTTCGACCTTGCCCGAGGAAGCGCCATGAACCGATTGACCAACCGTTTCACCTGCGAAGCCGTGCCCGATCCCGACCGGCGGGCGTTCTTCACCCACACCGCCATGGCGGCGGCCGCCGGCGTTGCCGCAGCGGCCGGACTCCACGCGGTGCCCGCCAAGGGCGCGACGGCCGCGACGACACCGACCGCCGATCAGCGCAAATACATGGAAGAAGCCACACGGCTTGCGACCGAGTCGGTCGAGAAGGGCTGGGGCGGCCCGTTCGGCGCGGTGATCGTCAAGGACGGCGAGATCATCGGCCGCGGCCAAAACCGCGTGCTGCTGACCGGCTGCCCGGTGTTTCACGCCGAGGTCACGGCGATCATCGATGCTTCGGGCAAGCTCAATCCGAAGGGGCTCCTCGGCACCGACTATGGCGCCGGTACGATCCTGGAGATGATCCCGCGCGAGCCGAACTCGCCCGATCTCGTGCCGATGCGCGCGCGCATGCTCAAGGGCTGCGACATCTATATCAATGGCGCGCCGTGCCCGATGTGCATGAGCGCCATCTACTGGTCGCGCATCGACCGCGTGTTCTTCGGCAACAGCCTCAAGGACACGAGCGCCATCGGCTTCGACGACGCCTTCCAGTACGAGGACTTCGCCAAGCCATGGAGCCAGCGTCACATCCCGATCGCGGAAAACTTCGAGCGCGACATGACGATGAAATCCTACAAGGCCTGGATGGATAAAGAGGACCGGCACCCGTATTGAGGTGGTTTTGCAGCCTACGCGCTACTACCTCGTCATTGCGAGCGTAGCGAAGCAATCCAGATCGTAGGGTGGGCAAAGGCGCAACGCGCCGTGCCCACGCGCATAAAGTCCGCGTGGGCTTCGCTACGCTCAGCCCACCCTACGCTTGCTGGATTGCTTCGTCGCTTTTGCTCCTCGCAATGACGCGCGCCTGATTACTCCCGAAGCAGAAAGCGGGTGTCGCGGCGGCCGCGCGCCGGTGCATAGGCATGGCAGCGCCATTATAGGAGGCTTCCATGATCACGGCCTATCACAGCACCGTTCTTGATCATCCCGTCGATCGCGTCTGGTCGCTGATCCGCGACTTCAACAACTACCCGGCCTATATCGACGGCGTGAGCGCAAGCGTCATCGAAGACAACAAACGCGGCGACGAGGTCGGCGCGGTGCGCCGCTTCAAATACGGCGACAACTGGATCCGCCAGCGCTTGAGCGAGCATTCCGACGCGCAGCGAACGCTCAGCTACGCGGGGATCGAGCTGTTCGCATTTCCGGCCGGACGAATGGACGATCCGCCGACGCCGATCCGTTATGAAGGCACCATCCATCTTCTGCCGATTGTTGACGACAATCGCACCTTCATCGAGTGGCCGGTGACGCTGCACGCGACGCCGGGCGAAGAGCAGCCCTGGCAGGAGCTGTTCCTCTCATGGATTCCGGAATGGACGGAGTCGTTGCGGCGCGCATTGGCGCGGCAGTGATTGCGTGATCTGTTTTCGCCTGATCATTGCGAGCGACGGCGAAACAATCCACTTCCGGAGCTAGAGGTTCTGGATTGCTTCGTCGCTATCGCTCCTCGCAATGACGGTTAGCGCACATAGGGTGCATAGGGCGCGATGCGCTGCGCTTCGTCTATTGCCGACGGAGCTAACATAATATATCATATATTAACATGCGGCGATATTTCAGCGGGAGGGCATAACATGCAAGAGCTGGAAGCCCATTTGGCGAACGCACGGTTTGCCCGGCGCCACTTGTCCAAAATGGCCGGCATTGGTTTGGCGGCGCTGGTCGCCACACTCACGATGCCAAAGCCCGTGCAGGCGAGGCACGGGGAGGACAATGATCATGACAGGGATGATCGTGGTGATGGCTGGGGTGGCCATGGTCATGGTGGGTATGATCCCAACTGTTTTCTAAAGGGAACCAGGATTAGGACAATCGCTGGCGAGCATGTGGTCGAGGATCTAGCCATCGGAGATTTGTTACCCACGCATTCCAATGGAATACGGCCGATTCAATGGATCGGTTGTTATCAAGTCACCACGGAGCGATGCTTCGCAGCCTTGGGCACGCGATGCGCTGCCTGTTCGCGTCGCGCGTTCGGCCCTCGCGCCCGACGTGCCGCACGCGGATTTGTACGTGTCGCAGCAACGCGTCATTTGACGTTTCTTCGGATTGCGTAGCGGCGCATCCAATCTCCTCGACCTCCAAGAAATCTGTTATACGCAGCCACTTTCTAGCGCAGCTCGTCGCAGCTCTTCGCGCCAGTGCGCCGTTGAATTGTTGCTAGGGCGTTGCTAAGCTCGGGCCAGAAGGGGAGGCCGAGATGCTAGCGAAACGCCCTTTGACCGACCGCGCGATCGCCGGCCTTAAGCCGGCTAAGGGGGCTTATCAGCTTGTGTGGGATGCCGTCGTGCCCGGCTTCGCCGTTCGGGTCACCGCAACCGGCCAAAAGAGCTTCGTCCTCGTCACCCGCTACCCAGGCTCCGCCAACCCAACCGCTCGGGCATTGGGCAAGGTCGGTGCAATTACTCTTGAAGACGCCCGCACTAAGGGGAGGGAATGGCTCAAGCAAATCGACGCCGGAATTGATCCGGCATTGTCGGCGTTGGCCGCAGAGCGCGATACGCTGGGTGCGATATGTGAGGAATTCTTGCGGAGGGATGGTGCCAAGCTTCGCAGCGCGGATCGGATACGCGCCACGCTAACCCGCCTCGTCTACCCAACCCTTGGCTCGCAGCCTATCACCGCTATTCGGCGAAGTAACATTGTTATGTTACTTGACCAGATCGAGGACGAACGTGGACCGGTAATGGCAAACCGGACCCTCGCGATCATCGGTCGGGTGATGAATTGGCATGCCTCGCGGTCGGACGACTTTAGGTCGCCAATTGTTCGAGGCATGGCTCGGGGCAACGAGCAAGCGCGGGATCGGGTGTTGAGCGATGATGAGTTGAGGACGGTTTGGCGGGCTTCTACATCGGTCGAGCCAGTGTTCGCCGCTTACGTTCGGTTCTTGTTGCTGACCGGCGCACGGCGCAATGAAGCAGCGAAGATGGAGTGGGCGGAGATCGATGCCGAAACGTGGGTGTTGCCTGCATCACGAAACAAGGTCGCGGTCGAGCTTGTCCGCCCGCTCTCTCGGTCCGCGTTGGCGATCATTGAAAGCTTACCCCGGCTGGGCGCATGGGTTTTCACCCGCACTGGCAAAACCTCGCTGTCAGGTCTTGCCCTGTTTAAGACCGAGCTTGATCGAGCCTCTGGTGTTAACGGCTGGACCCTCCACGACCTCCGCCGAACTGCTCGCTCGCTAATGTCCCGCGCTGGCGTTCCCAGCGACCATGCCGAGCGCTGCCTTGGTCATGTGATCGGAGGTGTGAGGGGCGTTTACGATCGCCACCAGTATCGCGAAGAGATGTTGCTGGCGTATGAGAAGCTCGCCGCATTGATCGCGCAGATCGTCGATCCGCAGCCGAACGTCGTGCCGATCCGGGGGCAGGGATGACCAAGCTAATAGAAACCCCTTACGATGACGACGTGAGGGAATTGGCACGCGACTTCGGCCTGTCGTTAGATCAAGCCCGCGATCGCTTCATTTTATCTTCGCTACAGATGGGGGAGGCTGGGCCGCTAATTGTTCCTAAGGTTATGTGCCGGGACTAGAAGTCCGCCAGCACATAGCACTTATGATCACGGATGAGGAGGCTCTGCGTGAGGCATTAAGGGAGACCGTAAGGTATCGCCTTGAAATCAAGCCCCGCAGTGGAAAGCCAGGACCTAAGCGAGGCGGCTTCTGGAAACAACTAAGAAATCGAAAACACAGCAAGCGTGTTAAGGACCTTATGGAGAGGCTTGGACCCGGCTCGTATCTCGCCGCCATCAAGCAAGTCTCAGACGAAACCGGCTTGAGCGAACAGACAATTCGACACGCCTACGATCAGGGTAGGAAATCGCGCAAATAGCTAGCCTGCTATTTTGCTGATCCATTTGGCCGCGTCCTGCATCGTCCTTCTGTCAACATCAGGAGGATTTCGATGCGCTTCATAGACATCGACACGTTGTGCGAACGTGTCGGCGGCACAAAGCCAGTAAGCAAATCCACAATCTATCGGATGGTGGCGAAGGGCCTGTTGCCCAAGCCCAAGCATCCATCGCCGGGCATTAGTCGTTGGGATGACGACGAATGTGAACCGACGCTGGCTGCGAGATAGATCGAAACCCGGCCTAGCCGGGTCCCAGCATCATGCGCTGGCTGATGAGATCAGGTTCTTTGACATCGTGAAGAATGCCCATGGGCGTAGCGACGCCAAGCCCTGGGCATAATCCCCTGGCGTCAAAACGGAGAAGCTATGACTGAAGATGTTAAACCATCTGGGATGGCCACGCCGAAGAGTGATCCGAAGCTTGCCGAGTTGGCGAGCAAGATCAACAGTGAGTTCGCCGGTATCATCAAGGCTGATAGAGACGTGATGGCGTCGAACCACAACAACATCGAGCGTGGAATTATCCTCGGCCAGCAACTCAACGAGGCTAAGGACAGAGTGGCCCATGGCGAATGGCTGCCTTGGCTTAAACTCAATTGTCCCGACATCCCTGAGCGTACCGCTCAACGCTACATGTATTTGTCGAACAAGGCGGCGACGGTGCGCAAGAAGATGAAATCCGCCACGATGGCGGATTTGACTTTGAAGGGGGCGCTCGATCTCGTTGATGAAAAGACGCCGAGAACACAGCTAAAGCCGATCGACCGTTTCGAGAATGCTTGGGAGAAACTGGACCTTCCAACACAGCAAGCGTTCGTCGAGGCGAAATACAACGACATCTCGAAGCTGATGAAAGAAGTCGATCGCAAGGAGAAGAAGGCGGCGTGAAGTGATAGGTGGCGATGGGGGCGCCTCTGAACGGAGCCGCCCTTCTGCATTCCGCCCCATGAGAATTTTCATCTACTAACCGAAATAAAGTTAGAAAATTCTACTACGAAGTCATAATTTAGCCATACTGGTGTGCTAGACTTTTCACAATAGAGAAGCGATCTCAACGACTTGTGCAGAGGTATCAGTGAACCAGCATTTCCGCCTGATGACCCAACACCGCCTGTGCGGCCATTGCGGCGAACCGATGCGGGATGCCCGCTATGGCCAGCGTTGGTGCAGCGCCGTTTGTAGGAACGAGGGCAAGGCTAAGAGCAAAGAGCTGCTCGCAGGCTGTGGCGCGAGAGTGGTCGCCCGATGTTTGAACAAGGCGAGGCAGCGGAATGAGCAACCGCGATTTCCTGAACAACGCTAGTCATAGTGAGAAAGTGGCCGCTCTCAACAACGAGCGCAGGCTCCGGCATGGCGACCAACCACCGAGTAGCTTCTTCCGCGAGGCGACCAAGTCCCGGACCCTCGATGGCAACTCCAATTATGAGGCGCAACGCGATCTAACAATCGCTGGCGAGGCTTCAGTGGTGCAGTATCCGCGTCTGCCCGCAGGCAATCCTTGGGCAGGCGATCCAGTGGGCATCGAACCACCCCTTGGCGAAGCCCTGGGCCCTGCGCCAGTTATGGCGAGCCCCACGAAGTGATCCGCGCAGCCGACATTCTGGCTGCGCGTGAGTTGGCGGCCGACCCCGAACCCAACCTAGCATCGCAACCAAGCCAGATGATCGACGACTGCGGGCTGGCCGTCATCCCCCTCCGCCAGCTCTCCCTGCTGGAGCGGAGACCGCGTCGCCAGTGGCTCTGGCAGAGGTGTCCCCTCTAACTGCTATTGAGACCGGCGACGCGGTTATTTCCCCGGAGAGGCTGAAGACGTTGCTTGGTCGCGGGCTGAAGCGGAGAAAGCTCCCATGAAGCGCAAGCCCTTCCCGATTGGCCTGAGCGACGCGCAAGCCGAGACCGAATTCATCGAATGGTGGAACGCCTATGCGCTGCCAAGGTTCAAGCACCGGGCAAAATACGTCGCGGCTGGCTTGCCGCTCGCGGCGCACCTTCAGGCACAGTGGCAGACGTTCGATGATCTAGCGTTGCTTTGGGCTGAGCTCCGGCCTGATGGGCAGGAGAGGTTGGTGCAGCGGCTGGGGCCCTGGTGGAACAGCCTTCGGCATTTAGAGGACAAAATTCGCAAACGTGCCGAAGAAACCATCCGGGAGCGAGAGGCCAATGGAGCGGGATGACGTGGCAGCGGTGCGCCGCCGCTGCGAGCTGAGAACCGTAATCTGGATACTGTCGGCTGGGCCTTGGCGATGGTGGTGATCATCTTCGGCGTTGTGGCAATCCGAGGAGGGATGTGAATGGCGCAATATCGTTTCCTTGCCGACCACTACACCGACGGTGGCTTCATTCAAGCAGGGTCCGTCGAAGCGACGGCTGATGTCGGTGGGGTTCTCCCTGCGGGCTGGCAACCAACTGGTGCGGTTGATCCGTTAGATCAGGCAGCGCTAGCGGCTTTCTACGCGATGGGCCCGCAAGTTGGTTGGCCAGTCCGCCAGCAGTGGTCGGGGATCGGCGTTTCGCCTGCCGTGACCCGCTGGGTGTTGGCCGATGCGAATAGCCGCGCATATTGCTTACAGGCCTGGGCGCTGGGTTGCCATTCCGGCAGCTCGGAGTGAACGGCGCGGCGATGGGGGCGGTGTATCCCTAGATGCTTTTTATTTATCCAATAGTTCACATGTGAACCTTTCCGAGCTGGCCAGCTTTCCCTGCAATGAGGACAAGCGGCCACTTGTTCAACATGGGTTCAAGAATGCTCGGCGGGCGGCGTGGCAATCGCCGCTTGTGGGTGTGCCGACTGGCGAAGCGAATGGCTTCGATGTGCTCGATATCGATCCCGAAGGCCGGAGTTGGTTCGATCAGAGTTTCTCCGAGTTGCCGCTCACGCAGGCGCATGAAACCCAGCGAGGGCTTCATTTGCTCTTTCGCCATGCCCCTGGCCTTCGGTGTTCAGCTGGCCGGATCGCACCCGGCGTCGATGTCAGGGCCGATGGCGGCTACATCATTTGGTGGCCGAGGCAAGGCCTACCGATGGAAGGCTGGCCGCTATGTGAGTGGCCGAGGTGGTTGTTGAAGGAGGCCTTTGGCTCTCAAGGGAAGCAGTCTGAAGCGGCAGGTAGGAATAGCCCCCATGATGATGTGAGGGTGGTGAGGGACAAGAGGCCAAGCGACACAACCGGCCCTGTTGGCTACCGGCTGACCGGCATCATACGGACGTTGGACAACGCCAGGGAGGGCGAACGTAACAGGGTGCTGTATTGGGCAGCGAGGCGGATGGCCGAGATGGTTGGGCGTGGCGAGGTCAAGGTGGGGATTGCTCGCAGGCTGCTCGAAGCTGGTTGCCAGGCGAATGGCCTTTGGCGCGATCCAGAGGACGGACCGGACCAATGCAGGCAAACGATAGCGTCGGCGTTTGGAGCGGTTGAGCAAGAGCTGCTGGAACAAGGAACAGTAAATGATGATGGGGCCTAGTTGTACCTGCGGCTTCAGACTGCAACACCAAACTAAAAGACCAACCAACTGAAGATCGTGAAGTGTAACTGCAACCGGGCTAAGGCCCAGAGAAAGGAACTAACAATGTCGAAAACTCGAACTGGCGCAGGCGGTGGAATTAACTCTCGGGTCAACGTCCGACCTCCTGTGCGAACCGGCCAACCCGCTACGAAAATCTCGCCGAAGGGGGTCAGCCAATATGGCTCGGCAATCGGTAACAAGGCCACCGATAGCGGTGGTCGGGTTCTGACCAAGGGCGTTGAGACCACTCATCAGGGCCCAATGGGTGGCCCTGGCAGCGTCCCTCTTGGCAACTCCGTCGCGATGAACGTCGGCGGTGGCGGGCCTGGAAAGGGTCGAGTGCTCTACGGCCAGTGCGGCACTCAAAGTCAATATGGAAAACCTGAAGGCCATGTGCTGCCTCGGGGCCGAGGCTTTGACGAGAAGTAACCAACCAACCAAACGGAGACTGACAATGCATGATGTGAAGCTAACGAGCGATAAGGGCTCGATGGAAAAGCGCATCGCTGACCGGCTCAAGCCTTCGAATGAGCACAGCACTGCCAGCCACCACGTAGTGCAGGGCAGCGGTGCGAGGCGAACTGTGACGACTGTTCACCACTCCGGCCAGCAAGCTGCACATGGCGGCGGGCCGCTTGATCCGAACGATGGAGGGGAGTGATGGCAATCCGAAGAGACTTTCAAGACGGAGAGCGGCTGTGGAGCAAGGGCGGTCGCCCTGTCCAACAGCCGAAGCGAGAACCGATAGCGGGCTATTGGCTGACCGATGCTCAGGCTTTCGCCCCGCATCTTCGCCAAGAGGCGAGGGCCACAACTCGGATCGCAGCGAAGACTGAACCAAAGACCCGAGGTTTGCTGCCCGATGATCGAAAGGCTCAGGTGAGCCCCTTGGGCGGTGTGGCGCAGCCTGCACCTAAGCGTCCGGGGATGAAGTCGTGAGGGCGGCGGAGCTGAAAGCGCTGGTGGAGGCGGTGGGGGCGAGCGGCGGAGAAGATGGGTGATGTTGAACTGTAGTCAGTCCGCGCTATCGCTATCTCGCGTGACAGGTCGAACCGAACTAGTGACGAAAAAGTCGCCGGAAGGGGGCTTCTATCCCTGATCTTAGGATGCCTCATTGTGTTCGTCGTAGACAACGAGGCTATGGCCTATACCGACTTCGACAGGAAAATATTGATAACAGAATTTGGTGGTTTGCGGTTTATCAAAAACATCGATGTAGTCGATGTGGCCATAAATGAATACAGCAACCTCCTTTTTCCGACACCGTCTAATGGGATCAAGATCGTTCAGGAAAGTAAACGGGATATTTTTGCCAGGGTGCAGAACGGCGATCGATCTATAGACGGGGAAGTTTCCACTTTCTTCCTGATCGGGAAATTTGAAATTATCTGGAAGAACACTGTCAGCGCCATTCAGCCAGTAGACATTCAGCCATCCGCGTACATTATAAGCCGGTGTTCGACCTCCGTTTTCAACAGGGACAGCAATCGTATCAGGATCGGGCTTTTCAAATTTTGGATGGCCAGCGCTGACGTATGCTCGCAATTCGCGGCGGGAGGATTCCGCCGCTTCGCTGGCAAGGTCTCGTGTTGCGACCCACAACAAAATGGCGGAGAAGGCCAAAACGATTGTAAAAACTGTAAGCAAGTCCTCCCTGTTGTCATGGACATAACTTCCCAAGCAATCGCGGTAAATACCGAAACCGATGCCGAAAGAGGCAATACCATTTTGCGAGGTGTGTGCGGTGGTATTTTGTTGGTGTTGTTGCATGCAGGATTGAAACGATGCGGAATTTGAAAATACCCACGCACAAAGCGCAAGAAGTCCGAAGGCGACTAAAAAACCTTTTAGCATCCGCCGATCCCCCGCTGAAATACCCCGCATCGGCGCAACTATTACACCGGAACTGAAATTCAGCAACGAAGGACGGCAGCACTTTGTGATCTGCTGAGTTCGGGTGAAGAATGAGAGGAGCAAATGCGAATGATGACAAGAGAAGAAATCCTAAAGCTACGGCCTGAATTCGCGGAGCTGATCGCCCGTAGGCCACCACTGCCGCCAAAGAAGCCCGCGCCGAGTGCAGTGGTCCCGCTCGGTGAGAAACTGGCAGAGGTGGCAAAGGCGAAATCCGACCGGGCTAGAGGTTCGGGTAACCGCGCGAAGCGGGGATGGCACCACCTACGTCGATCCACCGAAGCGACCGACGGAGATTATTCAGCCGCTTGAGGTTGACGAGGCGGGTCGGGTGGCGCGCGCTCGGAGGATCGATTGCACGACTGGCGAAGCGTCGGTCGTGGAATATCACGGTGGCTACCGGCAGGCGCCAGGGGCTCAGCATGAGTACGATCCAATGGCGGGGCTGCGGAGAGCTGAGGATGAGTGAAGCGGCTGTCGCGAGGCGAAGGGACTGGCTCTCAGAGCTGAAGAAGGCGGAGGGAGCGGCAGATATCGATGTGTTCACCGACCTGCTCACGATCGTGGCCGTTGAGGCGCCGGAGCTGAAGGAGTCCGCGAGTGCGATTGCGCGGGGCTTCGGCGAGGGGGACTCAGCCGAAGAGGCGCGCTGGCAGGAGTGGGCTAGGGGCTTTTTTATTTACCCAAGGCCACAACCTATAGAAGAGTCGACAACGATACCGGTTGTGCCGCTGGCGGTGCCGAAGTCGTTGAAAGTAAAGCGCCGCAAACTACCGTCGGCGCCGAAGCCAAAAACCTACGCAGAGCTAAAGGCAGAGATCGAAGCGGAGAGGGCTGAGACGGAGGCGAAGGCGGAGCTCGAGCCCGAGCCGGTTAGAGCCGGGCTGCCCGCGGTGGTGCTGCCTCCTCCGCCTCTTCAACCTCCAAAGCCGAATTGGGATGAGGCTGTTGCAGTGATGAACACGCAACACGCCATTATCGAAAACGTCGGCGGCAAGACTGTTATTGCCAGTTGGGAGCCGTCACCGATCGACCTTGGGCGATTGATGGTCGTGTTTCAGAGTAAGGAAAGCTTCCTACTGCGGTATTCCAATCGCTCTGTTTGGTTCGACGTTCCAAACAAGCGAGGAGGTGGCAGTCACAGCGAAAGCGTTGCGTTCGGGCCATGGTGGCTGGCCCACCGTGATCGTTTGCAGTTTCGCGGCGTGACGTTTCGGCCAGGGGAGCCGAAGGTTGTTCATGAGTGCCTTAACCTCTGGCAGGGCTGGGGTGTCGAGGCGAAGCCTGGAGATTGGAGTTTGATCCGCGAGCATATCGAGGAGGTGCTCGCGGGAGGCAACGAGGAATTTTCGGAATACATCGTGCGCTGGATTGCTTGGTCAATCCAAAATCCAGCGGCCCCCGCCGAGGTGGCGCTGGCGCTCCGCCTGCTCGGCCTTGCGCCTGGCCGATGCTTCGGCCCTGGCCGCTTTCAATCGTTCGCGATAGGATTGGGTAGCCATAACGATGCTCTCCATGGTGTCGTTGTGGTTAGAGCCAGCGCAATCCTTGGTGGGAGCTGTGCTGGCTCGCCTAATCTACCAAACACCAACACAATTCGCGAGCATTCGTTAGATGCGCTTTGATCTTTTGTTGCTCGCCGTGATTAGTTGTTTGTTTGCTCAGCGTTGCGCGGCGGGGCGGATGCGATGTGCAAGGAGGGCCACTCGACGGCCCCCGGGGCCCAAAATCGAGTGCGCTTCGACCGCGCAGAGGTGCTCACCGCAATATGTGGAAATTGATGTAGCCATACCCCATCGCCAACGGCGAAGCCCTCAAGGCAATAGTTGCTTTGCGATTACCGCTCCGCCTGCTGCCAGGATGGCGCATTTGAGGACGATGCCAAGGCGACGATTTGGTTCGAGCCGCCCCACTGCCTCAAACAGCAATGCAGCGACGAGGATAACTGTCGATACATACAGACTTGCTAACATCGGGCAGTGGCTGGCGAGCTATAAAGAGCGGAGCCTATCTGGCTCGACGGCCCTTCGCAAATTTTGTGGAAATTTGATCAGGCCATACCCGTCGCCGCGCCACTGCCATACCTTTCAGTCGTCGTGGCCGAATAGGTGGGCTGAATACATCGCCTTACACTGCGGACAGCTGTCCTTGCCCAGTATCCGGGTGAGGTGAAACAACAGGCCGAGCTTTTGCTCGCAAACCGGACAGTAAGGGTTGCCCTTCGGCTTGCCGTCTTTGGTCTTGTCGTACCTGAAGCCTTTGTATTCAACCAATTCGGCTCTATGCCGGAATTGTTCTTTAAGCTTGGCAATTTCGTAATCTTTGGATGCAAGTTCATCCTTGGCATCGATGAGGGCCATCTTTAAGTCCGCCAATGCCTCGTTGAGATCGGCAATCTTGAATTCGGCAGCATCAAAAGTCTT
This sequence comes from uncultured Alphaproteobacteria bacterium, assembly GCA_963845075.1. Lineage (GTDB taxonomy): Bacteria > Pseudomonadota > Alphaproteobacteria > Rhizobiales > Xanthobacteraceae > BOG-931. The sequence goes on along the minus strand of CAWJRE010000011.1, from coordinate 150,308 downwards.
TACCGATACCGCGTAGGTCCTGGACAAGTTTGATTGCTTGTCCAGCGGTGGCAATAGCAGTCATCAAATCCACGACGTTCTCCCTCTGGGCTTTGGCGGACCTTAGTCCTTCCGCAACAACCCCGGCAGCTTCGCAATGTTCGCCGCGATCCTTCGGGCCTCGTCCATCTAGCGTGCTGAGATGCCCAACGACAACTGGTCCCACGAAGAAGCCGACGACCCGCTCCATGCCGACCGGCGCAACTTCCACAAGGTCAAGAAATGGAGCCGGGATGGGCAGCGGACGAGGTGTTGCAGGAGTGGCCTCCGGCATGAAGTTATTTGGGTTTCATCAGGCGCTCCAGCGCCTGCATTACGAGCAATTTGCCGTTTTCCCCCGTGCGGCAATAGTCCATAAGCAGTCCGAAAATAGCTTCAGACTGCTGCGTATCAATGGTCGTGCTACCAATCTTGCCATGATAATAACCGTTTAGCCAAACAGCCGTAGTTCTGGGCTCACCGATCTTGCCTTGTGCAAATTGGTCACAAGTTACTTTCGAAACATCGATGACGACCTGCCCATGGGCAAGCGAAGTGGACAAGAGTGTTATAGCCAAACCTAACCCGACAAGATCGGCACGCATAAACCCTCCACAGATTTGCAAAGTGCTGCATCATATCGCGCCCCGCGCCATAATACGAAAGCCGTCGAGGCCACTAAGTAAAAACCCCGGCCTGGGGCGACCGGGGCTTAACGGACAGAAGGCGGGGAGGGACGACTAAATTCTCGGAATAGGAGCGTTGAGTACCTCTGCCGCTGCTTTGGTATAAATCTCGCCAAGGCTTTTAATTTGCTCACCCATGAACCCCAATTGAGACTGCACAAATTCAGTGTGGACTGGCACAGCCTCCAGGAAACTTTTTGCTTGGGTTAGTTTATGCATGTAGTCGCGAGTCATAGTTATGCTCTTCTCGGCACAGTCTTTTGCTTTGCCACCTAACTCAGTGTCACCCAAGGGGTAAGACGAAACAGTCTTCTGAAGAAAATCGAAGTACTTATTCACTGCTTTGCGAGCTTCCTCTCTGATGTATTCATCAACGTGATCTAGCGTTATCGTAAAATCGTTCTGCATCGGGGCGCCCCTCTTGGGAAATCGATCAATGGCAGAGCTTCATCGCTCTGCGCGGCCTCACCGCCTCTTACTCAGCTTAGATAATACCTCGGCGTGCGTCTGACGCGAAGGGCGGGGGCCAGGGCGAGGGCAGCAGCCGTACCATCTCCTCTTTTTCTGCTGGCTACTCAACGCTAATTCTCGGATGCTGCCTAATCACGAGTATCCCATTCCTCAGCGTGAACCTCTGATCGGGATAATTTGCAATTGCCGCATCCATCGCAGCATGGCCGACCGCAACGCTCGCCGATGCCGCGATCACCCACCGAATATGCTGATCCGACCGTCCCACATCTCGACCCGAAAGGGCAGGTTGCGGGGAATGTCGTGCAAGTTTGGATTGGCCAGCTGCCGCAGTAATTCATCGACACGGAAGTAAGCTTCCGAGCTAGCGCCCCATAGACCCTTCGACGCCTCGCGCAGCTGCTCAAGCACGCTCAGCGTGTGCAGTTGACCGTCGCCTTCGTTCATGAGAACAAAATGAGAACAAGGGGAACCAAGTGTCAAGCCGCTAGGGGTAGTATCGACTAGAGGAGAAGGCCGGGCCCTGAGAGACCGGGGGCTTTAAGGGGGCGAATGTCACAGGGGCCTACTAGACCGTCGGAAAGCCAGAACCAGTCCCCATATACCGAGTTCCCAAAATCGCTGCTGATCCGAAGGGACTTGGTCAAAATGCCGAAGGCTCTACGCGCCGAAATCAATGATGTTGTTGTGAAGTATACAGAGCGCAAGCTTCGAAAGGACGGGACGTTAGACGTTGCCGTTATGGCACACGAAATGACCCAGAGCCTCGTTGATATGATCGTGGACCAAGACGAGCACCATCATGCGCCGCTACTCGCTCTGATGATCCTAAGCTTGGGTGACGAATACCTACAGCGAACCGGAATTGGCGAACGGCGTGACAACTAGATGGATTGTCCGGGCAATACAATCTACGGAGTTCAACAGTTCGAAGGCCGATGCGGATGATGCGACGTTGATTGAGCGGATTGAATTTACCGTAGCGTAAAACGCGGCCGTTCAAGCAGCGAAAGCTTGAAGTCGCAACTGCTCGTGCTCAAGATCAGTCATTAAAAAGAAGAGACCCCGCGGAGCCTGATCGCAGGGCCTCTCCTTACTCGGTTACTAGTACGGGACCCTACAGTCGGGGGTGTGCGGGGGTGCGGGTCCCGTTTTCCCATCAACGATCTGATAAAGCTTCCGCGAACGGATGGTTTCGAGCCGGAGTACTGCTACGGTCGAGAAAATGAGCATTGAAAGTCGGAACGACAGCAAAGCTGCAAAAAACAGCATTGCACGTCTGCGCTGGGTGATTGGCGCTCGCCATGAAAATGAACCCCGAGCAGGGTACGCGCTCGGGGTTCACTACTCGTGGGACCTAAACTACCGGGCGGCGTCGGGGTGTCGGGGGATGGATGCCGCCCGGACCATTCTCACCTAAGCACGCGCGGACCCCGTGCATCTGCGCATAGTGTCGCATCGTGAATGACACCTGAGGGGTTTCACCCAATGCGCGTCGCTATGGGGCAATCGCGGCTATTGGGCAATCTCGTCAGCACTCTGCTCAGGCCGTGGATCGTGGCGAGCCACCACTTCACCACTGCTGTCACAAAGGGTGATGGACCGGTCAGGGTCTTTGGCCACCATGGCTCGAAACAGCCTACGAGCAATGGCGAACCTACGCTCCGCGACGGAGCGGGGTGTTTGAGAAACAGTCATGTTGCCTTCGGGGTGTTTGGGGACGGCGGTCTTCTCAGGTAGATACGCGGAATGTCTAACGTGGCTTTCATAGCCCAGGACTTCGCCATGCCAATGTGACTGCGATCACAGGAGTTCGATCGGGGCACACATCATATGGACACATAATATTATGTGTCGGGGCCTGACCGTGATTGAGAGATTGTTGCTACCGGCGTTGCTACGACCCCAGCATTCGGGGTTAGTCGATTGATCTTACGACATCTTCGTCGATCTGGCTCATGTCGCAGCAACACGGCATCTTTACAGACGGCGTGCTGGTGCGCGCCGGCAGCCTCGTCAACGGGACAACGATTGCGTTGCATGATGCCGGCGACGTGTGCGAGCTTGAATACTATCACATCAAGCTTCAAAGCCACGACGTCATCTACGCCGAAGGCGCGCCTTGCGAGACGCTTGCGGAGAGCGCGGACCATTTTGTTCCGGTGCTGAGCTTTACCGGCAGCCGAAGCAAAATGAAGTCGCATCTTCGCAGCGCGCTTTCGCCGTTGGTCGATCGCCGCAAAAAGATCGACATCATCCGCGATCGGCTCGAGGACCGTGCGCTGACCATGGCTTAGCAAACAGGCCGCGCCCGGATGCAGCGTTCGCTCATCCGGCTACGCTTGCTGTCTCTTGCAGGACGGAGGCGGTAGGGTGGGCAAAGGCGCAACGCGCCGTGCCCACGTACCTGTGCCGTCCGTCCGCGTGGGCTTCGCTGCGCTCAGCCCACCCTACGCTGACTGATCCCAGAAGTCGCGTCCAACGCCGGTCCCGGCTTTTGCTTTGCTCAAGCCGAGCTGCGCTTGCTATCCTGACGCCGCTGACGCCTGCGTGGACAATCCCGAACGCTACACCCTCGACAATGAGCGACCCTTCTGTTCGTTTCGATCCAAAAACCGTTCCTCCGGAAATCAAGCGCTGGAACTGGGGCGCGTTCCTGCTCAACTGGATCTGGGGCATCGGCAACCAGACCTACATCGCGCTGCTCGCACTCATTCCCGGCTTCGGCTTCATCTGGATGATCGAGCTTGGCGCCAAGGGCAGCGCCTGGGCTTGGCGCAACGGGCACTGGGACAGCGTCGAGCATTTCAAACGCGTGCAGCGCAAGTGGGCGATCTGGGGCGCCATCATCTGGATCGCCGTGGTGGTGTTCTTCGGCGGGGTCGTTGGCGGCGTCTTTCACCTATTGAAGCATTCCGCAGCCTACGAAATGGCTGTCGCCAAGCTTGAAACCAGCCCGATCGCGACGAATGTCCTGGGCAGCCCAATCGCGACAGGCACGCCATTCGGCAACATCTCCTTCAACGGCGCGGAAGGAAAGGCCGAGCTCAATTTTTCGGCGACCGGCCCGAAAGCGGCCGGCGTTGTTTTTGTCGAGGCGGTCAAGAAAAACGGCGTCTGGTCGATCACGAGGCTCGCGCTCAAGCTCAATGACAGCGGCAGCGTGATCGAAAGGAAAGTGAGCCCAATTCGATTTGCGATCGGACCCAAATTTAGCGCTTCAACGAATACATACGGTCCATCTTCGGGATGCCCCGCCTGAATAATTTTCTTTACAGCGACGTCGACCCTAAATTTTGGCTTTCTTATTGCATCGCGATAGATCGTCCACCCAAGAGTTAGAGACGAGATTGCAATTGCTACTACGCTGGTAATTGTCGGAATGTAGGTCTGAAGTCCAAGCGGCCCGGACATGAATTCACTCCGCCGCCTCGATCCTTTTCCGCCGCCGCCCACCCGCGCTCTCACCGCCCCGCGCCAAAACCGGCTTGAGGAACTGCCCGGTGTAGCTGCGCTTCTCGCGCACGATGTCTTCGGGCGTGCCGGCGGCGACGATTTCGCCGCCGCCGTCGCCGCCTTCGGGGCCGAGGTCGATGATCCAGTCGGCGGTCTTGAGCACTTCGAGATTGTGCTCGATGACGACGACGGTGTTGCCGGTTTCGACGAGCTCGTGCAGCACTTCGAGGAGCTTCGCCACGTCGTGGAAATGCAGGCCGGTGGTCGGCTCATCCAAAATGTAGAGCGTGCGGCCGGTGGCGCGCTTGGATAATTCCTTGGCGAGCTTGACGCGCTGGGCTTCGCCCCCCGAAAGCGTGGTCGCCTGCTGGCCGACATGGATGTAATCGAGGCCGACGCGGTGCAGCAGCGTGAGCACGTCGCGCACGCGCGGCACCACCTTGAAGAATTCCAGCGCCTCCTCGACCGTCATGTCGAGCACGTCGGCGATCGATTTGCCCTTGAACAGCACTTCCAGCGTTTCGCGGTTGTAGCGCTTGCCCTTGCAGACGTCGCAGGTGACGTAGACGTCGGGCAGAAAGTGCATCTCGATCTTGATGACGCCGTCGCCCTGGCAGGCCTCGCAGCGCCCGCCCTTGACGTTGAACGAGAAGCGGCCGGGCTCGTAGCCGCGCGCCTTGGCCTCGGGCAGGCCCGCGAACCATTCGCGGATCGGCGTGAACGCGCCCGTATAGGTGGCGGGGTTGGAGCGCGGCGTGCGGCCGATCGGCGACTGGTCGATGTCGATGACCTTGTCGAGATGCTCGATGCCCTCGATGCGGTCGAACGGGGCAGGGGCCTCGCTCGCGCCGTTGAGCCGCCGCGCCAGCGCCTTGTAGAGGGTGTCGACGAGCAGCGTCGACTTGCCGCCGCCGGAGACGCCGGTGATGCAGGTGAAGAGGCCGAAGGGAATTTCGGCGGTGACGTTTTTCAGATTGTTGCCGCGCGCGCCGATGAGCTTGAGCGTGCGCGTCGGGTTCATCGGCCGCCGCTCGGGCACCGCGATCTCGCGCGCGCCGGTGAGATACTGGCCGGTGAGCGAGCGCGGATTGGACATGACGTCCATCGGCGTGCCTTCGGCGACGATCTGGCCGCCATGCACGCCGGCGCCGGGACCGACATCGACCACATAGTCGGCGATGCGGATGGCGTCCTCGTCGTGCTCGACGACGATGACGGTGTTGCCGAGGTCGCGCAGGCGCTTGAGCGTGTCGAGCAGGCGCGCGTTGTCGCGCTGATGCAGCCCGATCGACGGCTCGTCGAGCACGTAAAGCACGCCGGTGAGGCCCGAGCCGATCTGCGAGGCAAGCCGGATGCGCTGGCTCTCGCCGCCGGACAGCGTGCCGGAGGCGCGCGCGAGCGTCAGATAATCGAGCCCGACATCGACCAGGAATTTCAGCCGCGCGCGGATCTCCTTGAGGATGCGGCCGGCGATCTCGTTCTGCTTGGCGTTGAGCTTGCCCGGCAGATCGCCGAACCAGAGCGCGGCGGCCTTCACTGAAAGGTCTGAGATTTCGCCGATATGCTTCTCGGCGATCTTGACGCACAGCGCTTCGGGCTTGAGCCGATAGCCGTGGCAGGCTTCGCACGGCACGTCAGTGAAATAGCGCGCGATCTCCTCGCGCGCCCAGTCGGAGTCGGTCTCCTTGTAGCGGCGTTCGAGATTGGTGATGACGCCTTCGAACGGCCGCTTGGTCTCGTAGGCGCGCATGCCGTCGTCGTAGGAGAAGCGGATCTCGGTTTCGCCGGAGCCGTAGAGGATGGCGTCCTGCGTCTTTTTCGGCAGGTCCTTCCACTTGGTGTCGAGCGTGAACTTGTAGTGCTTGCCGAGCGCGCTGAGCGTCTGCGTGTAGTAGGGCGACGACGATTTCGCCCACGGCGCGATCGCGCCCTTGCGCAAAGTGCGCTCCTTGTCGGGAATGACGAGGTCGGCATCGATGTGCTGCTCGACGCCAAGGCCGCCGCATTTCGGGCAAGCGCCGAACGGATTGTTGAACGAGAACAGCCGCGGCTCGATTTCCGGAATGGTGAAGCCGGACACCGGGCAGGCGAATTTCTCCGAGAAGACGAGGCGGCGCGCGTCGGATGCAGCGGCTGCTGCGAGCTTGGTTTCTTTCTTTCCCTCTGAAAGGGCGGTATCCATGCGCTCGGTTGAAGAACGTTTCTTGCCCTCTCCAGTCGCGCTGCGCGCGACTTCCTCCCCCGCTCGCGGGGGAGGGTTCGGGGCGCCCTGCGCCCCGGGGAGAGGGTCCGCCAGCTCCGCGACCGCAAGCCCGTCGGCGAGCTTGAGCGCTTGTTCGAGCGAATCCGCAAGCCGCGTCGAGATGTCCGGCCGCACCACGAGGCGATCGACCACGACGTCGATGTCGTGGGTGAACTTCTTGTCGAGCGCCGGCACCTCGGCAATCTCGTAAAAGGTGCCGTCGACTTTGACGCGCTGGTAGCCCTTCTTCATAAAGTCGGCGAGTTCCTTGCGGTACTCGCCCTTGCGCCCGCGCACCACCGGCGCGAGCAGATAAAGCCGCGTGCCTTCCGGCAGCGCCGTGATGCGGTCGACCATCTGCGAAACGGTCTGGCTCTCGATCGGCAGTCCGGTGGCCGGCGAATAGGGCACGCCGACGCGCGCCCAGAGAAGCCGCATATAGTCGTGGATCTCGGTGACGGTGCCGACGGTCGAGCGCGGATTGCGCGAGGTGGTCTTCTGCTCGATGGAAATGGCGGGCGAGAGGCCGTCGATCTGGTCGACGTCCGGCTTCTGCATCATCTCCAGGAATTGCCGCGCGTAGGCCGAGAGGCTTTCCACATAGCGGCGCTGGCCCTCGGCATAGATGGTGTCGAAGGCGAGCGAGGATTTGCCCGAGCCGGACAGGCCGGTGAACACCACGAGCCTGTCGCGCGGGATGTCGAGGTCGACATCTTTAAGATTGTGCTCGCGCGCGCCGCGGATGGAGATCATGCGGGCGTCACGGTTCTCGCGGCCGGCGGGTTTATCCGCCTTGTCGAACAGGTCGCTCATGGGAATTGGGCACGCTTTCCTTGCCGAACATAGTGAGAACGAGGGCGCTTTGCCAGTGTGCGCGCGGTGCTATCCCCCGCGAAAGAGGGCGCGAAAACCGCGCGGAACTCGGTGTGGCCGCGGGCCGTCCGCGCGCTTCGCCTCGGCGCGGCTGCCCTGTATAAGTGGCGCGAGTTTTGGGGTGCAAGTTCTGAGACGGAATCTTCGGGGCGAATTGGCGGCGGGATGAAGCGATTTTTGTGCGTGGTCGGAACCCGGCCCGAAGCGATCAAGATGGCGCCCGTCATTCTTGAGCTTTCGGCGCATGCGCAGGTGACGACCTTGTGTTCCGGCCAGCACACCAAGCTCGCCGAAGAGCCGCTGAAATGGTTCGGGATTACGCCCGACGACACGATCAAGGTGGCAAAGTCGCGGACCTTGACGACCCTGACGGCGGCGCTTCTGCCGGCCATGGAACGGATGATCGCAAAGCATCAGCCTGACGTGGTGGTCGCCCAGGGCGATACCACGACCGTGCTGGTGGCGGCGCTCACGGCCTTCTACGCCGACATTCCGTTCGCGCACGTCGAGGCGGGCTTGCGCACCCATAATCTGCGCGCGCCATTTCCGGAAGAGTTCAATCGCATCGCCGCCGACCGCCTGGCGCGCTGGCATTTCTGCCCGACCCGCGGCGCGGCTGCCAACCTGCGCGCCGAGGGGATCGATCCGGCGCAGATCACCATCACCGGCAATACCGGCATCGACGCGCTGCGGCTCGCGCTCGAGCGGCTGCCGCCGGCGCAATCCGCCACCCTAACCCTCCCCCGCTTGCGGGGGAGGGAAGGGAGCGGGCGCGACATGCGCCGCATCCTCCTCACCGCGCACCGGCGCGAGAATCAGGGCCTGCGCATGGAGGCGATCTGCCGCGCCATTGTCGCGCTGGTGCAGGAATTCGACGACATCGAGTTCGCCATTCCGGTGCATCCCAATCCCGAGGTGCGCGCGACCTTCGAGCGGCTGCGGGTGGCCCACGAGCGTGTGCAGCTGATGCCGCCGCTGAGCTATCCGCGGCTCGTCGCCGAGATGGCGCGCGCGCATCTGATCGTGACCGATTCCGGCGGCATCCAGGAGGAGGCGCCGTTTCTGAAAAAGCCGGTGCTGGTCATGCGCGATGTCACCGAGCGGCCGGAAGCCGTCGAGCTCGGCGTGGCGCGGCTGATCGGGGCCGAAACCGCTTCTATCGTCGGCGCCGTGCGCGAGCTGCTCACCGATGCGGATGCTTATGCGAGGATGGCCGCCGGCGGCTCGCCCTACGGCGACGGCTACGCGGCCGCGCGCATCAGCGCCGTGTTCGGCTTCGGGCAACAGGCGGCGAGTGCCGCAGCGGGCGCGGCGCGATGACAAAATCGGGATCGGCGCTGCTCTTTTTCCTGATCAAAGCCGCGATCACGGTGTCGTTGATCGTCGTCATCTTCATGAAGATCGACTTTTCCGTGCTGGCGCGGCACCTCGATGCCGCCGGCGCGGCCTATCTGTTCCTCGGCACGCTGTTGCTTGCGATCAATGTGCTCGTCGTCGGCGTACGCTGGTGGCTTTTGCTGCGCAGGCTCGGCGTCGAGGCGCTGTCGCTCGGTTACGCCACGGCCGGCACTTATGCGTCGGTGTTCGTCGGACAGGCAACGCCGGGCGCGATCGGTGCCGATGCGGTGCGCGGCTGGCTCTGCTATGGGCGCGGCGTCGCGTTGCGCACGATCATCATGTCGCTTGTGACCGACCGCTTGCTGGCGCTGGTCGGCCTGGTCGGGGTGTCCTTCGTCGTCTGGTATTGGCAATTCGATGCGGCCGGGCGGAGCGTCGGCTGGCAGATCGCCATTCTTGCCGCGATCGTTGCCGCCGGCGCGGCTTTTGTACTCTGGCTCATGCCGGCGCTGACGGAAAGCTTGGCGAAGCGCTGGCCGCTTCTGCGCAGGTTGCATGAGCTGGTGGCGATCTTCCGCTTCACCGCGCTGTCGCGCGCCGGCGCCGCGGGCTTGCTGCTGAGCTGCATCGTCGTGGCGCTGACGGTGAATGCGGTCGTTGTGTTCGCGCACGGCTTCGGCGTAGCGCTTTCGCCGTCGGTGGCTTATCTGGTCGTGCCGATTGCGATCCTGTTTTCGTCTCTGCCGATTTCGATCGGCGGCTGGGGCGTGCGCGAGGCAAGCCTGTCCTACGGCCTCATCTTGTTTGGAGTGAAAACCGACGATGCCGCGTTGCTGGGTTTGGCGCTCGGCATCGGGCTTTTGCTCGCGTCGTTACCCGGCGGCATCGTGATGCTGATGCTCGGCGGGCAGGCGCGGCCGGCCTTTCATCGCGCCGGCTCCGGTCTGATCGATTAGAGCATGATCGGAAAAGTGGAAACTGGCTTTCCGAAAAGATCATGCTCCACCAAAAGTCAGAGCGCAATCTGAAACGATTGCGCTCTAGGTCGCACATTTGGAACGGCAAGGCCGCACGATGCTAGCAACACGCCACGTCTTGATCGGTCTACCGGCCTACAACGAGGAGATCGCGCTGCCGCGGCTGCTCGCGCGCGTCGAAAGCTTGCGCAAGAGTTCGCCCGAGCCGATCACCGTCGTCCTCTACAACGACGGCAGCACCGATGCGACACTCGCCACCGCGCGGGCGTGGCAAGAACGCGTGCGGCTCGTGATCCTCGACGGCATCGTCAATAAGGGCTTGGGCGCGGGCCTGTGCGCGCTCGTCGACTATGCGGTGGCCAATGCCGCGGACGGCGACGTGCTCGTGGTCATGGATTGCGACGATACCCACGACCCGGAGCAGATCGAAGAGATGCTCGCCTGTATCGCGGAGGGCGCCGACGTGGTGATCGGCTCGCGCTATGAGCGCGGTGCCCTGGTGCGGGGCGTGCCGCCGCTTCGCCGCGTCACGGCGCTTGGCGCCGCCGCCTTGTTCAAGACCATTCACCATGTGCGCGGCGTCTGGGACTATACTTGCGGCTATCGCGCCTATCGGGTCAGTGTCCTGAAGAAGGCCGTCGCCCGCTATGGCGACAAGCTGGTCGTGGAACGCGGTTTTGCCTGCATGGTCGAGCTTCTGCTCAAGCTCAACGCGCTTGGCGTGGAGTTTGCCGAAATTCCGCTGCAGCTGCGCTACGACCAGAAACCGACCGCGACCAAGATGGGCGTCGGCAGCAACATCCGGCGGCTGTTGTCGCTGCTCGTACACTGGCGGCTGCGCGGTTTCGATCGAGCCTAGAGCGCGATGGCGTCAGGTTGAATCATTGTCGTGCTCTAGATCTATGATGGAGCATGATCTTTTCGGAAAACCGGTATCCACCCATCGGGTCAAAGCTCGAGGGCATGCTTTTCCGGATCATGCTCTAGGATCGCATGGGGCCCGCCGGCATGCGATTGTTCGTGGAAACCACCGGTTAGTTGACGGCGCGGGCGGCAGTGTATCGAATCGACGCCGCCGAATAAGCTCAACGAGAAGATAAAAAGATCGGGGAGGGGCAATGACTGCAATCAATGTGACGTCGCATTCGCGCGCGTGGCTCGGCGTCGTCGTGGCGCTGGCGGCGGCTGCGGGCTATGCGGTGGCCAACACCTCGGCGAGCCTGGCCTATCAGGGCGGCAGCAATCCGCTGACGGTGGCGGCGACGCGGTTTCTCGTGCCGACGGTTGCGCTCATCGTATGGCTCCGTCTCAGCGGCCTTTCGCTGATGCTTCCAAAGCGCGACACGCTTATCGCTGTTCTGCTCGGCTTCATCACCGCACTCTATACCTGGGCGCTGCTCCGCTCGTTCAACGCGCTTCCGTTCGCTCTCGCCGTGCTGATTTTTTATTTGTTTCCGTTGATCGCGGCGGTGATCGTTGCGGCCTTCGGCTGGCACAAGTTTGCCTGGCGAACCGGTGCCGCGATCGTTCTTGCGCTCGTTGGTTTGGCGCTGGCGCTCGACGTGCGCGGCGGCAACCTCAATGCCGGCGGTGTTACTCTGGCATTGCTTGCCGCGGTGGGACTGGCGGTCGTCATCGTCGTTTCCAGCCGTATGATCGGCTCAGGCGATGCACGGCCGGCCACGCTCTACATGGCCGCAGGCGCCAGCGCGCTGTTGCTGATCATCGCCGCAGCAAGCGGCGATTTCGCCTTGCCGCAGACGTCGTCCGGATGGATCGGCATTGTCGCCTCCTCTGCGGTCTACGGCTTCGCCATGATCGCGTTTTTCATCGCGGTTTCGATGATCGGACCGGTGCGCGCCTCGCTCCTGTCCTATGCCGATGCGGTGATATCCGCCGGCCTTGGCTTCGTCGTTCTCGGTCAAGCGCTGACAATGGTCCAGGTCGCCGGCATCGCGCTCGTGATCATCGCGCTTATCGGCGCGACGCTACGGTGAGCGTGGACTCGTTCTTCAACGCGTATCGATGTAATTTTTGAACGCCTGAATTGCTGTTTGGAGCTGTTCAGACAACAAAGTCCAATGGCGGCTTTCGAAGGTGAAGCGGAAACATATGCGCTGACTGAGCTTTTCTGATTTTGCCCCTTAACGGAACTTGCTGATCTCGGATATTCTCGCGGGTGGCTGCAGTTGAAATCGCTTTCTCACCAAGTGACGTGGCGCTGACTGCGAAGGCGTCGCGCAATGTTGCGGAGTGGTGCCGTGATGCGCCAGGAAGTACTAGCGCGCAGAGCCTCAACTTCTGCTCGAAGAGTCTCGGCAACCGCCTCTGATCTTGCCTGAGCTGCAAGCGCTGTCTCGGCCACCGCCTCTGATCTTGCCTGAGCTGCAAGTGCTGTCTCAATACGGGGGTGGAGATCACGCACGGCCATCCATGCGATCCTGTCGACAACCGCCTCCGTCGCTTCGCGCAGATTTTTGACCCAAGGGTCGCCGCCGATCTTAATTGCCCGCCATATCGTCGCTTGTTCAGGCTCGGCGGCAGGTGTGTTACGAAGAATAGACGGCCACCAAGAGGCATTATCGGCTATTTCAAGAAGAACCTTAACTTCCGAAATTCCAGAGAATCGCGACTGCTTCCAGTTGGCACTAAAATGCAAATTCGTAGGTTGACGAAGATATGCGGCGGAGCCGCCGCGAGTAATCATCCTACGCCACAGCACCCAATCTGCTGCAGACGGCACGTCTTCCGGCCAAAAGCCGACTTGTTCGAGCGCTGCGCGCGAATGCGCGACACAGCTAGTCGGAATCGTGTTCCGATCTTGGAGGAATGCTCTTAATTCGTCTGCAAGGCCGAGATTTGTGCAAAAGGGTACGATAACGCCGTCGGTCGAAACCCAGAGTGGTCGGCTGTAGCACCACGCCACGCCATTTTGCTCAAGCAGATCTCCGAGAAGAGATCCTATGGGGGTGGGTGGCGACCGACGCTCCAGCAGGGTGAGATTGCTACCCAACCACTTTGGAGGCGACCCATGCAAATTGTCACTGATCGACCCCAAGCGCCGACCGCTATCCGCACTGACCTTGGCGCGATTTTCGTCTCCTTGGAACTCAGTCGATCAACCTGGCTGGTTACATCGTTGTCACCGGGCGGCGGAGAAAAGATGTCGAAGCATACGGTTCGCAGCGGCGATGTCGCTGGCCTGCGGACGCGGTTCTCTCAGCTCAAGGACAAAGTTCAAATCCGCATGGGGCAAGTCGTACCCATCATCGTAATTCAGGAGGCGGGTCTGGACGGCTTTTGGATCCACCGATTGCTACAGGACGAAGGGGTCGAAAGCCACGTTGTTGATCCCGCTTCAATCGCGACGTCGCGCCGGCGTCGACGGGCGAAGACTGACAAGATCGATGGGGAAGCTCTGGTGCGAGCTTTGCTAGCGTATAAGCGAGGCGAGCCGCGGGTGTGCGCTATGGTTCGAGCACCGACGCCGTACGAGGAGGATCGCCGCCGGATCTGTCGCGAGCGCAAGACCCTGACAGCGGAGCGGGTCGAGCACGTCAATCGGATCAAGGGCTGCTCTTTGCGCAGGGCATCTCTGACTATGAGCCCTTGTTGCGCAAAAGACGCGCGCGGCTTGAGGAACTCCGGACCGGTGATGGTCGTCCGCTGCCCAAACAATTGAAGGCACAGATTGGACGCGAACTTGATCAACTCGAACTCACGCTTGAGCAGATCAAGTCCGTGGAGACTGAGCGGGATGCGATGCTCAGCCTGTCGGACGAAGGCACGCCAGCGCCAGGAGCAATGTTAAAGAGTTTGAAGGGGATTAGTCCGAATTCGCCGGTGTCCTGTGGTCGGAGGGATTGTTCCGAAGCTTTTCCAACCGACGGCAGGTTGCCTCTTATGCCGGATTGGCGCCGACGCCCTGGCGGAGCGATCCGTCGCTCACGAACAAGGCGTCTCCAAAGCCGGAAACCCGCGGCTGCGAACAACCATGATCCAGCTCGCCTGGTTGTGGGTAAGGCATCAGCCCCGTTCGATACTGACCCTGTGGTTTTATCAGCGCGTACAGCTCAATGGTGGCCGAGTTCGGAAAGTACTGATCGTTGCCTTGCGCGAAAGCTGCTGATCGCCTTCTGGAAATATGTGACTGCCGGCGTTGTCCTTGTAAGGAGCCGAGACAGCGGCCGCCTGAAAACAAAAGCTTTTCCCTTTTCAATCTTCCGGGGCCTGATCGGCTCCGGCGGATCCAGGTGAGCGGACCGAAATTTGGCTTGGCTTAAAAAGCCGAAGAAGAGAATGGTCCCGCCCTCCTGAGCCCTCGCCCTACGCAAGCGGGATATTGGTGCGGCCGTTAAGAGCGGCGACCGGATGTGAGTTTGAAGCGGCATCGGAAACGGGCCGGGTCATGCAAACGAGCTCAGCCAGGTGATCAGGCAACATTAGGTCGTCATGCGCGGCATAGGCGACGAGATGTCCCCGCGCTTGCCGTAGGACGACGTTTCTGTTCGCGTAGCCGAGATGCGGTGCCTTCGGTAGATCGAAGAAGCGGATACGCGGGTCAGCAAATGAAGCGACGATGTCGGCGGTGCCATCCGTGCAGCCATCGGCCACGATTAGCAGCTCAAAGTCTGTTTCTGATTGCTCAAGTACGGAGGCGATGGCGAAGCCCAACACATCGGCCCTGTTGTGGGCGGGCAGAAGAATGGAGAATCGGGGAAAGTCACGTTTCATCCGCCGGAGGTCCCGGCGGGGAAGCGATGCGGTATTAGCGGCGTGTCAAGAGGCAAACGCCATTTGTCCGGCGCTGCATGGTCGTACTCGATAGTTGGGAAGTTCACCACGACAACGTCGCGGGTGCCAATGTTGTGGTCGGCGTGCCAGACATCGATCGGGACGTTGACAAGGCACCGATCGTGTTCGGAAATCACGATACGGCAAACCTCTCCACAGGTTGGGCTGTCAGGACGGGGATCGAACAGGATTAGCTCCATTTCCCCTTGTAGAAGAGCGTAACGATCTTGATGACGACGGTGCAAGCTCCAACCCTTAGCCACGCCGGGCCGTATAGTGAAACTATAGCAGAAAACTAATGGTTCCTGCTCGCGCCAGCGCTGGTCAAATAACTCCGTAACCGTGCCCCGACTGTCGGTCTGGGTGACAAGGCGGCGTATTGTCACCCCGTGGGTGAGACGCTGAAGGCGGCTGCCGTCTGGAGAAACGGTCGCTGCATCTCTTGTTGCAGCGCTGATAGTGCCTTCAAGCACTGACTGACTGCGAATATTGGTCATCCGAAATCCTACGGTCTAAAGGTGCGCTGGCGCAATAAGCAACACGACGACACATCTGCATGTCTTCACGAGCCGGATCAGCATAATACTGCTTCAGCTCATCGAAATTCCAATTGCAACCAAGTGTCCTGATTCCAAGTTCGCCGATTGGCTGCATCCTTGCGATTTGCAAGCGCCTATCTGCTAGTACTGCCTGTCTTTCGATCTGATCCAAAATGTGCGGCGAAAATTGGGAACTTCAAATCCGCCACACTAGTGCTGAAAACGAATTCCTTCGCCTGACGGGCGTAATTTCTTGGGACCGCTGACACGTTTTGGGCGCGGTGACGCGAGGGCCACATCGTTTCAAACATTAACTGCAGCGGACAGCTTTGTCGGCGTGCATGACCGTTATTGGCTCGAAGCTGACGTACAAAAATCTCGATTGACGTCCGCTTCCGGGGGTACAAGAGACTTTCCAATTTTGGATCGTCATTTCCACTTTTGACCCATCACAGAGGTCGAGTTGATCGATACCTCGATCACCAAAAAACTGAGTTCATTCTTCTGGCAATCCCGCCCTCCGCGAGCCATCGAACACGGGCCGCAGCACCCGCTTGTGCTCCATCGACCATTTGAGAGCTGAGATCGAGCGCGATTGCGCGATCAGCCCGGCTGAGCACTTTGTTCATCACGCACCCACCTGATTCTGGTGGTGCGTTAACGCGCGGTATATGGCGACGATCGCCAAATCGAAAACCAACTCACAAATAGGATAAAGCAAATCGGCCGACGGCGTATGGCCTTGTGAAATAGTTTACTTTTCGCCAAGACGGATCGCACTCCTCGCGATCTAAATCAAATTTCAATCTATCTGGCGTATCTGTTGCATCCGGGAGCGCGGGCATAGCGGCATTGCTGGAAGCGATGACGCTTGTTCAAGCGCAGGGACATAAGAACCCGGGGGGCTGAAATATGAGCGCCATCGAGCTGAGCATCACCGACGGACCACGGTCGTCCATCCTGGTCGTGGATGACGATCCATTGGTGTCGGAACTGATTGCGAAGCAATTCACCGAGATGGGTCTTCTTGGTGCGACGCGCCACAAACGGCTTGCGGGCACTCATGACGGCTCGCCAAGATCGACCGACGTTGTTGATCACGGCCTTGAGATTGCCCCAGCTCGATGGCTTGTCGCTTTGCGACCGATTGCTCGGACCGGAAGCTCCGGGTATGGACGCAATTGTGATGAGCGGATACTTCGACCCGGAAGCCTATGAGCGCTGCGACAGCCTGGGCGCAACCCCGGTCGAAAAGGGAAGCAGGTTTTGGCAGCAACTGCGCGAAGCGTTGGTGGACTTGTTGCCCGGCGATGAACGCGAAGCAATCTCGCGGCACGAGAGCTGGGACGATCTCAAACAAATTCCGTCGACGCCGCGCATACTGATCATAGACGCCGATCCGCGCCCGGCCGAGCTGCTGAAAAGTCGGCTCAAGAAATTCGGCATCGAGGTTTTGACCGCGGAAGATGGCTTTCACGGCTTCCAAGTTGCGCGAAATGAAATGCCGAGCATGATTGTCGCTGCGCATCGCTTGCCGGATTGTGAAGCCGAACACCTGCTGTGGAAGCTGCGCAGCAGCCCGCGAACCAGGCAACTGCCGGTCTTCGTGATGGCTGAAACACTCAACAAATATAGTCAGGACAACCTCAAGCGTGATGTCGGCGGCGCTGCCGGCGCTGCCGGCTTTTTCACCAAGCCTCTCGACGCGGAAGCGTTCTACCCGACGATCGAACGATATTGCAGTTTCGCGGTCCCGCCGGCGAGAGCCTTGGCGGCCTGACGTTAGACGAAATGTACGGGGAGCGGCGCGGTCCGCTTCTTGTACACTGCGACAAGAGGGGTCCCAACGCGGCAGCAGCCGCGCTCCGAGCGCAAAAGCCGCGGCAACCTGCCGAACGGCCAGTCAATCGTCGTGAGTGACTCTAGTCGCCTGTGGGATCCGGCGCTGCGCCTTAAGCGGAGTCCAACAACTGACCCACGTCTCCAGCCGGCAATGTAATCTCGAAGACCGCCCCTTGTTCGGCGCCAGGGCGGGCGGAGAGCCTGCCATTGTGGGCTTCGACGAGCGACCGGCAAATCGCCAGGCCCATTCCCATGCCTTCGGATTTTGTCGTGAAGAAGGGGTCGAAGATGTGGTTGACATCCTTGGGAGCAAGCCCGGGCCCCGAGTCAGCCACCGCAATCAACACGCTCTCGGGGGCGAACGATGTTGAGCTCACGCGAAGCTGACGGACCCCGTTAGCGACGCCATCCATCGCTTCAATCGCATTCGAAAACAGGTTAAGCATCACTTGTTGGAGCTGTATGCGATTGCCGAAGACGGGTCGCAAATCTTCGGACAACTCGGTCTGCAAAACGATCCGTTTCTTCTGGGCATCGCTGCGCACAAGCTCCAACGTATCTCTGATAATCTGATTGAAATCCAAGAACTCCCGTTCCTGGCGGTGCTTTAGAAACATGGCGCGAACGCCATCGACCACGTGATGCGAGCGGTCGCCATTTTTGGCAATGAGCTCCAAGCAGGCTTGCACTTCCTTAAGATTGGGAGGCTCCTTCGCCAGCCAGCGCAGGCCTGCACTGGCGCCCATGACGATCGACGTTATAGGTTGTTTGATTTCGTGGGCGATCGAGGCCGTCATCTGCCCTATGAGTGTCAGTTGAGAAACGCGCGCAAGTTCAGACTGTGTGGCCAGCAAGTTCTCCTGCGCGTGCTTGCTTTCCGTGATATCGATCATTGTTCCGATGAACATTTCAGGTCCGGACTGCGAAGCTCGCGCCACGGAGGCTTGCGCCCATATCACCTTGCCGTCCTTACGACGGTATTGCTTCTCAACGGCGTAGTGATCGATCTTTCCTTCTCTAAGCGCAGCGAGCCGGACGTCGGCGGTGCTGCGCTCTTCACCGACGGTCAGGTCTAGTGGCGTGAGGTGCCGGAGTTCATCGGCGGTATAGCCGAGAATGGCCTGGAACGCCGGATTCGTTGCTGTGTAGCGCAGATCTTGATCGAATACGCTGATAGCAAGTGTTGATGTCTCGAATATCGATCGCCACCGTGCTTCACTCGCCCGCAGCGCGGCCTCGGAGCGTTTGCGCACGAGTGCCTGCGCCATTACCTCGCCGATGACCGTCACCCGGGCCATGAATTCGGGTGGCCACTCGCGAGTGGAGCGAAACGCCCCAAAGCCGATTGCCGCAGCGACGCGGCCATCAACGGGCAGGGGGATGACAAGAACCGAGCGAATGCCGGCGCGGCGATTATATTCCGCTGCGGTCGCTGCTTCGGCCGGGATATCTTTGTCCGAGCGAATAACGACGGTGCGTCCGGCACGAAGCTCCTTGGCGAACCAGGCCAAGTCGGAGGGGATTGGGCCGCGCTCAGGCGGCTCTACGCCCTCTACCGCCACTGTGCACAAAAAGTGTTGCTGTTTTTCATCGATGAATTCCCAGAATGCGCTGCGGTCAAAGCCGAGAAACTTGACGAGCTGCACCAATCCCGTCTCGATTTCGGCAACAACCCGGTCAGTTGGGATATTCGCAAAACGCACGGACAGCTCGAAGAGCAGACGTTCAAATTCCAGAAACTCTTCGATTGATGGATGAGAGGGCCCGCCGGCCGCCTCTTCCAACCCGTTCCCGTGTGCTCGTCGTTGGGAGCTCACACAACTTACCCACTCTGCTGCCGCCACCTTTCGGTCGCACGGCATATTCTCGATTTTGCCGGTTTTTGGGCCCGTTGTTTCGATTGCTGTTTCCAAATTGGCGTGGGCTAGAATGCCACAAGAAGCAAGACCGTTCACGAAGCAAATCGATCTGCGCCTTATCCCCGGGTGCGCAGAAATCGCTGAGATAGCGGACGTCTTTTGCGGCTATGGGACCGATTTTGCAGACTTTGAGCAAAAGGCGCGCTGCCGAATTGATATGATCAAGGTCGCTTCCAATCCGCGTTCAAACGCTGTCACGCGATGAACAAGCCATTGGATCATTGGCCTGCGTTTCGCAGCTCCTCGGGGAAAGTAGGCAAATACGCCCTACGTTCGATAGGGTGCTCGGCATTTGGAATCTGCAAACCACGAAAGGCTTCGCGTTCAGCCGCGAGCGCGCCCTCGTCGCTTGTATTCAGTTCGATGGACCAATGAACCCGCTCGACCCAGAAGTATTGGCGCCCGGCATCCGTTCGCGGTTCGTCGATGACGTCGACGGTCTCAGAGTGCACATCCTTGAAGCTGGCTTTGAAAGTCCGGGCCGCCCTTTGGTGCTGATGCTGCACGGCTTTCCGGAGATCGCTTATTCCTGGCGCAAGGTGATGCCGGCTGTGGCCGCTGCCGGCTTTCACGTCGTCGCCCCGGACCTGCGTGGCTACGGCCGCACCACTGGCTGGAGTGCCGATTACGATGCGGACCTCCGGCCTTTTCGTCTCTTGAACGCCGTACGCGACACGCTTGGACTGGCGTTCGCCCTCGGCTATCGCCGCGCCGCCGCAGTCGTCGGACACGATTTCGGGGCAATTGTCGCTGCCTGGTGCGCACTTGTACGACCCGATGTGTTCGGCTCGCTGGCACTCATGAGCGCGCCTTTCGCCGGACCGCCGGAGCTGCCTTTTGACACCGACCGCCATCCGCCGGCGACGCCCCTGGGCCCGACCATCCATGAGGCACTGGCCGCCCTGCCAAGGCCGCGCAAGCATTACCAGTGGTATTATTCGACCCGGCCAGCGAACGCGCAGATGTGGCATTGCCGGCAAGGCGTCCACGATTTCCTCCGCGCCTATTTCCACCACAAGAGCGCCGATTGGAAACAGAACCGGCCTCGTCGGCTGGCGTCGTGGAGCGCGGCCGAGCTGGCGGAAATGCCGACCTACTACATCATGGATTTGGCCGACGACATGGCGACGACCGTCGCCAAGGAGATGCCGTCCGCCGGTGAGATCGCGGCCTGCACATGGCTGCCCGACCACGAACTCGCCGTCTACGCCGCCGAATACAAACGCAACGGCTTCCAGGGCGGGCTGAACTGGTATCGAACGCGGACCGAAGCCACCTTCGACAACGAGCTTCAGTTGTTTTCGGGCCGCACGATCGACGTGCCGTCAATCTTCATCTCGGGCAAGAGCGACTGGGGCGTCTATCAGCAGCCAGGTGCGCTTGAGCGCATGCAGCAGAGCGTTTGCACCAAGATGGTCGGCTGCAATCTGCTCGAGGGCGCGGGACATTGGGTCCAGCAGGAACAGCCGGAAGCGGTGAGCGCATTGCTGATCGATTTTCTGCGCGGGCCGGCTGCCGGTTGAAGCGCGCCGGACAGCAAAGAACTCTCTTTCTGATCGGCGATTTCTTTGATCGGATCTTACCAAGCGTAGCGGACGCCGAAGTCGCCTTTGACGCCGTTGCGCACGGTGTTCTCGCTTCCTTGCAGGACCGCGAACTGATAACCGGCCTGAGCAAAGAGGCTGAGACGAGCGCTAAGCTTGGCGGTCACGCCGCCGGCAAGCTCCAGCCGCGTCGCGTCCTCCAATAGCGGCACTTGGTCGACGCCGAACATTGTCGTCGCCTCGGCGCCCCAGTCACGCCAGAGATTGGCGCGCGCATAAGGCTGCCACACCTGGCCGTTCTCGCTGACGATCGTCCACTGGCCGCGCAAGCCGAGCCGTCCGGTCGCGCCTGAGGTCGTGCCGAGCGCGACCGGGCCCAAACCATCATTGGCCTGATTGAGTGTC
Organism: uncultured Alphaproteobacteria bacterium; assembly: GCA_963845075.1. GTDB lineage: Bacteria > Pseudomonadota > Alphaproteobacteria > Rhizobiales > Xanthobacteraceae > BOG-931. Next base: position 129,204 of record CAWJRE010000011.1, on the reverse strand, counting down.
ACCTGTTGCCAAATGATCTGCGCCTGCGGTTCGAGCACGAAGCGCGGGCCTAAACGCAGTGGCACCGGATAGCCGGCTTCCAGCGAAGAGATAAAGCCGAAGCCGTTGGTCGGCAGTTGCGCGAATTGCGTGGCTGCAGTCCCGGTGTACCGCGTGCCCTGCGCGACGGCGTCGATGTACCAGCCGCTTGGGCCGTAATGCGTCCAGTAACCGCCTGCCGAATACGCATCGAGATTGAGCGTACCGGTGTGGGTGAGCGTGTAGCCCGTTGCCGACGGGTTGGTCACGAGACCGTTCACCCCGACGTCGGCGTGGCCATACGCCAGATAGATGCCGGCCGCGTCGCGGTGGCCGGGAAGCAAGCTGCCGCGCCAGAGATCGAGTCCGCCCTGGAAACCGCCGAGCCAGCCGCTGGCGCGCGGATCGGCGAACGCCTGGTAGCGGTTGTCGATCTGCTGACCGTAGAAGCGCGCCCAGTCGCCGCGGGCAATGCCCGGGCTGTCGCCGCCGGCATTCGCCCATGTCAGCGTGTCACCGATACGCTCGTGCAGCGTGCCCAGCGTCGTGAGGCCAAGCTGTCGCGCGATCGGCTGCACGACGCCATAGGTCGCAAGCTCCGGTCCGATGATCGGCCAGACGCCGGGCGGCAAGGTTGCCGGCGGCGGGTCAACCGGAAAATCTCGGACCCGGTGGCCCTGGCCCTGGCTCCGGTCCCGGCGGCACGACGAAACTCGAACGCAGGAACCACTCGTTGGGGGCGCTGCCGCCAAGGCCGCCGCGGAATAGATCATAGATCGAAAGCGCCGCCCCGCGCTTCGCCGGTGAGCATGAACGCGCCCGGAATTGTTGTCCCGCCATTGATCGCGTTCACGACGAGAATGCCGTTGCCGGTCGTCTCCGCTCCCGGTCCGGTGGTGTTGTGGATGAGCATGCCGGTTGAGCCGGTGGCCGTGCCGCCATTGATGATCAGCCGGTCGGACGGCGAGCCATCGCCACCGAGATAAGTGTTGAGCAGGATCTGGCCGCCCGTGCCGGTATAATTCACCGCGGTCAAGGTTTTGTAGCTTGAGAGCTGAGTGGGGTCGCTGCTTGGCCCGCTGAACGGATCAAGCTGTCGTTGTTGGTGAGATCGGTGACGTTGGAATTGCCGGTCATGTTCCAGGTCGTGCCGGCAGCGAGCGTCACGGTGCTGGTGCTTGCGGCATCCGTGAGAATTGCGCCGGTGAGCTGCGAGGCAGCCGCCATCATTGTCACGACGGCAGGTGCGCCGGCATTCTGGCTGGCGCTGAGCAGGACTCCGTTGTTGCCGACGACCGTCGCATTCGCGGCCGCGATGTTCGCCATCCCGCCCTGCACGGCGAAGGCGTCGGCCGCCGAGCTGACCTGCGTACCGATGAGCGTGAGCGTGTTTGCTACGCCGGTCGGCGCTTGGAAAAGAAAACCATAGGTCCCGGGTCCGGACGTGGTGAGGCTGCCGCCGGCCATCGCGATCGATGCACCATTTTGCAGGAAGGCGCCGCGGCCGCCGCCGCTGTTCGAAACATTCACGGCGAGACCGGCCGCGTCGATGCTGCTGCCGGCGCCGCTCGCCATGAGTCCGGTTTCGCCGCCGCCGTTGCTCTGAACATTGACCGCACCGCCGATGAGCGTGACGTTGGCGCCGGTGTCCGCGCGCACGCCGATGTCGCCGCCGCCACCACCGACATGTTCAGGTTGGTGCCGATGGTGACGATCTGGCTGCCTGCTCCTGTCGCCCAAAGTCCGGTATTGCCGCCGCCCCCCGCGGCAAAGTTGATGGTGGTGCCGCTGTTCAAAGTGATGATGCCGCCGCCTGTGGCCTTGCCAGCCACATTGCCGCCGGCGCTATTCATGTTCACCGCAAGACCGGTCGCGATGATATGGCTCGCCTGTCCGTCGGGGCCCACGCCGTTGGCGAGCAGCGCGGTGACGCCGCCGCCGAACGGCGGATTGATGGCCGATCCGCTCTGGAAAATGATCTGGCCGCCGGTTTGCGCCGAAGCGGCGGTGGCCCAGTTGCCGTTGATGCTCGATCCGGAACTGAAAGTGATGGTGCCGTTGGTCTCGGCCAGGCCGCCGATGCTGCCGCCGTTGAACGGATTTATCGTGACGTTGTTGGTGGTGATTTGCGCGCTCGGTCGTCGCGTGAACCGCAGGACTTCCATTGAGCGTCGTGTTGGGAGCGATGGCGCAAGATCCGGTGGTAAGCGTAACAGTGCTGCTGCCGGAAACCGTGCAAGTCTGAGCAGCCGCGCTGTTGAACAGGCCGCAGCAGGCGAGCAGGGCAAGGGTCGACAGCAGAATTTCTGACGGCCGTCGACGAGCGAGCGCGGCGGCTTCGCAACCGGCGGATCGGAAGCTCTGTTTTGTTGCAACAAAAAGAGCCGTCGTCCGCGTGGCGGATGATCGGCAACCTCTCGGCGGGGCAATCCCAAGCATCTGTCCACCCGCGCGGAACAGCGATGTATTTTCGCAAGCCGTTTGGTGCTCAGATCGGCGACAAAGCCAACGCGTCTAGAGCGGGACGAGTTATGGCTCGATCGGCATCCCGCTCTAGCTTTTTGTTTGAGCATGATCTTTTCGGAAAACCGGATTACCCATCGGGTCAAAGCCCAGGCCATGCTTTTCCGGATCATGCTCCAGGAAACCAACGCGTCTCGATTGAACGATGCGGGGGTAACGCACGAATTGAACAGCGGAATTCTACGACTACAAATTGTAGAAGCAACGCCCGGCCCTTGTGCATAGCGGGAGAATGCAAACAACGCGGGAGGTAATCTTTTACGACACAGCGTGGCGCGTCACGGATCGAGCCGCAGCAAACGCCATTGCTCGACATCGCCGAGCGGCATCACGACGTGGAGCTTGTCGGAACGCCGCGCGACCAAGGCTAAGGCTTCGTCGTTCGGCAACAGCATCCAGGCCGGACCTTCGACGCTTGCCAATTCATCGGGCGTCGCGATCAGGATCTTGCCGGGCACGTAGGGCAAGACGTTGAGACCGGTGTCGCCGGTCCGGTAGAGCGTGCCGGGCGCGGTCTGCATCGCCGCGGTAATCCGCTCCGCATCGGACCAGGCTTGCCGATAGCGCAGCGGCAGAAACGGCGAGGCCAGCGCATAGACGGTGGCGTAGAGAAGAAGCGCGGCGGTGATCACCATGATCGGCGCGATGACTTGCGGCCGCTTCTCACTGAACAGGTCGTAGCCGAGACCGCCGAACACGCAAAGCGGCAGCACCATCGGCAGGAAGTAGCGCGGCAGCGAACCGCCCGGCCAAAACAACACGGCGATGGCGGCGATGAAGGCGTAGCAGGACAGCGCCGCGACGAATCCCGGACGCGCATGGCCGCGCCCACGCAACGCGTGCCCAACCAAGAACGCCGCGGCCGCGAGCGCGGCCGGGAAGATTTCCGATAGCGTGCGCAGGCTCGCGACGATCGGGCCCGGCAGGATCGCGACCGGCCGCACGCGCATGAACGCCGCCCAATTTCCCTCGTCGCCGGGCGTGTAGATCGCCGCATACCAATAGGCGAGCGGAATGATGCAGATGAGGCCGGCGAGAATGAGCCCCGGAAATTGCCGCCACGATCGCGAGGCGAGGATGTAAAAGCCGACGCCGAGCGCGAAATAGGCGATCGGCTGCGGTCCTTTGAACAGCCCGGCAAGCGCCAGCACGACGCCGATCGCGAGCCAGCGGCTCACCCCGATCGAGCCTTCTTCGTGGCCGCACCACCACAGATAAAAGGCAAAGAACAACGTCACCGCGAGCGGCAGGTCGGCGGTGACCAGAACCGAAGAGCGGATCACCAGCGGGCAGGCGAGGAACAAGGCGACGCCGAACAAGGCGGCCGGAACGCTCGCCGCCACCCGGCGCAGCACGAGATAGATCAGCACGCAGCCGAACAGGACGAACAGCGCGACCGGCAACCGCGCCGTGATCTGGCTGATATGGCCGAACGGTGCGCTGATCGCGGCGATGATCCAGGAGAGCAGGGTGGGGCGCTCCACCCAGCGCATGTTGAACACATGCGGCACGAGCCACTCCCCGTCTTCGAGCGCGGTGCGCGCAATGGAGACGGCGAGACCTTCGTCGGAATTGTAGCCGCGAAAAAAGATCAGCGGGCCGGTGAGCACCGCGCAGGCAACCGCAATGAGCGCAAACGGATTGTAGCGTGTCGCGAACGCGTTCCACGCGCCGACCAAGCGCAGCGACGTCGTTCGCATCGTGTCGGCAAGCGCGATCATTCAAGCGGCATTTTTAGGCAACGCGATGTGGCAACGGGATGAGACGAGAAAACAGGCGCCTGCCATCGCCAGACAGGCGTCGCCGCGTGTTATCCGCAAACAAAAGCCCCGGGTAAAGACCCGGGGCCTGTGTTGCATTGCAGCGTTGCGCGGCCGGCGTTACCAGCCGAAGCCGAAGCCTCCGGGGCCGCCGAACTTGAAGTTCACGCCGCCGCGGATGATGTTCTCGTTGAGCGAGACGGTGGTGGTCGTGCTGCCGCAACTGCCGACCGGGCACGAGGCATTCTGCAGATCGACGAACAGATACTCGACCTTGGCGGTCCAGTTCGGCGCGAACGCATATTCGACGCCGGCGCCGGCGGTCCAGCCGGTTTGCGTCGAGCTCGAGAACGGCAGCGCGCCGGCGCCCGCTTGCACATTGGCGAAGGCAGCACCGCCGGTGCCGTAGAACAGCACGCGATCCCAGGCATAGCCGGCGCGGCCGCGGACGGTCGCGAGCCAGTTGCTCTTGGTCTCGCAGCCCTGGCCGGCGCACGATCCGCCGGTCGTCGTGCCGTCGAGATTCTGCCAGTCGCCGTCGCCTTCGATGCCGAGCACGAATTGGCCGATCTGATAGTTGGCGCCGACCGTGCCGCCGATCAGGAAGCCGGAGGTATTGAAGTTTCCCGAATTTCCCAAGACGGGATCGAGCCAGTTGCTGTTGCCGAACCCGCCGCCGCCGTTGATGCCGATGTAGAAACCGGTCCAGCTATAAGCCGGCACGACCGGAAGGTAGGCCACAGGCGCTTGCGGCACAGGCCTCGGATACGGCAGGTCAGCAGCAACCGCATAGCCGCCCGCGACGAGCGCGAGCGCCCCAGCAATCACTAGACGCTTCATGTAGATTTACCCCGCGTTTTTACCAGCGACTGTATGAACCGATCGCGCAGGATCGATTGCAGTCGTGGTGATCGCGCCCCCGAATGGAAAGATTCGTCAGCCTTCGCGCAACCAATATTGGCGCAACGAACGCTGATGTCCTCAACCCGTGTGTTTCGCGTAGCAACGGAGAATGGCGCAAGCATGACTGCGTTATGGCAGTGATGCGGTCACGTCGGTTCCAAATTCATATTGGTTCCCAAGAAGTTTCTGCATAAAAAAAGCCCCGGGCGGAACCCGGGGCTTGAGGCAGTCCAAGTCTTGGGAGGAAGTACGTACGCGCAGTTACCACCAACCGCCGCCGAACTTGTAGTTCAGGCCGGCGGTGAACATGTTGATGCTGCGGTTGTTGACGCTGATCACGTCGCCAGCTAAAGCCTCCCGGTGTCCGACAGCGACCGTGAAGCTCTGGTTCTGCAGCCGGACGTAGTCCCACTCGGCTCGGGCTGACCAGTTGCCCGCGAAAGCCCATTCAACGCCGAGACCGGCAGTCCAGCCAAAGTTGTTGCTGCTGTTGGTAGCGAACGAGGCCGCTCCGTTGCGCCGTTATTGACCGTAATGCGATGGATTGCTTATGCCGACCCAGGCGCCGCCGCCCTTGCCGTAGAGAAGCACGCGATCCCAGGCGTAGCCAAGCTTGCCGGTCGCGGTCGTCAGCCATCGATTGTTGATTGTTCGCTGCGGCGGTATTGGTGCCGCCGGCAGCTTCGCCATCAGTTGCATTGATTGTGTTTTAGGTGTTGGGAAGCCAATCAAACATGGCCTCGGCACCGACGACGACGCCGCCCCCGAATTCGTAGTTGACGCCGACCTGGCCGCCACCCAGAAACGAGGTGTTCGTTGTCGTTCCGAAGTGCTGCCGGCGTCGAGTTGTCGTAATACTGCCTGTGCTGTTCCAACCAGCACCAACGTTGCCGCCGATATAGAAGCCGGTCCAGTTGTAGAGCGGCACGACCGGTACATACATTGCCGGCGCGCGCGGCGGTGGCGCCATCGGTGGCGGGAGATCGGCTGCGAGTGCTTGTCCCCCAGCGGCGAACGCAACGGCGCTCGCGATCAAGATACGCTTCATGCCTATTCTCCCACTCCATTCGCGCGCGACGGCCAATGCACGGCCGTCAGCGTGAATCCCCGGCCAACCCCGCTCGCGCAACAAGTAGCTGATTGCGCTCAGGAATGATGTCACCGAAAGGCAACATCGCGGGACAAACCACCCTCCGAATCTGTCCAGAAAATGCCGCAATCCGAGCAGGCGGCTTTTGGCGTGAGCCAAAAATCGCCTGCAATTTCAGCAGTGTGCGCGGTTACCATCGAAAGCACATTCGCTGGGGCGCGAAACCGCCCACCGCAGGCGACATGCGGACAATTGTCCTGGGTTGGTTAGCCATCCGTATACGAATCGGTGACCTTACACGTCGAGCGACACTGGCAACGCGCGCCGTACCCAATGCGCTAGAGCGGGATGAGCTATGGTTCGATTGGCATGCGCTCTAGCTTTTTGTTTGAGCATGATCTTTTCGGAAAACCGGATTCCACCCATCGGGTCTAAGCCCGAGGGCATGCTTTTCCGGATCATGCTCTAGCTGTCACTGCGCGCCAGCACCCGGCTCCGATCGTACAGGACGATCACCCGTCCGGAGTATCGCTCGATACAGCCTTTGAAAAGTGCGCGCACGAGCGCCAGGTTGTCGTGGCGATAAAGAACTTCTCGGCTGCAGTCTCCTCCGCCGTTTCGTGTGACGAGTTCGACGCGGTACTTGCCTTCGATCGTTTCACTCATCACTTGGCAATTCTCCCGGCAGCTCATCGCCGATGAGCACCCTGAACAGTTAGATTTTGAAGAGGGAGTGAGGAGTGTCGCACGTCACAGGCCAGCAACCCGAAGCAGCGCGGATGCGCGGCCGCCGCGACCTCTCGGGCTGGGCCCAGGGCTTGTGTAACGTGGCCTTGCAATCGGCCTTGGAACAAAATAAGAACATAGGGCGGCTCACGCCCTGTCCCGCGGTATGCGTGTGGATAACGCCGCCGCTCCTGCGTTCGACCTTGCGGGGGGAGGGGCGGCTAGTAGTGTCCGCGATTGCGGCGTTCAGCGCTTGCCGGCCGGCGGCGCGGACGATGCAATCGAAGACCGGATATGCGGTTTGGAGTGGAGTTCTCCTCTTGGTCCTCCTCTTGGCTGCCGCTGGCGTGGCGTGACTGCAAAGCGCGTTGGTCGATACGGAACGAATTTGGATTGATACGGAACGAACGGAGCGTGTCTTTAAGCGAGGCAGATCATGGCAGGCAGCGTCAACAAAGTGATCCTGATCGGCAATCTGGGCGCCGATCCCGAAATCCGCCGCACCCAGGATGGGCGGCCGGTGGCAAATTTGCGCGTGGCGACGTCGGAATCCTGGCGCGACAAGGCGACCGGCGAGCGCAAGGAAAAGACCGAGTGGCACCGGGTCGTCATCTTCAATGAAAATCTGTGCCGCATCGCCGAGCAGTATCTGAAAAAGGGAGCGAAGGTTTTCATCGAGGGGCAATTGCAGACGCGCAAATGGCAGGATCAATCCGGCCAGGACCGCTATTCGACCGAAGTGGTGCTGCAGGGCTTCCGCGGCGAACTTACGCTGCTCGATCGCGCCGGCGGTGCGGGCGGCGGCGATTTGGCGTCCGATGACAGCGGCGGCGAATTCGGTTCGGCGGGGCCGACGCGGAAAGTCGCGGCGGCCGGCGCCGGGGGGCGCGGCCCGCGCGCGGATATGGATGACGAGATTCCGTTTTAGCCTTGTCATTCCGGGGCCGAGCCAACGGGTCCGGCCCGCAGTGGCCGGCCCGATGACAGGCTCCGCGAGGAGCCCGGAATCCATACCCCTAATGGGTGCAGATAGACCGCCGCGCCAATTCCGCCCGAGCTGTGGTTATGGATTCCGGGCTCGGCCTTCGGCCGCCCCGGAATGACGAGGGGGATTCGCAGGCCGCCGTGACGCTCGCACCGCTCCTTTCGGCCAGCCCCGCGATCAAGCTGCATGCCTTTGCGGCGATGGCGGCTTTCGCGCTTGGCGTCGTGCAACTGAGCGCACCCAAGGGCACGCTCCCCCATCGCGCGATCGGCTGGTTGTGGGTGGTGTTGATGCTCGTGATCAGCATCAGCGCGTTCTGGATCCATGAGCTCCGCCTCTGGGGACCTTGGAGCCCGAATTCACCTTTTGGCGATATTTACGCTGGCTATGCTGCCGGTCGGAGTGCTGTACGCGCGGCGGCATCACGTCGCGCGGCACCGCTTTGTCATGATTTCGATCTTCTGCGGCGCGCTGGTGATCGCCGGATTATTCACGTTCGTACCCGGCCGCATCATGCATGCCGTCATCGTCGGCCACTAAAATGACGCGATCGCGAATCGCGAACCTGAAGCTGAATAGGATCCAAACTATGTGCATCGCATGCTCTTCTTTCGTGCCGGATCGCCGCCGCTTTCTGTCATTGGCCGCAGCCGGCGTCGCGGCGGCCTCCGTGCTCGGCGCGCGCTCGGCATTTGCGGCCGGCGCGACGACCAGCGTCACACCGGACGAGGCGCTGGCGCGGTTGAAAGCCGGCAACGAGAAATACGTCTCCGCGCCGCAAGTCTGCGCCGTCGACCTTCTGAAACATCGCGAAGATGTGGCCAAAGGCCAGACGCCCTGGGCCGCGATCTTGAGCTGCGCGGATAGCCGCGTGCCGCCGGAATTGCTGTTCGGCGGGCTTGGCGTCGGCGAGCTTTTCATCGCCCGCAATGCCGGCAATATGGCCGACACCGCGACCATGGGGACGATCGAATACGGCGTCGAACATCTTGGCGTTCCGCTCGTGGTCGTGATGGGTCACGAGCGGTGCGGAGCGGTGGCCGCCGCCTGCGAGGTGGTGCAGAAGCACACGAAATTTCCGGGCTCGATCGGCCCGATGGTCGATGCGATCGTGCCGGCGGCCAAGGCCGTCTATGGCAAGCCGGGCGACTTCGTCGACAACACCGTGCGCGAGAGCGCCAAGCGCACGACGGCGAAGATCGCGACCAAAAGCGAGATCGTTTCGCATTTCATCAAGGACAATAAAGTCAAGGTCTTGGCCGCACGCTACGACCTCGATGACGGCCGGGTCGAGTTTCTGACCTGATGCTGCGAACCGCGGTGCGCGTCCGGCACGCCCGCATGTCTTGTTCTTGAGCACGCGATGCGCGTGCTCGTCACCGGCGCTTATGGCTTGATCGGGGCGGCATGCCTGGCGCGTTTGCATGCCGCCGGTCACGATGTCGTTGCCGCCGGACGAAATCTCCGCAGCGCGCGGCGCAGGTTGCCGTACGCGCAATGGATCGCGGCGGATTTCAGGAAGCTTGCGAGCGCCGAGGCGTGGCAGCCGCTGCTGCAAGGCATCGACGCGGTCGTCAATTGCGTCGGCGTGTTGCAGGACGGCCTGCGCGACGACGTGCAGCGCGTGCAGCTCGACGGCACCAAGGCGCTGTTCGACGGCTGCGTGCGCGCAGGCGTCAAGCGCGTGATCCACATTTCCGCGATCGGCGCCGAGCCGGACGGGCCTTCGGCATTTTCGCGCAGCAAAGCGGGGGCCGAGGCTTATCTGAAAGAGCTTCCGCTCGATTGGGTGATCCTGCGCCCGGCGCTGGTGCTCGGTCCCGCGGTCTATGGCGGCACCGCGATGCTGCGCGGCATCGCGGCCTTTCCGGGCGTCGTGCCGGTGGTGCGCGCCGACGCGCGCATCCAGGTCATCGGGCTGGACGATCTTACCGAAACCGTCGCGTTCGCGCTGGCGCCGCAAGCGCCGGCCAAGACCGTGTGGGAGGTTGCGCACCCGCAGGTGCACCGCCTCGCCGATATCGTGACCGCGATCCGAGGCTGGCTCGGCTTTCCACCGCGGCGCGTGCTGACGCTGCCGGACGTGTTCGCAAAAGTGGTGGCGGTAGTCGCCGACGCGCTCGGCTTTCTCGGCTGGCGCAGCCCCGCGCGCTCGACCTCGCTGGCGCAGCTCACTGCCGGCGTGATCGGCGACCCGGCGCGCTGGATGGCTGAGACCGGCATCGCGCCCAAGAGCCTCGATCAGATCCTCGCGGCGCGGCCGGCGAGTGTGCAGGACCGCTGGTTCGCGCGGCTTTATCTGCTCAAGCCGCTGGCGATCTTGGGGCTCGCGCTCGCCGTGATCGTGCCCAGCGCCGAGCAGCTTGCGGCTGTGCTGGGTCTGCGGCCGAATATTGCACGCCCGATGCTTCCCGGTGCGGCCTGGAGCGTCATTGCGTTTTTGGCGGGATTGGGTCTTCTTGTCCGCCCCGCGGTGCGTTGCGCCCTGATCGTGCTGTTGGCCGCGGCGCTCGTGCAGATCGCGGACCACATCGTGCGGCCGTGGACTTATTTTCTCGGACCGCTCGATTTCGTTGCGTTCAAGCTTCCGATGGTGCTTCTGATTCTCTTTGTTTTCGGAATTTTGGACGACCGCTGATGGAATCCATTTTACTCCTGAAATTCATCCACGTGCTCGGCGCGTCCGTGCTGTTCGGCACCGGGATCGGCATCGCCTTCTTCATGCTGATGGCGCATCGCACCGGCCATGCCGGCGTGATCGCGGTGACCGCGCGTTTCGTGGTGATCGCCGATTTCATCTTCACCGCGACGGCGGTCGTGGTGCAGCCGGTCAGCGGCGTCGCGCTCGCCTGGGCGATCGGGCTGTCGCCGCTCGAGGAACCGTGGATCGTGTTGTCGATCCTGATCTACATTTTTGTCGGTCTGTGCTGGCTGCCGGTTGTCTTCATTCAGATGCGCATGCGCAATCTCGCCAATGACGCAGCCATCAACGGCAAGCCTCTGCCCGATCAATACCGGCTTCTGTTCCGCATCTGGTTCGCGCTGGGCTGGCCGGCTTTTGCCGGCGTGATCGCGATTTTCGCGCTCATGACCTGGCAGCCGCGCTGGTGGTGAGTTGCGCAGCGCGACAGCCCGGCGCTAGCACTAGCCTTGGACCAAAGCGCACGAGGACGAGTCGGATTATCACCAACGTAGGATGCGTTGAATGAAACGAAACCCATCTTGCAGCGTCTCGGGTCGTTGATGGGCTTCGCTGTCGCTCAACCCATCCTACGAGCTGTGCTGCCTTACCCAGCGAGCGGCAGATCGTCGTTGTCGCCGGCGGCGAGCGCGGCGAGCGCAGGCCCGGCCAGCACGTAAGTGGGGCAGGGCGGCAGCACCTGAAATCCGCTCTGCTGGTAAAGAAGCTGCGCCGGATTGTCGGCGCGCACCGAAAGCTCGACCATCGGGCTGCCGATGGTCTTTGCGTGCGTGGCGACGCGAGCGATCAGTGCGCGCGCTACGCCGTTGCGGCGATAGGCAGCCTCGACGAAAAGATCTTGCAGAAAAACGACCGGCCCGCTCCAGCCGGTGATGGTCCGCTCGCTGTAAGTCGCCATGCCGATGAGGCCGCGCCTGGATTCGGCTTCGGCGACCAGGGCGGCAAAGCCCGCCTGCGGACCAAACGCATCGCGCAGCCAATCGGCCGCGGTCGCGCGCACGGTATGCAGGCCGCCTTCACTCTCCGCCAGCAGACGCTTGAAGCGCATCAGCGCCGGCACGTCAGTCGGCCGCGCCGCGCGCACGCGAAACGCCAGTTGCGTCATGCAGTGACGTTGACTTTGCTGCCGGGCTGGCCGCTGACGGCGGGTGGGTTCGGCGCGCTCGCGTTTTGCGTCTGGGCATCGCTCATCGACGGATGCTTGCGGCGCTTTGTTTGGCCCAGCGAAAGCAGCGGCGATTGAGCTGCATCCAGAGCACTCGCGGCGGAAAGGCTGCTCACAGACATGGTCTGATCTCCATGCGCGCGATTCTGCCGCGCTCAAGATCAGGGTGAACACGTATGGTTAACAAATACTGAGTGTGGCGCCCTCGCTCGTGCGCAGCAGTATTGTTGGTCGCCTCAGTGCACGTTGAGGAACGGCACGGTGGAGCCCGGCACCAGTGTGGTCGGCAACACGCCGTTCCATCGCTCGGCCTGGATCAGCGCGACCAGGTTCGGATTGGCGGCGAGCGCGTCGCCCTTGGCCTTGATGGCGCTGGCCTCGGCATTGCCGCGCAACGTCGTGGCATCGGCTTGCGCCTGTGCTTCGGCGCGGATCGAGTTTGCCCGGCCGGTTGCCTGCGTCACCGCGATCTCGGCCTTGATCCTCTCTTGCGCCAATTCCTGCTGGCGTTGCTGGACGGCGACCTCCGCCTGCATGCGGGCTTCGACCGAGCGGATGTAATCTTTCGAGAACTCGATGTCCTCGATCTGCACGCCCTCGATGACGAAGATCGGATCGTAGGCGATCGCGTCGTTGAGCGCCTTGGCGGCGTCGGCGTTGAGCTGCCCGCGCGCGGTGATGGCGCGCTGCGCGGTGTACTGGCCGAACACGACTTTCACTTCTTGATTCATGTGCGGGGTGATCAGGCGCGAGATGGCGGCCTGCTGGTCGCCGGCGAAGCGCGAATACATCTCGGCGACTTTGTCGGGCGCGACATGCAGGGTGACGGAAATGCGCAAATCGGCCGGCTGCTGATCGGCGGAATAGGAATTCACCTTCTCGAAGGTGAAGTTGTGCGTCTGCATGTCGACCTTGTTGACGGCCTCGATCCAAGGCCATTTGAAATGCAGTCCGGGCTGCACCACCTCAACCAGGGCGCCGTTGCGCAACAGCACGCCGCGCTGGGTCTGATCGATGGTGTACCAGCTGCCGAATATGATCGTGAGCACCAGCAAGCCCGCCAGCAACAGAATGAACGTACCGCTAAATTTGTAGTTCATGATTCTTTCCCCCTAGGGCGTTGCTGGGAATCAATCTGCTGGAGGGGGATATTAGCTGTGATTGGTGACACACTTCGCCGGCTTGCGACGCCGGATCGCTTTGGGCCGCCTGCGCCCGCGTTGCTCTTCATCCGGCCAACACCGCGCGGATGCCGTCGACCACATATTGCACGGCAAGCGCCGCCAGCAGCACGCCGAGCAGCCGCGACAGGACGATATTGCCGGTGTGCCCGAGCATGCGGCTGAGCCGGCCGGCCAGAAGGAAGGTGGCCAAGCAGGAAAGCGATACGAACACCACGACCGCGAGCAACAGCCCGACCAGGAGCATCTGTCCGTAGGCCCGTCCGGCGAGCAGCACGGTCGCGGTGATGGCGCCGGGCCCCGCCATCAACGGAATGGCGAGCGGGAAGGCGGCGATGTTGCGCACATGCTCCTCGACCGCCTCTTCGGCCGCTTGTCCTTCGCGGCGCATGCGCACGCCGAGCACCATCTCAAACGCGATCGCGAACAACAACAGGCCGCCGGCGATGCGGAAGGCGGACAGCGAAATGCCGAGCGCGCGAAGCAGGACATCGCCGAGGAGCGCGGTGCCGATCAGGATCGCGCCGGCGATGAGGCTTGCGCGCACGGCGACATCGCGGCGTGCGCGGCGCGGCAGGCCCTCGGTGACCGCGAGGAAGGTCGGCGCGAGTCCAATCGGATCGACCACCACAAGCAATGTCACAAGCGCCGTTATGGTGAAATCGAGCGGCATCCGGATCAATTTCTCTCGCGCTTGGGGCAGGGCAGGTTGGGGGGTCGAAAGGTTGTCGGCAAGTAATTTCGCGCCGCCGAAAGCGGCCCAACCCCACGCCCAAACTTGTTCCACAGGGGGCACAGGAATCGGCGCTTAGAACATTGAAAATCCAACGGAAAATCATACATACCTGCAGCCGATAAGGGTGGCGCGAGACTCTCCGATCGGCTATGAACGAAACGCAGATTCGCGCAGGATTCTTACAACTTGGCAGACGACAACGACCTCCCGCCGGCAGACGGCGGACCATCCGATATTCGGCCCATTTCCATCACCGAGGAAATGAAGAAGAGCTACCTCGATTATGCCATGAGCGTAATCGTGATGCGCGCGCTGCCCGATGCGCGCGATGGGCTCAAGCCGGTGCACCGGCGCATCCTGTTCTCGATGCACGAGAACGGCTACGAGTGGAACAAGCCATACCGTAAATCGGCGCGCGTCGTCGGTGATGTGATCGGCAAATACCATCCGCACGGCGATCAGTCGGTCTACGACGCGCTGGTGCGCATGGCGCAAGACTTCTCAATGCGCCTGCCGCTGATCGATGGGCAGGGCAATTTCGGCTCGGTCGACGGCGACGCGCCGGCGGCGATGCGCTACACCGAGGTGCGGCTGGAGCGCGTGGCCGGCTCGCTGGTCGACGATCTGGACAAGGACACCGTCGACTTCCAGCCCAATTACGACAATTCCGAACGCGAGCCGGTGGTGCTGCCGGCCAAATTCCCCAACCTCCTGGTCAACGGCGCCGGCGGTATCGCCGTCGGCATGGCGACCAACATCCCGCCGCACAATCTCGGCGAGGTGATCGATGCCTGCGTGGCGCTGATCGACAATCCCGGCCTCTCGATCGAGGATCTGATCGCCATCGTGCCCGGTCCCGATTTCCCGACCGGCGGCATCATTCTGGGCCGGCAGGGCATCCGCTCTGCCTATCATCTCGGCCGCGGCTCGATCGTGATGCGCGGCAAGGTGGAATTCGAGACGCTGCGCGGCGAGCGCGAGGCGATCGTCGTTTCCGAAATTCCCTATCAGGTGAACAAGGCGCAGATGGTGGAGCGCATCGGCGAACTGGTGCGCGAAAAGAAGATCGAAGGCATCGCCGCCTTGCGCGACGAATCCGACCGCGACGGTTATCGCGTGGTGGTCGAGTTGCGCCGCGACGCGGTGCCCGATGTCGTGCTCAATCAGCTCTACCGCTTCACCGCGCTGCAATCCTCGTTCGGCGCCAACATGGTGGCGCTCGACGCCGGCCGGCCGCTGGTGATGAACTTAAAGGACCTGCTCAGCTGCTTCATCGCTTTCCGCGAGCAGGTCGTCTATCGGCGCACCAAGCACCTCTTGGGCAAGGCGCGCGACCGCGCGCATATCCTGGTCGGACTTGCCATCGCGGTCGCCAATATCGACGAGGTGATCAAGCTGATCCGCGCCGCCAAGGACGCCAACGAAGCGCGCGACGAATTGATGAAGCGCGACTGGCCGGCGCGCGACGTCGCCACCATGGTCACGCTGATCGACGACCCGCGTCATAGCGTGTCGCCGGAAGGCACGACCAAGCTGTCGGCCGAGCAGGCCAAGGCGATCCTCGACCTGCGGCTGCAGCGGCTCACCGCGCTCGGCCGCGATGAGATCAAGGCCGAGCTCGACAAGCTCGCCGACGAGATCGCCGATTATCTCGACATCCTGCGCTCGCGCGCCCGCATCCAGACGATCGTCAAGGACGAGCTCGCCGCCATCAAAAACGAATTCGCAACCCCGCGCCGCACCGTCATCATCGACCAAGAAGGCGAGATGGAAGACGAGGACCTGATCCAGCGCGAGGAGATGGTCGTCACGGTTTCACACGCCGGTTACGTCAAGCGCGTGCCGCTCTCTACCTACCGCGCGCAAAAGCGCGGCGGCAAAGGCCGCGCCGGCATGCAGACCCGCGAGGAGGATTTCGTCACCCGGCTGTTCGTCGCCTCCACGCACACGCCGGTGCTGTTCTTCTCATCGCGCGGCCAGGTCTACAAGGAAAAGGTCTGGCGGCTGCCGCAAGCAGCACCGCAGGGGCGCGGCAAGGCGCTGATCAATATTCTGCCGCTCGACCAGGGCGAGAGCATCACCACCATCATGCCGCTGCCCGAGGACGAAGCGAGCTGGGACAAGCTTGATGTCATGTTCGCCACCACGCGCGGCACGGTGCGGCGCAACAAGCTGTCGGACTTCGCCGACGTCCGCCGCTCCGGCATCATCGCGATGAAGCTCGACGAAGGCGACAGCATCGTCGATGTGCAGATCTGCACCGACAAGGACGACGTGCTGCTGACCTCGGCGGCCGGCCAGTGCATCCGCTTCGCGGTCGACGATGTGCGCGTGTTCCAAGGCCGCACCTCGATGGGCGTGCGCGGCATTGCACTCGGCGACGGCGACAAGGTGATCTCGCTGTCGATCCTGCGGCACGTCGAGGCGAATGCCGACGAGCGCATGGCCTATCTCAAGCGCGCCAACGCGGTGCGTCGCGGCAGCAATGGCGACGCCGAAGAAGGAGCTGTGGATAACGAGGAGGGTGAGGGCGCGATCGAACTCGGCCAGACGCGCTATGCGGAGCTCTCCGCCGCCGAACAGTTCGTGCTCACCATCTCCGAGAAGGGGTACGGCAAGCGCACCTCGTCATACGAATACCGCACCACCGGCCGCGGCGGCAAAGGCATCGTCGCGATGGCCATTACCGAGAAGAACGGCCGGCTGGTGGCCTCGTTCCCGGTCGAAGACAGCGATCAGATCATGCTTGTCACCGATGGCGGACAATTGATCCGCTGCCCGGTCGACGGCATCCGCATCGCCGGCCGTTCGACCCAGGGCGTGATCGTCTTCTCCACGGCCGAAGGCGAGAAGGTGGCTTCGGTCGAGCGGCTTTCCGAAGAGAGCGAAGAGAACGGCCAGTAAGCGAGGCTTGCTCGCCGTCTTGGCCAAGTCTTCGCCAAGTCTTGGCGCAGTCTTGCGCAGTCGTGGCTGTGCCGGGCGGGGCAATGCGCGTCGTTGCGCGCGCCAAATCGCGGCGTGCTGGTGGAACCATTATCTGACGCCTTGTTGCCCAAAAGGCACAGAAATCGTGCACCCGATCTGGTAGAGACTCGACGATGACTCGCAATTCGGGGGCAATCATGAAATTTCGGGTTTTGACGGCGGCCGCTCTGGTGACGTTCGCTGCGCTCGGCTCCGCTGGCGCTGCCGATCTGTCGATGCCGGCGCCGGTTTACAGGGCGCCGCCCCCGCCGCTCCCCGTTTACAACTGGACCGGCTGCTATGTCGGCGCCGGCGGCGGCTACGCGTTCTGGCAGCAGGATAGCTTCGTCACTCTTAACGGCACCCCTGTTACCGCGTCGCAATCGAACGGCGGCAAGGGCTGGTTTGGTCAGGGCCAGGTCGGCTGCGACTATCAATTCACGGCGCCCTATTTCGGCGTGCAAACCGTCATCGGCGCCTTCGGCGATTTCGCAGGC
Organism: uncultured Alphaproteobacteria bacterium; assembly: GCA_963845075.1. Classification (GTDB taxonomy): domain Bacteria; phylum Pseudomonadota; class Alphaproteobacteria; order Rhizobiales; family Xanthobacteraceae; genus BOG-931. The sequence continues at coordinate 111,955 of CAWJRE010000011.1, read as the reverse complement.
GGCGGCATCAATGGCAGCAACAGCTTTCCGGGCTAGCGCATGACCGGATCTAGAAGAATCCTCGACTTGGGCAGTCGGTGGCCGCGCCGGCGTGTTGGTTACGCCGCGCTTTCTCACCTACTTCGACGGCGGCTACACCCAGGCCCGCTTTGACGGCGTGAACTACAACATCGCGATCGCGGGTGGCGGATCGAGCGGCGTAAGCTTAGCTGCGCAAACCTACAACGGGTGGTTCATCGGCAGCGGCTTCGAATATGCCTTCGACTGGCTGCCGATCTCCGGCTTGTTCCTCAAGACCGAATTTCGCTATTCGCAGTACGGCGGCAATGGCGTGAGCGTTCCATTGACCGGCTCTGTGTTCGGCGTCCCCGTTACTGGCGCGGCGCTTAACTCGCAGAAGGCCACAGAGTTCATCTCGACCGAACTGGTCTGGCGCTTCAATTGGTTCGGCCGCTGATTTAGCTAGGGGTTGAGGAGGCGAGCCCGGGACGAAAGTCCCGGGCTTTTTTTGGGCGCGCAACCCTCCGGTGAGGTTAAGATTTGGGCTTGCCCGTGCGCTCCGGGCTGACAAAATACACCCTCATGAAGCTCCACAGGCTTTGTGCTGCGGCTGCCGTGACGGTCTTTGCGCTGTTTTGCGCGGGAGCGGCGTCGGCCGATCCCAAGGGACTTTGGCTGGCGCAGGACGGCGCCCGCGTGAAGGTCGGACCCTGCGGGGGCGCCCTGTGCGCAACCATCGCCGCTCCAAAATCCGCTTATGATCCGGAGACCGGCCGGCCTTGGACCGACAAGAACAATCCCGACCCGGCGCAGCGCGGCCGCCCGCTTGTCGGTGTGCCGGTTCTCTATGGGTTGGTGCCGGAGGGGCCGGGAAGATGGTCCGGACGACTCTACAATGTCGACAACGGCAACAGTTATGCGGGACGTCTCCTCGAGCTTGGCCCGACGACGATCCGCGTCGAAGGTTGCGCGATCGGCATCTGCGGCGGCCAGAACATGACCCGGATTAAGTAGAGCGCCTTCCGCCCGCGAGGTCGCTCACCTTTCCTCGTCATTGCCGGGCTTGACCCGGCAATCCATGCTGAGCTGGCGATTGCGTGGCGTTGCCGCGAGACTCTTTATCGCGACGAGTCCGTATGGATGCGCGGGTCAAGCCCGCGCATGACGAGTAAAAGGGAAATCCTACTGGCCGCGGCCCGCGGCGCTGGCAAAGCGCTTGGCTTCCTCCGCGGCGCGGAATAGCGCCTTCGCCTTGTTGATGCATTCCTGCTGCTCGAATTCCGGATCTGAATCGGCGACGATGCCGGCGCCGGCCTGCACATACATGACACCGTCTTTGATCAAAGCGGTGCGCAGCACGATGCAGGTGTCCATGTCGGCGGCAGCCGAGAAATAGCCGACGCAACCGGCGTAAAGCCCGCGCTTTTCCCTCTCCAGTTCATCGATGATCTGCATGGCGCGCACCTTCGGCGCGCCCGAGACGGTGCCGGCAGGAAAACCGGCGGCGAGCGCGTCGAGCGCATCGCAATCGCCGCGCAGCTTGCCCTGCACATTCGAGACGATGTGCATCACCTGGCTGAAGCGCTCGACGAAGAACTGATCGGTGACCTCAACGCTACCGATCTCGGCGACGCGGCCGACATCGTTGCGGCCGAGATCGAGCAGCATCAAATGCTCGGCGCGCTCCTTCGGATCGGCGAGGAGCTCCTGCTCCAGCGCCTTGTCTTCGTGCGGCGTGGCACCACGCCGGCGTGTGCCCGCGACCGGGCGGATGGTGACCGTGCCGCCGGTCGTCTTCACCAGGATTTCCGGGCTCGAGCCCGCGACCGCAAACGTGCCGCAATCGAGGAAGAACAGGTAAGGCGACGGGTTCACGCGCCGCAGAGCGCGATAGAGTGCGAACGGCGCAAGCGCGAACGGCGCCTCGAAGCGCTGCGACAGCACCACCTGAAAAATGTCGCCGGCGGCGATGTATTCCTTGGCGCGCAGCACCATGCGCTTGAAGTCCGCGGGCGTCGTATTCGAGCGGGGCACGACGTCGAGCGGGCCAGCGTCCATCTCCTTGGAAGATTTGTCGAGCGGCCGGTCTAGCGCATCGACGATCGCCGACAAGCGCTCGGCGGCCCGCGCAAGCGCGGCCTCGGCGTTGATGCCGGCACGCGGCCGCACCGGCGTGACGACCGTAATGGTGTCCTTCACGGCATCGAAGGCGACCACCAAGGTCGGCCGCAGCAAGATCGCTTCCGGAATCTCGATCGGATCGGGCGGAGGCTTGCCCAACGTGTCCTCCATCAAACGCACCGTGTCGTAGCCGAGATAGCCGAAGACGCCGGCCGCCATCGGCGGCAACGTGTCCGGCAGCGCAATGCGGCTTTCGGCGATCAGCGCGCGTAGCGCCTGCAGCGGCGCTCCGGCCGGCGCGAACGCTTCCGGATTGTTGAGCGGCGTTCGGTTGATCTCGGCCGCCGCGCCGTCGCTGCGAAAGATGACGTCGGGCTCGAGCCCGATAATCGAATAGCGGCCGCGCACTTCGCCGCCTTCGACCGACTCGAGCAAAAAGCTCATCGGCCGGCCGCCGGCGATTTTCAGAAAGGCCGAGACCGGCGTTTCAAGATCGGCGACCAGGGTCGTCCATACGACCTGCGCGTCGCCGGCCGCATAGCGCGCGGCAAACGTCGCGGCCGAAGGCTCGATCTGCATATTTAGTTAGTGTCCGGCGCGTTGTTGCCGAGCGCTTGCGCAAGCGCCGCCTGGTTGACGGTGGTGCCGAGATCGTTCTGGAGCCAAGCCATATATTGCTCCAGAATTTCTTCGCTCTGTTGTTTCTTCAACAGGTCGGCGACGCGTTTCATCTCGGGTGAATCGGCTTCGAATTTCGGCGTGCTGATATCGGTGACGCGGAACACGACCCACTCGGTCGGCTGATCGGCTTCGGCGCTGCCGTAAGCGTCCTTGGCCGTGCGAAACACCGCCGCGATCACCCGCGGCGACACGCCGGCTTGCGGCTTGCCGCGCGTGAGCTTGTCGGCGGTTTGGACTTTGAGCCCGGCGGATGCGGCAACGGCGTCGAACGCCGTGCCGGCCTTGAGCTTGTCGAGCAGCTCGGCGGATTTGGTTTTGAGGCGCGCGGCGATCTCGTCTTCGCGCCAGCGCGCCTCGACCTGATCCTTGACCTCGTCGAGCGTGTGATCGCGCGACGGCGTGACGCCTGCGACATTGTACCAGACGTACCCGCCGTCGGCCTCGAGCGGATCGTTGTCGGCCCCGACTTCGGTGTTGAAGGCGGCCGGTATCACCTGGCCGGCATGCGGGAAATTCACCACCTTGCCGTTCGGCTCCCGGCCCGAACGATCGACATCGTAGGTAACGACCGGCAGCTTCAGCTTTTCCGCGATCTGCGGCAACGACGCGCCGCCGGCCCGCTCGTCCTCGATCTTTTCGTGCAGGTTGCGGACGTCGCCCTTCGCGCGATCGGTTGCGATCTCCTTGCGGATCTGCGGCGTTACGTCGGCGAGCGATTTTCCCTCTTCGGGTTCGATCTTGGTCACGGTGACGATGACGGCGCCGAAACGGCCCTGCACCGGCGCGCTCACTTCGCCGTCCTTGAGCGCGAAGGCGGCGTTGGCAACCGCCGGATCGATGATTTCGTTTTTCGACACGGTGCCGAGGTCGAAGTCCTTGTCCTTGAGGCCGCGTTCGGCCGCGAGCGCGGCAAAACTCAAGCCGTCCTTGATCCGCGCCTCGGCGGCCTCCGCTTCCTGCATGGTCGGGAATACGATCTGCTCGACGTGACGCCGCTCCGGCGTGACATAGCGGCTGCGGCGGGCATCGAACTCCGCCTTGACGTCGGCCTCGGAGATTTCCATCCAGCGGCCGAGTTCCTCGGGCGTCACCGCGATGACTTCGATCTTGCGGTATTCGGGTGCGCGGAACATGATTTTGCGCTCCTCGAAATACTTGCTGAGCTGTTCCGGCGTCGGTGCCGGGATGTCGCCCGCTTGCGCCGGTCCCAGCGTCACATATTCGATACTGCGCTGCTGGTTCTGAAACTCGTTGACCGCTTCGAGCCAGGCTTTCGGCACCGGCACGTCGCCATTGATCGATTCGACGATCTGCCGCCGCAACATCAGCCGACGCTGCTCGGCAACGACCCTTTGTTCGGTCATGCCGACGGCGCGCAGGAATTGATCGAAGCGGCTGCGATCGAACTTGCCGGTCGGGCTGCGGAACGTCGGATCTTCGGTGATGCGGCGGACGATTTCCTCGTCGGGCAGGCCGAGCCCCATCTGCCGCGCGCGCTGGTCGAGCCCGGCATCGTTGACCATTCCGAGCAGCACCGAGCGTTCGAGACCGATCGCCTTGGCCTGTTCCGGCGAGATCGGCTGGCCGACCTGGCGGCTGAGCTGCTGGAGGCGCTCGTTATAGGTGCGGCGGAATTGCTCGATCGGGATTTCCGTGCCGCCGACCTTCGCCAGCGTGGAGCGGCCGAAGCCCTTGAAAATATCGTTGATCCCCCAGACGGCGAAGGTCGCGGCCAGAAGGCCCATGACCACGCCCATGACGATGCGGCCGAGCCAATTCGTGGAGGCGTTACGGATACCTCGAAGCATAAGAACTCGTTTCGCTCATTCCCGCGGAGGCGGGAATCCAAAGACATTGCGTTGTCGCGGTATTTTCCACCGGATCCCCGCCTCCGCGGGGATGAGTGGATCACAGCAGCGGCGCATCATAGGGACCGGCATGCGGGCCCGCAACCGACGGGACCGTCTGCCTAAATCGCCTCTTTTCCGCAAGCAAGGCGTCTGCTAACGCCTCGTTGTCGCAGCTTATTCCGACGACAAGCTCAAACGCAAAGTCGAGACACAGACGATGGCGCGCCGTCCGCTGGTTGCTGGCAATTGGAAAATGAATGGGCTTGCCGCCTCGATCGCTCAGTTAAAGGCCGTGATCGCCGGTGCGGGGGCTTTGCCGAAGGTCGAGCTGATGGTGTGTCCACCCGCAACGCTGATCGCGAGCTTCGCTGTGGCCGCCCGCGGCACGCCCGTTCTGATCGGCGGCCAGGATTGTCATGCTTTGGCTTCGGGCGCTTACACGGGCGACATCTCCGCCGAGATGCTGAAGGACGCCGGCGCGTCGGCGGTCATCGTCGGCCACTCCGAGCGCCGGCAGTATCATCACGAGACCGATGCAGAGGTGCGTGCGAAGGCGCAAGCCGCACGGCGTGCCGGATTGATGCCGATCGTCTGCGTCGGCGAAACGCGCCCGCAACGCGAGGCCGGGCACGCGCTGGATGTGGTCGCAACGCAGCTGCAAGGCTCGTTGCCCGACGGTGCCGCCGATTTTGTTGTTGCTTACGAGCCGGTCTGGGCTATCGGCACCGGGCTAACGCCGACGCCGGCCGACGTCGGCGAGATGCATCGCTCGATCCGCGAACATCTCGCCGTGCGATTATGGCGCGGGCGGGCAGGGGACGCGCCTCCTGTACGGCGGCTCGGTCAATCCGAAAAACGCCGCCGAACTCTTGGCGGTTGAGAATGTCGACGGCGCGCTGGTCGGCGGCGCAAGCCTCAAGGCCGACGATTTCCTGGCGATCGCCGGAGTTTATCGGTGACGGTGAGCGCCTCCGGCTGCTCCCTTACTCCGGAACTTTGTCAACGGACTGCGCCATGGAAAATCCCCAGGGGATCATGTAGAGACGCGCCGGGCTCCCTATATCGGGGTCGCGGCGGGCCGCAGAGGCCGCCGCGGCCCGTTTTTCGGCCTGGATTGTGAACGGACAAATTCGATGATTGTTGTGGTTATCGTTATTCACCTGATCCTGGTGCTCGGAATGATTGCAGTCATTCTGCTGCAAAAGTCCGAGGGCGGGGGGCTCGTCAGCTCCACCAGCGGCTTTATGACCGGGCGCGGCACGGCAAACGTCTTGACCCGGACCACGGCGATATTGGCGTTCTTCTTCTTCATCACCAGCCTGGGCCTGTCTTGGTATGCCGGTCTTGGCCGCCATCCGGCCTCGATCATCAGCCCCGGCGCGCCGGCAACCCAGCAGCAGCCGGCTAGTGGTGCCCCGTTGGCGCCATTGAGCCAGGGCGGCGGCGTTCTGAACCAACTGGGCGGCGGCAAAGCGCCGGAGCCGGCGGGTCCGCCGGCGCCGAGCGGGCCGCAAGTGCCGCAGTCAAAATAGGGCAGCGAGCGATGGCCAACATGATTTCCCCCACGCTGATGACAAAGCGAGCGGGGGCCGCTCCCGCTCGACCTGAGGATTCCGCTCGAGGTGTTTGGCGCGACTACGTTTCTGCCGGTGCGCAGCTACCGTGCCCGGCTGCTATTCCGGAAAATTGCTCGTCGAATCGGCCGTTCGCGGCTAGAGCTTAAATCCCATGGCGCGGTACATATTCATCACCGGCGGCGTGGTTTCCTCACTCGGCAAAGGTCTTGCGTCGGCGGCGCTCGGCGCGCTTTTGCAGGCGCGCGGCTACAAGGTGCGGCTGCGCAAGCTCGACCCCTATCTCAACGTCGATCCGGGCACGATGTCGCCCTACCAGCACGGCGAAGTCTTCGTCACCGACGACGGCGCCGAGACCGATCTCGATCTCGGCCATTACGAGCGCTTCACCGGACGGCCGGCGACCCGCACCGACAACATCACCACCGGCCGCATCTATCAGGAGATCCTCGCCAAGGAGCGGCGCGGCGACTATCTCGGCGCCACCATTCAGGTCATTCCGCACGTCACCAACGCGATCAAGGACTTCATCCGCGACGGCAACGAGGGCTACGATTTCGTGCTGTGCGAGATCGGCGGCACGGTCGGCGACATCGAGGGCCTGCCGTTCTTCGAGGCGATCCGGCAGCTTGGCAACGACCTGCCGCGGCATCACGCGGTCTATATCCATCTGACGCTGATGCCGTTCATCCCGAGCGCGGGTGAGCTGAAAACAAAGCCGACCCAGCACTCGGTGCGCGAGTTGCGAGCCATCGGCATCCAGCCCGATATTCTTCTCTGCCGCAGCGACCGGCCGATTCCGGAAAGCGAAAGGCGCAAGCTTGCGCTGTTCTGCAATGTGCGCGAGAGCGCGGTGATTGAAGCGCTCGACGTCGACAACATCTATGCCGTGCCGGAGGCCTATCATGCGGGCGGACTCGACGGCGAAGTGCTCGCCGCATTCGGCATCGAAAATCCGCCCGAGCCGGATCTCGCCACCTGGCGCTTCATCAACGAGCGCATCCGCAATCCGGAAGGCGACGTGACCATCGCCATCGTCGGCAAATATACCGGCATGAAGGACGCCTATAAGTCGCTGATCGAGGCGCTCTCGCATGGCGGCGTCGCCAACAAGGTCAAGGTCACTCTCGACTGGATCGAGAGCGAAGTGTTCGAGAACGAGGACCCGGCGCCGTTTCTCGAACACGTCGATGGGATCCTGGTGCCGGGCGGCTTCGGCCAGCGCGGCGCCGAAGGAAAAATTCGCGCGGCACGGTTCGCGCGCGAGCGCCAGGTGCCGTATTTCGGCATCTGTTTCGGCATGCAAATGGCGGTGATCGAAGCGGCGCGCAATCTCTGCGGCATCGAGGACGCCAATTCCACGGAATTCGGCGCCACGCGCGAGCCGGTGGTCGGCTTGATGACCGAATGGATGAAAGGCAACGAGCTGGAGAAGCGCGGCGCCGGCGGCGATCTCGGCGGCACCATGCGGCTCGGCGCGTATCCCGCCTTGCTGGCGCGCGGCAGCAAGATTGCGAGTGTCTACGGCGCGACCGAAATCTCCGAACGCCACCGGCACCGCTACGAGGTCAACACCGCCTACAAGGATCGGCTCGCCCAGCACGGCTTGCGCTTCTCCGGCATGTCGCCCGACGGTGTGCTGCCGGAGATCATCGAATACGACGACCATCCGTGGTTCATCGGCGTGCAATTCCATCCCGAATTGAAGTCGCGGCCGTTCGCGCCGCACCCGCTGTTCTCCTCCTTCATCGGGGCGGCGGTGGAGCAGAGCCGGCTGGTGTAATCTTTTTTGTCATTCCGGATTGCCACGAAGTGGCAAGTCCGAAATCCATAACCACGGCGTGAGCAGAACTTGCACCGATAGTGACTATGGATTCCGGGCTCGCGCCTTTCGCGCGCCCGGAATGACGAATGGGAGAAAATTTATGATCTACGAATTGCGGATCTATCAATGCGTCCCCGGCCGGTTGCCGGCCTTGCTCAAGCGGTTTGAGGATTACACGCTGAAGATCTGGGAGAAACATGGCATTCGCCAAGCCGGCTTCTGGACCGTGCTGATCGGCGACGGCAGCAATGATCTGCATTACCTGCTCGCCTGGGAATCCATGGCCGAGCGCGAGAAGGTGTGGGGGACGTTCCTGGCCGATCCGGCCTGGATCAAGGTGCGCGAAGACACCGAGAGGGATGGTCCGATCATCGCCAATATCAAGAGCTCGTTTCTCAAGCCGACGGCATTCTCGGCGGTGAAGTGACGGCGAAGCGAAGCCGTTGACCCCGCGGCCGCCGATGTCCATGGTCCGGCCATGACAGGTAAGCCAAATCCCATCGTCGCCATCGGCAAGGTCCGGTTCGGCAACGACTTGCCGCTGGCGCTCATCGCTGGGCCGTGCGTGCTGGAAAGCCGCGCACATGCTTTCGATATGGCCGGCGCGTTGAAGGAGATCGCAGCGCGGCGCGGTGTCGGCTTTGTGTACAAGACCTCGTTCGACAAGGCGAACCGCACCAGCACCAAAAGTGCGCGCGGCCTCGGGCTCGACAAGGCGCTCGAAATCTTCACGGACCTGCGCGACTCCCTCGGTGTGCCTGTGCTCACCGACGTGCACGAGCCGGATCAATGCGCTGCCATTGCCGAGGTGGTCGATATTTTGCAGATCCCGGCATTTCTTTGCAGGCAGACGGATCTTTTGGTCGCCGCCGCCAAGACCGGCCGCGCGGTCAATGTGAAGAAGGGGCAGTTCCTGGCGCCGTGGGACATGGCCAATGTGGTGGAGAAGATCACCGCCGCCGGCAATCCGAATGTGCTCGTGACCGAGCGCGGCGTGTCGTTCGGCTACAACACCTTGGTCTCCGACATGCGCGCATTGCCGGTGCTGGCCAAAACCGGCGCGCCGGTGATCTTCGATGCGACTCACTCCGTGCAGCAGCCGGGCGGCAAAGGCACGTCGTCCGGCGGCGAGCGCGAGTTCGTGCCGGTGCTGGCGCGGGCCGCCGTGGCGGTCGGCGTCGCCGGGGTTTTCATCGAGACCCATCAGGACCCGGACCGGGCGCCCTCCGATGGCCCAAATATGTTGCCGCTCAAAGAGATGGAACCGCTTCTTGAGCGCTTGATGGAGTTCGATGCCTTGGCCAAGAAGGCTGGCGGCAATCCGGCGGTTCACGGGACTAAGGCTACGGCCGAGGCTTGAGCCACAGGCTCAATTCCGCCGCGGGTACCGCCTCTTGCCGGCGGGCGCGAAAATCACCATGATCACGGCATCGGCCAGGGGTGCCGCGCCGAAAGTGCGGCTGAGATCACACCCGTCGAACCTGTCGCCTCTTTTCCGCAAGCAAGGCGTCTGCTAACGCCTCGTTGTCGCAGCTTATTCCGACGACAAGCTCAAACGCAAAGTCGAGACACAGACGATGGCGCGCCGTCCGCTGGTTGCTGGCAATTGGAAAATGAATGGGCTTGCCGCCTCGATCGCTCAGTTAAAGGCCGTGATCGCCGGTGCGGGGGCTTTGCCGAAGGTCGAGCTGATGGTGTGTCCACCCGCAACGCTGATCGCGAGCTTCGCTGTGGCCGCCCGCGGCACGCCCGTTCTGATCGGCGGCCAGGATTGTCATGCTTTGGCTTCGGGCGCTTACACGGGCGACATCTCCGCGGAGATGCTGAAGGACGCGGGCGCGTCGGCGGTCATCGTCGGCCACTCCGAGCGCCGGCAATATCATCACGAGACCGATGCAGAGGTGCGTGCGAAGGCGCAAGCCGCACGGCGTGCCGGGATTGATGCCGATTGTCTGTGTCGGCGAAACGCGCCCGCAACGCGAGGCCGGGCACGCGCTGGATGTGGTCGCAACGCAGCTGCAAGGCTCGTTGCCCGACGGTGCCGCCGATTTTGTTGTTGCTTACGAGCCGGTCTGGGCTATCGGCACCGGGCTAACGCCGACGCCGGCCGACGTCGGCGAGGTGCATCGCTCGATCCGCGAACATCTCGCCGTGCGATTTGGCGCGGGCGGGCAGGGGACGCGCCTCCTGTACGGCGGCTCGGTCAATCCGAAAAACGCCGCCGAACTCTTGGCGGTTGAGAATGTCGACGGCGCGCTGGTCGGCGGCGCAAGCCTCAAGGCCGACGATTTCCTGGCGATCGCCGGAGTTTATCGGTGACGGTGAGCGCCTCCGGCTGCTCCCTTACTCCGGAACTTTGTCAACGGACTGCGCCATGGAAAATCCCCAGGGGATCATGTAGAGACGCGCCGGGCTCCCTATATCGGGGTCGCGGCGGGCCGCAGAGGCCGCCGCGGCCCGTTTTTCGGCCTGGATTGTGAACGGACAGATTCGATGATTGTTGTGGTTATCGTTATTCACCTGATCCTGGTGCTCGGAATGATTGCAGTCATTCTGCTGCAAAAGTCCGAGGGCGGGGGGCTCGTCAGCTCCACCAGCGGCTTTATGACCGGGCGCGGCACCGCAAACGTCTTGACCCGGACCACGGCGATACTGGCGTTCTTCTTCTTCATCACCAGCCTGGGCCTGTCTTGGTATGCCGGTCTTGGCCGCCATCCGGCCTCGATCATCAGCCCCGGCGCGCCGGCAACCCAGCAGCAGCCGGCTAGTGGTGCCCCGTTGGCGCCATTGAGCCAGGGCGGCGGCGTTCTGAACCAACTGGGCGGCGGCAAAGCGCCGGAGCCGGCGGGTCCGCCGGCGCCGAGCGGGCCGCAAGTGCCGCAGTCAAAATAGGGCAGCGAGCGATGGCCAACATGATTTCCCCCACGCTGATGACAAAGCGAGCGGGGGCCGCTCCCGCTCGACCTGAGGATTCCGCTCGAGGTGTTTGGCGCGACTGCGTTTCTGCCGGTGCGCAGCTACCGTGCCCGGCTGCTATTCCGGAAAATTGCTCGTCGAATTGGCCGTTCGCGGCTAGAGCTTAAATCCCATGGCGCGGTACATATTCATCACCGGCGGCGTGGTTTCCTCACTCGGCAAAGGTCTTGCGTCGGCGGCGCTCGGCGCGCTTTTACAGGCGCGCGGCTACAAGGTGCGGCTGCGCAAGCTCGACCCCTATCTCAACGTCGATCCGGGCACGATGTCGCCCTACCAGCACGGCGAAGTCTTCGTCACCGACGACGGCGCCGAGACCGATCTCGATCTCGGCCATTACGAGCGCTTCACCGGACGGCCGGCGACCCGCACCGACAACATCACCACCGGCCGCATCTATCAGGAGATCCTCGCCAAGGAGCGGCGCGGCGATTATCTCGGCGCCACCATTCAGGTCATTCCGCACGTCACCAACGCGATCAAGGACTTCATCCGCGACGGCAACGAAGGCTACGACTTCGTGCTGTGCGAGATCGGCGGCACGGTCGGCGACATCGAGGGCTTGCCGTTCTTCGAGGCTATCCGGCAGCTTGGCAACGACCTGCCGCGGCATCACGCGGTCTATATCCATCTGACGCTGATGCCGTTCATCCCGAGCGCGGGTGAGCTGAAAACCAAGCCGACCCAGCACTCGGTGCGCGAGTTGCGCGCCATCGGCATCCAGCCCGATATTCTTCTCTGCCGCAGCGACCGGCCGATTCCGGAAAGCGAGAGGCGCAAGCTCGCGCTGTTCTGCAATGTGCGCGAGAGCGCGGTGATTGAAGCGCTCGACGTCGACAACATCTATGCCGTGCCGAGGCCTATCATGCGGGCGGACTCGATGGCGAAGTGCTCGCCGCATTCGGCATCGAAAATCCGCCCGAGCCGGATCTCGCCACCTGGCGCTTCATCAACGAGCGCATCCGTAATCCGGAAGGCGACGTGACCATCGCCATCGTCGGCAAATATACCGGCATGAAGGACGCCTATAAGTCGCTGATCGAGGCGCTCTCGCATGGCGGCGTCGCCAACAAGGTCAAGGTCACTCTCGACTGGATCGAGAGCGAAGTGTTCGAGAACGAGGACCCGGCGCCGTTTCTCGAACACGTCGATGGGATCCTGGTGCCGGGCGGCTTCGGCCAGCGCGGCGCCGAAGGAAAAATTCGCGCGGCACGGTTCGCGCGCGAGCGCCAGGTGCCGTATTTCGGCATCTGTTTCGGCATGCAGATGGCGGTGATCGAAGCGGCGCGCAATCTCTGCGGCATCGAGGACGCCAACTCCACGGAATTCGGCGCCACGCGCGAGCCGGTGGTCGGCTTGATGACCGAATGGATGAAAGGCAACGAGCTGGAGAAGCGCGGCGCCGGCGGCGATCTCGGCGGCACCATGCGGCTCGGCGCGTATCCCGCCTTGCTGGCGCGCGGCAGCAAGATTGCGAGTGTCTACGGCGCGACCGAAATCTCCGAACGCCACCGGCACCGCTATGAGGTCAACACCGCCTACAAGGATCGGCTCGCCCAGCACGGCTTGCGCTTCTCCGGCATGTCGCCCGACGGCGTGCTGCCGGAGATCATCGAATACGACGACCATCCGTGGTTCATCGGCGTGCAATTCCATCCCGAATTGAAGTCGCGGCCGTTCGCGCCGCACCCGCTGTTCTCCTCCTTCATCGGAGCGGCGGTGGAGCAGAGCCGGCTGGTGTAATCTTTTTTGTCATTCCGGATTGCCACGAAGTGGCAAGTCCGGAATCCATAACCACGGCGTGAGCAGAACTTGCACCGATAGTGACTATGGATTCCGGGCTCGCGCCTTTGGCGCGCCCCGGAATGACGAATGGGAGGAAATTTATGATCTACGAATTGCGCATCTATCAATGCGTCCCCGGCCGGTTGCCGGCCTTGCTCAAGCGGTTCGAGGATTACACGCTGAAGATCTGGGAGAAACATGGCATTCGCCAAGCCGGCTTCTGGACCGTGCTGATCGGCGACGGCAGCAACGATTTGCATTATCTCCTGGCTTGGGAATCCATGGCCGAGCGCGAGAAGGTGTGGGGGACGTTCCTGGCCGATCCCGCCTGGATCAAGGTGCGCGAAGACACCGAGAGGGACGGTCCGATCATCGCCAATATCAAGAGCTCGTTTCTCAAGCCGACGGCATTCTCGGCCGTGAAGTGAACCAACCGCGAAGGTTCCGTCTGGCCTAGCTTCTGATTCAAGTTGCTCATTGACGGTAAGGAAAATCGTGAGTAGCTTATCGCGTGAATACGAAAAAGAAGTAAGTAGGCTATGGTAGAGGACAGGCCCGGCACCAAGATCGCCGAACAAATGATGACGCGGCCGGACGGCGCCACCATGGACGAGATCGTCGCGGCGACCGGCGGGCCGCAGTACAATGTGCTGCGACGCCTTGAAGGCCGCGGTTATCGGATTCGCAAAGTAAAGGAAGGGCGAGCAACACGCTACTTCGCGAAGGCGCCGGCAACACCATCGTATGAGGCGACCGTAACCGACAAAGGGCAGGTCACGATTCCCAAGGAAATACGGGAACGCTTGCGATTGGGCGCCGGCGCAAAGATCCGCCTCACCGTTGAAGACGGCGACCGAATTGTAGTGACAAACGAAGGATCGAAGCTCAGCGATCTCTTTGGCATTCTGGGCAAGCCGCCGCGGAGTTCTGACGCTCAAGGAAATGGATGAAGTGATCGCGCAGGCGGCAGTTGATCGGTACTTGCGCTCATCCGGTCGTAAGAAGCGATGATCGGTCTCGACACCAATGTGATACTCCGCTGTTTCGTCGACGACGATCCACGCCAAGCGAAGCAGGCGCGCCAATTCGTAGCAACCCGCTGCACGCCCGAAAATCCAGGGTTTATCGATCGCGTCGTCCTCTGCGAAATGGTTTGGGTTCTTTTGCGCGGCCACCGGTTTGACCGGGAGAAAGCCGCTGAAATCGTTTCTAAGCTCCTCGCCAGCAGCGATATCGTGCTCGAAGATAGGGACGCCGTGCGCGCGGCCCTTCGGACTTTTGTGGACCGAAACGTCGATTTTGCCGATGCCCTGATCGGCGAGGTCAACCGGGCGCGCGGCTGTGAAGCAACGGCAACTTTCGATCATAAGGCGGCCAAGCTGGACGGCTTCATCCCGGTATCGTAGCCAAAGCCAGGTTTTGCGGCACTACCCATGAGGAGCCAATGAGCGCAGGGCCAAATCCCATCGTCGCCATCGGCAAGGTCCGGTTCGGCAACGACTTGCCGCTGGCGCTGATCGCCGGGCCGTGCGTGCTGGAAAGCCGCGCACATGCTTTCGATATGGCCGGCGCGTTGAAGGAGATCGCGGCGCGGCGCGGCATCGGCTTTGTGTACAAGACCTCGTTCGACAAGGCGAACCGCACCAGCGCCAAAAGCGCGCGCGGTCTTGGGCTCGACAAGGCGCTCGAAATCTTCACGGACCTGCGCGACTCCCTCGGCGTCCCCGTGCTCACTGACGTGCACGAACCGGATCAGTGCGCCGCCATTGCCGAGGTGGTCGATATTTTGCAGATCCCGGCGTTTCTATGCCGGCAGACGGACCTTCTGATCGCCGCAGCCAAGACCGGCCGCGCAGTCAATGTGAAGAAGGGGCAGTTCCTCGCGCCGTGGGACATGGCCAATGTGGTGGAGAAGATCACGGGCGCCGGCAATCCGAATGTGCTCGTGACCGAGCGCGGCGTGTCGTTCGGCTACAACACGCTCGTTTCCGACATGCGCGCGTTGCCGGTGCTCGCCAGAACCGGCGCGCCGGTGATTTTCGATGCGACTCACTCCGTGCAGCAGCCGGGCGGCAAAGGCACGTCGTCCGGCGGCGAGCGCGAGTTCGTGCCGGTGCTGGCGCGGGCCGCCGTGGCGGTCGGCGTCGCCGGGGTTTTCATCGAGACCCATCAGGACCCGGACCGGGCGCCCTCCGATGGCCCAAATATGTTGCCGCTCAAGGAGATGGAACCGCTTCTTGAGCGCTTGATGGAGTTCGATGCCTTGGCCAAGAGCGGCTGGCGGCAATCCGGCGGTTCACGGGACCAAGGCTACGGCCGAGGCTTGAGCCACAGGCTCAATTCCGCCGCGGGTACCGCCTCTTGCCGGCGGGCGCGAAAATCACCATCATCACGGCATCGGCCAGGGGTGCCGCGCCGAAAGTGCGGCTGAGATCACACCCGTCGAACCTGTCTGGGTCATACCAGCGAAGGGAGCCGCGTTGAGCGACACTATTCGTTCCATCACACCGATCCGAAACAAGCCGCGCGTCGTTGTCATCGGTGCGGGCGTGATCGGGCTCGGCATTGCCTGGCGGCTCGCCGCGCGCGCCGCCGTCACGGTGTTCGATCGCGGCAAAGCCGGTGCCGGCGCGAGTCACGCTGCCGCCGGCATGTTGGCGGCTTGCGCCGAGGCCGAGCCGGGCGAGGAAACGCTCGTCGCGCTTGGGCGCGAAAGCCAGAGGCGCTGGCCAGCCTTCGCTGAAGAACTCGAGCGCACGACCGGCGTCGATGTCGAGTTGCGAACCGAAGGCACGCTGGTTGTTGCGCTGACCGCCGACGATCAGGCGACGATTGCGCATCATTTGGAATTCCAGCGTCAGCTCGCTCTGCCGCTCGAATGGCTTTCGGCCGCGGCGACACGCGCGCGCGAGCCAAGGCTTGCAGGCAAAATCGCCGGCGCGCTGTTTTCGCCGGAAGATCATCAGGTCGATAACCGCAAGCTCGCACACGCTTTGCGCATCGCCGCCGAACAGGCCGGTGTCGACATTCGCGAGCATCAGCCGGTCAAGGAGTTTGTCGTGCAAGGCGGGCAGGCGCGCGGTGTCGTGCTCGATGACGGCACGAGCGTCCCGGCCGATATCGTCGTACTCGCGGCCGGCGCGTGGTCGCGCGGCATCGGCGGATTGCCGCCAGACCGGCGGCCGCCGGTGCGTCCGATCAAGGGTCAGATGCTGGCGCTGCGTATGGACCCGGCGGCGCCGCTGCTGTCGCACGTGCTGTGGGCGCCGGGGGTTTATCTGGTGCCGCGGCGCGACGGCCGGCTGATCGTCGGCGCAACGGTTGAGGAAAAAGGCTTCGACGACACGATTACGGCCGGCGGCTTGCTCACTTTGCTGGAAGCTGCGTGGCGCGCCATTCCCGCCGTCGAGGAATTGCCGGTCGACGAGATCTGGGTCGGGCACCGGCCGGGCAGCCGCGACGACGCGCCGATCCTCGGGCCCGGGCCGCTTGCGGGCTTGTTCTATGCGACCGGACACCATCGCAACGGCATTTTGCTCGCGCCGGTGACGGCGGACGCGATGGCGCGGCTGATCCTCGACGATGTCGTCGAGCCGGCGATCAAACCGTTCGGGCTCGAGCGCTTTCAGCCGGCGCGCGCGGCCGAGTGATGGCGGAGACGGCGATGAGCGAAGCGTCGGTGGCGAGCCAAGCGTCGATCCGAGTCAATGGCGAGACCGAGCCTTTGGCGGCGGCGACGCTTGCGGCTTTGCTGGCGGACAAGGCCGTCGACACAGAGCAAAAGGGAATCGCCGTTGCGCTCAACGGCGCCGTTGTTCCGCGCGCGGCTTGGCCCGAAACGGCGCTGAAGGCCGGCGATAATGTCGAGATCGTGCGCGCGCGGCAGGGAGGTTGAGAGAGGCCGATCATGGTCAGGAAGAATCTCCGCTCGTCCCCGCGAAGGCGGGGACCCAGTTGCACCCCACTGGATTCCCGCTTGCGCGGGAATGAGCGGTATCGGGTTTAGGAGCAGACCATGTCCGATCCGCTGATCATTGCCGGGCAAGAATTCGGCTCGCGGCTTTTCCTTGGTACCGCCGGCTACCCGAACCGCAAGATCATGCTCGACGCGATCGAGGCGAGCGGCACAGCGATGGTCACGGCCTCTATTCGCCGCATCAGTCTTGCCGGCGACGACGAAAGTCTGATCGACCTGCTCGGCAACCGCGTGCGCTTTCTGCCCAACACCGCAGGCTGCCAGACCGCGAAGGATGCCGTCCTTACGGCGGAGCTTGCGCGCGAAGCGCTCGACACCAACTGGGTGAAGCTCGAAGTGATCGGCGACCGCGAGCTTCTTTATCCGGATGTCGAGGAATTGGTGCGCGCGACCGAAACGCTGGTCGGCAAGGGTTTTATTGTGCTGCCGTATTGCACCGAAGATCCGGTGACCTGCCGCAAGCTTGCGGATGCGGGGGCCGCTGCCGTGATGCCGCTCGGCTCGCCGATCGGCTCGGGGCTCGGCATATCCAACCCGCATCTGATCGAGCTTATTTGCGCGCGCTCGGCGGTGCCGGTGGTGCTCGACGCCGGCATCGGCACGGCCTCGGATGCCGCGCTTGCCATGGAGCTCGGCTGCTCGGCCGTTCTCCTCAACACCGCGGTGTCGAAAGCGCGCGATCCGGTGTTGATGGCAAAAAGCATGCGCGCCGCGGTCGAAGGCGGCCGCTTGTCGCGGCTTGCCGGACGCATTCCCAAGCGCGCGCACGCCGAGCCGTCGAGCCCGCAATTCGGGCTGGTGGGGACCTAAACACTCGCGTTCACCGCGATCGGCATTGAATTCACTTAGCTCAACATGGTTTTCCCGGGCGCAGCGCAGCATGAAATGATGCGCTGCAGACCCGGGATCGTACGACTCAGCTGGACGATCCCGGATCAGCGGTGCAGCGTTTCACGCTGACGCATCCGGGAAACGCGGGTGCGTTGTGCCGACCCGGCAGCGCTCGCAACAACTCATTTCACACCGCCGGCGCCAACTCCTGCGCCATCATCTCGCGCACCAGCGGGATGACCTTGGTGCCGTAAAGCTCGATGCAGTGCATGAGCTTGTCGTGCGCCAGCGTGCCGGCCGAGTATTTCAGATCGAAGCGCACGATGCCGAGCGCCTTCGCGGTCTTGGCGATCTTGCGCGCGACCGTCTCCGGCGCGCCGACATGTAGCGCGCCGCGCTCCACTTCCTGCTCGAAGGACGCGCGCGCCATCGGCGGCCAGCCGCGCTCGGCGCCGATGCGGTCGTGCATCACTTTGTAGCCTTGCCAATATTCCTCGCGCGCCTGCGCGTCGGTATCAGCGACGTACCCGGGCGAATGCACGGCGATCGGCAGCGCGGGCTTGCCGAGCTGCGCAAAGGCGCGGTGATAGAGATCGACATAGGGGCGGAAGCGCGCCGGATCGCCGCCGATGATGGCAAGCGCCAGCGGCAGCTCATAGCGCGCCGCGCGCACGACCGATTCCGGGCTGCCACCGACGCCGATCCAGGTGCGCAGCGGTGCGCCCTCGATCGGCGGGAAGACGCGCTGGTTCTTCAGCGGCGGCCGCGTCTGGCCCTGCCACGTGACGGCGTCGGAGCGGATGAGCGCGGCGAAGAGGTCGAGCTTGTCCTCGAACAGGACCTCGTATTGCGAAAGGTCGTAGCCGAACAGCGGAAAGGACTCGATGAAGGACCCGCGCCCCAGCGTGACCTCGGCGCGCCCATTTGAGGCGGCATTCAAGGTCGAGAAGCGCTCGAACACCCGGATCGGGTCGTCGGACGACAGGACCGTCACCGCCGAGCCGAGCCTGATCCGCTTGGTGCGCCCGGCAATCGCCGCCAGCACCACTTCCGGCGCCGACACCGAGAAATCCGGCCGATGATGCTCGCCGACCCCGAAGGCATCGATGCCGAGCTCGTCGGCCAGCACGCCCTCGTCGATCACGTCGCGGATGACTTGGGCGTGCGAGCGCGGCTCGCCATTCGGGCCGATGGTGATGTCGCCAAAGGTGTCCAGTCCGAATTCGAAATTCTTGTGGCATAGCCTCTCTTGTCTGCTTTAAGTCCGCGGCGCGTGCGGGCGGTGGGATGGGCGCGCCTGTGATGTTTCAACAGGTAGGATGCGGCGAGCATCCGTGCAACGCCGGTGCCGGCGGTCGAGCGGCCCGGTTTTTGGCCAGGGGGGCGCCCAAAGCGGCTCAATTTTACCTGCGGCATCGTGCAATTTACCAAACCTGCCGTCCGGCTTGATTAGCGGCCGCGAGCGCGGTCAAATTGTTCAATCAGGTGCTTATAAGCCTCAATAAACGAAACGCCTCCGCGCCGGAGGGTGCGGCAAACCAGAGGGACACAAGACGATGATGAGGTTAGGAGTGGCGGCCGCGACGGCGCTCGCGCTAGCAGCCCCGGGCTTTGTGCAACCGGCCTCGGCCGAGCAAAAAACGGTCAAGATCGGCTATGTCAGCACGTTCAGCGGCCCGACCGCTGTGATCGGCAACGACATGCGCAATGCCTTCGAGCTTGCGCTCGATCATCTTGGCCGCAAAATTGGCGGACTGCCGGTCGAGGTGATCTACGAGGACGACACACAGAAGCCCGATGTCGGCGTACAGAAGACCCAGAAGCTGATCGAGTCCGACCACGTCGATTTCATCGCCGGCTATATCTGGTCGAACGTGCTGCTCGCCTCGCTCAAGCCGCTGGTCGATTCCAAGACCATCACGGTCATCGCCAATGCCGGCCCGTCCCAGGTCGCCGGCGAATTATGCTCGCCCTACGTCTTCTCGACCTCGTGGAACAACGATCAGACCCCCGAGACGATGGGCATGTATATGAACCAGAAGGGGCTGAAGAAGGTCTTCCAGATCGGACCGAACTATGCCGCCGGCAAGGACATGCTGCAGGGCATGCGCAATACCTATAAGGGCGAAGTGGTCGGGCAGGAAATGACCCGCTGGCCCGATCAGCTCGATTTCTCCGCCGAGCTGTCGAAGGCGCGGGCAGCGCAGCCGGATGCCATCTTCATCTTCTATCCGGGAGCCTCCGGCGTGCAGTTCATCACCCAGTATGTGCAGGCGGGCTTGAAAGGCCAGATTCCGCTCTATCAGGTGTTCTCGATCGACGAATTGTCGCTGCCGCGGTTGAAAGATCTGGCCATGGGCGTGCCCGGTGCGCAGCAATGGGTCAACGATTTGCCCAACGACGCGAACAAGAAATTCGTCGCCGACTACATCGCCAAATATAAATCACGCCCGTCCTTCTACGGCGCACAAAGCTATGACGCGGCCATGCTGCTCAATAGCGCGGTGACCGCTGTCAACGGCGATCTGTCCAACAAGGACGACATCCGCAAGGCGATGGAAAAGGCCGACTTCAAGTCGGTGCGCGGCAATTTCAAATTCGGCAACAACCACATCCCAATCCAGAACTTCTATCTGCAGGACGTGGTGAAAGAGGGCGACGAGTACGTACTCAAGACCGTCGCCACCATCGTCGAGAACTATCAGGACCGCTTCCACGACCGTTGCCCGATGAAATTAGGGCAATAGAGCATGATCCCGAAAAGTGGAAACCGGTTTTCGGAAGAGATCATGCTCCACCAAAGATCCAGAGCGTGATGACGGTTCAACGTAAAGCCATCGCGCTTTGGTCGTTGCATGCTGTCCGTGAGCGGTGTCTATTTCCTCCCTGCCACGACCGCGCGGCGGGGAGGGGATAGCGCTCCAAATGCTGTATTTCTTTGAGCAATGCCTCAACGGCATCCAGCTCGGCATGCTGCTCTTCCTGCTGGCGGCCGGGCTGACGCTCGTCTTCGGCATTATGGACCTGGTCAATCTGGCGCACGGCTCGCTTTACATGCTGGGCGCCTATTTCGCCGCCACGTTCGCTACCTTGACCGGAAGCTTCACGCTGGCGCTGATCCTCGCGTTGGTCGCTTCGCTCATCGCCGGGATGGTACTGGAGGTGATCGCGATCAGGCCGTTGTACGGGCGCGACCATCTCGATCAGGTGCTCGGCACCTTCGGGCTGATCTTGTTGTTCAATGAACTGGTGCGGCTCGTTTGGGGACCGGAAGGCAGGACGCTGTCGCTGCCGCCGGAAATGCTGACGGCGGTGCAAATCCTGCCAGGCGTGCATTATCCGATCTATCGTCTGGTGATCATTCTAGCGACGCTCGCGGTCGCCGGCCTGCTCTACGTGCTGGTGATGCGCACGCGGCTCGGCATGCTGGTGCGCGCCGGCGCCTCCAATCGTGAAATGGTCGGCGCGCTCGGCATCAACATCAAGCTCCTCTACACCCTGGTGTTCGGGCTCGGCGCCACGCTGGCCGGTTTTGCGGGCGTGATGCAAGCGCCGATCCTGACGGTGCAGATCGGAATGGGCGAGAACATCCTCATCCTCGCCTTCGTCGTCATCATCATCGGCGGCATCGGCTCGATCCGCGGCGCGTTCGTCGCCGCGATCATCGTCGGGCTGATCGATACGCTCGGCCGGTCCTTCCTGCCCGATGTGCTTCATCTCGCGTTGAGCAACAACGCCGCGCAGACGCTTGCACCGTCTTTGTCGTCAATGTCGATCTACATGCTGATGGCGGCAATCCTGGTATTTCGGCCGGAAGGACTATTCCCGGCGGCGAGCCGATGACCGCGTCGTTCGATCCACCGCTCAACGCCGCACCGGCGGCCGCGCTGACCGCGCGCACCGTCTTCACAGCCGGATTAGTCGCGCTCCTGGCGCTCGTGCCGGTCTATGCGCTCGCGACCGGCGAGACGTTCGGCGTCGCGCTGTTCACCCGCACCATCATCCTCGCCATCGGTGCGGTCAGTCTCAATCTCATCATGGGCTATGGCGGCATGGTGAGTTTCGGCCACGCCGCCTATCTGGGCATCGGCGGCTATGCGGTCGGCATCTTGGCCAAGGAAGGCATCGGTTCGGGCTTCGTGCAATGGCCGGTCGCGGTCGCGGCGTCGGCGCTCTATGCGCTGGTGGTCGGTGCGCTCAGCCTGCGCACGCGCGGCGTCTATTTCATCATGATCACGCTCGCCTTCGCCCAGATGATCTATTACGTCGCGATCGGACTCGACCGCTATGGCGGCGACGACGGGCTCACCATCTACAAGCGCAGCGACTTCGGCGGTCTGATCAATCTCAACAACAAAGTCGTATTTTATTATCTCTGCTTCGCCATTCTGCTCGGCAGCATTTATCTGATCGCGCGCCTGGTCAATTCTCGCTTCGGGCTCGCGCTGCGCGGCACCCGCTCGAATGAGCGGCGCATGCGCGCCATCGGCTTCCCGACCTTTCGCTACAAGCTCGTGGCCTTCGTGATCTCCGGCGCGTTGTGCGGCTTGGCCGGTGCGCTCCTTGCCAACCACACAAGCTTCATCAGCCCCGCGATCATGCACTGGACGCGTTCGGGCGATCTCATTGTCATGGTGGTTCTCGGCGGTCTCGGTTCGCTGTTCGGGCCGGTGATCGGCGCGGTGATTTTTCTCCTTCTGCAGGAGGGCCTCTCGCGCGTGACCGAATATCCCGACCTGATCCTTGGGCCGATCCTGCTGCTGGTGGCGATCTATGTGCACGGCGGCATCGGCGGCTTGCTCGAAGGGCGGCGCCGTGGCTGACGCGCTGTTGCAGACCGAGCGGCTGACGCGGCGCTTCGGCGGCGTGACGGCGGCCGACGCCATCGGGCTTATGATTGCGCCGAAGGAAGTGCACGCGATTATCGGGCCGAACGGCGCCGGCAAGACCACCCTGATCGGCTTGCTGAGCGGCGAGATCACCCCGGAAGAGGGCAGCATCCGCTTCGACGGCACCGAGATCAGCGGGCTGCCGGTTTATCGCCGCAGCCAATTGGGGCTGGCGCGTTCGTTCCAGATCACCTCGCTGTTTCGCGATTTCACCGCGCTCGACAATGTCGCGCTCGCCGTGCAGGCGCATCGCGGCCATTCGTTCCGGTTCTGGCGCGACGCGCGGCGCGAAGACGCCTTGCGCGGCCCTGCGTTCGCTGCGCTCGAGCGTGTCGGCCTGCGCGATCGCGCCGGCACGCGCGTTGATAAGCTGAGCCACGGCGAACAACGCCAGCTTGAAATCGCCATGGCGCTCGCCAGCGATCCACAGCTTCTGCTGCTCGACGAGCCGATGGCCGGCATGGGCCCCGACGAGTCGGCGCGCATGGTACATCTCCTGCGCGCCCTCAAAGGCAGCGTGACGATCCTCCTGATCGAGCACGACATGGAGGCGGTGTTTGCGCTTGCCGATCGGCTGAGCGTGCTGGTCTACGGCCGCATCATCGCCAGCGGCGACCCGGAGACCATCCGGACCGATCCGGCCGTGCGACAGGCCTATCTGGGCGAAAAACATGGCACCGAGCGGAGCGGGCACGATGGCTGACACCCCGCTGCTTGAGCTTGCCGATATCGAAACGAGCTACGGCCAAAGCCGGGTGCTGTTCGGTATTACGCTCTCCATCGCGCCGGGCGAAATGGTGTCGCTCATGGGCCGGAACGGCATGGGCAAAACCACGACCGTGCGCTCGATCATGGGGCTTACGCCGGCGGCGGCCGGCAACATCCGTTTCGACGGCGTGCAAATCCACGGGCTGCCCGCCTACCGCATCGCCAAGCTTGGCCTCGGATTGGTGCCCGAAGGCCGCCAGGTCTTTCCGAATCTGACCGCGCGCGAAAATCTGCTCGCCACCGCGTCCAATCGCACCGGCGCGTCCGATCCTTGGACGCTCGCAAAAGTATTTACGCTCTTTCCTCGGCTCGCCGAACGTGCAAGCTCGATGGCCAATCTCCTTTCCGGCGGCGAGCAGCAGATGCTGGCGATCGGCCGCGCGCTGATGACCAATCCGCGGCTCATCATTCTCGACGAAGCGACCGAAGGACTTGCGCCATTGATCCGTGAAGAGATTTGGCGTTGCCTGGAACTCTTGCGCAAAAGCGGGCAATCGATCCTGGTCATCGACAAAAATGTCGACGCGCTCACTCGCATTGCCGATCGTCATTACATCATCGAACGCGGCCGCGTGGTCTGGTCGGGGGACTCGCAAGCCTTGGCGGGATCGCCCGACGTGCAACACCGCTATCTCGGCATCTGACCGGTAGCGAAAACCCTTTAAGCTTGAAATATTTTCCCATAGAATGCCGCTCCGTGTCGGGGAGAAACACACGGGGAGTCCGTTCACATGATCAGAAAGTTGAGTTTGGCCGCAGTAACGGCCTCCGCGATTGCGGCGCTCACGGCCGCGACGACTGCTGGATGGGCGGCGGATAAGCCGGTCTTCGGATTAGTCATGTCGTTCAGCGGCTGGTTTGCGCCGATCGATGCCGACACGATCGCGGGCGCGAAGCTTGCGGTCGCCGAGATCAATGCAGCCGGCGGCGTGCTCGGCCAGCCGATCGAAGTGGTCGAGTTCGATAACAAGTCCGAACCGCCGCTCGGCGCCGATGGCGCCGTCGATGTGATCGGCAAGGGCGCCAAGGCGATCCTCTTTCCCAGCGATTTCGATTTCGGCGCGCCCGGCGCTTATGTGGCGCAGCAGAAAGACGTCGTGGCTTTCTCCGGCGCGTCCGATCCGAAATTCGGCGTGCAGGGCGTGGGCCCGCTCGCCTACTCGACGTCGAACGCAAGCCAGGCGCAAGGCGCGCTGCTGGCCGAATGGGGCTACAAGCAGAAAGGCTGGAAAACGGCCTACGTGCTGCTCGACAACACCATCGCCTATACCAAGTCGCTGTGCGGCAGCTTCGCCACCCGCTGGACAGAGCTTGCCGGCAAGGATGGGCTGCTCGGCCAGGACACGTTCCTCAACAACGATCCTTCGATCGCCGCGCAGGTCACCCGCATCACCAGCCTGAGCAAGAAGCCCGACGTGATCTTCTTCTGCTCCTATGCGCCGGGCGGACCGAGCGCCATGCGGCAGCTACGCGCCGCCGGCATCGACGCGCCGATCGTGACCGGTGAATCGCTCGACGGCGATTACTGGATCGGCTCGATTCCCGATCTCAGCAATTTCTACGTGATCAGCTACGGCTCGAAATACGGCGACGATCCGGACGCCGAGGTAAACGGCTTCTTCAAGCGCTTCGAAGCCAAGTACGGCAAGAAGGCCGACGTGTCTTACGGATTGCGCGGCTATTCCGCCGTGCAGGCCTGGGCGGCCGCGGCCAACAAGGCCGGATCGCTCGAAGGCTCCAAGGTGGCGGCGGCGCTCGATGCCTTCGACAAGAAGCCGCTTGTCATCGGGCCGACCACCTACACCAGCAAGCTGCACATCCAGACCACGCGGCCGATGGCGATCCTGCAGGCGACCAACGGCAAGTTCGCCAGCGTCGGGCGCTTCACGGTGGAGTTGTTTCCGCCGCTGCAGTGAGTGTGCAAGAACGACCGGACGCTTCGGCATGCAGCTAACGGCGCAGGCGGTGAGCGTCCGGTTCGGCGGCCTCGTCGCCGTCGATCAGGTCAGCATCTCTCTGCAGCGCGGGGAAATTCTCGGCCTCATAGGACCGAACGGCGCCGGCAAGACGACGCTGGTCAATGTGCTGTCCGGATTCCAGCGGCCGCAAATCGGCGCGATCGTCATTGGCGAACGCGATTGCACGCGCCTGCCGCGCCACGGCTTTCCGCGCGCCGGCGTGGTGCGGACCTTCCAGGCGGTGCGGCTTTTTCGCGGGCTAAGCGTGAGCGAAAATGTCGAGATCGGCTATGTGGGGCAGGGGCTTTCCCGCACCGAAGCGCGCCGCCGCGCGGCCGAAATTCTCGGCGAGCTGCACCTCTCCGATAAAGCGCATCGGCCGGCGTCCGGTCTCAGCTACGGCGAAGAACGCCGGGTCGGGCTTGCGCGGGCGCTCGCCGTCAATCCGCGCTTTCTGTTGCTCGATGAGCCGGCTGCCGGGCTTGCGGCGGCGGAAGCCGAAGAGTTGCGCGAGCTCATCCTGCACATCCGCTCGACGCACGGTTGCGGCGTGCTGGTGATCGAGCACAACATGGCGCTGGTGATGAATCTGTGCGAGCGCATTCACGTGCTCGATGGCGGCAAAACCATCGCCGCGGGCACGCCCGCCGAGATCCGTGCCGATGCCGGCGTGCGGCGGGCGTATCTGGGGCCCGAAAGGCTGCAATGAGCGCGCGCGTGCCATTGCTGGAGGTGTCCGGTCTGGTCGTGCGCTATGGCGCCGTGACCGCCGTGCGCGGCATCGATCTCACCATAGGCGAGGGCGAGATCATCAGCATCGTGGGGCCGAACGGTGCCGGCAAGACCTCGCTCGTCTCGGCCGTCGCCGGCATCGTTCCGCCCGCGGCCGGCAGCATCGTCTTTGCCGGCAAATCGCTTGCCGGCATCGCGCTCGAAGATGTGGTGGCGCAGGGGATCGCGCTCGTTCCCGAAGGCCGCCACATCTTTGCAAGCCTGACGGTGACCGAAAACCTGATGCTCGGCGCGACCGTGCGGGCCGATGCAGACGGCGTGCGCGCCGACCTCGATCGCTCGTTCGAGATGTTCCCGATCCTCGGCGCACGCCGGCGGCAGCCGGCCGGACAGCTTTCCGGCGGCGAACAGCAGCAGCTTGCCATCGCGCGCGCGCTCATTTCGCGGCCGCGGCTCTTGATGCTCGATGAACCGTCGCTCGGCTTGGCGCCGACAGTGGTCGACCAGGTCTATGTGCTGCTGCGGACGGTGCGCGACCAAGGCGTGACCATTCTGCTCATCGAGCAGAATGCCGAGCGCGTATTCGGCCTCGCCGACCGCGTCCATGTGATGAGCGGCGGCGAATTCGGTTTGAGCGGCACGGCCGCCGAGATCAAGGCCGACCGGCGTTTCGACGCGGCCTATTTCGGCGTCCACATGCACGAGGCGGCGGGCGAGCGCTGATGGAGCATTTCGTCCAGACACTCGTCGATGCGGTGAGCGTCGGCAGCCTCTATGCGCTGACCGCGCTCGGCATCGGGTTGATTTTCGGGGTGATGCGGCTGATCAATTTTGCACACGGCGAACTGATCACCTTCGCCGCCTACGCCTTGCTGGCGCTGTTCGGCTTGCCGGTGCCGGTGATGCTGCTCGGCGCCATCGTGGTGGCGGTTGTGCTGGCGCTGATCACCGAACGCGCCGCTTTCCGCCCGCTGCGCAGCGCCGATCCGACGACACTGTTGATCTCGTCTTTCGCGGTGAGCTTCTTCCTGCAGAAGCTGCTCATTCTCGTGGTGGGCTCACGGCTCAAGGGGCTGGACTTTCTTCCGGCACTCGGCCGGCAAGTTGAGCTGGTGGGAGTCCGGCTGCAACTCTTGCAGATCGCGACCATTCTGGTCAGTGCCGTGCTGCTGGTGGCGCTCACTTGGTTTTTGCGGTCGACGCGGCTCGGCTTGCAGATGCGCGCCGCGGCCGAGGATTTCCGCATGGCGCGGGTGCTGGGCGTGCGAGCGAACCGCGTGATCGCCATGGCGTTTGCGCTGAGCGGCGTTCTCGCTGCCGCCGTCTCCTGCCTCATCGTCGTGCAGACCGGCGTGGTGCAGCCGCGCATGGGCTTGCAACTCGTCGTCATCGCTTTCGTCGGCACCGTCATCGGCGGGCTGGGCAGTCTCACCGGCGCCGCGCTGGGCGGCTTTCTGGTCGGCGCGGCCTCGATCTTGTTGCAGGCGTTGCTGCCGCCCGACTTGCGGGTTTTCCGCGAGGCCTTTGTGTTTGTCGCCGTGGCGCTCGTTCTTCTGTTCCGGCCGCAGGGGCTTATTCCGGCGCGCGGCCTCAAGGAGCGGATCTGATGCCGCCGGTCGATGACGCCAAGGCACGAAACTACGGCATCCTGCCGCGGCTGTGGCCGCTCGTCGCCTTGCTGGCGATCATCGCGGTTATTGTCTTGTGCGCATCGTTCGCCCCGGTGGTTCTGCAGCGGCGGGCGACGCAGGGGCTGATCAATCTCATTGCCGTGGTCGGGCTTTATGTTTTCGTCGGCAATTCCGGCGTGCTGTCGTTCGGCAATGTGGCGTTCATGGCGGTGGGCGCTTATGTCTCGGCGCTCTTGACCATGAAGCCGACCGCGAAGGCGGTCTTCCTTCCGGAATTGCCCGGCGTGATCGCGCATGCCGAGTGGCCGAGCCTGCCGGGCGCGCTCGCCGGCGGCGGCGCCGCGGCCGTGCTGGCCTTCCTTGTCGGGTTGCCCTTGATGCGGTTGTCGGGCGTTTCGGCGAGCATTGCGACCTTCGCGGTGCTGGTCGTGGTCTATATCGTGCTCGGCAACTGGACCGCGGTCACCGGCGGACAGAATTCGCTGATGGGCTTGCCGGCCTACGTCGATCTTTGGACCGCGCTCGGCTGGGCGTTGGCCGCCATCGTCATTGCTTTCGCGTACCAGGAAACACGCTCGGCGCTGCAACTGCGCGCTTCGCGCGAAGACGAGGCGGCGGCGCAGGCCACCGGCGTCAATGTCGTGCGCCATCGCCTGATCGCGTTCGTCATCTCCGCCTTTCTGTCCGGCATCGCCGGCGTGCTGCTGGCGCATTTCCTCGGCATCGTGCGGGTCGAGAATTTCTATCTTGATCTCACATTCCTGATCGTGGCGATGTTGATCATCGGCGGCCGCGGCAGTCTCACCGGCGCGGTTGCGGGCGCGGTCGTGATCGCGGTTCTGACCGAATTGCTGCGGCAGATCGAAATCGGCGTTCAGATCGGCAAGACGACGATCGGCGCGCCACCCGGCGTCGGCGACGTCATCCTCGCACTGATCATGCTCTTGATCATTCTGTTCCGGCCAAACGGGCTCGCCGGCGGGCGCGAATTAACTTGGCCGTTCGGACGGAGCTAGAGCGCGATCTGATCAACCAAAATCTCCGCTCATTCCCGCGCAAGCGGGAATCCAGGGGCGGCTGCGAGCTGGGTCCCCGCCTTCGCGGGGACGAGCGGGATGAGAACTGCCGCTTGTCGCAAGCCTTACGGCGGTCCGAGCATGCGCGCCAGCGCTTTGCCCACGCTGCCGGCGCCGAACACATCTTTGATCATCTGCCAGAAATCCTCGTAGGCAACGACAAAAGGGTTGTCCGACGAGCGCGGATGAACGAGGCCGTAGCGGATCTCGAGATCCGGGCGCTCGGCCTGGTACGACCCGAACAGGTGGTCCCAAATCAACAGCACGCCGCCATAGTTCTTGTCGAGGTATTCGGGATTGCTGGCGTGATGCACGCGATGCGCCGACGGCGTGTTGATGATCCACTCGAGCCAGCGGATGTGCGGAACGAGCTCCGTGTGAACGAAGAATTGGTAGCTCAGGCTGAGCGACACCATGCCGTACACCCAGACCGGGTCGTAGCCGATCCAGACGATCGGCAAATAGAACAGAAACACGCCGGACAGGATCGGCGTCCAGGAGAGGCGAAACGCGGTCGTTGCCTGCATCTTGTCGCTGGAGTGATGCACGCTATGCGAGGCCCACAGAAAGCGAATGCGATGCGAGCAGCGATGCTCGACATAGAAGCCGAGGTCGACGAGCAAGAACAGAACGATCAGGCTGATCCAGTTGTGGAACGACACCGGAATGGTCGTCAGCCGGAATTTGTACACAAACGCAGCGATGATGCCGAAGATCAATCCATGCACGGCGGCCTGGGTAATGAAATGGCCGACGGTGACCAGCAACGACACGCCGGCATTTTTCCAAGGATAGTCACCCTGCCGGTAGAGAATGATCAGTCCCTCCAGCACGGTCATGACCAAAAATAACGGCAGGAAGATAATCGCCAGGCTGTTTCCGCCTCTGCCGAGAAGTTCGTGGAAGCTGAGATAAAATTCCATCCGCCTCTTCCCTGAATGAGGGCGTTGCCCTGCCGATATAGTCGAAGAGTTAAAGACGAACCACGGCGGCTGTGCGACAGCCGCGCGCGCACTTTGCAAGTGAATACGCTTTCGCGCGCGCTCGGTTTGCCGTCACGCGTCATGTTCGCAACCCTGTTGGGCGCTATGTCGATCCGAATCGATTAAGGATAAAGCCGCGTATTCTCTTCAACAATTTATATTGAGAATTTGCTGACAATTCACTGTGGAATCGGGTTCTGCTTTTCACACGTGACCGGACGGCTACAGTCACCCTGAACGTTTTTGTGTGTAACAGTTCAGGGTGAGGCTGTGAAAAAGACTCTGTTTGCAATCCTGGCGGCGGCCGTCGGCGCTGCCGGTTTGGCGACCGTCGACGCGGCGCACGCGCGCGGCGACGTGGTGACGATGAAGGAGGCGGTCACTCCGGGCACGATCATCGTCCGCACGCAAGAGCGGCGGCTTTATTACGTGACCGGAGCCGGCCAAGCCATCAGCTATCCGGTTGGAGTTGGCCGGGTCGGCAAGCAATGGTCGGGGACGTCCTACATCAGCGGCAAGTACACGCACCCGGCTTGGTCGCCGCCGGCCGAGGTGCGGCGTGACAAGCCCCATCTGCCGCAAGTGATCCCGGGCGGTTCGCCGGGCAATCCGATGGGCGTCGCCGCCATGACGCTTTCCGGTGGCGAGTACGCCATTCACGGCACCAACCAGCCGAGCTCGATCGGCCATTTCGTTTCCTATGGCTGCATCCGGATGTACAACGAGGACATCAGAGACCTGTACAGCCGGGTCAGCGTCGGCACGCGGGTGGTTGTCGAATAGTCCACCAACGGGCGGCCCAGAGGCCGGCGGGTCGGGCGGCCCATGCGGTTGGTTGCGGCTGATGGCTGCTGTTGATTGTCCGACGACGTCTCTCGGCGGTCAGCACCGCTCCTCGGGATATCCGCTATCGGGCTGTCGAGGCAGAGCGCACGCCAGCAGCAGGGAGGAGCTTAGCGGGTCGCCAGCGCCAGGGCGGCGTCTGAGGTCACGGCCGTCGTCACGACCGTCGCAGTCGCCGTGGTCACCAAGGCGAACACTAGGGCGAAGAGAATGAAGATCTTGCGCATGATGGTCCCCCATTTCCGTTGTGCCGTTTATGCCAGCAGGACCCGTAACGATCTGTGACAGGCATCACGAGATGACGGCTTTGGCGGTGGGCGGCCCCATGCCCTGAATAACGCCGAGCCTACCCGAACCGCTCGAACTCGATGCCCGCGGCAGAGGGCCTCGGAATCCCTAAGGCCGCCGGTAACGCCGCCGATGACCGGAATTTGATCGGCAGCACAGCGACTTGTGAGATGTGCATCTTCTCCTCCGGCCGTAGAAATGCGCTGCCGAACGGAGGAGAATTGAGATGCTGTCGCGCCGAACCCTCGTTTTCGCAGCAATTGCCGCCAACGCCGCGTTCGCGGTGCCGTCTTTGGCCACCGAAACCAAACCCTTCGATCCAAAAGCATTCGCCGAGGCGCAGAAGGCCGGCAAGCCGATCTTCGTCGGCGTACACGCTTCGTGGTGTCCGACCTGCAAGGCCCAGGACCCGATCCTGGGCGAGTTGATGTCCGCGCCGAAATTCAAGGATCTCGTATATTTCGTGGTCGATTTCGATGACCAGAAGGACGCCGTGAAGTCCTTTGGCGTGCGTACGCAATCGACGCTGATCGCGTTCAAGGGCGACAAGGAAACCGGCCGCTCGGTCGGCGACACCAACCGCTCCTCGATCGCGGCGCTGCTCGACAAGACCCTCTAGCCCCGCCATGACCGCCGGCGCCGTTCCCCTGGCCTTCGTCGCCGGCGTGCTGTCCATCCTCTCGCCGTGCGTACTCCCGATCCTCCCCATTGTGCTCGGGGCGGCGGCATCGGAGCACCGTTTCGGACCGGCTGCGCTCGCCGCCGGTCTTTCGGTCTCCTTCGTGGTCATCGGGCTCTTTGCCGCGACCATCGGCTATTCGATCGGCCTCGATCTTGGCGTCTTCCGCAACGTCGCGGCCGTGCTGATGATCGCGATCGGGGCAATTCTCTTGGTGCCGCGGTTGCAGACGCAGCTCGCCGTTGCCGGCGCGCCGGTTGCGAATTGGGGCAGCCGGTATGTCGGCGCCGCGCAACACGGTGGCATTGCGGGGCAATTGCTCGTGGGGCTGCTGCTCGGCGCAGTGTGGAGCCCCTGCGTCGGCCCGACGCTCGGAGCGGCGGCGCTGCTTGCAGCGCAAGGGCGCGACCTGCCCCAGGTTGCGGTGACCATGTTCGCTTTTGGTCTGGGCGCGGCCCTGCCGCTGCTGGCGCTCGGCATGGTGTCGCGGCAGTCTCTCATGCGCTGGCGCGATCAATTGTTTTCGGCCGGCTACGGCGTGAAAATGGCGCTCGGATTGGTGTTCGTGGCGGTGGGCGCGCTGGTATTGTCCGGTTTCGACAAGGCGATCGAGACGGCTTTGGTCAATGCCTCGCCGCAATGGCTTACGGATCTAACCACGCGGTTTTAGAACAACCGCGTCGGGGAGCGCCGGCTCAGCTCAGCGTGGAATAGTACCGGATCGCGAAATCGATCCATTCCGGCGCCGACCAGTCGGGATATTCGGCGCGAACTTTCGGGCTGAGCGAAGCGACGATGGCGTCGGCATCCTTACCGGCGTTACGCTCGGCGGCGACGCGCTGGCCGAGATCGACCATATAGTCGCGTACCGCTTTTAGAATTTCAGCGCCGCCGATATCGCCATGGCCCGGCACGACGATGGCCGGATTCCAGCTGATGAGTTCGCCAAGCACTTGCGCCCAGCGCGCGGCATCGATATCGGCATCGTTCGGCGGGAACCAGGGAAAGATCGGGAAGATGCGTTCCTCGGCGAGATCGCCGGTGAACAGGATGCGCTCTTGCGGCAGCCAAACCACCTGATCGCCGGCCGTGTGCGCAAGCCCCCAGGTGCGAAACTCAACGGTCCGGCCGCCGAGATCGATCGAGGCTGACGTGCCTTCGTAGACCTGGTCCGGCTCGACGAGTTTCGTGCCTTCAAGCGCGGCGGCGACATCGGGTCCGAACGTCTTGAACATGCCGAGATAGCCTTCGCCCTTGGCACGCAATTCATCGCGCTGCGAGCGGTTGTAGTGAATCGTCGCCGCGCCCTTGAACACCTGCGCCCCGAAACCATGCTCGGGATGGAAGTGAGTCAGCGTCAAAATCAAAGGCCGGCCGCCGGCGAGCTTCTTCGCGCAATCCAGCACTTTCTGGCCGTTGACCGGACCCATACCGGTGTCCACCACAAGAGCCGCCGCGCTGCCGAGAATGATGCCGATGTTCGGCACCAGCGGGACGCGCCGGTCTGTGATTACGTAAACGCCGGAGGCGATCTCCTTGATCGCAGTCGGATCGATATGGGGTGCGGGAGGTAGCGGCGCGGGAGGCGCGCTGTTCGAAGCGTCACTCATGGCGAAAACTCTCTGTTCACGAGCACCCAAAGGCGTGCGCTATTGGACATTTTAAGCTTAAAACGTCAAGATCGATCAACGCGCGAGGAGAGAGCGAGAAGAGCGGTTCATGAGCGACGCGTTGCTGGCGCTGCATTTCCAAAACGACATATGCCATCGCGACGGACTGATCCCGTTCTCACTCGACCGCAGCACCGGCGCGGCGGCGAATTTCCTGTCGGCCAGCAAGCGCGCCTTGGACGAGGCCCGACGCGCCGGCTGGACCATCGCGCATATCCATATCGCCTTTGCTCCGGACTATTCCGACCTGTTGCGCAACTGCCGCTTGTTCCTGAAGACCGAAACGCTCGGCGCGCTCAAACGCGGCTCTTGGGGTGCAGCGGCCTACGCCGGCTTCGAGGCCGCGGCGGATGAGATCGTGGTGATGACGAACTGCAACAGCGGCTTCCGGCGAACCGACCTCGAGGCCGTGCTGAACGAACGCGGCGTCAGCCGCGTCAATGTCATGGGGCTCGCCACGCAGTTTTCCGTCGAGCATACCGTGCGAGATGCAGCCGATATCGGCTATCGTGTGCGGCTATTGGCCGATTGCTGCGCCTCGGGCGACATGGAGGCGCATCGCGCTTCGCTCCGCACGCTAACGATGCTGGCGGATGTGACGGAGAGCCGGGAGGCGTTGCCGGGTCAATAGCCGAACCGACGCGAACAAAAAATCGGGAAGGGCAGGGATGTTCAAGGACGGATTACTGCGCGGCAGGCGCATTCTGGTGACCGGCGGCGGCACCGGATTGGGCAAGGGCATGACGGAGAAATTCCTTGCGCTCGGCGCCGAGCTCTTCATCTGCGGCCGCCGCAAAAGCGTGTGTGATGAGACTGCCGCTGAACTCATGGCCAAGCACGGCGGCAAGGTGACGAGCTACGGCGTCGATATTCGCGATGCGGCGGCGGTCGACGCGATGGTGGCGGATATTTTCGCATCCGGCCCGCTGACCGATCTGATCAACAACGCCGCCGGAAATTTTATCTCGCGCACGCAAGATTTAAGCCCGCGCGGCTTCGATGCCATCGCCAATATCGTGATGCACGGGACCTTTTATGTGACGCATGCCGTCGGCAAGCGCTGGATCGCCGGCGGCCACAAGGGCAACGTTGTGTCGATCGTGGTGACGTGGGTCCATAACGGCGGCCCCTACGTGGTGCCGTCGGCCATGAGCAAATCGGCGATCCACACCATGACCATGTCGCTCGCCACCGAATGGGCAGGCTTCGGCATCAGGCTCAATGCGATCGCGCCGGGCGTGATCCCGACCGAGGGCGCGAGCAAACGCTTGAGTCCCGGCGAGACGCCCGGAGAGCGCACAGCGCGGGAAAATCCGATGGGCCGAGTCGGCCGCATGGAGGAATTGCAGAACCTCGCGACTTTTCTGATCGCCGACGGCTGCGAATGGCTGACCGGGCAAACCATCACGCTCGACGGCGGACAGAGCCTCGCCACGGGATCGAATTTCTATGCGCTACGGCATTGGACCGACGCGCAGTGGCAGGCGGCGCGCGAAGCCATCAAGGCGCAGAACGAAAAGGACCGCGCGCAGCGTTCGGCGTAGGCCAAGATTCGAGAGCAGACACCGCGAGGACCCAGATCTCGGCAATTGCCTGCTAACCGCGCATGGCCTTAGCAAGCCTGACGAAAATGACCCGTCAGCGGACGTTCCCGAGATGTCATTAGTCCAGCAATCTTGCAGCTCTCAGGCGCAAGGAAGGTCTTTCCGCCGGAACTTGTATCGTTTGCATTTGGCCCATCATCGCTTTCTTTTCAGCTTTGCTCATGCTCAGCTCGTAGCTTTTCAGCGCCCAATATGCTGAGAACATGACAATGCCAACGGTTTCAACGATGAATATCCACTTGTCATAGATTCCGAAGATGTAAGTCATAGTGATTACAGCGGCCGGCGTTACTACCATTATGATGGCGAGGGCATAGTAACCCATTCGGAAATATCGCCTCTTCGGCTCAGGCAATTGGACCAACGTTTCCTCTGAACAAGCCCAAGCAACAAAAGCAATGCAGACAAAGAGAACGATTGCAGCCGCATAGTGCACATAGAAAGAATATGCGTTGCTCGCACAGTTTGTGCAGTAGGCCGGCGTTTTCGTTGGAAATAGCGCGACTATGAGGGCGCTCAAGCCCGCTATGTTCAACGTCCAGTTTTCGGTACTTGAGAATCCCCTGTACAATATTAGGAAAAACCCAAGAGCAAAGAGAACTCCCACGAATACGACGCGCCCTGGGAAAGCGCGCAATTCGGAGTTTGGTGGAGCGAAGGCGAAGTAATAGTCGCTGATCGAGTTCTGAAGAGGTATCTCGTTCCACGAGCCAATTCCCCACAGCAAAAAAGGAAAGACAAAAGCGAGCAAGCACAACCCGCCTCGAAGCCAGAAGTAGGTTTTGTAGATGTGCTCTTGAAGCTCAGCTGGCGTCATTAATTCCTCCCGCTCATGACGATCGCTGCCGGTGAAGCAATAGCATTCAAGCCATAGAGCGCTAAATTCGGAGAAATACGGTAGTTCAAACATTTTCTAGCGCGTTGCAGGCCTTTTAGCCTGCGGCTGGCCGGCGCCCCGTTTCCCGATATCTCGCCGCTCCGACAGAAGCCTAAACTGAGGCTTAGCTAACAACAATCGAGAGCATATCGTCTGCTCGGATCATTTTTGCAGCCACAATGCCGGTCACGTAGTGATCGTTGTGGATTGCAGCCGCGCGAGTGTCTGAGATTGGCACTCCGCGGAATGGTCCGCCGACCGATTTCAGTCTTAAGGGCTCGCACAGCAACCTCGAACAAGGGGGCTTCCAACGCGAGCCATTGGCGACCTACGATGTCGTCTTGCGCGAAACCTTGTAGCCCGCCTTCTCGCGGTCCCACGTCGCGGCGGCGATGCCGCGCTCACGCAGCTTGTACTTGGTCACCTTGCCGTTCTCGGTCACCGGCAACGCGTCGACATATTCCAAATAGCGCGGCACGGCGAAATAGGGCATGCGCGGCTGACAGTAGTCGAGCAAAGCCTCGTAGGCGAGTTGTTCGCCCGGCCGCAACACGACGGCGGCCATCACCTCGTCCTCAGCCAGTTCCGAACGCACCGGGAAGACGGCGGCGTTCTCGACCTGCGGATGGCTGACCAGCACCTGTTCCACTTCGTAGGACGAGATGTTCTCGCCGCGCCGGCGGATCGCGTCTTTCATGCGATCGATGAAGCGGTAGAAACCGTCGCTCTCGCGCACCACGCGATCGCCGGTGTGGAACCAAAGATTGCGCCACGCTTCGACGGTCTTTTCCGGCATGCCGAAATAGCCGGTGGCGAAAGCGAACGGCTCGTCCGCGCGCAGGATCAGCTCGCCGGCTTCACCGTCGGGAAGCTCATTGTCTTGCGCGTCGACCACGCGGGCGGAGAAGCCGTCAAGCAGGCGACCCATCAGGCCCGGACGCTGCTCGGCGAGCGGCGCGCCCATGATGCAATTCGTCTCTGTCGAGCCGTAGCCGTCGAGCAGGCCGAACCCGAAGCGTTCAGTGAACTCGGCGTGAAACTGCGCGGGGACTGCAGGCGCAAGCGCGATCCGCACCTTGTGCGCGCGGTCGGCATCGCTTGGCGGCTGCGCCAGCAGCATCGGCACCATGGCGCCGAGCACATAGGTGACCGTCGCGTCATGCCGCGCCAGCGCCGTCATGAAGCCCGACGCGGAGAAGCGCGGCTCGACGACCAATGTTGCTCCATTCAGCAGCGCCTGAAAGAAGGCGTTCAAGGCGTTGGTGTGGAACATGGGCAACGTGGTCATCAGCAGGTCGCCCTCGCGCACGCCGATGAGGTCGCCGGTATAGACAGCCCACCAGAAATACTGCGCGTGGGGGCAGCACACGCCTTTGGACAAGCCGGTGGTGCCGGAGGTGTAGAGGATCGCGAACGTGTCGCCCGGCTCGACCGGGTGCGGCGGCAGGCCCTTTTGCGGTGGCGGGAAGGGCAGGCAGCGGAAGCCGTCGAGCGTTCCTCCATTTCCTTCGCCGACCAGCCACAGGTTTTCGAGCGGAACGCGGCCACGGTCCAGCGGCGCAACAACCGGCGCGAGCTCACGCTCGATCACCATCAATCGCGCGCCGCAATTGCTCAGGATGTGTTCGAGCTGTGCGCCACGCGACGCGACATTGATGGGAACCGCGATGGCGCCAAGCCAGCCGCAGCCCAAAATCGTGAGCAGAAGCTCGGCCCGGTTGCCGCACATGATGGCGACGCGGTCGCCGGGCTTGATGCCGGCCGCAGCGAGCGTAGCGGCGTACCCGGCGGCAGCCTCGCATGCTTCGGCGTAGGTGAGCGTCATACCGCCGATCGAAACGAGCCGGCGCTGCCCGTGGCGCTCGGCCTGGCGCTGCAGCATCCGCGGCACGGTGCGCTCCGGCGGTGGAAAGAGCTGCGGGAGCGGCAAGGTCTGTGCTCCGCCGGGCGACGCGGTCGCGACTATCGGCATGACCATCCTTCTTGGCGGGAATTCCATTAGAGCGGGATGAGTTTTAGTTGAATTGGCATCCCGCTCTAACTTTTTGTCTGAGCATGATCTTTTCGGAAAACCGGTTTCCACTTTTCCGGATCATGCTCTAGCACAATCAGGGCTGGCGCGTTATTGTTTTAGGCTTAAAGTATTACCCTTGGAGCCTCTCCGGCGGGTTTTGCGCCGGCGGGGACGCCTCTGGTAAGACGGGTCGCAACTGAGGTCCGCTGATGGCCGAAGACACTGAAATCGAGGTCGTGCTGAAACGATCCGGGCTGACCTTCATCGTGCCGCCGGACAAGAGCATCCTCCAGGTGCTGATCGATGAGGCCGTCGACCCGCTGTACGATTGCCAGCGCGGCGAGTGCGGCATCTGCCAAGTCGCCGTCCTAGAAGGCATACCCGACCATCGCGACCACATCCTCAGCGAGGATGAGCGCGCCAGCAACAAGATGATGCAGATTTGCGTATCGCGCGCCAAAACCCCGCGGCTCGTCCTCGATCTCTAGATTCTTTGTTTTGAGCATGATCTTGTCCGAAAACCGGTTGCCACTTTTCGGGATCATGCTCAAAGACAGCAATGGGAACTTTTTGACATAGATCATGTTCCGGGCGACGAGCGGCGATAGGAGATGACCATGGGCCAATATCACGGAAACGCAGCCGCCGTTCGCGACCTGGTGCGCGAGACCGAGGTCCACCGCGACGTCTATGTCGACCGGGAAATCTTCGACCTGGAGATGGAGCATCTGTTCGCCAACACCTGGATCTATGTCGGACACGACAGCCAGGTGCCCAACGCGGGCGACTATTTCGGCACCACCATCGGCAAGCAGCCGGTGCTCATGGTTCGTCACACCGACGGCGAGGTCTACGTCCTCTACAATCGCTGCCCGCACAAGGGCACGCGCATCACCATCGATACCTGCGGCAACGCCGGCAAGTTCTTCCGCTGCCCCTACCACGCCTGGTCGTTCAAGACCGACGGCTCGCTGCTCGCGATCCCGCTGCGCAAGGGCTACGAGCATACCGGGCTTGAGGAGAGCGAGGCCTATAAGGGCATTCCCCGCGTCCGGCACATGAAGAATTACCGCGGCTTCGTGTTCGCCAAGATGAGCGATGCCGGGCCCGACTTCGAAGAATATTTCGGCGAGAGCCTTTCAAGCATCGACAACATGGTCGACCGCTCGCCGGTGGGCCGGCTGGAAGTCGCCGGCGCTCCGCTGCGCCACACGTTCAATTGCAACTGGAAAATGCTGGTCGAGAACCTGACCGACACCTGCCATCCGATGGTGGCGCATGAATCCTCGGCGGGGACGGCGGTCGAGGTGTGGAAGAAGATGTTTCCCGGCGCCAACAAGAAGCCGCCGGCGGTGGAAATCTTCGCGCCGTTCATTTCGTCTTATGAAGCCTTCGAGAAAATGGGCATCAGGATCTGGCGCAACGGCCACGGCCATACCGGCGTCTATCACTCGATCCATTCCGACTATTCGTCCATACCCGGCTATTTCGAAAAGATGGTCGCCGCCTATGGCGAAGCGCGCGCCAAGGCGATCCTCGACGAGAACCGGCACAACACCTCGTATTTTCCCAACTTCACAATCAAGGGGCCGATCCAGGCGATCCGCCTGTTCAAGCCGGTCGCGCCGAACCGCACGCTGGCGGAATCCTGGACCTTCCGCCTAGTCGATGCGCCCGATCAATTGCTCGAGCGGACGATCACCTACAGCCGTCTGATCAACGCACCGACCTCGGTGGTCGCCCATGACGACCTCGAAATGTACGAGCGTGCACAAGAGGGCTTGCTGGTCGACGCCAACCCGTGGGTCAACATTCAGCGCCTATACGATCCGGCGGAGACGGAGCAGGAGACCGCCGTGGTCAACGGCACCTCGGAATGGCAGATGCGCAATCAATTTCGCGCCTGGTCGAAATTCATGACCATGTCGCTGTGATGAATTTCGCTGTGATGGATTTTCCGAATGGCTGCCCCGACTGATCAGGAGCTGATCGGCTTCGTGCTGCACGAAGCCCGCTTGATCGATCAGCATCGTTTCGAAGAATGGCTCGATCTGTTCGCCGATGACGGCTACTATTGGATGCCGCTGGAATGGGGTCAGACCGATCCGCGGCTCGCGACCTCGCTGATGTACGAGGACAAGCTCTTGCTGCGCATTCGCGTGGAGCGGCTCAAGGGCAACCGCACATTCTCGCAAAAGCCGAAGAGCCGTTGCCATCACGTCCTGCAAGTGCCGCAGATCGACAGGCGCGACGAGGCGGCGAACGAGTACGTCACCTGGACGCCGATGCATTATGTGGAAACGCGCTTGGACGAGCAGGATCTTTACGCGGCCTGGGCGACCCACACGTTGACCATGGTGGACGGCAAGCTCAAGATCAAACTGAAGCGTGTCGATCTGGTCAATTGCGACGCGGCGTTGCGCAGCATCCAGCTTTTCATGTGAGCCCTCTGAGCCCACGTTTGATTCCCGAGTGTCCGGCATGAGCGAGCGACCGGTCGCCATCGTCACCGGCGGAAGTGCCGGCATCGGCGCGACAATCTGCCGGCAAATGATTGAAGCGGGGTACGAGGTGATCTCGGTTGCCCGCCGCAAGCCGGACTGGTCGCATCCGGCGTTGCACGCGGTCGAGGTCGATCTGACCGACGCGAAAGCGACGGAGCAGGCGGCCGCCGACCTTGCGCGGCGCTTTCCCATTTCGGTAGTGGTGCACAACGCCGGCATCATCCGGCCCAATCTTCTGCTCGATGTCCGGCAGGAGGACTTGAGCGACCTCGCCCAGCTTCATCTCGGCGCCGCAATTTTGCTGGTGCAGGCGGCGCTGCCGGGCATGCGCGAGCGGCATTTTGGCCGCGTCGTGCTGATCTCGTCGCGCGCCGCGCTGGGCCTGCCGACCCGCACCGTCTATTCGGCGACCAAAGCCGGCATGATCGGCATGGCGCGAACCTGGGCGCTCGAGCTTGCGCCGGACGGCATCACCGTGAATGTGGTGGCGCCCGGCCCGATCGAAGACACCGAGATGTTCGGGCAGGTGGTTCCCTCCGGCAGCGAGCGGGCCGCCGCTCTTGCCAAGGCCATACCGGTGCGCCGGCTCGGGCGCA
The DNA here is from genome assembly GCA_963845075.1 of uncultured Alphaproteobacteria bacterium. Taxonomy (GTDB): domain Bacteria; phylum Pseudomonadota; class Alphaproteobacteria; order Rhizobiales; family Xanthobacteraceae; genus BOG-931. Next base: position 71,227 of record CAWJRE010000011.1, on the reverse strand, counting down.
GCGAGGACGTCGCCCGCGCGGTCATGTTCTTCGCCGATCCGGCAAGCTCGTTCATCACCGGCCAAGTGCTGTATGTTTGCGGCGGCGCGAGCGTCGCCAGTTTCAGCATCTAGGCCGTGATCCAATTCAATTGAATCGGATCACGGCCTAGATTATTTGATTGGAGCGTGATCTTGACCGAAAACCGGTTTCCACTTTTCGGGATCATGCCCTAACGCGAACAATCCGGAAGGAAAGATGGACCCGATCCGCATCTGGTATCAAAGCTTTGTCGACGAACCGCACGGCAAAATGTATTGGGACCGGCTGCGGCGCCATCTCGCCTCGGTCGTCGATCCCGGCACGACGGTCGACGTCAAGGGCATCACCCCGCACGACAACTATGCGCATCCGATCGTCGAATTTCGCTGCGCGCGCGAAGTGATCTGCAACGCGGTGAAAGCCGAACGCGAAGGCTACGACGCTTTCGTGATCGGTCACTTTCAGGATGCCGGCCTCTATGAGACGCGCTCGGTGGTCGACATTCCGGTGGTGTCGCTCGGCGAAGCCTCGATGCTTTATGCCTGCCAACTCGGCCAGCGCACCGGCATCGTGACCATCAATCCGCGCTTCATTCCCTGGTTTCATCACCAGATCGGCAAATACGGGCTGGAAAAGCGCGTCACCGGCGTGCACGCGATGACTTTCGAGCCTGGACAAATTTTGAAGGCTTATGAATCCGAAGCGCTTGCCGAGGAGGTGGTCAAGCTATTCGCCGAGCAGGCGCGGCCGCTGGTGGCGGCGGGCTGCGACGTGCTGATACCGGGCGGCGGCATCCCAATGCTGTTGTTCGCGCCGCTAAAAGGGCATGCTGTCGACGGCGCGCCGGTGATCAACGGTATTCCAATCGTGGTGAAAATGGCGGAGCTCGCGGTGAAGCTGAAACGGCTGAACGGGCTTGCCGTCAGCCGCGTTTCCGATTTCATCAAGCCGCCGCCGGAGATCATCGAGGAATTCATGGCCAATCCGAAAGGTCTGTAACGGCAAGGGAGTTCAAGATGGGGGCGAAGCGAGCAGGCTTGTGCTGCGTAGCGCTTGCTGCGCTCTCGCTTTCTTCGTCGTCCGGTTTTGCCCAACAGCCGCCCGGACCCGACTGCCGGCGGGTTTCCAAGGTCGAGTATGACAGCGCCAAAAGCTACTATCTGCTGCGCACCAAGTTCGGCGCCTATGTGCGGACCGGCCATTTCTGGCGGCGATATTACTGGTATTGCCGATCATAGAGCGCGCGCGTCGGCCAGAGCGGCTCGCGGCTCAATGAGCCGCCGCGGAAAAGTCCTGCATGATTTTTGATTTGACGACCCGCGCCTTGCGGGTCGTCGCCGGGGTGTTGCGGCTGCGGCCGACAAAGCGCGGCATGCCTGCCGTCACCACGCCGCCGATGGCGGCGATATCGCCGTGTTTGATGGCGGCGAGCGCGGTCGATTGCGTGCCGCCGTCCGGCGCGTCGATCAGCACGATGTCGGCCGCCTTGCCGGCGGCGAGATAACCGGAGTCGAGGCCGTAGACGCGCGCGTTGCTGCCGGAAGCCGCGCAGATGAAGTGCTCGGGCGGCATGTCGGTCAGGCTCGCGCAATGGGCGATGGTGTAGAGGAGCCCGAGCGGCATGATACCGGAGCCGGTCGGCGTGTCCGTGCCCATGATGAAGCGGTCGAAGGCGCCAAGCTGGTCGGCGAGGCGTGCGCAGAGCAGCACGGTGCGTAGATTTCCGGCGGTGCAGACCTGAAGCGCGATCTCGCTTTCCTTGATCACGCGCTCGAAGTCGGCGTCCGGCATTGCGGTCGGGCCGCCATTGATATGGAACGACACATGCGGATGCATGGCGAGCAGATGATCGCCGGTAATGGCGCCCGAGCCCGGGATCGACGAGCCGCCGGTATGGCAGGTTGTAATCAAGCCGGCGGCTTTGGCCTCAGTGACGAGCGGAGCGTAATCGTAGGCCGTCTTCACCGCCCCGAAGCCTGCTTTCGCAAGAGTGACGCCTTTTGCGGCGAGCTCCTTGAAATCGGCCGCGGTCAGTCCCGGCTCGAGGATCACCGAGCCGGCGATCACGCGCATGCCGCCGGGGCGATAGGTGGCAAAGCAACGCTGCGCGGCGAGCGCCAGCGCCTTGACGCCTTCGGGATCGTTCGGCCGGCCGGGGACGTGCACTTCCGAGGCCGAGATCGAGGTGGTGATGCCGCCGTGCAGGTAGCTTTCGAGAAAGCCCACGGTGCGCTGGCGCGGCGTGTAGTCGCCGAACGTGATGTGGACGTGCGAATCGATCAGGCCGGGAATGGCGGTCATGCCGCCGGCATCGATGACGACGTCCGCGGCCTCCACGTCGGCCGCTGACGCGGTGCCGGCGCGCACGATGCGACCGCCATCGGTCAAGATGGTGTCGCCGGCGACAAAAGGATCGCGCCAATTCCCGGAAACGATTTGTCCGAGATTGACGATGGCGAGTTTCATAACGGTTCCGTTGGTTTCATTTGCGCACGATGTTTTCGGAAAACCGGCGTCCACCCCGGATCATGCTTGAGCGCGCGCCAATTCGCTTTGCAGATCGTAGGAGGAGAGAAGCGAATCCACCAGTCCGCCGGCGCTCTTCCAGTCGAAGGTGCGGAAGCTGTGGCCGCAGGTCACAAAGCGCGCGCCGGCATAGAACATTTCGTATTGGGTGTGGCGCGAGCCGAATTCCGAGCCGACCGCGTCCCACGCGGCCTTGAGGAATTTCACCTTTTGCTCCGGCGACATCGTGGCCGAACGCTGTGTCTTGTTGATAATCGCCGTCATTTCCGGATTGCCGAAATCGAGCACCGAGGAAGGCAGCATGATCAGCGCGCCGCCGGCCAATTCGCGGATGGTGCGTATCACCCGCGGGTAGAGGTCCTGGGTCAGCACCTGCGCCGAATACATGAAATGCTTGTTCGGCACATACCACTCGCCAACCTGAGAACCCGAGGCCTCCATGCCCGACAGCATCGCGTTGACCATTCCGACCTCCGCCGCCAGCATGCCGAGTTGTTCGGAGACGGAGGGGATGTTGGTGGTGCCGATTGCCTCGGTGACGCGGCGCGCGAGCCCGGCCAGGAAAGCGATCTTCACCGACAGCCGGATCTGCGCCTGATAGTTCTGATAAGCGTGCCCCTGCGTGTCGTGAAATTGCGCGCGGCACATGTCGGGATCGCGATAGACGAACAGCCGCTCCCAGGGCACTTTGACGTCGTCGAAATACATCAAGGCGTCGTTCTCGTCGAAGCGCGCCGAGAGCGGATTGTCGTAGAGCGAAACGGCATGCTGCTCGTAGGACTTGCGCGACAAGACGCGCAGCCCCTTGGCATTCATCGGCAGCGCGCAGGAGAAGGCGAGCGCCTCCTCGCCGGCCTTGAGCGGCTGCAGATTGGCGACGAACACTTCGTTGGCCATGATCGAGGAGGTGCCGAGCATCTTGGCGCCGCGGATGGTGACGCCGCTTGCATCCTCGTCGACGATCCGCGCCACCAGATCCTCATCCTGCTCGCCCCAGCCTTTGCTCCGTTCGGCCTGCGGATTGATGATCACGTAGGTGAGAAAAAGATCGTTCTTCGTGGCGAAATCGAAATAGTCGGCGAACGCCTTGGCGCGCTCGGGGCTGTGCTTGCGGAACACCTCGATGCCCATGCGCTGGCCGACCAGCGAGGACGCAAGATGGTCCGGCGAACGCCCGAAATAGCCGCAGGATTGGGCCGCCCAGGCCTGCAGCGCCTTGCGCCGCTGCACCATCTCGTCGTAGCTGCGCGGCATCTGCCAAGCGCGATTGACCCGGCGGTTGGAGCCGTTCGGGCGAAACGTCATGAATTCGAGATTTTCCGGCTGGGCCTGGTAATCATAGAGCGCCGCTGCCGAGTGTACGGCGTTGCGAAAGGCCGGGTGTTCGGTGACATCGCCGACAAGCTTGCCGTCAAGATAGACGGTGCGTCCGTCCTTGAGCGACTTGATGTGCTCGGCGCCGGTCTTGCAATCGCTCATGTTCAAACTCCATCAGCCGGCCGCATGCGCGTTCCGGCACTCTCAGGTAAGTCCGTCGATCCCTTTGATCTCTTCCGCGCTCAGTCCGCCGACCCGGTGATTGGGCCGGCCGCGCGTGGCGTAGGCGCAGATCAGCGCGATCTCGTCGGGCAGGGGCGCGTCATGCAGCGTGATGCTGATGCCGTCATAGTGGGAGCGGACATAGAGCGCGTCCTTGTGGGCGAACGGAATATCGATGGTCGCTCCCGGGCGCCGCGCGCTTGGTGAAAGAAGATATCCAGGCCTTGCCGCCGCCGGCCGCCTCCCGCATCACATTGCCGAACACGGTGGTGAGCATGGCGTTGCCGTGCTCCTGCTCGCCGGCAAGTCCGATCACGGCCGCCTTGCCGTAGCTGACCGGCTTGTAGGGCGCGAGCAGGCCCATCGCGATGGCGCTGATCTCGCGCCCGATCGCCTCGCTTGCTTGCGTCAGCGGCGCCAAATCCTCCACATAGCGGCCGGCGAACGGATTCTGCACGATCGCCACCACGGCGCATTTGCGCAGCGGCGGCTCGGTGCGGCGGCCTACTTCGCTGCGCACTTCGTCGACGAAGCTCAGTATTCGCTTGATATCCATGTTCGCCTGATATTGCTGCCGCCTCGCCCGCCGCCGCAGCCGGTCTCGCTGTCGGAATGGCTTCCATAATTGCCTAACAAACGAAGCTTTTCAAGTTCGCTGATCGGTGTTAGCGTTGCGGACGCTCGCGCGGCGGCAATCGCTTCGCGGGCTGCCGGTGCGGGGCCGGGCATCATTTGATGGAGGATGAGAATGACGAACATCCGCACGCCTTTGCTCGGCCTCTTGCTCGCCACGGCAACGGCGTTCGCCGGCAGCGCGATCGCACGGGCCGAAGATCAGATCACTCTCGGCGCGATCGTACCAAGCAGCGGTCCATTTGCCGAATGGGGCCGCTCCAACACCACCACGCTCAATCTGCTGGAAAAGCAGGTCAACGAGGCGGGCGGCGTCGCCGGCAAGAAACTCAAGATCGTGATCTATGACGACGGCGCCAAGCCCGCCGAAGCGGCCAATGCGCTGCGTAAGCTCGCGGGCGACGACAAGGTCCTGGCGGTGGCAGGCCCGCTTACCAGCAGCGCGTGCGAAGTGACTTTTCCGGTCGCCAACGAAATGAAAATCGTCTCGACCTCGCAGGCGTCCTCCAAGCCCGGCGTCGCCAAGGCCAATCGGCCGTGGGCGTTCCGCAACACCGTTGATGAGGGCATTCTCGCCAAAGTCTCCGTCCCGTATTTCAAGAAGACTTTCGATGTGAAGACGGTGGCGGTGATCTACGACGCCAAGGACGCGGTTTCGACCGCGATCGCCACCAAGATCATGCCCAAGGTCTTTGCCTCAGCCGACATCAAGGTGCTCAACGAAAGCGATCTGATCTCGTTCAATACCGGCGAGTTGGACGTCAGCGCGCAGGTGACCAAGCTCAAGGGGCTCAATCCGGACGGCGTCGTGATCGGCGCCGATTACAGCCAGGCGATTACCGTCCTCCGGGAGATGAAGCGCCAGGGTTTGGTGAAGCCGGTGATCGGCGGCACGCCGCTGATCTCGTCGGCGATTCTCAAGGCCGCGCCGGAAATCCCGATCGTCGCCCCGGCAACCTTCTACGCCACCATGAAGAGCCCGAAGGCGGAGAAGTTCGTTGCCGAGCTCCAGCCGCTGCTGCGCAAGACCTCGGGTCTTCCGGCCGATATCGAGCCGAGCATGTACGACGCCAATATCTATGAGATCGTCAGCATGTATGTCGCCGGCATCAAGCAGGCCGGCATCGCCGGTAAGCCGGAAGATCTGGACGCCGACCGCACCAAAATCCGCGACTACATGACCAACCTGAAAGGTTTCGAAGGTTTCGGCGGGCCGATCAGCTTCACGGCCGACGGCGACGCCGCCAAGACCTTCTTCATCGTTCAAGGTCAGAACGGTGCATGGGCGACCAAAGAGAGCGCGTGCAGCGCGGAGGGCGGCTGCTGATCGCCGCGGCGGACGGCGCGCTCTTTCGGCTGCAACACCTTCAATTCGCGGCGGGCCGCCGCAACGGCTCGCTGTACAGGTTTGACCGGATGAGCGGCGAACGCTTTCGGCGAGCCCGCCACCAAGACGCAAGACCATGCTAGCGCAGCAAATCGTAAACGGACTAACGCTCGGCGCGGTCTACACGCTGGTAGCGCTGTCGTTCTCGCTGGTCATGGGGATCCTCTCGATCCTCAATCTTGCCATCGGCGAATTGTTCATGCTTGGCGGCTTCATCGGCTTCACCGTGATCGCTGCGAATTTTCCGCTGCCCGTCGCCTTGCTGGCCGGAATGGCGGCAGGCGCGTTGACCGCGATCGTCATAGGAAAAATCGCCTGCGAGCCGCTGCGCGACGCGCCGCCGATCACGCCGCTTCTTTCGACGCTCGGTTTCTCGATCATCCTGCAGAACGTGGTCACCAATATCTGGGGTTCCGATCCGCTGCAATTGCCGTCCGAATTGTTCGACGACCGCCTGACGCTGGGCTCACTCAATGTCGGCGTGATGCAGCTCGCGGTCATCGGCGTGACGATTGTTCTGGTCGGCGCATTGGCGTGGCTGATCCAGAGCACGTCGGCCGGGCGCGCGCTGCGGGCAGTGGCCGAGAACCGCGAGGTGGCGCGGCTCTTGGGCGTCTCGGTCGGCCGCATGATGATGCATGCGTTCGCGATCTCCGGCGCGCTGGCTGGCGCTGCGGGCGTGCTCGTCTGCCTGCACTATGCGGCGATCACGCCGTATGTCGGGGTCGATACCGGGCTCAAAGCGATCGCCGTGATGGTCATCGGCGGCACGGCCAACGTCTGGGGCGCGCTGCTGGCCGGGCCGCTGATCGGCATCGCCGAAGTGCTGACCGTGGCCTATGGCGGCTCGCAGCTGCGCGACTTCGTCGTCTACGGGCTGATGATCCTGATCCTTCTGCTGCGCCCGCAGGGCTTGCTCGGCGGCGCGCGCTCCGATCTGGGGCAGCGCGTCTGATGTCGACCTATTACGCCGGGCTCCTTGCCGATATCGGCATCCTGACGCTCGGCGCGCTCAGCGTATACGTCATCCTGGCGACCAACCAATTGTCGCTCGGCAATGCCGGCTTCATGGCGATCGGCAGCTACCTTTCCTCCTATTTGACTGTGGAATTACGCTGGCCGCTGACGGGCGCGGTGGTGGCCGCGGCGCTGTCAGCAAGCATCATCGGCATCGTCGTCGGCTTCCCCGCCTTGCGGCTCAAAGGCATTTATCTCGCCATCGCTACGCTCGGCTTCGGCGAGATGGTGCGGAGCTTCTTTCTGGTGTTTGCGCCGATGGGCGGCTCCGGCGGCTATCACGGCATGCAGCATGTTGCGCTCGGCTACATCTGGATATGGACTGCCGGCATTCTGCTCATGATCCTTTTGCTCGAGCGCTCGCATCTATGGCTGCAGATGCGGGCCGTGCATGACGACGAGACCGCCGCTGGCCTTGTCGGCCTCAATACGACGCTGATCAAAGTTGGCGCCTTCGGTTTGGGCGCGGCCATCGCTGCAGTCGCAGGCGCGCTCTTTGCCCATCATCACGTCTATATCGAGCCGGGCAATTTCGGGTTCGAGCGCTCGATCGATTTCGTGCTCGCGGTGATCCTGGGCGGCTCGACGGTCGGGGTAGGGGCCTTGGCCGGCGCAGGGCTTGCTCGTCTTGCTGCCCGAGTGGTTGCGTGTCGTCGCCGACTGGCGGCTTGCCGCCTTCGGCGCGCTCCTGATCATCGTGCTGCTCACGCGGCGCCAGGGCATCCTCGACCGTCCGCTGCTCGCGAGGCTAAGTTTCCGGAGCGCAGCGACATGAGCGCGGCAGGACCCGACGCACTTCTCCGCCTTGAAGCGGTCGGAAAGCGATTTGGCGGTGTCCGCGCGTTGTCGGACATATCGATGTCGGTTGGGAAGAACCGCATCGTCGGCGTCATCGGTCCGAACGGCGCAGGCAAGACGACGCTGTTCAATCTCATCACCGGCGCCTACCGCTCGGATTCCGGCGCCATTGTCTTCGACGGCCGGAAGATAACCGACTGGCCTCCACACCGCATCATTCGTGCGGGGTTGGCGCGCACCTTCCAGAACATCCGCTTGTTCGCCGGAATGACGGTCTGGGAGCACCTGTTGGTCACGCAGCATCCCAAGGGCAACGCGCTGCGCGGCCTCATGCCTTTGCGCTGGAGCAACCCGGCTGTGACGGCGCGCGCCGAGCAGGTTTTGAAATTCTTCGGCCTGGAAAAATATCGCGACGTGCTGGCGCGCACCTTGCCGTACGGGATTCAGCGCAAGGTCGACATGGCGCGGGCGCTGGCGAGCGGGCCCAAATTGCTGCTGCTCGACGAGCCGGTTGCCGGCATGAATCACGACGAGGCCGACGAGTTGCGGAGATTGCTGCTTCGCCTCAATGAGGAGGGACTGACGATCCTCCTGATCGAGCACGACATGGCGTTCGTGATGAATCTTTGCCACGAGCTTTATGTGCTCGATTTCGGCGTCCGGATCGCAACCGGAGAGCCGGCCGCGATCCGCAGCGATCCCGTGGTCCTCGACGCTTATCTCGGGAGCGAGGCCGCATGCTGAGCGTGCGCAAGCTCGAGGTCTTCTACGGGCCGATCCGCGCGGTGCGCGGCATCGACCTCGATGTACAGGCCGGCGAGATCGTGGCGCTGATCGGCGCCAACGGCGCCGGCAAGACCAGCACGTTACGGGCCATCGCCGGATTGTTGCCGTTTCGCGGCGAAGTCGCCTACCAGGGCCGCGCGCTCGTTCCCAACAAGGCCGAGCTCAATCTTCGCGCCGGTCTTTCTCTCGTCCCGGAAGGCCGCGGCATGCTCGGCCGCATGAGTGTCGAAGACAATCTGCGCATGGGGATTTACGCCCGTTCGGACCGCGCCGAAGCGGCCGTCGACATCGAGCGCATGTTCGAGCGCTTTCCGATCCTGAAAGAACGGCGGGCCGCGATGGCGAACCTCTTGAGCGGCGGCGAGCAGCAGATGCTGGCGATCGCGCGGGCGCTGCTCAGCCGTCCGCGGCTTCTTTTGCTCGATGAGCCTTCGCTCGGCCTTGCCCCGAAGATGAGCGATTTCGTGTTCAGCACCATCGCCGACCTGCAGCGCGGCGGGCTCACCGTTCTGCTGGTCGAGCAGAAAGCGCGGCAAGCGTTGAAGTTCGCCAACCGGGCGTATCTTTTGGAAACCGGACGGGTGATCGCGTCCGGCTCCGCCGCCGACCTCGCCGCCGGCTCTCTCATTTCCGAAGCATTTTTGGGAAAGGCGCCGGCAGCCGCGTCAGGCGCTCCACGACCAATGAACTCAGACCGATGATCATACGAAGCGATGTCCAATGACCAACTCAGCCCGCAAACGAACTCCAAGTCCTGCTGGAACACTGCCGCGCAAAATCGGCCGACGGCATCCTTCACCGCCGCTCACGGTTTCGCGGCCTGAGCTTCTGGTCGACGGCTCGGATCGGCATTTTCGCCGGCTGGTGCATAGCTTGTTCGGCTTCCTGGCCCGCCACGAAGCGATCCGCCGCGGCCATGCGGCGCGCATCGGCCTCGTCGGCATCGAGTACACCACCTTGATTTCGATCCGGCACCTCGACGCCGAAGAAGGCGACGTCAACGTCAACCGCGTGGCCGAGCATCTTCATCTCAGCGGCGCGTTCGTTACGACCGTCACCAACAAACTGCTCAAGCGCGGCCTCATCCACAAATCCGTCGACCCGGCGGACCGCCGGCGCGTCAAGCTGCAAGTTTCGGAAAAGGGCGACGCGCTCTTGGCCGAGCTCGCGCCGGTGCAGCGGCAAGTCAACGACGCGGAATTCGGCAGCCTCAGTCAGGCCGAATTCCTGCAACTGCTCGGCATGGTCGAGCGGCTGATCGCAAGCAGCGAAGACGCCGTGCGTTTGCAGGTCTACCTCGCCAACAGCCCGGCGGCGAAGATCGTTCCGCATCCGCGCCTGCCGTCATCGCGGCGGGCGTGACGCGGCCGCGTCACTGCATCAGCGTCCATTTGCCGCCGACGAGCTTCACCAGCACTTGCGCGCGCTCGTCGACGCCGGTGGTGGCGCCCGGCTTGAAATTGTAGACGGCATGCGTGCCGACAAGTTCTTTCGTCGTCACGATGGCATCGCGCAACGCGGTGCGAAATTCCGGCGTGCCGGGTTGCGCGCCGGTCGCCAAAGCGCGCTTGGAAGCATCGAGCATGATCAGCCAGGCGTCGAAGGCATAAGGCGCGAAGCCGCCGCGCGCCGGCTCGTTGTTCGCCTTCTGATAGGCGGCGAGGTATTCCATCGAGATCTTGCGCGTGGGAGCGGATTCCGGAAGCTGTTCGGCGACCACGATCGGGCCGGCCGGGCAGATCACGCCCTCCACGGCATTGCCGCCGACGCGGACAAAGTCCGGGTTGATCAAGGCGTGCGTGCCGTAGATCTGGCCTTTGTAACCGCGATCGGCGAGCGCGATGAACGGAAGCGCGCCGGGCGTGCCGGAGCCGCCCATCATCACCACTTCGGGCGCCGCGGCGACGAGATGCAAGGCTTGCGCGGTCACCGACGTGTCGGCGCGCGCATAGCGCTCGTTGGCGACGATCTGCATGCCGGCCGGATCGGCGGTCTTTTTGAGCGCGTTGTAGACAAGATCGCCCCAGGCGTCGTTATAGCCGATATAACCCACCGTCTTGACGCCGCCCGCGGTCATCCGCTTCACCACCGCATCCACCATCATGGGCGGCGGCTGCGGAACGGAAATCATCCAGGAGCCGGCATCGCCAGGCACGTCTCCGGTCGGCGTCAGCGCGATCAGCGGGACTTTCAGTTCGTGCGAGACAGCGGCGATTGCGAGCGTGGTCGGCGTGGCGCCCGCGCCCATCAGAACGTCGACCTTGTCTTGCTCGATCAGCTTGCGGGCGTCGCGCGTGCCGGTCGACGGATCGGAGGCGTCGTCAAGCTGAACCGCTTTGACTTTGATGCCGTTGACCTCGTCCTGATAGACAATGCCGGCGGCGAGACCCTTCGAATAAGGAATGCCGATCGAGGCGCCGGGGCCGGTCATCGAAGTGATCAACCCGACCGTGATGTCAGCGGCGGCGGCCGGGAAGGCTATCACCGAGGCCATGGCCACCGCGGCGGCGAAACGCACAGAATGGAGCACGCGCACCTCCCAAATTGGCGGCGAAAAGCCAACAACCATGCACGTTCGCCGTCCATCGCCTGCATGTAAATTTTAAGCTTGAAACAATTTCGTCGCAATGGTTTTCTTGCCCGTCCCTCAGGATGGCGGAACAGAAATGCCGCTGTGGTCCCGGCTTTTTCGCACCACAGAACGCAGACGACTCGCCTGCGACAACCGTTGCGGCGGCACCTGGACGGCGAGCCTGGCATGACGCCCGATATCGCTCTTATTCTCGGTATCGACGGCATCGCCACCGGATCGATTTACGTTCTCGTCGGGCTCGGCCTCGTTCTGATTTTCTCGGTTACGCGCGTGGTTTTCGTGCCGTTCGGCGACATTGTCGCCTTCTCGGCACTGACGCTTGCCTCGCTGCAACTCGGCCGCATGCCGGGCACGGTTTATCTGGTCGCGACCTTGGCGGTGGTCGCCTGCATTGTCGTCACTGTGCATCACTGGCGCCGCGGCGAGCCTCATCGGATCGGGCACGGGCTGATCGGCTACGGCGTTTTGCCGCTCCTGCCGGCGGCCATCGCCTGGTTCTTTGCCGGCGCGAGCCTGCCGAACTGGGCGCAGATCCCACTGGCCATCGCACTTGTCGTTCCGATCGCGCCGCTGATTGAGCGCATTGCGCTGCGGCCGCTTGCCGGCGCGTCCGTTCTCCTGTTGCTGATCGTGTCTGTAGCCCTGACGTTCGCCCTTTCCGGATTGGGCCTGCTGTTCTTCGGTCCGGAGGGATTCCGCACCAAGCCGCTGACCACGGAAGTTTTCCGTTTCGGCAGCGTGATCGTCACGTCGCAAACCATCCTGATGGTCGCGACAGCCATTGTGTTCAGCCTGCTGCTGTTCTTGTTCTTCGAGCATACGCTCGCCGGCAAGGCGCTGCGCGCGACCGCGGTCAATCGGGTGGGTGCACGCATCGTCGGCATTCGTCCGGGCAACACCGGAACGCTGGCGTTTTTGCTGGCGTCGCTGCTCGGCGCCATATCCGGCATTCTGATCGGCCCGGTGACGACGCTTTATTACGACTCCGGTTTCATCATCGGGCTGAAGGCGTTTGTCGGAGCGATCATCGGCGGCCTTATCAGCTATCCGGGCACCGCGATTGGCGCCGTCCTCATCGGGCTGCTGGAAAGCTTCGCGTCTTTCTGGAGCAGTTCGTTCAAAGAGGTGACGGTCTTCAGTGTGCTGATCCCGGTGTTGCTTTGGCGTTCGTTGTCGCTTGAGCAAACCGACGAGGAGGATGCGGAGGTCGACGGATGATCGCCCGCACTGGCGTGATCATCGTCGTCGTCGCTGTGGCGATCTTGCTGGCGGCGCCGTTCTGGGCCGCAGAATTCACGGTCACTCTGCTCAACTATATCGGCATCTATGCGCTGGTGGCGCTTGGCGTCGTGCTGCTCACTGGCGTCGGCGGATTGACCTCGTTCGGGCAGGCGGCATTCGTCGGCATCGGCGCTTACGCTACCGCATGGCTGACGACGGCGGAGGGGGCCTCTCCCTGGCTGGGGCTTCTGTTTGCGCTTGCGCTGACGGGGATCGTCGCCGCCTTCCTCGGCGCGATCACGCTTCGGCTCGGCGGACATTTCCTGCCGCTCGGCACCATTGCCTGGGGCCTGTCGATCTATTTCCTGTTCGGCAATCTGGAATCGCTCGGCCGCAACAATGGCATCACCGGCGTGCCGCCGATCGCGATCGGGCCAGTGTCGCTCGCGCCGAATGATGCGATCTATTATCTGATCTGGGGCGTGCTCGCGGCCGCGACCATCCTGATCGCCAACCTGCTCGACTCGCGCGAAGGCCGCGCCGTTCGCAGCCTGCGTGGCGGCGTGGTGATGGTCGAGAGCCTCGGCATCAGCGTGTTTCGCATCCGGCTGGTGATCTTTGTGATTGCCGCTTTGCTCGCCGGACTGTCCGGCTGGCTGTACGCGCACATGAGCCGCTATGTCAGCCCGGCGCCGTTCGATCTGCGCATGGGCATCCAGTATTTGTTCATGGCGATCCTGGGAGGTTCCGGACACATCCTCGGCGCGGTGGTCGGCGCCGCACTGATCACGCTGTTGCAGAATGGGCTGCAGGATCTGCTGCCGCATTTCGCAGAGAATGGTCAGCAGCTGGAGGTGATCGTCTTCGCCATCATCTATGTGCTGGCGCTGCAATTCGCGCGGGGCGGCGTGATGCCGTTCATGCTGCGTTATCTGCCGAAACCGGCACGGCAGCCGCCGGCCGCGGCCGAGCCGCTGCCGCGACGCGCCATGCCGCAAGCCGGTATCCCGCTGCTGACGGTTCAGGACTTGTTGAAGCGCTTCGGCGGTCTTGAGGCGGTCAGCCGCGTCGGCTTCGAGGTCAAAGCCGGCGAAATCGTCGGACTGATCGGACCAAACGGCGCCGGCAAGAGCACGGTGTTCAACCTCATCACCGGCGCGCTGAAAAGCGACGAGGGTACGATCGTTTTCCTCGGCCAAGACATCACCCGCGCGGGTCAGCGCCGCATCGCCAGAGCCGGCATCGCGCGCACCTTCCAACACGTGAAGCTTCGGCCGAGCATGACGCTGATCGACAATGTGTTGCTCGGAACCTATGTGCGTACGCGCTCCGGTTTCCTGGCGAGCGCGTTGCGGCTCGACCGCACCGAAGAGGCGCGCGCCCGCGCCGAGGCGCTGGCGCAGCTCAAGCGCGTGGGATTAGGTGAGCAAGCTTTCGACCAGGCCGGCAATCTGCCGCTTGGACGCCAGCGCATTCTCGAAGTCGCCCGCGCGCTTGCGGCCGATCCGGCCTTGATCATCCTCGACGAGCCGGCCGCCGGATTGAGCCGCCCCGAGAAGCTCGCCCTTGCCGATTTGCTGCGCGGCTTGCGGAAGGAAGGGGTAACCGTCCTCCTGGTCGAGCACGATGTCGAATTTGTTATGGGGCTGGTCGACCGTATCGTGGTGATGGACTTCGGCTCAAAGCTTGTTGAAGGACGTCCGGCCGTGGTGCGCGCCGATCCGCGCGTGCAGGAAGCCTATCTGGGCAGTGTGGCATGACGGCGCTTCTGGAGATTAGGGATCTGGACGTAGCCTTCGGCAAGATCGACGCGGTGCGCGGTGTCGAGCTGTGCGTGCAGGAAGCCTATCTGGGCAGTGTGGCATGACGGCGCTTCTGGAGATTAGGGATCTGCATGTCGCCTACGGCAAGGTCGAAGCCGTTCGCGGCGTCGGGCTGACCATGCAGCCGGGCCAGATCGTGACCGTCATCGGGCCGAACGGCGCCGGCAAAACCACGCTCCTTGCGGCGGCTGCCGGACTGCTGCGCTCGCGCGGCCAAGTCATCTATGATGGCCTCGATGTCGAGAGGCTCGACGTGGAGGAGCGTGTCGAGCGCGGATTTTGTCTGGTGCCGGAAACCCGCGAATTGTTCGGCGACATGACGGTTGCCGATAACCTTTTGCTGGGCGGCTACACGCGTCGCCGTAACGGATCCGATGTGAAGCAAAGCCTCCAGCAGGTCTATGCGCGTTTTCCCCGGCTCGACGAGCGCCGGCGGCAGAAGGCGCAGACACTGTCGGGCGGCGAGCGGCAGATGCTGGCGCTCGGCCGCGCGCTGATGGCGAAGCCGCGGCTTCTGCTGCTCGATGAGCCCAGCCTCGGGCTTGCGCCGATCATGGTGCGGGAGATCCTGCGCATCATCGCGTCGCTGCGTGAGCTCGGCGTGTCGATTCTGTTGGTCGAGCAGAATGCGCGCGCCGCACTGGAGACGGCCGATTACGGCTATGTGCTCGAAATGGGCGAGATCACGCATCAAGGCCCGGCCGGCGCGCTCGCGCACGACCCGCGGGTGGTTGCGACTTATCTCGGCGGTTCAGCCTGATGGCGGTGCCGGCACCGTACGACGACGTTGTGCTGGCGGCGCCGGTGACGGTGCCGTACGTGCGCTATTCCATCAGGAGCGCGCACTGGTTTCTCGGCCGCGCCGTCGCTGAATTGCTCGCGGCGGCGAAAATCCCAAAGGCGCGCATCGACGGGCTTGCGGTCGCAAGCTTCACGCTTGCGCCTGATACTGCCGTCGGCCTGACCCAGCATTTGGAGATGACAGTGCGCTGGCTCGATCATGTGCCGATGGGCGGCGCCTCCGGCATTGTCTCGATCCGGCGCGCGGCCCGCGCCGTGCAGAATGGCGATGCGGAAATCGTGGCCTGCATTGCGGGCGACACCAATCACACCGACAGCTTTCGCCGTAATACGTCGGCTTTCAGTCAGTTTTCGCAGGACGCCGTTTATCCCTACGGTTCGGGTGGGCCGAATGCGAGCTTCGCCTTCCTCACCGCCTATTACATGCGAACATATGGAGCGACGCGCGAGGATTTCGGCAAGCTGTGCGTGGCACAGCGTACCAACGCGCTGAAAAATCCGCTGGCGCTGTTCAAAAAGCCGCTGACGCTCGAACACTATCTCGACGCGCGCCTCGTCGCCGATCCGTTGCGGCTGTTCGACTGCGTGATGCCGTGTGCCGGCGCGGAAGGCTTTTTGGTGATGCGGCGCGCGACCGCGGAGGACCTGGGCCTGCGGTACGTACGGCTCCTTGGCGCAATCGAGCGGCATAACGCGTTTGCCGACGATCCGGTGCAATATCGCGGCGGCTGGGTCATGGACCGCGACAATCTATACGCACAGGCAGGCGTTGGGCCTGAGGACATCGACTTCCTCGAAACCTACGACGACTATCCGGTGATCAACCTGCTGCAATTCGAGGGTCTGGGTTTTTGCCGCGAAGGCGAGGGACCGGCTTTCGTCCGCGCCAACACCTTTGAGGTGGAGGGAAGCTTTCCGTTCAACACCTCGGGCGGCCAATTGTCGGTCGGGCAGGCCGGCGCGGCCGGCGGACATCTCGGCATCACGGAGGCTATTCGGCAGCTCACCGGACAGCCGCTTGGCGCGCAAGTGCCCGATGCGCGGCACGGCGTTGTGTCGGGCTTCGGGATGATCAATTACGATCGCGGTGTTTGCTGTGGCGCCGTGGTGCTGGCGGCGGCTTGAACCTGATGAAGAGTACGGACACAAAGGATGCCTAAGCCAGCGGCGCGCCCGCAACCAAAAAATCCGATCCTGCGCACGCGGCAGCCGACGCTGCCGCCGGCGACGCGCAGCCGTGTCGCGCTCGGCTTGACCGCGGCAGCGGCGCGCGGACGTTTCGCCTTGCAGGCCTGTCGCGACTGCGGCGCCGTGCAATATCCGCCACGCGAAGTTTGCCGCGCGTGTCTGTCACACCGGCTGATCTGGCGGCCGCAGGATGGGAAGGGCAAGCTTCTCACCGAAACGACCTTGCACACCGCGCAAGAACTCTACTTCCGCGAACGACTGCCCTGGCGCATCGGCCTTGTTCGCCTGGACGCCGGCATCAATCTCGTTGCCTATCTGCATGCAGGCGTCGGCGCAGCGCCGTGCCGCGTGCGCGTCGAGACGGCGCTCGATCGCGCCGGGCAGGCGGCGCTCATCGCGATGCCCGAAAAGGGGAGACCGGATTTGTCCGAGGATCCAAAGTTGCGGGAACTCACATGCGACCCGCGCGGTCGCAAGATCCTGGTGACCGATGGAAAGACGTCGATCGGGCAGGCGATTGCGCACGCGCTGGCAAGGGCGGGCGCCGACAAGATCTGGATCGGCGAAGCTGAGCCTTGGAAGAAGATCGCGGGACTAGAGGCGTTGCGCGCCCTGCCGCAGGCGACCATCGTTCCGCTCGATCTGACCGACGGCGGTTCCGTGCAGGAGCTTGCCGGCGAGATCGGCGGCAAGGTCGATATTCTGGTCAATACGGCGGATCATCATCGTAGTTTCTCGATTGTGTCACGACGCGGTGTGGAAACCGCGCAGCTCGAAATGGACGTGAACTATTTCGGCCTGCTGCGGCTTGCGCAAGCTTTTGCGCCGGTGCTGAAGGCGCGCGCGGCCGACGAGCCAACGAATGCGGTTGCCTGGGTCAATCTGTTGTCGATCTTTGCGCTGGCGAATTATCCGCCGCACGGCACTTATTCAGCTTCAAAAGCAGCCGCCTTCTCGCTGTCGCAGGCCTTGCGCGCCGAATTGCGTCCGGCCGGCGTGCGGGTGATCAATCTCTTTCCCGGCCCGATCGACGACGACTGGGATCAACTGGAAATGCCGCCGAAGCTGTCGCCCGCCGCACTGGCCGCCGCTGTCGTGCAGGCGCTCAAGGGCTCGGTCGAGGATGTTTATCCGGGCGACGTGGCGCAGGACTGGGTCGCGCGGCATCTCGACAATCCGAAAGCGCTCGAACGCGAAGTCGGCGAGGGCGGGCGATGAAAGCCACAAGAAAGGCGGTGCCTAGCAAAAAGGCGTCAAGCAAGCATGGAGCGAAGAAAAGCGCGGCGGAGCCGCAGCCTGATGCTCTGCACGCGCTCCTTCACGCAGTCGCCACCTCGGGCGGCGTTCACATCGTCGATCTGACACAAACGCTGTCGCCGGATTTTCCGCCGATCGTGCTGCCGCCGGAGATGGGCCAGAGCCGGCCGTTTCGCATGGAGGAGATCTCGCGCTACGACGACCGCGGACCGGGATGGTATTGGAACAATGTGAGCTTCGGCGAGCATACCGGCACCCATTTCGACGCTCCCATTCACTGGATCTCCGGCCGCGACTTGGCGAACAATGCGACCGATACCCTGCCGGCCGAACATTTCATCGCGCCGGCCTGCGTCATCGATTGCAGTGGGGAAGCCGCGGCGGATGCCGATTTTCTCCTGACCGTTGCGCATCTCAAAGCGTGGGAGAAGCGGCATGGGCGCATACCACCGCGCTCGTGGGTCTTGATGCGAACCGACTGGTCGAAGCGCAGCGACCCGGTCGCCTACCAAAATCTCGACGACACCGGTCAGCACACGCCAGGCCCCGACCCCGGTTGTGTTCGTTTTCTGGTGAATGAGCGCGACGTGCTTGGCTTCGGCACCGAAACCATCGGCACTGATGCCGGGCAGGCGGCGCACTTCTCGCCGCCCTACCCGTGCCACTACTACATGCACGGCGCGGGCAAGTACGGGCTGCAATGCTTGTGCAATCTCGACCGCTTGCCGCCGACCGGTGCGCTTATCGTCGCTGCGCCGTTGAAAATCCGTCAGGGTAGCGGCAGTCCATTGCGCGTCTTCGCAATCGTGCCCGGCGTTGAGCGCGCGAAAGCTCAAGCGGGCAGGCGCCGCCGAATGTAGCGGCCGTGGCCGACGGCAGCGTCTACAAGCGCGTCGTCGCGCAAAACGGCGCGGCCACGTACGAAGGCGTGACGAATACGACCCGTGAAACGCTGGCCTTCATAGATTGAATAGCCGGCGCTCGACACCACGTCGCCGCGCTGCAACGTCCATTCGGCCTCAAGATCGATGAGCGCCAAGTCCGCGTCCAGCCCGGGCGCGATGCTGCCCTTGGCGTGGCCGAGACCCATGATGCGGGCCGGATTGGTCGCGAGCGACCTCAACGATCCGCTCCAGCGGCAATCCCCGTTTGTGGTGCCCTTCGCTGAGCAGAACAGGAAGCAGCGTTTCCAGTCCGGGGCAGCCGGGCGAGGCCGTCCATATGCCGCCTTCCTTGGCGGAGATACCGCGATGAACATGATCGGTCGCGACCGTATCGATTTCGCCGTCGCGCAAGCCCTGCCAGAGCCTTTCACGGTCCGTAGCTTCGCGCAGCGGTGGATTGATCTTGCCGACGTCGCCGCCCGGCCAGCCGGTGTCGTGCGTGAGATAATGCGGGCAGGTCTCGATATGCACCGTGGCGCCGGCGCGGCGATGGCGAAGCGCCGCCTCCAGCGCTTCCGCCGACGAGGTATGGACGACGTAAAGCGGCGCGCCCGCCGTATGCGCGACATAGGCTGCGCGCTGCACCGCGTCGGCCTCGACGAATGGCGGGCGGGTGGCGTTCCAAGTTTTCAGGCCGCCGTGGCCTTCGGGATCGCTTGCTTTCAGACGATCGCGCAACACCCAGGCGATCTCGATCGTTTCCGGATGCGGACAGACCATGCCGCCATTTTCGGCCGCGGCTTCGCACAGTCGGAACAAAAAGCCGTCGTCGATGTCCGGCAGCCCGAGGCGGGCGCCTTCGCCACCGCGGTTGTTCATGAAGATCTTGAAGCTTGGCGCGCCGTAGTCGCGGACATAACGGGCGACGGCTGCGAGTTGCGCCTCGGTCGAAATGATAAAGTGATAACCGAAATCGATGCGCGCGCCTTGTTCGGTGACCGCGACGACATCGTCGAAAATCGCCTCGAACGGCTCGGTCGCCATCAGATAAGGAATAAAGGTAGTGACGCCGCCCTTTGCCGCGGCCGCCGTCTCGCGGTCGGCGTCCAGCGGCTCGCGCGGGCGGGCGATGTCCTTGCCGTGACCGAGATGCAGGTGAACGTCGACGGCGCCCGGCATGACGACAAGCCCGCGCGCCGGCATCTCCTCTTGGGCCGGGACTGCTTCGCCCGGCGCCAAAATGGCGGCGATCTTGCCGCCGTGGATGGCAATGTCGCAGCCGGTCCGTCCGCGCCCAGGGAGAATCGCGTCGCCGCCTTTGATCACAAGATCGAAAGGTTTCATCGGAGGCTGATCTCGCGAATGCTTCAGCCGACCGCGCGCAAAGCGGTCAATGCGTCGCCGGTCGGCATCACGTCGGCGTATTTCGACGCCATATCGAACAGATTGACCGCATGCGAGGTCGCGGAGCGATCATAAACGGCGTCTTCCGGCACCAGCACGCGGAAGTTATAGGCGAAGGCGTCGACCACGCTGCCGCGGACACAGCCGCTGGTGGTGCAGCCCGTCACGACAAGCGTGTCGGCCCCGACTTCGATCAGATAGCTCGCGAGCGGCGTGCCGAAAAAAGCACTCGGATGCTTCTTGGGCAGCAAGATATCTTTCTCGCGCGGGGCCACCTCGGCGACGAATTCGTAGCCCTTGGCCGCCACCGTCATGATGGCCGGCACCTTGTCCGAAAGCCTGCCGTAGTCGAAGCTTTGCTTCGGCGACACGTGCGGATAGAGCACCGGCCAGCCGCGCTCGCGGAAATAGTCGAGCAGACGCGCGATGTTGTGGATCGCAGACCAGCCGACATCGCCGCAAGCTGTCGGGAATTCCTTGATCGCCTCCCAAAACGGCTTCGGCGTCGTGCCGACGGTGCGGTATTGGACGTCAATAATGAGCAAAGCCGGCCGCTTGCCCAAGCCGGACGAGCGGCCAAAGCCTGCGGCATTGTAGGCGCGCTGCTCTTCCGCCGAGATGATGCCGTCCCACGGCCGTGGCGCAGTGTTTTTGGTCATGCCGGCATCCCTCACACGCGATAGCGCGCTTCGCGCGCGTCCCACACATCTTTCGCGACAACGCGCTGGCGCTCTTCGAAGGAGGCGAGGCGATCCTCGACCGATTTCAACGAGCCCTCGGTCTTGAGCGTGCTGAGCACGTCGTAGGACGCCTTCAGCGCGGCCTGCAGCGCAGCGTTGGCGTAGAGCACGATCGAGAAGCCGAGTTCCGCAAGCGTCTCGCGGCCCGGGTCGGGCGTCTTGCCGCCGAAGACGATGTTGGCGACTTGCGGCACAGCGAGCGCTTTCGGAATGCGCGCGAGTTCCTCAAGGCCGATCGGTGCTTCGACGAAGGTCGCGTCGGCGCCCGCAGCGATATACGCCTGAGCACGCTCGATCGCACGGTCCAGGCCCTCGACGGCGCGGGCGTCGGTGCGGGCAATGATTTGCAGCGATTGATCATGGCGCGCGTCGACCGCGGCCTTGATCTTCTGCACCATTTCCTCCGTCGCGATCACGTGCTTGCCGGCAAAGTGCCCGCACTTCTTCGGAAACACTTGATCCTCGATTTGGATTCCCGCGGCGCCGGCGCGCTCGAACGTGCGGACGGTGCGCTGCATGTTCAGGGCATTGCCGTAGCCGGTGTCGGCATCGACGATGACGGGGACCGACACTGCATCCGCGATGGCCGCAACGGTTTCGCTGACTTCGGTCATTGTCGTCAGCCCGATATCGGGGGCGCCGAGCAGCATGTTGGCGATGCCGGCGCCGGTGACGTAGACGGCCTCAAAGCCGAGGTCCTCGATAACGCGCGCGAACAGGGCGTTCGCCGCACCCGGAACCGTGACGGCCGCACGGCGCGCCAGCAAGTCCTTCAACCGCCTGGAATTGCTCATGGGCCGCTCGCATTCCCGTTATGCCTTCCAATTTCCTCGCACATGATGGGCTTTATGAAAAGGCGAAGGGGCGATAAGGACAAACGCCCAGCCCGGGCGTCATGCTGCCCTCTGAGGAGAGAACGTCTTGCACCTATCGGAGACGCTCGATTTGCGCGCAGTCCGCGACCTCGTGATCGCCGGCTGGACCGGCAGGGATGTTGCGGCGCTGGAAAAACATATCCGCGAACTGGAAGCGATCGGCGTGAAGCGGCCGAAGACCACGCCGATTTTTTATCGCGTGGCGGCGGCTTTGCTCACGAGCGACAACGCCATCGAGGTGCTCGGCGACCAATCGAGCGGCGAGGCCGAGTGCGTGGTCTATTCCCTTGACGATGGCCTCTTTGTCGGCGTCGGCTCGGACCACACCGATCGCAAGGCGGAGGCCGTCGGCGTTTCGCTGTCCAAGCAGATGTGCGCCAAGCCGGTGAGCCGCGAGGTTTGGCGGCTCGAGGATGTGGCTGTGCATTGGGATAAGCTCGTCCTGCGCTCCTATGTAAGCACCGAGGGCAGGCGGCGCCTTTACCAGGAAGGCCCGGTCGCCGCGATGCGGCCGCCAACGGAGCTGTTCAAGCTTTACTGCGGCGGTCTGCTGCCCGCCGGTACGGCGATGTTTTGCGGCACGCTCGCCGTTCACGGCGGGATCGCGCCGTCGGAAACGTTCGAAATGGAATTGGAAGATCCGGTGCAGGGCCGCAAGATCACGCACAGCTATCGCGTCAAGACGCTGCCCGATCAAGGATAGGAGAGTGCCATGGGGTTCGACAAAGGCCATAAGGAGTTTCACACGCTCGATCTGAGCGAGGGCTGGCAAACACTGCCCGGCTATCCGGATGGCATTCAGCAGAAGATTATTGCGGGCGCGCTCGACGAGAAGGGCAAGCGCGGCAATCGCACGCGGCTGTTGCGCTTCGCACCCGGCGTCTACACGACCAAGCCGTTCGTGCACGACTATTGGGAAGAGGTCTTTCTCGTCTCAGGCGACCTGATCGTCGGCAACGACGTGCAGGGTAAGGGCGGCGAAAAATTTCAAGGCTATACGTACGCCGTGCGCCCGCCCGGCGTTTATCATGGGCCGTTCAAGTCGGAAGGCGGCTGTATTCTTTTGGAGACGCACTTCTACGAGGAGGCGTGAGCCGCTTTGCTCAGCTCGGCGCGACGCACAGCGGTCGCGGCCGCATCGACCGCCAGTGTGTCGTCTTCGATCTTCCCGGTGAACACGACGCCGTAAATGTCGCGCGCCTTGCCGATCGACTCATAGCCCTCCAGCACATCCGTCAGCACGCGCGTAGGATCGCGCGTCAGCGGATCGCCATAGCCGCCGCCGCTGCTGTCGCGCCCGCGGATATGCTGGTCCTTGCGGATATGCATGTTGACGAGGTTCGGCAGCTTGGTGACCTGCCCGTTGTGGTCGATGAGATGCGTCGAGCCCGGCGTGCCGTTATGGCCGCCATTGACGCCGCGCGGCGGCGCGAACTGGCCGTCGCACGGGATGACGACCTGCACCGGGTTCTGCAGTGCCGTATACGTTACCTCCTGTGCCGGCGCGCCACGATGCCGGCCGGCGCCGGCGGAGTCCGCAACGAGCCCCAGTGACTCGACGCGGAACGGATGCTTGAGCTCGTCGATCTCGACGCTGTCGCGATACATCAAGCCGGCGATGACCGGGATTGCATAATTCACCCAGCCGTCGGCGGTCGGGCTTGCCGGACCGCCATTGGTCGAGAGCATCATGCGGTTGACGTAGCGCGCGTCGTTGCGCCGGTGATCCTTGCCGGAGAGCACGGCCATGCCGGCGCCGAGCCCGGTGCCGCCTTCGGCCAGCCCGTGTCCCTCGCCAAGCCGCGCGAACGCCGATTGCGTGATATTCACCAGCCGCTCGGAGACGTTGGTGGTGGCGGTCGAGCAGCTGTGCGGAAACACTGGCGAGGCGACCACGCTGTTCTCGGCATATTGGAACGACAGCCGGCGGAATGAGCCCGCGTTGCGCGGAATGTCTTTGTCCAGGCTGTTGAAGATCGCGCCGACCACGGAGCTCGTCGCCGCCGCGCGCGAGGTATTGAGGCCGCAGTCGACGCAGGGTGGGTTGTCGCGCAGATCGACGTCGATCATCGCCTTTTTCGGATCGATCCCGACCGTCACGTTGAGCGCCAGACCTTCGGGCAGTATGCCTTCGAGCGGATCGGAATGGCCGGTATTGGTAATGCGTGCCGCCGGCAGCTTGCGGATCGACTCGATCGCGCGCCGCTCCGAATAGTCGAACCAGTCCTTGATGAAGACCTTGATGGTCGCCGCGCCGTATTTGCGGCAGAGCTCCTTCAAGCGGCGTTCGGCGATGCGGGCGGAGCCAAGGGCGGCGAGCGCGTCGCCGTACCATTGATCGGGCACGCGGATGCGCGCCCGGCACATGCGGATGACGTCCGGCTCGTTCTTGTAGTCGCGCTGGATGCGCACGCCGGGAAAAACCAGCGCGCCTTCCTCGTAAACGTCCAGCGCCTTGGCGAAATAGCTCGACGGAATGCTGTTGCCGATGTCGGCCATATGGCATTTGGCGACGGTCGTGAACAGATGCTCGTCATCGATGAACACCGGCACCAAAAATGTGTGGTCGGCCGGATGGGTGTTGCCGCCATACGGATCGTTGTCGAGATAAGCATCGCCTTCGCGAATGTCGCCCGCGTGATAGCGCGACAGGTTCTCGCCCTGCAGGTGGGCGCCGAAGATATGCACCGGCAACCCTTCGGCCGAGGCGAGGAGCTGATTGTCGCCGGTGAGGATGCAGCAGGAGAAATCGCGCGCGCTCGAAATCACCGCCGAGCGCGCCGCGCGCAAAAGCGTGTTGGTCATCTCGCGCACGATGCCGTCGAGCCGGTTGGCGATGACGGTCATCACCACCGGGTCGAGCACATCGGGTTTGCGTGCCGGCTTGCCGCGTGCCGACTTCGATACAAGCTTCGGCTTGGAGGTGGGTTGGGGCTTGGGCTTCGGCGCGGACTTTGCTGCCGATTTCGCCTTGGATTTGAGCTTGGCTTTCTGCTTGGCCATGACGTGGCTCGCTTATGACTTCAAAATGTAATGGCCGGAGGGACTCACGGTCGCGCTCATCTGCGGATAGACGACGATCGTGGTCGTCGGCTCCTCGATGATCGCCGGACCGGCAATGAAGGCGCCGGGGGCAAGATCAATGCCCCGGAACACCGGCGTGTTGCGCAAATCGTCAGGTCCGAAATAAGCCGCGCGGCGCGCCCAAGGCTTCGGCTTGCGCTGCGCGATTTTCTTATGCAACGGCTTTGCCGGCTTGGCCAGACGAATGGAAATCCGACCGCGCCAGTTGACGCATTCGACTTCGCTTTGCTCGTCACGCACGGCATAGACGCGGTCATGCACCGTGTGGAACGCCTCGACCAAAGCGGCAACGTCCTTGGTCGTGCGGAAACGCTCGACCGGCAGCGGCGTATCAAGCTCCCACACCTGCGACTTGTAGCGCGCTTCGACCAGGTATTCCTTGCGCACCTTCGCGTTCTCGGCGCCGTGCAGATTGCTGCGGAAATCGTCGAGCGCGGCGTCGATTTCGGTCAGCGCCGTATTCACGCCGTCGAGGTCGAAGCTGCCCGACATGGTGACGCGGCTTCGCGTCTGCTCGAAGACGATGTCGGAATATTGCATGCCGCATGCCGACATGGCGCTCGCGGTCTTCGGCAGGATCGTGGTCGAACAGCCAAGCTCGCGCGCGATCGGCAGAATGTTGAAGCCCGCCGCGCCGCCGCCGGCCACGATCACGCTCTCGCGCGGATTGACGCCTTCGCTGACAGTGATCTCGTGGATCGCCTTGATCATCAGCTCATTGGCGATGGTGATGATGGCGAAAGCGGTTTCCGGCACACTGCGCCCGAGCTTCTGCGCAAGCTTCTCGAGCACGCGATGCGCAGCCTCCGCGTCGAGCTGCATACGACCGCCGTTGAAGTAGTCCGGATCGAACCAGCCGAGCACGACGCACGCATCCGTCACGGTGGGCTGGTCGCCGCCGGCGCCGTAGCAGGCCGGGCCGGGCATGGCGCCGGCGCTCTGCGGGCCGACGCGCAGCAGGCCGCCGGCGTCGATCCAGGCGATCGAGCCGCCGCCAGCGCCGATGCTGCGCACGTCGACCGTGGACATCGCCACCATGTCGCCCAGCCAGCGCCGGCCTAGCCAGCTGTCGCGGGTGTAGACAAGCTCGCCGTCGCGCACCAGGCCGACGTCGAAGGTCGTGCCGCCGGTGTCGCAGACGATCGCGTCGCGACCGAGATCCTCGATGGTGGTGTAGGCTTTGCCGGCGACCGGCGCCATCGCGGGACCGGATTTGAGCATCGTGACCGGGCGGCCCACCACCTCGGTGACGTGCTGACAGCCGCCGCCGGAGGTGCCGATCAGAAGCTCGCCGGAAAAGCCGGCAGCGCGAAGATCGCTTTCCATCTCGCGCAGATGTTGCTGCATCAACGGCTTGAGCGACGCGTCGATCGCCGTCGTCGAGGCGCGCCGATATTCGCGCACGATCGGAATGAGCTCATGCGAGAGTGTGTAAGGAACGCCCGGCAGTTCCTCTTCGATCAGCCGGGCTATTTCCTTCTCGTGATCGCCGTTGGCGATCGACCACAACAGGCACACCGCTACCGCCTCGAATTTGCGCTGCGCCAGCGTGCGAATGACTTCGCGCGCCTGATTGCGGTCAAGCGCACGTATGACAGTGCCTTGCGCGTCGACGCGCTCGTCGATCTCGAAGGTGTAGCGGCGCGGAATGTAGGGAGGCGGATAGTCGTAGCTGTAATCGTGCGGATCGTATTTGCCGCCTTCCTTGAGCACCAGAACGTCGCGGAAGCCGCGCGTTGTCAGGAACGCGGTCTTGGCGGTCGATTTGGTCACGACTGCATTGGTGGCGCGGGTCGTGCCGTAGATCAGCATGTCGCTCTTGCTGAGCAGCGTCTTGCCGTCGAGCCCAATTTCCTGCGCCGCGACCTCGATGGCCGCGCGCATGCCGTCGAAAATGCGATTGGGTGTCGTCAGCGCCTTGCCGATGGCGCGAATGCCGCTCCCATCGGCAATGACGACATCGGTGAAGGTGCCGCCGGTATCGACCGAAATACGAAACGCCATAATACGAGACGCCCTGTCCGCCTGTGCTGTCGTAAGCCCGATTGTTCTAAGCGACCAAACAATTCCGCATGCTACGAAGCCAGAGCGCACGCGTCCGCTTTTCGCGAGGGGCGACTGTGCAACGCGCCTTGCGGTGCTTCAAGCCGAAAATTCTTGCAGCGACCGCGTCGTTCATAGGACGCTAACTTTGTGGCGGAGCATGATCGGAAAACCGGTTTCCACTTTTCCGGATCATGCTCTAGCGCCGCAGTTCGATCACGGGCGCGATCTGTTCCGCGATGACGCCGATCTCGGCATCCATTCCGGGAGCGCCGATCAGCATCAGTCCCAAGGGCATGCCGCCCGCGCCCGTTCCGACCGGAATGGAAACGATCGGGCCGCCCAAGGCGGTGAACGGCACGATGAAGCGGGGATCGCCGGTCTTCATTCCCACCGGCGCGACGTCGGGAGCGGCAGGAAACAGCAGCGCGTTGGCTTGCGCGGTGTCCAGCCAGAAGCGCTCACGCGCGGCGCCCAGCGCGGCGTGTGCGTCGAGATAGGCGGGGTCGGTGACGACGCGTCCGCGCGCGACGGCTTCGCGCAAGCCTGCGCTCACGTCGGAGTTGTGCTCGAGATGGGGGTGCGCGTGCGCGACTTCGTATTCGATGATGGCTTTGTGCCAGCCGGCGATCTCGGCAAACGATATCGGGGACGTGAGCCGCTTCACTCCGACGCCTGCCGCAGCCAAAGCCTCGCCGGCCGTGCGCACGCTGTCGGCGACTGCAGCGCTTGCGGCTTCCGTAATCGGCTCCTCGACAACGCCGATGGTGAGCGGCGAGGGCGCCTCGGCCGCGCGCTGCCGCAAGAAGGGCGGCATCAGCACACGCGCCGCCGTGACCGCATCGCGCACGCGATGCGCGAAAATGCCGATCGTGTCGAAGCTCGGCGCGAAGGGAACGAGCCCGGAGCTCGACCAGGCGAGCGTACTGGGCTTGAACGCGGCGATGCCGCAATAAGCCGCGGGGCGGCTCACGGAGCCCGCGGTCTGCGTGCCGAGGCTCAGCGGCACCATGCCCGAGGCAACAACGGCGGCCGGTCCGGCGCTGGAGCCGCCCGGCGTGTGCGCGACATTGTGCGGATTGCGGGTCGGCGGCGGACCATCGAAATAGGCGAACTCGGTGGTGTGCGCCTTGCCGAGCACAATGGCGCCCGCGGCTTTGAGCAGCGTCACGACATGAGCGTCGATCGTGCTCGGCGCGATCTGCGCGCGGGTCTTGCTGCCAGCGCGTGTCGGCAGGCCGGCGACGTCCAGCACGTCCTTGATGGCGACCGGTATGCCGTGCAGCGGACTGCGAATGCGGCCGGCTTCCGCCTCCTGCCGCAAAACTTGCGCGTCGGCAAGCGCCCGCTCGCGATCGATGAGGCACCAGCCCTGCACCTCCTTCTCGACGGCGGCGATGCGCCGGAGCGAGGCTTCGACGAGAGCGACCGGGTCGGTCTTTCGGCCCTTAACGGCGGCCGCGATCTCCTCGATCGCGCCCGGATCGGCGACGAGGCCCTGTTGGCTCACGGCGCTTCGTTCGTATTGCGGCGCCCGGCCGTCTCGATATAGGCGAGCACTTCGTCCAGGCCGACCACGTCGGCGTAACGACGCCCGACGTCGCGCAGATTGTCGCGATGCGGGCCTTCCTCCACGTCGCCGCAGCACGGCTCCGGCACGATGACGCGGAAGCCATATGAAAACGCGTCATTGATGCTGGCGCGCACGCAGCCCGACGTGTTGCAGCCGGTAATGATCACGGTGTCGACGCCCTCTTTGACGAAATAGGACGCGACCGGCGTGTTGAAGAAGATCGAGGGCGCCGTCTTGCAGACGATCATGTCGTAGCTTTTGTCGTAGATGCGCTCGTCGAGCTCGGTCGAAGGGTGGCCGTGGTGAAATTCGTTGACCACCGCCGGTATCTTCCAGAGCGGGGCGTCGCGCGCGCTGGTGTAGGCGGTGTAGCAGGACGCGATCGGCAGATGCGCCTTGCGCGCGGCGGCAAGCAGCGTCGCCGTGTTCACCACTGCGCGGTCGACCATGGGACGGCCGCCCAGCGGGAAACGGCCTTCGGTAAAGCCCTTTTGGAAATCGACTACGACGATGCCGGCCTTGCGGCCGAAGCCGATGCGGTTGGAGTCGAAGCCGATGTCCCTGTAGGTGTCGCTCATAATGCCTAGTCCCAACAGCTAGTTTTTCAAGGTGACGCCGAAGCGCGTCGCGAAGGCGCTTTTCAACCGGTCGAAGCAGTGCCCGACGCGGACGACGGAGAAATCGGTAAAGTCGATGATGGTGCTGGAAAGCCCATCCTTGTGCGCATATTTCGATTGGCCGTAGTCGAAATGGATGGCGGCGGCATCGCGGATCGGCTGGTCGATATCCTCGTAGCGATACTTGCTGCCAGTGAGCGACAAATTCGCCGACGAGCCGAACACCGCAACGCCGCGGGCGAGCGAGCCTTCCGCGATCGCGTCGTGAAACTGGCCGGCATTGAGCAGCATGTCGAGCGTGCCGCCCTTCGATGAGTTCTGCAGCACGAACGGATCGACCGCGGCAAACAGCGCATGGTCGGCGCGAAACGGCGCCACGACCGAGAACGGGATTCTCTCTTGCTCGATGATCTCGCGCACCATGGCATGCCGCCGATCATCCATCAGATGGATATCGCGGCTCATCCGCCAGTTGCCGAACATGCCGGAGGGCTTCTCATACGAGCGCCGCTTGACCTCGAAGATGCGGCGGATGCCGCTCGGCGTGGTGGCAATTACGGCATAGGCAACGTCCAGCGGCACCAGGCCGATGCCGCCGCCCGCGAGAGCCTCGAACAGGCGCGCGATGTCATTCGTCAGTTGCTCCGGCGCAACCGGATCCGACGTAAGCCGTGTCGTCCCGACTGTCGCCACCGCCATGAAGCTCTCCCTTTGCCGGACCGACCATATCGCCGCCCGGAAAAATAGTGAATGCTTCGCGGAAGGACGCTAAAATTGAACAGTGCCATGATTATTCAGACCGCACCCGCAGGCCAGCCTCGGCTGGCGATCATGATGTACGAGCACACCGCCTTGTGCGGGCAGTTTGCGCGTGCCTTCGGCAATGACACGTTCGAGCCGCTCGCGCCGCTTGATCCCATGGTCTACGTCATCTCGCATCACGATGCGGGATGGATCGAGTTCGACCACGATCCGGTGACCGACCCAAAAACAGGACTGCCCTACAATCTGATCGAGACGCCGGCCAAGTACATCACGGTCACCAGCCGGCTTTCGCCCGACTTCAACGAGCGGCAGGGCCCGTTCTGCGGGTTGATTTCCAGCATGCATAGCTGGGGCCTCTATAACGGCCGCTACGGGCTCTCCGATCATGTGCTGATCAAGCAATTTCCCGAGGCCGAGCGGCCGCTGGCGGAACGCATGCTGGACGGCGAGCTAGCGCGCCAGAAACGGCTGAAGGAGGACGTGCGCAAGGATCCGAAGCTTGCCGACCGGCTCGACGAGAAAAAACTGTTTCAGAACTACAAGCAGTTGCAATTCATCGACACGCTCGCGCTCTATTTCAATCGCGTGCATCCGAGCGAGCGCGGCACGCAGACCTTCGCGCATGTACCGCGGAACGCTGACGACGATGCTGCGGTAACGATCAAGCCGCGCGGGGAGGGGGTCTATGCGCTCTCGCCATTTCCGTTCGCGCCGACCGACGCCGAGTTTGCGTTCGCCGGCCGTCACGTCCACCCAGGCGAGAACGGGAAGAATGGGCACTGGACCGAAGCACTACGGCGCGCGCCGACGGTGTGGGAGCGCTTCCGGCTTGTGCCGGCTTAACGAGCGCTAGGCGGCCCCTACTTTCGCCCGTAGGTCTTGTCGAATTCGGAGACCGCGCCAAAGCCCATGAGTTCACTGAAAGCGCTGAACTTATAGAGCGGCACGTCGCCGCCGACGCTCGAGCCGTGCTGCTTGAGGTGCGTGTAAATCTTGCGCAGCGCTTCACCGGCGGCGAGGAAGCCGAAGGCCGGGAAAATGGCCAGCGAATATCCGAGCTCTTCCAAGGTTTTTTGATCGACGACTGGCGTGCGCCCGCCCTCGACCATATTGGCCACCAGCGGCTTGTCGAAAGTGCGGCCGATCGTGCGCATCTCTTCGAGGCTCTCGGGACTTTCGACGAACAGAATGTCCGCGCCGGCTTTGGCATAGGCCTCAGCGCGGCGCAGAGCTTCGTCGAGCCCAAGCGTGGTGCGCGCATCGGTGCGGGCGATGATCAGAAAATTGCTGTCGTCCCGGCTCGAGGTGGCGACCTTGATCTTGTCGACCATGTCTTCGATGGGCACGACGCGGCGGCCGAGCATATGGCCGCACTTTTTCGGAAACTCCTGATCCTCAAGCTGGATGGCGATGGCGCCCGCCGCCTCGTAGCCGCGCACCGTGTATTGAACGTTGAGGAGACCGCCATAACCGGTGTCGCCGTCGGCGATCAGCGGCGTCTTCGATCCCCCGGCAATCACTGCCACGCGGCCGACCATGTCCGTGTAGGTGGCGATGCCGGCGTCCGGCAACCCCAGGTGCGAGGCGACCGTACCGTAGCCGGTCATGTAGAGCGCTTCGAAATCCATTTGATCGGCGATCTTCGCCGAGATCCCATCGAACACGCCGGGCGCGACCAGCAATTGCTTTTGCGCAAGCCGCGCACGAAGGTTCGGTCGCTCTCGTTGCGTCATTTCGGACTCCATCCTTTGCGCGGCGCTCCCTACAGGCGGGCGCAAATGTGCTACGCATTCAAATCTGTGTACAGTCTTTGGCGGCGGAGATCGTGGAATGAGCGCAGCGGGTGACAACGACGTCGGCGAGGCGACGCTTGCCGAGCTTATTGCAAGTAACGGTGTTGCAGTAAGCCAAGAGGAAGTCGCTCCGGTCGCTGGCGCGCTCAAACGGATTAACGCCGCCGCGCGCATCCTGTTGCGGCCGTCGTTCGACGACACTGTCGAGGCCTATTACCGCCTGCTCGAACAGGATGGCGCGGGAGCCGACGCGTGACGGATCCCACTGCGCTCACGTTGCGCGAGGCGGCGGCCGCCATCGCGCAAGGCAAGCTCAGCGCCGAGGCCTTGGTCGACGCCTGTCTCGACCGCGCCGAACGCCTGCAGCCAGTACTCAATTGCTTCATCAGCGTGACCGCGGAGCGAGCGCGCAAGCTTGCCCGCGAGGCCGACGCTGCCGTCAAGGCTGGACGCGCGCTCGGCCCGCTGCACGGTGTGCCGCTCGCGCACAAGGACATGTTCTATCGCGCCGGCGAGGTCTGCACCTGCGGCTCAAAAATCCGCCGAGACTTTGTGCCCGACCACACCGCGACCGTGCTGACGCGCCTGGATGCGGCTGGCGCGATCGAGATCGGTCATCTCAACATGGCGGAATTCGCCATGGGCCCCACCGGCCACAATGAGCATTACGGCCGTTGCCGGAATCCATGGAATCCGGACCACATCACCGGCGGCTCTTCCTCCGGATCGGGCGCCGCAATTGCCGCCGCTCTGGCGTTCGGAGCGCTCGGCTCCGACACCGGCGGCTCGGTGCGTCTGCCCGCGGCCGCCTGCGGCGTTGTCGGCATCAAGCCGACGCTCGGGCGGGTGAGCCGCTGCGGCACCATGCCGCTGTCGCACTCGCTCGACTGCATTGGCGTGCTCGCGCGCAGCGTCGGCGATTGCGCGCGGCTTTTGTCGCTGATCGCCGGCCCCGACGCGCGCGACGGCATGTCGAGCCGGCGGCCGGTCCCGGATTACGAGCACGGACTTGATGAGGCGGCACAGGCCGGCGGGCTCGCCGGCCTGAGGATCGGCGTCCCGAACCGATATTATTTCGACGGCATCGATGCCGAGGTGGCGGAGCTGATTGCAGACAGCCGGCGCGTGCTCGAAAAGCGTGGCGCCAAAATTGTCGATGTGCCGGTCGGCGACCACGGCGCACTCAATGATTTGTCCAATGCGGTGCTGTGGCCGGAGGCGGCCGACGTGCACCTGAAATGGCTGCGCGAGCGGCCACAGGACTATGCCAAGCAGGGCCGCGCTCGATTGCTGGTCGGCTTGGGCGTTCCTGCCACGCTTTACGGCGAAGCGCTGCGCGCGCGGGCCG
This sequence comes from uncultured Alphaproteobacteria bacterium, assembly GCA_963845075.1. GTDB lineage: Bacteria > Pseudomonadota > Alphaproteobacteria > Rhizobiales > Xanthobacteraceae > BOG-931. The sequence goes on along the minus strand of CAWJRE010000011.1, from coordinate 38,511 downwards.
GGTTGCTGAAAGAGTTGCTGCGCGACGCCTTCTCACAATGCGACGTGCTGCACGTGCCGGTCCTGAGACGGCCGGTGCCGACCGCGGCAGAGACGGACGTCGGCGGCGGCGCCGCCATGCAGCAAGTGCTCGGCCAGATCGTCGCCAACACGCGGCCGTTCAATTTCCTCGGCTTGCCCGGCCTCTCTGTGCCGATCGGCTTGACGCGCAACGGCCTGCCGCAAGCGATGCAGCTTGTCGGGCGGCCGTTCCGCGAGGATTTATTGTTTCGCATCGGCGCGGCGTATGAGGCAGCGGCCGGGCCGTTTGCGCGGCCGAAGCTTTAGTCCGATTCCGGTTCTTGCTCCGCTCGTCCCCGCGAAAGCGGGGACCCAGCGATCACACCGCTCCATTCGAGATGTCCAACTGGTTCCGCTTGCGTGGGAATGAGCGGAAAACCGCCTTTAAGAACCCCGCCGCCCCGGCGAGCCGAGGCCCGCGCGCGGCGCGAGGACGTCCTTGACCATATTGGCATGCGTATTGGCGTATTGGCCGCCATAGGCGCTGCGCTTGACGAAAGCGCCATCGCCGGCGTGGCCGACATAATTGCCCCGGTCGATGACGATCTTGCCGCGCGACAAGACGGTTTCCGTATAGCCCTTCACTTTGAAGCCTTCGTAGGCGCTGTAGTCGATATTCATGTGATGGGTTTTGCTGTTGAAGGCGCTGATCGTCTCTTCGCGCTCCGGATCGAAAATCACGATATCGGCGTCGCTGCCGACCGCGATCGTGCCCTTTTTCGGAAACAGGCCGAAAATCTTCGCCGGCCCGGTAGAGGTCAGCTCGACAAAGCGATTGAGCGAGATGTGCCCCTGGCTGACGCCGTAGTGATAGATCAGGCTCATCCGGCTCTCGATGCCCGGGCCGCCATTGGGGATTTTGCTGAAGTCGTTCTTGCCGAGCTCCTTCTGCTCCTTGAGGCAGAAGGGACAATGGTCGGTCGAGATGACGTCGAGTGCGTGCGAGCGCAAGCCGCCCCAGAGCTCGTCCTGATTCCACTCTTCGCGCAGCGGCGGGGTGAGAACGTATTTGGCGCCGTCGAAGCCGGGCTCGTCGTAGCGCTCGACATCGAGCAGCAAATATTGCGGGCAGGTTTCGGCGTGCGCCATAACGCCGCGGGCTTGCGCAAGCCGCAGCTCCTGCAGCGCATCGTAGCAGCTCAGGTGCACGATATAGACCGGCGCCCGCGCCACTTCCGCGATCGAGAGCGCGCGGTGAACGCCTTCAGCTTCCAGCCGCGTCGGCCGCGTCAGCGCGTGATACTTCGGTTCGATGTGCTTTTGCGCCAGCGCGATCTTCACCAGCTCATCGATCACGATGCCGTTCTCGGCATGCATGCAGACGAGCGTGCCGTCCTCGCCGGCCTTGCGCATGGCGCGAAAGATCGTGCCGTCGTCGGACAGCAGCGCGCCCGGATAGGCCATGAACAGCTTGTAACTGGTGATGCCGGCATCGGCGAGGCTGCGCATCTCGCCGATGCGCTCCTGCGGCATGTCGGTGACGATCATGTGAAAGGCGTAGTCGATCGCGGTCTTGCCCTGGGCCTTGCCATGCCAGTCGTCCAGCGCCTTGAGCGTGGACGTCCCGCGCGTCTGGACCGCAAAGTCGATGATGCATGTGGTGCCGCCATAAGCGGCCGCGCGCGTGCCGGTCTCGAACGTATCAGACGTAGTCGTGCCGCCAAACGGCAACTCAAGGTGCGTATGCGGATCGATCCCGCCCGGGATCACCAGTTTGCCGGATGCGTCGATCTGCTTGTCCGCGTCGATCGTGAGATCCTTGCCGATCAAGGCGACCGTTGAGCCGTTAATAAAGATGTCGGCGAAGTAATCGTCGACCGCGGTAACGATACGCCCATTCTTAATTAGTACGCTCACGTCGCTTCCCCCGATGCGGTTTGACAGCCCCCGGTACTAATGTATCATTCGCAAATTGAAGCGGCGCACAAGAGCTTTGGCTGACCGCCGCACCGGGCTTCAATAATCTAAAGCGCTGATTGGCTCTTCAACTCAACGGAGGCGGGCATGGCGTACAATAGCCCAGGACAGGTTTTGCAAGGAAGATTCTCGCGTCGCTCGTTCATGAAAACCACGGCAGCCGGTGCGGTTGCTGCGGCCACGTCCGGCGCCAGCTTTATGCGTATTGCGGAAGCGGCGGACGGCTTGCGCAGCATCGGTCTCGGCGTGAGCGAGATTAACGAAATCCAGGACAAAGCGACGAAGGATCTTGGCTTCCCCGTCTCGGGCCAAGCGATGGGCTACGGCGACATGTTCAGCAAGATGCTGAACCAGAACGACCAGTACGAAATCGCCGAAGGCTACTACAACGACATGGACGTGATGCTGCCGGCGAAGGTCTGGCAGCCCATCGACACCAAAAAGATCAAGGATTGGGACAAGGTCACCAATCTCACCAAGACCGGCAGGCTGACGCCGGAGTCGAGCGTGGGGCAAGGGCGATGCGCCTTATCTGTTCCTGTGGGTCGACGAGAACGGCAACAAGGTGAAGGGGCCGTCGCAGTACATCAGCATGTGCCCGGCGTTCCACAATGCCGACTCCATCGGCTACAACCCCAAAGCCACCGGGCGTCCGATCGAGAGTTGGGGCGAACTCCTCAACAAGGATTTCAAGGGCAAGGTCGCGCTGTTGAACGTGCCGCAGATCGGCGTGATGGATGCAGCGATGGCGATCGAGGCGCTTGGGCTGAAGAAATTCGGCGACAAGGGCAACATGACCAAGGCCGAGATCGACTTCCTGATCGACTATCTGATCCCGCTCAAGAAGGCCGGTCACTTCCGCGCGTTCTGGGAAAACTTCGGCCAGTCCGTCAACCTGATGGTCAACGGCGAAGTGGCGCTCGAGAGCATGTGGTCGCCGGCCGTCGCCGCGATCCAGGCCGAAGGCGTCCCCTGCGTCTACGCCTTCCCGAAAGAGGGCATGCGCGGCTGGCACGGCGGTCTCGCCATCTCGGCGAAGGTCAAGGGCAAGCAGCTCGACCAGGCTTACGAATACATCAACTGGTGGCTGGCCGGCTGGCCGGCGGCGTTCGTCGCACGTCAGGGCTACTATCACTCGATCCCGGACAATGCGAAGAAGTACCTCGAGCCGGCGGAATGGGATTATTGGTATGACGGCAAGCCGGCGGCCAAGGATCTGGCCGATCCGTTCGGCACCATCATCATCAAGAAGGGCGATGTTCGCACCGGCGGCTCCTACTGGAACCGCTATTCCAAGATCGCCGTCTGGAACTCGCTGATGGACGAGAACGACTATCTCGTGAAGCGCTGGACGGAATTCCTCACCGCTTAAGGCTTTGAGGACTGCCGAAACGGCTGTAAAAATGACGCCGCCGGCCCGCAAGGAGCCGGCGGTACCTTTTGGGCCTGGCAGAATTCCAATCGTGGTTGACCTGTGACGACGGTCGAAACCTACCAAAAGCTAACGGACGCCCCCCTTCAGCGCGGGCTGATCGGCAGCGCGCCTGTCGTACAGCCAGACGAGGAGGTCAAGCGCAAGTACCGGCGCGAGCCCGGCTTTCCGGTGCCAATCCTGATCGCGCCGGCCACTTTGTGGCTGATCGTGTTTTTGTTCCTGCCGCTGATCTCGATCTTCATCTTCAGCTTTTGGAAGACGACCGGCCACGGCATGGCGCCGGCGTTTACGCTCGAACATTATCAAGCGTTTTTCGTCACCGAGGGCTTCTTCGATCCCAAGAGCAACGATTTTCTGACGCCCTCCGTCTTCTTGCGCACGTTGTGGACCACGTTCCGTTTCACTATCACGGTGATGGCCATCTGCCTGATCCTTGCCTATCCGCTCGCCTATTTCCTTTCGATGCAGGTCGAGGATTTCAAGTGGCAGTTGGCGCTATTCCTGTTGGCGATGGTGCCGTTCTGGACCAGCTATCTGATCCGCGCGGTCGCCTGGCTGCCAATGCTGGGCCGGCACGGCCTGATCAACGAGTTTCTGCTCGATATCGGCGCCATCGACGAGCCGGTCAGCTTCTTCCTTTATTCCGAGTTCAGTTACACAATGGCGCTGGTGCAGCTCTATGTGGTGCTGGCGGTCGGGCCGATCTTTTTTTCGCTCGCCAAGATCGACCGCACGCTGCTTGAAGCGGCGCGCGACATGGGCGCGACGCCGTTCCAGATCTTCCGCGAGATCATTTTCCCGCTGTCGCTGCCGGGCATCGCCATCGGCATGATCTTCGTGTTCGTCATGGTGATGGGCGAGTTCGCCACCGCCGTGGTGGTCTATGGCGGCAAGACCTCGACCACCGGCACCGTGATCCTGAACTATTATGCCATCGCCAACTATCCGTTCGCCGCGGTCAACGCCTTCATGCTGATGCTGGCGATGATGATCGGCGTGGTCGTCATTCTGCGGGTCGTCGACATCCGCAAGGAGCTGTGACGATGGCCCGCTCGACACCGGAACGCCGCCGCAAGGCACGCGTCAAGGCGGGCTTCAGCGTCTATTACGCCATCTTTCTCATTTTCGTGTACGGGCCGATGTTCGCGATGTTCACGCTGTCCTTCCAGGGACCGCGTGGCGGCGTCACTTTCCCGATGCGCGGCTTGAGCTTTTTCTGGTGGGAGAAGCTGACCGGCCCATCTGCGGTCGGCGACATCAAGAGTTCGCTGGTCCGCTCGCTCACGCTGGCCGTCATCGTCATGGTGATCACTGCGATCTTCTCCACCATGCTGGCGATGGCGTTCCGCAAGAAGTTTCGCGGGTCAGGGCCGCTTTTCTACGCCGTGATGGCGGGGCTGATGGTGCCTGGCGTGCTGCTCAGCTTGGGCCTCGCCTCGCTGATGCGGCAACTCGGCATTCCACCGGCCTGGTGGTCTTCCGGCCTCGGCGTGCACGTCGTGTGGACGCTGCCGTTCGGCTTTCTAGTGATGATGGCGGTGTTCAACCGCTTCGACCACCGCCTCGAGGAGGCGGCGCGCGATATGGGCGCCGACGAGTGGACGGTGTTCAAGGAAATCACGCTGCCGCTGATCACGCCTGGTATCGTCGCCGCCGGCCTGTTCGGCTTCACGCTCTCCTACGACGAATTCGCTCGCACCACGCTGCTGTCCGGAGCGACGAATACGCTGCCGCTCGACATCAACGCGGCAATGACGCAGCGGGTTCAGCCGACCATATTCGCGCTCGGCACGGCATCGACAATATTTTCGCTGCTGATGATCGGATTGTTCATCGTAATCTATACAATTCTCTATCGGCGCTCCCGTTAGGGTAGGCTCCTCCCGCCCGGTGATGCGTTTATAGGTTCGGCACGGGTGCCGCTTCGCGGTCGCCGACAGTTTTGCGCGTAATCGATCCTTCCTTCTTTGTTGCGAACAGGCAGGAGGCCAACAGCTATGCCGCTGACCGGCAACGTCGCCGACTTTCCGTTCAAGAACAACGTTCCCGATCCGCTCCTGTCGGGCAAGGAACTGCCGACCTTCAAATTCGCGCTCGAGAAATCGGCCGGCAAGGTCGACGGCGGCAGCTTCGGCAAGGAAGCGACCGTCGCGCAATTGCCGATCTCGAAGGGAATCGCCGGCGTGTCGATGCGGCTTGAGCCGGGCGTCACGCGCGAGTTGCACTGGCACGCGACGGCAGCGGAATGGGCTTTTGTCCTCGAGGGGCGCGTCCGCACCACGGTCGTCGATCCCGCCGGCGGAGCCGAGATTAACGACTTCGATCCCGGCGATCTCTGGTATTTCCCGCGCGGTCACGCACACTCGCTCGCCTGCCTCGGCGAAGAACCGTGCCATTTCATTTTGATTTTCGACAACGGATATTTCTCCGAGTTCGGCACCTTCAGTATCACCGACTGGCTGGGCCACGCCTCGAAGGAGCTTCTGGCCAAGAATTTCGGGCAGCCGGTCGCGACCTTTGAGGGAATCCCGACCAAGGAGGCTTACTTCGTCCATGGCCGTGTGCCGCCCGCGGATGCCCTGCCCCTGCAAGGAGCGCTCACGTCGCCGCCTTCGACCCACAAATACCGGCTGCTAGCGCAGGAGCCGCATTCGATCCACAAATTCGGGCGCGAGTGGCGGGTCGGCGCCAACCGCTTTCCGATATCCGAGACCATGACGGGCGTGGTTCTCGATCTCAATGCCGGCGGCTTACGCGAGCTGCACTGGCACCCCAACGCCGACGAGTGGCAATACGTCGTCAGCGGCGATTACAGCGTCACGCTGTTCGGTTCGCATGGCCGCTACCGCACGGAGACGCTGAGCAAGGGCGACGTCGCCTACATTCCGCAGGGCTATGGTCATTCGATCGAGAATATCGGCGGCAAGCCGGGACGCATCTTGATCGGCCTGAATACCGGAAACTATCAGGCGATCGATCTGTCGCAATGGATGGCCGGCACGCCGAGCTACGTGCTCGCCGATCACTTCGGCAAATCAGATGACGTTTTCGAGCAATTTCCCAAGGCGCGAGCTTTCATCGCTCCGCCGGACGGGATGGGCCAACGCGAGATCAAGTAGTCTGCGCGGCGGCCGGCTGCCGGATGACCTTGAGCACCCAATAGATCAAACAGAAGATGATGGTCAGAATGACCAAGGCGACGACGGCGCCGAGGCGTTCGCCGAATTCGGCGCCGAGCGTGAAATCGCTCTGCAGCAGATAGGTGCAAAGGATCAGCAGCGACTGCGCCGCAGCGCCGGCGCAAAACAGGACGGCGATAAAGGCCGAGCCGCGCAGCGACGCCAGCACCATGCGGTCAACGCTGTGCCGTTGCACGATGTAGAGCCGATAAGCCCGCCAATGATAGCCGCAGAAACCCACGATCGCGGCGATCAACACGATCCAGAACATCGCGTTGCCGTAGCCGAGACCGTTGATCACAAGCGTGAAGAAGTCTTCAAACGGCTTATAGAAATAAAGGAAGATTAGAATGACGATGAAAGCCACATAGCCCACAAGCGCCCAGAACAGCCGCCACCCTGACATTTTAGTTCAGCCCCCTGATTACCCGGCCCTGATCATCTGCGCCTCAGTCACCTGCGGATGTCTCGGCCAGCCGCATATGCAAAAGCGCTCAACTGGAACACGTCGTGCCGGTAACGGCAAGAGGGTCGCTTCATCGGCGCATCCCGACCCTCGCTATGCCGATTTCGCCGCCACAATCAGCAATACCGCATAGGCGACGACAAACACCGCATCTTTGACGGCAGGCAAGGTCTGCCGTTCGCCGCTCGAGGCGACGAGCGTGACGACCTCGAGAATAAAGAAGACGCCCGCTAGTATGACGAACGGCCAAACCGAGGCCCACCAGGAGGCGGGCCCGGCCACGCCCAGTATCGACTGCCAGATCAATAACAAGATCGGCAGGACGACCAGGTAGCCGTAACCGAGCAGAAAGCGCCCGCGCATGGCGGTGCGGTCCATCGCCCAAAACGCAATGAAGAAAAGAACGATGTTCAGGAGATCCCAGAAGCTTCCGGAATAGGCTTCGGGCTTGGGGACGCTCCGCAGGTTCAGAAAAGCCAGCACCAGAAGAAACATCAACAGGTCGCCGAGGATCCATTCGCGCGCGGACTCCGCGCCCGGCTTGAGGCCCCAGGTGCGCGTCGCCTTGTCGAAGAGGAGCACCAGCGCCACGCCCAGGCTCGCCGGGTAGATCAGCTGCGTCATCAGCGCGTATTGCGTGGCCGGCGCGAGCGCGATCCAACACAGGAGCAGGATCGCCACGACCAGCAAGAGCAAGCCAAGAATGCGCAGCGGTGACGGGGAAGGGGGCGCGGCAGCAGCCGCGGCGGCTGGTTCGCCGGCTGCGGCGGGCGCGGCAGCGCCGCGTTGGGGCAGAGCCTCCCGCTGCGACGATTGAACAAGCGCATAGATGAGCGAAACGACAAGGCCGATAACCGCAAGCGCAATCATGACCGCCGCAAAGGCAGTCGCGCGGCTATCGGAGCGCCAATCTTCGATCGTTTCGCCCCAGACCCAATGGCTTCCGCTGGAAATGATCCAGATGGCAAAGGCCGCGATGGCAGCAAGCAAGATCAGGGCGAGCGTGAACTCGTACCAGCGCGGCGATTGTTCGGGCGCCCCGGCGCCGCTCGCAGCTGCGCGTTGACGCTGCGGCGCGCGAATGATCAGGCCGATCAGGAACGCGAGCACGCCGATGATCACAAAAACGATCATCGCCTCGACGAAGATTGTCGCTCTCTGCTCCAAGGACGGCCTCGATCTTTCCCTTCGACCAGCTAGGCGTCGCCTTCGTGGCGGCGCACGCTCAATGTCCGTTGCCTATGAGCGATTCGATGCATTTGCACAGGCTGTCGTTGGCGGTTTGCTCAAGCAACTCGCCAAGCGAGCGGCCCGGCGCAGCCGAAGCGACAGCGGTTTCGCGTACGGTCGCACCATTGGCGCGCAATTGCCCGACCACCTCGATGGTGCGGCCATTGGTGCTGTGGCGCACGATCTCGAAGCTCCAGGCATTGCCATAGGCGTCGCGCAGGCCGTTCAGCGCTTCGCTGAGCGAGCGGCCGTTGCCGTTCGCGGCGGCCAGCGTCGCCGGGCGGGATGGAGAGGTTGCGGGGGCTGGCCGACGCGCCGCCGGAGGCTGCGACGCGCTAGCAACCGGTCGCACGGCCGGCGCGCGCGTATCGCGTGGTTTGGGTGCTGCGGCTTGCGGCTGGCGCAGCGTCGGGGAGGTGGCTTCTTTGCTCCGCGGCGATGCCTTCATGCGCTGGCGGAGCGATGCCGTCGCGGCAACGTCCACGGTCTCCGCAACTAGATCGACGATCACGCCGTAGGCCGTGCGTGCGTGCTCGACCGTGCAGAAGCCGTCGAGCACGTCGTCGAGCACCTTCTCGGCCGGCCGCTCGAGCGGGTCGCCGTAGCCGCCGCCGCAGGGCGCGTAGAACACATGCACGTCGCCTGCCGCAACGCGCAGGCCGGAAAACTTCGCCGGCATGCTCTTGATCTCGTTGGGCTTGGCGATGTTGTAGATTTCGACCTTGCCGACTTGCCCCGGACCGCCGCCGAAGATGCCCCACGGCACGTCGTGATGGCGTTCGTTCTCGTGGGTGATGAAGGCGTCGGTCAGCACCCGCTGCGCCTTGACCACGCCAATGCCGCCGCGAGAACGGCCGGCCCCAGGCATGACGTCGTCGCGCAGTTCGTAACGATCGCAGATCATCGGCAGATGCATGGCCAGATCTTCGATCGGATTGTTGCGCGTATTCGCCATCAGGCTGTCGATACAGTCGGGACCGTCGGAACGCGGCCGCCCGCCATAGGAGCCTTCATTGACCTCGAGGAACACCCAATAGTCGCCGGACGGGCGAATGCCGGCATAAGAGCAGAACGACAGGCTGGCGGAGCTGCCGGCGATGATGTCGTTCGGCAGCACCGGCGCCAGCGCCTTGTAGATCAGATCGATCACCCGGTTGATCTGCGCAAAGCGCGCCTCGGCCGCCGCCGGATAGATCGGATTATAGATCGAGCCCTTGGGCGCGATCACCTTCACCGGCCGGAACGATCCCTGGTTCGAGGGGACCTTCACGTCCGAGGTGACCGCATCGAGCAGGAGTGAGCGGATCGCGCAGAAACAGGCGACCTTGGTCGAGCCCTCGAACGGCACATTGAACGCAGTCTCCACCTGTTTGGACGAGCCGGTGAGATCGACTTCGATGTCGTCGCCCTTGACGCGGACGCAAACCTTGATGGGCAGCCGTACATCGCGGTTCTTGCCGTCGTCGTCGAGAAAACCTTCGGCGCGATATTCGCCATCCGGAATGGCGGCGATGCGCTGGCGCAGGACGCGCTCGGTATAGTCCATGAGCTGCTGGGTGGCATCGAGCACCATTTGTCGCCCATAGCGGTCCATCAGCTCGGCGAAGCGCTTGGCGCCGAGCCGGGCCGAGGCGATCTGGGCATCGAGATCGTCCTGCAATTGCCGCGCGGCGCGGCTGTTGCGGCCGATGAAATTCCAGACCGCCTCGTTGCGCTTGCCACGGTCGTAAAGCTTGGTGCCGGCAAACAGCATACCTTCGGCAAAGACGTCGGGAATGTCGATGATCAGGCCCGGCGTCGCCGCGCCGATATCGAGATGGTGGGCGGTGTTGGCGGAATAACCGACCAAGACCCCTTCATGGAAAACCGGCACGACCACGGCGATGTCCGGCGAATGGCTGGAGCCGTGATAGGGGTGATTGTGGATGACGAGATCGCCTTCGTGCCACTCGCCGTCCTGCAAGGTCTCCTGGATGCCGGCGAGATAGCCGGGCAGCGAGCCGATATGCAGCGGCGTCGATTCCGACTCGCACAGCGTGTTGAACTGGGTGTCGAACAAACCGGCGCCGAGATCTTGGGACTCGCGAATGATCGAGGAGAAGGACATGCGATAGAGCACGTGTCCCATCTCCTCGGCGATGGTCTGCAGCGCGCCGTTGATCACTTGCAAGCGTAATGGGATCGATTGCTTGCGCCATGAGTCGCGCGCCCTCAGCCGACGTGACGAAGATGAAGATTGCCGAACTCGGCAACCTCGGCGACGTAGTGCGGAGGCAAGAGCGTCGTCGAATTGTGCTGGATAAGGATCGCGGGCCCTGGAATGCGATGACCCGCTTTGAGCCGGCCGCGATCGTAGCGCGGCGTATCGAGAACCTGGCCATCGTCGAAGGTGGTCGGGCGGGTGTAGAGGAGCACGGCGGCGATGTTCTGATCGGTCGCCTTTCCGATCGCGCCAACCTTGAGCGGAACCACGTCTTCGCGTCCGATCACGCGCACCGTGATCAGTTCGACCTCGCCGTCCTCGAAATGATAGCCATAATCGAGCCGGTGCTGCTGGTGGAAGCCCGTGACCACCTCGCGGATGTTCGCTGCCGTCACCTTCCCGTCCGGAAGCTGGGCGCGCAGCTCAAAGCCCTGGCCGTGATAGCGGCATTCCGCGAGCTTCTGGAATTTCTGGCGGTCGGCGGTGACGCCGTCCTTTTCCAGATCGCGCCGGCAGCGTTCAATGAGCTCGTCGATCACCGCGTTGATGCGCGCAATCGCCGCCTCATCGGCATGCTTGAGCGAGACGATGAGCGAGCGCGCGTGCTCATATTGCATGTCGGTTTGCAACAGTCCCATCGCCGCCGTGATGCCGGGCGCGACCGGCACGATGATCTCTTTCGCGGCGATCGCTTCGGCCAGCGCCACGCCGTGCAGAGGGCCGGCGCCGCCGAACGGCACCAGGGCGAACTCACGCGGGTCGATGCCGCGCGCCACCGAGTTGGAGCGGATGGCGAGCGCCATGTTGGAATTGATGACCTTGATGATGCCGAGCGCCGCATCTTTGATCGAGAGCCCGAGCGGCTTCGCGACCTTGGATTCGACCGCCTTGTGGGCGAGGTCGGCATCGAGCGGCAGATCGCCGCCGAGCATCTTGTCGACGTCGAGCCGGCCGAGAACGACCTGCGCATCGGTGACGGTCGGCTCGGTGCCGCCACGGCCGTAGCAAGCGGGGCCCGGCTCGGCGCCCGCCGAGCGCGGGCCGACATGGAAGCCGCCGGCGGAATCGATATAGGCGATCGAGCCGCCGCCGGCGCCGATCGAAACCAGGTCGATCATCGGCACGAGGATCGGATGGCCGCCGACATACGAGTTGCGGGCGTTCATGATCTTGATGCGGCCGTCCGGAATGGTGCTGATGTCGGCCGAGGTGCCGCCGATATCGACCGTGATCAGATTGTTGCGCCCGCACAGAATGCCTTCGGCGCGCCCGCCGATCACCCCGCCCGCCGGTCCCGACATCAGAATGCCGACGGCCTTCTGCGAACAGGTCTCCACCGTGGCGATGCCGCCATTCGATTGGATTACGCGCAAATTGGCGCGGAAGCCGTTTTCGGTGAGCCGGTTCTGCAGGTTGTTGAGATAGAGCGAGGTTTTCGGACCGACGAAGGCGTTCATCGCCGCGGTTGAGAACCGCTCATACTCGCGGATCACATTGGCCACTTCCGATGACGTGCAGATGTAGGCGTCCGGCATTTCCGCGCGCACGATTTCGGCGGCGCGGCGCTCATGCGTGTCATTGAGGAATGAAAACAAAAAGCCGATGACGACCGACTTGATGCCGCGGCGCTTGAAGACCTTGATCGCCTCAAGCACCTCCTTTTCGTCGAGCGGAATCTCGACCTTGCCGTTAGGCGGCAGGATGCGTTCGGTCACCGCGATGCGGTTGCGTCGTCTCACCAGCGGCTGCTGCTGCCAGGGTACTTCGAAGTGGAGCGAGAAATTGTACGGCCGCTTATGGCGGCCGATGTGCAGGATGTCGCGGAAGTTGCGCGAGGTGAGCATGCCGACTTCGGCGCCGGTATGCTCGATGGTGATGTTGGTGGCGACGGTGGTGCCGTGCACGATCAGCGTGACGTCGTTCGGACGAACGCTCGCCATTTGGCAGAGCTCGCTCAGCCCCTTGAGCACGCCTTCCGATTGATCGTGAGGGGTGCTCGCAACCTTATGGAAAAAGACGCCGTGATCCGCCTCGAGAACGAGGTCGGTATTGGTCCCGCCGACATCGACGCCTACGCGCGCCATGGATTGCCTGATCGTCCTCGCGCCGCCGTGCCAGACCCGGGTGCACAACGCTTTAGTGATACCGATCTCGCGCGAAACTTTGTCAGCAATGTCTCGCCCGCGCAACCCCTAACCCGAACAAAGGCGTCGGCATTGCAACGGCTTGTTCGTTAACGGCGTTGAAGGAGCGACCCTTCTGCTCGGGAGAGTTGAGGGGAACGAAGAAATAGTGGTTGAATGCAGCCAAGGACCGAAAGGAACGCGAGCGATGGCCGTAACTTCCAAATTCGTCTGCTCCGGCTGCCGGTGGTGGCATTTCCATCCGACCGAAGGTGCCGAGCCGGATTCCGAGCAGGCGGTCGGATATTGCCGGCGTTTCCCGCCGGCGCGGCGCGAGAACGGCGTCGGCGCCTGGCCGATCACATTCGGCAATGACTGGTGCGGCGAGTACGCGGAGAAGAGCGAAGTCTCGCGGCAGTTGCCGCGCAGCGCTTCCGCCGCGCATTGACAGCCGGCGTGAGGCGCAGAGACCCGTATATTCGTTAAAGGCAGCGCGCCGGCACGACAAAGGCGCGATCCAACGCCAGTTGGATTTGCTGCAGAACTAGGCTCGATTGACCGAGCCGAATTGATTTAAATGAGATCGACGCAGTTTGAGAGCGCAGCTTCAGCGGCACGCCGAAAGGCTTCGCGCTCGTCCTGCTCGGAGCCCGCGCCCCCGACCTTAAAGCGCAGGCCGCCACTGGATGCAGCCACGGTATCGCCGCCGATCTTGGCGCGGCCGAACTGCGTTCTGATCGCGTTTTCCCGGCCGAACGTGAGCTTGCCGAGCACGATCGCTTCATCGCCCTCGCGCTTTTGCGCGGAGATTTCGTAGCGCCAGTTACCGCCGAAATGTTCGTTCAGCCAGCGCGCCGCGGCCGAATCCGGATCGACCTTGGAGGGAAGGGTGCCGGCGGCGGGCCGGGCGGTAGTTGTTGTGCGAGCGGCAAACGGTCTGGCCTGCGCGGACGACTCGGCAGAGCGCGAGAACCCATCGCGATAGAGATCGTCGAAGCTTTTCTTGCTCTTCGCCAGCATGTCGTCGAAGGCCGACGACAGCTGCGGGCGGGGCGTATTTGCCGGCGTGTCTGCCATTGCGTTTGCCAATCGATTTTTGGTTGCCAATCGATGCTCAGCCGCGTTGCGCGCGCGGCCACCAGCGATCGAAATCTTGCTGCGCCTGGGCCGCGAAATCGACGTCCCCGGTAAATGAGCGCAAATAATCGAGCGCGTCGGCAAGCTCCACGACATCCCCGTATTTGGCGTCGATGTCGAACAGGTTTGCCTCGTGCGGTCCGGGAGCGCGATCGCCGACCGCCTCGCGCACGACAATGGTTTGATAGCCGTATTGCAGCGAGTCGACCGCGGAGGCGCGAATGCAGCCGCTGGTCGTGCAGCCCGCCAAGATGACGGTGTCGACGCCGAGCAACCGCAAGTCGAGGTCGAGGCTCGTACCAAAGAAGGCGCTGGCGTATTTTTTCGTCAGCACCTTTTCGCCCGCCAACGGCTTGATCCGCGCGTCGACCTCGATCATCGGCGAGCCGTACTGCAGGATCGCAAGCGACGGCACTTTCTTCGCGAACACGCCAGCGTCATGCATGTCTTCGGCGTAGGCGACGGTGGTGTAGAACACCGGTAGCTTGGCGCGCCGGAACGCGTCCAGCAGTTGACGCGTTGCGTTGATCTCCCAAGCGAAATCCCCGCCCAGAGGCGTCGTCGGATCGGTGAAACCGTTGATAAAGTCGACAATCACCAACGCAGGATTGCGCCCATAGCCCGATCGGCTGGCGAAGCCTTTGCGCTGATAATCCGCCCGGGTGTCGCGTTGCCAGTCACTCATGTTCGTCCTCCGGATTGCGCGGACGCTTCAAGGATGGCGTCGCCCAAAGCTGTTTGTCAACGCATCCTTATCAGGATCCACGCGCTGCGGCAGCATGCCGGTTGCGAGGCGGTGTTTGCTTGCGCCCGCGGGGCTCTTGCCGGTCTGCGCGCAACGTGGGACTGTTCGCCGGACTTATTGACCTTCCGTCCGCCGAAGCGGTGTCTGGGCCGTGGCGGTTCAGCAGCATGATCTGAGTGAGGCAGCCATGACCGATGACAATACTCGTCCACCCGTTGGCGGAGTGCGCGCAGGATATGGCTCGCCGACCGGACCGCGCTACCAGCCGCGATCGCTGGTGACGTCGCAGGGCGGCGACACCGCGCGCAGCGCCCGCGCCATGCCGCGCTCCGGCAGCGGCAAGAAGGAGATTCTCTGCGCCTTCGGTATCGATGTTGACGCGGTCGCCGGCTGGCTCGGCTCGTATGGCGGCGAGCACTCGCCCTGCGATATTTCGCGCGGCCTGTTCGCCGGCGAAGTCGGCGTGCCGCGGCTGGTGAAGTTGTTCGATCGCCTCGGCGTGAGGACGAGCTGGTTCATCCCCGGCCATTCGATCGAAACATTTCCCGCGCAGTGCAAGATGGTGGTCGATGCCGGACACGAAATCGGCATGCACGGCTACTCGCATGAAAACCCGATCTCCATGACGCCCGAGCAGGAAGAGCGGGTCATGGACAAATGCATCGAGCTGATCGAGCGGCTGAGCGGGCGGCGGCCGACCGGCTATGTCGCGCCCTGGTGGGAGTTCTCGACCGTCACCAACGAGCTGTTGTTGAAGAAGGGCATCAAATACGACCACAGCTTGATGAATAACGATTTCCACCCGTTTTACGTGCGGGTCGGCGATAGCTGGACGCTGATCGATTATTCGAAGCATCCCGACGAGTGGATGAAGCCGTTGGTCCGCGGCGAGGAAACCGACCTGATCGACATTCCGGGCAGCTGGTATCTCGACGATCTGCCGCCGATGATGTTCATCAAAAGCGCGCCGAACAGCCACGGCTTCATCAAGCCGCGCGACATCGAGGAACTGTGGTGCGATCAGTTCGATTGGGTCTATCGCGAATATGACTATGCGGTGTTCACGATGACCATCCACCCGGACGTTTCCGGGCGCCCGCAGGTGCTGCTGATGCTGGAGCGGGTGTTCGACTATATTTCCAAGCACGCGGGCGTGAAGTTCTGCACCTTCGACGAGATTGCCGACGATTTCCGCCGGCGACATCCGCGGCAGGGTGCAGCGGCCCAGGCGGCACACGCCGGATAGGCGTTAATTCCGACAGGCGTTTGCGATGTGCGCGTTGTGCGGAGTTCTTGGCGGTAAGGGGCACTGGAGCGACAGCGCCGCCGCGCCCGCGGTTTTTGCGAACCGGACCGAGCCGCAAACACGCGGTCGCGAGCGCCAGGCGCGCGCCCGCCTTCTTAACGCTGTTCTCAAGTATCACGGCATCGTCGTGAAGGATTGGTCGGGCAGTTCGTACCTGCTCACGAGCCTCACGGGCCGCACCGCCATCGTCGATACGATCGCGGATGTCTGGCCGGCCGCCGAGCGGCTCGCGGGGCGAACCATCGATCCGCTGGACGAGCAATATCTCGCAACGCTCGCCAAACCGAACTGAACGCCGAACAATGGCCGAGTACAGCGAACTCACGCCCGTCAACATCATCACCGGCTTTCTCGGCAGCGGGAAGACGACGCTGTTGCAGCGGCTCCTGCGTTCGCCGGACCTGCGCGATGTCGCCGTACTGGTCAACGAATTCGGCGAAGTCGGACTCGATCATCATCTGCTGCAGGGCGTGGCCGAGAGTACGCTGTTGCTCGGCAACGGCTGCGTGTGCTGCGCGGTGCGCGGCGACCTGCAGCGGGCGTTACGCGATCTGTTGTCCCGGCGGACGCGCGGCGAGGTGCCGTATTTTCGCCGAGTGGTGATCGAGACTTCCGGCTTGGCCGATCCGGCGCCGATCGCCTACACGCTGTTGTCGGAAGCCATTCTTCGTCATCATTTCCGGTTGTCGGGGATCGTCACTACGGTGGATGCGGTCAATGGCGCGAGCCAGCTCGACCGTTTTCCGGAGTTGGTCAAACAGGCGTCGATGGCCGACCGGCTGGTGATGACCAAGGCGGACTTGGCGGACGAGGAGACAATGGCGGCGCTGCGCCAGCGGCTTCGCCGCCTCAACGTCTCCGCGCAAATCCTCGACTCGCGCGAACTCGGCGGCGATTTCTCGCAATTGCTGACGGATGACATTTACGACGCCGCCGGCAAGTCGCGCGAGGCGAGGCACTGGGTTGCGGAAGAGGTCGACGAGCACGCCACCCATCACCACACCGCGGACGTGCAATCCTTCGCCGTCATTTTCGATGAGCCGCTCGATTGGACCGCTTTCGGCGTCTGGGCCAGCATGCTGCTCCATCGCCACGGTGCCGATATCCTGCGGCTCAAGGGACTTTTGAACGTTGCCGGGGTGCCGACGCCGGTCCTGATCAACGGCGTCCAACACATCGTCCATCCGCCGAGCCACTTGGAAGAATGGCCCGACGCCGATCGGCGCTCGCGCCTGGTCTTCATCGTACGCGGCCTGCAGCGCGCACGCATCGAGCGCTCGCTCGCGATTTTCAATGGCCTGATCAATAAGCCAGTATCGCCCGGTCGTCCCCGCGACGGCGGGGACCCGCTGCTTTCGCCAGGCTATCGGCAAACGCCTCCCGGATTCCCGCATGCGCGGGAATGAACGTCATTTGCCCCTGGGTTCGCTCAGGAGAGAGTAGCTGAGATCGCTCAGCGCGCCCGCGGCGGCGCGGTGCGCGGCTGCCCGGTGCGCAAGGCGCGCACGGCATAGTGCAGCAGATAGAAGATCACGGCCAGAATCACCAGCAGCACGATCGACAGGAGCCTGCCGCCGAACGCCGTGTCGAAAATCGGCCCGCGATTGACGAAGTATTCGCTCAATATCTCGATCGCCTGGAGCGTTGCGCCTGCGCAAAAGATCACCGACACCAGAATCGCCGCCTGCAGAGTGTCGAACACCAGGTTGTCGACATTCAACTCGGTGACGTTGCGGAAAATCTCGGTGCGAAACGACTGCCAATGAGCGAAGGCGTAAGCCACGATCCCGACCAGCGACGCGAACCAGAACACCACGTTGCTGAAGTGAATGAACGGGATGTGCGCGACGAGATACGTCTCGAACGGGCGATAAAAATAGAGAAAGATAAGAAGGATAACGACGGCAACGAGCCAGATCCAGAACTGCTGTTGCTTGGTAGTATCGTCTGCCATATTCGCCGTCTTGTTGTATGCCCTAAGCAAGATGGTAAATCATTCATCGGTGTTGTCAAAACCGGCTGGTGGTTGCTTTTGAGGATCGCGTCAGGCAGTAGAAAAAGTTGACAATAGCGCGCCGCTCCAGGACTATTGCGCCGCTCCGGGACTAATGCTGCAAAAATGGCGCGCGGAAATGCGCCTGAAGTGCGCGCCGTACGGCGCGGACCCTGTGGGAGTGGCGACAAGAGGGGGATTGGTCCGGGCTTCGGCGAAAAAGCGGTCTCGAAGCGACCAACGCAGGGGATGATATGAGTAGCCGCCTCGGCATCGATGTCGGCGGGACATTTACTGATCTGCTGCTGTTCGACGAGCGCTCGGGCGCGATGCGTCTCTTGAAGACGCCGTCAACTCCGAGCGATCAATCGGTCGGCATTCTCAACGGCATTCAGCAGCTGGTCGAGGAAACTGGGGTCGCCGCCGCCGACATCGCCACGCTCCTTCACGGCACCACGGTATCGACCAACATCGTGCTGGAGGAAAAGGGCGCCAAAGTAGGTCTTCTGGTCACGGAAAACTTTGAGCAGGTCCTGCATCTCGCGCGGTCGCAGACGCCGGGACCGCTGGCCGGCTGGATTATCATGCAGAAGCCCGATCCGCTAGCCGATCTCGAATTGACCCGCGGCATCCGCGAGCGCATGAATTCGCGCGGCGATGTCGTGACCCCGCTCGACGAGGCATCGGCCCGCAAAGCGGTGCGCGAGCTGATCGATCTAGGCGCAGAAGCCATCACCGTGTCGTTGATGCATTCCTACGCCAACCCGGAGCATGAGAAACGGATCAAAGCCATCGTCGAGGAAATGGCGCCCGAGATGACGGTGTCGCTGTCTTCGGAAATTCTGCCCGAATTCCGCGAATACGAGCGCACGCTGGTCACGGTAATGAACGCGTATGTGCGCCCGAGCATGCGGCGCTACCTGAACGGCTTCGAGGAAAAGTTGCACCGCGTCCAGTTCCAATCCAGTGTTAATATCGTGCGCTCCGACGGCGGCCTCATGAGCGTCGAGCGCGCCAGCCAATCGCCGGTGCACACAATGATGTCGGGGCCCGCTGGCGGCGTGTCCGGCGCGGCTTTCATGGCGTCGCTCGCCGGCTACCCGCAAGCACTTGGCTTCGATATGGGCGGCACCTCCACCGACGTTTCCTTGATTGAGGACGGCCGGCCGACGATCTCGCGGCAGACTTCGATCGGCTACTACCCCATTAAAATTCCGTCAGTGGACGTGCACAGCGTCGGCGCTGGCGGTGGCTCGATAGCGCACGTACCGATGACAGGCGCGCTGCGCGTCGGTCCGGAAAGCGCCGGCGCGGTGCCGGGCCCGGCCTGCTACGGGAAGGGCGGGGAGCGGCCGACGGTCACCGATGCCAATGTGGTGCTCGGCCGTCTGCCGCCGAAACTTCTCGGCGGCAAGATGGTCCTGGACACCAAGGCTGCCGAGGAAGCGGTAGCGAAAATCGCCCGCGCACTCAGCCTCGATCTGCATCAAGCGGCGCAAGGCATCCTCGATATCGTCAACGAAAACATGTTCGGTGCGATGCGGCTTGTCACCGTGCAGAAGGGCCTCGATCCCAGGGATTTTGCGCTGGTACCATTTGGCGGCGCAGGTCCGCTCCACGGTAACGCGATGGCCATGCTGGCCGGCTGCTATCCGGTGATCGTGCCGCCGACGCCGGGCGTGCTGTCGGCCTTGGGCTTCCTCTATTCGGACGTGAAGAACGAATTCGCCCAGACATTCGTGCGCACGATCGACGATGTCGACGTGAGCCAGATCGGCGACATCCTGACCAAGCTGGGACGCGACGCGCGGGCTTGGTTGCGCGAAGAAGGCATTGAGGAGACGCGACAGCGCCTGAATTACGAGGCCGACGTCCGCTATTTTCGGCAGGGCTACGAATTTTCGCTGGAGGTCGATCCCGACCGGCTCGGGAGTGGAGCGCTCAATGACCTCGCGGGCCGCTTCGGCTTGGCGCACGAGCGCATCTATGGCTTCAAGCTCGATCAACCGATAGAATTGGTCAATCTACGCGCGGTAGGCGTAGGGGCGGTGCAAAAGATCAGTCTGCCGAAGTTTGGGAAGGAAGGGCCCGATGCCGCCGGCGCGATCGTCGAGCAGCACCGTGCCTATTTTGAGGGCAGCTTTACTTCGGTTAATATCTACGACCGCGCCAAGCTCCGCGCCGGCAACCGAATCCGCGGTCCGGCAATCATCACCCAGATGGACGCAACGACCGTGATCCATCCTAAGCACACTGGCGAGGTCGACGAGTATCTGAGTATTCTGATCAGACCCGATAAGGCGTCCTGAGGACGCCGGGAGACTACCCGATGCCGAATTTCAACCCGTTGAGCAGCACGGTTAGTTTTGACGACCTGCTCAAAGCCAACAAACAGGCGTTCGATCAGATTTTTTCGGCGCAGACCAAGGAATTGGGTCTGCTCGGCGCAAGTCGTCGCCCGCCCACGACCGCAGATTTGGCCTCGGCTAGTCTCGCTTCGGAAGCGGCCGGACAGTCCACCGATCTCTATGCCATGCTCAACGAACGGTTCGGGTCGCGCTGGTCGTCCGAAGTCGTCGAGCACAAGACCGAACGTGGCTCGGTGACGGTGCTGTGCAAGCTCACGGTCGACGACACCTCGAAGATGCAATTCGGCTCGGCCCGCGCCAATGGCGACGAGGGCGCTGCACTGAACCGCGCGACGGAAACGGCTTTACGCCGCTGCGCCGAGATGTTTGGCGACGCGGCCGCGTTGGAGGCACGCGCCGAGCGGCCAGCGGCTAAGCACCCTTCCGCCGCGCGCGCCAAAGACGCTCCGGCAGCGTCGGCACCAAAGGAAGGCCGCCGCCTTGATACCGTCTCGCTCGATCTGATCGAGAACGCGCTGCGCAATGCCCGCTATGAAATGGATGCGGTGCTGTTCCGCTCCGCCATGTCGCCGGTAATCCGCGAACAGCATGACGAGTTCCCGATGATCACCGACCCGAAAGGGCGGATGATCGTCGGTCAGTTCGGCTCTTACGTTAACGAGATGCTCGCTGAGCAAAAGTTCGATCTGGAGCCTGGCGACGTCATCCTGCAAAGCGACCCATACAAGTGCGGCGGCGCAATCAGCCATATCAATGACTGGATGGTGCTGGTGCCGGTGTTCCACCAGGGCGAATTGGTCGGGTTTGCCTCGATGTTCGGCCACTTGATGGATGTCGGCGGTTGGGTGCCGGGCAGCATGCCGACGGATGCAACCTCGATCTTCGGCGAAGGTCTCCGCATTCCGCCGCTTCTGCTTTACCAGCGCGGCGAGATCAATAAGGCAGTCCTTGACCTCATCATGAACAATACGCGCACGCCTGAGATGAATTACAGCGATCTCATGGCGATCATCGCCGGCTGCCGCGCCGGTGAGAAGCGCGTCATCGAAATCTGCGATCGGTTCGGTCGTGAAACCTATAAGCAGGCCTGCGAGGCGTTGCTCGAGCGGACCAACCGCGCGATGCGCAAATTGATCGTGCAGAACTTGCCGGAGGAACCGAAGTCGTTCGAGGACTATGTCGACGACGACGGCCGCGGCAACGGCCCATTCAAGATGAAGCTCACTGTCTGGCGCGAAGGCGACAACGCCTACTTCGATTGGACCGGCACCTCACCGCAAGCACCCGGGCCGATCAACTTCTATCTGCACGAAGGCATGTTCAAGATGTTCATCGGGGTCTACATGATCATGGTGTTTGACCCCCAGATCCTGTTCAACGACGGCTTCTATGATCTCATTCACGTGACCCTGCCCAAAGGCTCGCTGTTGCATCCCAACTTTCCTGCTCCTCTAGGCTCCCGCACCCACGCACTGTCACGGCAATTCGACGTGCTCGGCGGGGCGTTGAGCTACAATGCGCCAGAGATGGCGACGGCCGCAGGCTATGGTTCGAGCCCGCATTTTCTCTATTCAGGCGTGGACAAGTCCGGCCGGCCGTTTCAGCTTATGGAAATTCTTTATGGTGGCATTCCCGGCCGTCCGGTCGGTGACGGCCTGGACGGCCATTCGTGGTGGCCGTTGTTTCAGAATATCCCAAGCGAATACTTGGAGACCTACTATCCGATGCTGGTCGAAGGCTACACTACGATCATCGATAGCGGCGGTGCCGGCAAACACCGCGGTGGTAACGGCGTGGAAAAGGTCTTTCTCTTTCTGGAGGAAGGTGACATCTCGATCCACGACGACCGTCACTTGACGCAACCCTGGGGCATTCTTGGCGGGCGGCCGGCTGCATGCTCGGAGAAATGGCTGGTGCGCAAGGACGGTAGCCGCCAGCCGCTTCCCTCCAAGGTCGACAACGTCCGGGTTTATGCTGGAGATCGCGTGATTTTCCGCACTGCCGGCGGCGGCGGCTGGGGCGATCCGCTCGAGCGCGATCCGATGCGCACCCGCAACGATGTCGCACGCAAACTGATGACCGAAACGAAGGCGCGCGAGGACTATGGCGTCGTTCTCACGGGCGCGGGTCTTGACGTCGATCGTCGCGCCACCGACGAACTGCGCGACAGCATGAAGCGAAATAGAAAAACTCCGAAACTGTTCGAATTTGGTGAGCGCAGGGCAAATGCTTCGACCCGCGCTGTTCAGATGGTGTGAGCTTTTGCGGACAATGAAAATGCAAGAACTTCAAGAAACGGGACGAGTGGGCTATGCTTGAAGTGATTATCACTCTGATCGTTGTAGCGATCATCCTTGTCGCGATTTTCTACATAGTCTCGATTTGGATCTACAAACGCGCGCCATCCAATATGGGATTCATTCGCACGGGCTTCCTGGGCACGAAAGTGTGCCTCGGCAAGGGCGCCATCGTGTTACCGGTGTTCCACGATATCACCTGGGTCTCGCTCGAGACGATCAAATTCGCGGTTAGCCGAGCGCGCGAACAGGCGATCTTGACCGCCGACAATATCCGCGTCGACGTGAATACTGAATTGTATGCTCATGTCGGTCATACCGAGGAGGCTGTCCTAACCGCCAGCCGCACGCTTGGCGAGAAGACGTTCGACGCCGAAAAGGTCCGCAACCTGCTAGAAGCAAAGGTCGTCGGCGCCTTGCGCAGCTACGCCGCCACCAAGACGTTGAAACAACTGCACGAGAATCGCGATGCCTTCGCTCGCGAGATTAAGGAGGATGTCAGCGAAAGCTTCGCCGCCAACGGCTTGATGCTTGAAGAGGTGACGATCGTGGCGCTGGAGCAATCGACCAAGGAATATTTCCGCTCCGACAACGTGTTCGACGCCGAGGGTCTCAAGGTCATCACCGAAATCACGTCGGAAGCGCGGCGCAAGGTCCACACCACCGAGAAGCAGACGACCGTCGCGATCCGCAACAAGGATCTCACCACCCAGCTCGAATTGCTGGAAATCGAGCGCCAGGAAGCAGTCGCGCTCGCCAGCCAGGATAAGGAGGTTGCCAACGAGCAGGCCAAGCAGTTGCGCGAGAAGCAGACGTTCGTGCTCAATCAGCGGCTGGCGGTGGAGCAGCGCGAAATTGAGAACGAAAAGGCGCTTGAGCAACTGCGCACCGAACGCGACATCGCGTTTACGGCCGAAGCCAAGCGCCGGGAAATCGCTCAGGTGCAGAAGGAACTGGCTCTTGAGCAAGAACGCCGCGACCGCGAGATTGCTTTGATCGGCAAGGCGCGGGAAGCGGAAATTGCCGAGATCCAGCGCAGCCTCTCGCGCGAGCGCGCCGAACGCGACAAGTCGATCGAACTCGCCGGCAAGGAGCGCGAGCGCCAGGAGGCGGATATCGCGCGCGCCACGGCCGTGGCCGCCGCCGAAGAGCGGGCGCGCGACCAGCGCAATCAAGTAAGCGAAGAGACGGCGCTTTCCGTGCGCAAGCGCACGCTTGAGACCCGCCTCGGCATTCTGCAGCTCGACCGCGATGAGGCCGTTGCGGTCGCCAAGCAGGAGAAAGAGATTTCCGACGAACGCGCCCGCGTCTTGAGCGAGCAGCAGCGCTTCGTGCTCGAGCGCCGTTGGGAGGTCGAGCAGGAAGAAATTCGCAAGCAGCAAGCGCTCGAAGCCGCGCAAATCCAGAAAGACGTCGCGATCATCGCGGAGGCGGACAAGCGTGAAGCCGCCGAGATCCGCAGCACGCTTGGCCGGCAGCTTGAGGAGATGAGCCGGGAGATCGCGCTCATCAACAAGGAAGGCGAGCGCGAGCGCACAGATATCGAGCGTTTCCTCGCTCGCGAGCAGGCCGAACGCGATCGCGAGATCGCGCTCGCCGCCAAGACGCGCGAGCTTGAAATCGCGGAAACGCAGCGTCTCGGCAGCACGGCGGAGCGCGAGAAAGCCGAGCACACGGCCGAATCCGTGCGCGTGGTGGCGGATGCTGAACGCGCCCGTCAGGTCGAACTCATCGCCGCGGCGAAAGAGGCCGAGACGCGCCGCATCGACGAGGAAAGCAAGGCGCAGGTCATGCGCATGCACACCCTCACCCAATCGGAGGCGCGTAAGGCAGCCGCCATACTTGAGGCGGATGCAACGTTGACGCGCGCCCGTGCCACGACCGAGGCGCAGAAGATCGGCGCCGAGGGCATCGAGCGCGAGGCGGGGGCAAAAGGGCGTGCCGAAATGGAGGTCGAGCAACTTCGCATCGCCAACTCGCAGCGTCAGCTCGAAGCCGACGCGGTCGGCCTCGAAGCGAAGGCCGAAGCACTCAAGAAATACAACGAGGCGGCGACGTTCCTCGAGCTTGCCCGGCTGCGGATCGAGGCCGAGCGCGACGTTCACATCGACCAGGCCAAGGCCATGGGCAGTGCCCTGTCGCAAGCGCAAATCCGCATGTATGGCGGCGGCGGCGACAACACGATGGACACCATCCGCGGGCTGTTCACGCAGGGCTTCGGCATCGGCGAGGTGATCGAAGGCTTGGCGCAATCGCTGCCCGAGGGGCTTCGCCAGCGGCTGAGTGCGAATGGCATCCAGGGTTTGCTCGGACGGCCGTATAATGGCGGCTCCCTGAAGCAAACCTACGAGCATCTCAACGCGCTTGTACAAGAGCATCTGCGCACCAAAAAGGCGCGAGAGGTTCCGTTTCCGGAAGCGTTGACGCGGCTCGGGGAGCACGCCGGCGAGAACGAGGATTTGCGCCGAGCGGTCAAGGTGCTGTCCGAGTTCAATCAGGAAGGCGCGCTCGATAATGTTCCCTTCGACTCGGTGTGGAACATGATCAATGCCGTCGCGAAGTCGGCGGGCTAAATCGGCCGGACAATGAGCGAGTTCGACGTCGTACTCGAACACGTTTCAAAGACATATCGGGGCGGAGCTCGAGCGGTCATCGATTTCAGCGCCGAACTAAAGCACGGCGAATTCGTCGCCATGCTCGGACCGTCCGGCTGCGGCAAGACGACGACCTTGCGCATGATCGGCGGTCTTGAAGAGGCGACTGAAGGCAAGATCTTCATCGCCGGGAAGGACGTCACCGACCTACCGCCGGCGCTGCGCGATACCTCGATGATGTTTCAGAGCTTCGCTCTGTTTCCTCATCGCACGGTTTTCCAGAACGTTGAATTCAGCCTGAAGATGAAGGGCATGGAAAAGAGCGCGCGCGACCGGCGCGTCTGGGAAATGCTCGGGATGGTGGGGCTTTCGGGTTTCGCCACCCGACGGCCAAGCGACCTGTCGGGCGGTCAGCAGCAGCGCGTCGCCTTGGCGCGCGCTTTGATCAGCCGGCCTACCGTTCTGCTGCTCGACGAGCCGCTCGGATCGCTCGACTTCAACCTGCGCCAGGCGATGATGATCGAACTGAAAAAGGTGCAACGTGAACTGAACATCACCTTCGTCATGGTCACGCATTCGCAGCAAGAAGCGCTGTCGCTCGCTGACAAGGTCATCGTCATGAGCGACGCCGTCATCCAGCAGATCGGTACGTCGCGCGAGGTGCACGAGAATCCGCGGACAAAATTCGTGGCGGAGTTTATCGGCAACAATAATCTGTTCCAAGGCCGCATCCGGTCGCGTAGCGGCTCGATCGTGTTCGTCGATTCGCTTGGTCAATTGCTATATGTCAAGGTTCCTGCAAGCATCAAACACGTGCCGATCGGCAAGGACGTGTGGTTCTCGGTCCGCGCCGACTTGATGAATACGGGCGACAAGCAGGACATGGCCAACCGCATCGAAGGAAAGTACATCGCTAGCGAGTTTCTCGGTTCGCTCGAGACCGATGTATTCGAAGTGGCTCCCGGGCAATATGTCCATGTCGAACAGCATCGGCACGCACAGGATCACGTCTACAAGATGGGCGACCGCGAAACGCTGTGCTGGCATGCCGAATTTGGAGTTTTGCTCGAGAATTCACGCCGGCCCGATGATGTCGAGGCGGTGTGAGATCGGCGTAAGGGAGTTCAAGAGATGGACACCATTCCTGTCATCGATATCGCTCCCTTCCTGGATGGCACCGCGAAAGGGCAAGCAGCGACAGCGCGCGCGGTCGATGATGCCTGCTCCACGCTCGGCTTTTTGATCATCGTCGGACATGGCGTACCCGACAGCCTGATTGATGACATGCGCAGGATCTCATTTGCCTATTTCGACCGGCCGCTGGAGGAAAAGATCAAGCTGCGCATGCCGCCGGACCGTTATCGCGGCTATATCTCGCTTGGAAGCGAGGCGCTGTCCTATTCGCTAGACGAAGAATCGCCGCCGGACTTCAAGGAGTCGTTTTCCATCGGGCCGGTCGACCCTCCCGATGACCCTTATCACCGCGCCGCCGCGCCCGGTAAGTTCTTCGCCCCCAATCTGTGGCCTGAACACCCGGCGGGCTTTCGGCCGGTCTGGGAGGCCTATTACCGTGAGATGGAACGTGTGGCGACGACGCTGATGCGCATCTTCGCCGTCGGCCTCGGCATGGACAAACATTTCTTCGACGACAAGGTCGATCGCCACATTACGAATTTCAGCGTGCTGCACTACCCTGAGCAGCCGAAACCGCCGCTGCCCGGCCAGTTGCGCGCCGGCGCCCATACCGATTACGGCAGCCTCACCATCCTGAAGCCGGATAACGCGCCGGGCGGTCTCCAGGTGCAGAAGGACGGCGCCTGGATTGACGTGCCGACGCTGACCGGAACCTTCATCGTCAACCTCGGTGACCTCATGGCCGAGTGGACCAACGATCGCTGGGTTTCGACGCTGCACCGTGTCATCAATCCCCCACGCGACAAGGCGCTGGGAAGCCGCCGGCTGTCGATGGCGTTTTTCCATCAGCCGAACTACGACGCGGTGATCGAATGTCTGCCGACCTGCTCCGGCGCTGAACGGCCGCCCCGCTACGGGCGGACCACGTCGGGCGAGCACGTCTGGATGAAGATCAACAAGCACCGGACGCCGGAACTTGCTCAGGCCAAGGCGTGAAGTCAGCCGCAACCGGAGGCGCGTGGCGCCGACGATGAGTACGAGGCTCGTGGCGTGCACCGACCTGCACGCAACCGGGTCAACCCGAAAATCGGCAACGTGCTAGGTGAGAAAGACCAATAGGCTGACTTAGTAAGGGGGTCCCCTTTTGTCCGCGGGCGGCTTTATCGTAGTGAATAAGGACTGATATCCGTCCAGCGGGCCAAGGACATCTTGGCCACTTAGTCCAGCGCGAACCAGACTTGATTTCTGACGTCTTTGCACCGAGTCGAAGGCCAGCCAGTCGGCACAACACCGGAGGAACGCAATGCCTGATGCGAGGATCAACGGTGTCCGAATCTGGTACAAGGAGACCGGCCAAGGAGAGCCTGTCATCCAAATCCATGGGTCCGGCTTCGGGCACTTCAATTTCGCCACTGCAACGCCGATCCTGTCACGGAACTTCCGCTGTATCGATTTCGATATGCGCGGTTACGGCGAGTCCGAGCGACCCTTCCAGCAATACAGCATGGAAGTTTGGGCGGACGACATCGCGGGACTGATGGACCATCTCGGTCTCCGTACCGCACATATCCATGGCACCTCCATGGGAGGCATGGTGGCGCAGCAGTTCGCTGGCAAGTATCCGGAACGCACTCAGCGGTTGGTCATTAACTGCTCCGCCGCCAAGCTCGATTATGCCGGTGTTCTTACTTTTCGCGGCTGGATCGACATCGCCGAGCGGCTTGGCGTCGGGTCGCGAACGCTGGCAGAGCTTATCGCTATTCAAGCGCTATCCCGCCGCTTCCTGGACAGTTCTGAGGGACGGGGCGCCGTCGATATGATCCAGGAGATTTTGCAGAACAGCAATCGTACGGACGTTTTCAAGCTGGCCTGCCAAGCCATGATTGACATGGACCTGCGGCCTATGCTGCCAAAGATCACCGCGCCAACTCTCGTCATAGGCGGGGACGAGGACATCATGACGCCTTGGCAGCAGGCTGAGAGCGGTGCTGGCCAGGAATATCTTGCGCAACACATCAAAGGCGCAAAAAAATATGTGATTAAGGGGTCAGGTCATTCGACACTGTTCGACGGCACCGAGGAAAATTGCCGTGTGGTCGCGGCTTTCCTCAAAGAAGAGTTTTGACACAGCTGATGGGAGACAACCATGATGGTCTAGGCTGGCTGCCCTTGGCTCTCGCGATTTAACGATGAAAAGGACTCATCTCAGACATTGGAGAACCGACGAGGTTATATTGTGCTGGCAATCCGCATAGCTGCGACGTAGTCGCTGGCGCGCACCAATCGCGTTAACGCAGCGGCGACTTTAGCCGATGCGCCTATCGCGGCGTTTTTTTGATAGATCGTTGCTTTGCCTGAGGCATGTTAGTTGCGATGCTGACGCAATATAATTTCGGCAATTCCGTTTGTTGCCAGAAGGTGCGGATTACGATCCCAACTATCTCAAACTCAATCCGAAGGGCGGCGTGCCGACATTGGTTCATGACGGCAAACCAGTGTCGAGTCCACCCCATCTACGAAGGTTGCACGATCTGATCTCCGAAACTGAGTTCTCGGAGATGAGAGCGCAGGGTCCTAAGATTGCCGATGAGCTTGCCGGCATTATCGCTGAGGTGCGACGCAATTCGCTTGCGGTTATGCGCTGATCTTGTGCATTGGACGGGCCGTTTGACTGCCCCCGGTTCTGCTGTATCATTACCAAACAAACGCGACACACAAGAGGCTTGGCCGGCCCGCCGCACGAGGCTTCAATGCCCGTTAAGCCAATTCGTTATTCAAACAGAGGGAGACGCTCATGGCGTACGAATGCGCAGGACGCGTTCGGCACGACAAGTGGTCGCGCCGATCATTCATGCAGGCGACGGTGGCCGGTGTCGCAACCGGTGTTATGGCGAGTACCCTTCCGCGACGGGCGGCAGCGGCAGACGGATTGCGAAGCATCGGACTTGGCGTCAGCGAGATCAACGAGATCCAAGACAAGGCGACGAAGGATCTGGGTTTCCCAGTTGCCGGTCAGGCGATGGGTTACGGCGAAGCGCTTACTAAGTTGCTGAATCAGAACGACCAGTACGAGATCGGTGAGTGGTACTACCACGACCTGGCCTTGTTGAGCCCAGCCAAGGCGTTTCAGCCCATCGACACACAGCGGATCAAGGACTGGGACAAGGTCACCAATCTCACGAAGACTGGAAAGCTGACGCCGGACGCGAATGTCGGGCAAGGCGCGGCGCCATACAAGTCGATGTGGTGCGACGAAAGGGGCGCCAAAGTGCAAGGGCCTTCCCGCTACGTCATCATGGTTCCCGCATGGCACAATGCTGATTTGATGGGTTACAACCCCAAAGCGACAGGCCGCCCTATCGAAAGCTGGAGCGAACTGCTCAACAAAGAGTGGAAGGGCAAGGTAGCGCTGCTCAACGTGCCGTCCATTGGCACGATGGATTCTGCACTGGCGATCGAGGCTCTTGGGCTGAAGAAATTCGGCGACAAGGGCAACATGACCAGGGCCGAAATCGATTTTCTCATCGACTATCTGATCCCGCTCAAGAAGGCCGGTCACTTCCGCGCCTTTTGGGAGAATTTTGGCCAATCGGTCAACCTGATGGTCAACGGTGAAGTGGTGCTGGAGAGTATGTGGTCACCGGCCGTTGCCGCCATCCAAGCGGAGGGCGTGCCCTGCATCTATGCCTTCCCGAAGGAAGGCATGCGCGGTTGGCACGGCGGTCTCTCAATCTCGGCCAGGGTCAAGGGCAAGCAGCTCGATCAAGCGTACGAGTACATCAATTGGTGGCTCGATGGCTGGCCGGCGGCGTTCGTGGCGCGTCAGGGCTACTACCACTCTATTCCTGATAACGCGAAGAAGTACCTCGAACCTGCCGAGTGGGAATATTGGTACGAGGGCAAGCCGGCGGCGAAAGATCTGCCCGATCCGTTCGGTACTATCATCATCAAAAAGGGTGACGTTCGAACAGGCGGCTCTTACTGGAACCGTTATTCCAAGATTGCCGTTTGGAACTCGCTGATGGACGAGAACGACTACCTGACGAAGCGGTGGACAGAATTTCTCAACGCCTGAAGTTGGGACATTAGCCCCCGCAAGATGCGCCGCAGCCCGCGGAAGATGCGCTGCCGGCCTCATGCCGGCGGCGTCTACATGTTTCTGATTGCACCTCGTCTGCGCGTCGTTGAAACCTACCTAGTAAGCAAATTACGGGAGGAACGGAATGTCTGACGCAAGGGTCAACGGCGTTCGTACCTGTACGAAGAGGCCGGCGAGGGGACCCCGTTTGCAGATACAAGATGCTGGCTTCGGTAACGGAGTTTCTCAACGCCTGATGTTGGGACATTCGCTCCAGCAAGCTTCCGCTGCATCAAATTCGACATGCGGAGCTAGCCATTCGAAAGAACCTTCCAGCGCATGAAGGTTTGAGCCGAGGACGTTGCAGGTCTGATGAACTATCTCGGTGACCGCACCCTACAAATCCGTCGCACTCAATGGGCGGTATGGTGGACTAGCAACTACATTTCGCGACCGGCTCGACATAGCCGAGCATGCCAGCCGCAGGCGAATTACAGATTGCTGAAAACTGCGCCCAAGTGCGGATGGCGGCACGGTCCAGGTTTTGCTTAATCGACGGTGATCGGCTCACCCCGGCTCGGACCGACGGCCGCTCCAGCGCGAATGCACAGCTATGTGAGCGGGTGTGTCTCGCGCCACAGAGCGTTCGCCACCTCGACTGGCTCAACGCCGACCTTTGCCCACCATGCTGCTTCGTCGCCCGATCGATGAACTTCGCGGTGATGTCCACGGCACAGGGGGACCGTAAACTCATCACTCACCTTTCGTCCGAGGGCTCGGCTTTGTGCAAATCGGAGGTGGTGAGGATCGGCCGGACGCCGGCCGCAAATCAGACAAGGATGTCCTGCGACGAATTTAACATGCTCTCGATCGCGGGCCCGACGCGGCTCAGGATGGGCAGGACCGCTTTTTTCGATCATATCGATAGTGGAAGTTCCGGTTGACTCCGGTCCCTTCCGCTTAAGCGACGTTGCGTGCTTGCGCATTGATCCAGAGGATAATGGCGGCGCATTGTCGGCTTCAGGTTCTAGCTCTGCCAACCTCGCCTGGAACGCATTCTCCAACTGCCGGGCGTCTGCGACGTTCAACGAGTTCTTAGCTGGAAGAACACGACGGGCCCAAATAGCGGCTGCATCAGTCGAGTGAACCCGTTTAACGTCATTTATGAGCTGGTCACGCAACACAGCTGACAATTGGCCTTTGAGGCCTGCATTGGCAGAATTAACGTCCTCTTTTGCGGCGCGATCAGCCGCGATCTTCCGTCCGAAATATTTTCGGCCGCTGGTCGGTCGGGTTCCCGCGTTCAGCAATAGCCTCTCGGCCACGGCCTCCGCCGGCGCGGGTGCGTTGAGATCAGGAGCATCGAGATCGTCTTCGCCTGCAATGCCAACCAATGCGAAAAGAGCGTAGCGCCGGGCATAAGTGAGCGCCGCTCCCATTCGTTTGGGGCTTGCCACGTCTTCAAGTGAGCAAACCGGCCAATCCGAGGAGATCCATTCTCCGGACGAATGGGCCAGTGTGGTCGTAACGTTGACCAATCCGACTGCATGGTCGATCGCGGTTGCCTGCACAGTAGCGATCTCATGTCGGCCCAAGGTCTTGCGTACAATGTCGAGTCCGCTGGAGAGCGGTGCGTACCGAAAGATCTGCTGAGCCGCAACTTTACCGTCCGCCGGCATCGTAGCGACCATTGACTTTTCCGGATTGACCAGCTCGACCTGCGCCTTGGCAAGCGCAGCCGCTAAGTTGCCAATCGAGCTACTCGACTGTTGCATGGTCATCTTCAGCTTTGAGGAGTTCGAATGCGATGGCGCCGGATTTCGACCGTTTGGCGCGTACGCCATGGCCGATAGCCTGCTGTGCATCTTGGGGCATCAGAGTCTTCAATTCGGCCTTGGCTTTTTCGTGCTCGAGATATGCAGGTTGGGTTCGGGCAAAGCTTCTGGCGAATTCCGCCCAAGCGTTGGACGAGCTCATGTCGACAACGCGAACCGCCTCGATGCGCGGCTTTGGCGGCTCAACTCCAAAAAGAGTAGGGACCTCGCCGTTCTCCACACAGCGCCAGAATTTCCTTTCCGCGGTGACGATGAGATGCTGGTAAAGCGGATCCGCGTGGGTCTTGATCTCGACCCATTTGCCGCCGCCGGTAATGACCGAGAGCACCGCCGCTCTTGCAGCGACCACCCACATATTGTGCTGCAGCTGTGCCATGTGTTTCGCGGCCGCAGCTTCCTCCGAAAATGACCAGGGCAGCATGAATTTGGCCTCGAAGACCGCTTCCGTGCTCTGCACACGGCCGTCGAGGGTCGCGCCCAGCCAGCGGACGGTTGAGTGGCGGATGGTCCGCTGCACGTCGATGATTGCCTCGCCGGTATTGGCTTCATACCAGCGCCGATTGAGATCTTCGGTCGCAATCCCGAGTTGGACAATGAGTTTGTTGGAGAGATCCTGCGGCTCGACCTCGCCGCGTTTCTCTTGCCAGAGCCGCAGCAGAGCGAGTTCATCGTTCCCCATAATAATCCGAGCATCAGAGCCGCCGATGAACGTGCGCCGGTCGACAATTTTGGGCATGCAATTCATGACACGCCGCCCTCAGGAAGCGCGCAGACAAACGACTGTATGTATGGATTTGTGGACGCCTTCAGGCGCGCAGCTGTGATCGGCGCGCGAATTGGGTTAGTCAAATAGTTAGCCTGGGCCATGGTCACCTCCGTGGCTTGGGTTAGAGCCGGTGGGAAGTGTCAGCTTCCCATCGGCTCGCCAGGATTATGGTATAACCAATATGCCTATTAAGTCAAGGGAAAAGGTCATACCAAAAAGAAAGCCGGGGCGCCCGGCAACCGGCCGTGACCCTGTAATGGCTTTACGCCTTCCGCCTGCCCTCAGGTCCGCAATTGAGAGCTGGGCTGAGGAGCAAAGTGATAAGCCCTCGCGTTCTGAAGCTATTCGCCGCCTTCTCGAGTTTGCGCTGGCGGCCAAATTCAAAAGAAAAATTTCTCGCGATAAATAGACGTGCTATCCGCTCAGCGGTTTGGAGACGTTGCCACCCGATCCACTGCAGCCTCTTTAAAATCCGAATAGTTGGCTTTGTCGCCGGTGCGTTTGCTCTTGGATGAGGATAGTGGTCCTGCGTAAGCGCCGGCAAAAGAAGCGCTATCGCAAATGATCACCTTCGACATAAATGTTTTGCGCCGCGCGCGAATCGCGAGCAAATTTGGAAACATGAATAAGCGGTGCGCTAGGACTGAGCGGTGCCGCGAGGTGCCGCAAACGCGTCACGTAAACGCACCCCATCCGTGGGTCTGCCGCGGCCGCCTCGGCCGCCGTGCCGCCGCCATCCTGCCTATCCACAGCTCCAAATGGGGGTGACGGGCCGCCCAATTGAGCATGGTGCAGGAGATGCCGAGATCATCGTGCTGCCCCGGTAGACATTTATAGATCATCCCGCCCTGCCGTATTTCGGGCTCGAGGGCTTCCAGTTGGGCATAAGCGCGCCGTGCCTCCGGGCCATCCGCAAAGCAAACTCTGCCCGCTTGCAAATCGCTGTGCAGAGCCTCCAACAGATGAGACCGGCCAACGTGGTAAATGGGTAGACAGCCCCGGCCAACCGGCCGTCGCTCGAACGTCATGCCGTCACCGCGGGGACCGATATGCACGCCAATCACCCGCGGGCCAAAGGTCTCGAGCAACTGCTCGCCGTAACTGCTGTCGTTGCTCAGGTCAGCGACGATCAGCGCATTTCTGTCGTAGCGGGCGTCAACTTGCGCCAGGGCACTGGCGCGCATACTGCCATAGAGGTCCCGCGGCAACTCGCTGAATTCCTTGATGCCAAGGATTCCCGGCGCATAGCCACAATAGCCGCCGACCACCGCGGTCGAGCGATCGCGGCTGCCGCCGACATCGTGGGCGATCAGCAGCGGGTGAAGACGAGGCCAAAGGCGTGGGTCGATAGAAATCGCGGTCATCGGACTGCTCCTTGCAATGTGGGATCGCGAAACGGATTGGGTGCTGGGACCGGCGGCGGCTGCGGCGGTGGCCCAAAAGCGGGGCCGGGCGGCATCAACGGCCCGCGCAAGTCGGTGACGCGCGCATAAAGCTCCCATGTGAATGGACTGGCGGCCCCGCTGACCGGAATGCCGAGATATTCGCGCCTGAAGGCGTGTTCACCCAGTGCCTTGCGTTCCTGCTCCAGATACTCGGCCGGAAACAACGTAGGATCGGTGTCCACCGTCGCCTTTAACCGGATCCAGGTGGGATCGTCGCTCGTCCAGGCGGTCCAGAAAGGATCGGTGCGGCTCCACGCCGTTGACAGCATCGCGAGCCGCGCCTGTGGGCGACGGGCGCGCATCGGGCGCAGGGCGGCAATGATGTCCTCGCTTAAACGCGCCGCCTCGTCGGCGACAATCCAGGCGTCCACCGTCAGGCCCCTGATCGAGTCGTCGCTGCCCGGCAACGCCAGCACGCGCGAGCCGTTGTCCAATTCCAGCGCAAAGACATTGTCGCTGACCAGCTTGGCGCCAACCTTGAGGAGAATCTCGCGCACCCGGCGCACCGCTTCCGCGCTTTGCCGCTGCGCCGGACAGGCAATCACCGACAGCGACCCCGGCGTAAACACCATGGAGTGTGCGATCGCCCACGCCGCTGTCGTGGTCTTGCCAACTTGGCGCGCCGTCAGCGCGAGGATGGATGACCCACGCGGTGAGCGCAGGAACGTCTCCTGCCATGCGGTCGGTGTGATCCCGAGAATCTCAAGCACCCACAAAACCGGATCGAGGCGATAAGCGGCCTCACGGAGATTGTTCATGATCGATTTCCACAAGAGCTTGCGCAATCCGCGCCTTGGTTTCGGGTTCATGATCGAAGTGCGCGATCAAGCGCTCGACGATCTGGCTCACATCGACATTGACGTTGGCCTGCACCGCAACATTGACCTGAGCGCGGTCATGCCCAGCGAGGCGAGCGAGGCTGTCGAGGGTCTGTCGTAGCGAATTGAGCCCGGAGACCGCGACCGCCAGCGATCCTTGCTGCTGAGCCTGTGTCACGATCTGATCGATCCGATCGCGCAGCTCGAGATAGGCGCCGCTGAGCGTCTCTTTCGACGGCAACAGCGTAAGCGCCGCGGTGCCGCGCGCCGCCTCCTTGGCGATGGCGTTCGATGAGGCGAGCTTCAGGCAATTGGTGCGGTGGCGATATAGACTCGATGTCGTCAGCCCATAGTCGGGCGCGACGCGCGCCAGCGGCTCGCCGGCGGCGAGGCGGCGGTCGATTTCGGGGCGCCTGAGATGGTGACAGGTATGGCAAGCTCTCATGCCCCTGATGAAAGGCCCACTATGGTTATTAATTGGTAAGTCGCCCACCAAGCAGGCAGACCAACCGGTAACCTTGGCCGGCAAGCCGCATTGATTTTGCTGGGCTTTTCGAAGTTGTTTCGCCTGTTTTCAGCAAGCGAAATGCTTCGTTTCGATTGCGAGGCCTTGCCCCCATGCCGGTTCCGCTCATACGACCATCCCGAGGCGACAGAGGCTCGGCACGACCGCCGCTTGCCAAGGCGGCTTGTTCGGCTATCAGGACGCCTGAGGCCAACGGCGCCCGATTTCGCCAACCCGCCCGCTCCGCAAGGAGATTCGAAAAATTCCGCCACGACCCTTTAAGCAAGCGAATGATTGAGGCCATTCGCCACGCATTGGAATCGGCAGGCGTCGAGTTCGTCGGCGAGAACGGCGGAGGGCCCGGGGGTGCGCAGCCAAGTTTGAAGCGCGTTCAGGAATTCACGGTTGGCTTCTGGCATCATCTACAAGGGCGATCTCGGCCGCGCCCGAGTCGGTCTGCCGGAATATTGCGTGATCGTCTGCTACGAGCACCTTCACGGGCAACCACGCTCAACTCGCTCAAAACCCATCTGCGCACTATGCCAAAGCGGGTCATCGCGCGAAACACCGTGGGCAACGGTGAGGGCGACCCGCTACACTCGCTGCCAGCAGAGGCTGCCGACCTCCGCCGAACCAGGGGTTGTTTCATGGAACGCTTTCTCACCGTCGCCGGCGGTCAATTGGGCCCGATCGCTCGCAACGAGTCGCGCCAACAGGTCGTGTCCCGGCTGCTTGAACTGATGCGCGAGGCCAAAGCGCGCGGCAGCGACATCGTGGTCTTCCCCGAGCTCGCGCTGACCACGTTCTTTCCGCGCTGGTGGATGGATGATGAGGCCGAACTCGACAGCTTTTTCGAACGCGAAATGCCGAGCCCGGCGACGCGGCCGCTGTTCGAAACCGCAAAATCGCTCGGTATCGGCTTCTATCTCGGCTACGCCGAATTGGCGAATGAGAACGGCGCGACGCACCGCCGCTACAACACCGCGATCCTGGTGGACAAGAATGCCGAGATCGTCGGCAAGTACCGCAAGGTGCATCTGCCCGGTCACGCCGACGACCGGTCGCATTATCCGTTTCAACATCTCGAGAAGCGTTATTTCGAGCCTGGCGATTTGGGCTTTCCGGTCTGGCGCGCGTTCGGCGCCAATGTCGGCATGTGTATTTGCAACGATCGGCGCTGGCCCGAGACCTATCGCGTCATGGGCATGCAGAGCGTCGAACTGATCCTTCTCGGCTACAACACGCCGACCCATCTTCCCTGGATACCGGTCTACGATCACCTGGCCGGCTTTCACAATCACCTGTGCATGCAGGCCGGCGCCTACCAGAACAGCACGTGGGTCGTCGGCGTCGCCAAGGCCGGCAACGAAGAGGGGAGTGAACTCCTTGCCGGCAGCTGCATCATCTCGCCGTCCGGCGAAATCGTTGCGCAAGCGACCGCCAACGGCGATGAGGTCTTCATCGCCAAATGCAATCTCGACATCAGCCGCTTCAACAAGGAGGCGATGTTCAATTTCGCACAGCACCGCCGCGTCGAGCACTACCGGCTGATCACGGAGCGCACCGGCGCCATCCCGCCCGACTAAGAGCGACGTCCGGGCGCGAAATCAGATACTTAGCTTCGCCAATTGTAGCCCCACCGCTTCACCGATTTATTCCGACGTCGCATGCAGTCCCAAAGACTGCGCTTTTATTTTCCTCATTCTGACTTAGATCAATTTTGCCGGACCGTATAATGTCAGGCATGGATCGAAAAGCCCCCAACTCTGTCGCTGCCGAGTAGAGAAAGTGCCTTCCAATGCCAAAAGTGAAATACATCGCATCACCAACTGACATGCCGGCTGATCAAAGGTACGTGTTGGTCAAGTATGGCGAGGAATACGGGCAAACGAGACAGCCCCTTGGCTTCACCATTACGGTTGCCCGTCAACAGTCGAATTCGATTAGTGAGCTTTCCTTCTTGACGGCTGTTCACACCGCGAAGGGGATTGCGAAGAAGGAGGGGATTTCCGAGGTTTTTGCCTGCAAATAGCTCGCAGACTTGGCCCACCCGAGGAGATCGCCGGCAACATCGCAAAGCTGCCGGATTAGCCGCGGGGCTGTTGATAAAATGTCAATCGGACCGCCAGCCCCGCGCCTGTCGCGGCCGGCGCTTTAGTTGTCGCTGCGTTTCGGAACGATACGCCAAACCCGGCAGGCGTGTTGCCTGTTCCTCCCAACCCAATGTTGGATTCTGTGCGGGCCTCGGGGTATCATGGAGTTTCCACTAGGAGAGATTGCGCGATGGCGAGCGGTACCGTGAAGTGGTTCAACGCGACCAAGGGCTACGGGTTCATTCAGCCGACAGGCGGCGGGAAGGACGTTTTCGTCCATATTTCGGCGGTCGAAAGGGCTGGTCTGTCCACCCTCAACGAGGGCCAGCAGATTCAATACGAGGAGGTCGCAAATAAAGGAAAGACCTCTGCCGAGAACCTAAAGGTGAAGTGAAGGTGCATCAGACAAGTCGCCGGCACGCGCCGGCGACTTTTATTGGCCGTCTCCGCAACGGGCGTCATCTACCGCGGACCGGCCGAGCAGTATCTGAGACGGCTCGTGATGCTGTGCGACCAAGTCCGCGCTCGATCCGATTGCCCATGCTCCGTACCTTTCGATCAATCGCGCTATGCTGTGCCCTATGAATTTATAGGCGCGCCGCCGAGCGGGGGGCGAAACAGCGAACAAAAATCGAATTGTCTTACGATCGAGCCGGAAGACTGCCTGCAAGGCATTGACTTTACAGCAACATGGCGGAAGGGGTGGGATTCGAACCCACGAGGGAGCGGAACCCCCTGCCGGTTTTCAAGACCGGTGCCTTAAACCACTCGGCCACCCTTCCAA
>CAWJRE010000010.1:0-179044 GCA_963845075.1 uncultured Alphaproteobacteria bacterium | reverse complement strand
GAAAAACGGCTGGCGAGGCTTCTGTTGCTGCTGGCAAATTTCGGCAAGGAAGGTCGGCCGGAGCCAATCATTGCAAAGATCAGTCAAGAAGTACTCGCCGAGATGATTGGAACAACCCGATCGCGCGTGAGCCATTTCATGAACAAGTTTCGCGAACTAGGGTTCATCGACTACAACGGCCACCTCGAAGTGCACAGCTCGCTCCTAAGTGTGGTTTTGAACGAGCAGGGGCGCACCGTGGCGCCGACGGCGTGAGATCTGCCCCGGATGCCGCGATACGTCGCCGGCAATCGAGCTAAGTCGCCGGTAAGCAAGATTGGGTTCTGAATGAGCGATCAACAGCCTGCTCCCTGCGAGCATTGTAAAGCGACCGGCCTTTTCGACGGCAGTGAGTGTCGGGAGTGCGATGGAAAGGGGTATCGCTTAATTGCCGACGGTCGAGTGGCTCCGAGGAAATTCGAAAAATCGGGAGTAACTTGGCGGCGCCGGAGGCGGGGCTAAGCCCACCCTCTTTGGAGCGCCCGGCCGCTTTGGCGATTCCGGCAACCAAAAAGGAATTTGACCTAGGCGGTGTGGCCGTCAAACTCGCCGCACTTGGGGATATTCTTGCGCTCCTGCGGCGTCATTTTCGCTGTATCAGGGGCGCCAGGTACGCCGCGCGGGCCCAGCTTTTTCCGGGCGATCTCGTCCTCGGTCTGCCTGTCCTCTTCGCGCGTTCCCGGCTTTGATCTAATCATTCGGTGTCACCGCCGTTGCTCGTCGTTCTTGTGCGTGTGCAGGAATTGAGCGATTTGTCCTCTTAGGGCAGAAGTATCCAACAACTCGCCCATGTCGCCGGCATCGTCGAACAACTCTCTTTGCAGCTTAACCGGCAGTGTATTCCATTGCATAATAAGCGCAGCCCCGAGACATCGCAGGACTGTATCTTCCTCGGCCGTGAGTGCGGCACATTTTGAGCGGTCCTGCTCCGAAATCGTTATAGTCTTATTATAATTATCGGCGACCCATTGCTCATTATCCGCGAGCACTGCGAGGGTTGATGCCTTGTCGTTGGCCAAGTCGTCTTGCTCGGTTCCATTTGCGCGATATTGCGTGTGTTTGAACATGCGGTTCCCTTTCCTGGCGCCTCCGATTGTGTGCTTATTTCTGGCCGCTTTTGCCATGGACCATTTTGGACCCTGGTTTGTTAGGCCCCACTCAAAGCGCGGCCGGAAGCCCCGAGATACGATATTCAATGGCGATTTTTACATTTTACGATCGCAGAGAGAATCATCTAGGTCTGAGCAAAAGTGCTCACTCAACTGACTTCCAAAGCTAAACGTAAGCCGCGCTGATCTGGCGGTCATTTGGACGGACAGGATTATTTTTCGGTCGTGGTGACCCAACAGATGCCTCCCCTTGAAGCTATTTGCAGGCAAAAATCTCGGAAATGCCCTCCTGCTTGCCAATCCCCTTGGCTGTATGAACAGCCGTCAAGAAGGAGAGCTCGCTCACGGTCTTTGATTTCTGTCGGGCCACTGTAATCGTGAGGCCGAGAGGATGTCTCGTTTGTTCGTATTTCTCGCCATACGTGACCAGCACATAATTCCGGCCGGCGGGTATCTCGGATGGTGACAGGATGTATTTCACTCTTGGAGTTGGCATTGGGAGGCCTTTGCGTTGATCCGCTCGCGCGTGAAGCGGGTGATTTGTTGTTTCGGAGCGCGCATCACGGAGCTATCTTTCACACACGCGCAACCGGAGGTACGCGGCGGCGTCGCCGATCCTGCAGGTGCCACGGCACCTGCGATGCAAGCTTTGTGCTCTGTCGATTAGAATGCGTCGGCCGACAACAGTGCTGCTGGTGAGTGAACGGAGACTTCCAAATGTCGCCGTTTTCGCGGGCAGCTGTCAGGCAGGCCGCTGCCTGCCAGCATCTGTGCATCTCATGGTGCCGAAGCCAAAGTACAAGGGGTCGTCGGGTGCGAGATTAATGTGCGATCGCGGTGGTTTCTCGGCCACAGGGCATGCGACGAGGCGGCGTAAAAGCACAGGGGTGGCCGAGATGGTCACCCTAACGCGATATCCGTTGGAAAGCCGGCAGCGGCGCTTCGCGCACTAGTTCGCTTGTATTGCAAAAATGGACGAAGCGCATGGGCACGATCGAGCTCATTGAGATGCCGCTTTGGCTTCGATCAATTTCGCTGCACACGCCCTCCCAAGCTCGTAGTCTGGAGACGTGGCTCCAGGCCGTGTCGCCCAACCGCCTTTCTCCAAGTAGTCGCCTTGTTGCCAGGTGGATGAAATTTTGCGCAGAGCTGCCATGTTTGCTTGCGCATCGGCATTCTGCATGAACTTCTCCACGCAGATCGGCGTGAGGACTGTCACGACTGCGGTGCTGGCTTGCTCGGCCGCAAGTTTGTTGGCGGTTGCGCCGGTGACCCACCCGCCCCAAGAAAATCCGATGACCATCGACGCGACCGCGCCGATGACTATTCCTTGTATAAGACGCGTCCGCGACTTGCCCAGGAGAATTGATGGAACTTGCATGGTTCTTAAGTCCTTCGATTAGAGGAGGAACCGTGCGCAACGCGCACAGCAGCGGAAACAAGGCCGCCGACTGAGGGACCTATTTCAATCACAGGCTGCCGGGAAGCCGCACGACCGCGCGCGCATCGTCCCAAATCTCTCGAATCGAGACCGTTCGTAAGTTGCGTCGCTTTTTCGACAGCCTCTTTGTCGTCGGCGCATTCGAGAGTTTTCCGTACGCCGGAAAAATGCGCGTCACGGCCGACGGTAAAAATCCGGCCTGTGGGCATCGGAAAACTCCCTTTCAGGCGGGAGCACTATCGAACTCTCAGCCACCGACGCCTGAGCGGGTTGCTGTCGGTGATGTACCTCAATATGACTTGTTCGCTTGTCGAACTGAGCAAAACGGCTCACTTTTGAACTATGACATTAGGAAACAGCGAGATTCAAATTGGGACAATACCAGACCACGCTAAGACATCGACCTTCAGAGATTTGTAGGGAAACGTGGCGGCCGAAGAAGGCTCATCCGACGTTCCGCCGGTCAGATCAGAGCCGACCCATGACAAAGAGCACGAGGAGGATGATCAGGATGATGCCGATGACACCGATGCCGCCGTGACCGTAGCCGTAACCGTAGCCGCCGAACCGGCCGCTGAAGCCGCCGAGCAAGAAAATGATGAGGATGATGACGAGGATGAGCCCCAGCGACATTAAGTTACCTCCAATAGCTTATCGCGATCATTTTTCCGGTGGCAGCACGCGGCGTGTGCCGCAATCATGAAAACAGCACTGTAAATCGCGCACCTTGGTTCTTGTCAGCGCGACCAATTCGCAATTCACCGCCGATCTGTTCGACAAGAGCTCGAACGATCCTCATTCCCAGTCCTTTGCGGGCGGCGGGATCGAATCCTTCCGGCAAGTCTGGGCCATCATTGGAAACCGACAGCGCGTAGCCTTTTTCACGATCGGGTTTCAAGCTGACCGTGATCCGGCCTGTACCGTATTTCGCGGCGTTGGTGACCAATTCGTTGGCGATGAAGCCGAGCGGAATGGCGGTGACTGCCGGCAGAGTGACTTCGACTCCCTCGACGACGATGACCCGTTCCGGACACTCGGAGGACAACATCATGGAGAGGTCGCGACAAAGATCGTCGAGGTATTGCTTCAGTGCAAAGGTTTGCACGCCGTCCAATGAGTGAAGACGCCGGTGGATGCGTCCGATCGTGGCGATGCGATCGGCTGCGGCGGCCAAACCCGAAGCAACCTCGCCATTCGTCGACGCTCGAGCCTGCAGCGAAAGCAAGCTTGCGATCATTTGCAAGCCGTTCAGCAGCCGATGATCAGACTCCTCGCCCAAAACCGTCTGTTGTCGGATCAATTCGTCCTTTTCGCGAAGCAGCGCATCTTCTCGGGCAAGAGCCTCGCGCAGGCCGATTTCCGTGCGCCTATGCCTTGTCAGCTCGCGTTC
This sequence comes from uncultured Alphaproteobacteria bacterium, assembly GCA_963845075.1. GTDB lineage: Bacteria > Pseudomonadota > Alphaproteobacteria > Rhizobiales > Xanthobacteraceae > BOG-931. The sequence continues at coordinate 175,065 of CAWJRE010000010.1, read as the reverse complement.
GTAGCTCGCGACCGTGCGGCGCTCGGGGCTTTTGAATATCGCGATCGAATGTGAGCCCGCGTTGCGGGGCGAATATTCAATCGTCATTGCTTCGTCCTTTCCCGTATCTCGGCATCGTGGCCTGGATACCCGGACTGAAATAAATTTGTGGCATCGACAGCCAAGCGACATTGATGCAAATCAATCATGTCCGATACCGGACAGTGACTTTGCCGCAATCCTTGGCCGTGCCTCTGGTCTCCTATTTCTGTCATCAAACGACGCGGACTACTTCGGCAAAAAAGTCCGTAGCGACGAATTTCGCGATTGCACGCATATTCTTGGTCTTTTTTGTTTTTCGCCCCGAAGCGTCTCTCTGCGGGGCGACGAACGCCCGTATCGGCCTTCGAGAGCAAGTTGCCGAGCGGGCTCGGACGCAGACGCTGTCGCAGTTATCAAACTTGCTCTTTCTGTTGAGCGAAGTCGAGTAACTTGTCCGCTACCAGACATTGAGCTTGCATCGCCTGCCAGAAAGGCGCAGCGTTTTAAAATATCCAATGGCCTTCAGGAGGCTGCGATGGACAGCTTCGTCAGCCGAGAAAATATTAGGCGATATCGCAAGCTCGCCAGCGAATCGACGGATGCTACCGAGCGATCGCAGACTATGAATTTGCTGGCCGAGGAAGAGACCAAGTTCAAGTTGGAACTGAGGCGCGGAGGCGACCCTCCCGAAGAAAGATCGCCGGTCAATACGGCAACCGAGGATCGGGTCGAACATGACGGGGACGAGCAGCAAGGTGCTGGCTAACCGCAAGGCGGCGGACCCACATGCCAACCGATTACTTGGTTTGCTGTCGCCCAAGGATTACGAGCGGCTTCGCCCGCATCTTCACGGCATTGCGCTGAAGTACAGGCAGTCGCTCTATCGCGCTCACAAGCCCATCGAATTTGTCTATTTCATCGAGACCGGTGTCGGCTCGCTGGTGAACACCATGGCGAACGGCCAAGCTGCCGAGGTCGGAACGATCGGGAACGAGGGGCTCGTGGGTCTACCCCTCGTGTTCGGCGACGACCGGGCGCCGACAAGCGTTTACGTCCAGGTTCCAGGGGGCGGCCTGAGAATGAGGGCAGAGCTGTTCAAAAAGGAAGTGGCGCGAAGCGCCTCAATGAGAGCCGTGATGCTTCACTACGCTCACGCCTTCTTCAATCAGGTCGCCCAGTCCGCGGCGTGCAATCACTTTCACTCCCTGGAGCAGCGATGTTGCCGCTGGATGCTGATGACGCACGACCGCATGCAATCGGACGAGTTCCTGCTCACGCAAGAGTTCCTGGCCATGATGCTGGGTGTGCAGCGCACCGGCGTTTCGGCTGCGGCCAGCACCCTAAAAGGGGCCGGCCTCATCCGCTACAAACTTGGCAACGTCACGATCATCGATCGTCGCGGGCTGATCCGCCGCTCCTGCGAGTGCTACGGCGTTTCCAAGAACGAGTTCGATCGCCTGTTGGGCAAACGAGCCTTACGCAAGGTCCGCTCCGGCGGGACGTAACAACGTCCTATCGGCATTTTTGTCTAGCGTCGCGCAGCGTCAGGAGGTTGAACTATGTCGAGCCGTATGCCGCCGGTGCCACCGGCCAATCGCAGTAAGAAAGGTCCGAAGAGGACTCCGGAAGTGTCGAAAGACAAGAAGTTGGCGAAGCACGAACATCATGCCAACTCCGCGGAAGAAGGCGATACCGCCAACATCAAACAGAACACCACGAATGAGGGCTATTTCCGCGGCCGGCGGGAATCCTAGTCGCACCGCCGCATTGAATGCAGCAAAGAGGCGGTGGAGTCAAAAGAGTGGCTCCCGGGAAGGATAGGTCCGTGATCGCAAGAACTGTCAGCCACAGCGGCAGGCTCCGAACTGGTCGGCTCGTCAATAGTGACCTGTGGCGCAGCGGGATTAGCCGACAGCGGCTGCGTCTCGTCTTTGGTGAGCAAATTGGCTGCTGAACTCTTGCAACTTTTATCTTCGAAGTAGAAATAGGCGAGCAAATGATAACAACCTTAATCCTGATATTGGGGGGTGTACTACTTGCCGCCTTGGCCGCAATATACTTCTCCATGATACGAAGGAGGCAGCGCAGAAAATAAGAAAAAGGAGAATGCCACACGGCTCGACGACGATGTTGAAGTCGAATCGACGCTCCGTCGCTTTTCAACCTTGGTCCAGGCTGAAGTGGCGTCGATTCACATAGGACCAAGGTGGCAGCAAGGAAAAAGCATGAAATGGGCGATATGGACCTTGGAGGTGGCTACGAAGCCTTGGCATTGAAAGTATGAGGCGGCGTTCCGCGACAACGAGATCGACGACACGGTCGCTCCGAGCCTAACGGCTGGGGTGGTTCTCGGACGCGCCCTGTTGTTGTCCCAGATCAGATGAGCCAAGGAGCATCGAACATGGAAGACCACGAGACGCGGCGAAAAATCATCCGCGAATGGATGGCTCTGCCGAAAGACAAGCGAGACACCGAAGAGCAGGTTGTGACTTTCGCCAAAAAGGCGATTCAGCAAAACGAGTTCCATCGCAGTCGACGCGATCCGGACCATCAATTTCGGCGCGACCCGTACCAGAAGATTATGGGATGGCTCTTGCCTCGCGCTGGGAAGTCGTGATCGGGCGCAGCGCGAAGATCTTCGGGAGCTCCTCTTGCAGAGCCTTCGGGTTCTTTCGATACAGCGGGGTGAGGTAGAGAAGGTTAGATTGCAGTATCACTCCCTCCGCCAGGGCGTTTCCGCGCCCCATTCTCCGCCGTCAAGTCGCTAATGACCCAAATGCGACATCCCACGCCGATATCACTGCGGCGCCTCCTTCGGCGGCATGCGCGGCGGCGGCAACGGCGAGAACACGATGCTGTGGCTCTCTTCGCGCGCTATTCCCGGATCTAGCGGTCCTCCGGTTGAGGGATCGCCGCCGCCAGTCGTGGTGACTGAACTCGGCGTAACTTCTCGCGCTGTAATCTGGCCCTCACCGCCTTCGCCCGTGCCGACATCGGCCGTGCGTCCGCCCTGCGGCTTACCGTTAGCGCTCGCTTTAATTGCGGCCTCGGCTCTCTCTGCAAGTCTGGCGTCGTAGGGCAGGCGATAGGCACGTGGGACGCCGCTCGGCCGGTTGTCGTCATCGATCGCTTCGATCCACAAATGGACAGCGCCCGGATCGCCGGCAAGAGAATGTGGCTCTACGATCCGCGCGTGAAGGAGCTTGAACCGCGGCGGCAGAGGATCGACGGACGACCAACCCAGCAGTCCGCGGGCCGCATAGAAGCTCACGACGTAGAACATGCTTGTGAGGATAATGCCGGCGGCTTTGAGGGGCCACGGGAGCCGCGTGAACAGACAAGCAGTGAGCAGCAGCACTCCGAGAAGCGCATACGCGATAGAGAGTCCGAGAATTTCGGTGGTCAAACTCGTCATAGTTTCTTTTGATAGTGGGTTTTGGGGTCGAGGTCGGCACCGTTTCGGCCCCAATCGCGAAAATTGTCGATCAAGGATTTTGGCCGAGAGTTGACGTCGACCACGTTTCCGGCCTGGTCGAGCACGAAACGCACCGCGGTCTTTTCGTCGCCCGTGTGATCGACCGTTATTACGTTGTCGAAGATGACCTGGGTGGTCGGATTGAGCTTCTGCACCTTGACCGTCGCCGGCACCGGCTGTCCAGTGATCGCCTGAAAGTGCGAGATGTTGACGGTGTACTCGCCGGGGACAATCCCGCGGACGGTTACGATTTCCTCGCGAATCGGGGAGGCGATCTTTTTTCCGTTGACCAAAATGAAATCATTCGCACCGCCGCGATCGTCGCGCTCGAGCACCATAAAGCCTGCTTCCCGATGCCGGTACCACACGATATTGCCGGCGGCATCCTGTACGAACAGATCAAGATCGTCGGGATGGTTGTCGGGCCAATCCATGGTGATGATGAATTCGGCCTTCGAATCGACTTTGCCCTCGTTGGCTTGGGGAGCGATCGCCAAAAGTGCGATAAAAAACAGGAAAGCGACGACTTGCAGGGCCTTGAACAGCATCACGCTGAACGGATCGAATGGCTCCTCGCGCGGATAGAGGCCGAAGTCATCGAGCATCGTGGCGCTCCAGCGCCGGCACCACACGCGTCTCGGTGAGCCGGACGGCGTGCGAGAAGACGCGTTCCGTAGCGGCGTCCAGCATGTAGTACTGTATCTTGAGAAGGATCGAGCCGACCAAGCCGGCGAGCGTTGTATACATCGCCACCGCCATGCCGTCGCCCATCAATCCCATTGAGGATTTCAGCAGCGTGCGATCGGCTGCGTCAAGGCCGGCGATTGGCGCCAGCATAATGATGAAGCCGATGATCGTGCCGAGGAGGCCAAGCTTTATCAACGTATCACTGGCGAAAGCACCAAGGCCATTGGACCCGCGCAGCCGGTCGGCAAGGGATCGCAGCAGCAAAGTCTGATCGAGCTGGCCGGCGCCTTGCGTGCGCGCCTTGCGCGCCAAGTCGCGAATGTGGTCGGCGATAAGACCATTCGGCAATGCGTTGCCGAGGTCTGTAGCGAAATTCACCTCGCCAGTCTCGATCCGGCGCGCGGCGCGGCGGGCGGCATCGCCTTCGCGGCCGATCACGATTGTGCGCCAGAGGCAATGTAGCGAGGCGACGACGTAGAGCGCTGCGATGACCGAGGAGATGTAGGTACGGTCTGAGACCACCATCAGGTGGATAAGGCCGTATTGCCAGAGCAGCACCACGGCAAAAACGCTTGCTCCGGTGAAGATCATCCAGTGCAGGAGCGGCGCGCCGTCGGCAGCCGCAGTCTCGCGGGCGGACGATATCGCGACTACGCTCATGGCTTTTTCCTCCGACCGGTCCGGTACTCTCCGCGCCCAAAGGTGAAGCCTAACATAGTCTATGCTAGCGCGACATCGTAGAGCACGGAATGTTGCAGCCGCGGCGAAAGGGATTGCGGCGCCTTTGGGCCTGCGCGCACATCATCGGGGGTGCGCTAGAACACATCCCGATTAGGTTGAATCGGGATGTGCTCTAAATTCTTTAAGTTATCGCATGTCCTTTTCGGAAAACCGGCTTCCACTTTTCCGGGACATGCTCTAGTGCCATCGGCTTTCGGCGATTTAATTCCACCCACGAAATAGTTCACCATTTTGGATTTGGAATTAGCACCGAATTGGCCGTCCGGAGTAAGACAAGAGTTGATTCAAGCGGCGCACGTTCTTGCTGGTCTCGTTTCAGGAAACTGGCGACGCAATTCGACGCCAATTCCCTTCAGGGCCAAAGTGAACATCGTGCCGAGTTCGCAGGTCCGCCTCCCACAACTGATCAGATTTCGATACTTAGTGGGCGAATGGCTGGGCCTTTCTTTGTCAGTTGGCCAGCTTCCGAACCGGCCATGCGCCAACCAACAGGCGACCGCGGCGCCGCAAACTTGAAGGCATTAGGTCGGCTAGGGCACTCAAGGCGAGAAACGCCTGTTGTCCGGTACACTAAGGAACTAAATCCATTTTGCTGAATTACTCGGAAGGATGCGCCAAACGGGGGAGCGTATCATGTCAGCAAAGGAATACCGCGAGTACGCGGACGAGTGTATGCGCTCGGCCAAAAATTCCACGTTAGTCAAAGAGTGCAGGGAATTTTTGCAGACTGCGGAAGCTTGGCTTCACGCCGCTGACCTTTTGGAGGTCGAACCGAGGCGTAAGGTTGTTGTCCAGCCTAATTCCATGAACTTCCGGGCGTGGCGTCATCAAACAAAATTCGCTTCGTTCGTTCGTTAGGGGATGAAACATGTCGGTTGCAAAAGACTGCCAGCGATACGCTGTGCGGTGCCTGCAAGACGCACGCATAACCGCTGATCCTCGGCAAAAGACTTTTCTGGTCGAGATGGCCCAAGCTTGGCAAAGACTTGCTGAGCGAGAGACCCATGCCAGAAACGGTTCCACTCGCTCCGTTTCTGAGCTGGATCGCGGCGATTGACTGTTTGTTGGTCCCTGGCTGCAACGAATAGGGTGATCGAGGAGGATGGCAGTCAATGGTTTCCTCGCAAAGTGATGTCAAATATCGCGAAGGATGTGACCCTTCCGACAATTATTCGAACGAACTTCATGTCTCCCCCGACCTGGCGCCATTAGAACCGTTACTTGAGGGTCCCCCGGGCAGAGGTAGAACCCGAAGGGGCGGCCCGTCCGGCAACAGGCGATCTGTTGGGAGGGAAGTACTTCGTCTTTTCGTCTACGGCCTCATCATCATGACAATTGGCGGCGCCGCATTTGCCTCACAATACGGGGACGAAAACATAAAAGAAGCGCTTGGAATTTTGCAAAGATCCGTGAGCGGACTTTCACCTGTCCTTGGCGCAAATCCGTCTGCCAGAGCCCTTGAAGGATTTTCGAAGAGTTCGGATCAGGTTTCGACGCAAGATAAAATATCTGCAAAAGAGGCGCGTTTCATCCAATCCACGCCGGTGCCAGTCACAGCGGGTTCAGCTCCTCAGAGTCAACAGCAACTCGAAACCATGGCGAGCGAGCTCGCCATCGTGAGGGGTCTCGCGGAGCAGCTCGCGGTCTCACAGAAGAAAATGGCACAAGACATCGCGGCCTTGGAAACTGGCAAAGAGAACCCCAGCCAAAAGATGTGGTGGCTCTATCAGTCGTCGGCTTTTGACGCGCCACCGCACAAGAGTGTGAAAAAGACTGTGCCCTCAGCCGCCAAGTCGTCTCCTGTGCCCATTCCTTAACAACGAACACGCTACCCTTAGCGCGGCTTGTCTCCGGCCAATGTCACGCGGTGCATCACGCGTCGGAAGCCGTGATAGTCGTTGACTGGATTGTGCAGCGCGCAGCGATTGTCCCAAAACGCCAGCGAGCCAACGCGCCAATTGAAACGGCAGGTGAATTCCGGCTTGGTCTGGTGCTCAAAAAGGAAATTGAGCAGTGGTGCACTCTCGGCTTCGGTCATATCCTTGAAACGAACCGTGTGGCCAATATTGACATAAAGCGCCTTGCGTCCGGTTTCCGGATGCGTGCGCACCACGGGATGCTCGCTGATATATTCCTTCTTCGCCGCAGCCTTGCCGGTGTCGCGCACGCGGTCCTCGCGCGTACGGGTCACGTCCGCTTTGGCCGAATGATTGACCGCAATTAGCTCATCGAGCATGCGCTGCATGCCCTCGGATAGCGTCTCGTAAGCGAGATAGGTGTTGGCGAATAAGGTATCGCCGCCGTGGGGCGGCACCTCACGCGCGATCAGCATTGTCCCCATCGGCGGTGTCTCGAGATAGGCCGTGTCGGTGTGCCAAATTCCGCCGAAATTTGTCGTCTCCTGCTCGAGCTTGATGACCGGGATGATCTCCGGAAAGCCGTCGATGCCCTTGATGAAGGGATATTCGACCACCTCGCCGAAGCGCTTGGCGAACGCCAGAAACTTGGCAGGCGGCAGGTCCTGATCGCGGAAAAAGACTACGTTGTGCTCGAGCCAGATCTTGCGGATTTCGCTGATCGCATTGTCGGACGCCTCCGAGGCAAGATCGATGCCTAGGATTTCCGCGCCGATCGAACCGGACAGACGGCGCACCTGAAAACCTTCTCCCACCATGACTATCGCCTTACTGTCGTGATGCTTCTCGGTCCATCAATTTAGCATAGCCGAACTAATTGGAGGCGTTCCGCAAGTGCCCGGCGGACATCGATCGAACTCTGGCGGAAACTGCGATCTAGAGCAAATGGACACGTGGGCCCTGCAACAAGCGGGGCGATTTTCTCCACAGCAACAGCGCGAAGATCTTCGGGAGCTCCTCTTGCAGAGCCTTCGGGTTCTTTCGATACAGCGGGGTGACGCCTTAGAAAGTGCCTTCCCTTATCGAGAATTATTGGGAACGCCGCCGCAACCTCCGGCCTCGCAAGCGGGAACGACGCCAGCACTAAAGAAATCGCTTCGTCATCGGCTTTAATGTCTCAATCCGCCATTGTGCTTTACGTCCCGACACCCCAAGTGTTTGGTACCGGCAAGCAGCGGCTTGTCTGAGAGCTGCCCAAAAATCGGCGACGTACCGAAGTCCCCGGTCCCCATATTGGCAGCCCTGGTGCCGTCGGTCGGCACGATGATACTTCGATACTTCAAATAGAGTTTGGTTCGCGAGCAGGTGCCACAAACGCCCGGGCATCCGAGCATTGCTCACGGACCCCTGCGTCTCATCGAAGGGCGAGGCAACACAAGTTCGAGCGCCTCAATGACCGTTCCTTGTTACATCAGTGAAAGCAAATCCGACATGCGCGGTATCAAACAAGGCTGGTACGCGATTGAGGATGATGGCAGCGTTTCTTCTGGACCTTTTCCCAGTTTCGAGGCGTGCGTCACGAAAATCAGTCAGCCGGCGAACGGGACGAGGGCGCCTAAGTTGCAAGAAGGACGGAACTGAACACTGTCTCTACCGGCATCCGGCGTTTAGGGCGGCGTCAGGAGGTTCTACCCAAAAGCCGCCCCCTAAAGGACTAAGTGTCATGACTGAAACCACCACTGTCGCCAATAAAGCCAAGCCCACGAAGCAGGCCGCCTCCACGTTTACCCTCCCGGACTACGGCATGCCGAAATTCGAGATGCCAAAATTCGGCCTGCCGAACACGGAAATGCCAGCGGCATTTCGTGAGATGGCCGAAAAAGGCGTCGAGCATACCAGGGACGCTTGCGCGAAAGCCAAGGTAGCCAGCGACGAAGCGATCGACTTGCTTGAAAATACCTGCGAGACCGCCGCCAAGCGAGCGACAGAGTATAATCACAAGCTTATCGAGATTGTGCGTACCAACACTCGCGCCGCCTTCGACAACGTCAATGCAGCTGCTGGGTGCGAAGTCCCCGACGCAGTTTATCGAGCTGTCGACCGCGCAAATGCGCAAGCAATTCGAGATCGTGTCGGGGCAGAGCAAGGAGCTCTGCGCGCTTGCTCAGGAGATGGCGACTGAGGCGGCTGAGGCAATCAAGACAGGCGTGTCCAAGGGATTTAACAACGTCAGTTGACTTACAAGTATCCCGAAATATCGGCTCACAACGAGCAGCTTTCGAAACAACGATCAGCCTTCTAGATCCGCCAGACTTTTGACAAAACCGCAAGAGGACACCAATGAAATTCCGACCGCTTCACGACCGCGTTGTCATCCAGCGCATCGAGGCCGAGGCGAAGAGCGCCGGCGGCATAATCATTCCTGACACCGCCCAGGAGAAACCGCAGCAGGGCAGGGTTACCGCCGTTGGCCCTGGCGGCCGCGACGAGAGCGGCAAGCTCATCCCGATCGACGTCAAGGTCGGCGACCGCATCTTGTTCGGCAAATGGTCGGGCACCGAGGTCAAAATCGAAGGTGTGGAGTACCTCATAATGAAAGAGAGCGACATTATGGGGGTGCTGGTCGAGGCCGAAGCCAAAAAGAAGGCGGCCTGATACGTTCTGCAAATTCTTGCCCTGAGACGCCGTAAACCCGTCCACTCGAAGGCCGAGAAAACATCGGATCAATAATCCTCATCGTCGGGGCTGGCCAACGGTCGTTCCCCAAAATGAGGTCAAACAAAAGGAAATACTGAGATGTCTGCCAAGGAAGTAAGATTCTCGGTCGACGCACGTGACAGAATGTTGCACGGCATCGATACGCTCGCCCACGCGGTACGCGTGACGCTTGGCCCCAAGGGCCGCAATGTCATACTCGACAAGTCGTTTGGCGCACCCCGCATCACCAAGGATGGCGTGACCGTCGCCAAGGAGATCGAGCTCGAAAACAAGTTCGAGAACATGGGCGCGCAGATGGTGCGCGAGGTGGCGTCGAGGACCTCTGACGAGGCAGGTGACGGCACAACTACGGCGACGGTGCTCGCTCACGCGATTGTCCGGGAGGGGGCCAAGGCTGTCGCCGCCGGCATGAACCCGATGGATTTGAAACGCGGCGTCGATCTCGCGGTCGAGGCGGTCGTCGCGGACCTTCAGAAGAACTCTAAAAATGTCACCTCGAACGAGGAGATTGCCCAGGTCGGTACCATCTCGGCCAACGGCGATGCAGAGATCGGGCGCTTTCTTGCCGACGCCATGAAAAAGGTCGGCAATGAGGGCGTGATCACGGTCGAGGAAGCCAAGTCGCTCGAAACCGAGCTCGAAGTGGTCGAGGGCATGCAGTTCGACCGCGGCTACGTCTCGCCTTACTTCGTCACCAATGCCGAAAAGATGCGGGTCGAGATGGAAGACCCGTATATCCTGATTTATGAAAAGAAACTGTCGGCTCTTCAGGAGCTGCTGCCGCTTCTTGAGGCGGTGGTACAGGCCGGCAAACCACTGCTCATCATTGCCGAGGACGTGGAGGGCGAGGCGCTAGCGACCCTCGTGGTCAACAAGCTGCGTGGCGGCCTCAAGGTCGCGGCCGTCAAAGCACCCGGCTTCGGCGATCGTCGCAAGGCGATGCTGGAGGATATCGCCATCCTGACCGGCGGCCAGGCGATTAGCGAAGATCTCGGCATCAAGCTCGAGAATGCCACGCTCGCCATGCTCGGCAAGGCCAAGAAGTTGATGATCGACAAGGAGAACACCACGATCGTCGACGGTGCCGGTAAGAAGAGCGATATCCAAGGGCGTATTGCCCAGATCAAGGCACAGATCGAGGAAACCACCTCTGATTACGATCGCGAGAAGCTCCAAGAGCGGCTGGCCAAACTCGCGGGCGGCGTCGCGGTGATCCGCGTCGGCGGCGCGACGGAGGTCGAAGTAAAGGAGCGCAAGGATCGCGTGGATGATGCCATGCACGCGACCCGCGCCGCCGTCGAGGAAGGCATCCTGCCAGGTGGCGGCGTTGCGCTCTTGCGCGCGGCCGAGGTGCTCAAGCGCGTTCGCACCTCGAACGAGGACCAGAAGCACGGCGTGGACATTGTCCGCAAAGCACTCTCTTGGCCGGCGCGCCAGATCGCACTCAATGCAGGCGAGGATGGCTCGATCGTCATCGGCAAGATCCTCGAAAAGGATACCTACGGCTTTGGTTTCGACGCGCAATCTGGCGAGTACGTCAACCTGATGTCGAAAGGCATTATCGATCCGACCAAGGTGGTGCGCGCAGCATTGCAGGGCGCGGCATCCGTCGCCGGCCTGCTCATCACCACCGAGGCGATGGTTGCCGAGTTGCCGAAGAAGGAGAGCCCAGCGATGCCGGGCGGCGGCGGCATGGGTGGAATGGGCGGAATGGACTATTGATCGCGCCATTCATCCTTGAAACAAAGAAAGGCCCGGGGACTCGGGCCTTTTGAAAATCTGTCGGACAAGCCGTCCGATCCATCTGCTCGGACTGGAAAGTCGCCGCCTTAACGGAAAATCGCAACCTTGGTGCGCGCGCGATAGATCATTTCCGCGCGCCGCGTGCGGATCGGGTACAATTCCCAAAAGTGTTTTGCCCGGTCTCGGAGGGGACGATGTATAACAACATCCTGATACCAACAGACGGGTCCGAACTCGCCGGAAAAGCAGTCCAGCACGGCATCGACGCTGGCCAAACGGATCGGCTCCAAAACGACCGTGCTGACGGTCTTGCCTCCTTTTCATACGTTCACGACCGACGCACAGATGATCGAGGACACGCCGGCTCAGTACGAAGCACGCATGAAGAAGCATGCCGAGCTAACGCTTGGCGCCGCAGCCCACGCAGCCCAAGCCGCGGGCGTCGCATGCGAGACGATCCAGGTCGAGCATGAGCATCCCTACCAGGCGATTATCGATACCGCGGCATCGAGAGGCTGCGATCTAATCGTCATGGCTTCGCACGGGCGCCACGGCATCGCCGCGCTGGTCCTCGGCAGCGAGACCTTCAAGGTCCTCACGCATTGCAAAATTCCGGTGCTCGTCCATCGGTGAGCCGCCGTTTCGGTCGCTCTTTTTCGATGCAGTGGATCGAATGAAATTTCAGTTCGGTTCAAAGGCGTTTTGAGCCCTCACTTTTGCTGCGGCTCTCCGTCCGACAGCGCCTTTGTGAGCCGGTAAAGGTACTCGCTCCCAGTGAAAAAGGATTTCACGAGAACGCGCTCGTCCTTGCCGTGAGCCCGGAACTCATGAATGTCGCCGGCGAGGCCCGAATGCCCGTATGTCGGTATGCCGGCGTTGCGCAAATAACTGCCGTCGGTCGCTCCCGGGCTCATTGTTGGCAGCACGACAGCGCCCGGGAAGAACTCTGCCGACAATTTCGCAATCGGGCCGAGCACGGCGTCGCTGAGCGGGGAAGGCGAGCTCAGCGTCGGCACGCCGAGCTGTGTTACCACGATCTGCTCGTCGGCCAATACGCGTTCAAGCGTGGTCTTGATCTGATCGACGTTTTCGCCGGGCATGATCCGACAATTGATTTTCGCGCTGGCGAGTTGGGGCAGGGCATTGATCGCCGTGCCGCCCTCAAGCATGGTCGCAACGCAAGTTGTCCGCAACAGCGCGTTATAGACCGGGTCCTCGGCCAGACGGGCGGCGGCCGGCGCCGCCGACGGATCGGACGGGTCGGACAATACAGCGCGAATATCGGAGGCGATTTGTCCGCCTTCCATTTGCGCGGTCCGCTCGAAGTAGAGGCGGGTCGTATCATTGAGGTTTATGGGAAAGCTGAACTTCGATAATCGGGTGAGCCCCTCGGCCAAACGATAGATGGCATTGTCTTTGCTCGGGACGGCGCTGTGGCCGCCCTTGTTCTTCACGTCGAGCTGGTATCCAAGCGACACTTTCTCGCTGGTTTGAACGCTGTTGCGGATCGGTTTGCCGTCTTTGAGACCGACCCCGCCGCCCTCATTCAAAGCGAATTCGGCGTCGATCAGGTCGCGGTGATTTTGCAGTAGCCAGCGGATTCCCATCGCATTGCGATCGAGGATCTCCTCGTCGGTTTCGAGCACTACGATAATGTCGCGATCGGGTTTGAAGCCTTCTTGCCGAAAACGGATCAGATTGGCGACAAAGGTGGCCGCCATGAACTTGTCGTCTCCGGTACCGCGGCCGTAAAAATAGCCATCCTGTTCCGTCAGTTTGAACGGATCGTACGACCAATCCTCCCGACTTGCGGGGACAACGTCGATGTGAGCCAGCAGCAGAATAGGGCGGCGCGCGCCGGTACCGCGAAGGCGAGCGACAAGATTTCCTTTCTTCGGCGCCGGCGAGAACACTTGAACGTCGGCTTCGGGAAAGCCGGCCTCGCGCAATCGCGCTGCCATGGCGTCCGCTGCACGCGCCGTGTCGCCCGTAGCCGTAGTGGTATCGATCTCGATCAGCTCTTTGTAGATGTCGAAAGACAGTTTTTGACTCGGCGTCAATGTCTCGGCGGAATTCGCCGCGATCGGAGCAGCCACGGTCAGAGTTGCAAGACAAAGCAATACGAAGATGTCTTTGGCGCGGCGCAGCCGCCGCGCGATTTCGAACATCATTTTAAGTCTCCGCGGCGATTCGCGTTGGCGTAAAGCGCCGCTGTCGTCGAACCAGGTGTCCGTGCATGGGCTGTTCATTTTTTGGCCGCTACTGCAATCACCTCGATCTCAACGAGAAATCCGGGATTTGCGAGAGCCGCCACGCCGATCACCGAGCGCGCCGGCAAGTTTGGCTGATCGCCCCCGAAGAACTGCGTGTAGCCTTCCATGAAGCCCTTGAAATCCATCGAGCTGCGCGCATCGTTCACCAGAAATACCTGCATCTTGACGATGTCGCCCATACCTAGTCCGAGCCCGTCAAGAATGCCTTTGATCTTGTTGAGCACACCGACGGTCTGGGTCTTGGTGTCGCCGTAGGCTTGCGGGGTCGTTGCGTCGGCGGTCTTGTCGACCACCGGAGGGACCTGGCCGCTGAGGAAGTAAGTCGTGACGTTCCCCGAAACCTCCACCGACTGAGAAATCGGGAACGACGAGTTGGGAATCGGATGCCGCACGACCTCAGCTTGAGCCGTGCTGACGCCGATCAGCAGCGCCAGCACCGTCATCATTGAATCGATTCTCATTGGCAACTCCGGTTGTCGACCCGAGCTCCGATGTTAACGGGCTGTTCGCTTCAGGGTCGAATTGTCTGAATGTCTTCAGCAGTGACCTTGTCTAGGTAGTTATTACCGAAATGGGTGCGCAAGTAGTTCACGACGGCAGCCACTTGGTCGTTGCTCATCATGTCGCCAAACGGAGGCATCGCACGCTTGCCGAAAACGACGACGTAAACCGGATATCCGTGGTCGCCGAGCGCCGGATCGTTGGCGAGCGAAGGGTACGACCCGGCTCCAGTCGCTCCTTCGCCGTTCGGCATATGGCACGCTTGGCAGACGCTTTTGAACAGGCTCTCACCGCTTTGTTCGGCGAATTTGAAACCGGTGCTGAAAGTCGGGTCCGGCGAAATGTCCGCTGCGCTTTGCGCCAACGTCGTTTGTGGCATGAGCGAGAGCAGGGCGCCCGCCGTCAATCCAACGAACACCCGGATCGTATCGCGGGGCAATCGCGATTTTGCGCTGCCGCTCCGCAACGATATTTTTCTTCTATGCTTTTGTAACACGGACATGCAACCGTTCGATGGCGTCCAGCGCGGAAAGAATTGCGCCCTCTTGCCAGGCGGGAATGTAGGACGCGTGTTCCCCCGCCAGCAAGATCCGGCCATCGATCTGGCAAAGATCGTTGTAGTGCTCCGATCTTGTTTTGTCGGTCCAGTAGCCGGCACATCCCATAGCGAACGGCACGCGATGCCATGCCACCGAAATCCCGTTCTCGAATTCGGCGGGGTATTGCGGATGGATGATCGAGCCCAATTCGACCGCGCGAGCAATCCGTTCTGCCGGGTGGAGAGAAGTGAATTCGAACGAATTCGCGCCGCCCACGACATAGGCGCCTAAAAGAACTCCCGGCCCGTTGCGATTTAAATCGGCGTTGGGATAGGCGATCTGTTGGATCGGCAAATCGGTGTAGCTGATCCCGCCATAGATCGCCTCATCCTCCTCCCAGAACCGCCGCTTGAACTGCAATCCGATCTTCACAGCCGGAGCGTAGGGAACGGCGTCGATCGCAGCCTTCGTGCGGCCGCTAACGCTGATCGGAATTTGGCAGAGTATCGAGAGCGGAATGGTGCAAACGCACCAGGCCGCTCTGGCCACGCGCGTGTTCGCCGGCGCTTTCATGTCCTGGTAGGTCACGGTGACGCCGTCGTCATCCTGCTCGATGCGGGTAACTCTGGAATCGAATTGGATCAGAGCGCCAACCTCTTTGGCAAACGCGCGGCCAATCGCATCCATGCCGCCAACCGGTTGGAACATCGTGGATTGGAACTCGTACCGCGCAAAATTTTGCAGGTATCGCCAAAGCCGCGATCGCAGGATTTCCGATAGGTTGACCGGGTCGCTGACGCTGGGGACAGCGTTCAGCCCGCCGCCGGGCGCTCGTGAATAGCCGCGCGAACTCGCCGATGTCAGACTGGCCTTATAGGCATAGTCTTTATCGAGTGCCCCCCATGACCGCAGCGCCTCCAAAAGGATCGCCTTGTCATCCGTTGAAACGGCCTCATCAAGCTTGGCTTGTTCGGTGACTTTGGCGAGGAGCTCGGCAATTTGTCCCTGGAAATCGGCCCTTATGTGCCGAATGCGTTGCGGCCTACCCTCAAAAGCATTGGACGAGTGGAGCAGCGCATTGTGATTGAGTTGAACGAAAGGCTGGATCTCGACGTTCAGTCGCTTGCAGTAATCGAGGACTGCACGATGATGGTACGGAATCCGCCAAGGCCCGGGATTGAAATACAGTCCGGGTGCGAAACCGCACGTCTGCGCAAAACCTCCGAGTTCTTCGAACTTGTCCCCGCCGCGCAATGTCCAATTGCGGCCGCCCGGACGATTGTTGAATTCGAGGACCTGAACCGCATAGCCGGCATTACGCAACTCAAGCGCGGCGGTCATGCCGGCCAAGCCGGCGCCGAGAATCAAGACCGAGGCGCCTCTAGCGTCGCCCTCGAGTTTGACGCGGCCCTTGTATGGCGACTCCGACGCGAAGCCGAGGGCCGTCATCGCGTGATACATCGCCGCACTTCCCGCGAGCGTGCCAACACATGCGAGCAGATCGCGGCGGCTCAAGGCAATTTCGGTCGCGCTTCGCATCGTGTGCAAGCAATACTCGTTCGATACAGCCGGGTGATTTTCGCAGCGATGCCGTACCCTAACTCGCGCAGCAAGGGGCTCTGGAACTGGACGACCTGATCATCCACAAATTGATCATGTCGTGCCTTCACGGCGAATATTCAAGCAAATGACTGTGCTGGCAACATGCCAACTTCCGGCTTGCCAACGAGGGCGCCCGCTCGGCCGTCTACGGACTGGCCATTGATCCGTGAGTGCGCAGCGGTTGAGCGCGCCTTTGAACGAGCTGGCGCGGCCTAACGAAGGCTTTGAGTTGGGCGCGTTGAATTCGCTTCTGTCATGGGATTCGAACCTATATTCCTTTCCCGAAGCAAGTTTAGTTGCCCAAGGCTTCAGAGTTTGTGCAGCAATTGCAGCAGCTTACGCAATCTCTCGATAGGTGTGGGACGCAGTGACGGTTGGATTGCAATCCCACTGCCTCCGCCAGGGTCCGCTCAAGGTACGGGCGACCCCCTTACAAGCCGTCCGGCGCATACCTATTGTGTTAATTGGCAATTCGGCAGGGAGATAATGTCATGTTTCGCCACCGCTGGCTGATCGCGCTTGCCGCGATTGTGGCCGCGTTTGTGTTGGTTACTGCTGATGCGCATGCACGCGCCGGCGGCGGCTTCTCGGCTGGTAGCCGAGGGATGCGCACATACTCCGCGCCACCTGCCACGCCCACCGCGCCTACCGCCGCGCCGCTCCAGAATTCGATGACACAACCCGGTGGCGCCGCCGCACCTATCGGCCGGACTGCAACACGTCCTGGCTTCTTTGGCGGCGGATTGTTCGGCGGGATCGCTGCCGGCTTCCTCGGCGCAGGTCTGTTCGGTCTACTTTTCGGGCAAGGGCTTTTTGGTGGTATGGCGGGCTTTGCCTCGATCGTCGGTCTGCTATTGCAAATCGTGCTGGTCGTGATCGTCGCCCGGCTGCTCTTTGCCTGGTGGCAGCGGCGCAATAGGCCGGCGCCTGCCTATGCGGCGGTGCATCCGGCGACTGGGCATCGCTTTGACGCTCTCGGTGGAATGTTGGGTAGCACCAATGCGCGACCAGCCGGCGAACCTCTTTCCATCGCCAAGTCGGACTATGACGCGTTCGAACGATTGCTCGGCGACGTCCAGGCTGCTTATTCAACAGAAGACCTTTCGGCCCTGCGCGCGAAGGTCACGCCCGAAATGCTGTCCTATTTCTCCGAGCAGTTGGCGGGCAACGCGAGTCGCGGTCTAATCAATCGCGTCACTGATGTGAGGTTGCTGCAAGGCGATCTAGCTGAAGCTTGGCGTGAAGGCGACACCGAATATGCGACCGTGGCGATGAAATTCGCGCTCAAGGACAGTATGGTCGACCGCGCGAGCGGCCGTACCGTCGAAGGCGGCGAGCCGAGCGAGGTCACCGAATTGTGGACCTTCATGCGCGCCCGTGGCGGCAATTGGCTGCTCTCAGCCATCCAGCAGACGTGATGCGCGACGCAAATCATCGCCCGCACTACAACGCTGGTCTGCAACGCAGCCTAGCGTGTTAGAGCATGGCCCGGAAAAGTGGGTATCGGCTTTCCGAAAAGATCATGCTCAAACAAAAAGCTAGAGCGGGATGCCGATCCAACCATAACTCATCCTGCTCTGGTATCGAAGCGCCGCTTCTGGGCAACCACGGTCCCGTTGTCGCCGGCCCATCGCTCGAAGCGGCGGTTTACGCCATGGAAGAACTCGAGGAGACCGCCAAGCTCGTGCTGCTGACGCGCAGCCTGCCTGTCCGCCGACTGGGTCCGGACCAAATTCAGGACCTCAAGTCCGGCTTCAACCTCAAATGATCCTGTGCGGTGATTTCAGACCGTCGAGATAGGCTCGGCGTCGAGACGAACAATATCGCTCACGTTCGCGAGTGCGGCCGGATAGCGCTTCAAAACCAAGGGGTCGTGTCCGGGAATGATATGGTGGTTTGAGGAAGCGAGCCGTCTCATCGTGTCGAAACCTTCCAGCATGTCGCTACACTTTAAGCCTTCAAAACCAAGGGGTCGTGTCCGGGAATGATATGGTTGTTTGAGGAAGCGAGCCGTCTCATCGTGTCGAAACCTTCCAGCATGTCGCTGACACTTTCGAGAACGGGGAATGGGCGGCCCTGTTCGAAATTGGCGTAGAAGTGCGACGCATCGGATCCAAGCACGACCCAGCCGCGTCGCGTTAGAACGCGCACAATCTGCAGCCCCTTGGAATGTCCGCCCACCTTGTGAACGGTGAGGTTCGGCGCTATTTCCGACACGCCATCGTGGAACACGACTCGATCGGCGAAAATCTTGCCAACCATGTCGGTCACGTCGTCGGCCTCGAAGGGAATCCGCAACGCGTGATGGCACATGCACCGACCGGTGCAGTAGTTCATTTCAGTATCCTGCACGTGATAGCGCGCTCTCGGAAATAAGGTGTGATTGCCCGCATGATCGAAGTGCATGTGCGAGATGATCACGTCTTCGACCTGATCGGGATCAAGCCCGATCATCCGCAGTCCGTCTCCGACCGGACGCAGCAGCGTGCGCTGTCTTTTCGCCGCGCGGGCCGCGTCGAAACCGGTGTCAAACACAAAACTCCGGTTTTGCCCGACAATCGCCCAGACGAAATAGTCAAGCGGCATCGGCCCGTCGTGCGGATCGCCGCCGATGAAGTTGTGCGATGCCGTTCTGTGGTGATGACCGTAGCGGATCGCGAAGAGATCGTAAGTGGTGCTCAAATCGGTATCCTCAGCTGGCGAGCCATCCCGCCTCTACCGGTAAGATTGCTCCTGTCATATCTCTGGCAACGGGGCCGCACAAAAACACGATAAGCTCGCTCACGCTTCGGGCCGGGATAAAGCGGCCGCTTGGCTGTTTGCCCTCAAGAAATGCGCGCTCGGCCGCTTCGCGAGACAAATCTTCCTCGACCATTATTTGGCGTACCCGATCGTCGGTTCCGGGGGTCAGGACCGACCCGGGACAGATGCCATGGCAGGTAACGTCATATTCAAGGTTTTCGAGCGCGACCGCGCGCGTGAAACCGAGCAGAGCCGCTTTGGTGGTTACGTAGTCGACGCGGTTTATTGTCCCGCGCGAGCCGTATACGGACGTCATGTTGAAGATGCGTCCAAAATTCCGCTTGCGCATATTGGGCAAGGCCAGCCTTACGGCGTGAAACGCGGCTGAAAGGTTGACCGCCAGCGCCGCATCCCAGTGTTCCGGCAGAAAATCCACGATCGGCGAGAAATGGCGCACGACGGCGTTGTTGACGAGAATGTCTATGGCGCCAAAGCGTTCCAGCGTGGTTTTGACGAGGCCCGCTACTGCGCTCGTGTCGCCGACATTCGCCTCATGGTACGCAACGGGCACGCCGGTGCGGCTCTCGAGTTCGCCACACATCGCTTCAACACGACTATGTGGTTGGATGCCATTGAGCATGATGCGGCAGCCCGCTTGTGCCAAGCCTTCGGCAATCGCGAAACCCAAGCCTCCGGTGGAGCCGGTTACGACCGCCACGCGACCATGCAACGGTGCTTGTGAGGTTCTTACGTCCACAGCGCCCACGACTTCCGTCATTG
Source organism: uncultured Alphaproteobacteria bacterium (assembly GCA_963845075.1). GTDB lineage: Bacteria > Pseudomonadota > Alphaproteobacteria > Rhizobiales > Xanthobacteraceae > BOG-931. The sequence continues at coordinate 155,387 of CAWJRE010000010.1, read as the reverse complement.
TCCGAGCTGTTCGTTAAAAGGAGTTGCGATAAGCGGGTGCAGGGCAGCGTCCTGAAGGACCGCCGACCCTTCGGCGAAGCCTAACGCCCCCGTTCCTGTGCTCCCTCTCGCATCGAGTGGGACCGGTAACATGACTATCACGCGAGAGATCTTTTGCAAGATCGATCGGTGGCAGCTATGCGCTGTTGCGCTGGATGATTTCGAATTTCAGGTCGACGACGCTGCCGCGTAAGTGCTCGGCCCCATCCATAATCCGACTAAGCAGCATTTGCGCAGAGCGCTCGCCAATATCGTAGCGGGGAAGACGCAGTGTTGTCACGGCTGGGGAGACATGTCGAAGGAGATCGACGTCATCAAAGCTTGCAAGCGCAATCCGACCGGGCACCGCCCATCCGCGTTTTTGACACTCAAATAGCGCGCCGGCAGCCAACACATCGCCAGCGCAGAACAGGGCGTCGACTTCGGGCACCGATTGAATCACGCGCGCAGCGAGTTCAGCGCCCGCCGCCAGGCCGCGGGAAGTCTCAATCATCAGCCGCGGGTCAGGCGTCTGACCCAATTGCTCCAGCGCTGCGAGATACCCCTCGATGCGGTCGCGAGATCGGTCGTTGTTGGCGGAAAAGAGGCTTGCGAAGGCGATCTTCTTGTAGCCTAGACGCCCCAAATGCAGCGTCATGGCCATTGACGCTTCGCGATTGGAATAGCTGACCACCATGTCCAGCGGCCGGCGCGGTAAATTGCCGTTCTCCACGACCGGCACGCCCGACTGGCGGATCATAGCCTCGGCCTCGGCGCTATGCTCGGTATTGTGCAGAATAAGCCCGCTTACCCGATGCGCCAGGAACGCCTTGATTAACTCTTCTTCCTCAGTTTGATCATAACCGCATTCGGCAATCATCAGCTGAAAGCCGGAGCGTCGCACGACGTCCGAAAGTCCCTTGATGGTCTGGGTGTAGATCGAATTGTCGATGCTTGGAACAATCAGCCCAACGATGGTGGAACGGGTTGACGATAGGCTGCGCGCGAGGTGATTTGGAAGGTACCCGATCTCTTTGACGGCGCGGATGACGCGCTCGCGCATTTCGGCTGAGACTTTGCTTGGTTCGTTGAGCGCCCGAGAGACCGTCATGGTCGATACGCCGGCCCGTTTGGCGACATCTCGCATACGAGCGCTGTTGCCGCTTATCCGCTTCTTTGGCGGATACGGCTGCTCCGCCATCTTCGCGGTACCGACGCTGTTTTTGCCCATGTAACAAAGATATCCGATGAAGGAACGATCGGAAACTAGAGGCGACGCCTCTCACTTTTGCAAGTTTGCAGTGATAGCGGTATCAGAAAAGCCCTGGAAGGGGCCGCGTTTCAAATGGGGGGCTGGGTTGATGATGGCTTATCAGGTACGGAAAATCGCTGATTTCAGCGTTCCGGGCCCTTTCCCAATATTGTTTCGCGAATTCACCGAGATCCCTGAAGTGGCAAAAGGAAAAGCGCCGGGACAGGTGCATGGGCACTGAACGAGTGGACGGCCGTCCGGAAACAGTCAGCGAAGTCTTTGCGGCTTTCGTCGAGGCCTCGTCATGGTCCGACATCGGCCCGCGTCTTCGCCACGAAGCCAAAAGGTCGCTGTTGAATTTTTTCGGTTGTGCGCTCGGAGCTGCAAACAGCGATCCGATTGCGATTGCGGTGAATGTCATGCGCCAATTCTCTGGCGCGACACAGGCTGGTCTCATCGGCCGTCCGGAACGGCTGGACATTTTGGGCGCAAGCTTCATCAACGCGGCCGCCGCCAATCTCCTCGACTTTGACGACACGCATTTGCGCACGGTTATCCATCCGACCGCACCGGTGGCGCCCGCGGTCCTTGCGCTGGCCGAAGCCGAGGGATTTTCAGGCGCCGCCGTTCTTCACGCGCTGATCTTGGGCATCGAAATTGCCTGCCGCATCGGCAACGGCGTTTCGCCCGGCCACTATGCGCGCGGGTGGCACATTACGGCGACCTGCGGCGTGTTCGGCGCGGCGGCGGCGAGCGCAAAACTACTAGGCTTATCGCGGGCCCAAATTGCCAATGCGCTTGGGATCGCAGCCAGCCAGTCGGCAGGTTTGGTCGAAAACCTGGCCACCGCCGCGAAGAATGTCGGTGTCGGCAATGCCGCGCGAAACGGCCTGTTCGCGGCACTTTTGGCGCAGCGCGGCTACGAAGCGGCGGCGCCCTCGATTGAGGGGCCGCTCGGGTGGGCGAGGGCATCGGGCGAGGTGCCGGACGTTTCCGCGATGGTCGATGGACTAGGTAACGACTGGGAACTACTCAACAACACCTACAAGCCTTATCCAAGCGGCATCGTGTTTCATGCGATCATCGACGCCTGCCTGAGCTTGCGTCGCGCGCATGAGATCGATCCGGACGCGATCGAGTCGGTGACCGTCAGCGGCGACGCTTTGCTGCTCGCCCGCGGCGATCGGGAGGTGCGTAACGAGCGCGACGCTCGCGTCTCGATCCATCATACCGCCGCGGTCGCCTTGCTGTTTGGCGCCGCCGGGTTGCGGGAATATTCGCCCGATATCGTGGCCGATGAAGGCGTGCGTGCGTTTCGTTCGCGCGTGCGGGCCGTGCTCGACCGTGACCTGCCCAGAGGCGCCGCGCGAGTCGACCTGACATTGCGCGACGGACGCGCAGTCAGTGCGACCGTCTTAGATGCCCGCGGAAGCGCCGCACATCCTTTGAGCGACGGAGAAATCGAGGCGAAAGTGCGTGATCTCGCCAAACAGGCCGGGCCGCGCGATGTTACCGCGATCATCGACGCAGTGTGGCGCCTCAATTCTGCGCCCAACGTAGATGGGCTGATGGGTTTCGCTAGCGCGCCGGCGTAACAACGCGGCCGTCACGCCGTAGCGCGTTCACGACCGCTACAAAGCACCGTCTCACCGCATCTTTTATATCTGATATTGCCGTTCGGAATAGCGCGATAACGCCGCGCCAAACGCGCAAGATACCGGTAACTTTATCCTTGCCAACATCTGAGTGGGCGAGCAAAGATGTTTCAATAAATAACGTTCCAAGCCGGTTTTGGCGCGAGCGAATGACCGTTCGCGGTTCAAAGGGAGGGGAGATATCCGATGAAGGCTTTTGTCGCCGGCGCTGTCGTTGCCACAGCCGCTTCGTTGCTGGGTGCGGTGAGTTACGCAGCTGAGACAAGCAACCAATCGCCAATGCTGATCGGACTGATTGCCGGAACGACCGGTGCTTATGGGTCGACGGGCATCGCCGTGGTCAACGGCGCTCAGCTCGCCGTCGACAAAATAAACGCTGCAGGCGGCGTGCTTGGCCGGCAACTCAAGCTTGATGCAAACAATGACGACGCGTCCGCGACACTGTCGGGACAACTATTCGCAAAACTGGTGAGCGCCGGCGCGGTCGCCATCGCGGGCTCGCCCGACACCGGTCCGGTCACGGCCGAACTGGCCATTCGCCATAAGATTCCGACAATCGGCGTGGTCGATGACGGCGGTCTTACCGTTTATCCAAAGGGCCCGACGAGCGATCCGAATCCCTGGGTCTTCGATTTTGGTCTGAACACGTTCGCGTGGGGCCAGAAGATCGGCGAATACGCGCTCAAGCATTGTCCCAACGGCGGACTGGCGGTGCTGCATGATCCGACCACCTACGGCGAAGGCGGTAACTTTGGGATCAAGCTCGCCTACGACAAAGCCGGCAAAAAGATTGCGATGGATCAGGCGATTACCGAGAACTGGTCGACTGGCGCGACGATCGGTCTGATGCCGCAGGTCAACGCCATAAAGGCGGCCGGCCTCAAATGCGTCGTCGTGTGGCTCACGCCGCAGGATCAGGCGGCTTTCGTGCAGGATCTTCACTCGGTCGATACGAAGTCGGTTGGTGCACAGGACTCGCACGTCAGGGGCCTGTTTCTGATTTCCGATAGGAGACCCCGGGCGTTCTCAGGCCAAAGTCCAGATTCGCTTAGATCAAAGGTTGCGCAACCATAGCGCGAGTGTCAATATAGAATTCGGTGGGAGGAGCTCTGCCGACAGGACCACGGCGTATCAGCAACCTGTCTCGCGAGCAGCGGCTTTCTATCTCTTGGCACTTTGTCGCTTAAGACGCAGGACACACATACCGCCACCCTAGGGTTTCGGTCGGCTACTGTCTCATCCCAACCGACGTTCACTGAACATAGCGGGCGAAGGGAGGCGACCATGACTGCAGAAGCGATCCCCGGTTCAGGTGCGCAGGTCGCGCAAGTCGCACAGGACTTCCAGTGGGACGGCAACAAGCTTGAGGTCGGCGCTGCAATTGCGGCATCGGGTGGCGGCTTTCGAGCGATGCTTTTTCACGTCGGTGCATTCATGCGATTGAACGAGCTTGGCATCCTGGGTGTGGTGAAGAGGATATCGAGCGTCTCCGGCGGTTCAATCGCCTGCGGGTATCTCGCCAAAGTCTGGACCGATCTCGCCAAATCGCAGGCCAACGGCGTTTTCACATCCTTTAAAGACACCTACGTCCTGCCGATGCTGGCCTTCTCCAAAAACAAGATCGACGTGGTTGATGCCCTGACGGGAGTCCTGCCATGGTCATCCGCGGCCGACGAGGTCGCCGCGTCCTACGATGAGCTTCTGTTCAAGGGATGGACGCTGCAGAATCTTCCCGACGACCCGCGCTTCGTATTTTGCGCGACCAACCTGCAGACTGGCGTGCTGTGGCGCTCGTCGAAGCCTTACGCCGGCGATTATGTGCTCGGCAAGGTCGAGAACCCACAGATTTCACTGGCGAAAGCGGTTGCGGCATCGTCCGCTTTTCCGCCTGTGCTGTCTCCTCTGGTGCTGGCTGGACTGGGCGGCCAATTTAAGCCCTGGCCGACGGGAGCGGGGCCGGTCAGCGAGTCGGATCTTGGTCCATTTCGCGAGCGCGTCATTCTTTCCGACGGCGGCGTTTACGACAATCACGGCCTGGAGCCGATCCAGAAGCGCTATACCACCATTTTTGTCAGCTATGGCGGTGGGCCGTTCGACCGGTCTTCGCAGGTCGGAACCGACTGGATTAGCCAATTGAAGCGCGTGCTTGATGTGATTGACAATCAGGTTGGATCGCTGCGCCGGCGCGACCTGATGCAATCTCTCATCGCTGGAAACAGCATCAACGACGAGAGCGAGATCGTTTCCAAGCAGCTCACGGCACGGCGGGGCGCGTATTGGGGCATCGATACAGACCCGGAAAAGGTAGCCCTGCCTGACGCCCTGCCGTGCAATCGGGACGTCGTGAAGGCGCTCGCGCTGATCAGCACGCGGCTGAGTGATCCGGGCGACCAGGCAGCCAAACGGCTGATCAACTGGGGCTACACGATCGCCGATCGCTGTGTCCGGACGCATTATAAAGGCAATATCAATCCCGCTGGCCCAAAGCTTCCATTCCCTGAAGCAGCTCTGAGCTAGGTCGCGTACTCATAAATTGGATGGCGCGCTGCCTGCTCGGTGTCAGCTTTCCCCCAATGCGGACCATTTCAGCCTTTGCCGCGAAATATTTCTTCCTCAACAGCGTTTCGCGCGAAACTCCGCGCCAGCTGAGGTGCTGAAATCCGCTTTCGGTGGCGACAACCTGAGTGCGCATGTTTCTCCCGCTCCGCCGTGTGCAGAGATTTAGAGATCAGCCCTTGCGCTTGAGCTAGCCGCATCAGCACGCGCACCAGCTAGTCATTCATGCGCGCTTTTCAACTCGATGTCGAGGGCCAAGCGAAGCCCGCGATTTTAAGAAACACCCGGCGCCGGGCTCGTTATTTGGTCTCATCATCCCCAAATACGTATTCGTACTCCGATCAACGATGAAATTGCTCTACACAGGCGCGAACGCCTGATAAAGGGGAAGCCGCATGTTTAAACCCAGCCAATATCGTTCAAAAGCAGGTGAATATGGCGACCTGGCCAAGACATCGGCCGGTTTGGCAGAAAGGCGTTCTTTTCGAAAGCTCGAACAGCGGTTTGCGGTGCTTGCGGACAATGAGCAATGGCTTGCGGACAATTATCAACACACCGTGCGCACCGAACAGGAGCGATCAGTCGGCGCGCCACTCGCGGACGAAGAAGAGCTCGTCCTGCGGTGCCTCGGCGCCGCACTGATCATGCAATGGAATACCCTGCCGGCTAAGTTGCGAAGAGAGCTGTTCGACAATGCCGGTGCCATGGGCGACCTTTTGAACACTTCTGCTCTGAGAGGACAAATCGCGCGATTTCTGCACAAACATAAGAATGACGAGAACACGTCAGAAGCAATGGCGGCCGGATGATCCGAAGTTTTCATGCTGCCTGCAAATAGCTCTGCGGTCCTATGTCCACTTCCACCACGGAGCTTACAAAGGATTCCGCCATGCCTTTTGACCTTTTTATGAATGATACCTGCCCGAGATGTCGCAAGCCGATAAGGCTCACTGTTATAGAGCAACATCCAACTCGCGCCGACCTTTCGGTCCATAAGTTTGAATGCGCGGACTGCGGGGGTGTGACGACCAAGACCCTCTTCCGAAAGCAGGTAATCGCCGCCTGACAGTGAAAGATCGCCTCGACGGAGAACGGCGCCTTCCAGACTCGGTTCCAAGCGACGTTCGCTCAACGGCGGGACAGAGTGGCCCTTTGCACGGCATCACCATTGACGCATAGTGAAGCGATGATGATCTTCAGATGTCCCTATTGCCGGGCCGAATATGAAATGACGACGGCTCGACTGTCTTTCCTGCAGCGGAGCTATGCCAAGTGCCATGTTTGCCATCGAACCATGTACAGCTGGACCTCCCGAAACGTGCCTATTTTTACGTTCGTGAATGCCTTTGAAGACAAAGCAACCGATATCCGACCCTAGCCTGCTCTCAGGATTACGCACCGTTCCGGTCCTCAGGCAGGCATGCCGACGAGAGAGGCCGGCGATCTGAGAGCAAAACACCGAGGAAAACCTCGGAACATTGCCCGGAGCCAAATATGCTTCAGGAGAATGCGCACGTTAAAAAGCTAATTGCTGCACGCGAAAGAATGATTCAGGATCGTCGCAATCTCGCCGATGCGTTGGCAAGTGAATACAAAGGTGGGCATACGGAAAGAATGCGTGACGGCTTCATTGTTACCCAAAACGCCATCGAGGCCATCGACCGCGCTATTGCCCACGAAACGCTTATCGCCAGAGAAAAGCCGGGATCGACAATAGCGCCGATCCTGTTTGGCCCGTCCGGTCCCCAGCGATTTGAAAAATAATTAGACTTGAGTTTGGACGAGCGCATCGAACGGAACCACCGTTGGGTCTAAGTTGGATCGGAATTTGAGTGAGGCAATGAAAAAGGACGTTCAAGAAGCTTTTGAGAGGGCGCTTGCCGGCTTTGAAAAGCGGCAGGAGGCCGAACATCAGCGATTTCGCGAGCGCGAAAAGTTCGAAACCGAGTGGGCTCGAATAAGAACAGTCGTTGTGGTTCCAGCACTCGAGGAGATCAAAGCGCTATTGAGCAAGGCGGGTTGGCAGTGCGAGGCTCGCGCAGATAAGGATCAAGGCGTCCACTTCACCATTTATCGGGGAAACGTGAAGGGCGAAAGGCCTTACATGACATTTCAGCCGGAAAAATCAAAGGACGCGATAGTGATCTATGTGGCGACGAGAGGGTCTGGCTCACACCTGGGCAACTTTACCGTAGACCAAATCACCCAGGATTTTGTGCAAACCGAAGCGTTAAAGTTCTTCGAGCGGCTGACGTCGGAACTCAGCACGCCGGCCGCTCACGAGCGAAGCCACCAGCCGAGCTGATGATCCTCGCTGATCACTTTTGAGCCCGACGGCGCTCCTCCTCAAATTACCGTCGAATTGGCATTTGACATTTCGGCGGACAAGGGCGCTCGGGTCAGAGCATCCCGGTCAAGCGACACCGCTTTGATGACCGCATAGAGGTCTCGTCCAGGCGCCAGCGATAGGTTGTCGATTGATTTTAGCGTCAGGCGCGCTGCAACGCGGATGCCGCTGCAATCCAACGTGATCTCGGCTAAGCCGTCCCCAATCCGCTCGACGCCGGTCACTCGCCCCGGAAGTACATTCAGAGCGCTAAGCGTGTCGGGCCGCGATGTTGCGATCATGACATCCCGGGCACGAATGCGCAGTCGTATCGGCGCGCCGATCGGCAGCGACAACTGAGGCGCGTACAGGGTTCCCGCCTTGCATCGGATCGTCGTTAAACCGAAGGCCGCATCATGCCCGGCGACGGTCGCCTCGATCAGCGCACCGGTCTCGTCCATTGCGTCCGCCGCTTGAAGCTCGCGCCGGCCCAGAACCTCGGTCGGTGGGCCCACTCCGACCACATGACCATCCTTGATCAGGACGACTGTTGTGGCTAGCCGAGCGACTTCCAATAGAGAGTGCGAGACATAAACGATCGGGACCTGCGCTTCATCGCGCAATCGCTCGATAAACGGCAGAATTTCTTCCTTCAACGACTCATCCAAGGACGCAAGCGGCTCATCCATAAGCAGGAGATGCGGCGACGTGAGCAATGCCCGGCCGATTGCTACCCGCTGTTTTTCTCCGCCCGAGAGCGCGCCGGGACGCCGCTCCAAAAGGTGGCGGATATTGAGGAGATCGAGCACTTGTTCGACGCCGATCGTCCGCTCCTTGCGCGGCGTGAACCATTGCCCGTACAAAAGATTTTGTCGGACCGTGAGATGCGGGAAAAGGCGCGCCTCCTGAAAAACGTAGCCAAAGCGCCGCCGATGTTTGGGCACGAATATGCCCTGGCTGGTGTCGACCAAAGTCCTGCCATCAAAGACGATCGAGCCCTGATCGGGGCGCACAATTCCGGCGACGATGTTCAGAAGTGACGTTTTGCCCGATCCGGACGGACCGAAAAAAGCGGTCAGCTTTCCCTCGGAGGCAAAGCGCGCCTGGAGTGCAAACGATCCCAAACGGCGTACAACATCAACAACAAGTGCCATCTAGCCGGTCCCTTGCCGATATCCGTAGAACATTTTCGTGAAGCGCTTTCGTGCACTCGTTTGCCGCGAATGTCTCGCGCCGTAGTGTAAGGCTGCCAGGGTGCATCGCAGGCTATTGTGCCTCCATCGACATCTCAGCCTTGAGACTATCAATATCCCGGAAGATCGAAGCGACCGCCAGCACTTTGCCGTTTTGTCGATAGCGCACCAAACAATCGCGTGACTTGATGTTGCCGTCGATATCGACACTATCCCACTTCTCGGCGTGGCCGACATAGTTGATCGGCACGTCATAGTGCTGGCTCCAAAAGAACGGCACTTGCGAAAATCGCTGTTCTTGCCCAAGCATATTTCTTGCAACAGCTTGACCCTGACGCTCGGCCACAACCCAATGCTCGATCCGGACGTTCTCGCCCGTATGCGGATCGGGCCAGCGCGCAATGTCTCCGGCTGCATATATTCCCGGTATGCTGGTCTCGAGGTATTCGTTGACGGCGACGCCGCGGTCAATTTTTACGCCTGCGCGTTCGGCCAATTGGAGCCGAGGCCGCACGCCCACGCCAACGACAACCACGTCGGCTGGCAGTGTCGCGCCGCTCTTGAGCTTTGCGTTTGTTCCCTCAATTGAGGTGACGGTGTCCTCCAAATGGAAAACGACGCCGTGCTCTTCGTGGAGCTCTCGAATGAAATCGCCGAATTCCGGACCGAGGATCCGCTCCAGCGGCCGGCGTTCCGGCGCGACGACGTGAACATCCAGGTTCCTCGTCCGCAGTGCGGCCGCGGCCTCTAAACCGATGAAACTTGCGCCGATGACAACGGCGTGCCGCGCCGCCGTCGCGTTGGCGATGATGGCGCGCGCGTCGGAAAGCGAGCGCAGGACGTGGACATGCGGCTGATCGGCGCCCGGAATTTGCAGACGGACCGGCTCGGCGCCGGTCGCCAGGAGGAGCTTGTCAAATGCGATCGTCCGTCCATTCGCCAGCGCCACTTGCCGCGGCCCGGAGTCAATTGCGGTAACTTCGCTGCCGAGCTGAAGGTCGATTGAATATTCCTTGTAGAACTCAGACGGCTTGAGCGGCATCCAGTCTTCCGGCGCGCTTCCCGCCAAGTAATCCTTGGAGCAATTCGGCCGGTCGTAGGGCGGCTCATCGTCAGCGGATACGAGCGTGAGACTGCCGCCAAATCCTTCGCGCCGCAGCATCTCTGCGGCAGCAAATCCCGCCGCGCCGCCGCCCACGATGACGATGCGCTCCGGCGTTGCTGTGGCCGGCGCGCCTTTGGACGGCTTGCTCCGATCGGCCGGGGAGGCCTTTTCGCGCACAAAGACTTTGTCGTCGCTCTTTTCCACGCGCCAACACGGCAGGGCATTAAACGCCGGCGCTCCGATCGCCTCACCCGTTCGCAGGCTGAAACGCGCGTGGTGCCAGGGACAGCGGACCGTGTCGCCGGCCATCAAGCCTTCCGCGAGCGGCCCGCTATAGTGCGAACATGTCGCTCCGATCGCGAAGAATTCATCACCTTGCCGCGCAAGCAGAACGGCATCCTCGCCGACGTGCCCCAGCAGCATCTGTCCGGCGGCGATATCGGCTATCGAAACACCCTTCGTGAGATCGGGACCGGGAGGGTTCGGCTGCTGCTCTGCCATTGGACTTCTCCGGCGCTTCAAGGGCAGTTTTGCACTTACCTCAGTATATGACCTCTGTCGGTAACCGTCAGGCGTCAGGACTGATGAGATCCTGCGACCCACGTTCCCAAAACGTTGATCGTCGTCTCCTCGAACGCCACCATATCAGCCCGGAAACCGGGCGCGAGTTTGCCCAGCCTCTTGTCGAGGCCGAGCATTTCGGCCGGATGAGCCGAGGCAAACCGCAGGGCGTCGGTCAGCGGAACGCCGAGCATTCCCACGCAGTTACGGACTGCGTCGGCCATGGTGAGATAGGCGCCGGCCAATTTGCCATCGCTCCTCACGCATCGGTCGCCGCGGACCAAAATGGTCTCGCCCTGAAGCTGAAAGGATGCGTGCGTGCCGCCGACCGGCGGCATGGCATCGGTGACCACAATCGGCCTGGCGCGGCCGCGCAGTGCAAGACGAAGAATGGAAGGGGCGACGTGCACGCCATCCACGATCATGCCGAACCAGGCTTGCTCCGACTCGAGCGCGGCCGCTATCGGGCCGGGCTCGCGGCTATCGAGCGGCCGCATGGCATTGAACAGATGCGTAAAGCAGGTAACGCCCGCCGCCATTGCTTCTTTTGTTTGCGCATAGGTGGCCATCGAGTGGCCAAGCGAAACGCGCACACCTGCAGCCGCGAGCGCAGCGATAAATTCCAGTGGCACCCGTTCAGGCGCCAGCGTGACGAGCATCGCACCCCGCCGCGGTGCGGTCAGGAGCTTTAGGTCCTCTTGCGCGGGTTGGCGAAGCGCGCGCGGGTCATGCACGCCGGGCTTTTCCGGCGACAGAAAAGGGCCTTCGAGGTGGATCCCGAGGATGCCGGGCTCCACGCCAACAAGACTTTCCACCGCATCGCAGGCCGCCGCCATCTTTTCCGGGCTGTCGCTGATGAGAGTGGGGAGGAGCGAGGTCGTGCCGAATTTCCGGTGAGCGGCGGCGATCGAACGAATGGCGTCCGGCACAGGCTCATCGTTGAACAAGACATCGCCGCCGCCATTGACTTGGATGTCGATAAAGCCGGGAGCGAGCCACGCGTTCGCGGCCAAGTCCACGCAAGGGATTGCGCTCGAGAGTTCGGAACGTGGAACGACAGCGGTGATCGTATCGCCCTCGATCACTACGGCGCTGTCTTTCCGCAGCGCCACGCCGTCGAAGATGCGGCGGGCGGCGACGGCGTGAAACTTTTCGCTCATCGCGTCCGGGTCACCTTTTGCAGATGACGGGGCTGATCCACATTGGCGCCGCGCCCTTCGGCGAGGCGAAGCAGAAACGCATAGAAAGTCTGAATCAAGCAAATAGCATCGGCGTCCGCGTGCTCGGGCGCCAGCGTCGGCAGCCCTGCGCCTGTTTCATCTGCACCGGCAATCAGCACGCGCGCGCCCGCGGCGCGCAGATCGGCGGCGAGATCGAAAAATCCCATGGCCGAGGCGTCGGTCGGCGTGAGCATCAGAATGGGCAGCGCGCTCGAGACGAGCGCAATGGGTCCGTGACGAAATTCGGCGCCCGAGAAAGCCTCGGCGTGCAGCGTGCAGGTTTCTTTCAATTTGAGAGCCACCTCGCGCGCGATGGCAAGCGTCGGACCGCGGCCGATTGCGACGAGCGCCGTCGCGGCCGTCAACGGCGCGAGCGCCTCGCTCCAATCGAGTTGCGCCGCCTGACCCAGGCGAGCGGGCAGCCGGTCGCAAGCCGCGCCGATGTCTTTGTTGCCGGTCCACTGCGCGATCAGACGCAGCGAAGCTGTGAGCGAGGCGATGAAAGTCTTTGTTGCCGCGACGCTCAATTCAGGTCCCGCAGCCATCGGCAACACGAATTCGCAAGCCTGCGCCAACGGACTATTCGGATCGTTGACGATGGCCGCGGTGACCGCATTGGCGGCGCGCGCCGCGGCGGCCGCTTCGATCAGGTCGTCGCTCGATCCGGATTGCGAGATCGCGAGGAACAACTGATCCTTGAGCGCAAGCCGTTGATGATAGACGCTGGCGATATTCGGCGCCGCCGCCGCGACGGGAATTCCGAGATATCGCTCGATCAGATGCTTGGCGAAGGTCGCTGCGTGCGCAGAGCTTCCCCGCGCGCAGGTGACGACGACGTTCGGCGATCGGCGCGCGAGCCGCGCCATGAGCGCGGCCAGCGGCGCGGCAAGCTCCCGCGCCTGGGCCTGCACCGCCGCCGGCGCCTCGGCAAGCTCCTTGGCCATTCCACCGCCCGGCGACTTCATCGTGGTCCAACGATTTGATGCAAATGCAGCGGTCACGCGACTTCAGCAAGCGACAATGCAACGGAATGTGCGAGATGGAGAGCGCCCGAGAGAGCATCGCCGGCGGGCTCGACCAGGTGCAACTTGGTCCGTTCAGCGAGCGACGGAATGAGGAAGGGTGCACACCCTCCGACCAACGCAAGCCGCGTCGCGCCGATGGCGATGAGTTGATCGGCGAGGACGTCGATATGGCCCGCGGCCAGACTGACGAGTTCGCGCGCGATCGGATCGTCCTGCGTGGCGTGCTCAAAAATGTCCGGAGCGAGCGTTGCGAAATCGCCCGGCGAAGCGGCATGCGCCCACGCGACGATGGCATGGGGATCGTTGCCGAACTTGTCGCCCAGTGTGCGCAATAATCGAGTCCAGCCGATCCGGCCGTCGAGCGCCCAGAGCAGGCGGCGGACGGCCTCGCAGCCGAGCCAGGCGCCGCTGCCCTCATCGGAAATCGGCATTCCCCATCCGCCGACCCGATGGGTTTGTCCGCGGACGACAGCCCAGCCGACCGTGCCGGTACCGGCAACGATCACGCCGCCGTCATTGTCACCGTGCGCACCAAGACAGGCAGCGTGCGCATCGGTGGTGACGATCGTGCGACGGAACGGATGCGGATAGGATTGGGCGGCGGCCAGATAGGCCGGCTCGCTGGCGCCGGCCAACGCCAGACAGGCAACCGTCTTTCCGAGATACGAACGCGGCAATCCGGCCTGGCTGAGACATTGCGCGGCGGCATCGAGGATTTCGGCAAAGCTCTGCTGCAAACCGAGACGGAGATTGGCCGGTCCGGTCGCCGCTTCGCCAAGCAGTTGGCCGGAAAAGGCGCACAGCCGCGCCCGGCAACTGGTGCCGCCGCCGTCCACGCCGAGCAACAAGACCTTCGTGTTCACCTTGAAGCCGCCTAAGTCCGCCAATCCGATTCTTCTTGCACCTACCAGAAATAAGAACCAATTACGGTCAAATTAGTTTGACACTGCGCCGCGTAGAGACTTTTGCCGGGCATTAACCATGGATACCGAGCGGGCAAGTCCTCGTTATGCCGATATCGATCTGTGGGAACCGGGCGATATCCTCCACGCAATGATCGAGGGCCAAATGGCGGCCGTCGCCGCTGTGCGGGCCGTACTCCCCGCGATCGAACAGGCGGCGCTCGCAACCGAAGCCCGTCTCAGGGAAGGGGGGCGGCTGATCTATGTCGGCGCCGGCACTTCGGGGAGGCTCGCCGTCCAGGATGGCGCCGAACTCATTCCAACCTTCAACTGGCCCAAGGAGCGTTTGTTGCTGCTGATGGCGGGCGGCAAGGACGCGCTCCTGCGGTCGGTGGAAAATGCCGAAGATGAAACCGGTCAGGCCATCCAGGCGATCCAACAAAACGCGATCGGCGCGCCGGACGTCGTGATCGCGGTTGCCGCGAGCGGCACGACTCCGTTCACGCTGACATGTCTGCGCGAGGCAAAAAGCCGCGGCGCGTTCACGATCGGCATTGCCAACAATCGCGACACGCCCGTTTTGAATGAGGCCGATTGCTCGATCTGGCTTGATACCGGGCCGGAGCCGATTGCCGGGTCGACGCGAATGAAGGCCGGCACCGCGCAACGCGCGGCGCTCAACGCGCTTTCCTCATTGGTCATGATCCGTCTTGGGCGTGTCCATGAAGGACTCATGGTCGATGTGCAGGCGATCAATGCAAAGCTGCAGCGCCGCAGCGAGCACATTCTAATTCGGTTGACCGGCCGTACACCGCAGGAGGTTCGCGGCGCGCTTGAGCGAGCGAACGGCGGCGTGAAGCTCGCCGTCCTGCTGTTACATGGCTGCAGCGTCGAAGAAGCGACCAGCGCGCTCGATCGCGCTGGAGGCCGGTTGCGAACGGCGCTGAAGGATCTTGGCAGTCGCGCCGGCAGCACCGACGTTTTGCCGATCGACGACGAAGTGTCACCCGACGTGCAAGACTGCCCCTAAGGGCTGGAACAGCACACCGTCCACAAACACGTCGACTACATAAGTGCGATCCGCTGCAACGCTTCCGGCTCCAAAATTGTCAGCGAACGATCGCCGATCTTGACGATGCCGCTCCGGCGAAACTCGGACAGCACTTTGGAGACATGGACGAGACTAAGTCCTGTTGCATCGGCGATGTGGTGATGGCGTAGGGGAAACTCCATCTCCATCGTCTCAGGCTGCGCCATGCCGCGCTGCATGAGCCGACTTTGCAGATTGAGAATCAAGCGCGCAATCCGTTCCGCGGCGGTCCGGCGGCCGAGATCGGTGATGAGCTGATCGGCTCTTGCTGTTTCGTCGATGCATGCCCGCAAAAACCGTGCAAAACAGTCGGCATCATTAAGCAGGCGTGCCTTCAGATCGGCTTGTGCGAAAGTGCGGTAACGGACGTCGGTGATGGCTTCCACCGAACACCCGGCCTGAGCACCAAACAACAACGCCGTGGACGCCAGGTCGCCCGGCAGCAAAATCGACAATATTTGCCGGCTGCCGTCCGACAAGATGTACACGGAAGCGGCCCACCCTTCGCAAATCAGGGGTACCACATCATGAAAGTCCTGGCCCCAATGAATGACTCGGCGGGCGTTGATCAAATGGACCGATTGCGGAATCTCGGTCGAAGGATCTTCCGGCAACGATCCGATGGCCCTGGCCACTGCCTGACACAAATTGCGCGCGCACGCCGGGCAGGCGGAACAGCTCAACGGAATTTGAGGAGGGTCAAAGTCGCCTGCCGCAGAGCTAGGACATGTGTTCATGAACACAACTCCTAGGTTGACGGTCTGGCGCGCGCCGGCCGCTCTCTGGCGGAGCAAGTCCTGGGCGGCCGCGAATCACGTATTCACAACCCATAATATAAGAAATGGCGGTCACGCTAAATGGTGGACTATCCGCTTCCGCTGGCCCGCTTTTCGGCAACAACCGCTTTTGTCGGCGTCGCCGATGATGTCCTGTTTCGGCGAGGTTCGAGCGTTTCGCGCGCATGGAGTAGCCGGAGGCTGCGCGCTCGCGGAGCTTTTGTTCTGCTCCGGTCCGAGGTCCCGCGCTCAAGCCCGAGCTCTTCCCATACGTCAATGAGGGCACGAACGAGATCGTCGATGTGCATGTCCTCGTGATAGGGCGTTGGCGTAATACGCAGCCGTTCCGTTCCTCTCGGGACAGTCGGGAAGTTGATTGGCTGGATATAGATGCCGTGTTTTGCCAGCAGCCGATCGCTGGCGGCCTTGCACTTGTCGGCACAACCGACCAGCAAGGGAATGATATGCGTTTCCGTGGGCATGACCGGCAACCCGGCCGCGCTAAGTGCGGACTTTGTTTGGGCGACGCGATCCTGGTGGCGCTCGCGCTCCCAGTTCGACGTCTTCAGATGTCGAATCGCGGCGGTTGCAGCGGCACAAATCGCCGGTGGAAGAGCGGTAGTGAAGATGAAGCCCGAGGCGTAAGAACGCACCGCGTCAATGACCGTCGTGCTCGCGGCGATGTAGCCGCCGAGACATCCGAACGCCTTGGCCAACGTGCCTTCGATAACGTCGATGCGCGTCATCGCCGCTTCGCGCTCGGCGATACCGCCACCGCGCGGGCCGTACATGCCGACCGCATGCACCTCATCGCAATATGTCATCGCGCCGTGGCGCTCGGCGAGATCGCAAATCTCGTTGATCGGCGCCACATCGCCGTCCATGGAATAGAGGCTCTCGAAAACGATCAGCTTCGGACGTGCGCCGGATGCCTGAAGCAGAGCTTCGATGTGTGCCACGTCATTGTGGCGAAAGATCTGCTTGTCGCATCCCGACCGGCGAGCGCCTTCGATCATCGAGTTGTGGTTCAAAGCATCCGAAAGGATCAAGCAGTCGGGCAGGAGCTTGGCGATCGTGGCGATGCCGGTGTCGTTCGACACATATCCGGATGTGAAGACGAGCGCCGCCGCCTTGCGGTGTAGATCGGCGATCTCGCGCTCAAGTTCGACGATGGGCTGGTTCGTGCCCGAGATGTTGCGCGTTCCGCCGGCGCCGGTACCCATGCGGACCGCGGTTTCGGTCATGGCGGCAATCGTCTTGGGATGTTGGCCCATCCCGAGATAATCGTTCGAGCACCAGATCAGCACTTCACGTGCACCGTCCGGCGCATGCCAGATCGCGTGCGGAAATCGGCCGGCTAACCGCTCCAGTTCGACGAATACCCGGTAACGCTGTTCGTCTTTGACGCGGGCCAAGGCATCGGCAAAGAATGACTCGTATTTCATGTCGGCCCTTGTCTTGCAAAGCGACGTTGGCGAAGGCGAAATCCGGACAGGGAGACTTCACCGACGAAATGTCGAATCGGCCTTTCTTGCGGCTTTAAATCCCGATCTTGCGGATCATTCAGCCAGGGAAGTGCCGGCTTCGCAGAACGAGTGCCGCTGCACTCGTTCCGCTCCTTTGGTAACCCGGACGCAAATTTGCATCTGGCGAAGCGATCAGAATTCCTTCCAGTCCGCTTCCTGGTTGACGGCCGCCGCGGTCGCCGCTCGCGCCTGCCGCATCGATCCGCCGCCAGCGCCGGCTGCCACGCGCCGCGGCGCCACTTTGTCCGCTCGTTTCGAGGCTACCGACGATTGCTGTTTTGCGGCAACCGTCGTCTTTGCGGCCGCGATCGGACGGGCGGCCGGTAAAGCTTCACCGCCGATAATTTGAAACGAATCAATCCGCTCGTTCATGGCGTTCGCCTGATGCTCGAGCGTCTTCGCCGTGGCGGCATTTTCCTCGACCAGCGCTGAATTCTGCTGCGTGACCTCGTCCATCTGCGTCAGCGCTTTGTTGACCTGCTCGATGCCGGTCGCCTGCTCGGCGCTGGCATTGGCGATGTCGGACACGACGTCGGCGACCTTTTTGATCGACTCGATGATTTCCGTCAGTGCGGTGCCCGCCCTGTTGACGAGATCGACGCCTTCTTTGACCTGACCGTTGCTGTTGGTGATCAGATCTTTGATGTCCTTGGCGGCCTGCGAGGAACGTTGCGCCAAGCTGCGCACCTCCGAAGCGACCACCGCGAAGCCGCGGCCGGCCTCGCCGGCGCGGGCGGCCTCGACCGCGGCGTTGAGCGCCAGCAGATTGGTCTGGCGGGCGATTTCATCGATCACGCCGATGATGTCCGATATCTTGCCGGAGGATTCTTCGATGCACGCCATCGCTTCGACGGCGCGCGCCACCACCTGGCCGCCGCGATCGGCCACTTGGCGGGTTTCGGCGGCCAAATGATTGGCTTCGTTGGCGTTGTCGGCGTTCTTTTTCACGGTTGCCGAAATCTCTTCCATCGAGGCGGAGGTTTCTTCCAGGCTGGCGGCTTGCTCTTCGGTACGTTGCGACAGGTCGGTGGTGCTGGCGGAGATCTCGCCCGAGGCGTTGGTCACTTCGAGCGCCGCGACGCGGATTTCGGAAATGACGCTCGACATGGAATCAATGAGACTATTGACGCCGCCGCAGAGCGCCTCGATCTCGCCGGTCTTGCCCTGCAGCGGGATGCGCTGGGTCAGATCGTTTTCTTTGGCGGCGCCGACGACGTCCTGAGTCTGGCGGACCGCGGCCTGCAGCGCCTGGCTTGCCAACACCTGAGCAGTCACGTCGGTTGCAAATTTCACCACCTTGAAGGCGTTGCCCTTTGCATCCAGGATCGGGTTGTAGCTGGCCTGGATCCAGACTTCCTTCCCGGCCTTGCCGATGCGCTTGTACTGATTGGCGTCATACTCGCCGCGCGCCAGCTTGGCCCAGAATTCCCGGTATTCCGGAGTTGCGCGGTAGGCGGGTTCGATGAACATCGAATGATGTTGGCCGCGAACCTCGCCGAGGCTGTAGCCCAAGGCGTTGAGGAAGTTGTCGTTGGCGTTGAGAATCTTGCCTTGGGTATCGAATTCGATCACCGCCTGTATCTTGTTGATCGAAGCCAGTATTCCCTCGTTCAAGCGGACCGTCGTCACGTCTTGCCATTCCAAGACATTGCCGACGTAAGTGCCGCGCGCGTCGAAGCAGCCGTTGACCAGCAGCGCGATCTTGAGGTCACCGATGGTGATTTCAGTCCGGATCGGCAGCCGGGACGGGTCGGACAGCATCTGGCGCTGGTGCGCCGGGTTCTTGTGAAACATGTCGATGCATCTGCCGACGATCTGTTCCGGATCGAAGCCCGGCCACATGGCCGCGAACGCCGCAGCGTTTTTCCGCAGCAGCTCGCGCGTCGGCCCGTTGACGTAGGTAACGACGAAATCGCGATCAATCATCATGATGGCGGCCGAGACCTTGTCTACGACGTCGCCCTTGAGAGCGGCCACATCGTAGTGTCCGCTCGAAACGCTTCGTGAAAATGATTTATTCAGCCAAGACATGATGATCTCCGTTTCGCTGCGGCTGACGACGAAATTCTTTGCGTGTCGTACGCAGTCGTGGTGCAACGCGATGGCTTTTCCGTCCCTCGGAACGGCAATTCTGCATGTTCTGCACAGTCGCCTGTGACCCCCGGATCTTTATGATCCCTCACCGGCGGGCGCGGCGGGAATTAAACTTCCGCGCGAAACTAAAAGTTGTCGATTGCGTTTGACGAATGGTTAAATATGGAACTTTGAGGAAGAATTTATTACTTATTCCAAAAGCTAGCGTTGCGATGGGATCGGCGACACTCGGAAATAACAATCTGACATGCGGTTTGTGAAGTAATAATCTGAAGCACGATCGAAGAAATAATAATCTGAAATAAGACAGGCCGCGCTTTCATACGCTTTCACCCGGGATGGCGGTCAAGGACAGGGTGCGCTGAGCATTGCGAGGCCCGACACGCCGGATAACTTTCTGATCGGACCGCCGCAAGCTAAGTAGCGACAAGCGCGCGGCGATTCACCGCCGTCGTTTATCGTTCTCGATCTTCAAGCGGATCGCAGCCGCATCTCGACTTTCAAACCGGGCGCGTTGTCCGACAGCTCAATCCGCGCCTCGTGGAGACGCGCGACCGCGGCGACCAGACTGAGCCCCAGCCCATTGCCCGGGGTGCAGCGGCTGCGCTCGAGCCGGTAAAAGCGACGGAATACGTGCTGGTGCTCGTCGAGCGGAATTCCCGGACCATTGTCGGCGACCGAAATCACCGCGCCATCGTCGCACCTGTCCAGTCGCACCACGACCTTGCCCGCCTCGCGGCCATGTTTGATCGCGTTGTCCACCAGGTTGGCGAGGGCATCGAACAAGAGGTCGCGGTCCCCGGTGATCAGCAGCGGCTTTTGGCCGATCACCTGAAGATCGACTTTCTTCTCCTCCGCAGCAGCGTCGTAGAGGTCGGCCACCGATTCACCGATCTCGACCAAGTCCACAGGGCGGAAACCTGAAGTCTGGGTCGTCGTCTCGATCTGCGAAATGCGCGTCAGCGCCGAGAACATCCGCAGGACGTCGTCCAGGTCGGCCATCGTGTCGGTAATCAGAACCTGGTCGGTCGCCGCATCGCGCGGCCTGCTATTGGCGCTTTCAAGCCGCCCGCGCATGCGGGTGAGCGGAGTTCGCAGATCATGCGCGACATTGTCCGTGGCCTGCTTGACCTCTCCCATCAGCACCCCGATCCGATCGAGCATCGAATTGAGATTTTCCGCCAGTTGATCCCACTCGTCGTGTGAGCCGCACAGCGGCACGCGCTCTCCCAGGCCGCTTTGCATGATCGCGCGGCTGGTGGCGTTGACGGATTCGATCCGGCCGACTGTGCGTCGCGTGACGCTCACCGCGGCCGCGATCGCAAGAACGAAGATCAAGACGAGCACGAGCGCCAAGGCGAGATAAATCTTGCGAACAAATTGGGTGAGGTCCGTTACTTCCCGCCCGACCAGGAGGTGCGAGCCATCCGGCAGCGTATCGAAGGCCGCCCGCATCAAAGCTCGATCCGCCGCGGCTGAGCCGGATTCGGTTGCGTCGAAATTGGCGCGGCCCGCCTCGCCGGAGAGCGCGGGCGGCCACTTCTTGCGGTTGCCGGCAAGTGGTGTGAACGACGCGTCGGTCAGCAGATAGATTCCGCGATCCGGGTGCAGGCCGGCCTGTTTGTTGATGGCCGCTATGAGTTCATCGCGTCCGCCCGCCGCATAGGCGGCCAGGAGAACGCCGCGATCCCTGTCGATCGCCCGGTCGGAGCGATCGAGCACATACGAAGCGGTCGACCAATAGACGAATACGAACAGCCCGACGACGACGGCGCCGAAGCCGGCGATCCAGATCAGCGCGGCTCGGAAGGTCGAAGAGCGTAACGTCTTAGCAATGAGCACGGACACAAAATCCAACGCCGCGAACCGTGTGTATCAGCGGATAGCTGCGGTGATTGTCGACTTTCCGGCGAACGCGGCCGACATACACGTCGATGATGTTGGTCGTCGGATCGAAATTCAGATTCCAGACGTGCTGCAACAGCATGGCCCGCGGCACCACCTGACCGGCGTTGCGCACCAGATACTCGAGCACCTGGAATTCCCGCGGCAAGAGCTCGATCTCCTGGCCGGCGCGATTGGCCGTGCGCGCGACCAGGTCGAGCTCGAGATCGCCGACGCGCAGCACTGTCTCCTTCGCCACGGTCGTACTGCGCCGCGCCAGCGCCTCGATGCGTGCCAGCAATTCGGCGAACGCGAACGGCTTCACCAGGTAGTCGTCGCCGCCGCCGCGTAATCCGCGCACGCGATCGTCGACCTCGCCGAGCGCGCTTACGATCAGGGCCGGCGTATCGTTCCCGGACTCGCGCAGTTTGCGGATGATGGACAGGCCGTCCACGCCCGGCAGCATGCGGTCGATGGTCATCACCGCATAGGAATGCGACGAAGCCAGGCGAAGTCCGTCGTTGCCGTTGTGCGCGAGATCGGCCTGATAGCCGCGCGTGCCGAGGAAGTCGACCAGCTGAGAAGCCGTCTCCGGATCGTCCTCGATGACCAATATGCGGCGGCGCGTTTCGGTCAATGTCGTATTCTCCGATCAAGTCGGCAAAAGTAGGTAGCACAAACCGCCGACCTGAAAACTGACATCGGTGTCAGGAACTGTCGCATTAGTAATTTGAGCGGCACGGCTCACTTGTTTATGCGGAAGCGCGCAAGTTTCTTCGTCACGGGGACGACGGAACTCCGATCAGTATCGTAAGGGGCATCGCGTGCCGCCACGATCACAATCCGGAGATTCGTGGGGACGGGGCGGCCAACCAACCGACAACGCTACGCAACAAAGTGAGGCTTTCATGCGGTTGAAGATGACCATTGCGCTCGCCGCGGCCGTTTCGCTCGGCGCAGCGATTTGGACGACCGGCGCCATCGCGCACGGCGGCGGGGGCGGTCACGGCGGCGGTGGCGGTCATGGCGGCGGAGGCGGGCACGGTGGTTTCGGCGGGCACGCCGGCTTTGCCGGCCACGCTTTTGCCAGTCACGGCTACGGCGGTCATATGATGGGGCCGCACGTTGTCGCCGGGCGTGCTTTCACTCCGCATGCACTCGCCGGGCACTCCTTCGTGCACGTCGCCGGCTTCCATCACGACCACTTTCACCACGGGCGTTTCCATCGGCGCTTTTTCTTCGCCGGCGTCGGGCCCGGATTTTACGATTGGCCGTACGACGACTACGGCAGCTGCCGCGTGCTGACGGCGTACGGCTGGCGTTGGGTTTGCTAGAGCATGATCCCGAAAAGCATGGCCTCGGGCTTTGACCCGATGGGTGGAAACCGGCTTTCGGACAAGATCATGCTCAAAACGAAGAATCTCGACCGTGATCCGATTTCAATTGAATTGGATAATGGTCCAGCGGCGGAGGGGACGTGGCGTCGGGGGACGATCCCGGGGACAGGTTTCGGTTCTCATGTTTGACGTGCCGCAAGCCTGCTCCGGGATCGAAACACACTTGGGCATCGGCTCGCGCGGCCTCCCACTTTTTTCGACATGATCATGGATCGCAATGTGAATCGCAGTACAGTCGCGCGCCGGCTCGGCGTTGTTTGTTTGTCGGTCCTTTTGTGCGGCGTTGAGGCGCAGGCGGCGACGCCTGCACAAGGCTGGCGCATCGACGAAGCGCAGACATCGATCGGTTTCACGATCGATGCCGTCGGCTTTCCGACCACGCATGGCCGCTTTGCGCATTATCGCGGCCGCCTGCTGATCGATTTCGACCGCCCGGCAAAAAGCTACACGACCTTCACCGTTGACGCAGCTTCCCTGGACGTCGGCTCGGCGACGTTCAACGATTTCGTCAAGAGCGCGGTGCTGCTCAATGTGGAGCGATTCCCGACCATGAGCTTCGCCTCGACGCAGGTCGAGAAGGTCGATGCACATACGGCTCGCGTCACCGGCAATCTGACCCTGCTGGGTGTGACCAAGCCGATCACGCTCACGGTCGATGTGGCGACCGATCCCGCCGCCAAAGGCCGGACGGTCGCCTTTGTGGCGAAAGGCAGAATTCAGCGCTCGGACTTCGGCATGATGTTCGGCATTCCACTCATCGACGACGCACTCGAAATCACGGTCAAGACCCGCGCGCTGTCCGATGAATAGCGCGGCGACAGTCTGGCCGTTGTCGCTCCGGATCGCGCATTGGCTGAACGCGGCATTGGTCATCGGTGCATTGGGCCTGGGTGCCTTTATGGTGCTCGCCGTGCACGATGCGGCAACGCGCTTTGAGCTGACCCAGACGCACAAGAGCATCGGCGTCAGTGTCCTTGTGCTCACGGTGCTGCGGTTCTGTTTGCGCTCTGTGATGCGTGCGCCAAAGCCGGAACCGGCCGCGCGCTCCCTTGCGATGATTGCCAAGGCCGTGCATGTCGGCCTTTATATTCTTCTGCTGTTGCTGCCGCTTTCCGGCTGGCTCATGGTGACGAGCACGCCGGTGCGCATCCCGACCGTCGTCTTCGGCTTGTTCGATCTTCCGTATCCGCTGGCTCCCGACATTGCGCGCTTCCGCTTGGCGCATGCCGCGCATGTTGTGCTGGCGATTGCGCTTGCCGCGCTGGTTGTTCTCCACCTGGCAGCGGCGCTCATTCACGCCTGGGTGTGGCGCGACCGCACGCTCGCCCGTATGTGGTTGCGGGCCGGTTGAGCGTTGTCATTCGGGTCGCCCGTAATCGGGGACGACCGATGACTGCGTCGACTTTTAGTCGATTGGCCGACATTGAGGCGGAAGAATCCATCAAAGCAGACGAGGCTCGCAACGATGCAGAAATTTGATGTGATCATCATCGGGACCTGGCAATCCGGTCCTCCGCTGGGGGTCGGCTTGGCGAGAGCCCGCGCCGTTCAGCCGTAAGCGACGCCCGGCTTGCTTTGCCCGACTTCTATAATGTATCCATCAGGATCGCGAATGTAGCAGCGCGTCTCGCCATACTTGTCCTTTGGCTCTGTGATGAACTCGGCTCCTCGACTTCGCCAGAGTTCATAGCACGCTTGAATATCCGCAACGCGAATATTCATAAAACTGCTGACTGAATCGGGGTCGGCGGGGACGCTGAGCGTTACCGATGGTTTGTCGGGTGTCGGACCGCCCCCGACATTGACAATGAGCCACGTGTTCGCGATCTGGATGTAACCCGGTGCGCCCTTGCTATCGCCTCTGCTCAGAATGCGACTACCGAAGACCGTTTCGTAAAATCGAAGCGATCGCTCGATGTCGGCGACGGTGAGAAAGTGTGCGACGGTAATGCCGTCCTGCGGCGGCATCTGATAGCTTTTCCGCTCGACTTGTACCTGGCTCATAGATACTTGGCTCATAGACGACTCCAATTCGGATATCGCATTTCTCCGCTCGCCGGAATACGCCGGCTCTTGGAGGACGTAACCGCGCGGAAACCGAAGCACCCCCGCAACTTAACCCCGTTGTAAGGCGGCGGTTCCAATCGGAAACCAATTTTCAGCATTCGCCCACTCACCAGCACGTTTGCGTAAAACACCAAAGTTGATTCACTTCGAGGCCATGAAGAACCCATCGGGGACGCCTCAACGCCGTATTCGGCACAATAAATCTCGGTATCCGGACAGATCTTGAAGCCGTGCGATAGGCCTTTTGATTGTCGCTTCCAGATTTCCACTTTTATTTCTCTTCCTACAACCAGTACGCACTGTGGACATGTCACGGGCGTAACGAACCGCTTACGCTTGGACCATTGTGGTGGCGCAAACAAAGTCTGTTGTCGCAACTGTGATCGCTCTATTCCTCGCGAATTCATATGACGATCTGAAATAAATGTCAGTTGATGTAGCGCATGACTCTTGCTCCGGCACAACGCGAATCAGCGCGATGTTTGTGCAAGGCGGGAACTTAATCCTTTCAGTAAGAACCGCGGAATTTTGCGCCGGGTGATAGATTGGGCTGAACAAAAGGAAATCGGAGGTCCCTCATGCCGAACTACGACGCGATTATCATTGGCACCGGACAGTCCGGGCCGGCCTTGGCGCGGCGATTGGTGGCTGCAGGCCGCAAGGTAGCGATCATCGAACGCAAGCAGTTCGGCGGTACGTGCGTGAACACAGGTTGTACTCCGACCAAGACGCTGATCGCGAGCGCCTACGTTGCACATGTCGCACGGCGCGCTGCCGATTACGGCGTCAGGATTGAGGGGGCCGTCAACGTGGACATGAAGGCGGTCAAGGCGCGAAAAGACGCTGTTGTCGCTGTGTTCCGCAATGGCGTCGAGCAATCACTGAAGACATTGCAAGGATGCACGGTTTACGAAGGCCATGGCCGCTTTGTTGCGGAAAAGAAAGTAGTAGTGAACGATTCTGAGCTCGCGGCCGATCAAATCTTCATCAATGTAGGCGCGCGAGCCGCGGTTCCGCCGATACCCGGCCTCGACCAAGTTCCGTACCTGACCAACAGCTCGATGATGGACATCGATTTCCTCCCCTCACATCTCATGATCATGGGCGGCAGTTACGTCGGCCTTGAATTTGCTCAGGCTTATCGCCGTTTTGGAAGCAAGGTGACCGTCATCGAATTCGGACCGCGTCTGATCTCGCGGGAGGACGACGACGTCTCTCAAGCTGTTGCCGGTTTCCTCAAGGAGGAAGGCATCGACGTACGCGTCAACAGCAAGATCGTCGGTGTGGAGAAGCAGGGAAACTCGATCGCGGCGAAAGTCGAATTGGCCGGGAGCATCTCGCAGATTGCCGGAACTCATCTGCTGGTAGCGACTGGCCGGCGACCAAACACTGACGACCTTGGTCTCGACAAGGCGGGTATCGGCACAGACGCGCGAGGGTATATTCAGGTGGACGACCAGTTGCGTACCAACATTTCCGGTATCTGGGCGATGGGCGACTGCAATGGTCGAGGCGCGTTCACGCACACGTCGTGGAATGATTTCGAGATCGTGGCGGCGAATCTTCTCGACAATGATCAGAGACGAGTGAGCGACCGCATCACGGCCTACGCGCTCTACACCGATCCGCCACTTGGCCGCGCCGGGATGACGGAAGCGGAAGTCCGCAAGACGGGCAAGTCTGCGCTGATCTCGACCATGGCAATGAAGGATGTCATGCGCGCGTATGAGAGGGGTGAGACCAAGGGTTTCATGAAAATCCTTGTCGATCGAGATAACAAACAAATACTGGGCGCCTCCTTCCTGGGACTCGAAGGTGACGAGGTCATCCATTGCGTACTCGATATCATGTACGCCAAGGCGCCCTACACAGTGATACAACGCGCGATGCACATTCATCCCACGGTGTCGGAGTTTATTCCGACTATGATGGATAGGCTCAAGCCGTTGCAATGATCGGGCAGCGCTGAGCCGAAGCAAGAGGAAGTCAGAGAGGATCCTATGAAGTCCGAGAGGGATGGTATCAACCCGGCAGTCGAGCCAAGCGGAACAGGTTGCGTCGAATGCTTGGCTCTGGGCGGATGGTGGTTCCATCTTCGCAGATGCGCCGAGTGCGGGCACATCGGCTGCTGTGATAGTTCACCCAATCAGCATGCATCGAAACATAACGCCGCTACGGGTCACCCGATAATCACGAGCTTCGAGCCGGGCGAGCGGTGGTTTTACGACTATCGTACAGAGCAATTCCTCACCGGCCCGAAGCTTCACGCTCCTCACTCGCATCCGTTGGATCAACCGGTGCCCGGACCGGCCGGAGCGGTGCCTTCAAACTGGCAAACGCTGCTTCACGAATAGGGGGCGGCTTTTTGGTGCGGCCGCGAGCCGCGCGGTCAGATCTCGGCGTCACAAAGCCCCCCGTCTGAGAATCCGACCGGTTAGACATACCCCTCTGATGCCGACAACGGCCCAACCGAGAGCGAAAGGCGAGGGCAATGCTATGATGACAAACTCAAACATTCGAGCCGCTCTGGAGCGCCACTGGGCGGCCTCCGACGCCAACGATTTCGATGCCGAGCATCAAATTTACCGACAGGACGCGGTGCTTGAGTATCCGCAATCGGGCGAGCGGATTCGCGGCCGCGACAGAATTCAGGCGTCTCGAATGGCGCAGCCGAACTACAAGCGATTTTCAGTGCGGCGAATTATCGGTGCTGCCAATCTCTGGGTGACCGAATTCATCCTCACATACGATGGGCAGCCATCGTATACGGTGAGCATCATGGAATTTGAGGATGAACAGGTTATTCGTGAGACCCAATATTTCGGCGACCCGTTTCAGCCTGGACCATCTCGTTCCCAATGGGTCGAGCGAATGTAGATGGCGGGTCCAGTGGTCGACACCAACGGGCTGACTGTCCGTCTGGGCCTTACAGCGGGCGAAGCTCATGACGGCCGGCTCGTCATGCACGATCAGCGAGCAGCAATTTATCAGCGTCGGGAACAAGAAAAGTCGACAGGCGTTCGCCCGGCGGGACTTGTCGCATGGGATAGTGAAACGAACCGATTGACACAACGGAGGCTTAAATGATCCGCAAGGCGAAGGCAGTTTGGCGCGGGACCGGTCGCGCCGGAACCGGTCATCTATCCACCGATTCCGGAGTGCTGGCGGAGACGCCGTATTCTTTTAAGACCCGCTTTGAAAACGAGAAGGGCACCAATCCCGAAGAGCTCATCGCCGCGGCGCACGCCGGCTGCTTCACCATGGCGCTCGCGTTTGGGCTGCAAGCGGGCGGCTACACGCCGACGGAGCTCACCACGGAAGCCGCCGTTACGCTTGAGCCTGAAGGCCAGGGTTTCCGCATCAGCCGCTCCGCGCTTACGCTGCGCGCGCAAGTGCCCAACCTGGATGAAGCCACGTTTGTTCGAATGGCCGGCGATGCCGAGAAGAACTGTCCGGTCTCCAAGGTGCTCAATGCGGCGATCACCTTGGATGCCAAGTTGATTTGAGGCACAGTCGGGTGCGGTTGCGCAGTGCGTCCGGGTGCGGAGGATCGCAATGACTCAAGTCCATCAGCCAGGCCAATCCGTCTTTAGATCGGTTCTGCCGGAAGATATCGATTGGAAGCCGTTCCCAGCGTTCCCGCCGTCAGTCCGGCTGGCGGTTGTCGTGGGCGAGCCGAGCCAGCCGGGACCCTATGTGATCAGAGTCAAAATGCCTTCGGGCGTGAAGCTGATGCCGCATAAACATCCGGAGGATCGAATCTACACCGTCATGTCGGGTGTGTTCTATATCGGCCTGGGCGAGCAATTCGACGGCGATGCCGTGCAGGCTTATCCACCCGGCAGCGTTGTTGTTCTGCCCGGCAATACGTCGCACTTCCACTGGGCGAAGTCCGGTGAATACGTGACGCAGGTGAGCGCGATCGGACCTCTCGGTCTTGAATACGTGGATGCGAAAGACGATCCGCGGAACAAGATTTCCTAAAAGAGCAAAGCAGATCGCCCTTGGCTCGCTCCAGCAGCGGAGCATTTAATGCCGGGAGCGAATCGTTGCAATTCACTGGCGGCTTCGGGTGGTGCGAGAAGCACCGCCCCGGAAAGTCGAACGGGAGCATTACGCATGGCCGAGAAGTCGCAAGGAGCCATCTATCCGGATCTCGAAGGGAAGTCGGTGCTCGTCACCGGTGGCGGCTCGGGTATCGGCGCTGCCATCGTCCGCGCGTTCGTCCGCCAGAAGGCCAAAGTCGGCTTTATCGACATCGCCGAGGCGCCGTCCAAGGCGCTTGTCGCCGAGCTTGGCGGCGAGGCGGCGGGCCCGCGGTTCGCAAAGGCGGATATTCGCGACATCGACGCTTTGCGGGCGGCTATTGCCGCGCTTAGCGGCGCGATCGGCGCCGCTGACGTGCTCATCAACAACGCCGCGAACGACGAGCGCCATGCGACGCCCGACGTGACGCCCGAGATGTTCGACGAGCGCATTGCCGTCAATTTGCGGCATTCGTTTTTCGCAGCCCAAGCCGTACTGCCGGGGATGCAGGCCAAGGGCGGCGGCGCGATCGTGAATTTCTCATCAATGTCGTGGATCGCCGGGATGGGCGGCATGCCGATCTATACGGCGGCGAAATCGGCAATGATCGGGCTGACGCGGTCGCTCGCACGCGACTACGGGCAATACAATATCCGCGTGAATGCCATTGCTCCGGGCTGGGTCAGGACCGAGCGGCAACTGACCAAATGGCTCACGCCCGAGGGCGATAAGCAGCGGCTCGAGGCGCAGTGCCTCAAAAGATGGGTCGAGCCGGAAGACATTGCGCGCTTCTGCGTTTTTCTGGCGTCCGACGACGCGTCGGCTTGCACGGCGCAACACTATATCGTGGACGCCGGCTGGGTCTGATCGCGTACCCGCTTCAATGGAAGCTTTCGCGCTGATGCGACGC
The DNA here is from genome assembly GCA_963845075.1 of uncultured Alphaproteobacteria bacterium. Lineage (GTDB taxonomy): Bacteria > Pseudomonadota > Alphaproteobacteria > Rhizobiales > Xanthobacteraceae > BOG-931. The sequence goes on along the minus strand of CAWJRE010000010.1, from coordinate 125,804 downwards.
TAGAGCAGGATGATCTTTAGCTTAGCTCGGGCTCGTCATTGCGAGCCAACGGGTCCGGCCCGAAAGTGGCCGGCCCGATGGTAAACTCCGCGAAGCAATCCATAGGCTTGGCAAGGACTGGATTGCTTCGTCGCTAACGCTCCTCGCAATGACGAGGCTTGTTCGGCCAAGAATGATGCCACTAGAGATTATGACCGCTGGCCCGAACCTCGACGCCGGCCCATTGCTCGACGGTCTTGCACATCGACGTGAAGTCCGACTGCGGGCCGAACAGCGCATGGGTGATCGACAATATCTGCTGCACCGCCGATCCGACCGGCATTGGCACCCCCATGGCCTCGGCTTCCTGAAGACAAAGCCGGATATCCTTGACCGATAGGCCGGTGGCAAAGCCGAAGTCGAAAGTGCGCGGCAACACCGCGCGCGGAAATTTGTCGGTCGTCGCGCTGTTGCGGCCGCTGCTTGCGTTGATGACATCCAGCATCACCAACGGATCGAGGCCGGCTTTGACGCCCATCACCATGCCCTCCGACGTGATCGCGAGTGCAGCGACCGACAACATGTTGTTGACGAGCTTCATGGTTTGCGCCAACCCGGCCTTCTCGCCGACATAAAAGACCTTGCCAAAGACTTTCAGAATGGCCTCGACCTCCTGGTATGTCGCGCGCGGCGCCGCAACCATCACGGCAAGGGTGCCTTTGATGGCGCCGGCGCGGCCGCCGCTCACCGGTGCGTCGACGAGCGTGATGTTGGCCTTCGCAAGCGCGGCGGCAACTTCTCCGGAGACGCGCGGCCCGGTGGTCGAGAGATCGATGAAGATCCGCGCTTTGCCTCCTTTGATGATTCCGCCTGGGCCGATCGCCACCTCGCGCACGACGTCGGGTGTTGGCAGACTGCCGAGGATGATGTCCGCTTCCGATGCGACTGCGGCGACATCGTTCGCAACGACAGCCCCGTTGGATGCCAGCGGCTGCAGCGCCGCAGCATTGGTGTCAAACACCGCGACGGCGTATCCGGCATCGAGCAGGCGCGTTGCCATGGCAGATCCCATGGAGCCCAATCCAATGAATCCGAGCCGCGTGGCGTTTGTCATCATCGTCTCCTGATTTGGCTCGCTCGAGGCTGTCAGCTCGCAAGCCAGCCGGCCTCGATCGGCAATATCGCTCCGGTCATGTCCCTGGCAACCGGACCACAAAGAAAAATGAGAAGGTCGGTCACATTCCGGGCCGAAACAAATCGACCGGTGGGCTGCTTTCCTTGCAGAAACGCACGCTCCGCTGCTTCTCGGGGCAGACCTTGCTCGCTCATGATCTGATCGACCCGTGCCTCCGTTCCGGGGGTGAGGACAGAGCCCGGACAAATGCCGTGGCAGGTCACGTCGTATTCGAGATTCTCAAGCGCCACCGCGCGCGTGAGCCCGAGCAACGCGGCCTTGGTCGTCACATAGTCGACGCGGTTCACCGTGCCGCGCATGCCGTACACGGATGTCATATTGAAAATTCGGCCGAAGTTGCGCTTGCGCATATGCGGGAGAGCCAACCTGATGGCATGAAATGCAGCCGAGACGTTGACCGCGAGCGCCGCATTCCAGTGTTCGACCGGAAAATCGACGATCGGCGAAAAATGGCGCACCACCGCGTTGTTCACCAGAATGTCGACCGAGCCGAAGCGTTCAAGACACGCGTCAATGAGCCCCTCGACGGCGCTAACTTGGCCGACATCTGCCTCACGATAGCCCACGCTGACGCCGGAGCGGTCTTCCAACTCAGCCCGCATGCGCTCGACCGTCGCCGGCGTTTCGAGCCCGTTCAACATGATGCGGCATCCGGCGAACGCCAGCCCTTCGGCGATCGCAAAGCCCAAGCCGCCAGTGGATCCGGTCAAAACCGCGACGCGGCCATGCAAGGGCTTAGCCGGCATCGCTGCTGAATCGCTTATAGCCGCAGCGTCCGCACCTTTACTCATTGTTGGGGACGTTTGCAGCGCGCACCGTCATTGGCGTCCTTCAGATACGGATTTCCTCCCGAAGGTGCCGCCGTGCGACAGGTGACACGTTGGCAGACTAACTATGCCTGTGCATGCTGGCAAGGTTGCGGATGATGCAAGTGCGTGTGTCACCGGGGAAGATGTTTGGTTGATCGCCCATCATCTTCAATCCGGCGGGCAGGGAGATCCGCTGTTGCGCCGGCGACTTTCCCCTTGCCAACATCCGGGGCTAAAGCGAAACTATCCATAATCAACAAAGACCGAACGTGTTCGGGCGGACCAATGGACGTTCGAGGGGAGAGGCGCGGGAAGGGTAGCGGTGGCGCGTGCGCTGAGCACCGCGGCAAGTCGAAATGCCACGGCGTTCCTGATATGGCGACGTCCCGTCCCGACTCATCGATCTGTTTCAACTTTGCACAGGGTTTGCCTGGCGCCGCGATGAGCACGCGGCGTCGTGCGTCCTCAAATCTTTAAGCTTGCTTCGGCTGCCGCCCGGCAGCCGGCGCATACTCGGCCGGGATCGGGCGCCGCATGATCGCGCAGCAAATTCTCAACGGCTTGGTCGTCGGCAGCGTCTACGCGCTGTTTGCGCTCGGCTTCACGTTGATCTTCGGCGTGCACCACATTCTGAACATGGCCCATGGCGCGGTGTTCATGTGGGGAGCATTCTTCGGGCTGTTCGCCATCACGCGCTTCGATCTGCCGTTTCCGTTGGGCTTTGTACTCGCCATCGTGCTGGCGGGTTTGCTGAGCGTGGCGCTCGATTGGGTGGCGTTCCGTCCTTTGCGCAAGCGCGGTGCGCCGGAATTCTCCGCCATCGTTTCGTCGATTGGCGCCGGTCTCGTGCTGATGAACATCGCGCAACGCGTGTCGGACACGCGCGTGCTCCGCTATCCGTTCGGTACGCTTCCGATCGAAATCTACACCTTCATCGGGTTGCGTGTGACCCTGATCCAGGCGGTGATGGTGCTGAGCACGCTTCTGATCGTCGCGGCGCTTTTTGTTTATCTGTTCTACACGCGTTTCGGCCGGCAGATCCGCGCCGTCGCCATCAATGAGCGCACCGCGACGCTGCTCGGCGTCAATCCCAATTTCGTTTATTTCCAGACCTTCTTCATTTCCGGCGCACTCGCCGGCGCGGCCGGCGTGCTCATCGGTATTGCCTTTAACGCCGTGCATTTCCTGATGGGCGACGCCTATATGCTGCGCGCCTTTGTGGTGATCGTGCTCGGCGGTCTCGGCAGCGTCATGGGCGCGTTGATCGCCGGTCTGCTGCTTGGCTTGGTGCAGACCCTGACGATTGCCTACGTGTCGTCGGGATTAAGCGACGCGATCATTTTTTCCATTCTTTTCGTCGTGCTGCTCGTTCGGCCCACGGGCTTTTTCGGCACCTTGCGGAAAGAACAGCGGGTGGCGCGCGAATGATCGATTTCGTGCTCAGCTATCTTCCGCTCCTTAATCTCATCATTCTCAATTGCGGGCTCGCCTTGAGCCAATATGTCGTGCTGCGCGCCGGCGTGTTCTCGGTTGCGACCGCGGGCCTTGCCTCGATCGGTGCCTATACGGCCGGCCTTTTGATCCTTCGCGCCGGCGTTCCGGCGCTGGTCGCCGTGCTTGGCGGTGCGTTGACCGGCATGATCGCGGCTTTGATCCTGTCGGTGCCGCTGGCGCGGCTCCGCGGTGTATTTCAGGCGATCGCCACGGTTGCCATGGTGCAGATCATCCTGTCGATCGCGCTCTATGCCGACGACGTCACCGGCGGTGCCAACGGTTTGAACGGTATCCCGCGGCTGGTCGGTACGCCTGCTCTTCTTCTTTTCATCGCCGTCTGCATCTACGCCCTGTGGTCGCTCGGCCGCGGCCGCGTCGGCGCGGCGTTCGATACCATCCGCCAGGATGAGACCGTCGCGGTCTCGCTGGGCATCTCGGTGCAGTATTATCAGACGCTCGCGTTCGGCCTGTCGGGCGTGATCGCCGGCATGACCGGAGCGCTGATGGCGTGCCACAATCACAGCATCGTGCCCGAGGAATTCGGCTTCGACATGCTCACCGCCGTGCTCGCCTATGTGGTGCTCGGCGGCCGCCGCTCGGTGGCGGGACCGATCGTCGGCGCGGTGCTGCTTTCGTTGCTGCCTGAGATCGCGCGGCCGCTCGCCGATAACCGGATGATCGTCGCTGGCGGTCTGATGATGCTCGCCATCATCTATCTGCCGCACGGCATCGTCGATACGATCGTGATTGCGCGTCGTCGCGCCTCGGGGCCTCTCGCCTCCCATCCCAGCGTTGCCGAGGCTGCCGATGGCCGTGCTTAGCCTCAGCAAAGTGTCACGCCGTTTCGGCGGCGTGTTTGCCGTGCAGGATTTCTCCATGACCGCCCGGTCGGGCCGCATCACCGGATTGATCGGCCCGAACGGCGCCGGCAAGACCACGATCGTCAATCTCATCACCGGCCTGTTGAAGCTCGCTGCCGGCAGCATCACGCTTGACGGTCGTGAGATCCATGAACTGCCACCGCACGAGATCGCACGGCGCGGCGTCGCGCGCACCTTTCAGAACGTGCGCCTGCTGAAGGAAGCGAGTGTGTTGGACAATATCCTCGCCGGCTGCCGGCAGGAGGAAGCGGTGCCGTTCTACGCGCAGGCCCTCGGTCTGCCCGCGATGCGGCGCGCGCGCGGAGCTTCCATTGTGCGCGCTCATGCGCTTCTGGCGGAACTTGGCATGAGCGAATATGCCAACCGTCTGGCCGGTGAATTGTCTTACGGCCATCAACGCCGTGTCGAGATCATGCGCGCGCTTGCGCTAGAGCCGGGCGTGCTTCTGCTGGACGAACCGGTCGCCGGCATGAACGACCCCGAGGCCGAGGAGCTTGGCCGCATTTTCCGCAAGCTCGCCGCCGGCGGCATGGCTGTTCTATTGATCGAGCACAACATACGATTTGTCACCGCTCAGTGCGATGAGATCTACGTCCTTGCGACGGGAGAGCTGATCGATCACGGCGCTCCGGGTAAAGTGCTCGCCAACCCGAAAGTCGTCGAAGCCTATTTGGGTGCACAGCCATGCTGACGGTACGTGACTTGAGCGCATTCTACGGCGGCATCGCCGCCGTTCGCGGAGCGAGCCTTACCGTCGCGGCCGGTAAATGCGTGGCTTTGATCGGCTCGAACGGCGCCGGCAAGACAACGTTGCTCAACGCAATCTGCGGCGCTTTGCGGCCGGCCGCGGGAAATATCCTGTTCGGCGAAACGAACATCACCGGCGAGCCGGCCTATCGTGTCGCCCGGCGAGGAATTCTGCTGGTGCCGGAAGGACGCCAGATCCTGGGCCCGCTGACCGTCCGGGAAAATCTTGAACTAGGCCGCCTTGCGCTCGGCTCGCGCCGACGCGGTCGCCGTGCGAGCCTGGACGCGGTCTTCGAGCTGTTTCCGCGGTTGGCCGAGCGGGTGGAGCAGATCGCCGGATCGCTTTCGGGCGGCGAGCAACAGATGCTCGCGATCGGGCGCGCTCTGATGGGCGAGCCGGAACTTCTGCTGCTCGACGAACCGAGCCTCGGTCTCGCGCCGATCGTCGTTGCCGCCGTCTTCGACGCGCTCAAGCGGCTCAACAGTTCGGGGCTCACAATTCTGCTGGTCGAGCAGAATGCGCGACGCGCCCTCGAAATTGCCGACTATGCCTATGTGATGGAGCGCGGTCGCATCGTCGAAGAAGGCGAGAGTTCCCGCCTTCGCACCGATCCGAACATCCAGTCACACTATCTCGGCGTTGCTTCATCGCTCTCGCCGACTGCCGGTGGCTAGAGCATGATCCGGAAAAGTGGAATCCGGTTTTCCGAAAAGATCATGCTCAAACAAAAAGCCGGAGCGGGATGCCGATCGAATCATAACTCATCCTGCTCTCGGCACCCTGAATGCTCGGGAATGGCCAAAGTTTGAGTCCGCATGTCACATGGAGGGTTGTCATGGTGATGAAAGACATGGCGATGAAAAAGTTGGCGCGGCAGATGCTCGGGCTCACATTCGCAGCGGCGTGTGTGCTCGCGGCGCAGCCGGCGCTCGCCGAGGACTATGTAATCGGCGCGGAACTTGCGCTGACCGGCACTTATGCCTGGGTTGGCGTTCCCAGCCGCGAGGGTCTCGATGTCGGAATCGAAGAGGTGAATGCTTCCGACCTGCTCGGCGGTCACAAGCTCAAAGTGCTCATCGAAGACACCGGCAGCGACAAGACCCAGGCCATCTCGCTGATCAATCGTTTCAGTGCCCGCGACAAGGCCTTGATGGTTCTCGGCCCGAGCTCAAGCTCGGAGGGCGTGGCGATCGCTCCGGTGGCCAATGAGCTGCAAATTCCGCTCCTCACCACGACCGCGGTTTCGGAAGCGATCAACAAGAGCGGCCCTTGGGTGTTCAAGACGCCGGCAAGTCCCGCGCTCGTCATCGGCGATGTGGCGAAATACGCGGTAAACAAGATGGGCGTCAAAAGCGTCGCCATGGTGTGGGGCCGAAACAATGACGGCCAGATCGGCCAAAAGAATGCGGCGCTCGAAACGTTCAAGGCCAGTAACACCAAGGTCGTCGCCGAGGAATCCGTGCTGACATCCGACACGGACTTTCTCGCCGTCATCACGAAAATCATTGCCACCAAGCCGGACGCGGTTTTTCTCGCGCTCGTCGCCGAGCAGTCGGCCAATTTCATCATTCAAGCGCGCCAGCAGGGAATAGATCCAGCAGTGAAGTTTCTCGGCGTGCCGAATTTCGGATCCGACCAATTTATCCTGATCGGCGGAAAGGCGGTTGAGGGAGCAATCTACGTTGCCGACTATTTCGCGGGGACGGCCGGTGAGGAGAACCAGCGTTTCGTCGAAGCCTACCGCAAAAAGTACAACCGCACGCCCGATAACGGCGCGGCGCTTGGCTACACGGCGGTGAAGATTGCGGCGGCGGCGCTCAGAGGCGCCGGCGCCAACTCCCAATCGCGACGCCGTGCGCGACGGCTTTCTCAAGATCAAGGATTTTCCCGTCATCCTCGGCCGTGGCACGTTCAACTTCGATAACGATCGCGGTGCGCGTTATGAAGGCGTCATCATGACGGTCAAGAACGGCAAATTCGTGCCGGCCCCCGAATAGGCGGACACTGTAGTCTACACGGATGCCCGCCGCCGCGGGCGAAATGAATTCGCATTTAAGAGGACCGAACGTCAATGGAAAGAATGCAGACCTACGAACAGCTCTATGCATCTTTCCGTTGGAATATCCCGGCGCGCTACAACATCGCCGCCGACGTTTGTGATCGTCACGCAACGGACCCCGGCAAGATCGCGCTGATCGGCGAAGGGCCGGACGGCAAGGTCTGGCAAATGACCTTTCGCGACGTTCAGCGAAAGGCCAACAAGCTCGCCAATTTTTTGCTCTCGATCGGGCTCGTCAAGGGCGACAGGGTCATGCTGCTGCTCGGGCAGAATCCGTGGACCGCCATCGGCCATGTCGCCTGTTGGAAAGCCGGGCTCGTCTCGGTGCCGGTGTCGGTGTTGTTCGCGGCCGATGCGGTCGCCTTCCGATTGGGCCATGTGGCCGCGCGCGTCGTCATTACTGACCTGGCGAATCTGCCGACTGCCGTGCGCGCCCGCGAGCAGGCAACCGAGGCGGTGCGCATCTTCGTGATCGACGGCCGCGAGCCGGAGGCAGAATCGCTGCCGGACGCGATCGAGCCGGCGCGCGATGCATTCACCAATGTGGATACGGCCGCCGACGATCCGGCCTTTCTCAATTTCACATCCGGCACCACCGGCAATCCGAAGGGAGCGCTGCAGGCGCACCGGTCAATGCTTGGGCATCTGCCGGGAGCGGAATTCTGTCTCGATTTCTTTCCGCAGCCGCACGATCTGATGTGGTCGCCGGCCGATTGGTCGTGGCTCGCCGGCTTGATGGATGTGCTGATGCCGGCCTGGTATCACGGCGTGCCGGTGCTGACGTTTCGGGCCGCTCGCTTCGACCCCGAGCAGGCTTTCGCCATGATCGGCAGGCACCGCGTGCGCACGGCGCTCTTGGTGCCGACTATGCTGCGGCTCATGCGTCAGGTGCCCGATCCGGTCGGGCGGTTCGGCGCCAATCTTCGCGCGATCTATTCCGGCGGCGAACCGGTCGGCAAGGAGCTGCTCGAGTGGAGCGCTGAGGTACTCAAGATGCCGATCAACGAAGTGTTCGGCCAGACCGAGTGCAACCTCGTGCTCGGCTCGAATGCGAGTGTCATGCCGATCAAGCCGGGCTCGATCGGACGGGCGGTACCGGGACACGTCGCCGCCATCGTCGATGACGCCGGCCAAACCTTGCCGCCCGGAACGACCGGCCATATCGCCATTCGGCGGCCGGATCCGGTGATGATGCTGGAATACTGGCACAACGCCGAGGCAACGCGCGACAAATATGCCGGCGATTGGCTGATCACCGGCGATCTCGGGGTCTGTGACGAGGAAGGATATTTCTGGTTTCAGGGACGCGCCGACGACGTCATCACCAGCGGCGGCTATCGCATCGGCCCCGCCGAGATCGAGGATGCGCTCGTGCGGCATCCGGCCGTCGTGATCGCCGCGGCTATCGGGGTGCCCGATCCCGTGCGTACCGAGTCCATCAAGGCCTTCGTCATCGTGAAAGATGGATTTCCGGCCGGGCCGCAGCTTGCCGAGGACATCCGCAACTTCGTGCGCGAGCACCTTGCCAAGCATGAAGTCCCGCGCGAGATCGAATTTGTCGAGGCGCTGCCCATGACCAATACCGGCAAGATTCAGCGCCGCAAGTTGCGCGACGCCGAGCGCGCCAAATTGGCCGGCAGTTAAACGGGTCGACACGCGACGGCCGGAGCAGTGCGGGAGATCACATCGGCCACCGGATTGCTGGGGCTGGGCTCGGCGTGGCAATACTGGCTGCCCGGCCTCTTGACCTTGCCCGCGGCGGCTTTGTATTCGCACGCGCGTCTCGCTTCGGCGCAACACGCTTGGCGCATGTCCCGGAAAAGTGGAAACCGGTTTTCCAAAAGGGACATGCGCCGACAAAGATTCTAGAGTGGCACTTTACCGGAGGGTTCATGTCCAAGCGCACGCTCATTAAGAACGGAACGATCGTCACCGTCGACCCGGCAATCGGCGATCTCGCCAAGGGCGATCTCCTGATCGAAGACGGCCGGATCGCGCAGGTGGCGCCGCAGATCGACGCGGGCGCCGACGCCGAGGTCATCGATGCCTCCGACCGCCTGGTGCTGCCCGGAATGGTCGACACGCATCGCCACACCTGGCAGGCCCTGTTTCGCAATATCGGATCGGACTGGACGCTCGCCCATTATCTGAGCGGCTTGCACGGCACGGTCAGCGGTCTCTATCGCGCTGAAGACACTTATGCGGGCAATCTTCTGGGCGGGCTCGAAGCCCTCGATTCCGGCATCACGACGCTGGTCGATTGGTGTCACAATCTCAATTCGCCCGAACATACCGACGCCGCTGTCGATGCGCATTTCACGTCCGGCGGACGTGTCGTGTTCGGGCACGGCGGCGGCCACCGTCATTGGCAGCCGCCGAGCGACCTCGATCATCCGGCGGATGACGTCCGCCGTCTTCGCAAGGGACGTCTGGCAAGCGACGATCAGCTGGTCACGCTCTTTCTGGCGCCGCGCGGCAATCAATTTGCGACCATGCGCGTGACCGAGAACGATTGGGCGCTCGCTGCCGAGCTCGGCATCCGCATCACCTGCCATTTCGGCGACGGCGAGTGGGGCAAGAATCGGCCGGTCGCCGCGCTCGCGCAGAAGAAGCTGCTCGGTCCGACCATGACCTTCGTGCACTGCAACTCGCTGGCGGACGACGAACTGAAGATGATGGCCGATGCCGGCGTCAGCGCATCCGTCTCGCCCGACATCGAGCTGCAAATGGGCCACGGCTGGCCGGCGACCGGGCGTCTGATGAAGGCCGGCATCAAGCCGAGCTTCTCCATTGACGTGTGCAGCTCCAATGGCGGCCATATGTTTGGAACCATGCGCGCGGCGATCGGCACGCAGCGGGGCTTCGACAACGAGGACGCGCGCAATGCCGGTAAGGCCTCGGTCGACGAGATGGAGCTGACCTGCCGCCAGGTCCTGGAATTCGCTACCATCGAGGGCGCGCGCGCCTGCGGGATGGACAGCAAGATCGGCAGTCTCACGCCCGGCAAACGCGCCGACATCATACTCGTGCGCACCGACACCTGGAGCATGACGCCGCTCAACAATCCCATCGGCCAGTTTGTCTATAACGCCCATCCCGGCCTGGTGGACACCATCCTGGTCGACGGCAAGGTGGTCAAGCGCGACGGTAAGCTGCTCACCGCCGATTTCGCGCGCGTCCGGCGGCTCGCCAACGATGCGCGCGACGACATCGTTCGCCGGGCCGCGGGAAAGAATGGCTTGCAGTTGGGCGGTGAGTGGATCCCGCAACCCTATCCGTCCGCGGACTGACACGGGCGTGTGCTCATAACTACCGGGGCGGAGCGGACGAACTCCGCCCTTTCAAATCAAGCAGCGTTGGGCCGGGAGCGGCTGTGGAGGCCGGCCAGATCGGGCTTGGCTCACAAAGCCGCCAAGTCCTTGGTGACTAGGTCCTTGGTGATACGGAACACGCGCAGGTCCTGCTGAACGCCCTTTAGCTTGAAGACGCTTGATACGACGTCCCGGGACGTAAGCAGCGCGTGCACGCCTTCAGCTGAATAGACATCCTCCGAAACAAAAATCTCTTCCGCATCCGCGAGCTGCTGCACGCGCGCCGCAATGTTGACCGTCTGGCCGAAATAATCGAGCCGCTCGTTCAATGTTACGGCAATCGCCGCGCCTTTATGAATCCCGATCTTGAGAATGAGAGCACGGTCAGCCTGCTTGCCGTTGAAAGTGTCGATCTCATTGCGCATCGAAAGAGCCGCAGCGACCGCGTCGGCAGGTTCAAGGAACGTGGCCATGACGGCATCGCCAATGGTCTTGATGATCGCGCCGTTGTGGCGAGCGACGACGTCCTGCAGCAGATCGAAATGCCGCTGGACGAGGGCGAAGGCATTGAGGTCGCCGATGCGGTCATAGAGTGCGGTTGACCCTTTGAGATCGGTGAACAGAAGCGTGATGTCCTTGATCCCAATTCCTTCCCGCGCCTTGATGACCTCGGAGCGGAAGAGATCGTGAAAGGCCTGCGTGGTCAGCAGACGTTTGCCGTTGAGAAACGGGACAAAATGTACTGGGACGCCGCCCATATCGAAACCAGGCGGCAGCACCGCGATGGCAAACATGCCGCGCTCCGAGGTCTTGTTCGCGAGCGTAAAAACAATCTTGCCGGGCGCCATCTCGTGCACGTCGTGGACGAGGACTTTATCGCCATAAGCGACAGGCATAACTTGTGGACCTGAAGCCGGCGCTCCGACGATCGGGACTATAATCGCCGCTCTCCCGAGCGGGCAGGAGCCAACGACCGTGCCTTCATCAACCTCGATTTCGATGGACGTGGTCTCACCCGCCGGCAGATAGGTCACCGACCGCGCAAGCGCCGCCTTGGCATTCACCAGCGGCTGACCATCGGGCAACAGGCCTTCGGCCGTGTTCTGTGTCTTGAAAAACTTATCCCAGGCCGAGAGTTGGTCGGGATCATGAAACTGTATCTTGCGGATATTCGGACTGACGGTGAACGCGACCGCGATATATTCATCGAGCACCGCGTCATACCCAACCTGGCAGAATGGGCAGTGATAGTGATTGTGCAGGCTCTTCAAGCTGCGGAAGCTCTCGACCACGCAGCAACATTTCGGACAGTACAGCGACCAATCCATCGAGAAAAGGCCGAGAGCCGTGGCATGAAGAAACAGGTCGATGATTTCGTTCTCGGGTAGATGGCGCTCCTGGGCAAAGCTGAAGGCGTTGATCCGGAATAAAGCCAGATCGTCTGCGGTACGAATGTGACTCTCGAGCTTTGATATGAGCCGCGGACTCCACGCCCGGGCTTCTTCAAGCGCGGCCAGACGTTCGTCTAACAATTGCTCATTGACAGCGCTGACCATCTTCCGGTGTCTCCCGTATCGTCGGGCATGGCGGGCGTGGTGCTTCCGTTTCGTCGTGCCGGTTTCACTGGAAACACTACGCCACGCAAAATCAAATGTTTATGCTTGTTCCGCCGCGCACGGATTGCCTCGGTCTTGAATAGGAGCGGCTAGCTCCGAGAGGGCGAGCCCCATTCGACGGTGAGTTTAACGTCGATGTTGTCGCGAGTCGCGTTGGAATAGGGGCCCACCTGATGTGGATGGAAGGGTTACTGGGCAGACGCCTTTGCCGCCCGTTCGATCAAACGCGCTACGTCCTCCGGCTTGGAAACGTACACCGCGTGGCTGGCCGGAACCTCGATCGTTTCGCTGCCGGCCCGCTTGGCCATGCTGCGCTCGAGGTCAGGATTGATGTTGTGGTCGCGAGTGGCGACCAGCGCCCAGCTCTTCTTCTGATGCCAGGCGGCCGTCGTCACAGGCGCGCCGCCGGCGGCCTTGGCCAGCATCTGCTGGGAACGGGCCATGAAGTTCGCCTGGGCGGGCGGGACGTCGGCGGCGAAATCGGCGGGGAAGGCGGCCGGGTCAAGGTACAGGAAATCGTCCTTGGTGGCGCGCATGTCATTGTTGGCGGCGGGAGCCTGCGAGAGCAGGGCGACTGCACTCTCGCCCTGGTCGGGGATGAAAGCGGCGATGTAGACGAGGCCGACGACATTCGGCGCATTGCCCGCTTCGGTGATGACCACCCCGCCATAGCTGTGGCCGACCAGAAGGGTGGGGCCCTGTTGCAGATCCAGCACCCGTTTGGTCGCCGCGACGTCGTCGGCGAGTGACGTCAGCGGCTCCTGCACCACGCTGACCGTATAGCCGTCTTTAGCAAGAATGTCGGCGACACGCTGCCATCCGGAACCGTCGGCGAAGGCCCCGTGGACGAGGACGACGTTCTTGACCGGCTCGGCCCGCGCCGGGGCGACGGCAGCTGACAGAAGTGCGACCGCTGCGGCCGCAGCGGCAACAGGTTTATTCAGCATCGAGCTCTCCTTCATTGTCAAACTGGTTCAACCGAAAGGTTGAATAAAGCGTCGACTTGACAGATTGTCAACCTATGGGTTGAATATTTTAGAATTGAGAATTGAGCGGGCAGATCGCCATGACCGAGATCGAAGCCCGGAAGGAAGCCGCTTCGCGCAGCGCGCGCCTCGACGCGGTGTTCGCCGCGTTAGCCGATCCGACGCGGCGGGCGATTATCGAACGGCTCTCACGCAGCGAGGCGCGCGTGACCGAGGTCGCCGAACCCTTCCAGATGTCTTTGAACGCGGTGTCGAAACACATCCGCGTGCTGGAAGCGAGCGGCGTGGTCGAGCGGCACAGGAAAGGGCGCGACCACATTCTCTCCATCAATACCCGTTCGCTGGACGAGGTCGACGGCTGGATCGAGCGGACGCGCCGCTATTGGGAGCAGCGGCTAGACGCCATGGAGCGCCTGCTGCGCGAGCTCAAGAAGGACCATAAGTTGGGGCGAAAGGATCGCAGGCATGGTTCGCGGTGACACGACGGGCCCGACCGTCCCGACCGTGCAGATACGCCGGCGCGTGAGGGCCACGGCGGAGCAGATCTTCGACCTGTGGACCAAACCCGATTTGATGGTTCGGTGGATGAGCCCCTATCCGGGCGCGGTCGATTGCAAGGCGAGCTGTGACCTCCGCCCTGGCGGAGCCTTCAGCCTTGTCATGTCGTCGGAGCAATCAAGCCGCGAAGTATCCGGCACCTATGTGGAAGTCGACCGGCCACGCAAGCTTGTGTTCACGTGGATTGGCCCGCTGACGAATAATGTGAATACGTTGGTAACCGTCGAACTCCATCCGCGCGGCGATGAAACCGACCTCGTGCTGACCCACGAGCGTCTACCGACGCCGGCAATTGTTGAAGGTCATACGAGGGGCTGGGCAAATATCTTGGACCATCTGGCGGACGCGGCTTCAAAAGACTTTTAGTTGCAGGGTGGGCGAAGCGTATGCAGGCGGCGGGGTTCATCGAGCGCATCCGCAATCCCGCTGACGAGCGTCCTCACATTATTCGGCACGCTCTTTACGCTCTCGCAGGAATGTTCGCGGTTTTCGCAGTTTGGGCAGCTTTGGATTTGGTCTTCCCACTGAGCCGCTGTCCAGAACACTAAATATCGTTTCGAAGATGTTGTGTTTCGTTGCCGCTATAATGCTCTTCGTCTGGCGCGACGCAGAGAGGCCGATACCGCGACCGCAATCTGCTGCCTGACCTTGCCGCCCTGCAGCGCAATGTCGACCTCACCCGCGATCTCGGTCTCATCGAAACGAGCTTGGAAGCTGCCAGGCGGCCCAATGACGGCGAACAACACCGTGTAGCGCGTCATCGCGGCGAGCCGGTCCGGCAGTTGCCAGCGCGTTATTTCTTCAACGACAAGATGTAGGCGGCGATATCGTCGACGGCCGTTCGGCTGAGCGCGAGCTTCGCCATGTTGGGATGCGGCGACAGCATGAGACGGGCGAGCCGGTCGCCATTGAAGCCTGGCGATTGAGCGATCGTGGTAAAGGGAGGCGCGCCAGCCTTGGAGCGCTGTTGGTCGGCCGTAACCTGGTGGCACGAGGAACACCACCTCATGGCCAGGCCGCGCCCGTACGCGGCGTCGCCGGTGGCGGTTTCATTGTTGTCGATTGCGAAGGCGGAGGGGGCGACGAACAGCGAGGCGGCTAGGGCGATCAATGTTGTTTTGAAGGTCTGCATGGCTTGAAGGTCTGCATGGCTTGAATGTTTGAATGGCTTGAAGGTCTGAATGGCGGGTGCTCTTGCACATTTTCGACGATCAATAAGCAGATTTGAGCCTTTTTCGCCAGCCTTGCCGCTTCCGTTAAGCTTGCCGTCAGGTTTAGCGCGGATATGGAGCGGATATGGAGATATCGCGCGTTGCCGTGCGGGGCGAATGCCGTTGCGCTGCGGCTGCGGCCTGGCTCATGGAGGTTTCGCAGGGTGGCGGTTTTAGGGCAGGGAAGGGCATTTTGCTGCAGCTTAATGCCTCTGGCCTGCGCCTGCTTCGGGGACTATCTCTCATTGCGAGAACGCCCGCGCCTTTGGGTGTTGACACGGAAACCTGAACGGCGTGGGGGCGTATGCAGTTTCTGAAAGACTTTCGCCGGCGGCTTGAGCAACTCGGTCCCTATGCGTCGCTCTTGGTGCTGGCTATTCCACTGGTGATCGTTGAGCCGTTCAAATTGGTCGCCGTGCTCGTAGCAGGCGACGGGCATTTCCTCACGGGTCTGCTTTTTCTGATCTGCGCCTATGTCGTCAGCCTGGTGGTCACGGAGCGGCTGTTCGTCATTCTCAAGCCCAAGCTCTTGATGCTGCCGTGGTTCGCAAAATCGTGGCGGTGGTTTCTTGCGCTGCGCCGGCGCGGGCTTCGCTGGTTGCGCAGCTTGTGGACCCCGGCGGGCAAATTCTTATTTGGCCGCTGACGCCTCGGGCGCGCCGCTCACCGGACGTGCCGCACATCTTGCTACGAGATTGAGCTTCTTAGATCGCCGAGCGTGCGGGCGCGTCACCCGCGCCCGGACTTTCGCGCCATCGTCTCGACCAAGTCGACGAGCGACGCCCGCAACTCCTTGTCGGAGATTTTGGTGAAAGCTTCCGCGATCCGGAACGCCTGCGGGTCGAACGCGATCGATTTCGTGGCGAACGACGAGCGGCTCGTCTCGGATGCGCCGGCGAAGAAATCGGAGATCGGCACGTCGAGCGCGGTGGCGACCAAATGCAGCCGGCTGGCGCCGACGCGGTTTTTGCCGTTCTCGTATTTCTGAATTTGCTGGAAAGTCACGCCGAGCGCCTTGCCGAGCTCGGCCTGGCTCATCTTGCGCCGCTTACGCAAAAGCCGAATGCGCGAACCAACCAGCACATCGACAGGATTGGGCCCTTTGGACCGCATGCCGCCCTCTGTGTAAATGACGCACAATAGCTGTTTTTGGTACGGCTGCAATCATTTGGTCATGTAGGCAAACTTGAGGCAGTGGTACTGGATTGCCCTTCGCAAGCGACCATTTTGATCACTTTCGCCGCCTTTGGCGGCAAAAGATCGCCGTTGATCAAGGTCGAGACGGATTTGAGGTCTTCGGCGGCCAACAAAAAAGCTTGCGTTGCCTCGCGACGTGCGCGCGAGTTGTGACAAACGCTCCCGCAAAATCCGATGTTTCGGCATTTGTTCGCGGTAACACCACTCACCACCCAGCAAAGATCTACTGTTCGAAAACAAGCGTCCGCGGACATCAGCTTGTTGAAATTGCCTTTGTTTGTTCGCCTTGTCGCTGTTCACGCATGGTCCGAAACTCATTCGCACCGATTGCCGGGGAGAGGCATCGATTCTCTGCGGAAGCCAGACGGGCACTTTCGCATGTGATCATGCTCGAGCAAGCAACTTGGATCGCATTCCAGGAAGATTAAACAGAATAACAATCTAGATGACTCTTTTTGCTGTCGTTCCCGCGTGGCGGCGCTTGTGTCTTTGGCACGTAGCGCCGATCAATCCGGCTTCGACGTCTTTTGAACAGGCAGCGTGTTCTTGATTCGGACGACGCTCGCATTGCTTCGCGCGCACCGCTGCCGCAACGATGTGGCGCGGGCTGATCTCGATCTTGAGCAAGACTCCGCTCCGGCGGTCGCTGCTCAATTGCTTTGATGGGATCGAGCGCGAACTGGCTGCCGTCATGCGGCGCCCTTCGAACCCGGCGTCCAATGTTAACCAAGAAGACTCCACGTCTGCGGTTATGTGCCGCGAAGTGAAGTCAGCCGTCTGCGCAGCGTTTCGACAGGCTTTATCGCCCGGCCTGAAGCATCTGATCCAACTCCACGTCTGCGGTTATGTGCCGCGAAGTGAAGTCAGCCGTCTGCGCGGCGTTTCGACATGCTTTATCGCCCGGCCTGAAAGCATCTGATTCAATCAATGGAATCTTGACCGTACCCGCAATCAACCGAAGCCGCTTTACGTATATCTAAGCGCGCTCGGCAAGAGTTATCCGCGAAAACCGGCTTCGAAGTCTTCGAGGCATTTTGGGGCAAGTAGATCAATGCCGATGATCCGTGCAAACGGCACTGCGCTTTATTATGAAGATACCGGCGGCTCCGGTGCGCCTGTCGTTTTCAGTCATGGATTGTTGTGGAACAGCACGTTGTTCGCGCCGCAAATCGCGGTGCTGAAAAATCGATACCGCTGCGTTGCCTACGATCATCGCGGGCAGGGCAGGAGCGCCGACGATATCGGCCGCGCCATCAGCATGGAAACGGTGACCGAAGATGCGGTCGCGCTGATTGAGAAACTTGGCCTCGGTCCGGTCCATTTTTGCGGATTGAGCTTGGGCGGCATCGTTGGCATGCGCCTTGCTGTTGGCCGGCCTGATCTCATCCGCTCGCTCGTTCTCCTGGACACCACGGCCGATGAGGAGCCGTACAAGCTGAAATACAAGGCCATGACCGCCGTGGCCCGACTTTTTGGCGTCCGCTTCGTCGCTCCGGCGGTCATGCCTGCGCTTTACGGCAAGACCGCGCTCAACGATCCGGCGCGCGCCGACGAGCGTGCGCAATGGACGCAGCAATTGATCATGAACCGCAGCTCGATCTGGCGCGCCGCCAACGGCGTCCTCGAGCGCAAGAGCATTTACGGCGAGCTTGGCAAGATCGTTGCGCCGACCCTTGTCATGGTCGGCGATGAAGATGTGAGCACGCCGAAAGCTTTGGCCGACCGCATCGTCGATGCCATTCCGCGCGCGAAGCTCATGGTCATTCCCGGCGCCGGTCACGGCTCGACGTTGGAGCAGCCGGCGATCGTTACCGCAGCGATCGGCGCATTCCTGGATGCGCAAAGCGAGCGGGTGGCGGCACCGCACAGCGCGGCGGCGGCCTGATCTTCGTTATCTGAAACCGGCACCCATGGCTTGAGCGTTGCGGTCTCGGTGCCGATCGATCGCATCGCAGTCTAGACACTGATTAAGCGTCACCGCGCCGTCTTTCAGCCCGCCAATTGTGCAATCTCATTGAGCAGCACCGACGCGTGTGCCCCGCGGCCTGGCCGCGGTTCCACGCCTTTGGAATCATCCGGTGAACGCTTGACTTTGAATGGGCCCCCGGATGGTGGTCGCATCCAGACGTCTTCCCGAAACCATACTCGCAGGTTGCTCAAGGAATAGTCTTGTTACTTTTGGTTGTGCCGGTATGTTTCCGCGCCCCCTACAGGAATACCACTCCTGTCCATCCAGGATGAGCAGCAATGTCTGACCAGTCTCTACCCTACGTGATCCACAGCGACGAGGAATGCGAACGATTGGAGCTGCAGGCGCGGCTCGCCAACATCGAAGGTCATTTGCGGCATCTGCCGATCGCCGGCGCGCATCGCGTCCTTGACGTCGGTTGCGGCTCCGGATCGATGTCGCGGCTGATCGCCCGCTCGTTCCCGGAAGTGGAAGTCGTCGGTGTCGATGTGCGGGAACAGTATCTGGACTACGCCCGCGCCCGCGCTCGGGAAGAGGGCCTCCACAATCTCACATTCGAGCGTGGCGACGTGTTTGCTCTGCCATTTCCGGATGCAAGCTTCGATCTGGTGTGGAGCAAATATCTTCTGCAATGGCTGCGGGAGCCGAAAACCGCGCTGGCCGAGTTCAAGCGGGTCGCCAAGCCCGGCGGGCATGTGGTGTCGTGCGACTATGTCGGCTGCGTGGTCGAGCACTTCCCGATCGATCCCGAGCTTGAGCGGAAGATCCGCGAAATCATGGCGCTGTTGGTCGATGTCAATATCGGCCGCAAGGTGCCGGCTTATATGATCGCGCTCGGCTTTCGCGACGTGCAGGTCGACATCGAGACGGACACGTTGTTCACGGTCATCGGCCGGATCGATGCCGACCGGCGGCAGAATCTGGAGATCCAATTTCAGGCCATGCGGCCGCATCTGGTCAAGATCTTGGGAACGGAAGCGAACGTTACTCAGCTGGTCGATCGTTTCCTCGCCCACTACGACGATCCGGCGACCTGCAGCTTCACCAGCTTGCATTTCACCCGCGGCCTGGTGTGAAGCATCGGCCGTCGGCACGGCACTGAGGTTCAAACTCCATTGCCGCCGGCTGTAAAGGCGCATTGTGCTTCGTGCGCCGCAGTGATGTAATAGGCGGCGAGGGTAACCCTCGTCGGGGCGCGACAAGGACGTCGCTCCTTCCCTTGGCAGTGACGCCGGACCGCCACGGACGAGCGGGCGACGTCGCTCATTCCGGTGGCGACTTGCGCAGGAATGGGCCATGCAGCTCGAAGCTTATCGCATCCAGTCGGAACCTTATTACTTGCCGGTCGGCGCCGAAGTCGCGCTGTTTGAGGCCGCCTATGCGAGCCGGCTGCCGGTCATGCTGAAAGGCCCGACCGGCTCCGGCAAAACCCGCTTCGTCGAATACATGGCCTGGAAGCTGCAGCGGCCGCTGATCACCGTCGCGGCGCACGAGGACATGACCGCCGCCGACCTTGCCGGCCGCTTCCTGCTCGCGCCGGAAGGAACGGTCTGGCACGACGGCCCGCTGACGCTCGCGGTGCGTTATGGCGCGATCTGCTATCTCGATGAAATTGTCGAAGCGCGTCAGGATACGACCGTGGTGATCCATCCGCTCACCGACGCGCGGCGCATCCTGCCGCTGGAAAAGAAAAACGAGCTCGTCACCGCCCATCCCGACTTCCAGCTCGTGATCTCCTACAATCCCGGCTACCAGAGCGCGGTCAAGGATCTGAAAGAATCGACCAAACAACGCTTCGTTGCCATCGACTTCGATTATCCGGCGCCGGACATGGAAGCCGAAATCGTCTGCCGGGAATCGGGCGCCGACCGCAAGACCGCGCGGCGGCTGGTCGATATCGCGCTGCGGTCGCGGAATTTGCGCGGTCAGGGTTTGGAGGAGGGCGCCTCCACCCGCATGCTGATCCATGCCGGGCGTCTGGTCGCGGCCGGCGTCGGGTTGGAAGAAGCCTCGCAGGCCAGCATCGTTCTGCCGATCACCGACGATTTGGATATGCGCGAAGCGTTGACCGCCGCGATCGCGGCTTGCCTTTAGAGCGATGTTGCTTCGCTTGCAGTTGAATCGCTGCACGTGATCCGTCATCCGAGGTGCGAGCGCGTAAGCGATGCGCCGCTGATCCAGGATGTTCACAATCGCCCGCGCATCCGGTCGTCCGTTACGATCCCGGGCCGCAGTGCGGCCACCGCAGCGTGCTGCGCTGCGAACACGGATGCGCGAAGTCGCTTCGACATCAACACAACCACGCCATGAGCCCACGAAGCCGCGCGCAGCTTCAGGTCATCGAAACCGAGCAGGACCGCGCGGTCACGCGCCTGCATCACCTGATCCGCCACCGCGAGACGTTGCGCGGCCCGTTCCGCGATTTTTGGGCGGCGATTTCGGCAGGCGCGGACGATGCCGCGCTCGATCGCTGGGCCGAGGGCGCGCTCGAGCTTGCCTTCGTCAATGCCGGACCCGATTGCCAGCTCGCGTTTTGGCGGACCAGCAGCGATCTGAAGTCCGAGCTTTCGCTCAACGAGCTCGCGGATTTCGCCCACGCCGCCGCCGACATTTGCCGCGGTGCCGGCGCGCAGGCCACGCTCGCCTGCATTCAAGCGCTGCCGGGCGCGCAGCGACGGCTGCCGTCGACGGCCGAGATAGCGCTATGGGCGCGCGGCTTGGTCCGGCTCGCGCGCGAGGCGCCGGAATCGGTCGTGGCGGTGGCGAGCCGCACCGACATGATTCTGCAAGCCTGCGATGCCGCAGGCTTCGAGACCTTCATCGCCACCGGGCTCAAATTCACCCGCGGCGACCGCGCGCGCCGGCGCGCCTTCTTTACGCTGGAAGACCGGCTTGCCGCGCAAGTGCTGGAGCAGGCGGCCGGCGCGCTGACCTTCTCGCGCAGCGAACGCATCCTGAAGGCTTACGCGACGGCGCTGTGGGGCCGGCCGCCGGTCCTGCGCGGCGCGGTCGCGCCGCCCGGCGGGCAGCTTGCCCGGCGCGTCAACATCACCGGCGGGGTCGTGCGCGTTCCGCCGGTATTTCGCGGCGTGCCCAAGACCGCGTTGCCGCTTCTGTTTCGCGCCTGCGTCGCGCATGCGACCGCGCATGTGGCGCTGACGCGCACGCGATTTCCGATCGGATCGCTAAAGCCGTTGCAGATGGCGCTGATCGGGCTCGTCGAAGACGCGCGCGTCGAAGCCTTGGCGATGCGCGCCTTTCCGGGTCTGCGCCGTTTGTGGGCGCCGTTTCACGTCGCCGAACCCTCGGGCGTGATCAACGCGCCGACCCTGATGGCGCGGCTGGCGCGCGCCTTGTTCGATCCCGACTACGCCGATCCGGATGGCTTCGTGAATAAAGGCCGCGCGCTGTTTGCCGCCGAAGCCCATCGCCTCGACGATGTCCTGCTCAGCCGCCAAGTCGGCGGCCTGCTCGGCAACGATCTCGGCCAGATGCGCGTGCAGTTCAATGCCCGCACCTATGTGGTCGAGCCGGTCTATCGCGACGACGGACTTGGGCTGTGGGACTTCGGCGACCGCGCGCAGCCGCAGGACGAAGTCGTCGAGATGATGGTCGAAGCCGCGCGGCTCGAGCGGCGCGACGATGCCGACAATCCGGATCGCCGGCGCGAGGAAGCCGAGCCCACGCCGGATGCGGTCGGCCGCGCCCGCGAGCGCGCGCCGGACGAGCGCGGTCCGGTGCTCGCCACCTATCCGGAATGGGATTGCGATGCCGGCACCGAGCGGCCGGACTGGACCACCGTCCGCGCGGCGCCGATCTGGCCCGGCGACGCCGGCGCGATCGACACCGCGCTCGACCAGATACCGGCCGTGCGTGCGCGCATCCGCCGTCTTGTGCGCGGCGCCAAGGTCGGCCGCCACGAGCGCCTGAAGCGGCGCAACGACGGGCCCGAGCTCGATCTCGACGCCGCGCTCGATGCGGCCATTGCGCTCCGCGCCGACGACCTGCCGGACGAGCGCATCTTTCGCACCATGATGCGGCGCCGGCGCGATCTTGCGGTGACGATCCTGGTCGATGTCTCGGAATCGACGCGCGATCGGGTGGCGGCCTCCGGTGCGTCCGTGCTCGACACCGAGCGGCTCGCGGTGGCCGCGCTCGCCGAAGCCTTGGCGGCGCTCAACGATCCGTTCGCGTTGCGCGCCTTCGCCTCCGCCGGCCGCGAGGATGTCCGCGTGTTTTGCCTGAAGGATTTCGACGAGCCTTACGGCGCGCCGGTCAAGGCGCGGCTCGCGCATCTCGAGCCGCATTTGTCGACGCGGCTCGGCACCGCGCTGCGCCACGCCGGCGCCGAGATCGCCGCGGTGCGCAGCCATCGCAAGCTGATCCTGGTGCTCACCGACGGCGAGCCCTCCGACATCGACGTGGTCGACCCGCGCGATCTGGTCGAAGACGCGCGCCGCGCGGTGCTCTCTCTGCGCTCTCGCGGCATCGACGTCTTCGGCGTCACGCTCGATCCCTCCGGCGCCGGCTCCGGCGCCGCCGTCTTCGGCCGCAGCCAGCACATGCCGGTGCGCCGCCTGGAAGACCTGCCCGCCCGCCTCGCCGAACTTTATTTCCGCCTGGCGCGGCGCTGACGCCGCTACTCGCTTTGCCGGCTGCGGAGAGGGGCGAGGTGAGGGCATGCGTGGGTGAACCAACAGGCGCCGCCCGAGAAGCTCGCGCATCATCGTAGCTTGGGTTGAGCGAAGCGAAACCCGGGAGCGGCATTTCGGCCCGGATATTCCGCGCCGGATTTCGCTACGCTCAATCCGGGCTATTTGCTGGCGACGTTTGGTGACTATGGCGGGGGAACGCGCACGTGGGGGTAGCTTGCTCGACGTTTTGTCGCCTTTTCGAAGACTATTCCTTGACATTCGTCCCCATTTTGGTTACATATCCGCCACCTCGCTCATTGAGGGCGCCTTTCCGGAAGGGCAAGCCTGAAAGACGGAAGCGAGGGGCGGTGCCCGCGCGCGGAATTGCCAATCCGCTCCCGGGCGGCTCTGGGTCCCCGGTCGACCGGCAAAAAGACCGGTCTGCACGGAGCGTGCTTAACCGAAGACAATTGGGCCAAGCGGGCAAAACACCTGCGCGGTTCGTCGGCGGGAAACCCGGTTCTGGCGCTGAGCCATCGGGGTGATAGCCGGTGGCGAGTGCCGCAAGCGTGAGCGCCGAAAGGCGGGCGTGCCCCGAAAGGGCGCGCAGCCGCGTAGCGGATGAGTGGCGCAAGTTCGCGCACACTTGTTTGCGCAGACGCGGACATGGTTGGCATGCGCCTTTCGGCGCTCCGCTTCCCTCTTTGATGACGGGAGCGAATCTTTTTTGGCGTCGTCGTGGTTGGCAAAGCTCGGGCGCACGAGAGCGCCGCGAGAACGATTTTGTATTTCGTCATTGCCGGGCACAAGGCGCGTAGCGCCGTCTTGGGTGTCAATTGACCCGGCAATCCATGCGGCTCCCCCGCTGCTGAGGAGTTGCCGCATCGCTTGATTCGCCTCACGTCAGCATTGACCACCGGGTCAAGCCCGGTGGTGACGACGTGAAGAAGCGACATTGCGACTAGCGAAGAGCAACATTGAGTGACTAGGAGAATCAACATGCGACGAAAACTGAGCGCGGCGGATTGGCGGTTTCCGCGGCGGATGACGTTCAAGCAATGGAGCGTTCTGCCGTACCGCGAGCGGCACGCTTATCTGGCGCAGGCGCAGTGCACGCTGCTGGAATATTGGCGCGATTGCGCCAATGCACGCTGCCGCCGCGCGCGGCGCTGCCTCGTGCCGCAGCCGTGTTACTGGGAGCGCAAACAAGCGATGCCGCCGGCCGATTGGGCGAGGGCGGAAGCGGCCTGCCGGCCGCTGCGCGCGCTCCTCTCGCTCGGCTCGCTCAAAGGCTCGGAAGGCCTGTGGCTGTTTTGAATTTTTTTGTCCGCCCCCGCGCGCAGCGCGGGGGAGGGGGACCATGCGAAGCATGGTGGAGGGGGCATGCGGCGGTTCGGCATTCTTGGAGCGACGGGGCAAGCGTATCGGCCCGCGCCCCTTCCACCGTCCTGCTTCGCAGGCCGGTCCCCCTTCCCCGCTTCGCGGGGCAGGATGGGGAGCTCCCCGCTCGCTACTTCGCCATTCGCGCGTTTACCCGCGTCAAGGAGAACACCGATGCGTTGGACGAGCGAGCTATTTGCGCCGGCGCGCCGGCGGCATCCCGATCAACGCCTCGAAAGCGATCGCGAAGGCGGCTTCCAGCCCGCGCGCCAGCGCGCCGCCATTGGCGGCGAGCACGCGGCTGCCGAGCCCGGCGTCGTTCGGCAGCTTCGAAAATCCCGCCACGCAGCCGGTTGCGGCGAGCCGCTTGTCAAAAAGCTCCGCATCGCAGCGTTCTGCGCCTTGGCCGAGCACAAAAACCGTTCCGACCGCGCGATATGGGCCGAGCGGCGACGACGGAGCAAACATCGCTTCGCCTGTGATCGAGCCGCGGTCGTTGAGCAAAATACGGCCGGCGGCATCGCGCACGACGACTGCGTTGCTATAGCGCTCGAACGAGCGGCCAGAACCTTCTGGACCAAGGCCTTCTCGACCAAAACCTTCCGGATCGTGATGCGAAAGTCCCGTCGGTCAGGATCGCGCAGCCGCTTGCGGCCAGCGTGATCTCGGTGGCGCAGGAGATTTCGGCGCCGGGAAAGAGCACCAACGGATCGGGAGTCAGCGCCAGGAAGGCATGTTCGCCGACCTCGAGGCGCGTGCTTTGTTCGATCGGGAAACGATGAGTCCGATGCACGATGGTGGCCGCCTGCGTGGTCACGTGCGCTGCGCTGTGCGGGTCTGCAGTGATCGAGAGCGCGACACGGTCGCCGCGATAAAGCCCGCCGGCGGCCGATTGCAGATAAAGCGTGGCGAGGTCCGGACGCGCCTGGTCGAGATAAAAGGTGCGCGTCGCATGAAAGGGGTAGGGGACGCGCTGGCGTGCGAGCACTGTGCGTCCGCCGCCGTAGCTGAAATGCAGCGACGCCTCGACCGCGCCCGTGAGCTGCTCAGGCTCGATCAGCTTGTCGGCGCGCGTGACGGTGTCCAGCACGGCGCGAGATCTCCGGATCAGCGGAACAAAACGGCTTGGCTCATGGCGTCCGCCACCGCGTCGACGCCGGCGCCGGTGCGGGCGTTGGTCGCCAAAATCGGCCGGCCCTCGCGCACCGCGCGCGCTTCCGCAAGCATGGCGTCGAGATCGACGCCGACGAACGGCGCAAGATCGATCTTGTTGACGACCAACAGGTCGCAGCGCAGCACGCCCGGCCCGCGCTTGCGCGGAATATCGTCGCCGCCGGCGACATCGATGACGAAAATCCACCAATCGACCAGATCGAGCGAGAAGGTCGAGGCGAGATTGTCGCCGCCGGATTCGAACATGATCAGCTCGACGCCGGGAAACTTGCGTTCGAGCTCGTCGCCGGCTGCGATGTTGAGCGTCGGGTCTTCGCGGATCACGGTGTGCGGGCAGGCGCCGGCTTCGACGGCGGAGACGCGCGCAGGATCGATCAGGCCGGAGCGGCGCAGCCGCTCGGCATCTTCCTTGGTGACGAGATCGTTGGTCACAACGGCAAGATCGATGCCGCGGCCGGTCAGGACCGGGATCAGGCGTTCGATCAATGCGGTCTTGCCGGAGCCGACCGGGCCGCCGATGCCGACGCGCGCGGCGCCGACGCCGGGCGTCTTGCGGATCGCTGATAACGCGACACGATCATGCATCGCGGTCACCGCAGCATGTAGCGCTGCGCCAGCGGCAGCACGCGCGCCGGCTCGCAGGTCGCAAGCTCACCGTCGACGAATACGTCGAAGGTCTGCGGATCGACCCGGATATTCGGACAGGAATCGTTCCACAGCATGTCGGACTTTCTCAAGCTTGCGCGTGCCGCGCGCAGGCAGAAGCGCTTTGGATAGTCCAAGCTCGGCCCTCAAGCCGCGCTCGATGGCGAGCGGATGCACGAAGCACGCCGACAAGGCGGGCGCAGCGCGGCCGAACGCGCCCCATTGCGGGCGCATCAGGATCGGCTCGCAGGTCATTAGCGAAGCCGCGGAATCGCCCATCGCGCCCCAGGCGATGAAGCCGCCCTTGATGACGAGCTCGGGCTTGATGCCGAAAAAGGCCGGACGCCAAACGACCACGTCGGCCATCTTGCCGTCTTCCAGCGAGCCGATGTGCTCGGCAATCCCGAAGGTGCGCGCGGCATTGATGGTGTATTTGGCGATGAAGCGGCGGATGCGCGCATTGTCGCCGAAGCCGGGGCGCTCCTGCGGCAGCGGCCCGCGCTGGTCCTTCATCTTCGAGGCAAGCTGCCAGGTGCGGCAGATCACTTCATGGATGCGGCCCATGCCCTGGCTGTCGGAGCCGAGCATCGAGATCGCGCCGATGTCGTGCAGCACGTCTTCGGCCGCGATGGTCTGCGCGCGGATGCGGCTTTCGGCAAACGCCACGTCCTCCGGAATGGCGGGGTTGAGGTGATGGCACACCATCGTCATGTCGAGATGTTCGTCGAAGGTGTTCACCGTGTAGGGATTGGTCGGATTGGTCGACGACGGCAGGCAATTGGCGATGCCGGCGACGCGGATGATATCGGGCGCGTGCCCGCCGCCGGCGCCTTCGGTGTGATACATGTGGATGGCGCGGCCGCCGATGGCGGCGAGCGTATCTTCCACGAAGCCGGATTCGTTGAGCGTGTCGGTGTGGAGCTGGACCTGAAAATCGAGGTCGTCGGCGACCTTCAGACACGCGTCGATGGTCGCCGGCATCGAGCCCCAGTCTTCGTGGATCTTCAGGCCGACGCAGCCGGTCTCCATCTGCTCGACGATCGATGCCGGCTTGTGCGAATTGCCGCGGCCGAGGAAGCCGAAATTGATCGGCCAATGCTCGGCGGCCTGCAGCATCTTGCCGACATTGAACGGACCGCCGGAATCGATGCCGACGGTGATCGGGCCGAGCGAGCCGCCGAGCATGGTGGTGATGCCCGACGCGATGGCGTGCTCGCACAGCCCGGCCGAGTCGAAGTGCACATGCACGTCGATGGCGCCCGGCGTGGCGATCATGCCTTCGCAGTCGCGCACCGTGGTGGCGGCCGAAACGATCAGCCGCGGATCGACGCCGTCCATGATGGCGGGGTTGCCGGCCTTGCCGAGCCCGACGATGCGGCCGTCTTTGATGCCGAGATCGCCTTTGACGATGCCGATGACGGGGTCGATCACCAGCACGTTGCAAAGGAGAAGATCAAGCGCGCCTTGCGCGCTGGTCACGCCGGCGGCGAGCCCGATGCCGTCGCGCAGCGTCTTGCCGCCGCCATGCAGGCATTCGTCGCCATAGACGGCGTGATCCTTTTCGACGACGGCGATCAGCGACGTGTCGGCGAGACGGACGCCGTCGCCGACGGTCGGACCATAAAGTGCGGCGTAGTCCCTGCGTGCGATCGAAACCATGGCAAGACCTCACGCGCCTTTGAAGCCGGCGTCGCGTGCGCGCCGCAGCGCGGCGTCGCGTACCGATTGGTCGGTCGCGCTGCCGTTGGTCAGGGCATTGAGGCCGGACAATTCGCGCCGGCCGCCGAAACCGACGAGCGCGACCTCTTTGCTCTGGCCCGGCTCGAAGCGCACGGCCGTGCCGGCCGGAATGTCGAGGCGCATGCCGAACGAAGCGGCGCGGTCGAATTCCAGCGCCTTGTTGACCTCGAAGAAATGATAATGCGAGCCGATCTGCACCGGGCGATCGCCGGTATTGACCACCGCCAGCGTCTTTCGCGGCCGGCCGGCGGCAAGCTCGATCTCGCCGTCGACGGTGATGATCGCGCCGGGCTCGAGCGTATCAGGCGCGGCGCCGGCTTCCGGCCGGATCGGCTCATGCACGGTGACGAGCTTGGTGCCGTCGGGAAATACGCCTTCCACCTGCAGGATCGGCAGCATGGCGGCGACGCCCGGCATCACGTCGCGCGTCGTGAGGATGGTGGAGCCGAACGACATCAGGTCGGCGACGCTTTTGCCTTCACGCGCGCCTTCGAGAATTTCGTCGGTGATGATGGCGACCGCCTCGGGATGGTTGAGCTTGAGCCCCTTGGCGCGGCGTTTGCGCGCGAGTTCGGCGGCGGAAAAAATGGTGAGACGTTCAAGCTCGGTCGGCGTGAGCAGCATCGCAATCCCCCTCAACTCGCAAACAATCGTAGATGTGCGCGGGCCTGCCGTGAAGCGGCGGCGTCAACCCAAGGCATGAAACTTTCGATCTCCGCATCCGGCGGCACCGGCGCCGACAAGTCGGCAATCGCCGGCAGGAGGGCGGCGAGCACGGCCTGTGCCTCCACTGCGCCGATGCGGCCGAACCGTACCGCGGCGGCGATCAGTCCGGACG
Source organism: uncultured Alphaproteobacteria bacterium (assembly GCA_963845075.1). Classification (GTDB taxonomy): domain Bacteria; phylum Pseudomonadota; class Alphaproteobacteria; order Rhizobiales; family Xanthobacteraceae; genus BOG-931. The sequence goes on along the minus strand of CAWJRE010000010.1, from coordinate 97,381 downwards.
CGGTCGAATAGCCGGAGACAAGGATTGCATTCGCCTCGCTCATGCCGCGCGCGCGCCAGACGAAGCCTTGCACGATCGGCAAATGGCCGTGGGCGTTGCCGGCCTCGATCTGAGAACGAAGTTCCGTAGCGCCTTGGGTGCCCAGGCGGACATGCGCGGCCAATAGAGCGTTGCCGTTGCGCTTCGATCCGTTGCGCAACGGCTCCGCCAGCGTCGCCGCCTCGACCGCTTGATCGATCTCGGCAAGTTTGTCGAAGTCGTTGCCCGCGCGATGGGCCAAGGCGACCGCAATGCGGTCGGACGTCACCCAACGATGCTGCAAGAACATGGCGACGACATCGCGCAAGCCGCTCCGGTCGAGCGGAGCGTTCATCGCGGCAAGTCCTTCGATCCCGTTGGAAAAAGCGAAACTGCCGCTCGGAAAGGCGGAATCCGCATGCTGCAGGATCGTGAGCAAATCGCTCAAAACAAGATCTCGTCGGCCTCGGCGAGCGACGAGATGACACGCCGATCGCGGATCAACGCGCCGATCCGAGCAAGATAGTCGTCCATCGGCGCTTCCATGGCGACGAGCAGAGCTTCGCCGGCAAAACGGACCCGCCAGTGCAGGTTGCCCGCATGGTAGCCGAGTTCGATCGCGTCGGCGATGCTGCGCGGCTGCAGCCGCAGCCACCGCTCCTGTGCCACGCGCACCACCACGGCGTGGTTGGGCTCGAGCACCAGCACGGCGCCGTCGAACAGATGCTGATCGCGCGGCAAGGCGATTGCGACCTCGGTGCCGCCTTGCGTCGTCGCGCGAAGGCGATGCCGAGCAACGTCGGCGGCGGGAACGGTCAGAAGATCGACCGCGCCCTGATGTTCCAGCTCGTGAATTCGCTCGGCAAACGCCGGATCAAGGCGGCTGCCGAGCACTTGCTCGATCCGCAGCATCGACCGTAGTCCCTCAAAACTAAAACTTCGCGTGCCGACCCGCCGCTTCGCCGGCGACGGCGAAGCGGCCCGGTCTTGGCGCCACCGCTGTTAGCGGTGTGCGACCTTCTTGGCCGGAATGCCGTCGATCGGGCATTCCTCGGTGCCGACGGTCGGCCGCGTCAAGGCCTCGACCATTTCGCGCGTGCCTTCCGGATCGGTGATCCACTTCTTGTAGAAGTCGTACGGGCACACCGCCTCGCCGCGCACATCCTCGCCGGAATTGATCTTGCCGGTATAGCCGCGGTGTACGAGCTTGAAGAGGTGGTTCTGCGACTGCATGTTGCGGCGCGCATCGCGAATGAGCGAGGTGGAGAGCGCCGCGTACTGGATGCCGTAGTCCTCTTCGCCGCATTCGCCGAGCGTGCGGCCGTCGAAGCCGACGATCGCCGAATGGCCGAAGTAGGAATAGACGCCGTCGAAGCCGGCGGCATTGGCGACGGCCACATAGACGTTGTTCGCCCAGGCCATCGCCTTGGCCATGATCACCTGCTGATCCTTGGCCGGATACATGTAGCCCTGGCAGCGCACGATCAATTCGGCGCCTTTCATGGCGCAGTCGCGCCAGATTTCCGGATAGTTGCCGTCGTCGCAGATGATGAGGCTGATCTTCAGTCCCTTCGGCCCATCGGAAACGTAGGTGCAGTTGCCCGGATACCAGCCTTCGATCGGCACCCAAGGCATGATCTTGCGGTATTTCTGCACGACCTCGCCGGAATCGTTCATCAGGATCAGGGTGTTGTAGGGCGCCTTCTTGGGATGCTGCTCGTGGCGCTCGCCGGTGAGCGAAAACACGCCCCAGACCTTCGCCTTGCGGCACGCTTCGGCGAAGATTTCGGTTTCCTCGCCCGGCACGGTCGAGGCGGTCTCATACATCTCTTTCGAGTCGTACATGATGCCGTGGGTCGAATATTCCGGGAAGATCACCAGATCGAGGCCCGGCAAACCGAGCTTCATGCCGGTGATCATGTCGGCAATCTTCTTCGCGTTCTCGAGGACCTCCGCTTTGGTGTGCAGACGCGGCATCTTGTAGTTCACCACCGCGACGCCGACGGTGTCTTTGCTGCTGCTGATGTCACCATGAAGCATTTCGGTCTCCTCATCTCATCTTTGGATTTTCGCCCACTGCTGCGCCTTCACGGTGCGCTTATTCGCTCGGCGGTTCACTTGCCCGCTGAGGCGGTTGCGCGCCTTTTATACGCGCCATTGCCGCGCAGCTGAGCGGGAGGAACGAAGCCGAAAACGCTAGCCGAGAATGTCATGGGAGTCAATGACAGCAGCTGCCACCACGCCGATAGAAATGGGTGGGTTCATCGCTTGCCTGCGCGTGAAATGATAGGCTTCTTCGTCGTCTAGCTTGCGTTTTTCCATCAGAATATTTTTTGCGCGCTCGACACTACGGAAAGATCGCAAGGTCTCGTCAAGTTTATCTATTCGCGCTCGCAACCGGTGTTCATGGAGAATTTGCGCGCGCGCAACGGCGAGACTTGTCAGCACCGCGCCTGCGGTTAAATGGCCGATGCAGCGTGGCGTGCGGCGCGCAATCGCGCAGGAGTTTACGTCATACGGCCAGATGTTTGCGCACCACATCGGACGTGAGTTCGCCGATGTCACCACTTGCGACGATCCGCCCCGTTTCGAGAATCGCGAATTTCTGAGTGATTGCCCGAACAAAATCGAGGTTTTGTTCGACCAGGAGGACGGCGCAGTTACGTTCGGAAGGTATGCGCTTAATGATCGGTTCGATCTCTTCAACGACTGATGGCTGCAATCCTTCCGTCGGCTCGTCCATGAGCAGAAGTTTAGGCTCCTGGACCATCGCCCGCGCAATCGCGAGCTGCTGTTGCTGACCGCCGGACAGGGTGCCGCCCTTTTGATTAATCACGAGTTTCAAGGCCGGAAAGTAATCAAACACGAAAGTCGGAACCTTGTTCCCCTTGCGACCCTTGCCGAGTAGCGCGAGGTAGATGTTTTCGGCAACCGTGATATCTGGAATGATCTCCCGACCCTGCGGTACATAGCTGACGCCAAGCCAGGCGCGCCGGTGCGATTTGAGATGAGCGATCTCGATGCCATCCAACAGGATCGAACCGTCTGCCGGTGGATTGACACCCGTAATGCTGCGCAAAAGCGTGGTCTTGCCGGCTCCATTCCGCCCCAGAACGGCGCAAAGCTCGCGGTCGGCGATGTCGAGCGAAACGCCGTGCAAGATGTGACTCGTCCCGTAAAAGGTGTCGATGTCCCGTACTTGCAGCGTCACTGGAACTTACCCTTTCCTAAATATACGCGACGAACAGTTTCGTTGTTCATCACTTCGGCGATCGGCCCCTCAGCCAGTAACTGGCCCTGATGCAGAACGGTGATACGTTGCCCGATCTGACGGACAATGTGCATATCGTGCTCGACCAACAGCACGGTATGCGTTTTGGCGATCTTGCGGATCAATTCCGCCGTCTTGCGCTTGCCTTCCTCGGTCATGCCGGTGGTCGGCTCGTCCAGAAGCAAAAGCTTCGGGTTAGACGCAATCAGCATGCCGAGTTCGAGCCATTGCCGTTCGCCATGGGACAAGGAGTCGGCAGCGTCGCTCGCCTTGTCCGCGAGCTCGACGAATTCGAGAATTTCCCAAATCCGATTCCGCTCCTGGCCGCTCAGCCTCTGAAACAGCGTGGAGAACACCCGTCGCCGGCCCTGCAGCGAGACCATAATGTTGTCGTGGACCGATAGGGTCTCGTACATATTGGGGACCTGGAATTTGCGGCTGATCCCCGCCTGAAAAATCTCGTCTGGCGCCCAGCCCGTAATGTCTCGGCCGGCGAAATGAATTGATCCCGCAACTGGCCGGAACTGACCGGTGATCATGCAGATAAGCGTCGTCTTGCCGGCGCCGTTGGGGCCGAGCAGCACGCGCAGCTCGTTCTGCTCGATGCTGAAATCCAGGTTGTTGAGGATCGTGAAGCCAGACACTCGCGTCGTGAGGCCCTTGACTTCTAGGAGACTCGCCATCCATCGTCTTCCTTGTGTCCCACGCGCCTCGATTCAACGTACGGCTTCGTCGCTCTCCGGCACGCCGGCGGGACGCCAATCAAGCTGCTGGTCGTGCGCATTCCGATCTGATTCTTCCATCACCTGGTGCAGAGTTGTTTTCTTCTTTCGCGCGCGTATCCAGTTCGCAACCGAGCCGACGATTCCATCGCGAAGGACCAGCACAACGAAGATGAAGAGGCTGCCGACAATGATTTGCCACCATTGGGCGAGCACCCCGCTTAGAAAGAACTCAGCTCCTTTGACGAGAAACGTGCCGATGAAGGGCCCTATGAGGGTGCCGCGACCGCCGACCGCCGTCCAGATTACCCCTTCGATCGAGAACACGGGCCCGGCATCGAGAAAGGAGACGATCCCGACCCAGGCCGCATACAGCGCACCAGCGGATGCGGCCATGAAGGCGGAAACGCAGAATACAAAAATGCGATAGTTGGCGACATTATAGCCCATGAATTCCGCGCGCACGTCATTGTCACGGATCGATTTGAGCACGGTGCCAACGCGCGAATGAGTTAGTGCGCGGGCAATGATGAAGAATACCACGACGACGGCCAGAATGAACCAGAGAAACGCCGGAGTGCCGTAGTTCGAGTAATCGGTGATACCATTGAACCCGCCAGTGTAAGCCTGATATTCAATAATGAAATCTTGGAGAATGAGCGACTCGGCGAGCGTGATCACCGCACAGTAGACGCCATAGATGTGGCGTTTGAACGTAATGACGCCAAACAAAAAGGCGAGCAGCGTCGGAAACAACAGTGCGCAGATTACAGCGATGGGCGTGCTGATCAGCGGCGTCATGAACCGAGGAAGTTCGGTCAAGCCGTTCCATTCCATAAAATCGGGGAATTTGCCCCCATAGCGCGTCGGATGAGTGAGCGCGTAATTGATCTTGAGCGACAACGCGACGAGGTACGCTCCAATGCCGAAATAGACCGCCTGGCCGAGACTGAGAATACCAGTAAACCCCCAGATTAGGTCGATGCTAAGTGCGAAAATTGCAAAGCAGAGGAACTTGCCGAGCAGAGACAGCACATAGGCGTTTGACCCGTAGTAGGGATAAGTACCGATCAGAATGACGACGGCCGTGCCGCCTATCACAGCCCAGATCGGCAAGAATGGTGGTGCCCGATAGCGGCGGCGCCTCGTTTGCCTCGGCCTCATTCCCCGCCGACAAATTTCGCGCCTCGTCTCGAACAAAAGTCTCTGCCATGTCCGCATCTGCCCGTCAACGCCGCTCGTAGTAGCCGAAAATGCCTCTCGGCACGATGCGGATGATGATAACGATGAACACGAACACCAGGAGCCTTCCGATCACATTGTTGAAGATGAACGACAGGATCGTCTCCGCTTCGCCGATCAAGGCGCTGCCGGTGAGGACGCCCCACAAACTGCCGACGCCGCCGAGGACCAGGACCATGTAGGAATCTACCGCGTACGGAAAGCCCATTGTCGTCGAGACAGATTTGATCGGCGCCAGAACCGCACCGGCGATACCTGCAAGACCCGAGCCAAAAGCGAAAATCGTCATGTCAATTCTGGCCGTGTCGATACCGAGACAGCCCGAGATCGCGCGGTGGCGACGGACGGCTCGGACCTTCAGGCCGAAATCGGTCTTGAAGATCACGTAAAAGACCAGGATCAATAGCAAGATCGCCATGACGATTAGGAAGAGTCGGTAATACGGGAAGGGCAGCCGGCCAATAACTCGGAACCCGCCTTCAAAGATCTTCGGCGCGCCGACGTAGTAAAGTTCAGGCCCGAAAATCAATTTGATAAAGGTCTGGAGCAGGATGCCCACGCCCCAGGTCGCAAGTAGCGTTTCCAAAGGTCGATCATAAATCCATCGGATGATCCCGCGCTCTATGATTAGCCCGAGAAGCCCAACGACAATGAAGGCGACGGGTATCGCAACAAAGGTGTTGCCGCCGAGCTTGCCGACCACCGCGGCTGTATAAGCGCCGACCATGACCATCTCGCCGTGGGCCATGTTGATGACACCCGCGACGCCAAAGATTATTGCGAGACCGAGAGCCGCGATCACCAGGATCGCGACCACACTGAAGCCGCTAAGAAACTGGGTAATGAGCGACTGAAGCATCCCGCGCCTGCCCGAAGGGCCAGCTCTTTCCGTCTCACCGCACGCTCGCGAGGGTGCCGCCGGTACCCCCGCAAGAGTTCTATGCTGCGCAGTTACAAGTCAATCGTCCCCGATCGGTTCTTCTCCGCGCTCCACGGTTTCTTGACGCGATCAAGCACTCGCTTGTCAGTGAAGTCGCAGGTCTTGTTCGGGTAGAGGTAGGGAACCCACGGCTGCGGACGAATCCAATCTTCCGATTTCCAGACTACGTCGAACTGGCCCTGCTCGTTCGCTTTGCCGATGCGGGCCCACAGCCACGTATGGTGGTTCTTCTCGTCGATCTTGACCTTGCCCTGTGGGGCCAGGAATTCCTGCCCAGGTAACCCGTCGAAGATCAGAGCATCCGCGTCCGTCGATTTAACCTTCGCGATCGCTTGGGCGAGGAAGTAGGTCTGGAAGTAGGCGGCTTCCATCACCGCGTTGGTCACCGCGTCCTTGCCGTACTTGGCCTTGTAGCGCTCAACAAATGACTTGTTCTGTGGCGTGTCGACGCTTTGGAAGTAGTTGAACGAGGTGTAGTGACCGACCGCATTCTCCGCCCCCATGGCCGCGATTTCTTGCTCGGTGGTGATCGGCGTGCAGATCGGGATATCCTTAGCGGTAATACCGAATTCCTTGAACTGCTTATAGAAGGCGACGATCTGGTCGCCGACCAGATCGGAGAAGACGATATCGCAGCCGCTCGAGGCGATCTTGTTGATGTTGGTCGAGAACTCCGTCGAACCGAGAGGAGAATACTCTTCGGCTACGGTAGTGCCCCCGTGCTTCTGCAGTAGCGCCTTAACTTCGCGGTTTGTCTCCTTGGGATAGATATAATTTGCCCCAATCAGATAGAATTTCTTGCGCCCCAGGGTGTTGATGATCCACGGTACGAAATCATCGAGTTGTTGGTTAGGAACGGCGCCGGTGTAAAAGCAGTTCTTGCTACATTCTTGGGCTTCGTAGAGCGTCGGGTAGAGCAACACGCCGTTGTTTTCCTCAAAAACGGGGAGCACCGATTGGCGGCTGGCGGATGTATAGCACCCGAGTACGGCCACGACCTTTTCCTCAAGTAGGAGCCTCTTCGCCTTCTCAGCGAAGACTTGCACCATTGATTGCGGATCTTCGACGACCGGTTGGATTTTCTTGCCGAGCACTCCCCCTTTGGCATTGATCTCCTCGATTGCCAGCAACTCGGCGTTGTGCAGAGACGACTCAATGATCGCGATCGTGCCGCTAAGCGAATGCAGAATGCCGACCTTAATGGTGTCGCCTTCCGCTGCCTTGGCGATATTCCGCACGAAATGGTACGGAGCGACGCCGGTGGCCAGAATGCCGGCCAGTCCCCCACCGGTACTCTTCAAGATGCGTCGACGGCTGATGCTCATGACTCCCTCCTGTTGGCCAAAAATACCAACACCCCACTTTCTCCACCCGGAGAATAACGGTGGGGCGCCTACGCCCGGATATCGGCGGCACTACCGCCGTAAGACGGCGAACGGACTCCAAACGCAGCCCGCGCGGTCGGGAAAATCCGCTCGTTGAGCGAACATAGGCCAAATTCCGCCGGTTGCGCAATACGAACTGCTGCGAGCTTGGACCCGAGGCAACACGTCGGTAGTCGGCAGCTCATTTCCGTTACGCAGCGCATCGACGCCCTGCTGGCCGACGGCGTGCGCGTCTTGGTGATCCAGTAGGGTTGCCGATGCTCGGCTGCCGCGCGCCGGACGCTGTTTGCCAGCGGGGGTTAGGCAGCGCGAACCAACAAGCCATATTTCGCCGACGCCGCGAATAGCCATTCGCAAAAGCTTGCGGCAAAGCTGCGCGGCACGGCGAAATCGTAGGTCGGCGTGGGGTCGACTTGCCAAAGATGCACGTTGATATGGCCGACCAGCGTGAGGGCTGTGTCTCCGGGGCTGAAGACCCGCGGATCGAGATCGATAGGAACGCCCTTGGCCAACACCTCGCGCACGCTTGGTCCGCCGCCGATGCGGAACACGCAGCGCCCGTCGGTCTGGTTGATCACAGAAGCCACGCCGGACAATTCCTTGCGCAACATCGCCTCAAGCGAAGCTCCGGTTTGCGCCGACGTCCCGGCGAGCCATCGGCCTGGTCCGGCCCAAATGAAATTCAAGCTGTCGAGCCCTGCAATACCGCCGTTTTCGGCACGCTGCGCTGCCATCGGCAAGTTGAGACCAAAACGCTCTCGCACGCGGCTTTGCAATTCGCCGGCTTTGCCGTTGCGCGCCAAGACGTAGGCGAGCGCCAGATCGGTGCGCAATGCGACAGCGACTCCTGGCTCGCCCGCATGGTCGCCATGGGTTCCCGGCCGTAGCAACTGCTCCAACCCGGAGCGTGGAAAGAGCGAAAAATCAGCCACGCAGCCGCTCTCCCTTCGGATCCACGAACACCGGCGCGCAGAGTTCAACCTCGATGAAGCTGTCGCGCATGAAATCGACCATCATGACGGTTTGGCCGATCCGCTCGGTGCCGCCGACGATGAAGCCGAGCCCAACCCAATGATTGAGAGTGGGCGAGAAAGCAACGGAGGTGATGATGCCCTGGTCATTCTCCGCCACGAGCGCGGCGCCGACCGGCAACAGATGCGCCCCGGCATAAAGCCGCTTGCCCGCATCGCGCGGACGCAGTCCGACGAGCTTGGGGCGCTTGGGATCAACGAGCGCCGGCCGCGCAGCCATCACGCGGCCAATAAAATCTTTCTTGCTGGACATCATGCGGCCCAGGCCGAGATCGTCGGCGGTGGTGCGGCCGTCGAGTTCGTTGCCGGCGACGTGACCTTTCTCGATGCGCATGACGCCGAGCGCCTCGGTGCCGTAGGGCACGATGCCGAACGGCTCACCCGCCTGCATCAGTGCGCGCGCGAGCGCGTCGCCATAGCGCGCCGGCACGCCGATTTCATAAGCGAGCTCGCCGGAGAACGAGAGCCGATAGAGGCGCGCCGGAATGCCGTTACACACCTCAAGTTCAGCGACCGCCATGTAGGGAAAATCGGCATTGCTGATCCTGAAGGGCGGATCGACCAGTTGCGCCAGCACGTCGCGTGCCTTGGGGCCGGCGACTGAAAACTGCGCCCATTCATCGGTCGCAGAAGCGAACTGAACATCGAGTTCCGGCCACAGCACCTGATGGCAGAACTGCATGTGCGCAAACACGCGAACGGCGTTCGCCGTCGTGGTGGTCATGAAATACCGGTCGTCGGCCAGGCGCGACGTCGTCCCGTCGTCGAAAGCGATGCCATCCTCGCGCAACATCAGCCCATAGCGCGCGCGTCCGACCGGCAGGTTCGAGAATGTGTTGATGTAAAGGCGATCGAGGAAAGCGCCGGCGTCCGGACCGTGCACCTCGATCTTGCCCAGGGTGGAGACATCGCAGAATCCGACTGCCGAGCGCACCGCGCGCACTTCGCGCGTGACGGTCTCGAGCCAATCCTTCTCGCCGGGGCGCGGGAAATATTGCGCGCGCAGCCAGGCGCCGGTCTCGACAAACTCCGCGCCTTGCTCCTGCGCCCATTGATGCGAGGGCGTGAGCCGTGTCGGCCGAAATTGCTTGCCGCGGTGATGGCCGGCGAGTGCGCCGATGGCGATCGGAACATAAGGCGGCCGGTAGCTCGTCGTTCCGACCGCCGGAATCGCCTGGCCGGTGAGCGCGGCCATGATGGCGAGGCCGTTGACGTTCGAGAGCTTACCCTGGTCGGTCGCCATGCCGAGCGTGGTGTAGCGCTTCAGATGCTCGACCGAGCGGAAGCCCTCGCGTTCTGACAGAGCGATATCGTCGGCCGTGACGTCGTTCTGAAAATCGACAAAAGCCTTGCGGCCGCCCACGTGCCAGAACGCCGTGACGGCGAATGTCTCATCGTCCACGCGCGGCGGTTCTTGGGCCGACGTCGTGAAGCCCGTGTCGTCGGACGCCTTTCGGCCCGCTTCGCTGCCTTCGATGAGACAATCGCGCAGCAGCATGCGACCGTTCGCTGCGCCGACCGCAGTCAGTCCGGGTGGCGTCTGCCCCGGCACGAAGGCCGCCAAATCCGCATTCCACACCGGCCGGCCACCATGGTGACAAGTCAAGCCCAGCTCGGGATTCCACCCGCCCGATATCGCAAGCGTATCAGCTTCGATCCGCTCAGTGCCGCCACGCGCCTCCACGGTGATCGCACGCAGCAGGGGGCCCGCCTTGGTCCCGCTGACCCGCGCATCGGCGATGATGCGAGCGTCCGGACATTGCGCTTTCAGATGCCTCGGCACTTCGGGCCGGCTATCGACAATCGCGGCGATATCCACGCCGCATTTGCGCAAAGCTTTCGCCGTTCGCCAGCCGTCATCATTGTTGGTGAAGAGCGCGACGCGTTCGCCGGGGCGGACGGCAAAGCGGTTCAGATAGCTCCGCATCGCCGAGGCCATCATCACACCCGGCCGGTCGTTGCCCGGAAAAACCAGCGGCCGCTCGATGGCGCCGCTCGCCAGAATGGCGCGCTTGGCCATGATCCGCCACAGCCGCTGCCGCGGCTGGTGCGCAGGCGGCACCGGCAGATGATCGGCGACCCGTTCGACGGCGCCGTAGACGCCGCCGTCATACACGCCGAACACGCAGGTGCGCGGCATCAGCTGCACGTTGGGGAGGCCACGCAGTTCGGCGACAATCGCCTCGGCCCACGCGCTTCCGGGCACGCCGCCGATCTCGCGATCGTCGGCCAGCAGGCGCCCGCCCGCGATGAAATCCTGCTCGCACACGATGACGCGCGCGCCCGAACGCGCGGCCACTTGCGCTGCCGCCAATCCGGCAGCGCCGGCGCCAACGATCAACACATCGCAGAAGGCGTAAGTTTGCTCGTAATGATCGGGATCGGGCTCCGCAGCGGCGCGACCCAAACCCGCGGCCCTGCGGATGAAGGGTTCGTACACGCGCTCCCAGAACGAGGGCGGCCACATGAAGGTCTTGTAGTAGAAGCCGGCAGGAAAGAACGGCGTGAGCAGCGAATTGACCGAGAGAAGATCGAAGCGCAGCGACGGCCAGCGGTTCTGGCTCGCCGCCTCAAGCCCATCGAACATCTCGATCGTGGTCGCGCGCGTGTTCGGCTCGCGCCGTGCGCCGCTGCGCAATTCAACAAGCGCATTCGGCTCTTCCGGCCCGGCGGTGAGAATGCCGCGCGGGCGATGATATTTGAAGCTGCGGCCGACCAGACGGATGCCGTTGGCCAGCAACGCCGACGCAAGCGTGTCGCCGGCGAAGCCGTCGATTGCTTGGCCGTCGAAATATCCGCGCACCGGCCGCGACCGATCGATCGATCCGCCGCTGAGACGATGCGGCTGTGGCGCGCCGGAAGGGGAGGACACGACCGCGCTCATGGGCCCGCCTTGTAGGAGCGGACGGCAGCGATCGCGTGCGTGCGCGTGTCGCGCTCGACCGCAAGCCAAGCCTGGCATCCGGCGCCGTGATACCAAAGCTCGCCGTGAGCGCCGGCCGGATTGTCGCGCATGTAGACGTAAGAGATGAAGTGATTGATGGCATCCGGTGCTTGCGGATCGGGGCGCTCCGGCGCCGCGTCACCCAGATAGGTGAACTCGCGCACGTCCCGCAGGCCGCAATGGGGGCAGGAGATCCGCATGGGCGATCAGTGCAGATTGGGTTGCGGGCCGGCGCCGCGCTCGTCGAGCACGTCGCCTTTGGCGTAGCGGTCGAGACGAAATTCGCTTGCTGCCGGGTGCGGCTCGTCGCGCGCGATCAGGTGCGCAAAGCACCAGCCCGATCCCGGCGTCGCTTTGAAGCCGCCGTAGCACCAGCCGGCGTTGAGATAGAGGCCCTCGACCGGCGCGTGATCGATGATCGGCGAGCCGTCCATCGACATGTCCACCAGGCCGCCCCATGAGCGCAGGATGCGCAAGCGTCCGATGATCGGCATCAGCGCCATGCCGCCCTCGCAGACATCTTCAACGGTCGGCAAATTGCCGCGCTGGGCATAGGAGTTATAGCCGTCGATGTCGCCGCCGAAGACGAGACCGCCCTTGTCGCTCTGGCTGATGTAGAAATGGCCGGCGCCGAAAGTGATCACGTGATCGACCAGCGGTTTGATGCCCTCGCTGACGAAAGCCTGCAGCACGTGGCTTTCGATCGGCAGCCGGAAGCCGGCCATGGCGGCAAGCCGCGAGCTGTTGCCGGCGACGACGATGCCGATCTTCTTGGCGCGAATGACGCCGCGGGTCGTTTCCACGCCGACCGCGCGGCCGTCCTCGACCGTGATCCCGATCACTTCGCAATTTTGCACGATATCGACGCCGCGGTCGGAAGCCGCGCGCGCATATCCCCAGACCACGGCGTCGTGCCGCGCCGTGCCGCCGCGCGGCTGCATCAATCCACCGTGGATGGGAAAGCGCGCATTGTCGTAGTCCAGATAGGGCAGGAGGGCGCGAACGCGCTCGCGGTCGAGAAGCTCGCCGCCAGCGCCGTGCAGCCGCATGGAGTTGCCGCGGCGGGCAAAGGCGTCGCGCTGAACGTCGGAGTGATAAATGTTGATGATGCCGCGCTGGCTCACCATCGTGTTGTAGTTGAGGTCGCGCTCCAATCCCTCCCAGAGCTTCATCGACCATTCGTAGAAGCGTTCGTTGCCGGGGAGGAGATAATTGGAGCGGATGATGGTCGTGTTGCGTCCGGCATTGCCGGAGCCGATCCAGTTCTTCTCCAGCACGGCGACGTTGGTGATGCCGTGCACCTTGGCGAGATAATGCGCGGTGGCGAGGCCGTGGCCGCCGCCGCCGATGATGATCACGTCGTAGGAAGCTTTGGGCGCCGCATCGCGCCAGGCCGGCCGCCAGTTCTTGTGACCCGACAGTGCGTTCCAGGCGAGCGTCCAACCCGAATAATGCATTCCGGCACACCAAGCGCTCAGCAATCGAGCGTCGTCTGGCGCTCCCATTCTGTCAGGTGGCGGGAATAGGCGTTCCAGTCGTCGGTCTTGAGCTTGATGTAGGAGGCGACGGTCTTTTCGCCGAACGCGTCCTTCAGCACAGCCGACTTCTCAAGCGCGCGCAGCGCGTCGAGCATGTTGAGCGGCAGCTTCTTTGCGCCCTTCGCCTTGTGGCCATCGGTGTACATGTTGATGTCGAGCCGCTTGCCGGGGTCGCGGTTGTTGCGCATCCCGTCGAGCCCGGTGGCGAAGACCGCGGCGGGCAAGAGATAGGGATTGGCCGCGCCATCGGCGAGCCGGAACTCGAAGCGGCCGGCATCTGGAATACGGATCATGTGCGTGCGGTTATTGCCGGTGTAGGTCACGGTGTTGGGCGACCAGGTCGCGCCCGACAGCGTCGGTGGCGCATTGATGCGCTTGAATGAATTCACCACCGGGTTGCTGATCGCGCACAAGGCTTCCGCCGAATGCATGATGCCGCCGATGAAATGATACGCCTCGGACGACATGCCGAGCTCGCCCTTGGGATCGGCGAACACGTTGCGGTCGCCCTTCCACAGCGAAGTGTGCATGTGGCAGCCGTTGCCGGTGAGATTGGAGAACGGCTTTGGCATGAACGTGGCGCGCAGCCCGTGCTTCTCGGCGATCGACTTCACCATGTATTTGAAGAAAGCGTGCTTGTCGGCGGTGCGCAGCGCGCTGTCATAGTGCCAGTTCATCTCGAACTGGCCGTTCGCGTCCTCGTGATCGTTCTGGTAGGGCTTCCAGCCGAGGCTCACCATGGCGTCGCAGATTTCCGCCACCACATCGTAGCGGCGCATCAGCGCCTGCTGGTCGTAGCAGGGCTTGCTTTGCTGATCGGCGCCGTCGGAGATCGCGCCACCATCGGGCGTGATCAAGAAATATTCGCACTCGACGCCGGTCTTTAAATCGAGGCCGCTGGCGTCCGGGCTGGCCAGCACGCGCTTGAGCACTTGGCGGGGATTTTGCTCGACCGGCTCGCCGCCCATGATGAGGTCGCCGGTGACCCAGGCGACTTCGGGCTTCCAGGGCAACTGAATGAGCGTATCGATCTCGGGCATGACCAGCACGTCCGGATCGGCCGGCGTCATGTCGAACCAGGTGGCGAAGCCGGCAAAACCAGCGCCCGCTGCAGCGACGTCGTCGATGGCGCTTGCCGGCACGATCTTGGCGCGCATCGTGCCGAACAGATCGACGAACGAAATCAGGAAATAGCGGATATTCTTAGCCTTGGCGGTTTCGCTCCAGGACGCCATCACTGCCCCTCTTTCAAATCGCGGCGCTGCCGCTACTCATATTTTAGTCCGTCCCGGAATCCAGTTTGTGCCGGCGAGCGGCACGCGCGCCATGGCGGCGGCCTCGACGGTGAGCGCCACCAGATCTTCAGGCTCGAGATTGTGCACATGCGACTTGCCGCATGCGCGTGCGATGGTTTGTGCTTCGAGCGTCAGTACCGACAGATAGTTGGCGAGCTTGTGACCGGCGATGACCGGATCGAGGCGGGCGGCCAGCTCCGCATCCTGCGTGGTGATGCCGGCCGGGTCGCGGCCTTCGTGCCAGTCGTCATAGGCGCCGGCGGTGGTGCCGAGGGCGCGATATTCGTCTTCCAGATGCGGATCGTTGTCGCCGAGCGCGATCAGCGCTGCGGTGCCGATCGACACGGCGTCCGCGCCGAGCGCCAGCGCTTTCGCAACGTCGGCGCCGTTGCGGATGCCGCCGGACACGATGAGCTGAACTTTGCGATGCATCCCGAGTTCCTGCAGCGCTTCGACCGCCGGCGGAATGGCCGCGAGCGTCGGGATGCCGACGTGCTCGATGAACACTTCCTGCGTGGCGGCCGTGCCGCCCTGCATGCCGTCGAGCACTACCGCATCGGCGCCCGACTTGATGGCCAGCATCGTGTCGTAATAGGGCCGCGACGCGCCGACCTTGACGTAGATCGGTTTGGTCCAGTCGGTGATCTCGCGCAGCTCCTGAATTTTGATTTCAAGGTCGTCGGGCCCGGTCCAGTCGGGGTGCCGGCAGGCGGAGCGCTGGTCGATGCCTTCCGGCAGAACGCGCATCTCGGCGACCCGCTTGGATATTTTCTGCCCGAGCAGCATGCCGCCGCCGCCCGGCTTGGCGCCTTGGCCGACCACGACTTCGATGGCGTCAGCCTTGCGCAAGTCGTCCGGATTCATGCCGTAGCGCGAGGGCAGGACCTGATAAACCAGGATGCTGGAATGGTGCCGCTCTTCCGGGGTCATGCCGCCGTCGCCGGTCGTGGTCGAGGTGCCGACGGCGCTGGCACCGCGGCCAAGCGCTTCCTTGGCCTGCGCCGACAGCGAGCCGAAGCTCATGCCCGCAATGGTGATCGGAATTTTCAGCTTGATCGGATTCTTGGCAAAGCGGGTGCCGATGGTGACGTCGGTCGCGCACTTCTCCCGATAGCCTTCCAGCGGATATCGGCTGATGGAAGCGCCGAGAAACAACAGGTCGTCGAAGTGCGGAAGCTTGCGCTTGGCGCCGCCGCCGCGAATGTCGTAGATGCCGGTGGTGGCGGCGCGGCGAATTTCGGCGATCGAGGCGTCGTCGAACGTTGCCGATTTGCGCGGCGGCGTATGGATCCAGCGGTCCCGCGACGTCATCAGTATTGTCCGACGTTTTCGACGTGGAAATGGTAAAGCTTGCGGGCTGAACCGTAGCGGCGGAATTCACCGATATCCACCGCGCCGTTGATGCCGGCGGCGTCCAGGAGCCGCCCCAGCTCGCGCTTGTGCTCTTCTTCCAAAGGCTTTTCGATGCAATCGGCGCCCAGGCTGTGGACCTTGCCGCGCACATAGAGATGCGCTTCGTAGATCGAATCCCCGAGCGCTTCGCCCGCGTCCTGCAGAACCACCAGGTTGCCGGCCTGCGCCATGAAGGCCGACAGGTGCCCGACCGATCCCTTCACGACGATGTCGATGCCCTTCATCGAAATGCCGCAGCGCGCCGAGGCATTGCCGTCGATGACGAGCAGGCCGCCGCGCCCGGTCGCGCCCGCCGCCTGCGACGCGTCGCCCTTCACCCAGACTTTGCCGGACATCATGTTTTCGGCAACGCCTTGCCCGGCATTGCCCTCGACCACCACCGTGGCGAGCTTGTTCATGCCGGCGCAGTAATAGCCGACATGGCCTTCGACCTCGACCAAAATCGGCTGCTCGAGACCGACGGCGATGGAATGTTGCCCGCGCGGATTGAGAACGCGCCAATGCGTTTCGTTGCTGTCGGGTCCTAAACGGTGCAAGGCGGTATTGAGCTCACGCACTGAACTTCGTGCGAGATCCACAGTGAGCATTAATGCAATTCCCAGCGGTAAACAGTGGCCGGCGCCGGCTCCCACACTTTGGCGGAAGCGATCCCCGGTAAATCGACAAGCGCGCGGTATTCCGTGCCGAAAGCGACCAGCCGGTCGGTCTCGGCGACCACCGCGGGCTTACAGGCGATCGGATCGCGCAAAACCCCGAAGCCTGCTTCGGTGCCGATGACGAACGTATAGAACCCATCGAGAGAATCGAGACAGGCTTCCATCGCCTGTTGCAGGGAGCCGCCGTCCTTCAATTTCGCGGTGATGAAGCCGGCCGCGACTTCCGTGTCGTTTTCCGTTTGGAACGCCAGCCCTTTTTTGATCAGCTCGCGGCGGACGGCGCAATGATTGGACAACGAGCCATTGTGCACCAGGCATTGGTCGTCGCCCGTCGTGAAAGGATGGGCGCCGTTCGTGGTCACGGCCGATTCAGTCGCCATCCGGGTATGGCCGATGGCGTGGGTGCCGCTCATCGTGCCGAGGCCGAATTGCCGCGACACATCGTCGGGACGTCCCACTTCCTTGAAAATCTCCATGCGGCGGCCGGCCCCGACGATGGCGACCTCCTCAAAGGCGGCCAGCGCCCGCCGCGCGAGCGCGGCCCGCTCGGCCGGGACGGAAAGAACGACGTGGGTGCCGTGCAAACGATGTCCGACCGGACCACCCAGCTCATCGCGCAGGCCCTTCAGCAGCCGCTCGAGATTGAAGGTCGACGGTAGACGAAGGGTGAATTTCACATGCCCCGGCGTTTCGGCACCATAGACCGCAAAGCCAGCCGAATCCGGGCCGCGGTCGTTCAGCGGCGACAGCATCCCGGCGAGCATGGAGCCAAGATCAGGTTCGAGTTTTGCATCTTTGAGAAACAGGCCGGCGATACCGCACATCGGAGTCCCCAAGACTAATGGCCTTTAGTCGCACGGAAATGCCACTGCCGTCAACTGTGAGGAAAATAACTTTCCTGTGAGGAAACTGTTCATTTCTCCCCACGGACCCTTAGATGTTCACTAACCATTGAATGGTGTGAAATTGCCCAAAGAAAAGGCAGGAAAGCAGATGCCGCAACGATCGGGCGCTAAGAATTCCGAGCAGGCGACGAACCACGCGGCGCGCGAGTTGCACCGCAAACCTGCCGATGAGGAGTTGCTGACCGGCTCACTTGCGCCGGCCGACAAGAGAACGCTCAGCATCGAGGAAGAGATCGGCGCGCAGGTGCGGCGCTTTCGCCGGTCGATGGACCTGACGGTTGCCCAGCTCGGCATGAATGCCGGAATCAGTGCCGGCATGCTCTCGAAGATCGAGAACGGCACGATCTCGCCGTCGCTTTCGACGCTATGCGCGCTGGCCAAGGCGCTTAACGTGTCGATGAGCAGCTTGTTTGCCGAATCCGAAGAGCGTCGCGATTGTTCGTTCGTCAAAGCCGGGCAGGGCGTGCGCATCGAGCGCCGCGGCACCAAGGCCGGCCACCTCTATGATCTGCTTGGCCATTCGCTCGCCGGCGAGATCGGCGTTGAGCCGTTTCTTATTACGCTCAAGCGGGACGCGCAGCCCTACACCAATTTCCGCCACGCCGGCGTGGAGTTCATCTACATGCTCTCGGGCAAGGTACGCTACCGGCACGCGGACGGGACGTATCTTTTGGAACCGGGCGACGCGCTGTTTTTCGATGCAGCCGCGCGGCACGGGCCGGAGGAATTGATCGAGGCGCCGATGCAATATCTCTCGATCATCATCTACCCGCGGCAATAGGCGTTGGGCGTCAGCCTTTAGGTTTGCTCTCCAGCGACCAGTTTCGCTCGTCCTATTGTAAGTGCGTTGCCAGCGGCGCGGCCGCCCCTCCTTAAGGATGCGGCAGGATTGCCGAGGGCGGGATTGCCCAAAGTTCCGGCAAAGCCTTTTGACCTGAATCATGGTTCGGTCACGCAAAAGGCGCAGATATGCGCACCCGGGCGACATCCCGAAATTCGCGCCAATTGGATTGAGCGATGACCGTTGCACCACCGCAATCGCGAGAATTGATAGCTCTAGCGGGTGGGGCGTCGCGCGCGACTTCGGTCGCGGCATCGCCGAACTTGCCCATCCCCGCCGGTCCGATGACATGGCTTCGGAACCGGCCGAGCCAGCAGCAGGACCGCGATTCCTACACCGTGACGGCGTTGGCCGACATCACCGACCGCGCCTTGCATGCCGCCACGGCGCGCTTCACCGCAGGCATCTCGCCGGCAGCATTGGCGGAGGCATATCTGGATTGGGCGACGCATCTTGCTTACGCGCCCGGCAAACGCATTCAGCTCGTCGACAAGGCGATGCGCAAGGCGATGCGGTTCAGCAATTATCTGCAAAAGTACGCCGTGTCGGGAGGAAGGGCGGAGGACTGTATCGATCCTCTGCCGCAGGACCATCGCTTCACAGATGAAGCTTGGCGCAAGTTTCCGTTCAACTTCATCTATCAAGGCTTTCTGCTGCAGCAGCAATGGTGGCACAACGCCACGACCGGATTGCGCGGCGTTTCCAAGAGCCATGAGGACATGGTCGAGTTCGCCTCGCGGCAGATCCTCGACATGTGCGCGCCGTCGAATTTTCCGCTGACCAATCCCGAGATCCTGTTGCGCACCGTCGCCACCGGCGGGCTCAACCTGGTCAAAGGTTTTCAGAACTACATGGAGGACGCCGAGCGCGCCATCGCCGGCAAAAGGCCCATTGGGGCCGACGCTTTCGTCGTCGGCCGCGACGTGGCCAAGACCCCGGGCAAGGTGATTTATCGCAATCGTTTGATCGAGCTCATTCAATACGCGCCGACGGGCGCCACGGTTCGGCCGGAGCCGATCCTCATCATTCCGGCGTGGATCATGAAATATTACATCCTCGATCTGTCGCCGCATAATTCGCTGGTCAAGCATCTCACCGGGCAAGGCTTCACCGTCTTCATGATCTCCTGGAAGAATCCGGGTCCGGAAGATCGCGATCTCGGCATGGAAGACTATCGGACGCTCGGCGTAATGAGCGCGCTGGATGCGGTCAATGCGGTATTGCCCGATCGCAAAGTTCACGCAGTAGGCTACTGCCTGGGCGGAACGCTGCTGTCGATCGCAGCCGCGGCGATGGCGCGCGACGGCGACGAGCGGTTTGCGACGCTGACGCTCTTGGCCGCGCAGACCGATTTTACCGAAGCCGGCGAGATCATGCTGATGATCGACGAGAGCCAGGTCGCGTTTCTCGAAGACATGATGTGGGAGCAGGGCTTCCTCGACAGCCGGCAGATGGCCGGCGCGTTCCAGATGTTGCGATCGAATGACCTGATCTGGTCGCACCTCGTGCACGACTATCTGCTCGGCCAGCGTCAGCCGGTGACCGACCTGATGGCCTGGAACGCCGACGCGACCCGCATGCCTTACCGCATGCATTCGGAATATCTGCGCAAGCTTTTCCTCGACAACGACCTTGCCGAGGGCCGGTTCGAAGCCGGCGGCAGGCCGATCGCGCTTGACGATCTGCGCGCGCCGATTTTCGCCGTCGGCACCGAGCGCGACCATGTGGCGCCCTGGCGCTCGACCTACAAGATTTTTCTGCAAGTCGAATCCGACGTGACTTATCTGCTCACAGCCGGTGGCCACAATGCGGGAATTGTTTCGGAGCCCGGGCACCACGGACGCACCTTCCGGGTCGCAACCAAGAAGCTCACCGATCACTATGTCGATCCCGACAGCTACTATGCGAATACGCCGGTCAAGGAAGGGTCGTGGTGGCCGGAGTGGGTTAGCTGGCTGAAGGATCGCTCCGGCCCGCCGACCGCCGCGCCTGCGATGGGTGCGCCGCAATCCGGATATCCGCCGCTCGCCGACGCGCCGGGCCTCTACGTGCTCGAGGACTGATCGTGGCGATGACGCGCGAGTTGGCGAGAGAGTTGAAGCACGCCAGTTTTCCAGTCGGTGCCTATCGCGTGGGGCACGTCTTTTATCCGCCTGAGCGCGGTGGTGAATGGAGCGAACATTCCCGGCGTCACGGCATAACGATCACGCCTTACGATCTTGACGAGCATATGCAGGATATCAGGGACGGTTACTATTGCCCCGACGTTGCCGATCTGATCGAAGCCTGCGGCGACGCGCTTCGCGCGGTTGTGGGTCTCCACCTCCATATGGACCGCCGAAAGCGACGAGCCGTCATTATTAGCGCGCGGCGACAGCGCCGAAGAGGCAATGGCAAAGCTCTGGCTCATGCTCCACCGGGCCAAAACCGCCGCGCAGTATCAGGCACAGGCTTAACGTCCGTCCGGCGTGCGCAGCCCGAACCATGCATCGCGCACCTGCTGATAGTGCACCATCGGATCGTAGATCGTGACCGGCAGACGGAGCTCCCGCGCCGACAAACGGCCGACAGCCGAGACCAGACTGTAAGACGCGACCACGCGATCGTGTTGCGCGACGATCAGGCTGACGCGCGCATTTACCAGCGCCTGCTCGGCGTTGAGCACGTCGAGCGTCGTGCGCTGGCCCGCCTGCGCCTCGTTGCGAACGCCTTCGAGCGCGCGCGCGGCGGCGTCGTTCTGGCGGATGGCGGCTTCGACCTGCGCTTTCGCCGCCTGCAACTGGCCCCAGGCTTGAATGACATTGGCCTGCGTCTGGTCGCGAACTTGTTCGACGTTGAGCCGCTGCTGTCCCTCACTTTCCTTGTTCAGGCGGATGGCTGAATATTCCGCGCCGCCCTGATAGATCGGCACCGTCAGATTGAGCATCACGGTGCCGAGAACGAGATTGGGCGTGAGAATGTTCGAATAGGTCTGTTGTTGGACGCTGCCCTGCAAGGCAAGCGTCGGCCAAAGTGCGCCTTCGGCGATCCTC
Source organism: uncultured Alphaproteobacteria bacterium (assembly GCA_963845075.1). Classification (GTDB taxonomy): domain Bacteria; phylum Pseudomonadota; class Alphaproteobacteria; order Rhizobiales; family Xanthobacteraceae; genus BOG-931. The sequence goes on along the minus strand of CAWJRE010000010.1, from coordinate 76,148 downwards.
ACCTGCAATTGCGCGACGTCGACGCCGTACAGCGCGGCGGTCACCGTCGGGTTCTCCGCAATGCCGACCGCGATGGCCGTGTTCAGCGTCGTCGGCGCCAGCCGGTCGACCGGCGAAGCGGGCGAGAGATTGGACGCCTCGACGCCGATGATGCGCCGATAATTGGCGCGCGTGGTCATCAGCGTCGACTCCGCGGCATGCAAAGTTGCCTCGCCGGCGGCGAGTTGCGCCTCGGCCTGCGCAACGTCGGTCGGCGTGACTTGGCCGGCGGTAAACCGATTGCGCGTGTCTTTGAGGGTGCGTTGCAGAACGCGCACATTGTTCTGCTGCACTTCGAGATTGGCGGCGTCGCGCGACACATCCATGTAGGCCGTTGCGCCAGAGAGCAGCACGGATTCTTCCATGACCCGCAGTGTCTCGCGCGCCGCCGACACTTGGCTTTCGGCTTTGCGCACCTGATTGGCGGTCTGCTGACCGTTGAACAATGTCTGCCCGGCGTTGACGCCGACCGAACGCGGCGTGGTGACGCCCTTGATGGTGTACGCAAGACTGTTGGGCAGAGCAGGCGGCACCGCCGGAAATACGCCCGTCTGATTGGTATATTGCTCGCCGACCGAAGCCGTGGCGGAGAGCGTCGGGCGATAGCCCGAGAGCGCTTGCGCTACGCCTTCATCATTCTGGCGGACGATGGCGCGCTGAGCGTTGAGTTGCGGATTGCCCTGATAAGCACGCGCCAGCGCCGACTCGATGCTCTCTGCGGCGACCTTGCTCGGCAGGGCCGAAAGCATGATGAGGATAGCCGCTGCCGTCGTCGCGATCGTACGCTGAACAGGCGGTGCCAACGACGATTGCGACTGCTTTCCAGCCCCGGAAACAAGCACCCTACGCGTCACCAACCAACCCCAGCCAGCGCGATGAAAACCTTAACGTGGGGGTACCCACCTTACAAGGTTGGCAGGGGCCGTTACGCACCGCGATCGCGGCGCGCGGAAGCCGAGCGGGTGAGCAAATGAAGCTCTCGGACGCCAAGTGAAAGCGTGGCCAACAAGAGCGGCAGGACGAAATAGAGCGCCCGAAACGTCAGCAAAGCCGCCAAAAGCTCCTCGCGCTGGAACTGCGGCAGGCCGAGCAGCATGGCGACTTCGATAACGCCGAGGCCGCCGGGCGCATGGCTGACCGTCCCCAGAAGCGTGGCTGTGAGGAAAGGCACCATCATCATGATGAACCCGACCGGCGGGTCGGGCGGCAAAACGGTGTACATCGCGAGCGTGATCAGCGTCAGGTCGAGCGCGCCGATTGCAATTTGCACGAGCGTGAATTGAAAGCTCGGCAACGCCATCCGCCAGCCGGCGCGGCCGATGGTGCGCCGGCGCGGCGCCAGCCACAGCAGATAACAGACGATCGCGAACAGCGCGCCCAAACCGATCGCGCGATTGGCCCACAACGGCAGATGGTCGACAGCTGCGGCAGCTTCCGGCGCATAGGCGGTCGCGCCGCCCAACAGAAAGGCGTTGCCGAGCCAGAATGTGATGCTCGTGATGAAGGCGATTTTGGCGATGTCGAGGACGGTGAGACCCCAGGCCGAGTAGATACGGAATCGGATGAGTCCGCCGGTGAGCACCGCCGCGCCCAGGCTGTGGCCGATCGTGAAACTCGTGAAGCTTGCCAGCGCCGCGACCGTGTAGGGAACCTTGCCCCGGTCGATCGCATGCAGCGCGAAATAATCGTAGAAGGTGAGGGTAACGTAGCCCGCCACGACGAATAAGGCCGCGATCGTGATCTTTTGAACCGATTGCGCCTTCAGCGTGGCGATAACCTTGCCGAAATCGGCATCGTGCAACAGCTTGTAAAGGATAACGGCGGCGACAGCGAGAACCGCCAGACTAATGACCGCGCTGATTGTGCCGCGGCCGAGCCTGGAATTGACTCTTTGCCCGATAGCGCTGGTCACAGCTTGTTTTTGGTGAGGAGCGATAAAATTCAAGAAAAACGCCCTCACACGATTCGCGGCGGAAAATCTCACCCGAGTGTAACAGCAATGTTACAACCGAAAGGCATTCCAAAGGCGCAGCCGCCTCGCCGTCACACGGTTGAGATAAGAAATCGCAATTGTTGTCGCAAGCGATTCGTTAATAGCAAGGGGCGGTGTTTGGCCGCAAGCCCGATGAAAGTTCTTATCGCCACTGATGCGTGGCATCCGCAGGTCAATGGTGTGGTGCGTACCTTGGGCTCCCTGGCGCGTGCGTCCAATAAGCTCGGCGTAGACGTCGAATTTTTGTCGCCGGACGGCTTCCCGTCCTTTCAGCTGCCGACCTATCCGGGCTTGCGGCTCGCCATTCCCAATCGCCGCGGCATCGCCGAGCGCATCGAGGCGGTAAAGCCCGACGCCATCCATCTCGCGACCGAGGGGCCGATCGGCTTTGCCGTGCGCGCCTATTGCCGGCGCCAAGGCCGCCCTTTCACGACGAGCTATACGACGCGCTTCCCCGAATACATTTCCGCCCGCTCGCCCATTCCGGAGAGCTTGGTTTACAGCGTGCTGCGCTGGTTTCACTCCGGGGCGACGGTGACGATGGTGGCGACGCCGTCACTGATGAGCGAGCTCGGCCAGCGCGGTTTCCAGCATCTCGGCATGTGGACTCGCGGCGTCGACGTCGATCTGTTTCGTCCCGATCGGGCCATCGATCTCGGCTTCGAACGCCCCATTTTCATGACCGTCGGACGCGTCGCGGTCGAGAAGAATTTGGAAGCGTTCCTGTCGCTCGAGCTTCCCGGCACCAAGGTTGTCGTCGGCTCCGGCCCGCAAGAGGGCAAGCTCAAGCGCGAATTTCCTGACGCCAAATTTTTAGGTCCGCTGGAGAACGGCACGCTCGCCGCGCATCTGGCCGCCGCTGATGTTTTTGTTTTCCCGAGTTGCACCGACACGTTCGGCATCGTTCAGCTCGAGGCGCTGGCAAGCGGGGTACCGATTGCAGCGTTTCCGGTGACCGGCCCGAAAGACGTGGTCGGCGACCGGCCGATCGGGGTTCTCGACGAAGATCTCGGCCGCGCCTGCATCGAGGCTCTGAAGCTTCCGCGCGACGCCTGCCGCCAGTTCGCGTTGGAATGCTCGTGGGAAAACAGTGCAAGGCAATTTCTCGGCCACGTCCGTCAAGTGGCGAGCGGTAACAGTCGCGAGTTTGAAACCGCGATGACGGTCACGGAAACCGCCGCCGGCTGAAGCGGGCAGGGCGGTTCTTTCTCAGCAGGGCGGTAACAAAAGGATCAGCTATGACCAGCCTTTCAAATGTGGAGCTCGACAAGCAGACAGTCACCAAGGCCTACGACCGGTGGGCTCCGGTTTACGACTTGGTATTCGGTGCGGTGTTCGAGCGCGGACGCGATGCTGCGATCGAAGCCGCCGAGCGCGTCGGCGGTCGCATTCTGGAAGTCGGCGTCGGAACCGGCATCGCGCTGCCGCACTATTCAAAGGACTGCCAGCTTTGCGGCATCGATATCTCCGAACAGATGCTGCGCAAGGCGCAGGAGCGCGTGACCGAGCTCGGGCTCAGCAACGTCGAGGGCCTCTGGGTCATGGACGCCGAGCGCCTCACGTTTCCCGACAACTCGTTCGATGTCGTGGTCGCGCAATATGTCGTGACCACCGCGCCCAATCCGGAGGCGACGCTCGATGAGTTCGCACGGGTTTTGAAGCCGGGCGGGGAGATCATTCTGGTCAGCCGCGTCGGTGCCGAAGCCGGTCCGCGGCGCGCGCTCGAACACTTATTTGCGCCGGCGGCGCGCAAGCTCGGCTGGCGCACCGAGTTCTCGTTCGAACGCTATGCCAAGTGGGCGGAAGGGGCGCGCGGCATTCGCCTGATCGAGCGCCGCGCCATGCCGCCGCTCGGCCACTTCTCGCTCATCCGCTTCCTCAAGGAGGGCGGCGCGGAGCGGGCGAATTCCCCGGCCAGGGCCATCGCCGGCGCGCGTGCGGCGTCCTGAACCTGCCAAATTAGAAGCATTCGCTTCTTTCCTCATGTGGCGGCCATTCGGGTGTCATCTGGGATTCACCGAATCGCCATATCCAGATCAGATGACCTCATAACGGGGGAATACGATGGACGGTTTTCTCACAGCCCTGCGCACCCAGCGTTGGGACGATCATCGCTACTATCATCACAGCCGCATCAACCAATCACTGCACTTTGTCAGCGCGATTAGCTTTCTTTTTTCATACGTCATGATCTTCAAAGACCCGGCCATCTCGGCGCTGGCCGGCTGGCTGGTGTCGATGACGACGCGCCAATGCGGTCACTTTTTCTTCGAGCCCAGGGACTACGATACCGTCAATCACGCTACCCACGAGCACAAGGAAGAGATCAAGGTCGGCTACAATCTGCGCCGCAAGGTCGTGTTGATGGCCATCTGGGCGCTGTCGCCGATCGTTCTTTATTTCGACCCAACTCTGTTCGGCGTCTTCACGCCTGCTGCCGGCAAGATGGACTTCATCCGCCAGGTGGCGGAGATCTGGCTCGTGATCGGCATCGGCGGCGTGCTGTTCCGCACTGTCCAGCTGTTCTTCCTCCAAGACGTTCAGACCGGGCTCGTCTGGGCGACCAAGATCCTCACCGACCCCTTCCACGACATCAAGCTCTACCACAAGGCGCCGTTGGCGTTGTTGCGCGGCGAATTGATCGATCCGGGCATCGGTCGCGAGGTCGCCGAGTGGGAAGACGAAGAGGCCGAGCACGAAGAACTGCCGCGGATGACCTGAATCGGGTGACCGCACCGTCATCCTGACGCGCGCTGCCGATCCCGATGCTTTTCGGGATCGGCGCTTACGTTTTCGATGCTTCTTTTCGATGCTTCGTTGATGAAATCAGGCAAACAAGCGGCGGGCGATCGTCTCTTTGAGGATGGCCCGTTTGATCGATTTGTTGGTCAGCTCCGGGTGGCTCCACCACCAGCCGTCGCGCTGCATCGCTTGGGCGGCGGCGACGAAACGCTCCGCTACCGCCTCGAAATCCGCGTCGGTGTAGTTGAGGCTGAAGATCAGCCGGCCGGTGCCGACCCAGCTCAGCGCCAAACCTTCGGCCCGCAGATAGTATTGAAACATCCAATTATAGCGCGACGGCCGCGTATAGCAGACTGTCCAGATCGACGACAGATTGGCGACCTCGACCGGCAGGTCGTCGGCCCGCAGCCGCGCGTTGAGCCGCTCCGCCCGCGCGTTCCAAGTGCCGTCGAGGTCCTGATAGATGGCCTGTCCCGCCGGAGTTTGCAGGTGATGCAGAAACTCGTTCATGGCACCCATGACGTAAGGGTGCGAATTGAACGAGCCGCGAGCGAAGCAGATGTCGGCGGGGCGATCGTCGCGGAAGCGCTTCATCAGTTCGTGCCGCCCGCACACCACGCCGATCGGCAAGCCACCCCCCAGCGTCTTGCCGTAGGTGACGAGATCGGCGCGCACGCCGAAATACTCCTGCGCGCCACCACGCGCGACACGAAAGCCGACAAACACTTCGTCGAAAATGAGCACGATGTTGCGCTCGGTGCAGACGGCGCGCAGCTCTTTCAGCCAGGAGGCGTAAGCGTCCTTGTCGAAATGCGCCCGGCGCCCGCTGTCGAGCAGGGCGGAGTCGCTCGGCGCCGAGGCGTTGGGGTGCAGCGCCTGCAACGGGTTGACCAGCACGCAGGCGATGTCGCGCCGCGTTCGCAGAACGCGCAACGCGTCGGTCGACATGTCCTTCAATGTGTAGGTTTCGTGCGCCGGTACCGGATTGCCGATGCCCGGCTGCACGTCGCCCCACCAGCCGTGATAGGCGCCGCAAAACCGAACAAGGTGCGAGCGCCGCGTGTGATAGCGCGCCAGCCGCACCGCCTGCATCACCGCCTCGGTGCCGGACATATGGAACGAGATTTCGTCGAGGCCGGAAATTTCTTTCAACAGCTTCACGTTTTCGAGGATAACGGGATGATAGGGGCCGAGCACCGGACCAAGCTCGCGCACCAGCGCCGCGCCGCGCTCGATGGCGTCTTTGTAAAAGTCGTAGCCGAGAACATTCACGCCATACGAGCCGGTGAGGTCGTAAAAGCGGTTGCCGTCGAGATCGGTGACGATGACGCCTTCGCTCGATTGCAGGAAGGCGCCGGACGGCAGGTGTTTGCGCGCGTAGCGGCTGAACTGGAACGGCACCCGGTAGGCGCCGGTGAATTGCAGATCGGAAATGATATCCGCGGCTTCTGCGGTGCGCCGAATGCTCTCGGCGAAGCGGGTTCGGTAAAGCGTGGACAGCTGCTCGAAACCGGCGCGCCGGCATTGCGCCACGTCGGTGGGCGCTCCGTCGGCGCAGAAGAAGCGCGCCTCGTCATATTCGTAGAATGGCACCAAAGCGGCGAGGCGCCGGGCCATGCGGGAGTGGCCGGCGAGCGAGCGGTGCTTGGCTTGCGACAGCTCGAGCCGTCGCCGCAGCTTGAACAGCGAGGCGGCAACCGCCGCGCCGCCGGCTCCATAAAGCGCCAAGGTTGTCGTAGCCCAAGCCGCCATGTCTCAAGCCGCCATGCCGCAAACCGTCATTTCTTCAGGCCGCGATGCCCCGAGCGGTAGTGGCGCAAATCATTGCGGCCGTGGTCGAATCGCGGTTTACGCGCCGGAGTTGACAGTCCCATGACGGTCCGCGCGCAGCTGCTGCGCCTCCTGCAGCAGGAGGACATCAACTTCCTCCTCACCAACCGGATCCCGCGCCGGCTCGCCACCCAATTGATCGGCTGGTTCAGCCGGATCGAGCAGCCGCTGGTGCGGGACGTGTCCATCGGGGTGTGGCAGCTGTTTTCCGACCTCGACTTGCGCGAGGCGAAAAAGACCCACTTCCGCAGCATGCACGACTGCTTCACCCGCGAGCTCAAGGACGGGGCGCGCCCGATCGACAGCCGGGCGGACATTCTGGTCAGTCCCTGCGACGCCATCGTCGGCGCTTGCGGCACCATCGCCGGCACCGAGCTCTACCAGGCCAAGGGTTTCCCCTACACGCTGGAAGACCTGCTCGGCGATCGCGCGCTGGTCGAGGCGCATCGCAATGGCCGCTATGTCACGCTGCGCCTGACGTCCAGCATGTACCACCGCTTCCATGCGCCGCATGACGGCCGGATCGAGCAGGTGATCTACATTTCCGGCGATACCTGGAACGTCAATCCGATCGCGCTCAAGCGTGTCGAGCGGCTATTCTGCAAGAACGAGCGCGCGGTGGTGCGAACAACACTCGCCGCAAACGGCCAACCGGTGACGCTCGTCGCCGTTGCGGCCATTCTGGTCGCCAGCATCCGCCTGCACTGCCTCGATGCGCCGCTGAACCTCCAGCACCGCGGGCCGAATGTGCTTCCCTGCAATGCCGCGTTCCGTAAGGGCGATGAGCTCGGCTGGTTCGAGCATGGCTCGACCATCATCGTCTTCGCGCCGGAAGGTTTCGCGCTGTGCGACAACGTATGCGAGGGAGCGCGCGTGCGTGTCGGGGAGCCGCTGATGCGGCTCCCGTGACGTTTGTCTCTCTTGCTTGAACGCGCCGGCGGCTCGTTCAGCTCGCCGCGCGTTGCATCAGTTCGTCGTCAAGCTGCCGCGCGCGGGTAAAGGCCGGCCGCGCCGTGAGACGCGCGACATAGCGCTCGAAGGCCGGACGCTTGTCGATCGTGCCGAACATCATGCCGAAGTTGAGGTGGGACCCGACATAGAGGTCGACGGCAGTGAAGCTATCGCCGGCGAGATAATCGGCCTGCGATATCGCGGTCTCGAGCGTCTTGAGGGCGCGGTCCACATTGCCGTAGCCCATCATGCGCTCACGCTCCGGCGGCACCGCAAAGCCGAGCGCCTTGTTGCTGACGGCGAACTCGACGGGGCCCGATGTGAAGAACAGCCAGCGATAATAGGGCGCCCGCAGGCGGTGGCCGTGAGGCGGGGCGAGCTTTGCTTGCGGGAAGGCGTCGGCCAGATAGGCGCAGATGGCGGCGCATTCGGTCACCACCGCATCGCCGTGGGTGATCGCCGGCACCTTGCCCATCGGATTGATGGCGAGATAGGCGGGGGCCTTCATCGTGCTGGAATAGTCGAGCACCTCGGTCCGGTACGGCTGCCCGACTTCCTCTAGCATCCAGCGCACGAGGCGGCCGCGCGACTGCGGATTGGTGTAGAAAACAAGCTCGTCGGCCATGTGGTGCTCTCCTCCTAGAGCATGATCCCGAAAAGCCTGCCCCGGACTAGATCGGGGTGAAACCGGTTTTCGGTCAAGATCATGCTCAAATGAACAATCTGCCGGATTTGCCCAATTCCACACGGCTATATGGCCGCGGTGTGGCGAGTACGGTCAATCGGCGGTCAGGCTGCGGTAGATTTCCGCGCCATCGAGCGCCCGTCGCAAAGCCGTCATGACAACCGGGTCGCGAAGCTTGCGGGCAAAGCAGGCGAGGGCGCCCAGCCGCTCGCCTTCATGCACATCCGGCAGCAGCAAGAGCGCAACCGTGTCGACCCGTTTGCCATCCACCGCATCGAATTCGATCGGCTTCTTGAGACGAACAAGCATCCCGAACGGCTTGTGCAGGTGATGAAAGCGCGCATGCGGTATCGCAACGCCGCCGCCCATGCCGGTCGATCCGAGCTCCTCGCGCTTTTGCAATTCGGCGAGGATCAGGTCCGGCTCCAGATCGACAATCGCCGCGGCCCGCCGCGCAAGGTCTTCCAGAAGCTTTTGCTTGTCGGCAAACGCGGCATCGATCGTCACATCGGCCGAAGACAGGAAATCGGAGACTTTCATCATTCAACAATTGCACAAAGGCTTGAGCGGAGCGGGGCGTACTTGCCCGGCTCAATCGGGGGCGCGCAGACGATAGCCGATGCCGGTCTCGGTGAGAATGTATTGCGGCCGCTCGGGGTCGGCCTCGATCTTCTGCCGGAGCTGGCGCACATAGACCCGCAGATACTGGGCGTCGGTCAAATCGTCCCATAGTTCGCCGAGCAGGAATTTGTGGGTCAGCACCTTGCCGGCGTGTTGAACCAAGACTCGCAGCAGGTCGTATTCCTTGGGCGAGAGCTTCACCTCGCGGTCGCCGACCTTGACGATGCGCCGCACCAGATCGACCGACAGATCGCCGACGCGGAAAATCGGCCGCTCGCCGTGGGTCTGCAACTGGTGGCGCAAGGCGGCGCGCAGCCTGGCGAGCAGCTCGTCCATGCCGAAAGGCTTGGTGATGTAGTCGTCGGCGCCGAGATCGAGCGCCTGCACCTTGCCGGCTTCGTCACCGCGACTCGAGAGCACGACGATGGGAACGCTCTCGTTGCGGGCGCGAATGGTCTGCAGCAGATCGAGCCCCTGCGTGTCGGGCAGGCCGAGATCGAGAATGATCAGGTCGGGCGCTTGGTCGAGCAGATCGAGCGCCGTCTTGCCGTTCGGCGCCTCGACGATCTGATAACCCTGCGCGGTGAGGCCCATGCGCAGCAACTTGCGGATCGGTGGCTCGTCATCGACCACCAGTACGCGGACCGGAGCGGCACTCATGCGGCGGCGTCCAATTTCTGCCGGCCGCGCGGGATCGGCAGGCTGATGGTGAAGGCGGCGCCGCTGCGGTCGGTGCGGTTGGCAGCCGCAATGGTGCCGTGCATGGCCTCGACAAAGCCGCGCGAGATGGCGAGCCCGAGACCGGTGCCGGCGCGGACCTGATCGGTCTTCTGCGCGCGGTAGAACTTGTCGAAGATGTGTTCCAGATCGTCCGGCGGAATACCGCTGCCTTCATCGAGCACGCACAGGCAAACGGAGTCCGCGGTCCGCCAGCTCTGAATGCGGATCGTCGTTTCGGTCGGCGCATATTTCGCGGCGTTGTCCAACAAGTTGAACAGCGCTTGCTCGAACAGCACCGCATCGACTTCCAGCATCGGCAAATCCGGCGCGAGCTCGAGCTCGACATTGTGGTGCGACAGGATACGGCTGGCGCGGCGCAGCGCGCTGCCGACAATTTCGCCGAGATCGTGCAAACCGACGTTCGGCGACACCGCGCCGGACTCGAGTTTGGTCATGTCGAGGAGATTGGCGATGAAGCGGTTGAGCCTCTCCGATTCGTCGATGATGGTTGTCAGCAGGTCGGCCTTTTCGGCGTCGTTGAGCTTGGTGCCGATGTCGCGCAGGGCGCCGGCCGCGCCGAGCACCGCGGCAAGCGGCGTCTTGAGATCGTGCGAGATGGAGGTGAGCAGCGCCGAGCGCAGCCGCTCGGTTTCGGCCACCCGCTCGACGCGATCCATTTCCTCGACCAGCCGCACGCGCTCGATCGCCAACGCGCCCTGGTCCAGCAAGGCGTCGAGCAATCGCCGCTGGTCGGTCGTCAGCATCGGGCCCGGCTTATCGCTATCGATGCCCATCACCGCGACCGCGCCGCGGCCGGTATGCATCGGCAGGAACAGGCGCTTGGCGCCGGGCAGCGTGTCGGAGCCGCGGCCGGCGGCGTGATCGTTTTCCCACGCCCATCGGGCGGCGGCGAGATCGGCGTCGTCGAGAATGTCTTCCGGCGGATAGCCGGCCCTGACCGCGATCGAACCGTGCTCGGGCAACAGCAGCATCACCCGCACTTTCAGCAATAAGGCCGTCTGATAGGCGGTGGCCCAGAGGACGTCGTCGAGCGTTCCAGCGCCGGCAAGCTTGCGGCTGAATGAATAAAGAGATTCGGTGACACGGGCGCGTTCGGTCGCCGCCTTCGCCTGTGTGCGTCCGCGCGCCGCGACGCTCGACACGACGATGGCGACCAGCGTGAAAAGACCGAAGGCGACGACATTGGCCGGATCGGCGATGGTGAAGGTGTAGATCGGCGGCAGAAAGAAAAAGTTGTAGGCGACGGCGGACGCCAGACTCGCCAGCAGCGACGGCAGCAAGCCGAGGCGAACCGCCACCGCCACAATCGCCGTCAAGAAGATCAGATCGACGTTGCCGACGCCGATCCAGTTTCCGATCAATTCGCCGAAACCGGTCGCGAAAGCCACCGCTACCAGCGCCGCCATGTAGGGTCGCGGGTTGAACGTGTCGTCGCGTTCGGCCGCACGCACCGCCTTTTTCGGAACGGGCTCGCCGGCAACCGCGTCGCCGGCGATGACATGCACGCTGATGTTGCCGGAACGGCGGACGAGATCGTGCACCACCGAGCCGTGCACCATCTCGAACCAGCGCGAGCGTGCCGACTTGCCGATCACGATCTGCGTTACGTTATTGGCCTGCGCATAACGGACCACGTCTTCCGGGATGCCTCGGTCGCCGGCCGGCAGCGTCACGGCCTCGCCGCCGAGCGCCTCGGCGAGCCGAAGCGTGTCGGCGATGCGGTCGCGTTCTTCTTCCGTAAGCTGCGTTGCGCGCCGTCCTTCGACATAAAGCGCCGTCCACGGCCCGTGCAACCGGTCGGCAAGCCGCTTGGCGTAGCGAACAAGTCCGGCGCAGCGCCGGTCTTCGCTGATGCAGACCAGAATGCGCTCGCCCGCGGCCCAGGGCCCGGGGATGGCGTGCGCCTGCATCTCGCTGAGCAATTGCTCGTCCACGCGCTCGGCCGTCCGCCGCAGCGCGAGCTCACGCAAAGCGATGAGGTTGGCCGGCGAAAAGAAATGCTCGAGCGCGCGCTCGGCTTGTTTGGGCACGTAAACCTTGCCCTCTTTCAGCCGCTGAATGAGATCGCCGGGCGTGAGATCGACAAGCTCGACGGAATCGGCGCGATCGAACACCGCGTCCGGAACCGTTTCACGCACGCGTACATGGGTGATCTGGGCGACGACGTCGTTGAGGCTTTCGATGTGTTGAATATTGATCGTGGTATACACGTCGACGCCGTGGCTCATCAGCTCTTCGACATCGAGATAGCGCTTCGGATGACGGCTGCCCTCCGCGTTGGTATGGGCAAGCTCGTCGACCAGCACGAGCTGCGGCCGCCGGGCAATGATGGCGTCGAGGTCCATTTCCTCGAGCCATTGACCTTTGTACTCGATGTGCCGGCGGGGGACGACCTCGAGACCGGCCACCAGGGCTTCGGTTTCGCGGCGGCCGTGCGTCTCCACCACCCCGATAACGACGTCGTAGCCGTCCTTCTTGCGCGCGTGCGCTTGCTGCAGCATCTCATAGGTCTTGCCGACGCCGGGCGCGGCGCCGACAAAGATCCGAAGCTTGCCGACGCGGCCTTCCTCGCGCCGTGCCGCTTCGAGGAGCGCCTCCGGCGACGGCCGCTGGTCGGATACGCGCCGCTGATCCGCCATCGCTGATCTGATCTCTCGACGTCGTGCTTACCGCGCTAGAGCGGGATGACTTTTCTTCGAATCGTCATCCCGTCCTAGCCATTTGTTTGAGCATGATCTTTTCCGAAAACCGGGTCCACCCCGGATCAAGTCCGGGGCAGGCTTTTTCGGGATCATGCTTTAGCTGGCCGACAACCGGTCGAGCGCGAGATTAAGCAACAATACGTTGACTCGCGGTTCGCCTAAAATGCCGAGGAATCGCTCCTCCACATGCTCGCCGACGAGTTGCCGCACGCGATCTTCAGTCAAGTTGCGGGCCTTGGCAACACGCGGGATCTGAAAGTAGGCCGCCTCCGGCGAGATATCCGGGTCGAGCCCGCTGGCGGAGGTCGTGACCAGATCGGCGGGAACCGGAGCTGACGGATTCTCCTTCCGCAGCTTTTCGAGGTCTGCCTGCACGCGATCGATCAGCGCCTTGTTGGAGGGCGCCAAATTCGAGCCGCCCGAATTGGCGGCGTTGTAGGGTGCCGGCACCGTCTTCGTCGCATCGTTCGGATCCGGCGCCACGGTCGCCGAGGGCCGGCCATGGAAATACTTTTCGCTGGTGAAGTCCTGGCCGATCAGCGCCGAGCCGACGACCTTGCCGTCGCGCTCGATCAGGCTGCCTTGCGCCTGGTGCGGCATGATCTTGGCGACGCCGGTCATCGCCAGCGGGTAGATCAGGCCGGTGATGAGCGTGAGCGCGAGCAGCACGACGATGGCCGGACGAATTTCGCGCAACATGGGTTGTCTCCTTAGGCGAGATGCAAGGCGGTCACGATAAGGTCGATCGCCTTGATGCCGAAGAACGGAATGACGACGCCGCCTAATCCGTAGATCAAGAGATTGAGCCGCAGCAAGGCGGCGGCGCCGATCGGGCGATAGCGCACGCCTTTCAGCGACAGCGGAATGAGCGCGATGATGATCAACGCGTTGAAGATGATGGCGGAGAGGATAGCGCTCTGCGGTGTCGCCAGGCCCATGATGTTGAGCGCCTGCAGCGGCCCGTGCGCCGCTCCCTCCGGCCGATAGAAGGTCGCGAACATTGCCGGGATGATGGCGAAATACTTCGCCACGTCGTTGGCGATCGAGAACGTGGTCAGCGCGCCGCGCGTCATCAGAAGCTGCTTGCCGATTTCGACGATCTCGATGAGCTTGGTCGGATTCGAATCGAGGTCGACCATGTTGCCGGCTTCGCGCGCCGCTTGCGTGCCGGTATTCATGGCGACGCCGACGTCGGCTTGCGCCAGCGCCGGCGCGTCGTTGGTGCCGTCGCCGCACATGGCGACGAGCTTGCCCTTGGCTTGCTCGTTGCGAATGAGGCGCAGCTTGTCCTCGGGCGTCGCCTGCGCCAGGAAATCGTCGACGCCGGCTTCCGCCGCGATCGCCGCGGCGGTCATCGGATTGTCGCCGGTGATCATGATGGTGCGGATGCCCATGCGGCGCAGTTCGGCAAACCGCTCGCGGATACCGCCCTTGACGATGTCCTTGAGGTGAACGAGGCCGAGGAGCCGGCCGTCTTTTGCCACAGCGAGCGGCGTGCCGCCGGATTTCGCGATCGTATCGGCGATCGCGCGCACTTCGTTCACAATTTCGGTGCTGATATTCGGGCGCAGCGCTTGCACCGCGCTTCCCACGCGCACCGCGGGCGAGGTCTCGTTGAGATAATTGATGATCGCGTCGACCGCGCCTTTCCGCACCCAGGACGACCCCACTTCGACACCGCTCATGCGGGTCTGCGCGGTGAAGGGGATGAAATTGGCGTGCAGCTCGGCGAGCTCGCGGCCGCGGATGCCGTATTTCTCTTTCGCCAGGACGACGATGGAACGGCCCTCGGGCGTTTCGTCGGCAAGCGAGGCCAACTGCGCGGCGTCGGCTAGTTCCTGTTCGCTGACGCCGCGCAGCGGCTTGAACTCGGTGGCTTGGCGATTGCCAAGCGTGATCGTGCCGGTCTTGTCGAGCAAGAGCGTGTCGACGTCGCCGGCGGCCTCGACCGCGCGTCCGGAGGTGGCGAGCACGTTGAAGCGCACCAGGCGGTCCATGCCGGCGATGCCGATGGCGGACAGCAGCGCCCCGATCGTGGTCGGGATCAGCGTCACGAACAGCGCCACCAGCACCACGACGGAGATGGAACCGTTCGCGTAAGCGACATAGCTCGGAATGGTCGCGGTCGCGAACACGAAGATGATCGTCAGGCCGACCAGAAGAATATCGAGCGCGATCTCGTTCGGCGTCTTTTGCCGTTCGGCGCCTTCCACCAGCTTGATCATGCGGTCGAGAAAGGTCGAGCCCGGTGCCGCGGTGATGCGCACGCGTATCCAGTCCGACAGCACTTGCGTTCCGCCGGTCACCGCCGAACGGTCGCCGCCGGACTCGCGAATGACCGGCGCCGATTCGCCGGTGATGGCGGCCTCGTTGACCGAGGCCATGCCTTCGATCACTTCGCCGTCGGACGGGATCAGCTCTCCGGCCTCGACCAGGACGATGTCGTCGACCTTCAACTGGGTCGAGGGGACGAGCCGATAGTTTTGCAAATCGTCCCCGGTCAGCACCTTGGCCTGGGTCTCGGTGCGCTGGCGGCGCAGCGTCTCGGCCTGCGCCTTGCCGCGGCCCTCTGCAACCGCAGTCGCAAAGTTGGCGAACAGCACCGTGAACCACAGCCAGAGGATGATCTGAAACTCGAAGCCGATACCTTGGCCGCCGCCGGTGATCAGATCGCGAATCAGGATCACCGTCGTCAGGGCGCTGACGACCTCAAGCACGAACATCACCGGATTCTTCATCAGCGTCCGGGGATTGAGCTTGACGAAGGCCGAGCCGATCGCGGGGACGACAATCTTCGGATCGAAGAGTGCCGATACGGGCCTGCTATGGCGGAGCGTCGACGATTCCATGGTGATCGGTCCGAATTAATTCGCTGAATAAAGGGTACCGTTGGCGATCGAGAGCTGCTCGACCAGCGGCCCAAGGGCGAGCGCCGGAAAGAAGGTCAGGCCGCCGATGATAAGGATGACGCCGACGACCAAACCGACGAACAGGCCGCCGGTGGTCGGGAAGGTGCCGGCTGAGGCCGGGACCGATTTCTTGGCGGCGAGCGAACTCGCAATCGCCATGGTCGGGATGATCATCCAAAACCGGCCGACAAACATCGCCACCGCGCCGGTGAGATTGTAGAACACCGTGTTCGCGCTCAGGCCGGCAAACGCCGAGCCGTTGTTGCCGGTCTGCGAGGTGTAGGCATAGAGCACCTCGGTGAAACCGTGCGGTCCGGGATTGTTCATGGCCGCCACGGCGGACGGCACCAGCATCGCCACCGCGGTCCAGCCGAGAAACATCAGCGGCAGGACCAGAATGGCGAGCATCGCCATTTTGACTTCCTTCGCTTCGATCTTCTTGCCGACATATTCCGGGGTGCGGCCCACCATCAGGCCGGCGACGAAGATCGCCATGATGACGAACAGCAGCATGCCGTACATGCCGGAGCCGACGCCGCCGACGATGATTTCGCCGAGCTCGATGTTGATCAGCGGAATCATGCCGCCGAGCGCGGTGAAGGAATCGTGCATGGCGTTCACGGCGCCGCATGACGCGGCGGTCGTGATCACCGCGAACAGGGCCGACCCGGCAATGCCGAACCGGGTTTCCTTGCCCTCCATATTGCCGCCGGTGAGGCCGAGCGCGTTGAGCGCGTCGTTGCCGTGCGCTTCGGCGGCATAGCAGGCGATCACGCCGCCGACGAAGAGCACGCCCATGACGGCCAGCACCGCCCAGCCTTGACGCTGATCGCCGATCATGCGGCCGAAGACGTTGGTCAGCGCCGCTCCGAGCGCGAAGATCGAGATCATCTGGATGAAATTCGACAGCGCGGTCGGGTTCTCGAACGGATGCGCGGCATTGGCGTTGAAGAAGCCGCCGCCGTTGGTGCCGAGCATCTTGATCGCGATCTGCGAAGCGACCGGGCCGACCGCAATGGTCTGCTTGGCGCCCTCCAGCGTCGTCGCCTCGACATAGCCGCCGAGCGTCTGCGGCATGCCCTGCCAGATCAGGAACAAGGCGTAGGGCACGCAGATCGGCAGCAGGACATAAAGTGTGCAGCGCGTGACATCGACCCAGAAGTTGCCGACCGTGCGCACGGAGTGGCGCGCAAAGCCGCGGATCAGTGCCACGGCGAGCACGATGCCGGTCGCGGCCGACAAATAGTTCTGATGGGTCAGGCCGAGCATCTGCACGAGATAAGACATCGTGCTTTCGCCGCCGTAATTCTGCCAGTTGGTATTGGTGATAAAGCTGACGGCCGTATTGAACGACAAATCCGGCGCGACCGCCGACTGTTCGGCCGGATTGAACGGCAGGATCGCTTGCGCGCGCATCAGCACGTAGAGAATGAGCAGGCCGCCGGCATGAAACAGCAGCATGCCGATCGTATAGGTGACCGCGTGCTGCTCGCTGCCTTCGTTGACGCCGGCGAGTTTGTAGATCGCCAGTTCAACCGGACGAAGGATGGGCGACAGGAATGTGCGCTCGCCGCTGAACACGCGCGTCATGTAGGCGCCAAGCAGCGGCGTCAGCGCGACGATGATCAGGCAATAGAGCAGGATTTGAATCCAGCCGGTGACGGTCATGGCTGCCGTTCCCTCAGAACTGCTCGGGTTTGAGAAGGGCGTAGGTCAGGTAAACAAGCAGCCCCACTGTCACGAGGCCGGCGAGCGAATAGTCGAAAATCATGGCGTCGGCCCTCACAGCACGTCGCAGGCGTAAACGTAGGCGATCGACACCGCGAAAAAGACCAGCCCGACCGCCAGTACGGCAACGTCCATCATGGGAGTGCTCCGCAGCTCGGAATTTCGGCTCGCTTATAGGATTGCCATCAGCGACCCGTGGCGTTGACCCATGTCAAGCGCTTCCAAATTCCCGCCCCTTACGGGCGATTAGCTGCCACCTTCTCCATAGGAATTCGAGAGCGATCAAAGGCGGATCGTATAGGAATCCTATAAAGGCGCTTTCACGCTTTCAGACCGAAACGCAAGCACGCGTGTTCTTCGCCGCGGTCATACGGGCTGCGTTGGCGGCCGGTTCTTTTCACTTAGAAGCGCTGCGACAGACCGGTGTAAACCTGCACGGCCGGCGTTACGCTGTTGAGGCCGAAATTGGCGCCGACGTCGAGCTGCACGTTCGGGATGACGACCCATGCGAGTGCCACATCGAAGCTTGCTTGGGTGGTCTTGACCGCGGGGTCATCGTTATAGTCCGACCATAGTTCGACGTAGGCTGTGACGTTTTTCGTCACCTCGCGGCTGAGATTGACGTCGAAGATGAAATTGCCATGCCGGCTGTTGTCGACGCCGTTCTTCAGTGCGTCGATCTCCGGTACCAACAACAAGATGAAATCGTGCGGCAAGCTCAACGCGAGCGGGGCTATCAAGCCTTCTTCCACTGCGCCGTTGCCGATTCCGATCGGCGCGGAAGGCGCTTTGACAAAGGGTATCAGGGCCGCGGCGCTGGAGCCGCCGTCGTTGCCCCACAGGTTGACCTTCGCGCGCACGAAGGTGTCGCCGATGCCCCATACCGTGCTCGACGGTACGGTCGAGGAACCGAAGGTGTGAATGCCGGCGAAAGGCACGTTGACTTCCACGTCGGCATTGTTGGCGACGCCGACTTTGAACGTCGGGTTGGGCGCCATGATGGTATTGGTATGCACCGACCCGATCACCTGGTGCGTGAAGTTCACCAGGTCGGTCTCGTATTGGAAATGGCCGGCATCGACCTGTGCGTTCAACCGGTCAGTGCAACACCGCTTGCAGTCTATCGGCTGGCGTTTGGAAGCCCAAGGTCTTTCGCGGACGTTGATTGAGCCGCAGAGCAATCGCGTTCAGATAACTCTGAGAGATGCGCGAGAAATCGGTTCCTCTCGGGAGGTACTGCCGCAGCAGGCCGTTGGTGTTCTCGTTTGAGCCGCGCTGCCAGGGACTGCGCGGATCACAGAAGTAGACCCGGACGTTGGTGGCAACCGTGAAGCGCTTGTGGGCATGCATCTCTTTGCCTTGATCCCAGGTCAGGGAGCGTCGCAACTCCTCAGGCAGCTTGCTGATGTGCTTGGCAAGCGCAGCAACAACAGTCGTCGTGTCCTTGCGGGGGATCTTGATGAGCATCGTGAAGCGGGTATTGCGCTCGACGAGGGTAGCGATGTGCGTGTCGTTCGCTCCGGTAAGAAGGTCTCCTTCCCAATGCCCCGGCACAGCGCGATCCTCAATCTCGGCGGGCCGCTCGCGGATAGAGACCATATCGAGGATATGCCCCTGTCCACTCTTCGCGTTGTGGCTCTTGGGGTGACGCATCCGCCGCGCAGTACGCAACTGCGCCGACAGCTCCTTTTTCAGCACGCCGCGGGTTTGGATGAAGAGGCTGCGATAGATCGCTTCGTGAGATATCTGCATGTCTTGGTGGGTTGGGAACTCCTGCTTCAGCCAGCCGGAGATCTGCTGCGGCGACCATTGCAGCGCGAGCTTCTGCGCCACGCGCCATCGTAGCGCGCTGTACAGCGCCAAACGACAAGGCTTGGGGCGCAACGCCCGCTCCCTGGCACGCCGATCAGCCCGGTTTGCACGATAGGCCTGACTGCCGCCGTTGCGCCTGATCTCCCGGCTTACTGTCGATGGCGCCCGTCCGAGGCCCTGGGCGATCTGCCGGATCGACCGACCCACCGCAATGCCACGGGAAATCTCTTCGCGTTCCTCAAACCTTAGTGCTGCCAAGGCTCTCCGGCGCGGCGCCGGCCCGATCCCTCCATGCAGTACCACGATCCGCTCAACGCCGGTCTTGTTTTTCCTTTCCAGCGCCCGCGAGATGGCCGCAGCACTTTGCCCGTTCTTCCATCGCTCCCACAGCTCGGCTTTCTGCGCTGCCGTGAACCAAATCCGCGACGTCACCATGGCACACCTCCTCACCTCGTAAGATTAGAAGGTGTTGCGCTGATCGGTTGAATCCGCCACCGTGTAGGGCACGTTCGCTTTGGTCGGCCGATCCGTATTGAAACTGCGCATCTGCTCCGCGGGGACCGGGTTCAGAAGCCAATATTGATTCTTGTCGGGTTTTGCTTTGTCCTTGCTGGCCTTCACTGCTTTTTTGACGACTGGAGGATCGGCTGACTGTGCGCGCGCGGAGCCCGCGACCCACGCCAGAGCGAGCGCCGTTGCCGCAGCAATGATGCACGAAACAGCGCGCATGTTGCCCCTGTCCAGCCCCCTAAAGGACTACGCGCACTGCACTTTCGGCGGCCGGCCGTGCTCTGGCTAACCACCGATGCCGGTTGGGAAATCTGAAATAGTAGAAATTAAATAGCCAGCAGATGCCAGTCATTTCGGCATTGCTTGTTCGTATTTTGGAGAGCTGTTGCGCACCGGATACGCGCACTTATGCCGCCTTTATGGCGCGTGCTTCAGCGTCATCTCGAATTCATATGCGTTCGGGAGCAGATTCGGCAACGGCGCAACGAACCTTAGGAGACGCGCATGAGCGTCCTTGCTGCCGATGAATTGCCTCCTGCGTTCGAAGGCGTGGTGAAGCCGGGCTTTTGGCAAAGGTTGGCGCGAGCGCTCGATGCAAGCTTCGCCAACCGGTCCAAGCGGGCGATGCCGGTCGAGGCATTGCGGCGGTCGCGGCGCGACATTGAACGCTGCCGCCGGCTTTTGCGCAGAGATGTGCGCGTGCCGGTCGGGTCTCATTCCGCGGCTGTGGCGCCCGCGGTTTCACATCGGTGACGCTGCGATGAAGCACCTGTCGCCGACGCATTTCGGTGCGACGCCGCGCCTGCCTGCCATTCTGCCCAATCGGCCGGATGCGCGCGTTCTCAATCGGGCGATCCCGCTTTTCTTTATCGGCCGCAACAAGAACGGATTTTGGCTCGCGCGCGAAGCGAATGGGCGGATCGGCGGGATGTTCTTGTTACGGCGCTCGGCACTGCGGTTCGCACAAGACGCGAGCGCACCGCACGGGTGTGCCACCATGTTTCTCGCGAGAACCTTCGAACTCGACACCTGGAACTGCGGCAATCCGCTGGTCGGCTGGCTCAACGCGGCGCTTGGCCTCTTGAGCCAATTCATTCCGGACTATCCGCCGCCAATTCCCATTGCAGAAAAGTATCGGAAAAGGGATTGGCTGTAGCGTAGGGCCGACAAGGCGCCGCCCTTCGTTGCTTCAGGTTCGTGGTCCTTTAAAAAAATGAGCGCGTATATGCCGTGCTTACGCGCGAGGCCTTCGGCTCGTCTCGAATTCACATACGCCTATCGGCATATTTGGCGCAGACGATTCATGTTCTTGCACAAGCAGCCATGACTCCTATCAGCGCACGCTCCCCGCTGGCACTAGCCGGCAATCGCCCGACCGTGCCGGCTTTCCTGAAGTCGCCGCTGGCAATCTGGCGGCGCTTGTGCGCATCCATGTCTGACCCATATCGCCCGGAACGGTATTATATGCGCGGCCCGGGTCCCAAGTGGCGAGCGAAACACCGGGGCGGATCGGCGGGATCCCCTTGTTGAGGCGCTTAGGACTTCAAGACGGCGTGCGCCGGCAAGCGGGCAGCGCGCTAATCCGGCTGGTGCGGGAAAAAGATCTCGAACAATCCGTCGTGGCGCTCGACGACCGGCCTGGCTTCGCCCGTCCCGACATTGAGGGTCTTCTCCGGCAGCGGAGCGGTGCGATTCCACCAGCCGCCGCCGAGCGCTGCGAAAAGTGCGGCGGTATCGGCAAGCCGCGCGGAGCGCGCCTGCACCACCTGGATGACTGCTTGCAGATAAGTGGTCTGCGCCGTCAGCAGCAATAGAACATTGGCGTTGCCGCTCTGCATTTGCTGCCGCGCGAGGTCGTAGCTGATCTTGGCGGCACGTTCGAAGTCGCGGGCCGCCTTGAGCGCGTCGGCGTCGTTCTGCAATGCGCGGAGCGCATCGGAGACGTTCTGCACAGCAGTGACGACTGTGCCGCGATAGCTCCACGCCGCGGCATTGTAGAGATCCTTGGATTCCTGCATCTGATGGAACAGGCTGCCGCCGTCGAGCACGGTTTGCGTCGCGTTGGCCGCAGCCAACCAGAACAAGTTCTGGGGCGCCAGCAGACCGGCCAGCGTCGGTATTGATATAGCCGATATTGCCGTTGATGGTGAAATTCGGAAGAAGATTGGCGATCGAGACGCCGATCTCCGCGCTCGCCGCGTGCAGTTGCTCTTGTGCCGCGCGAATGTCCGGCCGCTGCTCGATCAGCTGCGAAGGCAGGCTGACGGGCAGATCGGTCGGCAGGCGCAGGTCGGCAAGCCGGAACGTTTGGAGCGGCCCTTCGTTCGGAAAGATGCCGGCGAGCGCGGCCAACAAATCGCGCTGCTGCGCTAGCGCCTTGCGCAACGGCGGCAGCGTCGCCCGCGCTTGCGCCAGCGCCGCCTCCTGGGCTGCGACGTCGCTCCGATTGGCATAGCCCGAGTCAAGCTGGCGGCGGAGAATATCGAGCATTTTGGTGTTGGCCGCGATCAGTTCGTTGGTGGCCTCGATTTGCCCGCGCAGCGAGGCTTCGGTGATGGCGGCGATCACGACGCTGGCGCTCAGCGTGAGATAGGCAGCCTCGACCTGAAAACGCTGGTTGTCGGCCTGCGCCTTCAGCGCTTCAACAGTGCGGCGGTTGAGACCCCAGACATCGAACGTGTACGCCACGCCGACTTGTGCCGTGTAGAGCGTGAATGGGTTTGCGCCTGAATTGAGCACCGGCGTGATCGAGCCGGCGGTCAGCTGGTTCGTGGGATTGAAATTGGCGTTCACCGTCGGAAAGAACTTGCCCTCTTGCGCATACACTGCCTGCCGCGCCGCGCGCAGGTTGGCCATCGCCGTTTGCAGCGAGGGATTATTGTTGAGCGACTGCTGAACCAGAGCGTTGAGCGCCGGCGATCGGAACAGCGTCCACCATTCGGCGGAAATATCCCGCCCGACGGCAAAGCGCTGCGGCTGGCCCTGCGGTGCATCGGCGGACGACGTTCGCGGCGCCAGCGGCTCCTTGGTGTAGCCGGCCGACTCGGGAGCGGCGGGGTGCAGAAAATCCGGCCCGACCGCGCAGCTTGCCAAAAGCAGCGCGGCTGCGAGAACGCCAGCCCTCGCGCAGACTCTTCGTGACCCACCGACCGGACATCTTCGACTTAACAAGTATTGCCGCAGAAAATCGACGAGCCGCGGCCTACACTTGATCCCCGCCGTCCATTATCGACGACCGGATGCTTGTTGGCTGTGCCCACCCTGCCACAGTGTTGATGATTTAGGGGGGATTTGCACTGGTATCTTTCACAGTAGCCTTTGGAATGATTCGCGCATCACGCTGCTGAGCGCCCGCGCCCGAATGTCATAGGCCGGAAATAGCGAAATAGTATCCCCATGATAAAATACGATGAGTCGTGCGACACCTGTGATTAATCCAAGCGCCGGCCTAGTGATCAAGCGAAGTTCTGTGATTAATGACAGTAGACGGCGAAGTCGCGTAGTGGCCATTTCGCCGTAATCCCGACGACTCCAGATGCGGTCCAATCCATGTTTCCCCGCATGACGAATGGCCGGGCGAGCGTTGCGATCATCGCCCTTATGGCCATCGCGGTCGCGGCCTATGGCGCGTGGCGCTTGAGCCCGGGCTCGAAGCCTGAACTGAGCGGTTCAGCGCACGCCGACACTGCGCCCGACGACGCGAAGAATGCATCGCCGGTCGAAAAGAACACCGTCGATCTGACGGACTCGCAGCTCGCCGCCGTCAAGGTCGAGCCGCTCGAAGACCACGAGTTCCCGGTCGAGAAGGAGGCGATCGGCAGTATCGACTTCGATGAAGAGATGGCGACACAGGTCTTCACGCCCTACCAGGGACGGATCATCGGCCTCTTCGCATCGGTTGGCGACGACGTGAAAAAGGGGCAGACACTGTTCACCATCGACAGCCCCGATCTATTGCAGGCCGAATCGACTTTGATCGCCGCGGCCGGCGTTTTGGAATTGACGACGCGCAACCTCGCGCGTCTCACCGAGCTCCGTAAATCGCTGGCGGTGTCGCAGCGCGAGGTCGACCAGGCGGCGTCCGATCATCAGACGGCTGAAGGCAATTTGCGCGCGGGGCGCGACGCCGTGCGGTTATTCGGCAAGACTGATGCCGACATCGACCGGATCATCGCCAATCGCATGGCCGATCCGACGCTCGTCGTGCCAAGCCCGATTACCGGGCGCATCACGGCGCGCAATGCCGCGCCCGGGCTGTTCGTGCAGCCCGGCAATCCGCCGGCGCCGTTTGTTGTCGTCGATACCAACATCATGTGGATGCTTGCGCAAGTTCCGGAATCGGACAGTCCGGCGTTTCGGGTCGGGCAGGAGTTACAAGTCACGCTCAATGCGTTTCCCGGCCGCGTCTTCGACGGCAAGATCACTACGATCGGGGCGAGCGTCGACGCGAACACACGCCGCGTGCTGGTGCGCTCCGAGGTCAAGAACCCGCAGCAGGAATTGCGCTCCGGCATGTTCGCGAACTTCGTCATCCGCGTCGGTCCGCCTGAGCGCTCGCCGGGGATTCCGCTCGACGGCGTCGTGCGCGAGGGCGACGGCACCATGACCGTCTGGGTGACGGCCGATCGCCGCCACTTCACCAAGCGGACGGTCAAGATCGGCAAGCAATATCGCGGCTATCGGCAGATTCTCGAAGGCGCGCAGGTCGGCGAATTGGTCGCGACCGAGGGCGCGATATTCCTGAGCAATGCGCTCGCCATCGCAAACTAGGCGCTCGCGGTCCTTGGAGACGCGTGTGACATCGAAGCGAGCCAAGGACGTGGCTAGAGGCTACCGTGATTAGAGGCCTGCTCACATTTGGGCTGACGCGCCGGCCGCTGGTGCTGCTCGGGTTACTCGTCTTCCTGGGCGCCGGGCTGTTCG
Organism: uncultured Alphaproteobacteria bacterium; assembly: GCA_963845075.1. Lineage (GTDB taxonomy): Bacteria > Pseudomonadota > Alphaproteobacteria > Rhizobiales > Xanthobacteraceae > BOG-931. The sequence continues at coordinate 51,962 of CAWJRE010000010.1, read as the reverse complement.
CCTTTTCCAAGCTCAATATCGAAGCCTATCCGAACCCGGCCCCGGTCATTCTGGAAATCACCGCCCAGGCACCCGGCCTGTCGGCGGAAGAGATGGAGCGCTACTATACGATCCCGATCGAGGTCGGCCTCGCCTCGACGCCTGGCGTCGACATCATCCGCTCGACGTCGTTCTACGGCCTCTCCTTCGTGCGGGTGACGTTCTACTACGGGATCGACTATTACTTCGCGCTCACCCAAACTGCGATCAATCTGCAACAGAACGTCAGTCTGCCGAACAACGTCTCGCCGCAGATCCAAGCCACCAGCCTGGTCGGCGAAATCTACCGGTACCAGGTGACCGGGCCGCCGCATTTCGGCTTGACCAACCTGCGAACCATTCAGGACTGGGTATTGCAGCGGCGGCTGCTGACCGTCCCCGGCGTCGTCCAGCTCAATACTTGGGGCGGGACCACCAAGCAATTTGACGTCGAAGTCGATCTGCACAAGCTCGACGCCTACAACGTGACGCTGCCGCAAGTCATCAGCGCGGTCGGCAACGCCAATGTCAATGTCGGCGGACGCACCATCAATATGGGCCAGCAGTCGGTGAATATTCGCGGCGTCGGCCTGATGGACACCGGCGGCGCCTCGGATATCACGCAAGGCTACAAGGTCGCGGATATCGAGAACGTGCCGCTCGGGCAGTCGAACGGCGTGCCGATCTTTGTGAAAGACGTCGCCAAGGTTTCCGTCGGCCACGTGCCGCGCCTCGGCAAGGCCGGCCGCGACCACGAGGACGATATCGTCGCGGCCATCGTCATCATGAACCGCACGCTGCATACCAGCGAGGTGGTGGCGCGCGTTCGCGCCGAGGTCGAGAAGATCAACAACGACGGCTCGCTGCCGCCGGGGGTGAAGCTCGTGCCCTTTTACGACCGCACGACGCTCGTCGCCGTGACTACCAGTACGGTGATGCACAACCTCGTTTTCGGTTGCTTGCTGATTTTCTTCATTCAATGGGTTTTCTTGGGCGATCTGCGCAGCGCGATCATCGTCGGCGCCAATATTCCGTTCGCCTTGTTCTTCAGCATCATCATCCTGGTGCTGCGCGGCGAGGACGCGAACCTCCTCTCGGTCGGCGCGGTCGATTTCGGCATCATCGTCGATGCCGCGGTCATTCTGGTCGAGAACGTGTACCGGAACTTTCAGTTGAGAGCGGAGGACCGGCAAGCGCTGATCGGGCAATTGGCGGAAGGGCGGTGGGGCGCCGATCCGACCGACGCCGGGGCTTCCGGCGCCAATCCGACCTGGAACGATCGGCTGCGGCTTATCCTGATCAGCGCGCTGCAAGTCGATCGGGCGATCTTTTTCTCGACCGCGATCATCGTGGCCGCCTTCATCCCGCTGTTCACCATGCAAGGCGTCGAAGGCCAGATTTTCAGCCCGATGGCGCGCACCTACGCCTACGCGCTGATCGGCGCGCTGCTCGCCACCTTCACGGTCACGCCCTGTCTCGCGTCGCTGTTGCTGCCGGAGCAGGTGAGGGAGGTCGAGACCATCGTCGTGCGGGCAATCCGCCGGGTGTATACGCCGGTGCTGCGCTGGTCGCTCGGCAACAGAAAGACCACGATCGCCATCGGCATCGTCTTCCTCGCCGTCAGTCTGTTGCTCGGCTCGCGGCTGGGCAGCGAATTTTTGCCGACGCTGGAGGAAGGCAACCTGTGGATCCGTGCCACCATGCCGCCGACCATATCGCTGGATGCCGGCATGCCGATCGTCAACCGGCTGCGGGAGATTCTTCTCAGCCATCCTGAGGTCGTTACGGTAGCATCGCAGCACGGCCGGCCGGACAATGGCAGCGACGCGGCGGGATTTTTCAATGCCGAATTCTTCGTGCCGTTGAAGCCGTTCGACGAGTGGCCGGCCGGCATGACCAAGGAGAAGCTCATCGAGCAACTGCAGGCCGAATTCAACAAGGAATTCGTCGGCATCGACTTCAACTTCTCCCAGTATATCCAGGATAATGTCGAGGAGGGACTCTCAGGCGTCAAAGGCGCCAATTCGGTCAAGATCATCGGTCCGGACCTGACGACCTTGGAGCAAATTGCCCGGTCGGCCTTGCGCGAAATGGCCAAGGTGCAGGGGATTACCGACCTGGGCGCGTTCTGGGTGCTCGGTCAGCCCAATTTGAACATCTCGATCGACCGAGCCAAGGCGGCCCGCTACGGGCTCAGCGTCAACGACGTCAACAGTGTGGTGCAAGCTGCGCTCGGCGGGACCACTGCAACGACAGTTCTGGAGGCCGACCGCCAATTTGGCGTTTCGGTGCGGCTTGCGCGTGAATACCGCAATAATCTGGATGAGGTGCGTAACCTTAAGATCGGGGTGCAGAATTCCGGCAGTGGCAACGCTTACATTCCGCTGAGCGAGGTCGCCGCGATCACCCTCGACACCGGTGCCTCCTACATCTTCCGTGAGAAGAATCAACGCTACGTTCCGATCAAGTTCAGCGTGCGCGGCCGCGACCTCGCCGGCGCGGTGGCGGAAGCGCAGCAGCGGATCAGCCAGAACGTGAAGCTGCCGAACGGCTATCGGATCGATTTTGCCGGCGAGTTCGAGTGGCTGCAGCAGGCGAAGAAGCGGCTGGTCATCATTATGCCGGTCACCTTCCTGCTGATCATGATACTTCTCTATGGCTTGTTCAATTCATGGCGCGACAGCGTGCTGGCCTTGCTCGGGCTGCCGTTTGCGATTTCCGGCGGTCTCGTTGGGCTTTACGTTTCCGGATTGGATTTCAGCATTTCGGCGGCGATCGGATTCATTTCGCTGTTCGGCGTCTCGGTCATGAGCGGGATTTTGATCCTCAACGGCTACTATCGCGTGGCGGCGAGCGGCATGGCGCCGCTCGAGGCGATGTTCCATGCCGTCGAGGAGCAGATGCGTCCGATTTTGATGATGACGCTGTCGGCCTGCATCGGGCTGTTGCCGGCCGCCATTTCGACCGGCATCGGCAGCCAGGTGCAGCGGCCGCTCGCCACGGTGATCGTCGGCGGTATGTTGATCGGGCCGATCATGTTGCTCGTGGTCGTGCCGGCGTTGCAGAGCTTGTTCCTCGAACGCGGCGCGCGGCCGCGGTCCGCTCCCGCGGCGGACGCGTCGCCTGCCGGAGGCTAGTCGTCGATGGCGAAAGCCGCGTGCCTGAAGTTCGCTCTTTGTTTGTTGGCGGTCGCTTTGGCTGACGGTGCCGCGAATCTGCCTTTGCCGAAGAAGCACACGCGAAATCCGATCACCAAGCGGCGCCGGAGGGCAAAGGGGAGGCGGCCAAGGAAGATCACGGCAGCAAAAGCGACCATGGCAAAGGGGAGGGGTCGACCGGGCGCGACGCCAATTCTCCCCAACCCAAAGCCGGAGAATCCGATCGCGTCGACACGCATATTGACGCGCACACCGACTCCGACGCGCCGCGTCTGCCGCTGCGCCGGGACGATGATCGCGGACAGAGGGCGAAACCGAAATCCTTTCCCGACAGCAACGCTCGGCTGCATCACCCGCCGGCAGCCCCTGTCTCGGGACCAGTCGTGCGCAATTCGATCGGAGTAGCTCTTCCTCCCCACGAGGCGGTCACGCATCCCAATGGTCCCGCCGCAGCGCCACCCCCGCCTGTCATGCGGACTCCGCCTGCCGCCCTCGCCGTGGCGCCGCTAGCGACACCAAAAGCCGTGGGGGTCGGGACGAACCGAATGACGCATGCGAGCGCTACGCCAAGCATCACGGTTCCAACAGCGCGCGGTAGTGCAATCAGCGGAACGGGCCTGGCGCACCATGGCACAGGCCCCTCGCAGATCGGAGGGCCGGCAAAATCGGTTGCCGTCATCAACGGGACGGCAATCAAGGCGAAAAGGTGATTCGGCCTAAGTGCACGGAGCGAGGTGCGGCCATCGGCCGCGTATCTGGCGACAACCATTTCCGCAACGCGTGTGTTCTTTGATTTTTGATGAGCTTCGCCGGCGGCTGCTGGCGAAGTGCTCTTTTGCCAGATGTTTGAGCACCGGACGCTCCGGTGCGTCGGTATGACTATTTTTCATATATTATTTGTGCGCCGCACCCAAACGACTTCTATATTTTTTTGAACAAATCACTTATATCTAAAGATGAAGGCCCGCTGGGCCTCCGAGTAACAAGCTTCGGAGGGACCAATGACCGGGATGCCAATGAATTGGGCGCACGAACTCGGACGCCCCAAAGACAAGCCAGCTGTCGCGGAAATATCGCCTCGCCTCCGCTTTGTCGGAGCGATGCTGCGGACGATCTTCATCCTCGCGATTTTGGTCATCATCGTCGAGGTCAGCTTGCCGCAGAGCGAGACGATCTGGACCGCCTACGACACTCCGGCCGATCTGGTCCGCATGGCTTTAGGCCTCATGGTCGGGGTCTGGATCGCGGTGCAGCTCTTCATCATGCCCAAGGATGCGCAGGGTTACCGCACGTGGCTCTATCTGGGAATCATTGGCGTCCCGTTCGCGCTGATCTGCGCGGGTGCTCTTTGGTGGAATTACCTGAACGTGTGATGCGCACCCGCAAGCCGGCGTGAAGCGAGAGCCGCAACACGCTATCTGAGCGCGTAGCTCTTGCAAACCGGTGCTGCCGGATGATTTAACTTGCCTCCGCTGAGGTGAGGCAAGCCGTGTATCGTTCGCTGGTCGTTTTGGTTGCTTTTTTGATCGCCGGCTGCGCGACCCATTCGCCGGAAGCCGATGCGCAGGCGCAAGCTCAGGCCGAGGCGGATGCAGCTTCGAAAGATTCCGCCAAATGCCAATCCTACGGCTTGCAGCCGGGCACGAAGGAGTTCGAAAAATGCCTGGCGCAGCTTGCCGACAAGCGTGCGCAGGCGGAAGCAAATGAGCGTTCGTCGCTCGGTAGTCGTCTCCAAGGGCGGCCGCCTTCTTGGGCAACCCACTGATCGGCCACGAGCCGCAACCGAAAAAGCCGGTGGTCTTATGTCCGCGCAGACCTCGGCTGCGCGCGATAGGCAATTGCAGGCGGGGCGCCGCGCTTATGAGGCGTTTCGGTCGGGTAAAAGGTCAGGGTATCGGCAAATTCGCGCCGGACGCCGACCGGCGGAAAGAAGTAGAGATCCATCAGCCAGGTGCGCCGCAGTTGCGGCAGGTCGGCCGAGTATCTTTTCGGCCTCGCCTTTGGCGGCCGGAAAGCGTTTGCCCCAACCGGAGAAATCGCGCGCCAAGACCTCGAGCGACACGATCGTGGTCGCGATGTGCAGAAACGAATCGTTGGCTCGCTTCGCCGCCCGCGAACGCGCGGCACGCTTGAAGATCCGCGTCAGCTCGCGATCACGCTCGATGATGTCGCGCGCGTCCGACAGCCACAGCATGTCGGGCAGGCCCACATAGCCGTAGATGGCGTGGTAGCTCTCGATCAATCTCCGGCACTTGATTGCGAGTTCGCGCGGTATGAAGCGAAAGCTCGACCCCGGCGCAGCGCCCGCGTCCGCCACGTGAGCAGTGTCCGGTGCGGCTTCAGTAGGTGCGTCGCCGACTGGCGGCATAGGGCGCTCGATTTCGTTGTGCCAAAATCGCGATCCACCGCACTCTATTCGCGGGCGACATAAAGATGCGAGGTGAGTTGTGGCCCGCGCTGATATAAAAATAATAGCGGCCGCCGCTCGCCGCGATCTCCGGCCGCCGAAATCCATTTGAGCCAAAGGAAGTCGATCGTTCGGCCACTCTAATTTTGGCTACTGTGACCGAAGTGTCACATTTTGCGCATCGATCTTCCAAGATCGAACGAATGACCGCTTGAACTGCGCGTTCCGAGCGGATTTGCGTGGTCTTCCACCTGTCGGCGAGTCTGCGAACGGTAACCCGGTGGGATCGCTGCACGATTGAGCTTCGGCGGATTGAATTGACGCAAATCGATGCAGCCATGGCCTCGCCGGGCTGTTCGGCTATTTTTTAGATATTAAAAATCGGCTCGCCCAATATCGACTCCCCTGTCATCGCACTGCGAAAAATCCCAGGTGATCGGGGATTATTTCGCTGGAATGTGGCGTCGCGTCACACAAGAGGCGCTATGCTTTCGACCAGCGACAAGAAAATGGGGGACGGGGTCATGAAACGATTGTTTCTGCTTGGCGTCATCGCGCTGCTCGCGATTGCCGCCTCCGGTCGAGCGACGATGGCAGCCGACGCCTTCGGCGCCTGGACCAACGGCTTGCCGACCGCGTGGGTCGAAGGGCCGACCTGCGATCCTTATGTCGACTTACAACTGCTCGCCGAGCAAGGCGGTGATGGCGCTCAAGTCGGGCGTCAACGGTCCGTGCGATCCGTACGTCAACTACAAGTGTCTCGACACCTATCTCGGCGACAATCCGGTGGTCCGCTTTTTCCGCTATTACGAGCTCGAATGGGGCAAGGGCGTGGCGCCTTCCGACCCGTCGGCGCCGCCCGGGCGGCGCTCTGATGCCGCTTGGCCGCCGACCCCGCAGTCCTCGCCCGCCGCATACCATTCGCCGAATGGCCGTATGGCGGCACGACTGAATATTGGCACCACCCGGCCGAACTCGGTCGACAGCCCGTTGATGGTCGCGATCGCCAATACCGGCGCCGGCAAGCTCTTGAGCGACGCCCACATCCAGATTTACGGCTGGATCAACGGCGGCGGCAACATCAGCACCAACAAGACCAAGCCGGGCGGCAACGTGCCGGCCGCGTACGACTATACGCCCAACACGTTCCAGCTCGATCAAGCGGTCGTCTACGTCGAGCGGCTTCCCGACACGGTGCAGCTCGATCACTTCGATTGGGGTTTCCGTTTCTCTGCGCTTGTATGGCGAGAACTATCGCTACACGACCGCCTACGGTCTGGCGAGCTACCAGCTGCTGAACCACAATCTGGTCAACGGCTACGATTTCCCGATGGTCTATACGGACCTCTACTTCCCGGTCTTCCAGGGCATGGATGTGCGCGTCGGCCGCTTCATCTCGATTCCTGACATCGAAGCGCAGCTCGCACCGAACAACTACACCTACACGCACTCGCTCACATACTCATTCGACAACTACACCAACACCGGTATTCAGGTGACGACGGCGCTGACCAAGAACTGGATCATCCAGACCGGCGTCACCGTCGGCAGCGACACGATGCCGTGGAATATCGGTCAGACTGTGCCCAATCTCCTGCCGGGCAATCCGATTTATCCCGGCGCAACGATTGCCAAAGATCCCGGGGCGGTGCCCTCGGTCACTTTGGGCTTCCGTTGGACGAGCGATGACGGCCGCGATGACCTCAACCTCGTCGCCGACGCCATCAACGGCGGCCAATGGGGTTACAACAACCTGCAATGGCTCGGCGGCACCTACTATCACAAGTTCAACGACTACTGGCACATCTGCGGTCGAATCCTACAACCTGCACCAGAACAATGTGCCGAACGCCCTCAATCCGGCGGCTGTGGCGATCGTCGCCGGCGGCGGCACGCCGTTCGGCCCGAACATCATGCCGTTCAATGCGCCGAACCTTGCGCAATGCAACAATCCGGCGGCGCTCACCTGTACCGCCTCGGCACAAACCTTCCTGACTTACGTCAACTACTCGCCGAATAGGCTGAATAACTTCTCGCTGCGGCTGGAATGGTATGACGACCTGGAAGGCCAGCGCACCGGCACCAAGTCGCGCTACGTGGATATTGCAGGAAGCTGGCAACACTGGCTCTCGCCGCAGATCGAGATGCGTCCGGAGATCGCGTACTACAGGTCGCTCGATGCGCCGGCCTTCAACGGCAATTTCAACGCCGGCATCGCTCCCAACAGGAGCTATGCGGTGATCGGCGCGGCCGACCTGATCGTCCACTTCTAAGGGGTGTCTCGGGGTAGCGACGCGAGCCGTGCGAAAGCACGCGCTCGCGTTGCGATTCCGGCCTAAAGCGCACCTCTGGATATGCCTAAATAATGATCAGGGCGCGTTTGGCTCCGTCTGAAAAAGATGCAGAAACTGGCGGATGATCCTCTGGGGTATATGAATTTTATATTTTTCGACCCCGGAAATCGTCTCGACTTCCTATGGCGGCCTACGGAAAGGTCACTGTGATAAATGCCAGCCGGGTGCACACAGGGGGTTTGACTGAACTGAGCACCTCCGGAAAGGCAGGACAGGTGTCTATTCTTCAGGAACGCCAAAGTCTTCGGGCGCTGGCTGCGTTCAAAGACGAAGGTCACAGTGCTGCGCGTCTTGCACGCTACGCGCGAGTGGTTGGTAGGTCTCGCAGCTGGCCAGGCGATGCCACTCGGTGCCACGCTCGCGCTCGTATGGCTCGCGACCGTCGGCCTTGTCGTCATCAACTATTTCGTCCCTTTCAATCTCGTTACCCTCATTTACATGCTGCCGGTCGTGGTCGCCGCGACCCAGTGGGGATTGGGGCCCGGAATCGTCGCGGCCGTCGCCGGGGCGGCGGCGGCGGATTTCTTCTTCTATCCGCCGCTCTACACTTTTTGGATCCGAGACCCGCAAAACGTCGTCGACCTCGTGCTGTTTCTGTTGATCGCCGTGGTCACGAGCAATCTCGCGGCGCGGCTCAAGAACGAGGCGGTCGCGCTCCAGCGGCGCGAGAAGGAGATCACCGAGCTCCATGCTTTCTCCCAAGGGCTCGCTACCTGCTTGACCAGCCGCGACCTGATATTCGCGGTGCAGGATTATTTGTCGAACACCTTGCGCTACCAGGCCGTGCTGATCGCGACCGACCAGGAGATGCATGCCCACGCCGCCATTCCGGAGGACGTCCGGCGGCAAGCCGGCAAGCTCATTGCGAGCCGCGCGTCGGCCGCATCGACGCTGATCGATCCGCGCAGCGGCCGCGCCTGGCTCGTGCGCATCATCAATCCGGAGATTCTCGGTTATGGCGCCATCGCCGTCGATCTCGGCGACAGCCGGGCCGAATACACCGACGCGACGGCGCGGCGCGTCGAAACATTGCTCGAGGAAGCGACGCTGACGCTCAAGCATCTCAAGGCCAAGGAAGCGATCGAGCAGGCGACGCTCAATTATCAAACCGAAGTCTTGCGCGACGCGCTGGTCGGCGGCGTATCGCACGAGCTGCGCACGCCGCTCGCCACCATCCTCGGCAGTTGCAGCGTGCTCAACCGGCTTCCGGCAATCCAAGGCGACCGTCAATCGCGCGAGCTGATCGAGGCGATCAACGAGCAAGCGGGTCAGCTCGACAACGAAATCCGCAATTTGCTCGATGCCACGCGGATCAGCGCCAAAGGCGTTCGTCCGCAGCTGATGTGGAGCGACCCCACAGACATCGTCAGCGCCGCCCTCAAGCAGAAGGAGCGCAAGCTCGCGACGCACCGGGTCATCCTGGATGTCGCCGGCGACGTTCCGCTGGTTCACGTCGATACGGTTCTGATCGAGCAGGCGCTTGGACAGCTTCTGGAAAATGCCGCGAAATATTCGCCACCCGGGAGTGACATCAAGGTTTGCAGCCGCGGCGCAGAGAAGTCCGTCGTTCTGTCGGTGACGGACCAAGGCAGCGGCCTCACCGCCGATGAGAGAGGGCAGGTGGGCCGGCGGCCATTCCGCGGCCGCGGCATCAGCCCTGGCGGGTCGGGTCTGGGCCTCTGGATCGCCAGCACTTTCATTGCCGCCAACGGCGGCAGCCTGCACGCGCAAAGCCGGGGACGCTGGTCTCGGCACGACGATGTCGATGCGGTTGCCGACGGTATCTGCGGAAACGCCGGAGCTGTTGGAAGCACTCGATGGCTAAGGTGCTGGTCATCGATGACGAGGCACAGATCAGGCGCTTTTTGCGCGCAGGCTTCGAGCTTCATGGATTCACGGTGGTGGAAGCGGAGAATGCCGCCGCGGGCCTCAAGGCTGCGACGATGGGGGCGGCCGATCTGATCATTCTCGATCTCAACTTGCCCGATCTGGAAGGCTCCGACGTGCTCGAGCGCATTCGCTCGTGGTCCAACATTCCGGTGATCGTGCTCTCCATCCATTCCGACGAACATGAGAAAGTGCGTCTGCTGCGGATGGGCGCCGACGACTATGTGGTCAAGCCGTTCGGCATCGCCGAGCTGCTGGCGCGCAGCGATGCGGCTCTGCGACGGCATTTGCGCAGCACCAATCGCGAGCCGGTCGTGCGGGTCGGACTGCTATCGATCGATCTGGTGTCGCGCGTGGTGACGCTCAAAGGCAAACGCATCCAATTGACGCGCAAGGAATACGCCTTGCTGCATGGGCTTGCGACCCATGTCGGGCTCGTCGTCACCCATCAGCAACTGATCCGCGACATTTGGGGGGCGCATGCCGGCAATATTCAGTATCTCCGCATCCTGGTGCGCAAGTTGCGGCAAAAGATCGAAGCCGATCCGACTCAGCCGCTGTTGATCGTCAGTGAATCCGGCGTCGGTTATCGGCTCGATCAAAGCGAGCCGGGGGCGGCCCACCGGCCGGGCGACATTTCGTCGGATACGTGTTGCGCCTAAATACGCTCGCCGCGCCGCCCGTGGCTGCAGGCATGACCGCGCCGCTAGGGCTCGATCAGTCGTCCGGCGGTCGCCTTGATGACCGCCTCGGTGCGTGTCGCAGCGCCAAGCTTGGCGCGCGCATTGTCGATGTGGAAGTCGATCGTGCGCTTGGTCAGTCCGACAATTTGCGCGATCTCGGCGGAGGTTTTGCCGCGCGCGACCCAGGTCAGTACTTCCACCTCGCGGTCGTTCAAGTCGACGGTCTTCGGCCAAAGTCCGGTGCGCGCCACGCCCGCGAGCCGCGCCGCAATGATGGTTTCCAGCACGTCGAAATCGATCGGTTTGGTCACGTAGTCGTCCGCGCCCAATTGCCGCCCTTTGAGCTCGTTGTCGCGGTCGCTTAAGGCTGTGAGGAAGACGAACGGCATTTTGGCAAAGCGCGGCGCCAGCGCGATCAAGCGTTCGAGAAGCTCGAAGCCCGACATCAGCGGCATGCTGATATCGGACAGCACGAGGTCGGGCATGGTCTTGAGGATCGCCGTCAGGCCTTCGCGGCCGTCATGCGCGATCGTGACCGCATAGCCGCGATCGACCAGCTCTTCCGCGATCAGGGCTGCTGTTTCGCGGTCATCCTCGATGCAAAGGATCTTCCTTTGGGTCTGCATGTTCAGGTCCGAAATCGGGCGCCGCGGCAACGACGGGCTGCGTGCCGGTCGTGCAAAACCCTTGCCGATGGCGCATTTCCCGGCCGCGCCGGTTCCCGGCGTGGCTTCTTTCATATATAGGTCATCGTGTAAAATGTATTGCCGGATGCGCGAAGCGGGGCGGGCGTGTTCGGCGCAGGATGCTCAATCCCATGCGGCAGCCGCAGTCGATCCGGTTTCACCTCACCGCGGTGTTCCTGCTGTTCTTTTTGCTGGTCGTCGTGCTGGGATCGTTCAGCATCTGGCGCCTGAGCAACTTCAGCCGGCTGTCGGCGGACGTGGCCGAAGTGTGGCTGCCCAATACCCGCGCGCTCGGCGACCTCAACAACTTCACCTCCGATTTCCGCGCCATCGAGGGCAGCAACCTCTTGTCGACCGATCCGTCCGAGCTGGCGGAGACTGAACGGCAGATGGCCGAACTCGACCGCTCGATCGCGGAGGCCGAGCGAAACTTCGAGCGCATCCGGCGCGATGCCGCCGAGAATGATTTGTACGCAGTGTTCAAGCAGCACTGGAACGAATACCGGACATTGGTCAACCAGATCACGGCGCTCTCGCGTACGAACCGCAAAGCCGATGCCCAGGCACTCTATGGCGGTGCGTCGCGCGCCGCCTATGAGGCGGCGAGCGACACGCTCGGTCAGTTGACCGATCAGGCGGTCGCCAACGCGCAGACCGCGAGCGAGCGCCTCGGCGTCGCCTACCGGCAGGCATTTTGGCTGATCGTGCTCGGCATCGTCATCGCCGGCGTCATGGTCGTGGCCGCGCTCGTCCATATCAGGCGTTCGATTTCCGCGCCGCTTTTGCAGCTTGCCGACCGGATGCGGCGGCTGGCGGCGAACAATACCGACATCGATATCCCTGAAACCGCCAGGCGCGACGAGATCGGCAAGATGGCGCAAGCAACCGTCGTCTTCCGCAACAACGCGATCGAATTGATGCGCAGCCAGCGCACGCTTGCCCGGCAGGCCGCGTTGCTCGAGGAGCAATTGGCGCACGAGCAGCGGCTGGCGCTGGCGCAGCGCAATTTCGTGTCGATGGCGTCCCACGAATTCCGCACGCCGCTGACCATCATCGACGGTCACGCGCGGCGCTTGGAAAAGGCGCGCGAGGGAGCTCCGGCGCGCGAGATCGGCGAGCGCGCCGGCAAGATTCGCGCCGCCGTGCTGCGGTTGACGCATTTGATCGAAAACCTGCTCAGCTCGGGGCGCCTGATCGACGGCGGTGCCGAGCTTTATTTCGAGCCGGCCGAATTGGATTTGGCGACGCTCTTGCGGGAGGTTTGCCAATTGCATCGCGAAATGGTGCCGGCGGCCGAAATCGTCGAGCACTTCGGCGACGCTCCGATGCCGATCGTCGGCGATGCCAAGCTCCTGTTCCAGGTCTTCAGCAATCTTCTGGCCAACGCCGTCAAGTATTCGCCGAACGGCGGCGCGATCCTGGTCGAGGCGGCGGTGATCGCGAACGAAGCCGTGGTGTCTGTCACCGATCGCGGCATTGGGATTCCCTCAGGCGATCTCAACCGGCTGTTCGAGCGCTATTATCGCGGCGGCAATGTTTCCGGCATCGTCGGAACCGGCGTCGGGCTTTATTTGGTCAAGACCGCCGTCGATCTGCACAAAGGCCGCATCGAGGTCGCGAGCGAGGAAGGCAGCGGATCGCGCTTTGTCGTTCGCTTGCCAATCGACTCTGTTTTGCGACGACAATCGCAGAAGAAACTCGAACCGCGCACCGCGCTCGACGCGCCATCAATCGTGAGCTCATCGGACAGCATGACATGAAAGTTCTTGGACTATTACGCTACCTCGTTTCCGCGCTTGCCTTGACCGGTGGCGTCGTTGCCGCGTCGCTTTGTGCGGCAGCCCCCGCGGCCGGCCCGCTATCGGCGTCACCTGTCATCCAAGCAGATTGGCAAGGCCCGTTGTCATTGCCGCCGCGGTTTCGCAATCATTGCGCCATCGATTCCGCTAGCGGTCGCCCTTATTGCTCCGACCATTGCGGGTTCGAGTACCAGTTCTACTATTGCACCCAACTATCGTTTGGCTGCTGCCGCATCGGCTTCGGCTATTGCGATTGGCGGGGACTTTTACGTTGTCATTCATGACGGAATTTAGTCCACAATGCAGAATGCTACGACTATCAATCGTTTCGTTGACCATGGACTGACCTTGTGCTCCGGGCCTCAACAGCACAATCCCGAAAGTCCGGGCATCAAGGCTATATGTTCCCTATAGTAGAACGGTCCGCTCCTCGTAGCTTTCATATGCTAGGATTTATATGTTCGAGCGGTGATGTTTAGAGACCTGACAACGGCAACGCCGTGTGGAGGAATTGCCCAAGATGGCCACGCTTGAGATCGTCGTGGTCGCCGTTCTTATTCTACTCAATGGCTACTTAGCTATGTGTGAGCTTGCGATTGTATCTTCTCGTCGCAGCCAACTTGAACGTCGGGCAGGCGGCGGAGACTCAGGCGCTCGTGCGGCTTTGATCCTAGCAAATGATCCAGCCCGGTTTCTTGCAAGCTTGCAGATCGGTATCACTTCAGTCGCCGTCTTGACGGGTACCTTTAGTGGTGCAACGCTCGCGCATAGACTGGACGACTGGCTTGACCTCTTTCCGGCTATCGCGCCATACAGCAAGCCAATTGCGTTCGCCCTCATTGTGGTTTCCGTCACTTTTCTATCACTTCTGTTCGGCGAGCTTGTGCCGAAACAGATCGCGCTTAAACATCCTGAAGCACTCGCAATTCGCCTCGCCAGGCCGCTAGTTGCGTTCACGCAGATTGCTGCTCCGCTGGTTTGGGTGCTGAACGCGTCGGCCAATCTCGTTTTACGTATCTTTGGCATAAGAGCGGGCTTCGAGCGGCACCTTACCGATGAGGACATCGCCGGCGTTTTAATCGAGGGGGAAAAGTCGGGACTTATTCACGCGGCGGAGCGTGAGATGATCGAGGATGTGTTGGATCTCGCTGATCGCCCCGTCAGCGCAATCATGACTCCGCGACCGGATGTGGTTTGGATAAACATCGATGGCCCCGAGGCTGCGACCATCAAAGCAATCCGTGAATGCCCCTACGCGCAACTTCTTGTATGTCGAGGGACATTGGACCACGTTGCGGGCGTCGTGCGAAAGCAGGACCTGCTAAACCAATCGCTTGACGGCCATTCACTCGACGTCACGCAATCCTTGCAGTCTCCTCTTGCTGTCCCCGAGCGAACCTCCATCCTGCGAACGCTGGAAGTCTTCCGCAAAACTCCGGTTAATACCGCGATAATCATTGACGAGTTCGGCACCGTCCAAGGAATTGTTACCCGGACCGATTTATTGGAGGCCGTTGCCGGGCGGCTTCCCGATGTGGATGCCAAGTCTGAGCCGAAAATATCGCGCCGCGAGGACGGGTCGTTTCTTATCGATGCGGCGACGCCGGTGGACGACGTAGTGGCACGCCTAGGATTAAAAGAGCCACAGGAACAGGGTTTCGTGACGGTGGCCGGCCTCGTCCTTTCCAAGCTCGACCACGGACCTCAACCTGGGGCGCGTATATCCTACGACGGATGGGACTTTGAAATTCTCGAGGTTGAAGGAACCCGCATAAAAAGGCTCCTCGCGGTCGCCAAAGGGCAGGATCAGCTTGCTCGAGTGTCTCGACCATAGAATTGACGCACGTGAGTGCGCAGTTCGAGCTATAGAACTCACATCCGGTCTGTTCGTCTAGTTCAACGCGCCTATCACGAGGCGCAGGTGTTCGACGATGGGGCCGAGCGCCATAGCCGGTAAATAGGTCAGCCCGCCGGCGATGACGATGACCCCGAGCAAAAACCAAACAAACAGCGCGCCGCCGGTGGGCAACGTGCCGCTTGAGCGCGGGATGACAGGCTGCGCCGCGAGCGACCCGGCAAGTGCCAGAACCGGAATGACAACGAAGAAACGGCCAACAAACATAGCGAGCGCGAGCGTCAGATTGTAGAACGGCGAATTGGCATTCAAGCCGGCAAAGGCGCTGCCATTGGTGGCCGCGGCCGACGTGTAAGCATAAAGAATTTCTGAAAATCCATGCGGTCCGGAATTGCCAAGCCCGGCGAGACCAGGCTCGACGACGGACGCGACAGCGGTGAGGCCGAGCGTGGCAAACGGCACGGCGATCAAAGCCAGGAGGGTCGTCTTCACCTCCGACGACCGGATCTTCTTGCCAACATATTCCGGCGTCCGGCCGATCATGAGGCCGGCGAGAAAGACGGCGACAACGCAAAACAGCAGCATGCCGAACAGGCCGGAGCCGGGCGCGCCCACGATCACTTCGTCGACCATCATGTTTGCGAGCAGAATGCCGCCGCTCAGCGGCATGAAGCTGTCGTGCATACTGTTGACGGCGCCGTCGGACGACGCGGTCGAGACATTCGCGAAGAGCGCCGACGCGGCAATGCCGAAACGCACTTCCTTGCCTTCCATGTTTCCGGCGACTCTTGCCCAACCGCATTCGGCTCGGACTGCCCAAAGGCAAGCGCAGGATTGCCGCGCGCTTCCAAGGCGTAGATGGCGCTGACGCCGAGGGCGAACAGCACCCCCATGACCGCGAGAAGGGTCCATCCCTGACGTTCGGAACCGATCATGCGCCCAAAGCAGTTGGTCAAGGCCGCGCCGAGCACCAAGATCAGCAGCAATTCCGCAAAGTTGGTCAGCGGACTGGGATTCTCGAATGGATGCGCGGAATTGGCGTTGAAGAAGCCGCCGCCGTCGCCGCTTAAGAGCTTGATGGCTTCCTGCGAAGCGACCGGGCCGCGGGCGATGGTCTGCGTCGCGCCTTCAAGGGTCGCGCTCTCGATCGAAGGGCCCAGGGTTTGCGGCACGCCCTGCGTGATGAGGAAGAGTGCCGCCAGCACGCAGATTGGGAGCAGGACGTAGAGGGTGCCACGGGTGAGATCGACCCAATAATTGCCAATGGTCGACGATCGCCGCCGTGCAAAGCCGCGGATCAGCGCGATGGCGACTGCCATTCCGGACGCGGCAGAAAGAAACGAATGAACGGTGATGCCGGCCATCTGGCTCAAATAGCTCAGCGTCGTCTCGCCCGCATAGGATTGCCAACTCGTATTGGTGACGAAGCTAACGGCAGTATTCAGGGCCAGATCGGGTGATACCGCTGGTAGACTTTGCGGATTGAAAGGCAAGGCGAACTGCAAACGCAGGACCGCATAGAGCGCAACAATTGAAAGGGCGTGGAAGATCAAAAATGAGGTTGCGTATTGCAGCCAGTTTTGCTCGCTCTCGGCTTTTACGCCGGCAAAGCGGTAGAGCGTTTGCTCGATTGGACCAAGAAGAGGCTGCAGCGGCGTGCGCTGACCAGAGTAGACTTTGGTGAGGTACCCTCCAAGCGGCCAAGTCAAGAGACCAATGGCCACCATGAACGTGACGATCTGAAGCCAACCGATAAGCATTATGCAGAACCGCGGATGGAATTTATTGCCCATGAGCGATTTAGTAAGGCATTTCCTGGCTCAGTGGGAATTTGAGCACATCAACGTTGTAGCGCGTGCGGTTCGCGAGGAACACGCGCGGCGCTTGACGGAACAGTGTCGAGCCGACGCAGCGAAGGCAGGGATCAACAAATGGGCTTTGGAAATCGTGGCGGGGGGCGATCTTGTCCGCAACAATGATTCAGTCGCTGAAAGAAGCTGAGTTCAAGCAGATGCACCGCGATCACTGGGCGGACCGAGAAGGAGATTAAACTAAAGGGGGATTATCTGAATTTTCTAAGGATGCATTGTCGTTGAGCATTGGCTGACCATCAAGAGGGCCAAGCCATGCTCGCCAATGCATCGCAATCCCGTTCATACCGGCCGGTATTTGGCAGTTCTCGACGCGGGTTGAGTGTGGCTGTCGTCACACTTTCAATTATCACCGGTCTGGGAATATCGGAATTGACCGCACGATCAGGAATCGAGCCATCCGGCGAGATCGTGAACCGCATCCTAAAAGGTGACCGTTCGCCGCCGGCCTTTACAATCCAGCCAAATGCAGCGCGCCGGCCTCGTCAAACCTATAGGCCGCTCGAACGTTCGAGATTGCCGGTTGGCTGCAAATCGCTGGTTAGTGCGTTGGCGCATTCTCAATTGGCACGCATCGCAGGCCGTTGCGTGTCGTAGGTGTCAGAGCATCGCGGCCAGTCAGAATGGGCCATGACTTAACGGTTAGGAGCACTTCGGCGAATAGTTCACTCGCAACTGCCGACGCGCCACTCGCCTAAAGATCATGGGAAGTAGCAACAATCCGGCGATTGCTTTGCGCCGAGCCCCCTCGAAGCCCGCGTCTCACCCGGGGCGGCCGCAACAGTAACGATTCTCATCGAGGGGCTCGCTTCCAGTTGCGGAGCACGGAGGCATCGTCTTCCGGATTTGATGGGTTAATCGCCATCCCCGCGCCCAGTTCAAATCCGCCCCCGGTCGCCAGATTGGGCGCGATCCTCAAGCGCCAATGCAGATACGGGGATTGCAGATGTGTGCGAGCAGCAGAATTGATCACAAAATTGTAAGGGGGGTCATCCTTCGCGCATAGCAGTCTGTCCAGCGTGCGGCGCAGCAGGCGGGCGAACTCAGCCCGTTGCACGTCGTCCATATGGAGGAAGGAAGCCTGATGCTCTATCGGAACGATCCAGGTCTCGCAGGGATGTTCGGGGGCAAAGGGGACAAGCACGAGGAAATTTTGCGTCTCTTCGACGATGCGAGATCCGAGATCGCGTTCGCCCGCAATTTCATCGCAGGTCGGGCAGCATCCGTGATCCAGGTAATATCGATGACCCCAATGCGCCAATAGCGCAAGCGTTGGCGGGACCAGACCGACCGCGAGGGCTTGGGCGTGCGGATGCGGCAGCGAGGCACCGCCCCATGGCCCGTGATTGCGGAACAATACGACGGCCTCGATTCCCGGGCGGTTCAGGAGATGCTTTAATCGGTCGCGATATGCAGAGACAACAGCCTCGATTTGGGCGTCAGTCATCGAGACTAGATCCGCATCATGTCGGGGGCTTTCGATGATGACCTCGTGAAGGCCATATCCGTCGCGCATGCGATGCCGTGTGGTGACCTCGGCAACCTCGGCCTTGGCGTCTGGCTGCAAAGCAGGGAACTTGTTGGGGACGACGCGTACGGTCCAACCTGGCGGAGCTTGCGTCCGCGTCTCTGTGACGATCCCAGGCAGACGATTTTCATGACCCGGGCAGAATGGGCAATCGGGGTCGAATTGCGGCGTCTGGAGGCGGGCAGCCAAACAGTGCGCTGCAGGTAGCAATGCGTCGGGGCGATTTCCCCGCTGCGGCGCGATGATGACCCAGCGCCCTGAAGTCCGATCCTGCCGCAGCTCACTCATCCTTCGTCCACGGCAACCATTCGCTCACGTGCCCAAGCCGCTTCAAAACGGTTTCATAGCCGCGCCTTCTGGCCTGTCCACTGCGACAACGACGTTGGATGGAAAATCCTTCAGATGCTCGACCATCGGCACTCCCTTGCTTGCGCGACGCAAATGGCGAGCTCAGCATTCGCCGCCCCGGCGCCCGGTCCTCGCGGCAGCTTCTCTGGCGGCAACGTGCTGCTTAACCACGATAAAGCTGTCGGCGCTGATCGAGATCGAATCGATGCTGCAGTCGACCAGGAAATCAGCAAATTCGGGATGATCGCTCGGCGCCTGACCACACAGGCCGACCTTGGCGCCAGCCTTGTGGGCCTCTTCGATCACGCTGCGGATCATCCATTTCACCGCTTCGTCCTGCTCGTCAAACAATTCCGCCAGTTCGGCGGAATCCCGATCCACGCCCAAGGTGAGCTGAGTGAGATCGTTGCTGCCGATCGAGAAGCCGTCGAAGCGCTGTGCAAACGACTTGGCCAGGATGACATTGGAGGGGATTTCGCACATGACGAAGACTTGCAGGCCATTCTCGCCACGTCGCAATCGGTTCTCCGCCATCACTGCCAGCACACGGTCAGCCTCCTTGGTGGAGCGGCAAAACGGAATCATGACGATGACGTTGCGAAATCCCAGTTCTTCCCTCAGACGCAGGATGGCACGGCATTCAAGAGCAAAGCCCTCTCGATAGCGAGGCGAATAGTACCGCGATGCGCCACGGAACCCGAGCATCGGGTTCGCTTCCTTGGGTTCGAATTCGGCGCCGCCAATCAGGTTGGCGTATTCATTGGTCTTGAAATCGCTCATGCGCACGATCACCGGATTGGGATGAAAGGCGGCAGCGATACGGGCTAGGCCGCGAGCAAGCCGGTCGACAAAGTACTCGGTCTTTTCGGCGTAACCGACAGTCAGTTCGGCAATGGTCGCTTTGGCGGTCTCGTCCTTGAGCGTGTCGTAATGCACCAGCGCCATCGGATGCACTTTGATATCGGTGCCGACCACGAACTCCATGCGTGCGAGCCCAACTCCATCGCTCGGCATCCGCCACCAGCGAAAAGCGGCGGCCGGATTGGCCATGTTGAGCATCAGTTTGGTGCGAGTGGCTGGCATCTTTGAGAAGTCGATTTCGGTGCACTCGAAATCGGCAGTCCCCGCGTAGATGAACCCCTCGTCCCCTTCGGCGCAGGAGACAGTGATTTCCTGCTCGTCGTGGAGGATGTGCGTCGCGTCCCCGGTTCCGACGACCGCCGGCAATCCCATTTCGCGGCTGACGATGGCCGCGTGCGACGTGCGCCCCCCGTGATCTGTGACGATCGCTGCCGCGCGCCGCATGATTGGCACCCAGTCGGGATCGGTGGCGCCCGTGACCAGAATGGCGCCGTCGACAAACCGTCCAATTTCCTTTGGACTTTCGATCAGGCAGACGCGCCCCGCCACCACGGCATCGCCAATGCTCAAGCCCGAGAGAAGGCGCCGCCCTTTCGATTTGATGCGGTAGGAACGCAATGTACTTGCTTCGCGGCGGGACTGCACGGTCTCCGGTCGTGCCTGCACAATGAACAACTCACCCGTCTCGCCGTCTTTCGCCCATTCCACGTCCATGGGCCGGCCATAGTGCTCCTCGATGACGCAGGCCCAGCGGGCAAGCTGGAGGATGTCTTTGTCGTCCAACACGAACCGGGCGCGCTCGGCTGTCGAGGTCGGGACGTTGCGCGTCGGACGCTCGCTTCCCGGCGCATAGATCATCTTCTTCGCTTTTCCTCCAAGCTTCTTCTCGATGATCGGCGTCAGCAACCGCTCGGGCAAAAATGGCTTGAACACCTCATACTCATCGGGATCGACTGCGCCCTGAACGACGTTCTCGCCGAGACCCCAGGCGGCGTTGATCAAGACGACCTTGTCGAAGCCGGTCTCGGTATCGATGGAGAACATGACGCCGGCGCTGCCGAGATCGGACCGGACCATGCGCTGGATGCCGATCGACAACGCGACCTTCATATGGTCGAAGCCCTTGGTCCGGCGATAGCTGATGGCGCGATCGGTAAAGAGCGAGGCGTAGCAGCGGCGGCAGGCATCCAGAAGCGCTGCCTCGCCGCGAATATTCAGATAGCTCTCCTGCTGTCCGGCAAAGCTTGCGTCGGGCAGGTCTTCGGCCGTGGCGCTGGAGCGAACAGCCACATCCAAAGTTTCTCCGTTCGCCCGCGAGCATAGTTGCCGATAGGCTGATTGAATGGCGTCGGCGAGGTCTTTTGGCAAGGTGCCGCGCAGGAATTCTTGGCGGACCGTAGCGCCTATCTGAGCAAGCGAAGCATGACCGGCATCCAAGGCTTTCAGCGAATCGGCGATTACCCGTCTGAGCCCATTCGCCTCGACATATTGCCAATAAGCTTCCGCGGTGGTGGCGAAGCCCGGCGGCACTTTGACGCCCTTTTCGCCAAGGTTGCGAACCATCTCGCCGAGCGAGGCATTTTTGCCGCCTACGCGAGCGACGTCGCCACGACCGATGTCCTTGTACCAGAGAACCTGTGGAGACCGTGTGTGCATGGCATGCTCCGAAACTTATCCGCCGGTTGCGCCCCTCAGCCTGAAGTTCGCCTCGAAGGCGCCGATCAGATCGAGCCAATCCTCCACCAGCCGCGTCATCAAAAAACGAGCGCGTACGGCCTCCTTGGCGTTTTGCCCCAATCGTGACGCCAGCGACCGGTCCCGGAGCAATGTCACGATTCGGTCGGCCGCCTCTTCAACGCTGTCCACCAGGAAACCGTTCACGCCGTCTTCAATCTGATGCGCTATTCCACCGGTCCTGCCGCCAATGACGGCCGCCCCTTTCCACATTGCCTCGGTCACCGTCAGGCCGAAGCCCTCTCTAATGGATTTTTGCAACACGACCGCTGCCTTGCGCTGCAGAGCATTCACAAGCGCGGAGTCCTGCACCGACAGAATTCGAATCCGCTCCTCGGTACGCTGGCACAGGCCGGCAAAAACATCCTGGCCCTCGGGGTCGTCAGTGGCGATGTTGCCGACCAATACCAGCGTGCAGTCGATCTGTTTGCGTGCGATTTGGAAGGCGTCGATGACCCGACGCGGATCCTTCCATTTGTCGAAGCGCGAAACTTGCACTACCAGCGGAAGATCCGTTGGAATATTGTAATGAGCGAGTCGTTCGGCAATCTCTTCGTCGGTGAGTTCCTTGTTGGTCGTAGAGAACGGATTGATGGCGGGCGCGATGAAACGCTGCGGCGCGGCCAGCTTTTGCGCGTAGGCTGGCAGGGACAATACCACTGCATCGTATCTTTCGATCAGTGGCGCGGAGATACGACCATAATTCGGTATTTGGACGCGAGAGATCGACATGGCAACGCCAGATCCATGGCGCCTTCTTGCGATAATGTCGGATCAACGGAAGAGGTTGCGGATCATGCACAATGACCACATCGTGATCGATGTGGTTGCGGGCGGCATTTTCAAGGGCAACCTCCTCATAAATTTGCGTTTTGAGCTCGGTAAGGTTGATGTCGTCGCCTTGAAGAGCGTTATGCATTTTCTTCGTGATGCTGAAGAAATCGGGGCGCCCCTGGATGACGCGCCAGCCGGTCTGGATCCCAGCGGCGTTCATCAAGAGAGTCATCGACGAGAGAAGGTCGGCAACTCCACCGCCGTAATAGGTGGAACTAACATTGACGATGTGTAAATCTCTCAAGTCTCTGGCCTTCGAGAGGATGCGGTCGACGGTGGAAGCACCAACGATCAATTCGTAATCAGCGATCGAGACCAGTTTAAGTCCTGCCATATCTGTGCTCTGCTCGGCGACGATCATCGACAGCTCTCCGTGCCCCCGCATTGCCGATTTTGGTTGCCGTTCGCGATCGATCCGATAGGCCCGAACACCAGAACTTACTGCATTCAATTCAATGAACTGATCGCGCCTGTTAGGGCTGTTAGAAGCTATGCCGACTGATGGAAATCTGCTTCGCCCGAGCTACTCAACTCAAAATAAAACCTCGCACACTGGTGTGAACCAAATCATTGATCCAGGTCAAACGCTCCGGCGCGGCGGCCATGGTTTTCGCCTGCAAGCGCGGTTGGAAGTGTAAGAACTCCGCCAAAAAGTTCTTACGAACCGGAGATTGCCGGCCACGCCCCCACTTTTCGGAAGGCCCTCGCCTCCGATGAAGTGAAAGCGATGAAAGGCTTTGGGACAAAAGTCACCGGGGCAGCTATCTCTTGAGTGATTTCTAGGCGAAGCGGCTCGAACCCGATGGCTTCAAATCCACCTCCGGTACTTTTCCAAATTGACTTTTGCGCATGGCGCGTTCGTGCGCCTCGTTACTGCTCCTCACTGGAAATTCAGCTCGCCATCACGCTTTGGCATTTTTGGTGATGATTACGCGGCTGTTGGGACGTTGCGCTCAAGGGAGGGACTGAGAAAACAAACAGTCTGGCCAACGTGAAATTTGTGGTTTTGACATGGGGCGCCCCCAATGCGTTAATTATATTCTATTGCCTCCTTGAGCGCGCGTATCACGTTCTCGCGAGAGATCATTCCTACCAATTGGTGATCAGGCCCGATAACCGGAAAGCTGCGGCTCTTAAGGCTCACCATTAACTAAGGAGAACTCGGGTCAACGGTGTTGCCGGTTCGACACGCCCGACGGCTTCGGTCATCATTTCTCAGACCGGCCGTCGCATCAACTCATCGTAATGGAAAACCATCTGACCAGTGGTGAAGGCGCCCGAAGAAAAATCGAATTTTGTACCGTCGTTCACCCGTGTTACGCCGCGCGGCTTGTTCGGCAGCATCGGCCTGATGGCAGTCCATTCATGCGCGGTGAGTTCATAGCGCATGATTCGAAGCTCCCAGTCTTGAGGCTTGAATCACGGGGCTATGACCGATCTCAATACGGTCTGGCCTTAGGTCCGTTTTCGGGGCTGGCTGTGTGAAAACGCACTTGGGCATTTGATTCGCGCTGTATGATTCCGACGCGATTTGCGGAGGGATCGGATGAAGCGCTTCGTTGAGGGGATTGACCGGGGCCAAGCGACGCTGTTTCCGGAGTGCTTGGAAGACTGGATCGATGAGGACAATCCGGTTCGGGTGATCGATGCCTTTGTTGAAAAGCTCGACTTATCGAGGTTGGGTTTCGATGGAGTGGCCCCCGAGGCAACAGGCCGACCCTCATATCACCCCGCTATGCTGCTGAAGCTTTACATCTACGGCTACCTCAATCGGGTCCAGTCGAGTTGGCGCCTTGAGCGTGAGGCTTTGCGCAATGTCGAGGTGATGTGGCTGACCGGCCGGCTCATTCCTGATCACAAGACGATCGCCGACTTCCGCAAAGACAGTGGGCCAGGGATCAAGCAGGTCTGCGTGCAATTTATTGAACTATGCCGCCTGATGGGGCTGTTGACGCAAACGAGCGTTGCGATCGATGGCAGCAAGTTCAAGGCGGTCAATACCCGCGACAAGAACTTCACGCGCAATAAGGTGGAGCGGCGCCGCGCCCAATTGGAGAAGAGCGTGGCGCGCTATCTTGCGCAGCTCGATACGGCTGACCGGCAAGAGCCATCCGAAGCGCTGGCGGCGAAGACGGCGCATTTGAAGGAGAAGCTGGTCAAGCTGGAAAGCGAGATGCAACGCCTGGCGGCGATGGAGAGACTGATGCTGGCGTCGCCCGATCAGCAGATCTCGCTCACCGATCCTGACAGCCGCTCGATGGCGACCAGCGGGCGCGGCTCCGGCGTGGTCGGCTACAATGTGCAGGTCGCGGTCGATACGGAACATCACCTGATCGTCGCACATGAGGTAACGAACGACGGCTCAGATCGGGCGCAACTCGCCAACATCGCTTGCCAGGCGAAGGCAGTCCTCGGCGTCGACGAACTCGAAGCCGTTGCCGATCGAGGCTACTACAGCAGCGAGGAAATCCTCACCTGTGACAAAGCCGACATTACAGTAACGCTTCCCAAACCGATCACATCTGGCATTGAGGCCAAGGGCCGCTTCGGCAAGCAGGACTTTGTTTATCTCAGTGACGAGGATGTGTATCGCTGTCCTGCCGGAGAAAAGCTCGCTTACCACTACACCAACGAGGAGAACGGATTGGTTCTACGCCGCTACTGGACCAACGCCTGTCAGAGCTGCGCTATCAAACAGCGCTGCACCACCGGCAAGGAGCGACGGATCACGCGCTGGGAGCATGAGCATGTGCTGGAGGCCGTACAGAAGCGCCTCGATAAGAACCCGCACGCGATGCGCCAGCGTCGCGAGACGGCCGAGCATCCCTTTGGCACGCTGAAGATGAGGATGGGGGCGACGCACTTCCTCATGAAGCGTCTGCCCAAGGTCGCCACCGAGATGGCACTCCACGTGCTCGCCTACAATCTCACCCGGGTGATGAACATCATGGGCATCCAGCCACTGATGGCCGCGATCCCAGCATAGTCAAAGCCGGAAAAAGCAGCTCGCATCGCAACCCCGCCTCATCCCGGGTCTTTGCGGCAAAGCGTTTTTGACACGGCCAAGGGGCGAAACAGACATGGACCGGCAGGCAAAACCGGATGGATCGGTCGAAAATGACCCACAGACATCCGAACGCTAACTGTAGTCGCCGTTATTGGCGTGGACTGCCCTGTTATCAAGCGGCGCATTCCTTGCCTTTGCGGCGCGCAGCGCGGTGGCGTAGCTGATGAATGGTCGCTGAAGTGCGGCCCGGTTCAGGGATTGAGGGCATGAGCTCATCAAGGTAGGCGTGACATAGTGCGTGCTTGCGGCGGGAGCCGACAAAATGACCGTCTAGATAGATGTCATATCGGATGATGCCCTTGACCGCTCCGTCAGGCGTGCGGTCGAACACGGGATCAAGGCGATATCGAGTCATGGCAGTCTCCATAGTTCATTACACGGAGGTGAGCGGCGTCATTGATCTTGGGGCGCGCCGCACCATTGGCCGATCAGCCGAAGCAAGTTTGGCCCAAACGCCCCTTACGCGGTCGCTTCATTTCCGCTGCCGCCGTGATCTGCAGGATGAATGCGCTCGACGGTTTTGGCTTTACGCGGGCCTTGATATTTCCTTACGATGAGCTTGATTTTTTGCCGCTCAGGTACCCGGGCGGGAATGCGCATGCCCAGCGACCCGGCTCCGGCGGGGCCCAAATGCTCTATTTCTTCGAAAACTTTGTCCTCGACCCGGCCCGCCGCGAGCTCCGCTGCGGAAATGCACTCATCGCGGTGCAGCCCCAAGTGTTTGACCTACTGGAATATCTTGTCACCAACCGTGACCGCGTCGTCAGCAAGGACGATATCCTCCAAGCAGTCTGGGGCGGGCGAACCGTATCGGAATCTGCGCTAACCACACGGATCAATGCGACACGGGCCGCCATCGGCGACGACGGCGAACAGCAGCGACTGATTCGCACAATCCCGCGCAAAGGCATTCGGTTTGTTGGCATTGTTCGGGAGGGGCCAAGGCCGCTACACGAAGCCGCTGCTGCCGAGCCCGCCGAGATGGAAACAGCAGGACGAACAACGGCGGGCTGGGATAAAGCAAAATCCGCGGAGCGGCGCCAGCTCACTATCGCGTCATGCGAGCTATTGCTCGGCGCCGAGAACGCCGGAATGGATCCGGAGGATATACGCGAAATCATCCGAAGCTATCACAGCCGCGTCGCTGAAACGGCTTGTCGGTACAACGGACTTGTCGCCCACACGTACGCGAACACTGCCGTACTCTATTTTGGGTATCCCGAAGCGCACGAGGACGATCCCGAGCGCGCGGTTCGCGCGGCGCTTGACTTGGCGGCGGCAACGGCTGGGCTGAAGGCACTCATGCCGCTGCACACGCGGGTCGGGATAGCCACCGGCCTCGTACTCGTCGGTGAGATGACCGATGCCGGAGGCGGGCAGGAACACGGCATCATCGGCGAGACGCCAAACATCGCTGCGCAACTACAGGCACTCGCCGAGCCGAACATAGTGGTCATCGCCGAGAGTACACGGAAGCTCCTCGGCAATCTCTTCGATCTCCAGGATTTGGGGACGAAGGACCTGAAGGGAATTGTAGGTCCGGTGCGCGCTTGGGCGGCATTGCGGCCGAGCTTGGCCGAAAGCCGCTTTGAGGCGCTACATGGTAGTGGGCTCACTGATTTTGTCGGTCGGGATGAAGAACTCGAGCTACTGCTGCGACGCTGGTCTAGGGCCAAAATCGGCGAGGGACAGGTGGTGTTGCTCTCCGGCGAGCCCGGCATCGGCAAATCGCGGCTGATTGCGGAGCTCGCCGAAGCAATCGCCTCGGAGCCGCAAGTCCGTTTGCGCAATTTCTGCTCACCGCAGCACATCGACAGTGCCCTTTACCCGACGATCAGGCAGATCGAGCGCGCCGCGGAATTCACGCGCGATGACACCTCGCAAGCGAAGCTCGATAAGCTCGATGTGCTGCTCGCCCGAAGCGCGACCTCGTCAAGCGATGCGGCGCTTTTTGCGGAGATGCTCTCGCTGCCCAATGATGGCCGTCACCCGGCGCTCAAACTGACACCGCAACAGCGCAGGCAACGAACACTTGAGGCGCTGGTTTTGCAAATTGTGACGTTGTCACGGCAAAATCCGGTAGTGATGATCTTCGAGGATGCGCAATGGGCTGACCCCACGAGCATCGAACTATTCAGCGATATCGTGGACGGATTGCCAACGCTCCGCGTATTGCTGGTAATTACCTTTCGTCCAGAGTTCCAGCCGCCTTGGCTGGGTCGACCTTATGTGACCGCTCTCACCATCAATCGACTGGCGGCACGCGAGGCCGGTGCGATGATTGATCGCATTATCGGCGACAGACCGATTCCGGCAAACATCCGAAAGGACATCATCGAGCGAACTGATGGCATCCCGCTGTTCATCGAGGAGATGACCAAGGCGGTTCTCGAGGCCGATAGCCAGAGCACCGCTGCACGCACCGTTGCTGCCGCTCCTTCCCCGACGGTACCGGCAAGCCTGCACGCCTCGCTCATGGCGCGGCTCGATCGCCTCGGCCCCGCTAAAGAAGTGGCGCAGATCGGGTCAGCGATTGGGAGGGAGTTCCCCCATGCCCTGCTGGCCGCAGTGGCGCGTAAGCCGGAGGCGGAGTTGGTAACGGCGCTCGACCGCCTTGTCGCGGCCGGGTTGCTGTTCCGACAGGGCATGCCGCCGTATGCCACTTATCTGTTCAAGCACGCACTACTGCAGGATGCCGCCTATGGCACGCTGCTGCGAGAGCCGCGCCGTGCGCTGCACGCCCGGATAGCCGAAACCCTCGAAGGCCAGTTCGCTGAGCTAACCGAGACCCGGCCGGAACTGCTGGCACGCCAATGCGCTGAGGCCGGGCTCATCGAAAAGGCCGCGGGTCTGTGGGGCAAGGCCGGACAGCGATCATTGGAGCGTTCCGCGCTGGTCGAAGCGGTCGCCCTCTTCACGCGGGGCCTCGATCAAGCTGCTTCGCTGCCTCCAACGCCCGCCCTGCGCCGCGAGCAGGTCAAGCTTCAAGTCGGACTTGCGAACTCTCTTTATCACAGCAAGGGAATTGCCGCAGCGGAGACAACATCGGCGTTCAACCAGGCCCGGGTGATGATCGAGGAGGCGGAAAGATTGGGGGAGCACATCGAGGACCCGCTCCTTCTTTACTCCGTCCTCTACGGTTTCTTCATACCAAAATTTATGAACTTCGACGGCGATGCTGCATTAGCGCTTGCGCGGCAGTTCCTTGCGCTTGCTGAGCAGCAGAACGCAACCGCCCCTATCATGATTGGACATCGCCTGCTGGGCAATACCTTGCTGGTCATTGGCGATGCCGCGGAAGCGCTATCACATCTTGATCGCGCTTGGGCGCTTTATGACCCGGCCGCGCATCGCCCGCTGACGACGCGATTTGGCCATGACGTTGGAGTGGCCACACTGACCTTTCGGCCGTTGGCTCTTTGGATGCTCGGTTATCCCAAGACAGCCTTGGGGGAGACTGAGCGTGCGATCACCGCGGCTCGCCAGACCGATCACATGCCAACGCTGCTTTTTGCGCTAGCGTGCACTTCACTCACCCATATCTGCTGCAGAGATGCGGCGGTGGCGGCCACAAATCTCGACGAATGTATCGCTTTAGCGCAGGAGAAAGTTCCGTTCTTCAAGATGTTTGCAGGCGCGCAGCGGGGTTGCGTCTTGGCCCAGACCGGCAAGCCAGCTGATGCAATCGAAGTGATCAATGCCGAGATCGCTGGTCTGCGGGCAATGGGAGCACCGACATGGGGTACGGCCTACCTGTCCCATCTGGCCTTGGCCTATGTGGCGCTTGGGAAACTCGATGATGCTTGGCGTTGCATTGGCGAAGCAATGACGGCGGTCGAAGCAACCAAAGAGGGCTGGTATCAAGCTGAGATCAATCGCATCGCTGGAGAAATCGCGCTCAATTCGCCCGATCCAGACGCGGCTAAAGCTGAAGCCTATTTTGAGCGCGCTCTCGCCCTCGCCCGCCAACAACAAGCCAAGTCGTGGGAACTCCGTGCCGCAATGAGCCTCGCGCGTCTCTGGCGCAACCAGAGCAAGGTGCAGGAAGCGCGCGAACTGCTGGCGCCGGTGTACGGGTGGTTCACTGAGGGTTTCGACACACGCGATCTGAAAGAGGCCAAAGCACTGCTGGACGAATTGGCGGCGTAAGCGGTCGGATGGTCGAACGACTTCCGCAAATGGCACTTTGCGTCGTTCGCCGCGCCGCGATGTCATGTCTGAGATTGAGGGATGAACGGCCGTAACGCGGACATCGCGTTGCGGTAGCGATTGACCCGAAGGCGACATGGACGCATTCGGAGATAAATGTATCATTCTCCCCGAGCCGGCGCGCTTAATGGCCTGAAGCCGGTTCGCGGGCGAAGAATTGCTTTAAAACACTAGTGCTGTGCAGCCAGTGCGCGGTCTTGGGAGGTATCGACCCCATCCCAAAAGGCCAGCGCAGTCTCATTGAACTTTTCCGCGCACTCAATCTGCGGCAGGTGCCCGCATTTGTCGAACAATCGAACTTTGACGTTCTGCAAGGATCGCTTCAGCACGTCCGCATGTGTTGGAGAGATAAAGTTGTCTTGCATGCCCCAAATGACCAGCGCTGGCATCTTCATTTTCGGAAGCGCGGCATTTAGGGCGTTGACGTGACCGCTACGAAAGCCGAGCACCTTGCATGAGTTGCTCGCGGGCCGTCCATCCCAACATGACCGCACCCGAACGCTTCGCTGATAGTCAGATTCCTCTTGCACCGCGGGCACCGTCCATACATGACCCCATCTCGGAAGTCGAGCACTAAAATTTGCTGTGATGCACAACATCGTTGGCTCGCAGATAATTGGGAGGGTTAGGTTCGACAATCTTGTTACTCTCTCCGAACTGGTGTCAGTTCCGAGCTTTAGGCGGCATGTGTGAAAATGGCCATATCGTGCTGCGGTCACGTTCAGCACTCTACGAACTGCATTCGAACGCCGTTGAAACGCCCAATGCGGTTCGGTAGAACGTCCTTCGATGGTTCGATCGGGTCTCCGAGCGGCCGGTATGAAGGTGCGCAAAGCAAGTATCGGCGCTGCGCAAATCAAGTGTCGCCGCTCGAGACCTATGCTCGCGCTGGCCCTCTTGCTCGCGGCCGCGCTCCTCGGCGATCCGGCCTCGGCGCAGGACAAAACGGCCGGCACCGATGCCGATCGGCAGGACGCCAGCCAGAGCGTAATCCGCCTCGGCATGTCGGCGGATTTTTCGGCAAGCGCGCGGGCGCTCAGCATCGAACTCTATCGTGGTGCCATGGCCTACCTGCTTCCGCTCAACAACGCGGGCGGCGTCAACGGCAGACGGGTCGTGATCAAGGCCTATGACGACCGGTACGAGCCCGACCTCGCAATCCGCAACACGCTGAAGCTGATGGATGAAGACGATGTCTTCGCGCTCTTCAGCTATGTCGGCACACCGACCATGAACCGGACCCTGCCGCTGCTGCAGATGCATCACGACAAAAATTTTCTGCTGTTCTTCCCCTTCACCGGGGCAGATACCAACCGGCTTCCGCCCTACGATCAGCTTTCCTTCAACCTCCGCGCTTCATACGACCAGGAGATGAAGGGACTGGTCGATCACTTCGTCGCCGTCAATCGAACTCGCATTGCGGTCTTTTACCAAGCCGACGCCTATGGCCGGGCAGGCTGGGGCGGCTTGCGCGAGGCACTGGACGAGCACGGTCTGGAGATCGCCGGCGAAGCCACCTATCGGCGGGGCTCGCCCTTCGACCAGAGCTACGATCGTCAGGTGGCGATCATGCAGCGCCTGCAGCCCGATGCCGTTGTCTGTGTCGGCACCTATCCGGCCTGTGCTGGATTCGTCCGCGACATGCGCGACAGAGACGTCGACTGCCCCGTCGCGACGATCTCGTTTGTCGGCAGTGGGGCCATGCTCAAGCTGCTGTTCGCCGCAGAGCAGGAGTTGAACAAAGACTACACGTCACGGCTGGTGAGCTCCCAGGTCGTCCCGAGCTACAACGACGATTCGGTCCCGGCGGTGCGCGAGTATCGAGAGGCGATGGATCGCTACCGCGATGCCATCATGCCGCCGGACTCCCTGCTCTATCCGCACGGAAAGACGGCGGAGCGGCAGTATGCGCCGCTCCCTTATGACTTCATCAGCCTCGAGGGCTATCTGAACGCCAAACTCTTCATGGCGATCCTCCAGCGGATGGGCGCCGATCCCAGACGTGCCGATCTGGCAGCGACCGTGCTGGCCATGGGCAACTTCGATCTCGGCATGGGACAGCCGCTGTCTTTCGGCGGCGACACGGGCCGGCGCCAAGCCTCGGACAAGGTCTACTATACCGTGGTCAGAGACGGCCGGTTCGTGCCGTTCGGCGATGGTGAGTGGGAGGCTTGGGCAAAGCGATGAGAATCGCTCAATTCTATCAGAAAACCCTGTTCGGCGTGTTCACCATCATAGGGCTCATTGTGGCGTTGACCTCCGCCCTCTACGTCAAGACCGTGGACCGACAGCTGACTGGCGATTTCCTGAACAACAGTCGGGCGATTGCGCGCAGCATTGCCAACTCGAACGTCGACCTGATCGTCCACAAGAACTATTCGGCCCTCCAGTCCATCATCGACCAATTCGTCGAGATCTCCAGCATCTCCTACGTCTTCGTCGTGGACGAGAAGGGCATGATCATCGCGCATACCTTCGTGCCGGGCGTTCCCGACGAGATCCTCGCCGACTATAAGAATGCGAAGGACGTCTACGACCGCACACTCGCGGGCCTTGGAAACTTCTCGGAGGTCACGGCAGGCATCCTCGCCGGCGAGGCCGGCTACGTGCATGTCGGCATGGACAAGGGCTACATCGCCTTGCAGGTCCAGACGGCCATTGGCAAGGAGGTCTATCTTCTCAGCATCATCTTGATCGTCAGCGTGCTGGCGTCCTACGGGCTGATCTATCTGGTGTCGCGGCCGCTCGATCACCTCCGGAGTTATGCCTGGCATTCGTTGTCCAGCGAGCAGCACGCCTCGCCCCCGGATTCCTCCCAGGTCAAGCGTCTGCTCGAGCGTACCGACGAGGTGGGTGAGCTCGGCCGGATAATCCGTTGGGCTTCCGGCCGGGAGTCGTGAGTATGCATGCGAAAGAACGCGTGCCCAATCGATGGCTGATTGCGACCATGTGCACGGTGCTGCAGCTCTGCCTTGGCACCGTGTATGCTTGGAGCTACTTCCAGCCGCTTCTGGTCGAGCAGTTCCGCTGGACCAATACAGAGACCTCCTGGGCCTTCAGCCTGACCATCTGCTGCCTCGGGTTGTCGGCGGCCTGGGGCGGGATCAACCTCGCCAGGATCGGACCACGCAAGCTGGCCGTCGCCGGTGGCCTTCTCTTCGCGGCCGGCTATGCCTTGGCGGCGGTCGCCCTCGCGGTGAAGAGCCTGACGCTTTTCTATCTGGGCTACGGCGCCGTCGCGGGAATCGGCATCGGCCTAGGCTACGTCACGCCGATGAGCACTGTCACCAAGTGGTTCCCCGACAAGAAGGGACTGATGACCGGCATTGTCGCCATGGGGTTTGGGCTCGGCGCCTTCATCCTCAGCTTCGTGCTTGCCCCGATCCTGATGCACGTGTTCCACCGGAATCTGGCCCTTGTGTTCGCAGCCCTCGGCGCCATACTCGGCTCGGCCGCCTTCGGCTCCGCTGCGATGCTGAGGGACCCCCCGGCCGACTATCGCCCGAGCGGCTATGTCCAGTCAGCAGCGAAGGATGCCCGCGCGGCCAGCCCTTATGCCAAGGCCGAGGAAGAGTCCGACCTGCCGCTTAAGGAATATGTCCTGGCCGGCCAGTACGCGATCATGTGGTTCATCTTCTTTCTCAACATCATGGCCGGCATCTCGATCGTCAGCTTCCTGTCGCCGCTCTACCAGGATATCTGGAGGCTCGACCACCCAACCTTAGAGAGCTCTATTCTGGCCGGCTATGGCGCCACGCTGATCGCCGTCAGCTCTCTGTTCAACGGCTTCGGGCGCATCGTCTGGGGCGCCGTGTCCGAATGGCTCGGCCGTATCAACACCTTTCGCCTCCTGCTCGCCTCGCAGCTGATCGTGTTTGGCATCCTGATGACGGAGCACAATCCGTGGGTCTTCGCTATTCTTGTATGTTATGTGCTGAGCTGCTTCGGTGGCGGCTTCGCGATCATGCCATCCATGGTGATTGACGTTTATGGGCAGAAACGCATGTCGCGGGTCTACGGCATCATCCTCACGGCCTGGTCGGCCGCCGGGATCTTGGGACCCATGATGGTAGCGAGCCTCAAGGACAACTATCCCGATCGCGCCATCGTCTACTCGTTTCTGCTCGGTATCCTCGTGCTCGGGGTCGGCTTCATCTTCAGCTTTCTCGTCAACGACGACCGGTTCATACCGCGGCGCATCCTCCTCCAGATCTTCGACATGGCGCCGCCCCCCGATGTGCGACCCCGAAAAGCCCTCGAGGGAAGCGGCGTATTGTGAGATACAAGCTGCCCGCGGTTTCCCCAAGACAGTCTTTTGTTGCTGCTGGCGGATTGATCTCCTTAGGGCCGAATTTTGCTGACCAAGACCGCCGCGCGGCAGGCTACGTTGATCGCATATTACGGGGTGAGAAACCTGCAGATCTGCCGGTGCAGGCGCCGACCAAATACGAGTTAGTCATCAACCTCAAGACGGCAAAGGCCCTCGGTCTCACAATTACAGAGAAGTTGCTCGCTACCGCTGACGAGGTAATCGAATAGCTGCTTTCTGTTGCGATGCACTTAGTCCGCGATTGGCCCTTCACGACAGGCCGCCTTTTTTAAGCCGACCGTCGCTAACGGGGCATTGCGGACATGGCTGGACCTCCAGCTTGCCCCGCCCAGCACCCGGAACGCCCGCGGTCATCCGGCCAGTTGCGCCGAGAAGGCTTTAGCGGTTTCGCGCAGCTTGAATTTTTGGATTTTTCCGCTCGGCGTGCATGGCAGCTCGTTAACGAGCTCCAGACGCTCGGGTATGTATTGCTGCGCCATCTGTTGCGCCTTCAAATAAGCGACCATCTCCGCAAATGACAGCGGCGCGCCTTCGCGCGGCACTACGAAGGCACAGGCGCGTTCGCCGAGTCTCGGGTCGGGATAGCCGACTATGGCGACGGCCGCGATCTTCGGGTGCTTGAACAGCAATCCTTCCACCTCGACGACAGGGATGTTTTCGCCGCCGCGGATGATGATGTCCTTTGAGCGGCCGGCAATGCGGATAAAGCCGTCCGCATCCATGCGGGCGAGATCGCCAGTGTCGAACCAGCCGTCCGCGTCCGTGTTATCAAGTTCCGGCCGCTTCAGATAGCCGATGAAATTGGAGCAGCCCCGCACTTGAAGCTGCCCTTCGCTTCCGGAAGCAACGCCTTTTCGGTTGGCGTCAACGACGCGTACCTCCATGCCGGGAAGCGCACAGCCGTCCGTGGCCATCGTTTTCTCTTCCGGATCTTCCGGCCGTGTCGTCGTGACGGCGCCGTTCTCCGACATGCCCCAGGCTGAGATGATCGCCGCCCCGAGTGTGCCTCGCGCCTTGGAGACCAGCGGACGCGGGATGGGCGCTCCGGCCGAAACGAACACGCGCAAGCTCGCGGTCGATGCGCGGTTGCGCTCGACATGCTCGGTCAGGTCATTGAGGAACGGCGTGGCGCCCATTGTAAAGGTGACGCCTTCCTGGGCGATCTGCCGCGCCATCTCCTTGGGCTCGAAAACGTCCTGCAACACCGCCGTGGCACCCAGCATTACCGGCATGACCAGGCCGTACATAAAGCCGAGCTGGTGAGCCATCGGCGACGGCATATGAATGACGTCCTCGACTCCGAGATGCAGGCGCTCAGCGAACGGCACAAGATTCGACAGCATGGTGTTCGAGGTATGCATCACGCCCTTTGGCTCGCCGGTCGTTCCGCTGGTATAGAGGAGCTGGATGACGTCGTCCGCCGACGGCCGCCGCTCGCGCGTAGGCGTGGACCCATCCTTGCCGTCCTGCGGCGCAAGCAGCCTCTCGAAGGCAGCATCGCCGCTGCCACCGACGACAAAGACATGGCGCAGAGCCGGCAGATCACCGCGCAGATTTACCGCCATTCCCGCATAGTCGAAGCCGCGGAACGCTGTGGGCACGACGAACACCTTGCTCTCGGCGAGCTTCAACATGAAGCGAAGCTCGCGCTCGCGGAAGATGGTCATGAGGGGATTACTGACGGCACCAAGCTTCAGGCAAGCGAGATGCAGCACGGAAAATTCCCACCAATTCGGCAACTGAAACGAGACGACGTCGCCGCGGCCAACGTCGAGCCCGGCGAGCCGCAGTGCTAGGATATCGGAGAGACGATCGATCTCTTTGTAGGTCAGACGCTTCTCCTGTCCGCCCTCGGAGCGGATCGCCACGATCGCAGTCTTGTCGGGCGTGCATTCGATCGCACGATCAAGATGATCGAGAATTGTTTTGTCGCGCCAGTAGCCGGCGGCTATCATTGCGGCACGGCGCTGCGCCAGTCTATCATCGCCCATCATGGTGTTGTCCTCCCGGATGCGTGACGTCCATCGCGCCCCTTATCGACTAGCGCGCGCGTAGCTTGAGCATTTCTCGCGCGATAATGTGCTTCATAATCTGACCGGTGCCATCGCCGATCTCGAGGCCCATTACGTCCCGCAGCCGCTGTTGATGCGGCAGGTCGAGCGACCATCCATAATGACCATGGGTCAGCAAACATTGATGAATAATGTCGACAGCGGTCTTCGGTCCGAGCCACTTGCACATCGCGGCCTCGGCGGTGTGCGGCAGGCCGGCGTCGCGCAGACGCAGCGTATGAAAGCAGAGTTGGCGCACGGCCGCAGCCATTGCCTCGCATTCGGCGAGCGCAAACGTGACGCCCTGATTGCGCGATAGCGGCCCGCCGAAGGCGTGGCGCTCCGACGCATAAACCCAGGACTCGTCGAGCGAGGCCTGCGCCGGCCCGATACATTGCAGGCCAATGAGCGCGCGGCTGAAATCGAATCCCTGCATCACTTGCACAAAGCCCGCACCCTCCGCACCGAGCCGGTTCGTCCGCGGTACCTGTACATCGTCGAAAAAAATCGAGCCGCGCCCCATCGCTTTGCTGCCGAGATCAGTGAATTGGCTGGTGGCCACGCCTGCTGCGTTCATGGGCACGAGAAAGGCGCTGATGCCGTGGGCGCGGTCCTCGATGCTCCCAGTGCGAGCAAAGACCAGAACGGCATCGGCCTGGTCGGCAATGCTGATCGAGGATTTCTCGCCGTTGAGCACATAACCGGTGTCGATCGGCCGTGCCGACAAGGCGAGATTGGCGGCGTCTGATCCGCCGCGCGGTTCGGTGAGGGCAAGCGCGACGAGGCTCTCGCCGGAGACGATGCGCGGCAGCCAAGTTGCAGCGATATCCTCGGTGGCATGGCGGGCGATGATCTGGCCGCATAGCGAGCCAAGCAATTGCACATAGGCGACATTGACGTCGCCGTAAGCGAGCGCCTCCATGATGAGACCGGTCGTCTCGCTGGACAGGCCAAGACCGCCGTGACTTTCCGCAAGATCGCCGGCGATCAGTCCGAGCGCTCCCATCTCGCGCAGCAGCGCGCGATCGATCCTCCCCTCCTGCTCACGTGTCTGATAGCGTGGCGCAAGCTTTTCGCGCGCGAAGCGTTCCGCGGCCGTCCGAAGTGCCCGCTGCTCTTCGCTGTACGCCATGGTCAAGCCGTTCCTCCTGGCGCCAAATGCCCTTGCCGATCCTATGCGTTATTTCACGTGGCGACGGAAATCGGGCTTGCGCTTTTCGTTGAAGGCACGCACGCCCTCGCGCGATTCTTCGGTCTGGTAATAAAGATTGAGCGTCTGCATCCCCATCGCAGCGATGCCGCGGATATTGTCGCTGTCGGCATTGAACGAGCGCTTGGCGATGGCGATGGCGGTGGGGCTGCGCTCCAGGATCTCCGCGCACCAGCGTCCCACCTCGGCATCCAGTTGGTCGTGCGGGACCACTGCGTTGACGAGCCCGAAGGACAACGCCTCCTGCGCGGTGTAGCGCCGGCACAGATACCAGATTTCGCGCGCCTTCTTTTCCCCCACCACGCGCGCTAGATAAGCGGTGCCGAAGCCGGGATCGACCGAGCCGACCTTCGGGCCGACTTGGCCGAACACGGCCTTTTCCGAGGCGATGGTGAAATCGCAAATCGTGGCAAGTACGTTGCCGCCGCCGATGGCGTAGCCCTGCACACGGGCAATGACCGGCTTCGGTACATCGCGAATTATGGAATGTAATTCCTCCACCGGCAGCCCTATCATGCCGCGGCCATCGTATTGGCCTTGGTGCGCCGACTGGTCGCCGCCCGTGCAGAAAGCTTTGTTGCCCGCACCGCCAAGCACAATCACGCCGACTGATTTGTCCCATCCGGCGCGATTGAATGCGTTTATGAGTTCCTCACATGTGCGCCCGCGAAACGCATTCATCACCGACGGACGATTGATCGTGATCCGCGCAATGCCGTCCTTGCTATCAAAGAGAATGTCTTCGTAGGTCATGATTCTGTGGGCTCTCGTTTCATCCGGCCATCGTGAGGCCGCCTGATACACTCAACACCTGCCCGGTGATGAAGGCAGCATCGTCGCTGCCGAGAAAACAGATCGCGCCGTGCAGGTCTTCCGGCTCCCCAAGGCGACCCATCGGGATGACACGCCGAAACGCCTCGTCGAGTTTCTCCGGATTTCGCGCGCCTTTCTTGTAATCGGCGTAGAGCCTGGTGTTGACGATGCCGGGACACACGACGTTGATCGTGATGCCGGCGCGAGCGTGTTCGCGCGCGATGGTCTTGGAAAACCCGATAAGACCAGCCTTGCAGGCTGCATAAACCGCTTCACCCGAGGAGCCCACGCGTGCCGCATCGGAGGAGACGTTGACGATGCGGCCGCGTTTGCGTTCGACCATGCCGGGGAGCACGGCATGGTGCATGTTTAGGGCGCCGACCAGGTTGATGCTGATGATCTTGTCCCAATCCGGCGGACTGGTTTCGACGAAGGGCTGAAACACGTCCCATCCGGCATTGTTGACGAGCACGTCGATCGGGCCTTCGAGCGCTGCTTCGGCGTCGCGCACGGCTTTTTGACAGTCGGCGTGTCTGGCGATATCGCACGTGAACGCCGCCGCCTTTCGGCCGCCTTGGACGATTGCCTCCGCCACCGCCGCGGCCGCTGCGCCGTCAATGTCGAAGACCGCGACCTTCGCGCCTTCTTCACTAAATCGGCGGCATGTAGCGCCACCGATTGCGCCGCCACCACCGGTCACAACCACGATCTTTTCCATAAGTCCGCGCACGCCAACTGATCCTGATGCTCTGGATGATATGACAATACCATGCTATATCTGTGTCGCGAATGAAGCAACAGCGTGATATATTTGATGATGATGTCGCGGCGGGCGGATCGAATTGTTCGAAGAAAAAAGGAGGGCGTTTGCTTTGAATTGGCCAACCGCCTGTTTTTTCGACTCTATCAGGCTTCCAACTTGATGCATAAGACCGGCTCGCGGTCAGTCTCCGAATTCGGCAGCACCACGCAGCAGTGGGCCGTACTTGGGGCGCTATCGCGTCCCGCGGTGCGCGAGCATGGGATGACGGTCAAGGAGCTGATCGAGTTTCTGCTGACCAGCCGCCAGAATCTCACCGCTGTCCTTAACCGACTGGAGCGATCAAACTTCATCGAACGCGTACGGTCCGCCGCTGACGGGCGCATTCGCCATATCCGCTTGACTGGACAGGGCGCGAAAACCTGGAGCCGGATGCTGATCAATATTCGCACCTATTATAAAGGTGCGTTAGATGGCTTCTCGACCGAGGAATGTCTGATGCTTTACCGACTTCTTGACCGTCTGAAGTCGCGGCTGACCTCGCTGTAAGAATGCCAGTCGCTTCTCACAAAGTGCGAGGGTGCGCTGGGAGTTTAGCGAGGGGGAACGGATCGCGATATATCTGATGGAACGGAGCCTTGCGGGTCTTCGCAAACTGAGCGCTCGGCCAACTGGCCGCAAATGGGCTAGTTTAGACTAACGAGAGGCTTGATATCAGCGAGCCTTTCATGTCGCCTTTTGGCCCGTCACGTCACTTGCCGTAATGCAACAATTTGGTCGCGATTGGGTGGATTGTGTTGCAAAACTCTCGTTGAGACGGCCGATGAACCGTGATTCCGTCGAATAGGACGATGATTTGCGGGAGCGGCCGATGATGGGGCGGCGAGAGCAGGGGCAAGGCCAATTCTTTTATGCGTTCGATCTCGACAAGGTGGTACCGCCCGATCATCTGGTCAGGCAGATCGATGGCGTGCTCGATCTTGATTGGGTGCACAAGGAGCTTGCGCCGTACTACTCGCACACCGGTCGGCCCTCGATTGATCCGATGCTGATGATCCGGATGCTGATTGTGGGCTACGTGTTTGCGATCCGCTCGGAGCGGCGGCTGTGCTCCGAGGTGCAAGTCAATCTGGCCTATCGGTGGTTTTGCCAGCTCGGCATCGAGGATCGGATACCCGACCATTCGGTGTTCAGCCGTGCCCGGCACGAGCGCTTTCGCCAGAGCGACGCGTTACGCCGGATATTTGAGAGCGTGGTGGCGAAGTGCATTGCGGCTGGGCTGGTTGGCGGCGAGGGATTTTCGATCGATGCGAGCCTGATCAGGGCGGACGTGGACAAGAAGAAGCGGACGCCTGGCGATCAGCCAGTTAGTTGGCCGAAGGCTGAGGAAGCGTCCCGCGCGGTCCGCGAGTATCTGACGGCTTTAGACGCCGCCCAAAACCATGCGGAGAGCAGCGAAGATGACGACAAATTCAATGGGGGCAGCAGACGCAAGCCTCCTAAAGAGGTGTCGCTGACCGATCCGCAGGCGGCATGGGTTGCGAGGAAGAACACCGATCCTTTTTTCGCTTATGACGCCAATTATCTCATCGACAACAAGGCCGGGATCATCGTCGACGCTGAGGGCACGCGCGCCAGCCGGATCGCTGAGATCGCCATTACAAGGACCATGCTGGACCGGGTCGGGGGGCGCTTCGACCTTCGACCACAGCGGCTCGCAGGTGACACTGTTTATGGTGCAGTCAGGCTGCTCAAGTGGCTGGTCGATCGCAAGATAACCCCGCACATCCCGGTGTGGGACAAGTCGACGCGTTCTGATGGCACCTTCAGCCGCGCTGACTTCGTCTTCGATCGAGAGCGCAACGTCTATATCTGTCCGGGTGGAAAGCTGCTGCATACCACCGGAACAGTCATCGACGGCGGTACGCTTCGCTATCGTGCCTCAAAGGTCGATTGCGATGTCTGCGCGTTCAAGATGCGTTGTTGTCCCAGCACGCCGATGCGATATGTCCCTCGCGATCTGCACGAGGATGCCCGCGATGTCGCCCGCGCCCTGGCCAAGACCGAGGCTTACGAACAATCGCATCGGGAGCGCAAAAAGGTCGAGATGCAGTTTGCGCACATGAAGCGCATCTTCAAGCTCGACCGATTGCGACTGCGAGGCCTGAGCGGCGCTAAAGACGAAGTGCTACTAACCGCAACCGCTCAGAACCTGCGGCGCCTCGTCAAGTTCCTCTGCCGCCCGCCGCCATCGGCGGCAGTCACCTGTGCGACGTAGGCCTGCCAAGCCTATCAGTCGATAGCGCCGCCAGACGGCACAGTGGAGAACACCACAGGCTCAGCAATGCTCAAATCCGGTCGAGCCGTAAAAAGCACCCGGGTTTTGCAACACATTCGGGGGTAAAGCGGACGAAGCTCGGACGGGTCAAAAGCGACGCTCATGACCCTGGCTGTGTGAAAACGCACTTGGGCATTTGATTCGCGCTGTATGATTCCGACGCGATTTGCGGAGGGATCGGATGAAGCGCTTCGTTGAGGGGATTGACCGGGGCCAAGCGACGCTGTTTCCGGAGTGCTTGGAAGACTGGATCGATGAGGACAATCCGGTTCGGGTGATCGATGCCTTTGTTGAAAAGCTCGACTTATCGAGGTTGGGTTTCGATGGAGTGGCCCCCGAGGCAACAGGCCGACCCTCATATCACCCCGCTATGCTGCTGAAGCTTTACATCTACGGCTACCTCAATCGGGTCCAGTCGAGTTGGCGCCTTGAGCGTGAGGCTTTGCGCAATGTCGAGGTGATGTGGCTGACCGGCCGGCTCATTCCTGATCACAAGACGATCGCCGACTTCCGCAAAGACAGTGGGCCAGGGATCAAGCAGGTCTGCGTGCAATTTATTGAACTATGCCGCCTGATGGGGCTGTTGACGCAAACGAGCGTTGCGATCGATGGCAGCAAGTTCAAGGCGGTCAATACCCGCGACAAGAACTTCACGCGCAATAAGGTGGAGCGGCGCCGCGCCCAATTGGAGAAGAGCGTGGCGCGCTATCTTGCGCAGCTCGATACGGCTGACCGGCAAGAGCCATCCGAAGCGCTGGCGGCGAAGACGGCGCATTTGAAGGAGAAGCTGGTCAAGCTGGAAAGCGAGATGCAACGCCTGGCGGCGATGGAGAGACTGATGCTGGCGTCGCCCGATCAGCAGATCTCGCTCACCGATCCTGACAGCCGCTCGATGGCGACCAGCGGGCGCGGCTCCGGCGTGGTCGGCTACAATGTGCAGGTCGCGGTCGATACGGAACATCACCTGATCGTCGCACATGAGGTAACGAACGACGGCTCAGATCGGGCGCAACTCGCCAACATCGCTTGCCAGGCGAAGGCAGTCCTCGGCGTCGACGAACTCGAAGCCGTTGCCGATCGAGGCTACTACAGCAGCGAGGAAATCCTCACCTGTGACAAAGCCGACATTACAGTAACGCTTCCCAAACCGATCACATCTGGCATTGAGGCCAAGGGCCGCTTCGGCAAGCAGGATTTTGCTTATCTCAGTGAGGAGGATGTGTATCGCTGTCCTGCCGGAGAAAAGCTCGCTTACCACTACACCAACGAGGAGAACGGATTGGTTCTACGCCGCTACTGGACCAACGCCTGTCAGAGCTGCGCTATCAAACAGCGCTGCACCACCGGCAAGGAGCGACGGATCACGCGCTGGGAGCATGAGCATGTGCTGGAGGCCGTACAGAAGCGCCTCGATAAGAACCCGCACGCGATGCGCCAGCGTCGCGAGACGGCCGAGCATCCCTTTGGCACGCTGAAGATGAGGATGGGGGCGACGCACTTCCTCATGAAGCGTCTGCCCAAGGTCGCCACCGAGATGGCACTCCACGTGCTCGCCTACAATCTCACCCGGGTGATGAACATCATGGGCATCCAGCCACTGATGGCCGCGATCCCAGCATAGTCAAAGCCGGAAAAAGCAGCTCGCATCGCAACCCCGCCTCATCCCGGGTCTCTGCGGCAAAGCGTTTTGACACGGCCAAGACCCGAAAGAGACATCGCTCTCGCAAAGCTTTTGATCTCGATCAAAGTATTGCTGGCCATCTCAGTTTCAATCTTGGGTATGAAGGCGAAAGATTTTATCGTCGCTAAGCGCCCGACGTTGGCCAAGGTCACCAAGCATCCATCGATTGGGTTTGCCAACTATGAACGGCGTCTGGAATCGATGCAGTCTGTCATGCAATCGATCCAGCAAGCCTATCTTGGAACCCGTGAGCGGGCCGTCGTTGTGCTCGAGGGCTGGGATACGGCAGGTAAGGGTGGAATTGTTCGCAGGCTCGGCTGGGCATTAGACCCAAGAAGTTTCAAAGTATATCCGATTGCCGCGCCACTATCGCACGAACGCGGCCGCCACTATCTGCAACGATTTTGGGAAAAGCTCCCCGATCCTGGACAGATCGTTGTTTTCGATCGCTCCTGGTACGGGCGAGTTTTGGTCGAGCGGGTGGAGGGTCTCGCCAGCAAGCACGAATGGCAGAGAGGCTACGAAGAGATCAATGAATTCGAACGCATGATGGTCGCGGACGGTATTCGGATTGCGAAAATCTTCTTGCACATAACCCCAGCGGAACAAGTGCGCCGGTTCAAAGACCGGCTCACCAACCCACTCAAGCGTTGGAAGCTCTCATACGAAGATTTCCGCAATCGATCACGTTGGGCAGACTATGAGGGGGCAATTGAAGACATGATGGAGAAAACCTCCCATAGGTGGGTTCCTTGGTATTTCATACCGGCAAACGATAAGCTATATGGCCGCCTCGCCACATTTACGATATTGATTGAAGTTCTAGGCAAGGGATTACACCTGAAGCCACGTCCTCTGGACCGGAAGGTCGCAGAGATGGCGAAGCAATTATTTGACCTCGCCGCAACCTAGCGACTGTGCCGCGACCACTCGTGAATTAATAAGATACTGAAACGGGTATGTCTCCGGCTACTGACGAGCAGATAAATAAGCTGCCGAATGTCGCTTGCTGGCCCTGAACGTCGTTTACTGCGACGCACCCACAATTCGCGGTAGAGGGC
Source organism: uncultured Alphaproteobacteria bacterium (assembly GCA_963845075.1). Lineage (GTDB taxonomy): Bacteria > Pseudomonadota > Alphaproteobacteria > Rhizobiales > Xanthobacteraceae > BOG-931. The sequence continues at coordinate 8,419 of CAWJRE010000010.1, read as the reverse complement.
GTGTGTCGTTGAAGGCAGTCACTTGCCCGCTCAATCAAGAGCGACTTATCTTAATCGGCAGCATTATCGAAGGCAGGGATGGGGGGCAAAAATGACACGCGAGCGGGCAGAGCAATTTGGAGCGGCGTGGAATAGCGGCAATGCCGATTTAGTTGCGAGCTACTTTACCGATGACGGCGCATATCATGCTTCACCGATGACGGCGCATATCATGCTTCAGTCGGTCCTGAGCCACTCGGAAAGAGCTACTTCGGCAAAGACAATATCCGTCGCGAGGTGCAGGCTTTTTTCGACCGGTTTCCCGACGGAAAATTCGAAAACCTGAAAGTGGTAGTAGCGGGCGACATCGGTACTTTCGAGTGGGATTTTGTTGCTACTGACGCCGGCGGCAACAAACTGCGAACCGCGGGATGCGATCTATTGCAATTTGTCGGCGATATGGTGACGACCAAGAACGCGTTTCGAAAACAGCGCCGATAGCCGATCGTATTGTTCGTGCCGGTGAAGGGCGCGGACACCAGTGTATACTGGGCCGGCATCGCGTCACACGCTGGAATGCTTGTGCGTTCGCGCTACAATATCGTTAGAGCGCGGTATCGTGGCGCAAACGCCACAATCATGGCGCCGTCTTTCGCAATGCGACGTGACGCTGTTGACCCTGAAAGTCGCTTGCAGCGAGAGAGCAATACGGCTGGAATTAGGGGCAAAGATGGGATAATCGGCCGGCGGCTTGTGGATAGCTGAAGATTTTGGGTGCTGCGCTTCAGGCTGATGGTGAAACGAGGTCTCGCATTTGCGGCCTCAAGCATCAGAAGGAGAAGCGCAGCATGGACCATTTTGCTGGACTGGACGTTTCGGTCAAGGAGACCAGCGTCTGCATTGTGGATGACACGGGCAAGATCGTTCGGGAAGTGAAGGTTGCGAGCGAACCTGAGGCATTATTGGCGGTGCTGAAGAATCCCGTCTACCACTTCCGGCGGATTGGATTGGAAGCCGGGCCACTGTCACAATGGCTTTACAGCGCTCTCGCCGAAGCAGAGTTACCTGTGGTCTGTGTCGAGACGCGGCACATGCAGGCGTTGCTGAAGGCGCAGATCAACAAGACGGACCGCAATGATGCGCGCGGCATGGCGCAGATGATGCGGGTGGGACTTTACCGCCCGGTGCATGTGAAGACGTTACGCAGTCAGAAACTGCGGATGCTGCTGACCCATCGCAAGCTGCTGCAATCGAAGGCGATCGCCATCGAGAACGACCTGCGCGGTACGTTGCGCAACTTCGGTCTCAAGGTGGGCATGGCGGGGACGGTGAAGTTCGAGACACGCATCAAAGAATTGGTCGGGAACTCGCCCGAGCTGGCTGCGCTGGTCGAACCGCTGCTTGTCGTCCGGCGGGTGCTTCGCGAGCAGCTCGTCATCTTGCATCGCCGCTTGCTGGCTATCGTGCGTGACGATGAGGTGTGCCAGCGCCTAATGACGACCCCCGGCGTCGGTCCTGTGGTGGCACTGACCTATCGGGCCACCGTCGACGTGCCCGCTCGGTTTCGAAAATCCAAGTCAGTCGGTGCCGTGTTTGGACTGACGTGCTCCAAGTATCAATCCGGCGAGATCGATCGGAGCGGTCGAATATCACGTTGCGGCGACGAGATGATGCGGGTCATGCTCTACGAAGCGGCTCAGAGCATGCTGTATTCGAAGAAATGGTCGTGGCTTAAGGCCTGGGCGATGCAGATTGCCAGGCGTCGCGGGATGAAAAAGGCGATCGTGGCGCTGGCGCGTCGGTTGGCCGTGATCATGCACCGCATCTGGGTGGACGGCACCGAGTTCCGTTGGACCCGGGGACAAACCGCGGCAGCAGCATGAAAACTCTACAGGATCAAATCCAATAGAAGGAAACTCGAGCTCCACCGAGCGGTGGATGATGTCCCTCGCGGGACGATGGATGAGGTGAGTTCGCATGTCCGCTTGGACCTGCCGTTTCGTCTGACGGCAAGGCCGCTGCAAAGATTGCTCCACCTCATCCTCGAATCCCATAATGGAAGGGCCTTGGCGCCGATTCCGAAGAGAAGCGCGAGCCCGTGAGCGACATCGACACTGCAGCGGCGGATAGTCTGAAAGTGCTTGACCCTGAACGGCCGATTAGAGAAGCGGACGTGCCTGCCGTGCGCTCAAAACGTCGCTGATGACCCATAGCGGATTCGGACCGCATGACGGAGCAGACGGATCACGTTCCCACGCGGCGAGAGCATTCGGATCCTTCGCAGGGCATGTAGACAGTCCGCAGCACCCGACAATAAGCTTCGGTCGAAATCGCATGAGCCATCCGGCCATCATGGCCGAAGGGCGGGTCTGCACCATCTGACGGCTCTCATGGGAGAAGCCTATGCGACAGCTATTCACGACGCTTGGAATCAAGATTCCCATTGTTCAGGCCCCGATGGGCGGAGCAGTGCCCGTGCGTCTTGCCGCGGCAGTGAGCAATGCCGGGGCACTGGGAACATTGCCGCTTTGGCGCGCCGATCTCGAAACCCTTCGCGGCACCGTGCGGAAAATGCGCGGACTCACTTCAAAGCCTTTTGCCGTGAATTTGGTTACGGAGTTTTCTCAACAGGAGCGTCTAGAGGTATGCCTTGAGGAAGGCGTGCCGATCATCTCGTTCTTTTGGCGCGACCCCGGCGCCCTAGTGAAGCGCGCCAAGGCTGGTGGCGCTCACGTCATGTACACCGTGGGCAACGCCGATGATGCTCGGCGCGCTGTCGACAATGGCGTCGATGTCATCGTCGCGCAGGGATGGGAAGCCGGCGGCCACGTCAGGGGGACGGTCGCGACGTTGCCTCTCGTGCCAGCGATCGTTGATGCGGTCGGCGACACTCCCGTGATTGCCGCTGGCGGCATCGCCGATGGTCGCGGTATGGCCGCCGCGCTGGCGCTCGGAGCAGCGGGTGTCTGGGTTGGCACCCGATTTCTCGCCTCTGAGGAGGTGTCAATCCACGCTGAATATCAACGTCGGATCCTTGCCGCCTCCGAGAACGACACCGCCTATTGCGAAAATCTCTTCGATGGTGGCTGGGCAAATGCGCCACATCGGGTGCTGCGTAACAGCACTGTTCGCGACTGGGAGGCCGCGGGTCGGCCGCCTTCGGGCCGACGACCGGGCGAAGGCGAGATCATTGCGAGGTCACCAAGCCGCGGCGAAGCTGACCGGTATAGGAGCTACACGCCGGGGCCGGACACTGTCGGCGAAATCGAACCGCTTTCATTATGGTCTGGCCAAGGTGTTGCGCTCGTTCGGAAGGTACAGCCTGCCGCCGAGATCGTTCGCGAAATGAACGACGACGCCAAGGTCATTCTCAGGCGGCTCGCTCAGCAATGCTCATCGCAATAGCCGGGTGATATTTCGGTTTCAGGTTAGCTGCGACAGCCGGTGCTTTCCTTCATTCGATGTCGCGTGTTGGCCCATTTCGACATTCGCCACGCTGCAAGATTAGGTCCGAGATTGAGAGAGAAGCGGACGTAACGCGGACATCGCAATTCGGTAGCGATTGACCCTCAGCAGACATGGAAGCTAATTTGATGCGATTTAAAATTTGATCGTGTCTGAACGGCCGCCAAATTTGTACGCGATGCCTGCCCGCAGGTCGTTGATCGGCACACGATTGAGTGCCTCGGCCGCATTCGTTGCAAGCTCACGAAGCCCGTAGTGGCGAGGCTGGTGTAGCGATATTCGATGCGGCCAAAGACGCTGTCTGTAAACGCGTAATCGACCCCAACACCCGCGGTCCAGCCAGTAGCCCTTCCGCTCTGATTGACGAACGGCGCCGCACCGACGAGCGCGTAGGTCGTCGAAGGATTGCCCCAGGCCCATCCGGCGGTACCGAACGCTAGGAAACGATCGAACGCCAAGCCCAACCGGCCACGGACCGAGGCGTAGTCCTTCACGGTCGTCGAGATGGTAAAAGGTCCGGCTGGAAAGGCGCCGGCAGCTCCGAGCGGCGCAAGTGTTTGATTGTTGCCAATCAGATTGGACCACTGCCAATCGGCTTCAGCACCAAGAACGACCCTGTTCAACCGATAATTGCCGCCGACGAAGAGCCCGACGAGCGGACCGCTTACGCGGTAATTGTAGCTCGTGAGAGGAGCGCCCGTGACGTTTGTCAGCGTTCCCTTCGCGGTTTCCCAACCGAAGCCGCCGTCGCTGCCGAGATAGAGGCCGCTCCAGTCGTAGGCGTATCGCGCAGTAGGCGATTTGTAGACCAGCGCCGGTGACGGCGCTCCCGCGGGATTCGGCGCCGGCGGCCCGCCCGCGAACTGCCCGCCCGAATTGAACTTGTAATTCACACCCAATTCGACTGTGCTCACGGTCGTCGTCGACGTTGTCGTCAACTGCGAGAACGGAAGCGAGAAGCTCGATGATCCAAAGCTTGTGTAGCGATACTCGGCAAACACGTTCCAATTCTGCGCCAAGGCGTAAGCAATGCCACAGCCTCCGCTCGATCCCATAAGCCCTTTGTTGACGGCCTCGTCGGTGCCGGCGGTCGCGCTGTTGAGCGCGCCGGTCAATTGCGTGCGGACGAACTGAGCGTTGGACCAGACGAAGCCGCCCGTTGCATAGAACAAGACGTTGTCGGCGGCGTAGCCAAACCGCCCGCGTATCGTTTCACTGTCGAATGCCGTCGCCTGGTTTGCGCTGATGCCGGAGGGGTCCGAGATCGTCGTCGTCTTGGTGCCCCCCGAGGAAATATCGGCCGCGACGCCAAGCACAACGCGCGACGGCAGCATGTAGTCGAAACCGAGCTGAACGCCGCCGCCCCACCGCGACGCAGCAGTGTTGAAGCCGGAGCTTCCGCCGCTGACGTTGTCGACCGTCGAAGCGCTCGTTTTCGACCAGGTGTTGCCGACGTAGGCGCCAACATAGAAGCCCGTCCAATCGTAGTTCGGCGCCGGCGGCTGATATGTGGGCAGCGCACGTTTGCTTATCCCCGAAACGATCAGCGGATTGGAGGTCCGCAAGGGGCCGTATTGGGCGGACGTCGGAGACTTCGACAACGCGGGCGCGCTGAATATCTCGCTGCGGGATAGCATCGGTCAAAACATCCAGTCGATTACTGGCGGCAGCTTCGGATATACGCGACTTCTCAGCTACGGCTCGGTCAAGGTCGGCGGCGGCTCGCTGCTCTATGCCGGTGAATTGTAACGGAGCGTCATGGAGCCTCTTCGCCTCTCTCCAACAATTTCCCGAGGCGACTTGAAATGTAACGTTATAACGTTACAATGTAAGCGAAACGTCGAACCGAAAGCAAGGCTGGCCGGAAAACATCCGGCTGACGCCCAGTCACGGCCGTTGATCCAAAAGTGTGGACACATGAAGGCACGGCACTTGTCCGTGCAGCTGCCCAAGATCCAGTCGTTACCCGTGTCTTCGTCAACCCGGCAATCAAGAAGGCTATGTGTCGTGAGGCCGGAGCGGATCGTTCTTGGCTATCGAAGGTCCGCCCATGGTGGGGACACGATGAACATTTCCATGTGCGCATCGCATGCCCATCCGACAGCCCCCAATGCAAGCCGCAACCACCAGCGGGTTCAAGTGACGGATGCGGCCACGAGCTAGACTCCTGGCTCAAGGAGTCCATAGTGCATCCTCCGGCGACTAGCACGACGTCAAAACATAATTTCACCCTCGCGGCTATGCCAAGAGAATGCCGCGCGGTGGCCACGGCGCCCTGAGCACTCGGTCAGGACGCCCTTACTGAAGTCGCTTAATGCGATGACGGTGGACTCGATTTTCGATGACAAGCCCAAAGCAGGTCGTCCTACGCACGAGTCCGAAAGTGGCCCGAAGCGTCACTTAGTGCGATGCAAAGATATGTCCGAAGTTGAGGTCAAAGCCGACTCGAAAGCGAATGCTGAATTCGGTCGAGATTGACCCCCAGCGGACGATCATATGGTAGTCATGCGAGCCATCAAACGGGTGACGGGTGATAAGCCATGTTGGAAACTGACAAGGTGTTCGCCGGCTCGATTCCGGAAAACTACGACCGCTATATGGTGCCGTTGATTTTCGAGCCGTACGCCGTGGATATTGCCCGACGCGCAGCGTCCTTGTCGCCAAGCGCCGTTTTGGAAACCGCCGCGGGCAGTGGGGTTGTCACCCGCGCCTTGGCGCCAAGACTGCCCCGGGGCGCAAGCTATATCGTAACCGACCTCAACCAGCCGATGGTCGACTACGCCGCATCGCGACAACCTCCCGACACTCGGATCAAATGGCGCCAAGCGGATGCTCTGGCGCTGCCGTTTGAAAATGCAGCCTTCGATCTCGTTTGTTGCCAGTTCGGCGCGATGTTCTTTCCCGACCGCACATCTGGCTACCGCGAAGCAAGGCGAGTCCTGAAGCCCGGAGGACATTTTTTATTCAACGTATGGGATCGCATCGAGGAGAACGTTTTTGCGGATGATGTGACGAATGCTCTCGCAAAGATTTTCCCGAACGATCCGCCGCGCTTTTTGGCACGCACGCCGCACGGTTACCACGATACGGCCCTGATCCGTAGCGAGCTGGAGGAGGCAGGTTTCTCCCGTGTGGTTATCGAGACGAGAGCCGAACAAAGCCGCGCATCCTCACCGCGCCTTCCTGCCGTCGCCTATTGTCAGGGAACTCTTCTTCGCAACGAAATCGAGGCCAGAGACGCGGGAAAACTGGAATTTGCAACCGACTACGTCGCATCCGCGATTGCGGACAGACATGGCCGCGGCGAGGTTGCTGCCAAAATTCAGGCACACATAATCGTGGCTGTGGTCTAAATTTTGGGATATCCCCTTCTGGCACGTCGCCGACCTCGGCAACGTCCGCCATAGGTCCGCAATGTGCTGAATAACGGACCTATTAGCGAAGCGGCAAAACCGTCACTGATGACCCACAACGGACGTATAACTGAGTTACCGCTCTAGAACGCCAATCAACGCCGCGCGCCAGTCGGCTCTTTTAAATAACGCGCCCCATCTAAACACCTGGCTCGGCCGGTTCGCCATCCCACCAGGGTCGGGTGTCTTACGGCCACACGGGGGACTTCAGTTCGTTAGATAGGACCTGGCCTCGGCCAGTTCGGGGCGCGCTGGACCGACGGGTTTGCTTAGCGCCACAAGCTTCCGGTAGGCGTCGTGAGCGGTCGCGGAATCACCCGTCTGTTTCGCGGCGCGGGCCTCGCCGAGAAGGCTGCGGAAGCGATTAGGATCGGTGCTCAACATCGCCCGGTACTCGACCAGGGCCGCCGCCGGCTGGTTGAGTTCGAGCAACAGATCGGCCAATAGCTCGCGCGCCGGCAGCACCGACGACGGGGTGGCCGGGTGTTTGTCCATCGTGCCGTCCAGATCGGCCGCGGCCCGCACCAACGCGACAGCCTTTTTGTCGTCGCCTTGGACATGGGCGAGGATACCGGCAGCCGCCAAACGCTGGACCTCGACCTGATTGGCCCAATAGGTGTCGTTGCCCTTCAGCTTGTCTTCGAGCGATTGTATCCGGCCGATCTCCGCCTCGGCGCCGGCGATGTTTCCGGTTTGCGCGTCGCCCAGCGCGCGGGCATAGGCGATCATCGCTTCTGCCCAGGGAAAGCGCTCAAGCGGGAAACCGATCGCTGGCTCGCTCAGCGCGGCGGCGGCCGGCCAGTCGCGGCGCTCGAGCGCATAGCGCACCGGGATCGCCGCTACGGCGTAGGCCGTGGGCAGGTTCGGGGCGGCGCTCTGGCGAAAGCTGGCCAGCTCGTCCACGACCTCTTTTGCCCCGCGATCCTGAGCGGTCTGCAGATAGGCGTATTCGAGATAATCCATGGTGTGGACGGTTTCGGTGTCAAAGCTTTCCGGCCCTAGTGTCTTTTGGACATAGGCCACCGCCGCGGCATGAGCGGCGCGGTTCGAGTCGATCGATTGCTGCCACATCCCGAGCCGAGTGAAGATGTGCGAGGGCATGTGAAGCGCATGCGGCACGTCAGGCGCGATCTTCGAGTAGCAGATCGCCGCGTCCAGGCCGGCCTCTGCAAATCGGGGCGAATTATCGCTGTGGATCAGATAGTGGACGACGCCGGGGTGATTTGGCTGCTCGGCCCAAACCTTGTTGAGGATCTCCGCCGCCTTGCGCTTGTTTGCGTAGGTCTTATCGGTAGGCAGTGCCGATGCTTCAGAGCTAACCCGTAGAACACCGCGGCCTCGCGATCCTCGGGGTAGCGCAGATAGACTCGTTCCATCGCTTTCTCGTAGGCGACAGCCCGGGTCTGATGATCAAACTTGTCACTGTCGCGATAGAAGGCCGCGATCGCAGCGATGTAGTCCTTCTCATGTTCGGTCTTGGGTCCCGCGGCAACGGCCTTCTCTACCGCCTCAGCGCCTGCCTTCAACGCCGCCGGGCTGGGTGGAAACCACAGTGGATACCA
>CAWJRE010000009.1:0-19045 GCA_963845075.1 uncultured Alphaproteobacteria bacterium | reverse complement strand
GCCGTCCGCTAAGCGAGATGTTCCCGCCACGAAACGCCAAGATTGGTGAGACCGTCCTGAGCGTTCGGGGCGCCTCGCGGCAGGGCGCTTTTGAAGATATCACTTTCGAGGTGCGGGCGGGCGAGGTGCTCGGTCATGGCTGGCCTGGTCGGCGCCGGCCGCACCGAAGTGACGCGTGCCATCTTCGGCGCCGATCCGCTCGACGGCGGTACGATTACCAAAGGCGGCCGAACCCTCGACGTTGCGACGCCGGCCGACGCCATGAAAGCTGGTATCGCGTATTTGCCGGAAGACCGGAAAACGCAGGGGCTCGTGCTCTCACTTTCAGGGTACGAGAACCTGATCATGACGTCGCTTAAGCGTCATAGCCCCTTTGGGGTCGTGTCGTGGCGCGGGGTTACCGTGGCGGCTCGCGAAGTCGCCCGCCGCCTGCAGTTTCGCGGCAACCTTGGTGCCGCGGCATCAACCAATTCGGGCGGCAATCAGCAGAAGCTGGTGATCGGCAAATGGGTGCTGTCGGATGCAGACGTTCTGATTTTCGACGAGCCGACGCGCGGTATCGATGTCGGCGCGAAAGCTGAAATCTACCGCCTCATCCACGAGCTGGCCGGCGCAGGCCGCGCGGTGATCGTGGTGTCGTCGGAAATCATGGAGCTGGTCAATCTCTGCCACCGCATTGTGGTCATGTCCGGCGGCCGTATCTACGACGAAATGAACGCCGACGAGTTCGATGATCGCCGCATTCTGGATGCGGCTTTCGCGGCGCATGTTTCCGCTCCGGGATCGTTGTCCGAAAGATTTGTTCGAGCCTCGGGACACCCGACGTAAATCGGGATGAGCAAAAAAGAATGCACGATTCATCACGCATCGAAGTCGCCCGCACGGATCGTCGGGAGCGCCTTACCGATCTGGCGCGGAGGTATGGGCGGGAGATTGGTCTTCCCGCGGTCGTCATCATTCTGATGGCAATATTCGGGTTTACCTCCGACGTATTTCTCACGACGCAGAATTTAAGAAACATCGGCGTTGCCGCGGCCGCGCTGGCGGCAGTGTCGTTTGGCCAGACGTTCGTGGTACTTACGGCCGGTCTCGATCTTTCGGTAGGCTCGACCGTGGCGCTGGTCAGCGTCGTAGCAGCGTATGGCATCCGTAGTCATGGCATAGCGCTCGGAGTGGCGGAGGGCATTTTCGCCGGCGCGTGTGTCGGCATCGTCAACGGGCTGGTCATCACCAAGCTGAACGTTTTTCCGTTTATTGCGACGCTGGCAATGCTGTCGATCCTCTCGGGGTTGGCGCTCAATTTGAGCGGCGGCATCCCGGTCAGCGGTTTGCCCGATCGCTTTGGAGATTTCGCTTACGATCAGGTGTGGGGATTGCCCGCGCCCTTCATCGTGGCGCTGGTCGTTCTGGGCGTCTCACACCTGATTCTGCAATACACCCGCTTCGGGCGTCACATTTACGCCGTCGGCGGCAATCAGGAAGCCGCGCGGCTTTCGGGAATAGAAATCAATCGGGTCAAGGTCCTCGCCTACATATTCTGCAGTTTCTTTGCCGCCGTCGGATCGATCGTCCTCACGGCACGTGTCGCCTCGGGACAGCCTACCCTGGGCGTGAGCTTGCCGCTCGAATCTGTCGCGGCTGTCGTCCTCGGTGGCGTTTCGCTGTTCGGAGGGCGCGGATCGGTGATCGGGGTCGCTTTCGGAGTGGCGTTCGTGAGCATCCTGTCGAACGGGCTCAATCTTCTGAATGTTTCGTCCTACACGCAGATGATGGTCATCGGCGCCGCGTTGATACTCGCGGTGGCGATGGATCAGATTTTTGTACGACGGCGAAGCAGTGAATGAGCACGTGCGTATCGCCGGGTCAATGCAGGTGACTAAAAAGGAGAGCGGTCATGAGAGCGCGTAGTTTGGTTGGAATCGGAATAGGAGTTCTCGTAGCGGTATGCACTGCTGTAGCGGTCGTCGACAAAACCGCTTTGGCGGACACTAAAGAGCGGCACCATCGGCGTATCGATGCCCAACATCAAAGGGCCGTGGTTTACGCCGGTACTCTTCGGCATCAGCGATGAAGCCAAGAAGCTCGGCTATGACGTGAACATCCAGGACGCGGGCGGGTATGCCAACGTTGACAAACAAGTCACTCAGCTTTCGAACCTAATCGTACAGAAGGTGAAGGCCATTCTCATGGACCCGGCGGATCCGAGCGCTTTCAACGGCGCAGTTCGCCAGGCTAAGGAGGCCCATATTCCGATCCTCGGCGCAGGCAGCCCGATCGTCGCCTCCAGCGTCCAGGGCGACGGGGCAGTATCGTCCAGCCATTGCAATATCGGCCATGAGCTTGCGAAAGGCGCCAAAGCACTGCTTCCCAACGGCGGATCGATCGCCATTCTTGCCGGCCCGCCGGGCGCTTTCTGGGCTTCCGATCGCCTGCGCTGCTTCAAGGAAGACATCGCCGGCAGCACGATTAAGATCGTTGCCGAACAGACAAGCGAGCAGGACGTTGCCGCGGCTCTGTCGCTTGCCAACGACTATCTGCAGCGCTTTCCGAATCTCGACCTTCTGTATGGCGCTGACGATACCTACGGCATCGGCATCGCGCGCGCGGCGCAGGGCGCGGGCAAATGCGGCAAAATCAAAATCCTATTCGCCGTGCTCGGCGAACAAGCCGAAGAGATGATGAAAGCGGGTTGCGCCGATTACGTCGTCGCCCAGCAGCCGGTCCTGATCGGCAGGCTTGCCGCGCAAATGGCCGATGAGCTAATCAAGGGCAAGCAACCTAGCCAGAAGTCGATCGAAGTTCCGCTGTTCGCTGTCACACCCGCGAATCTCGGTTCGGTCAACAAAACGAACATGCAGGCCCCGAAGGGTTGGACTCCGGGGACGTAAACTTTCGCCGGATCGGCGGCAGCCTCAAAGCTGTCGCCGGCCCCGCGCGAAATCCAAGATGTTGCGGGAGCCTGTCTGCAGTGCCCAAGCCGCGCAAACCGATCCCGATCTGTCTTCAAGGATGAGATACTCGTGAGTGCAAAGACCGTGAAGGTTGTGCTGAACCAGCAGCAACTCGAGCTTTTGGACAATACCGTCGCGCGCGGTATCGCGCCCGACCGCGAAAGTCTGATTCGCACGGCGCTGAAGGAATTCGCCGCCAAGCACGCGCCTGCGGCCGGCTCGTCCTCGAACAAACAAACCGTCCGGTAGGCATCCAATGGCGCAGCGTGAAGTCGTATCGCAATTTGTTCTGGCTCCCGGCACCGGGAAGGCGCTGGAGCTTCGGCGTGGGATGATTTTGCGGATCGAACAGGCCGAAGGCGGGCAGTGTGTCGATTTCAACTGTTTCAATCTGCACGACTATAAGGAGTTCTTCCACACCGGGCGGACACGCCACTTGCACGGGCTGCATCCGTCTAAGGGCGACTTCCTGTGGTCGGCGCCGCCGCGCGAGCGGCAGATGATGTACATCATGGAGGATACAGTTGCGACCAACGATGTCCTGTATCCCCGCTGCTCCGGATTTCTTTTTGAATATCACTATGGTTTGCCAGTGCACACCAACTGTCACGACATGCAGGCGGAGGCTCAGCGCGAGTACGGTCTAACGCCGGACGATGTCCACGATTCCTTCAATTTCTTCATGCACACCGGAATCGACCGCCAGGGCCGCCCCTATATTGCGCGCCAGACTTCGAAGAAAGGCGATTATGTCGAGCTGCTCGCGCTGATCGACGTGCTTGCGGTTCCCAATGTGTGCGGCGCCGACATCATGGCCACGAGCGACTTCTCGGCCAAGCCGATCGGCATCACGGTTTTCCAAGGCTCCGACGCGGACCTTGCGGCCGTTCCGGCCTGGCCCAAGTACAAAAACCAGCGCTCGCCGGCAGACTTCAAGATAAAGTCTATCAAGGCGGATCGCGAGCTGCGCCGCGACCCCAGCTATGTGCCCGAATTCACCAATGTGCCGATCCGCACCACGGAAGTGGCCGTTAATCTTGATCGCGCAAGAAGCGGCCATGCTGGAGGATTTGCAGAAGACCGGCAACTACGGAACGACCCCCGCGGAGGTCCTGCGTTACGTTCTGTTCAGTTGGTGGATTGAGCGCTTCATGCAAGGGCCGAAGCACTTCGAGGACCTTAAAGCCTAGAACTCCGGTCAGTCGTTGATGCCGAGAGCGCGCGGCGGCCGAGAGCGGCCGACGAAGACGGCGAGCGCCAGAATGGTCACGACATAAGGCGCCATGACCAGGAATTGATAGGGCAGGTGAATGCCCAAGGCCTGCGCACGCACCTGGATCGCCTCGACCAGGGTGAACAGCAGTACCGCAAGCAGCGTGCCGAACGGTCGCCAGCTGCCGAAGATCACGGCGGCCAGCGCAATGAAGCCGCGGCCTGCAGTGACGTTTTGCGTGAAGGTGCCGAGGCCGGCCAGCGTCAGCTGACTGCCGCCGATACCGGCGAGCGCGCCGCAGGCGATCAGCGCAAACCAGCGCAGACGGCGGACTTTGATCCCCATCGACAGGCCCGCGGCAGGCGCCTCGCCGACGGCCTGCAAGGCGAGGCCGAATGTGGTGCGGTTGATCAGCCACCACGTCGCCGGCACGAGCAGAAATGCCAGATAGACAGTCGGCGTTTGTGAGAACAGCGCTCGGCCGACGATCGGGAGGTCGGAAAGATACGGAATGGAAATCGGTTGCAGGGTCGGCGCGGCCCGGCCGAGATCGGCGCCGAAGACCGGGCCGATGCCGAACGTGGTCAAACCGAGGACGAGAATATTCAAGCACGACGCCGCTCACCACTTGTTCGGCGCGGAACACGAAGCAAAGCAGCCCGTGAGCGAGGGCGACCAGGACGCCGCCGAGCGGCCGCGCCGATGAAGCCGACTGTGAGACTGCCCGAACTGAGCGCGGCCCAAACGCCGCAAAACGCGCCGGCCAGCATCATGCCGTCGAGCTCTATGTTAATGACGCCGGTCTTTTCCGAGATGAGCTCGCCGAGGGCGGCAAATATCAGCGGCGCGGCGAAGGCGACCGTGGCCGCGAGGAGGAGGATCGCTGCGGAAATATCCACGGTCAGCTCCTGGTGGCCGACTTCAGCGCTGATCGCGCCTCTTGGCGCCGCGAGATGATTTCGGCGAGGCCAAGCGCGGCAAGAAGATAGCCGACGGCGAGGCCTTCGATCACCGGCGCGATTGCCGATGAGATGCCCACCGAGGCCACTTGCAGGCCGGCGGCGCCGGCGTCGAGTGCGCCGAACAAGAGCGATGCCGCGAGGATGCCGAGAGGGTTCAGACGGCCGAGGAGGGCGATCGCGATCGCCTCGAAGCCGTAGCCGGGTGAAAATCCTTCAAGCAATCGGCCGCGGACGCCCAGCACCTCGATTCCGCCAGCCAGTCCGGCGAACGCCCCGCTCGCCGCGAGAGCCGCGACGATCATCGGGCGAATGGGCACGCCAATGACCTCGCTTGCCCGCTCGTTGCCGCCGATGGCGCGCAGCCAAAGGCCGAAGGTCGTGCGGTTGACGACGAAGCGCAAGAACGGCGACGCCGACAATTGCAAGAATGGCGCCGCCATTGACGAGCGTTCCGGGCCAGATCAGCGGCAACTTGAAGGCAAAAGGAATCAGCGGCGTCGCCGGCCAAGTGCTGTTGGGAACGAGCCACGGCCCTTCGATAAGATAGTTCGTCAGCTGGACGGCGACGTAGACCATCATCAGCGTGGTGATGACTTCATTGAGGCCGCGGTAGGCTCGCAGTGCCCCCGGGATCGCTGCCCAAGCAGCACCAACGATCATCGCCGCGATAAGCGCGAGCGCCGTGCCGAGCGGGAACGACAGTTGCGGCCCGAACAGCGCGACCGCTGCCGCCGCCGCGGCGCCGAGATAAACCTGCCCCTCCGCGCCGATATTCCAAAGCCCGGCGCGAAGCGCGAGCGCAATACCGAGCGCCGGCAACAGGCGCGGGACCGCCTTGGTCAGGGTCGTTCCGATGGCGAAGGTCGAGCCGACTGCGGTGCTCGCCATTCCGGCGAAGGACTGCAAGGGCGTTCTGTCCGGCCGCCGCGAGCAGGAGTGCCGCAGTTACGAACGCGAGGATAACCGCGACGAACGAAATCAGAATGTTGCGGACTGTCGATGCCGTCACGATGCTTGTCACGCCGCGATCCCACCCCCGAGCATTACACCAAGCTCGGCCGCGGTCACCTGGTCGGCCGCGACTTCGCCGGTGATGCGCCCGGCCTGAATGCACGATCAGGCGGCTTGCCAGCACGAGGAGCTCGCCGAGATCGATCGAGACCACGACCACCGCCGCGCCGCGGGCTGCGGCAAGGCGCAACTCCTCATGCACCGCCGCGGTCGAGGCGAAGTCCAATCCGCGCGTCGGGTAGCAGCACAGAACGACCTCGGGATCTCGCGCCAGTTCGCGCGCAAGAATAAGCTTCTGCTGGTTGCCGCCGGACAAAGTGGCAGCGCGCACGCCAGGGCCAGCGGCGCTGATGCCGAAGCGCTTCATTAGGCTGCGCGCGCGGGTCATCGATGGATTTCAAATAAAGAATGCCTGAGCGGCTGGTCGCCGGCTGACCGTTGGCGCTGAGCGCCAAATTGTCGGCAACGCTCATCGGCCCGATCAGGCCGTCGCGATGCCGGTCTCCGGGGACGAACGCCAAGCCGCGCGCGTGGCGCTCGGCGGATGCTCAGGCCGGAAATGTCGTCGCCATGCAATAAGATTGTGCCGCCATTGGCTGGCCGAATACCCATGATGGCCTCGAGCAGTTCGGCCTGACCGCTACCGATGATGCCGGCGACGCCCAGCACTTCGCCGCTTTTGACCGAGAAACTGATGTCCTTCACCAGGTTCGGCGCGCGGTCGCCTGAGACCGAGAGACGCCGTACTTCGAGCGCCGTGAACGCCTCCGGCGCCGGGGCGGCGGGGCGACTTTCGCTGGTCTGCGCGGCAAGGCTTCCGACCATCATGGCGCCGAGCTGCGCGGCGTTGACCTCGTCCGCCGAAACGGTAGCCACGACGCGGCCGTGGCGGAGGACCGTGATTCTATCGGCAATAGCCAGAACGTCCTCCAGCTTGTGGCCGATAAGGATGATGCCGACCCCTTGGCCCGCGAGGTCGCGGAGAATTTGCCAGAGCTTCTCCACCTCTTCAGCCGAAAGAAGCGCCGCTGGCTCGTCGAGAATGAGGATGCGTGGGCTTCCGATCAGCGTCTTGATAAGTTCGACGTGTTGCTGTTCGCCGACGGAGAGCCGTTCGACCTTGGCGGTGCGGTCGAGCGTCAGGCCGTGCCGCTGTGATATTTCGACGATCCGCCGCTCGATTTCCTCGCGCGACAAAGCGCTGCCCGAGCCGTAATGCGAACTGAGAATGAGATTTTCGATGACGGTGAGGGTGGGGACCAGCGAATAGTGCTGCTGGACAAATCCGAGGCCGTGGACGATGGCTTCCCGGGGATTGCCGGGCTCAAGCACCTTGCCGTCGACAAGGATGCGGCCGGCATCTGGGCGAAGCAGCCCGTAGAGAATGCCGACCAGCGTTGTCTTTCCGGCGCCGTTCTCGCCGAGCAGAGCGTGGATTTCGCCTTCCTTCAGGTCGAAGGTGATGGCGTCATTGGCAAGAATTCCCGGAAAAGCCTTCGAGACGCCATCGACCTTCAGCAGTTCACGACCCGACTCCATTCCGGCAGACCTCGACTCAAGGCAGGAATGTCAGCACTTTCCAAGAGTTGAAACAGTGTCGATCACTTCGGGCAATCGGCGATGTTCTTCGGCTTATTTCGCCGGAGATGATTTTCGCCTGAAGCGCCGTCACCTCTTTGAAAAGTGGCTCGGGCAGCAGGTCCGTTTTGGTCATGACCTGCCCCCAGTCCGGCGTAATTCCGAATTGGTAGTGCTTGCCCTGGAACTTGCCAGCAGGGATCTCTTTCACGACGGCGACGACGAACTTGGCTTGCGACTTCTGGATCGACGACGCAATCACGTCGGGAGCCTCCGCGCGGTTATCGATCCACTCAGTAACGACCGGAATCTTGCCGTTGTCCCGGGCGGCCTTAAGCACGCCGAACCAGCCGTTGTTGAGGTTGCCGGTCAGCGCGCCGGCTTTGCCGGAATCGATCATCGCCTGGGCCGCCTGCTGTGCCTTGGTCGGATCCTCGAAATCTCCGGTGAAGGTCGACAGCACCTTGATGCTCGGCGTTGCCGTATTTGGCGCCTTGTTCGACGCCATGCAGGTTTGCGGCTGTCGCGGGGAAACATTGTCCGCCGACCCAGCCGATCACGCCGGTCTTGGAGAGTTTCGCGGTGACGAAGCCGCCCAGAAATTCCCAGTCCTGAATGTCGGTGTCGATCGACGCCAGATTTTTCCCGTTGTCGACGCCGCTGTTGACGACGATGAATTTCACGTTGGGAAATTCCTGCGCGACCTGGACGGCGCCATCGGTGAATTGGCCGCCCCAGCCGATGACGACGTTGTATCCTTTCGCCGCATACTGCCGATAGAGATCGGCCTGATTGGCGACCGAGACGTTCTCGGTGGTCTGGGCGTCGGCGTTGAGCTGCGATTTGAGGGCTTGGGCGGCGCGGCCGCCGTCGGCATTGTAGCCGTTATCCGCTGTCGAACCCGGCAAGAGAATGCCGATCTTCAACTGATCCGCGCTTGCAGAAGAAGCAAACAGCGCGGCAGCGCCGATGCCCAACAGCCCGGTCAGCCAGCGGGCAATCACGTTACGGGTCATGCTAACTTCTCCTCTTGAGACACGGTTACTTTCTCCAGTCCACGAAGACCTTGTCGGCAATTCCAGCGCGCCGGATCACGTCGTGAGCCCGCGCAGTGGCCTCCTCGATGACTGCCACCTCGTCCGAGAATCCCATCAGCTTCCCTTCGCGAAGCAGCACTTTGCCGTTGACGATCACGGTGTCGACGTCGGTGCCGTGCGCGGTGAACACCAGCGCCCCGATCGGCCGGTTCGGCACCGTGATGTGGGTTTTCTTGAAATCGAAGATCGCAATATCGGCCTTCTTGCCGACCTCGAGCGAGCCGACCAGATGATCGATGCCGAGCGCCCTTGCAGTATTGATCGTCGCCATCTCGAGGGCGCGCTCCGACGAAATCAGGGTCGGGTCGTAGTGAATGACGTTCTGGATGAGAGCGGCGAACTTCATCTGCTGGACCATGTCCATGGAGCAGTTCACGTACGCGCCGTCGCTGCCGAGGCCGACATTGACGCCGAGCTCGAACATCGTCTTGACCGGCGCTATGCCGTCGCTGGAGTAGGCGTTGCTGGCCGGATTGGTGATGACGCTGGAGCCCGCCTCGGCGACGCGCTCGATCTCGTTGCGCTTGAGATGAACGCCGTGAACGAGAACCCAGTTGTCGACCAGCGCGCCGAGCTTGAACAGATACTCCACGTCACCGCCGCCGGTGGCGTGGGTGAATTCTTTGATCGAAAGCCAGGGCGTGCCCGCGGCGCAGTGATTGGTGATTTTGAGATTGCGCTTTTTGGCAAGCTCTACGCCGGCGAGGATCAGTTCGTCGGAGGTGGCGTTATGAAGCATCCAGTTGGCGCCGGTCTCGAGCGCGAGCCCCATATGGATGAGCCCGCTCGGCGCCGTCCCAGCGATCGATGATCGATTCCGCGAACGCCAATTCCTCTTTCAGCGGACGTGGATTCGGAAAAGCTGGATACGCCGTCGAAAACGGCGGGTCCGGCGTGTTGCGCACCTCTTTGGTGACCAGCTGCCGAATGCCCACGCGGACCACCGGCTCGATCATCGCAGCCATGGTCTCGGCGCTGTTGACGTTGACCACGTGGTTGAGCGAACACGTCGTTCCGGTCCTGATCTGCTCCAGGGCGCCGAGATAGGCGGCGATTCGTATGTCCTCCGCGGTGAGCTGAAGCATCAACGGTATGGTCACCTGGTCCAGCCAAGGTTCGAGGAGAAGTCCCTCGCCGGTGTTTTTGAACAGGCTCGCCCAGTGATGGTTGTGCCCGTTGATCAGGCCGGGGATCACGATCATCCCGTGCAGGTCGATGGTTTCGTCGGCGCCCTGACCCAGCCCCGACGGGAGGTTCTCCATCGGACCGATGCCGCGAATGCTGTCGCCCTCGATGCGAATCCACCCGTTGCGGATCACATCGCGGTTAGCATTGACGGTGATGATGTAACCGTTTTTCAGGAGCAAAGATGCCATGCGGTCCGAACTCCGCCTGTTGCAAACATGTGGCCCGGCTCAGCCGCTCTGCATGAATTAATGGCGGTCAGAATACAGATACTTTACTCGTGTGCAAGAACTTTTCTTGAGCAACATTCCGCTTTCAAGTTGGTGCAAATACCGCGGCGCAAGGCCATCAATGCCTGACCGGCATTTGTCGCTGTCGTCGGTCTTGCTTGCATCGATTCAAGGATGTTGCACAAGGTTCAATGAGCAAGGTTTAACGAGATGCCGAAGAGCCTTGGAGAGCGCGTCCCGTACTCCGCCATTGTCGACCGCCCCAAGCTGACGCTGCCGGGAAATGCCCGTCTGGCGGTCTGGGTGATCGTCAACGTCGAAAATTGGGAGATCAGGCGGCCGATGCCGCGGATGGTGCTGCCGCCGCCGCTCGGGGGTTCCGCTATTGCCGGACCTTCCGAATTGGGCGTGGCACGAATACGGCATGCGCGTCGGCTTCTGGCGCTTTCTCGAATGCCTGACGCACCGCAATATCGTGCCGACGCTGGCGCTCAACGGATCGGTTTGTCAGCAATATCCGCGCGTCTGCGAAGCTGCGGTCGCCGCCGGGTGGGAGTTTATGGGGCATGGCTTCGTCCAAATGCCGATGCACAGCCTGGAAGACCAGCGTGGCGCGATCCGCCGAACCGTCGAGGCGATCACCGCCTTTACGGGGCGTTCGCCGCGCGGCTGGGAAAGCCCTGGCCTCACCGAGACCCTCGATACCGCCGATCTGCTAGCGGCGGAAGGCATCGAATACGTCGCCGATTGGGTGCTTGACGATCAGCCGTGCCGAGATCGCCACCGAATCCGGACCGATCGTCTCGGTACCTTACACCGTCGAAATGAACGACGTTTCCATGATGGCGGTCGGGCTGCATGCTTCGGACGAGTGGTTGAAGCGCGGACTGCGGCAATTCGAGCGGCTGTATCAGGAAAGCGCGTCGATCACGCGGATCATGTCCATCAGCATCCATCCGTATCTTACGGGCGTGCCGCATCGGATCGGATACCTTGAGGAGCTTTTAGACGCGATCACCAAACACGACGACGTTGTATTCATGACGGGAGAGCAAATTCTTGATTGGTACCTCGGGCGGCCGATTGCGGCCGGCCAAGTGCGGTCGTGATCGTTCAGCGGCGGGCAGTCAGGCGCTTAGGCGTTCAGCGGGGCGACCACTGATGGCGTCGAACACGGTATCGCTGCGCATGACCCATCCAAAAGCGGCGCGGAAACACGCGAGCGCCGCGTCGTGCAGGGCAGGACCATCCATGGTGTCGACGCAATCCTCGATGACCACAGGCGCATAGTCCAAAACATTGGCGCGGATGGCGGTCGCGAGCACGCAGCTCGAGGTGTTGATGCCGGTGATTAGCAGAGTATTGATGCCGTGCCGGCGGAGCGTGAAATCGAGATCGGTCGCGACAAAGCAGTCGTAGCGCTTCTTACTGTCGACGACGAAATCCCGTGGATCGTAAAGGCCGGGCATTATCTCAGTGCCGGGAAGCCCGGCGAGGTTATGCCGCTCGACGTTCTTTCTTGAGGCCTTCGGGTCGTCGGCTCGCGTCCGCCAGAATGGATTGGAGCGAATTTCGGCGACATCGCGGTACTTTGTGACGAGGTGGACAACCGGGATGCCGGATCGGCGGGCCGCGGAGAAGAATTTCCGGTTCGCCTCCACCAGCGTTGCCGCCCGTTTCGCCTCCAGCGGCATGGTCGCCACGGCGGGATCAAGATGACCGCGATGAAGATCTATGCCGATGACGGCAGGAACGATCTTGTCGACTCCGAGATCCATGTCGGCTTTTCTTTCGTTTCCCGGTGCGGCCGGCCAATACGACGCCGTCGTCACGGCGATTTGTCGCACGCATCATCAACGAAGCTCAGACCTAGCGCCAGCGCTCCGAACGTGTCAAGCTCCTTGAACGATATTCCAGAGACAGGAAACACCCTTGCCTGGCACAGACGTATCAGAATGTCGGCGGAGTATTGAGCCAAAGAATGCGCGCCTTCTTCTTGCCGACGTTTCGGTAGGAGTGCGCCCGCTCCGAGCGAAAATGGAAGCTGTCGCCTTCGCCGACCCGATAGCGCCGGCCACCGACATTGAGCTCGATCTGGCCTTCGAGCACGTAGCCGAATTCCTCGCCTTCGTGCTGAATCACGCCGTCGCTGCCGCCGCCAGGCTCGATGTGATTGATGTAGCCGGAAAGAAGATGACCGGAAGCGCTGGGAATAAGGGCTTCGAGCTGCACGCCTTCGCCGCGGCGAATCTGATCGGTCTCGACCACCGGCCGCTTGCCGCGGCGCAGCACGACGTCATCGGGATCGCCGCCATGCTGAAACAAACCGGCCACCGGCGTACCAAGCGCCGAGGCGACCCGGTGGATCATTTTCAGGGACGGGTTGGCGCGGCCGTTCTCGATCTTGGAGAGGAGCGATTCGGAACAGCCGGCGGCGTCGGCGAGGTCGCGCAGGGTCAATCCCTTGAGCAGGCGCGTGTGCTTGATCTTTGGACCGATGCGGGCCATCAGCGGCGCCTTTCGATCCTTCCCACCTCCTCTTCCAGGGTTGAGGCGATCCAATGCTGTCTCCTATTGTCGGTCAGAAGGGCCAGCGCTTCATTGATGGAGCGCTTGTGCCCGCATGACGGCTAGCATCCTCACCAGTCTCAAAGGAAGTACCAAATGAAAATCCGCGTGGCAGCAGTGCAACCCCTTAGCGGCAGCGGCGCAGACGAAAACAGAAACGCAACCGAACTCGTTGAACTGGCTTCGCCGCGCCGCAGAGAATCGCGCCAATCTCGTCGTGTTTCCCGAAGGATATCCCGGTCCGATCAATCCTTCCAACAACTACGACGCCCTTGGACCGCTGGCCAAAGCGGCCGCGGAGTTCGGCCTTCACGTCGTCGCCAGCCGCGCGGTGCCATACGGCGCGGGCCATGCGGTCGAATTGAGCCTGATCGACGATCGCGGCGCCATTCTAGGCGCCTATCGGCGAACAACGCCCCGCGGCCCCTATGTGTACCGCGACATCGAAGCCTGGAATTTTGATTACATCGAATCGAACGCGCCGCCACGCGTGTTCGATACCAGAATCGGGCGCATTGGGATGCTGGTCTGTTCAGAACTCTATTCGCCCGAGCTATCGCGTCTGCTCATGCTGCAAGGCGTCGACATCATCGCCTATCCCGCCGGCGGCGCGATCAACGAATTGCTGCCCGGCTGGCGGACGCTGGTCTACGCGCGGGCGATCGAAAATCTGGTCTTCACAGTTGCCTGCCAAAACCTCTACGGCAAGGAAGAGGGCGTCGGCACTGTTGCAGGCCCCGAAGGAGTGCTGGCGCAAGCGAAGGGCGAGGGGTTGATCGTCGCCGATCTGGATTTCGATCGCCTCGCTTTTCTGCGTGCCGAAGACGAAAAGATCGAATTTCCGAAACGCTACGCCACGATTCCCGGAGTCCAGCGCTGGCGGCGGCCCGAACTCTATGCCGCACTGGTAGCGAAAGATCATGCGCTCTAGTCGGTCCGCCGCCGTCTCATGCTTCAGGTAACGCTAGGCTGGCATAATGAGCGGCGATGGCGCCGGTCGTCGCCAGCCAGACCCTGTCGTTGTGTTTTGCGACCACCTGCAGCGCGCGGCGCAAGTGCCTCAGCCGAAACGGCTGTCCGACGATGAAGGCATGCAGCGAAATTCCGTACACCAGAGGTTGCGCTTCGCACTGTTCCAGCATCTCCTCGAAATTGTCGATGATGGCGTCGGCAAATGCTTGCGCTGTGCCGTGATGGATGCCGATCATCGGAACGTCGTTGATCTCGTGCGGATAGGGCATCGCAAGCAGACGGCCACGGCGGGTTCGGATCCACACCGGCTGATCGTCCATCGGCCAGTCGAGAATATATGTGTACCCGGCCTCTTGCAGCAGATCGGGCGTGCGCGCCGACGGATTGACGCCAGGGCTGAGCCAACCCTGCGGCGGCTTCCCTTCATGTCGCGTGATTGCCTCCGTCACGTCGCGGATCAGTTTTGTCTCGCCGGCCTCGTCGAAATCGTTCTGGTGCTCGGAGTTGGTACGGCCATGCCCGACCACCTCGTCACCGCGCGCGCGGAACTCGGCGACCACCTCCGGGCAATGGTCGTAAATTTCCGAGTTCAGCAGGAGCGACACCGGCAAGCGCAGATGGTCGAAAAGTTCGATCAGCCGCCAAACGCCGACGCGGTTGCCGTACTCACGCCACCCCCAATTGTACGTGTTGGGATGCGGGATCCCCGGCGAATACGAAATGCCGAGACCTTCGCCGTAGGAGAAATGCTCGAGGTTGAGACAGACATGGACGGCGAGGCGCTTTCCGTTGGGCCACGTGAAATTCGGCCTCTTGATGATGGGGCTGTAAGGGAAGCGGTCGTGTGATTTCAGCATTGCTGCACTCTTCTAATGGATGACGCCCGGAGAGGTTGCGAGTTGTCACGAGCGGCCCAAATTGACAAGTTTGGCCGTGACGCGCACTTCGACACGATCAGGAGGGAAGACACCGTGATAATTGTATCAGACCGGCAACTCCATGTCGCCGTTGGCGGCTTCGGCGCCATCGGCCGGCGGGTTGCCCAAGCCCTCGATAGCGGAATTCCGGGCTTGCGGCTTGCCGCCATCTCGGCGCGTGACCCCGCCAAGGCGAAACAGGGAATGAGTTCGTTCGCTCAGCCTGTGCCTATCGTGCCGCTGAAGGATCTTGCCGCGTTCGCCGACATCGTCGTCGACGCCGCGCCTGCCGATGCGCTGCGGGAAATGGCCGAGCCCGCTCTGCGTGCCGGTCGGAGGCTCATTGTCATCAGCGTTGGGGCGCTTTTGCAGGGCAGCGATCTCATCGAACTTGCGCGACGGCATGGCGCGCAGATCATCGTGCCGAGCGGCGCGCTGCTCGGCTTGGACGCCGTAGCCGCCGCAGCGGAAGGAAAGATAAACTCCGTGCGCATGATCTCGCGCAAACCAGTGAAAGGTCTACTCGGCGCGGCGCATCTCCAAGCCAAGGGCATCGACATATCGAACATTACGGAGCCGATGCAGGTATTCAGCGGCACCGCCGCGGAGGCCGCAATCGGCTTCCCGGAGAATCTGAATGTTGCTGCGGCGCTTGGACTTGCGGGCATAGGCGCAGAACGAACAATGATCGAGGTGTGGGCCGATCCGAAGCTCACGCGCAACACGCATCGCATTGAGGTGGACGCTGACAGTGCCTCATTCAGTATGATGATCGAGAACATTCCATCGGAAAATCCAAAAACCGGACGCATTACGGCTCTCAGCATCATTTCCTGTTTGCGCAAACTGACCGCGCCGCTAAGCGTCGGTTGTTGAGTGCGAGACGGCCGCTTTGTATTTCCGGCCGCGGACTACCCCTCTTGCAATGTTTGTAGAAAGGAGCCCCGCATGAACGACGCAGCACCCGGTAGGGAAGCAATTCGAGTTCGTTTCCTGAAAGTCGATACCTCAAACGTCGCCGACGTCCTCGACGATATGGGCCTTCCTCATCAGGGGCTGGCCGCAGATTTCAAGCCATTTCCCGAGTCCGCCGGAAAGCTTGCGGGTTCGGCCTACACGATCCGAGGCCAGATGACCCCGTATGCGGGAAAGGGTGACCCTGAAAAGATGAGGGCTTGCCAGGGACTCGCGCCGGGCGATGTTAGCGTGTGGAGCGGCGACGGCGAAGGAATTTGCTACTTCGGCGAGCTGATCGCGGTGGGGATGAAGGATCGCGGGTCCGTCGGAGCGCTGGTCGATGGCGGTATTCGTGATATCCGCTGGATCGGAGCGCTCGGATTTCCCGTATACGCCCGATATCGAACACCTGTGCAATCGATCGGGCGCTGGAAAGTCGTCGAGTGGCAGCAAAACGTTTACTTGCGAGGGGCAACGGCGAAATGGGTCCTCGTCTCGCCGGGAGATTTCATTCTCGCGGACGAAGATGGAGCGATCGTTATTCCACAAGCGGTGGTGAGCGAAACGCTGGGGCGCGCGGAGCAACTGACCGAGCAGGAGACTAAGCTTCGCCTGGAGTTGCAGAACGGCTTGGGGCTAGAACAGGCACTTGCCGAATTCGGACATGTTTAGAAAGGCGAGACCGTAATCGTTCGTCGCGGCGTTCAGCGCGGCGACTGAGATCGGCGAATAGTTCATTGCTGAGACGACGTGTTCAAAGAACAGGCGGTAGGCTGCATCGCCTTCCCTCAAACCAATGGCACTTACAATTGCCCGATGCTCTTCTGATGCGCCCTTTAAGGCATCTCGCCGGTTGAGCTGGGATGCCCAATATGGAGCCGCTCGCTGGAGAGCAATTAATCGGCTACCGCCTCGAAAAGCACCGAGCGTCGCATAGCCCTTTATGGTCATCAACATGCCCGAAGATTTTATGACGCTCTTCGACGAGGCGCCACTCAACAGACGCTATTGGCTTATTTTCGCCTTGATGGCGGCAGTCTTTGTATTTGATTTCTTCGATTTTGTCATAGTCGGTTATCTTTTGGCGGCTGTCGCGCCTGAATGGCACCTGACCTATGGTCAATCTGCGGTCATTCTCTACAGCGGGGGGATCGGCGCCATCGTTGGCGCGGTATTGTTCGGCGCATTCGCGGACGCGTGGGGTCGCAAAAAGCAGGTGGTAATCGGGACCTTAATGTGCGCGATAAGCTCTGGGCTAATCGCGTTCATTCCAAACGGGTCATGGTTCCTATTTGCGATTCTTCGCTTTTTTGTTGGCGCAGGGCTTAGTGCAGCCGTTACCCCGTCGATTACGATCGTCGTAGAATTGACTCCCACCCGACACCGCACTATGGCGACAAGCTTTTACCTCGTATTTTTTTCAGCGGGTGGTTTGATCGCTCCTATAGTCTCGGCAGCGGTAATGGGCTCATTCGGTTGGCGCGGAGTTGCTTCGCTTGGTTTTGTTGCGCTGATCATCGGTATACTGGTTTGGATATACACTCCTGAATCGGTGCGCTGGCTCGCCGCGAAGGGAAGGTTTGTCGAGGCCCAAGCTGAGGTCGCCCGGCATCTCAGCCTCCCTCTCAATCGCGTACCATTGCCCAGTCTTGCTCCGATAGCTCGACCACGTGGCAATTTGCTTGATCTTCTTTCCCAGCCATGGATGTTCTTGGAGACTATTTTGATCTGGGGCGGTTCCTCGATCGCGATGTACGGGGTTTATCTGTGGGGTCCCACAATCGTTGCGCTGCTGCTCGGGGTAAGCGTGCCGCACGCGGCCGCTTTTTTTGTTTTCGTATCCGGAGCAGGAGTGTTCGGCAAGATCGCGGTTACTTTCCTGGCCCCAGTCCTCGGGCGTCGCCCCCTTGGCATAATTTGGGGCTTTGGTGGCGCCGCGGCACTTGCGGTCGCCGGGTATGAAAACGCTGCATTTATAGGTGAAGTGCCACTGATGATTGTACTGTTGTGCGTGGCGAATTTCTGCGTCGAGGGTGGCTTTGCTAACCTCGCGCCGTACACCGTCGAAAGGTACGGCGTGACGCTCGGTGCACGCGCCTCTGGTCTCGGCCAGGCGGCCAACGGTTTCGGCAAAATCATCGGACCTTTGAGTCTGTCTTTGATTGCCGGGACCAGCAATCTAGTTACACCCCAACAAACTGCGGCGGCCGTACTTCCCACTTTTCTTTTCCTTGCCTCCTGCATGGTACCGGTCGCTCTATCTTTTCTACTTCTCGGCGTTGAGACGCACGGCAAAGCAATGGGGCTCCAAATCCAGAAGGGACGTTGAAGATCCGAAGGTCGATGGCCTCGAAGGTTAATGAAAATAGCAGTTGCGGCGGCAGCTTGAGCAATGCGGTTACCCGGCGGAGGGCGATGCGGTCCGACGGTTGGGAAGCATAACGATGAAGAGTGCCAGTAACGCGCTATCGAAGCAGCGGCGACGTGCCAGCCTGCTTGTGGCTTGCCTGGTGCTAATTTGGGGCTGCAACTGGCCCGTGAATAAAGTTGTTTTAAGTCACATCAGTCCGCTTTGGTTCGCTTGCCTGCGCGTAGCTATGGGATCCATTAGTTTGTTTCTTGTACAGGCCTTCCGGACCGAGGGCGTCAAACTACCTGCTCGGGCCGATCTGCCCGTCGTTCTCAGTATTGGCCTAGTGCAAGTGGCGGCTGTGATGGCATTGGTACAACTTGGTCTAGCCAACGTGCCGGCTGGGCGTTCTGCCATCCTGTCCTACACCACGCCCGTTTGGGTGGTTCCGGGGGCGATCCTGATTCTCGGCGAGCGTTTGCGTTTGGCCAAGTCGATCGCGCTCTTGCTGGGCCTGGCGGGCGTGGCCGTTATGTTCAATCCAGCGGCATTCGACTGGAGTGACCACACAGCGGTCGTCGGAAATGGGTATTTGTTGGCGGCCGCCGCCCTTTGGGCGGGAAGCATTATCCATGTGCGCGCCCATCGTTGGCAGGGTACTCCCTTGATACTGGCGCCGTGGCAAATGCTCATCGGATTAATCCCTCTGTTCGCTTTGGCTTGGTCGGTCGAAGGACCACCTCCGCACGTCAGTTTTTCCTTAGGCACCTTGGTTCTCGCGATTTACAGCGGCCCTCTAATCACCGCCTTTCCGTTCTGGGCCTTAGTCACGGTTTCTCGGACTTTGCCCGCGGTAACGACCTCGTTGACTCTGTTGCTTGTGCCCATGATCGGCCTGCTGAGTTCGGTCATATTTCTGACTGAACAGATAAATGCGACATTGATCGTCGGCCCGTTACTGATCCTCGGTGCGGTAGCGGCGGTAAGTGTGGCAGATGCTAAGGAAGCTGGGCAACAACTGTTCGACCGGTAAACGAGAGCTCGTACACCCTTT
>CAWJRE010000008.1:0-29976 GCA_963845075.1 uncultured Alphaproteobacteria bacterium | reverse complement strand
CCGTAGAAAATCCGCGGGCCAGACTGCACTGAACGATCGGTCACCATCTGCCCACCGCGCGCCGCGCGCAGCCGTGCGAGGCCCGATCGAGCTTGAACGCTTGCCGGAATAACCAGTCTTGCTGCATTTGATGCATGGCGCAGAGCTTGAGCGGAAAATCGAAGACAGCGCCGCACCAATGAGATGTTGCGCTCGCAAAGACTGAGCCGGCCGGTATCCCTCGTTCGGCTTGCTCGACGTTGAGCCGTCCGCAGCCTAGCGGATGGGCGAAGCGCGCCACCACCCGCTTTCGAGCATGACAGATCGGCAGGATCCGCGACGAAGGCCGGCAAGATGGGCCGGCGATTGCACATCGATGAGTTCGCGCGTACGGCTTGCGCCCCGTCGAGCTGGTGACATTACGCTGGGACGCCATCGTCAGCCGTGCCAAGAATGGCTCGCCGTCGGTTCATCCGTTAAGCGGCGTCGAGCTGCGGGCGCTGCGCCGGCTCAAGCGCGACCAGGAGCCGTCGTCACCGTTCGTGTTCACGTCCGAGGTTGGCGCGCCTTCGGTGACATGATGGATGCGCTCGTCGAAACGCCGCCACTCACCGCTGAGAAATGATTCGGAATCATACGTGGTGACAAGACGTCGATGCGCTTGGCCAGAATTTCTGGGTGCTGCTGGCGCACTAGTGCTACGATTCCACCTCATCTTAGCCAGAAAGCTGCTGGACAAGTCCGTGGCTTTGATCAAGCTGCTGCGGGTTCGCGCTAGCGGGCTGAGGTGTCGGCCAAGACGGCTATGCGCCGCGCCTCGTCGCTTGGGGGCCGGCACTGCCCTTCGCCTGCGATTGTGTGCTATGATGCTGGTGCAGCCGATCTTGGACCCATGAGGTTTGGCTGCGCCCAAATAGACTAGCCCCGGCTCGCGGCTCTCGCCAGCCGGGGCTTTTTCATTGTGCGAGACGGCGGGCGCTACTCTGGCGCACGACAAAAGGCCCGACCGGATGGTTGGGATCCATTTTCCGGTTTGGGCACCAGTTGTCAGCGAACCATTGAAGCACTGCCCGCCTTACCAAATGGCGGACATGTGCTATACTGCGCTGGCGCTGCCGGTCTTAGCTTGTGATGATTGGCTGCGTGTTCCAGGAAAACTAGCCCTGGTCGCTCATGGCTGCCGGGGCTTTTTCATTGCCGCAGCAGCTCGGCAGCGCGTTGGAAAAATTCTCAAGGGCGCCAAGCCGGCTGACTTCCCAATCCAACTGAGCACCAACGTCGAACTGGTGATCAATCTCAAGCCGCTAACGCCCTCGGCCTTAGGGGGTCTTAGATGGACCAGGGCGGCGGGAAGCGGCGAGGCGGCGATAACAAAAGCCCAAGGAACGTCGTCGCTACACCGCTCTAAATCGCGAGGCTGAGTCTAAAAGACTTTTTGGCGCGGTGGCTAACCGTAATCGCGTCCGAGCCGGCGCGGTTTCGCCGGCAAAAGAAAGCGCCGCACAGTGTTGACAACACTGGCGGCGCCAAGAGGAACTGATTCACCAAAATGAATATGCACTCGCGTTCGCCGGCGGTCAAGGTTGATCCGGCTGATACTTCTGGCGAGCGGCGGCCGCGGAGCGAGCCTCGAAGCCTCGCAAAACTCTTAAGTTGGCTGACCAGCAGCGGAAAGCCGAACAAAGGCCTTGCGTATCGAACGGCCGCGTCACTCAAGAAAGCCAGGCCTCGTCAGGGATGCACGAAGGGGTGAAGCGTGAACGGTTGCATGGCGGTTCGTTCGTACACCCGTTCGCCGAACGTTTGTGCAGAAAATCGCGAGCGACTTGGCATTAACTTACGGGCTGCATTGAAGAAATGGGATTCTCGTTTACGAACGCTCACGCCCCTTCGAATAGCCCATCTGGGCTATTCTTGGGGTCGTTCGTTCGGCCACCGTTTCCTAGGGGGACAGCTCGAACGACGTGCCGTGCGGCCGCAGTGGCGCCTGCACCTGGAAGGTGCGTCGCATCATAGTGAGGGCAAGAAACAGGAGCGAAACATGCGCGCGCTGACCCGCCGTGCAGTGACTTTAGGCAGCGCCGCCGCGTGTACGATGCAGACCCTCGGTGCCGGCGGCGCGGAAAGATTCTCGACGAAGGCGATGCGGCAGAACGCGGCAGTGCGTGAGGTCGACACGCTCCTCGTGCTCGCGACGGACGTCTCCAACAGCGTCATCAAGGAACGCTGGGACGTGCAGCGCAACGGCTATGCTGCGGCGCTGGCAAACGAGGAGGTCCAGAAAGCGCTTCTCTCCGGCCCTCGCGGCGCCATCGGCCTGTGCCTTATCCAATGGTCGTCCTACGATCAGCAAAAGGATGTGATCCCGTGGACCTTTCTCGACAGCCGCGAAATGATTGGGGTCTTTTCCTCGCTTCTTCAGGGAATGGAAAGGCAGTTCAGCAACAAAACCGGCATCGGCGCGGCGCTGCGCTATTGCGCCAGCTATCTGGACGAAGCGCCGTTCCGAGCCGAACGCGCCGTCATCGACGTATCGGGCGACGGTTACGACAACCAGCCGCTCGCTATCAACGAAGTGGTGCCACTCCCGCAAATTCGCGACTCAGTCGTGGCCCGCGGGATCATCATCAACGGCATGCCGATCCTCGGAGCTGCCGAGCCCCTACCCAGATACAAGAGCCTGCTCGAGTACTATTCGGCTGAGGTCATCGGCGGTAGTGGCAGTTTCGTCGAGCCAGTCGAAAATCCCGACGATATTGCGAGCTTCGCCGGCGCACTCCGGCGCAAGCTCGTTGCCGAGGTCGCGTGAGGTTCAACGTCGCCGCGCCGCGCTCGCAGCCCGGAGCAACACGGCACAATAGGTGAAAGATGGAGCTAGCAAAAAACTGACAATTCCGGCTGCTGGGAGCCTGGGCAATCAGGCAACCTCAACGGCCAACCCGTCGGCAGCCGTCACAGGTTCTCGGCCGTGTTCTTGCAAGACCTGGCGGAGGTTTGGTCCGATCTCGGACGCGTCGCGTTGCTTCCATGCCGAGCATGGTGCACGAAAACCCCACAAGGAAAGTTGCTACCGGCTAGGGCCGAAGTCGTTGACTATCCTCAAAGCGCGAGCATCGCTAGATGGGGCAGTTTGCCCTCGCGGCCGGGTTTTGTTGCGGTTCGCGGCAATTGCCTCGGCTCTCCTACGCTCGCTGAGCGCTGCGGCGCGAACGGCGCACAAAGAGAGGAAGAAGTGCGATGCTCAAGCTGTTTAGGTTGACAATACTGGCTGGCCTGACGGCGATGTTCGGTGCCGCTGAGGATGGAATGGTCTTTGGCATCGGTTCAGCGCAAGCCCGAATTGGCCGACCGTTGACGCCCATATCCTACGCAGGAGTCGCCCGCCGCACTACTCGCCGTGCGGTGAGGCGTAGTTGTTATCCCGGTCCTTGCTAACGGCGACGGCGCGCAATTCGCCAGCCCTGATTGCCGCGCCGCGCTTCGAGCCGCGCAAACATGAAACAGGATGAAAGATGGAATTGACAACGACGAATAGCCGAGTGCCGAATTCAGATTTCTTGGAAGCCTGGTCAATCTGCAAATGCAGCCGGCAAGCCTCCCGGCGTCCGCCATCGGTTCTCGAAGGCATTTCTGGAAGACCTGGCCGAAGTCTGGGCCGAGCATGGCAGGCACACCATGCTTGCGACGATCAAACAGGCGCGCGTCGAAATCCAGTTCATTACCATGTTGAGCGATCCCCAACTAGGCCTCTCAGGACCGCTGCTCCGCTGACCTGCCAAGCCGCTTGGCGTGGGCGCTAACGCGAACGCTCGGCGACAAGGTACACGGCGACCGCCAGGAGTATAATTAGACCCTTCACCACCAATTGAAACTGCACGGGGAACCCCAATAGCAGGGCAATGTTGAAGATCTCGGTCAGGACGAATGCCCCGACCAACGCGCCAAAGACCGTGCCGCGGCCGCCTCCTAAAGATACGCCGCCCATTACCGTCGCGATGATCGAGTTCAGCTCGTATCCGCGGCCGACCCAATTGTCGACACTGCCCACGTAGCCGACCAGAACGAGACCACCGAGCGCGGCAAGAACGGAACTGAACACGTAGCATGAATAGGTGACCCACCCGACGGAGATACCTACAAGCTCGGCCGCTCGGGGATTCCCGCCCACCATGTAGACTTTACGTCCAAACGCGGTGCGTCGGAGCACCACGCCGACGACAGTCGCGAGAACAAGCAGGAACAGCAGATTTATCGGGATACCATAGACTGCCTGCGAGCCGACCAGCCTAATCATTTCGGGAACGCGCCCGGAAGCCGCCCCCTTTGTCCAGGCGAAACGAAGTCCCTGGAGAACAATCATCATCGCAAGAGTAGCGAGAAACGGCGAGACCTTGCGCTGGGTGACCAGGTATCCGTTCACCGAACCGACGATCAACGCCATCAACAGAGAAACCGCCAGTATCGGGAGCACCGACCAGTTCGTGGTCTCGTCAAACGAGGTCGCAATCACTGCCGCGGTTGCCATAACGGACGCCACCGACAGATCGAAGCCGCGCACTAAGATGACCAGACACTGGCCGAGCACAACGACGCCGAGCGGGGCCGCGTTGGTAAGAACGTTCTGGAGATTGTTGGGTGAGCGGAAGCCAGGTGCGAAGAGCGCGGCTCCGACGGTGAGAACGAGGCAAAAGACGAATAGGCCGTTGCGCTCAATGAAGGCGCCGGCTCGGTGTTCGCGGAAACGGGGCGAGACTGCAGCGGTCGTGCTCATGACGCGCGCCTGCGCTTATCGATGAATATGGACACTGCGGCAATCACGATGAGGCCCTGAATCATCCACTGATAGAACGTTGAAATATCAAGAAAATTGAGAACATTGTTAAGCGTCTGCACGAGCGAGACGCCGAGCAGCGTGCCAAGAACGCCACCCCGGCCCCCAGTGAGTGGCGTGCCGCCAAGAACAACAGGGGTTATCGATGCAAGATTGTAATTGGTATCACCGGTTGGGTTACCGATGCCAAGCCTGCTGACCATGTAGATGCCTGTGAGAGAAGCGAGTAGACCGGATAGGCCGTAGACGAACAATATTACGCGCCTAACCGGTATGCCGACCAGGCGAGCGGCGGCAGGCTCGCCGCCGAACGCGAAAATTTGTCTCCCGGGCCGTGTGTACGCGAGCACAAACGCGACAACAACAAAGCAAAGAACGGCAAAGGTTGCTCCGATCGGGATGCCGAACACGCGCCCGAAGGCGAGCGCGTCGAATCCCTCCGGCATGCCGCCGATCGGCATCAGGGTATAGAGCAGCGTGATGCCCTGAATAACTGCGGCGACCGCAAGCGTTACGATGAGGGGATGAACCCGCAGCAGCAATATCAGCGACCCATTGACGAGGCCGATCGCAACGCCTATCGCCAGCACTGCCGCAATCATTGGAGCGGCGATGTCGGCATTCCCGTTGACTACGCCGGAAAGCAAAGAGGACGTCAGAGCGATATTGGCATCGAGAGAGAGATCGATGCCTCCAGCCAGAATGACCACTGTCTGCCCGAGCGCTACAAATGCGAGGCCGGTTGTCTGCTCGAATATGTTGACGATATTGTCAAGGGTACGGAAGCTGTCACTGACCGCGAAACCAATGACAAAGAGTAGTCCGATTACGCCGACTTCGATGACGACGGCTGGCCCGAGCCACCTCGTAAACCGGCGCAGCCGCGCCAGAGGCCGTCGCGATTTAGTTTCGGCGCCGTTGATCATTTCGGCAACGCTAAGGCCATGATCGCTTCTTCCGTGATGGCGGCGCCGGCCAGTTCTCCGGCAATGGACCCCTCGCACATCACCAAAGTCCGATCGCACATACCGACAATCTCGAGCAGCTCCGAACTGATCATCAAAATCGCGAATCCGGCGTCAGCCAATTGCCGTATGATGCGATAGATTTCTACTTTGGCGCCGACATCGATTCCCCGCGTTGGCTCATCGAGCAACAGCACTCGCCGGCAGGCCCTGACCCAACGGCTGAACAACACCTTCTGTTGGCTGCCTCCCGACAGACCCGAAACAGCAGCTTGCGGTCCGGATGCCGCAATGGCAAATCGCGCGATTTCCTGAGCGCCGATCTTGTTCTCGGCACGAAGATTGATGAATGATCCGCTGGCGACTTCGCTGAGACGGGGCGCCACAATGTTCGCGGCGACGCTCAAATGCATCAACAGGCCCTCGCCCTTGCGATCTTCCGTGAGCAGGCCAACTCCGGCTTCAATCGAGTGTCGCGGCGAAATAGTTGTAAGCGACTTCCCATCGATCTCTATCTTGCCCGCGTCGATCGGCAATCCACCAAAAATCGCCTGCGCAAGCTCGGTCCTGCCCGAACCGACAAGTCCGGCGAGGCCAACGATCTCCCCGCTGCGGAGCACCAACGAGGCGTTTTTCACTCGCGTTCCGACGCTGATCCCCTCAGCTCGCAGGAGTACGGGCGCGGCGCGCGGAATCGCCGGGCGGGGCGGAAAGACGTCTGACAAAGCGCGGCCGACCATCAACGAAATCAACTGGTCCCGATTGACCTCGGCCGTCGCCCGCGTCGCCACCTTCAGCCCGTCCTTCAGGACCGTCACCCGATCCGCAATCCGGAAAATCTCCTCGAGCCGATGGGAAATGTAGATGATTGCCACGCCAGACACGCGCAAGGCAATGAGTCGATCGAATAGAAGATCCACCTCTCTTCCGGAAACGACCGCCGTCGGCTCGTCTAGTATCAGAACCTTGACCGCACCGACGAACGCCCGCGCAATCTCAACCATCTGTTGATCGGCAACGGTCAGCTCTTTGACCCTTCGGCGCACGTCGATCTTGGCGCCAAGCCGGCGCAATGCATCGTCGGCACGTTGCTTCATGCGGCCGTAATCGATGATACCAAGCCGGTTAATCGGCTGATCATTGATGAATACGTTCTCGGCGACTGTGAGTTCGGGGAAGAGCGCGAGTTCCTGGTAAATGACGTGGATGCCGGCGCTTTGCGCCTCACGAGGGTCCGTCCACGCTACCTTGCGGCCGTCTAGTTCAATCGTTCCCTGGTCCGGGACATAGGCGCCGGAAATGATCTTGATGAGCGTGCTCTTGCCCGCTCCATTCTCGCCCACCAAGGCATGGATCTCACCTGCATCGACCGAGAAATCGACGTCCTGCAGCGATTTCACGCCCGGAAAGCTTTTCGAAATTCCGGTCACGCTCAGCATGCTGTGCGAAATGTCCCGCGGCGCCGCATACCGCCACTGCTCCGCTGACGCGCGAGCCGAAGCGGCACCTGCTGCGCCACGACGGACTCTTCGGCGTCCGCCGCGGCGCTCGCATTCAAACCCGACTACTCGACCTTGAACGTCTTCGGATCGTAGTTCGGAATCCCAGTCGAGACGATGAAATCGTCCGACTTGTTCATCTGAGCGTAGTCTTCCAGCCAACGGTCGGCTTTCACCGATGGCGTTTCGTGCCCTTTGGAGATCGTGATCTCGCTGCTGATGACGTAGTGCTTAGGAACCGGAACTCCGCGCAGGACCGACAGCGCGACTTCGAGGCTCACACCGCCCATCTTCGGTGGATAGTCGAAGTTCATCAATGGCACCTTGTGCTTGACCGCGAGGGTCAGGCAGCCGTTGAGGTCCGCACACGTAATCGGCGGAATTTCGCCGTCCTTATAGCCGGCGTCGACGAAGGCCTCGATCGCGCCTGATCCTTCGAGGCCATGATCGCTCCAAACGGCGTCGATCTGCTTGCCGTATTTCTGAATAAGGGCGGCCATTATTGTCTTCCCCTTTGCCGGACTCCAGTCGGTGTACTGCAGATCTAGGATCTTGATGTCCGGATAGGTGTCGAAGACTTCGTGCGCCGCCTTGATGCGATTCTCGGCGGGGCTGGCTCCGGCGATGCCGGCGATCATGACGATGTTGCCTTTGCCCTTGAGGGTCTCGGCGATCCATTGCGCCATATGGCGCCCCAACGACCAATCATCGGCATTGACCAAGGACAGATAATTGTCCGATGTGACGCTGCGGTCGGACAGAACGACCGGCACCCCCGATTTCATCGCGCGGGTGACCGCCGGGTCAAGCGCCTGCGCCGTCGCGGGGCGCACGAGCAGAAGGTCCGGCTTGCGCTGAAGCAGATCCTGGATATCGGCCACCTGCTTGTTTGAATCGTCATTGGCATCAGTGATAATCAGTTGCTTGATGACATCCTTATGCTGGGCCGCCACGTATTGCAGCGAGTGCAGCCAGCCGACCGCCCACACATTCGATATCGAAGCGTTCGCCACGGCAATGGTCCACGGCGGGTTCTTCTTGAACTTGGCCGTTTCAGTGAACTGGATCGGACCGGAGTTCCAGAGGAAAGTACGCGGTGCTCCCTTCCACCCGTCCTTTTCCTGGTCGGCCGCATAACTCGAAGCAGCAAGTCCGGTGACCACCGCAATGCCGATCGCCGCGTTGCCGATCATGGTTCTCATCTTTCCCTCCCGACGCTGCTTTTACGCTTGAATTGCGCGTCTGTTACGATGCCCATTTCTAGAGCCGGCGTTGAAACGCAAGCCTACCTGCCGACGGGCGGTGGCCGTTTGCGCGTTCAAAATGACATCAAAGAGAGGAACGCCAAGCGGCGCGGCTCTCTAGACGAAGCACAAAAAGCACGCCGAGGCAATACGTACGTCTACACCTCGGCCCCGGCGACGCCACCAAGACCGTTCGTTGCAATAGACGACTTTCGCTTTGTCCGGATGTAGCGTTAGTCCGCATTCCGCGAACCGTGTCTCAAGCGATGCCCGCAATGTCCTTGCCTGTTCTTCACTGCGACAATGGCAGATCACATCATCGGCATAACGCTCGAACGGGATGGTCGGACGGTTCCGCTGCATCCAGATGTCGAACGTGTAAATGCAGAAGGAGATTCGACAAAGATCGGGCTTACCACCCACCCTGTGGCGTTCCTCTCTCCCTCGCGAGGCTCCCATCCTCCATCTGTACGGGTGCTTGCAGCCAACGTTCGATGTACAAAAGCACCCATGGGCAATCCGTGTGTTTGCGGACTGCGCGCATCAACAGCTTGGAAACGATTTGATCGAAGAAGCTCTGGAGGTCGAGATCCAGAACCCGCGCATAACGCCAGCATCGCTGCCGCGCCACCCCGACCGCATCGAGCGCCGATTTGCCGGGTCGATATCCATAGGAGCCCTCGTGGAAGCAGGCTCCACTAGCGGCTCAGCCCAGCCGGTTACCCGGTCAAGCCGCTTGTCAGCTTCCAGATAAATCGACAACTCTCCGGGTGGGGTTTTCCTCCACTGATGATTCGCGCCTTCGGGGCGCACTGCCAATAGGCGACTTTCATCGCGCTATTCGATCACATTGCCGCCTATAAGCCTCGGCTCAACTCGCTCTTTGCAATGGATGTTGCGGCAAAAAACAGGCAAGGACACAGGCGATTGCGGCGGTACCTGCAGCAAAGATGAAAATCGGTCTTAACGCCGCTGCGACACTTTCTATGTAGACCGTATGCATGCCACGATCCAAGGTGGCGAGGCGCGACGAAGCTGCAGCGGAGATTATATCGGAATCAGCCGGCGCCACATTTCCCAAATGCGTATGGAGTTCGTTGGCAAAGATTGCACCGAAGATCGCGACGCCGAGAGCGCCCCCTAGTGAGCGGAACAGCGCCGTTCCGGCAGTGGCCACGCCGAGATCTTTGAAATCTACGCTATTCTGCGCCGCCAGCACCAGCACCTGCGTTACCATTCCGAGGCCGAGACCGACGACCGCCGCGGCGCCTGAGGTCTGCCAGATTGGGTTCGCCGACGAAAGGCACGATAGCATGGCCAGCCCGATCGCCATGATGGCGGTACCGGCGATGGGAAATGGCTTGAGATGGCCCCACCGGCTGATAATTTGGCCGCTGGCGACGGAAGTGACGATCATGCCGAGCATCATCGGTAGAAGTTGCAGACCCGAGGCTGAGGGATTTTGGCCCTTTACCACCTGAAGATAGACCGGCAGGTAGGTCACTGAACCGAGTAATGAAACGTTGATGATGAGAGTGACCGCGCAAGCGATGGCAAAGGTGCCATTGCGAAGCAGACCAAGCGGAAGAATGGGGTCGTCCGCGCGAATTTCCGCGACTATGAAAGTGATGGTACCGGCTATCGCGAGGACGAGGAGGCCAATCACGCCCAGGGACGCCCACGCGATAGCGGTGCCGCCGAGGGATGTGCACAGGACAATGGCCGTAAGCGCTACCGACAGCGATATGGCGCCAAGATAGTCGATCGTCCGCTGTTGCTCCGGCGTTCGCGAGCGCAGGATGGCACCAACGAGGAACAGGGCGACGGCTCCCGTTGGCAGGTTGATATAGAAGATCCACCGCCATGAAAGATGATCGACCAAAAAACCGCCCAGCGGCGGGCCGACGATCGTGGCGATCCCGAACACGCGCCGAATATTCCTTGATAGCGACCACGCTCACGCGGCGGAACGAGGTCGCCAACCAAGGCGATCGCCGTGACTATCAGTCCACCACCGCCAATGCCTTGCAGGCCGCGGGCAAGAACCAACTGGGCGGTGGTTTGCGATAGTCCGCACAGCACGGAACCGACAAAAAAAACGACTATAGCTATCTGCAGAACAATCTTGCGTCCGTACATGTCGCCAAGTTTCCCGTACAGGGGGGCGACGATAGTACTTGCCAGCAAATACGCCGTGACGACCCAGGAAAGATGGCTCAGCTCACCCAATTCCCTCACTATGGTTGGCAGCGCGATTGCTACGATGGTCTGGTCAAGGACGGCGAGCAGCAAGACCAAGACGAGTGCAGCAAGAGCGGCCAAAGTCATTCCACTATTCTCCAGGCGTCGGAAGCGTCGCCATTGGTCAGCACCGCTAGTCTGATAGCGCCGCCTCGATGCTCTTTCCCTAACTACCCGCAGAAGGACCCGCGGTCGAAACGGCATAGAGCACCTCTTTTGGCATCGAGCAGCCCCCGGATCGGCCTCCGGCCACCCCGAAGGCAACAGTCCCGCTAAGCCCGCTCGACCCGCGATGGTGCATGAGTTGCGGCGCCGCGGCGTCCGTATCGATGTGGCAGCAGCAGAAAAAGCGCGCGATAAGCTCTTACGCGAGCGGCATGAGACGTTCGCCGAGCTGTGGCCGCCATGAACCGACTCGGGCACACGTGGCGGCCAACGGACCCGGTCATGATATAGACGGCGCTCGGCAGCGGCACCGATTCCCATCCAGGCGGTCGTCGCTGGCATGAGCGAGAGCCAGAATAACAGGTAAGAGATCTCAGCTAACACAGCTAAGAGGCGGACGCTGCCGGCCTCCACAAGATCTCTTTCGAGTTCGCTTCATACGCCATGCCACTCGGGTAAGACACGAGTTCCA
Organism: uncultured Alphaproteobacteria bacterium; assembly: GCA_963845075.1. GTDB lineage: Bacteria > Pseudomonadota > Alphaproteobacteria > Rhizobiales > Xanthobacteraceae > BOG-931. Next base: position 18,580 of record CAWJRE010000008.1, on the reverse strand, counting down.
TCGTCATCCCCCACGGTGCAGTAAAATAAACCCAATTGATTCCCGCCGACGGTCCCTCCTTCATCAGAGTTGGCTCGCCGAGCACCTGCACGCCATGGCGACGAAGATGAGCAACGGCAGCGTTCATGTCGGCGACATAAAAGCTTACATGGTGACCGCCGATGTCGCTATTCTTCGGACCAACCCTCTTCTGATCCTTTACGTCGTATTCAAATAGCTCAATCGAAGGACCATTAGCGCATTTCAGCATTCGCAGTTTGTTTATCTTTGCACGTGGATCGACACCTAGGTGCCTCTCCATCCAATCATCGTCCGACATGAACGGCCCCACGTCGAAAACGACCTTGCAGCCAATAACTTCAACAAAGAATTCTAGTTGCCGCCTCGAGGTCAGGGACGGTTAAGCCGATATGATCGGCACCCGCTAATCCAGGCAATCCCATCTTAACACCTCGCCGTTGCTGCCACACAATCCGACAATGCTAGCACGATCAATATATCTCGGGCCGCACCATTACGGGATGTCTATCACATTATAGCGGCACGCCCCGCCTGCGGTGTTTTGAATTGGGAGCTACGGCTTCGTTCGCGCCCGGGGTCAAGCATTTCGCGCCTAGCCATATAGTGCCTAGAGATAGACGCGCTGACACAGTGTAGCAGTTACCGTACCGGCTCGACCACGGTTTCTGTCCGCCTCGCAGTACCGAGTTGCCCTCCCACAGCGCGGTCTGATCGATCGGGCGCTTACCGAGATCGAGCCGGCCGCTCTGCCCGAAGAAGGCCACGGGGTTCGACCAGACGATGGTCTCGATGTCCGCATCCGCGATTCCAGCCTCGCGCATCGCCGCGACCGTCTTGGGCACCTTGAGCGGATCGCTCACCCCCCAGTCGGCTGCGCTGTTGACGATGATGCGCGCCTTGCCGTACTGCTTGACCAGCGCAACCATTCGAACTTCATCCATCTTCGTGTTGGGATAGATCGAATGGCCGGCCCAGCAGCCGCTGTCGAGCGAAAGCGGCAAAGTCTCCTCAGTGTTGTGGTCTATGAGGACCCGCTTCGGGTCTATGCCGCTCGCTTTGATCAAGTCGATCGTGCGCAGTGTGCCGGCCTTCTTGTCACGATGTGGCGTGTGTATCAATATCGGCAGCTCGAAATCCAGCGCAAGCTGTATCTGTTGCTCGAAGTATCTGGTCTCGGCCGGGGTCTGGTCGTCGAAGCCGATCTCGCCGACCGCGACCACGCCGTCCTTTTCCAGGTAGATCGGCAGAAGCTCCATGACGCCCGGCGCGACGTCCGGGCTGTTAGCCTCCTTGGGGTTGAGGCCCATGGTGCAGAAGTGCCGGATGCCGAACTGACCGGCGCGGAAGCGCTCCCAACCGACCAGCGACAGGAAATAGTCCTCGAATGTGCCGACATGTGTGCGTGGCTGGCCCAACCAGAACGCTGGTTCGACGATGGCAGCGATGCCGGCAGCCGCCATCGCTTGGTAATCATCGGTCGTTCGCGACGTCATGTGGATGTGCGGATCGAACATTATCATTGGTGTTGTCTCCCGTTACCAAGGCTGGCGGAGTGGGGTATGTTTGGAGTATTGGTACATTTTTTGACGCTTTTTGATGCGTTTCACAGCCCGGATAGGTGCTAGCTCAGCACAAGATCGAGGTCATTGGGCACAGCCCGACCCGCGGCGCGACGCTCGCTCGCATAGTCGGCCGCCATCCGTCGCAATTCATCGGACTTGCGCTGCTCCAGTCCGACAATGCGGTCGACAGCAACCCCTGTGAAGAAAGCCTTGATCACCAACTGGTTGAAATTGGCATCGGCAAAATGTGCCGCCGGATAGCGATTCTCGCAGGCGATGGCCTCAAACACGTCGCGCACATTGGTCCGGCAGCTTTCGACGGCGATATTCACGAAGCGGGCAGGGTCTGGCACAAGCATCAGCGCCTGCAGCAAAGCAGCCTGCTCGAGGAAATCGCCGCGACGATAGACTTCGCGGACGAATTCCACATGCTCGCTAGGCGGCAACGCCCGGAGCGCCCGCAGAAGGAACGCCGCTCGGGCGAACATCGGAAGTGTCCATTGAGCTGGCGCGGCGACGCCCGCTTGCTGCAACTGTGTAGCCTCCGCAGCTTGCAATTGCGGAGCACTATCGCCTAGGCGTCGGCCAGCGCCGGCGAACGCTGCCCTGAACCGAGTTGTAGAAACGTCCTTGATTGTTATGTGGTCATCGAACCAGCGCGCAGCTTCTGGTTCCGCGCTGCGCAATACCAAGGCTTCGATCAGTTGCATGACCAACTGCCTCTCCCGGATCACCACCTGAACCCTTCAGGTAGATGGGCAAGAGGCTGCGCCTCTTGCCCGGTTCGTCAGCTCAGCGGGACAGTTACTTGCCGCCCGTGTAGGTAATCGTCCAGATCACGCCGGACTTGGCCACCGTGTAAAACGGCGTCGGCATCTGGAAGTTGGTATACACTTCGCCGTAGTCGACCACGTACATGGTCTTGCCGTCGTTGCTGAAGACGACCTTGTTGGGACGCTCCAGTCCGCCGCGATTTTCAGGCTTCTGATAGGCGTTCGGCCCCGGCTCGATGTTATGAGCGAATTCCGACCACTTGATGCCTGTCGGGTCGAGGAATTCGACGCGCAGCACGACCGGCCATGTTGGGATCAGACTTTCCGGCCCGGTATCGAGGATGCCGTAAACCGCGGCGAACAGGTTATTATCAGCACCGAAGTTTGACACGCTCCAGGAGATGCCATCCATCGGGTTGTTGCTGTCCCACTCGAGTACCGGGTTGATGTAGCCATTCGGATTTGGATTGGCGACGATCAGCGGCACACCACGGTAGCCATCGGTATGGCGTTGGAAGTGGTACGGTCCCGGTTTCACAACGAACGGCTTGTCGCCGATATAGACCTGCGGATACGGCCGATCGACGGCGTTACCGAAATACGGGATCAGCGAGAACCGCTTGTTGGAGACAAAGTTCATTCCCTCCTTGTCCGGGAACCCGGCATCCTGTCCCTTTTCAGTAATAATCCAGAGCTTCTCTGCGGCGTTGGCGATGCGACGGTGGCCCAGATCGTTGGCGCCGTTGTCAGTAACCGCAAGGGCATTCTCGAAACGCGAGCCCTTGGGTCCAAACGCGACGCCGGACTGATTGCGGAAGCCCATGGCGTAGACTTCCATCTTCTCGTGCGGATAGATGCCGTCGGGCCCCTTGTCCTCGAACTTTACGCGCATGACGGAGCCGCTGCAGGGTACTTGCGCCTTCACGACCTGTCCGGGTTTCGCCGGCACGCCTACGGGCATGTAGGCGCCGGTCATCCGACCATCCGACGAGCGGACGTTTAGCCCCGTGTGGACGATGTCCCGACAGGGTGCATCGTGCGGCGTGGTGCCGAGACCGTCTTGATGCTTGACCCAGAAGGGGTCATTCGGGATGTCGGTCCAGCCGTGGTTGTCGGGATCGGCAAAGCCGGAATTGCTTGGGAACCCGAGAGCAAAATAGAGGTAGCCGCCCTTGCACGTGATGCCGCCGTTGCGGTGATCACCGACGAACAAGTCCTTGATGATCAGCTTGAGTTCGCCGTTCACCCCCTTCATTTCCCAGATTTTCTCGCCGTATTCTGGGATGTACATCGTGTCGTTCTCGGCGCAGTAACCGATTTCGTTCATCACGGTCTTGAATACGCCGCGGCCGATTTCTTTGATGATGTTGCCGCTCTTATCGAAGATCTTGACATGCGCCGGCTCGATCTCATCGATGGTGTTGAACAGCTGCCCCGAAATCGCGACCCACAGGTTGCCATCCTTGTCGACGGCCGCCGAGGACGGCGTATCCAGGCCAGCCTTGAAGACGCCGACCTTATAGCCGGGCGGCACTACGACCTTGTCGGGGTTGGGGACGACGGGGATACGCTTCACCCAGTCGCCCGCCTGAGGGGTACCTTGCTGAGCCTGCATGTCGGCAAACGCGACAGATGCCGGCAGCAGTGCGGCTAATACTAATGAGACAGTCCATTTCCACATTGCGGTCCTCCCTTATCTAGCCTTTTAGTCTTCGATCGATCTGTCGTTCATAGCGAGTAGATGGCTCACTCGACCAGCAAGGTACGAATGAAGGCGATGACGTCTGCGATATCCTGCTCCGACAGGGTCGACTTCCAGGACGGCATGAAAGCGCTCTTGCCAACGTAGGCGCCCCCTTCGGTTATCACCGCAGCGAGGTACTCGTCGGGCAAGTTCTCGATGTAATCCTGCCGAGCGAGCGGGCCGACGTGGGGCATGAATCCCTTGCCGCCACCCTTGCCGTCCGGACCGTGGCACCCTTGGCAATACTGTAGAAAGAGTGCCTGCCCGTGTTTCGAGTCTCCGACGGCAAGCGCAGCCGGGGCCATGATCAGCAGTAAAGTCAAAACTCCCAGAACGCCGAAGCAGGACCGCACCGACCTCAAGCCATCCTCCACTACTCACCGAACCCTTTCTATCACTATCGCAAACCGATTTCCATGGCCGGAGTGTGACGGAAAAGTTCCTACTTGTTCGGACAGCGAATATACGCCATCATACGAAAAATCCCTGCTTTACACGCCTTCCGAACGGCTACGTCGCGCCAGTTGCGGCACCGCAGATGATTTCGAACATTCCGTTGCCACTCGAGAACCGCCGGTAGTGATGGGTATCGCCGACACGTTCGGGCCAATCCGCCCGTTGCCGCCGGGGAAATGGCACGCTTGGCAGTAGACGTCATAGAGGCTCGTCTGGGCGCGGCCTCGTGAGACATGGCCACAGCAGTCGCGGCGATGGTACCATGATCTCGTGCTGGGTTGAGTGATGAACGGCCGGTAAATCGTAAATGAACTTTGACAAGCTCGGATGCAAACGTCGACTGCATGTGCAGTCCGCTGCTTGCGCAGTGTGCTCAATATTCAATCGAACACGTGCGCCAGAACCAAATCCTTGACCGCGGTTGCAGCGACAGGCTCGTCCGCGACTAAGTCCGGCGCGCTTGAGATCAGCAGGGGGCCATCATCGGGATCAGCCGTCGGGCGTCCATGCGATCCTTTCACGAGCGAAGCATCAAGCGGCACGACATCCATAAGCGTGCGAAAACCCAGCGTTCGCTTGAGCAAGCGCCAACCAACGGCAGCTTTGGGAAACCGAATGGCCGGATCAAAAAAAAGTTCGACCGGGTCATATCCGGGCTTGCGATGGATCTCCACCAGCCGCGCGAAATCTGGGGCACGATTGTCGTCAAACCAATAATAGTAAGTGAACCACGCGTCGCTGTTCGCGATCGCGACCAGTTCGCCAGAACGCGGGTGGTCCAGCGCGATAGCCCGCTGCTCGGTTCGGTCGAGAACCCGCTCCACTCCGGTCAGGCCGGCCACGATCCGTCGTACCTCCGCAATCAAGCTGCTTTCCTGCACGTAAACATGAGCGATCTGATGATCGGCGACGGCGAAAGCGCGTGATTGCGGAATATCAAGAATTTCGCCACCATCCTCGACGCGGACCGCTAGGAGCCCAGCCTCGCGAAGAGCGCGGTTGATGTGGATCGGCGTGCGCACCGGCGTGATGCCGTACTCCGACAGCACGATGACGCGGGCGCCGTCCCTGTTCGCATCCGTCAACAGCTTGCCCACGGCGTCATCGACCGCCGCAAGACAGGTGGCAATCTCTGGATGATCCGGTCCGAGGCGTTGGAGATCGTAGTCAAGATGCGGAACGTAGACGAGCGTCAATATCGGCGAGCGTGTCTTGCGGACGTGCAGGGCCGCATCGACGATCCATTGCGACGCTGTAATCGAGGTGCCGGGCCCCCAGAAATTGAACAGCGGAAACGCACCGAGATTGTGAGTCAGCTCCTCGCGAAGCTCGGATGGGCGCGTGTAGCAGTCGGGCAGCTTGCGTCCATCAGACTTGTAAATCGGCCGCGGCGTGACGCCAACGTCATTGCCGGCCGCCATGTTGAACCACCAGAACAGATTGGCCGAAGTAAACGCAGGATCGCGGCGCTTGGCGATGTCCCAGATTTTGTCGCCGCTCACCAGCTTATTCGATTGGCGCCATAGCCAGATTTCCATGAGATCGCGAAACAGCCAGCCGTTGGCAACGATACCGTGATCGCGCGGCAAGGCGCCCGTCATGAATGTCGCCTGCACCGTGCACGTGACGGCTGGCGTTACAGTCGTCAGCGGGCGCACGACTCCCCCGCGCGCCAGCGCTGCCATGTGCGGCGTGTGGGGACCCACATGCCGCGGGGTCAAGCCGACGACGAGGATGACGATAGTTGGACGCATGATTTTTCCGCCGCGTTGTAACTGTCGTCATTCTCAACCATCTTAGCGAACGTTAGCAAGATCAGGGAGGGCTGTCTGGGCTCAGATGAGACGGGTTGGTTCTCCGAAGCTCGGGTTGCGACACTCGACTCAAAAGGAGAACCCCGATGCAGGTTTTTGTGTCTGGCCACGTTATCAGAACTGGAAGGCTAATTCGCGGATCGCGGCGAGGCCCCAGATAACCAAGCGGCGATCCGCCGGGCCGCTGTCGGGCGCTGGCGGCATCGCTAGGAGAAGACCGCCGTATCACGGTCCCGCCGCCCACATAGGCTGCGGAGCAAGCGATCGGCCGACATGCCGTTCCCGGTCGAGGCGATCCAGGTCGACGGTAGCTCCGAGTTCAAGGCCGAATTCGAGCAAGCCTGTCAGGCAAGGGGATCCGCCTGTACGAGCTGCCGCCCAACCGACCGCAGATCAATGGCACCCTCGAGCGCTGTTATGGATCATGCGTTACGAATTCTACGCCTGCTACGAACTGCCCCGCTCCGTCGAAGCCCTCATCCAATACTCAAAAAGCTTGCAGCAACTCTACAACCAGTACAGACCACACGGTGCCCTTGCCGGACAAACTCCGGCCAGCTACCTCAAAGAACGCTGAGCCAAAGAGACCCCCCGTCTCATACGTACTTATCTCGGACAAGGGATTGACATGATCGGTGACGGCAACCAACAATCGAGACAGCTCAGAACCAGATTTGCGAGACGCTTGCCGTGAGCAACGCAGTACTGTCGAAGCGGAGGTCGTGATGTTTGCCCCGGCACGCGTGCGTGAACCCGAGGCGGCGCTCGCCTGCACTCGCGAGCGCTTCCTCTCGCCGCATGTCGAAGGCGAGACTTATGCCGGGAGCGTGCTGCCGATGCAGCTTCGGCGGGCAAGCCTTGTCTATGCTGTCGCGCAAGAGCTCCGGCTGGGTCGCAGCGGAATTGCCCTAATGGCGATCACCGCGCATCCATCGGCATCGCCGGCTACTCATCTCAAGCTCGGCCGGGTTTCGAATCTGCCCACCGTGTGGACGAACGTACTTGCCGGCACGATTCTCGGCGGCGGGGACGCCGGCGGCGCGCGAACAGTTCTCGTGGCGCTGGCGATGTCGATGTTCTACGTTGGCGGAATGTATCTCAACGACTATTGCGACCGACACATTGATGCCCGCGAACGGCCCGAGCGGCCGATCCCGAGAGGAGAAATTTCGCAAACGACGGTAGCGGTCATCGGATACGCCTTGCTTTTCGCGGGCATCGCATTGATGGCCGGCCTTCGGGGTTGTGGCGGCGGTCGCGAGCTTAGCGCTTGCGGCCGCAATCATCGCTTACGACTGGTTTCACAAACGCAACCCAGTGGCACCGCTGGTCATGGGGCTGTGTCGTGGCCTCGTCTATTGTGCGGCCGGCGCCGCGGCCATCGGCGATTTCTCGGGAATGCCGGGCATCGCTGCGGTCGCACTCGTCGCTTACACGGCAGGACTGACCTATGCAGCGCGACAGGAGAGCCTCGGCTCGGTCGGCAACCTTTGGCCGCTTCTCCTTCTTGCCGCGCCGATGCTCGTAACATGGCCGGCGGCACAGCACGGCATTGTCGGTATCGCAGTCTACTTCGGCGTCATTGCCAATGCCGGCGTAGCGCTCTATCTGCTCGCGCGACGACCGGTGCCGAAATCCGTGCCTTACGCGGTTGGTCTGCTCGTCGCCGGCCTGTCGCTCGTCGACGCCTCTTTCCTTGCTAGCGTGGGCGCGATAACAGCTTCAGTCATCGCTGTAGGAGGCTTTGCCGCAACTCTGGTGCTGCAACGATACATTGCGGGGACCTGACCGTCACTTGCCGATGGCCCGTCGCCGCGCTTGCGGTCTCCGGCGGCGTGGCCGGCCAGCGCTTTGCTAGGGACAAGCGCCCGATCAATGTTATTCCAGTAGTCGGATCGAATTCCTTGTCAGCTGTGGAAACACGACAGCTACTGATACGGGTGGCTCGAATGGCAACGCTGCCGCTCGTCATCGCGATGGCGCTCTCGGTTCTGGTTCAGGCCTATCTTGCGGGCGCGGCAGCGGCCGTCGATGCCGATTTCTGGGCGCTGCACAAAACCTGGATCGCTATTTTTCAATGGTTGAGCGTGTTGCTGGCAATCGCGACCTTCTTCGGCCAGCGCGATCTGCTGACGCGGTTGCTGAGCTTCGCTCCGATGATCATCATTGCCATCCAGTACACGTCCATCCACCTGGCGCTTCGCCAAAGTATTGCGTGGCTCGCGGGCGTACACGCCGCCAACGCCCCGCTGCTGTTCGGCGCCCTCGTGCTATTGGCCGTAAGATGCCGTCGTTCGGCCTGATCTAATACTAAGCGAGGCATGGGTTTGATCGCCGGCAAAGCAGTTGAAGCCGAGCTGCCGCCATCATGAACTTCGATGTTGGGGTGGCGGAGACACGGCGAGCATTGCACACTTCACCAGCATAAGATTGGATAACCGCCCGGCCGTTGAAGCCGGCGGTCGAAGGGCTCGGCAAGGATCAGAGGATCCTGATAATCGGGTGTCGAACTGCCAGACGACTTTGCCGGTATTGGCTCGACCGCAATGATCGTCCGCAACACCCGAGAGCTCGCCGCCGTCGGCGTCGATGATGACCCTGTCCTTCACCACCAGCGGCGCGCCGCTATATCGCTTGTTGCCGTTCTCGGTCATGAGCAGCTGGTTTTCACAGACCGCCCCCAAGCACTGCACGACTTGCCTCAACAGGAGTAGACATAAGTAGACGCTTCGGGCGGTCCACGCTGAAGCGTCTCTCAGAGCTGGACGTGGCGCAGCTTCTCGGGGTTGCGCACGACATAGATCGCAGCGATGCGTCCGGCGCAACACTCGAAGGCCATCGTGCTGATCGACCCGTCCGCTTCGCGCATGACGAAGCCTGCCAGCCCATTGACGGTCGCGGCACGCACCTGCATCGTTTGCAGAGCGAGGTTCTTGCGCGAAACGCCGGCAATGAACCGCAAAATCTTGTCCGCGCCGTGGATCGGGTTGAAGGCGGCGGCGCGCTTGCCCCCGCCGTCCGTATAGAGCACCGCGTCCTCGGCCAGCAGTCGCGCCAGCGCCTGCGCGTCGCCCGACTCCGCAGCTTCGCGGAAGGCCGCGGCCAGGCGATGTCCCTCCTCCTTCGACGCCGGAAAGCGCGGTCGGCCGGCCTCGATATGCCCACGGGCGCGGGCGGCAAGCTGGCGGCAGGCGGCTTCGCCGCGGCCGAGCGCGGCGGCGACGCCGGCGAAATCGAGCCCGAACACGTCGTGCAACAGGAACGCGGCGCGCTCCAATGGCGACAGCCGTTCGAGGACCAGCATCAAGGCGACGGAGAGGTCGTGCGCGAGGTCGTCAGCCGTGTCGGGATCGAACACCTCATCCACCACCGGTTCGGGCAGCCACTGGCCGACATAGATTTCATGCCGCGCCTTGGCGGACTTCATCCGATCGAGGCACAACCTCGTCACGACCGTGCCGAGGTAGCGGCGCGGCTGTTCGATCGTAGCGGGATCGACCGTGTGCCAGCGCAGGTACGCGTCCTGCACCACGTCCTCCGCTTCGGCCCGTGAGCCGAGCATGCGATAGGCGAGACCCGTCAAAGCGCTTCGATGGGCCTCGAAAGATTCGACCGGGCTGCGTTCGGCCGGCGCGCTCATGCCGCTCGGGTCAGTTCACGAAGCACCGGCCGCGACTCGCCGGCGACGGTCACGCGGGTGCAGGCGCGGCCGTGGCCCATGGCGTATTTCACCGTCGGGAAGATGCGGGCGCCGGTGATGGCGAAAGCGAGCGAGATCAATGCACGCTTGCCCCATCGGCGAACCACCTCTTTGCGCAGGTCGTCCGCCTCGGGCGCGTGACGCAGGCTCGCCTCGGCGAAACGCACCGCCAAGGAAACGTCGGCCGGCATCGCAGAGAACTCCCGCGACACCACGGCCCGCAGAACCGCCGGATCGACCCCGGCGCGCAAGGCCATGTCGACCGTGAGCTGCGTGCACGGCCCGCAATCCTCGGCCATCGTGCCGACGATCCTGACCGCATGATACGCGGCGAGCGGCGCGTCCTTGTGATAGCGGCCCAGGCTGGCCACCTTGCTGAAAGCCATCAGCGCCGACGGATCTGCATCGAGCACTTCGTGCATGTAGCTGGCATCATAGTTCCAGGCGCGCTCAAACGCGGCGAGCCGCCGCCGCAGAAGCCACTTGATCATGTTCTGCTCCCTTGTTTGCGATTGGGCCGCGGCCGAGCGGCCGCCAGACGATCCAGATCGCCAGGACCGGCGGCAGAAAGACGGGCGGGAGATCGATGAGCAGTTGATGCACGTGCTCCCGCCCGGCTGCGGCATCCCAGAGATGGACGGCCGCGTGAAGGGCGAGAAACGCTGCGCCGATCATTGCCGCCGGCCGAGCCGCCGGAGACGTGGCGAACCACGCCAACGCCGCGCCGCAGAGAACATAAGCGACGCCGACGTCGCGGATGAAATGGGCGTTGAAGGGGCCGGTGGCGGCAACGCCGGGGACCGCGGCATACCAGGCAGCGGGCGCCCCGAGCATCACGAAACCGTTGGCCGCGAGAGCTATTCCGAGAATCCAGGCGACAGCACCACGCATGTCAGCCACCTCCTTTGGCACTGAGACGAAGCAGGGCCAGCGTTTGTGACATCGCGCCCACGGGTGGATCCGCGCGGCTTGAGGCTTCGGTGGAGGTGGAAGCCGGATGGCGGCCGCGGCCTCAGTCGTCGTAGGTCTCATGCACGGCGACGGCGCCGTGCTTCCAATAGGCCGCGGCTTTCACCCGGTCCTTGCGCAACCCACGTTCGTCAACGAGATGCCGGCGCAGGGCCTTGGCAGTCGCTGCCTCGGCGGCGACCCAGGCATAGCCCTCGCCGGGCGGAAAACTCAGGCCGGCGACCGCGTGATGCAGAAGCGATTGGCTTCCGCTTTTCTCGGACGCGGCGGCGTCGCCGCGATGCAGCCATTGCACGTCGAGCCGGGTGCGCGTGTCGAAACGCTGCTCCTCGCCCGGGTCGGCGACTTCCACGACGACGAGAGCACGCGTACCGGGCGGTAGCTCCTCCAAGCGGCGGCCGATGGCCGGCAATGCCGTGTCGTCGCCGGCGAGAAGATACCAGTCGAAATCGTCGGGCACGATGAACGAGCCGCGCGGACCGCCGACGCCGAGGAAATCTCCGGGCCGCGCTTGCGCGGCCCACGACGTCGCCGGGCCATCGCCGTGCAGCACGAAATCGATCGCCAACGTTCCTGCCGCGGGATCATAGCGGCGCGGCGTGTAGTCGCGCGCCGCCGGCCTCGGCGCATCGGCCGGATACACCGGGCCGTTGGGGCTCGAGGTCGGCAGCACCGGCTTGGCCTGTCCCGGCTGGGGGAAGAAGAGTTTCACGTGATCGTCATGCGCGGCGCTGACGAAGCCGGCGAGTTCGTCCCCTCCGACCGTGATGCGCAGCATCTTCGGCGTGATCCGGCCTACGCTCTTCACTTCCAGGAGGCGCAGCTTGGTGTCGTGGCGAACGCGGCGCACAGTGCGTTCCGCGGTTTGGGACAATTGAGTCATTCAGTACCTTTCACGTGAATTCCGCGCCCCTTCCGGCTACTTGGGCGAACCCGCGACTTTCACAAGAGTATTGCGCGAAACTTTCGACTGGGACAGTGTTCCCAGCAGCCTGACAACCAACATCGGGATCGACCATGAACGATCAGCCGAAAACCGTTTCGCCTGCGCCACAAGTCGCGCCAATCGGTTCACCGGAAGAGACTGGGCTGTCGCCGGGAGGCCTCGCCAAGCTCACCGCGATCATGCAGCGCGAAATCGACGCCCGCCGCCTGCCGGGGGTTTCGATGATGATCGCGCGGGGCGGCAAGGTCGGCTATCGCCGCGACCTCGGCGTGCTGCGGCCGGGCGGCCCGATAATGCCCGGCGACGCAATCTTCCGCATCTATTCGATGACCAAGCCGATCGTCTCGGTCGCGCTCATGATGCTGGTCGAGGACGGACGGCTGTTCATCGCCGATCCCGTCGCGAAATACATCCCCGAATTCGCCGATCCGAAGGTCGGCGTCGAGAAGGACGGGAAGCTCGAACTGGTCGCGGCCAGGCGGCCGATCACGGTGCAGGATCTGCTGCGCCATACCTCGGGGCTGACATACGAATTTACCGGCGAATTGGCCGTGCAGCGTCTCTACGGCGAGGCGCGGTTGTTCCGCGATCTTCCCAACGCCGAACTCGTGACCGAACTCGCCAAGCTGCCGCTCCTCGAGCAGCCGGGCGTGGCCTGGCATTACAGCCATTCCACCGACGTCATCGGCCGCATCATCGAGGTCATATCGGGCCAGACCCTGGGCGCGTTTCTGCGCGAGCGCCTTTTCGCGCCGCTCGGCATGAGCGATACCGGCTTCTTCGCGCCCGCGGACAAGCACGAGCGGCTCGCCGAGGCGTTCGCGAACGACCCCGATACCGGCGCGGCGGTAGAACTCATCAACGTGCGCGCGGCGCCGCGCCTCGAAATGGGCGGCGGCGGGCTCGTCTCGACGATGGACGACTACGCGCGCTTCCTGCTGATGCTTTATCGCGGCGGCACGCTCGGCGCGGCGCGCATCCTCGGCCGCAAGACGATCGCGTTCATGACCGCCGATCACCTCGGCCCGGACGTGCGCATCGGCACGCGTTTCCTGCTTGCGCCCGGCCACGGCTTCGGCCTCGGTTTCGCTGTGCGCCGTGATGCCGGAATGGCGCCGACGCCGGGGACGGTGGGCGAATACTTCTGGGGCGGCATCGCCGGCACGGCGTTCTGGATCGCGCCGCAGGAGGAACTGATCGCCCTGATGATGATCCAGGCCCCCGGTCAGCGCGACTACTACCGGCAGCTCTTCCGCTTTCTGGCGCACGCCGCGCTCGCGTAGTGGAAGCCGGCCCTGGCGCAAAACGACGGTGCGCTTACGAGCGCGCCACCGGCGGCACGTAGGTTTCGAGCTCGGGCGCCGGCAGCCGCACGGTCTGGCCGATCTCGGCCGAGCGATAGAGCGCCATCAGCATCTCGGCGACGGCGACGCCGTCGTGGAAGGTCTCCATCGGCTGGCGCCGGTGGCGGAACGCCTCGACCATGTGCCGGTCCTCGCCGATATAGCCGTAGATGTCCGGCTCGTTCTCCACCACGGGCATCAGGCCCTGCTCGGCGTTCTGCTTCTCGACCAGATCCTCGCCCTGCCCGCCGGTCACCTCGCGCGACAAAAATACTTTCAGGCCGGTGTTGAGCGAGGAGAACTCCATCGAATATTCCGGGCCGAGGAGCTCGATCAGGATGCGCAGGCCGGCCCCGACATAAGCCCACGAATTGGTCGCTTCGACCATCACTTCATGTCCCTCCGCGTCGCGGAAGGTGAGCGCGCCACGCGCGAAATCCTCGGCCGGCCGCACGGCGTAGTCGACGTCGGCGCCCATCATGTTCTTGAGCCGCGTCACGTATTCGGGCCGCGTCCATTTCAGATTGCCGACCGTGGCGCTGGCGCTGACCAGCTTGAGGTCGGTGCGTGGCGCACCGGGCTTGCTGAGCAGAAAACGGCCCGACCTCGACGCTGTGGCAGGTCATGTCGGAAAGGACGCCGCCGCCTTGCCGCTGCGCCTGCCAGAACCACGGCATGTGCGGCCCGCTATGCTCCTCGGCGGCGCGCGCCAGATAAGGACGGCCACAGACCGGAACGGCGCGGCGCCACACGATGTCCTTGCCGCGCTGGACGGCGCTCGAGAACACCTGGTTTTCCAGGTAGCCGTGCATGAGCTTCGCATCTTCGGCGAGCCGCAGCATCTCCCGCGCCTCGGCGAGCGTCCGGCCGAGCGGTTTTTCGCACGCGACGCCGACGAGCTTCGCCCATCCGGCCTTCACCAGGCGATGGATCTCACGCATGGTGTCGAGCCGGACGAAATTCGGCACGCCGATCCATACGGCGTCGACTTCGCCGGAAATCAGCATCGCCTCGAGCGACGGGAACGGCCGGCAGGGGCCGAGCTCGAGCGCATTGGCCTTTGCGGCCATCGCCTCGCGATTGGCGGCGGTGGGGCTGTAAACTCCCGACACGGTGACATGGCGCACGGACAGGAGCGCCTGAAGGTGAAAATTGGCGATGAAGCCGCTGCCGATCAAACCGATGCGCAACGTTGGAATGGACGCGCGACCGTTCATGAAGTCCTCCACCTTGCCGGCGTGATCGGCCTGCACCGTTCGCACGCGCCCGAATGGTGAGCCGCGCGTCGGAACTCGTTGGGCCGTCCCAGCAACCCGCCGGGTGCCCATGCGTACAATGCCCTCGACTTTACGAGAAAATAGCTGTTGCGTGGGGGCATCATTGTTCGACGGCTTTCGTCCTGGCGCCGCGAAAGCCTCGGCCTGGAGCGTTACCATGTGCGGCATTGCCGGCCTGATCGATTGGCGCGCGGCGACGTCGGCTGACGCGTTGCGCGCGGCCGGCGAGGCCATGAACGAAACGCTGCGGCACCGCGGTCCGGATGACAGCGGGATTTGGGCCGAAGCCGAGAGCGGCGTCGTGCTCGGCCAGCGCCGGCTCGCGATCATCGATTTGAGTCCGGGCGGCGCCCAGCCGATGCACTCGGCCGACCGCCGCTACGTCATCACCTTCAACGGCGAGATCTACAATTATCGCGATATCCGCAAGGAGCTTGCGGCCGCCGGCCGCGCCATGCGCAGCGATTCCGATACCGAGGTGCTGCTCGAAGCCTGCGCGCTTTGGGGCGTCGAGCCGGCGATCGAGCGCACGATCGGGATGTTCGCCTTTGCGCTGTGGGACCGCAGCGCGCGCACGCTCCACCTGGCGCGCGACCGCCTCGGCATCAAGCCGCTCTATTACGCGGCTTCGCCGGATCGTTTGCTCTTTGCCTCGCAGCTCAAAGCGTTCCGCGCTCTCCCCGGTTGGCAGCCGACGATCGATGAAGACGCGGTCGCGGGCTTCCTGCGGTTCAGCTATATCGCGCAGCCGCGCACGATCTACCGCGAGGCCGCGAAACTTCCGCCCGGCCATGTTCTCACCCTGCGCGCCGGGCGGACGCCGGAGCTCAAATGCTTCTGGGACGCGCGCGCCGTCGCGATCGCCGGACAGGCGCGCAACGACCCTGCGCCCGACGAGAACGAGGCGATCGAACAGCTCGACGCGTTGCTGCGCGATTCCGTGAAGCTGCGCATGATCGCCGACGTGCCGCTTGGCGCGTTTCTTTCCGGCGGCATCGACTCCTCGACCGTGGTCGCTCTGATGCAGGCGCAAAGCACGCGCCCGGTAAAGACATTCTCGATCGGATTTCATGCCGCGGGCTACGACGAGGCGCAGTATGCCGGCGGCGTCGCCGCACATCTGCACACCGACCACACGGAATTCTATGTCGAGCCCAAGCACGCGCTGGAATTGGTGCCGCGGCTGGCCGACTGGTTCGACGAGCCGTTTGCCGACAGCTCGCAAATCCCGGCGCTGCTGATATCCGAACTGACGCGCAAGCACGTCACGGTAGCGCTCTCCGGCGACGGCGGCGACGAGCTGTTCGCGGGCTATAACCGCTACCTCTGGGCGGAACGCTTTCTGCGCGTCGCCGACGCCCTGCCCCAGCGCCTGCATCGCCCGATGGCCGCGGCGCTCCGCACGCTGCCGCCCGATACCTGGACGCGCCTGTTCAGGTGGTTGCCGTTCCTGCCTCGTACGGCGCTCGCCGGCGACAAGCTGCACAAGATCGCGACCTTGCTCGATGATGCGTCGCCCGAGACGATCTACCGGCGGCTGGTCAGCCAATGGCAACGGCCGGACGAGATCGCGACCGCGGGGCACGAACCCGCGGGGCCGTTGGCGGATGTAACCATCGCCGGCGATTTCCCGGAGCTCGTGCCGCGCATGCAGTTTCTCGATCTCGTTACGTACCTTCCCGATGACATCCTGACCAAGGTGGACCGCGCCACCATGGCGGTCGGATTGGAAGGCAGGGTGCCGCTTCTCGATCACCGCGTCGTCGCCTACGCCTGGACGCTGCCGCGGCGGTTCAAAATACGCGGCGGCGAAGGAAAATGGCTGCTGCGGCGCGTGCTCGACCGCTACGTGCCGCGGCGCCTGATCGACCGGCCGAAAATGGGCTTCGCGGTGCCGATCGACTCCTGGCTGCGCGGCCCGCTGCGCGATTGGGCGGAGACGCTGCTCGCCCCGAAACGCCTGGCCGCAGACGGCCTGCTGCGCGTCGAGCCGGTGCGGCGCGCCTGGGCGCAGCACCTCGCGGGCACGCGCAATTGGCAGTATCCGCTGTGGACGTTGCTCATGCTGCAGGCCTGGCGCGAGCGATGGGCGTGAACCGACGGCTACCCGCGTCGCCTGCTGATGATCTTGTCTTCCAGCGAACGCCAGCGGGCGCTGTCGGCCACTCGGCTTTGGAGTAGACGAGCAGTGACGGCAGCGGCCGACACGCTCAGCCTTCCGTGCAGGTCCTCGAGCGTCCCGAGGCATTCTCTCCGAGTTCGAAAAATGCTGCTTCGAGTTCCGACGCCGACGTGAGCGCGGTGAACCTCTCCCCTTTTGCTTGCTGCTTTGCGTACGCATTCCACCGCCTGCGTCACGCTCGCCCGACTCTGCGTCCGGTGCGTGCGTGCTGGTTCGCGTTCCCAGCCATTAAGCAGCGTTTCAAACCGGCATGCCCGACGCCGCATTGGGCGCGGAAGGCAACGCGGACGCGATATCGCGAACCTCGTGTCCTCCACTGCAAATCATTGATGTTTTTGGCTTCGTTCTGCCAAAATGTTCCGGGCTTAGGATTATTGTCCTATGATATTGGTGGCGGCGGCGCTCCGCATCGAGCGCTCGAACTGCAAATTTGCGTCGCGACAGGGCGCGCCGCTCATAGCGGTCAAGTGCTTGGATCTGACGAGCGTTATCCGACAAGATAGTTGCCAATTTGAATGGGCCCTCAGGCTTCGACTCAAGAAATTCAATCATATCTGCGGGCAACGGCGTGTCTGCTCCGAATGCTCGGGCAAAACGGACCACCGCTGTTAACTTCTTTCGCATTATTGCCGGAGATAGATAGTCAGGATTGCTGAGTTCTTCTGACACGAGTTGATGACGTTCGTAGCGCACGCGGAGCAGATCGATCTGCGCTTCGGCGATCCGGTGTGCAAGAATTTGGATGTGAACGGAAGCGTCCGAGCCGGCGATCTGACGTGTGAGCGCCTGCACCTGTTCACATAGAACTTGATCGGACTTCTACGGGCATGCTCAGCCCGTGACGAAATGCGTTTCTTGCTGATCGAGCGCGGCCGCGAGCGGTCTTCGGACCAGTGCTAGCGCAAGCATTGGCACGGTTGGTGTCGATCTTGCGATCACGCTGCATCTTTTCCTTTGCCGACCGTCGTCTCGATCAATGTAAGTTCGCGTTCCTCGATCTCTTGCACACTCCGGCGCAGCTTTTCCCCGAGCACAGACCGACGCCGATCAATCTCTCGTAGACTAGCGTTGCGGCGGGCCTCAGCGATGGAGGTCAGTCGATCCAACCGCTCGATATACTCTAGCTGATTCTTCAAATGCCAGACCATGAGACCGTCAATCGTCTCCCCGGCTTTCGCCAAAAGATCATCGATTAGCATGACGCCGCGGGTTTCACGGCGCGCATATTCTTTGACGAGCTCTTTCGCCCTATTGACCCGCGCATCGCGGAGGACATCGTCCATGTTCACATCGATGCTGCCGAGTATTTCATTGACCTTGTCGACAGCGCTGGTTTCATTCCGGGCACAATCACGGGCTAGCTTCTGCAGATGGTCTTTGGCTTGGTCCTTCCGGAAGATTGTCCTGGAGGATTTCCGTAAGATCCTCCACAAAACGTTTCCGGTACAGATCGTAATCCAACTCTCTGATAAGAAAATCTTCTAACCCATCAGCGGCGCACGATTGGACCAAGCTAAATTTCAGCCGGCTCCAGCGCAAGAACTCCCATTCCGAAGCGACCACATCTTCTATGAGCATTTCGTCAATAACGTCGACAGGCTTTATTGCTGCGTAAACACGCCTAATTAACTCGTCATAGGCGGTTTCTTCTCCAGCGAGTATCGGCCGTGGCCCAAAAAGATGGCCACGTTGACTACCTTCGATCTGGTCGTTTTCTTCATTTGCTACTCCGCAACTCCTATACCCGCTCGGCCCCCACAGGGCTGACCCACTCATGCATCAAACTGCCGGTA
>CAWJRE010000007.1:0-32628 GCA_963845075.1 uncultured Alphaproteobacteria bacterium | reverse complement strand
CCTACCATGATGTAAATCATACCATCATGGTCACGCTTGTCGGCCAGGAAATCTTGCGAGGCAGGCATATTAGCGTAGGTGGCGTAACGCCGCGCGATCGGCTTCATTTCATCATCCCATTGCTTTGTCATGACATCGGTTACGTGCGGGGCATTTGCCGAAGGCGATGAGAATGGACTTTGCGTAACTAATCTGGCTGGAGAAAAAACAAGTCTGTCGAAAGGCTCGACTGATGCAGCGGTGACGCCCTATCCTGTGGTCCGATCGAAGCTTTTTTGTACGTGAGCGTTTCAGCCACGCTTTCGTTCAAATCGATACCGCGGAAATCGAGGCGAACATTGAAACACACTCGTTTCCCTGTGCCGGAAAGACGAACAACACAAGTCTACTGACGATTTTCCTGGCTTGGTCCGCGCGGCTGATCTGATCGGGCAACTGGCCGATATCAATTATCTGAAAGCAGCCAGCGTTATTTAACGAGTTTCGCGAGACGGGGACCAGCGAAAAGCTTGGCTATAAAAGCGTTGAGGATCTGCGAGTTTATTATCCGCATTTCTTTTGGAAAACGGTGCGACCTTATATTGGAGACGCGCTGCGTTACCTTCAGATAACCCAGGAGGGAAAGCAGTGGACGTCAAATCTCTATGCTAATGTTTTCTCAATGGTGCATGTGCATCGGGGCCAAACACCCGGGCCGTAAAGAGTTGAAAAAAGGAAAACGCCTTGACCATGCCGGGTGAATATCGCTCTCGCGAGAAAGGGGAGCGAGTCTGGTCGCGCCGCGACGCCATTCACCTGGCCGGCGCCCGGGTTAAGCACTTTCTCTCACCCCCCCCGCGCGCGCGAAGCGGCGCCAGGAATTGCCGTCTATCGCCGCTTGGCGGGATCTGCACCATCGTCAAATTCTCACTACCCCCAAGTATTAGCTCCCACTTTCCTGCGAGGGCCGCCAGAGCGCCAATCCACCTGCGCGCTGAACCGAGCGCGGCGCGCGGTGATGAGGTGATGAACTGGCTGGGGGTTGGGGTTGGTACTGGAGGGGCTGGCAGTGGCCGGCGTTGACCTATGGGGACGATCTTGACCGAAACCCCGATCGCGCCCTTATCGCGGCCCGATCGTACCGCCGATCGCGCACGCTACCCGGCAGCTGACAGCGCCAGGGCCAGCGACAACCCCGCGGCCAGCGGTTTCGATTCGGCGCGCGCCGAAGCTACCCCTATAGCTCGATGCCGGTGCCCCCGGATCGAAACCGCCGGCCGCTGGGGGCCCTCGCGCGCGCACGAGAAACGCAGACAATATGCTTAACGCGGGCAACGGCTGAGCATGGCACCCCACAAATCGATCGCGATTTCCGAGGGTACCCCATAGCTCGGGTGTCGCTGCTCGCGCCATGCACCGACCGCAATGGTTGACGGTCCGTTGCCGCGAGCAAACAAAGATTTCGCAACCAGCCGCGTTAAGCATCTAAAACCCAGCATTAAAGCGGCGAACTTACCATGGCTCCGCGGCGGAAGGAATGAATGGCAAATCGGCGTCTGGAAAGTGCCTGTCAACGGCTCCCCTCTCGCGCGCTCGCCGAATACCGGTTATGGAATAGGTTACGTGCTGATCGCCTCACCCGCAGGTGAAGTTCTGCGACTTAGGCCTGGCTTCCACTCGATTCCAGTTCAAGCGTCGAAGAAAGCTGATCCGACTGATTGTGCATCGCCCGTGCGGACCGCTTGTCGCCATGTGGGGCATTAAGCAAAGCCGCTGATTTCTCGTCGGTGCAACTCCCCGACCGTCGTCAAAACGCGAACTGCCGGCGGATGGGACCGTAGGGATGTCGATCTGCGTCATCCATGTTTCATCGTCATCGCTGCGAGATCGCGCTTTGGGGTAGACGAAAAACACGCAAAGCGTTTTCGCGCATTAAGAGCTTCGCGGCGTCGGGCCGCAACTTCAACTCACGGATTTCGGAGACAGCGCGTTCGGGATCAATCACCGGCCAGTCAGTGCCGAACAGAACCTTTTGCTTCCCATAGGTGTTCAGATAGTGGACGAGCTGCGGCTGCCAGTGCTTCGGCGCGTAGGCATCGACGCCGATAAAAACATTCTCGTGTTTCCACGCCATCGCGATCATCTCGTCGACCCAGGGGACGCCGATGTGGATGCCGATGAGCTTGAGTTCGGGAAAATCGATCGCGACCCGGTCGAGCGTAATCGGGCGGGCCACGCTCGGCAATCGTCGGTCCCTCTGATAAATCAGATTTTGTCCGACCTGCATCATTATCGGAATGTCGAGTTCGCAGCACTTTGCGTAGTAGGGATAGTATTTGGCGTGGTCGGGCGGCAATTCGAACCAATGCGGATAAAGATGCGCGCCTACAAAGCCGAGGTCGCGAACCGCGTGTTCCAAATCACGCAAGCCCTGCATGCCACGAAACGGATCTACCCCAGCGAGCCCAGAAAAGCTTTTTGGGTAGCTCGAACAGATCTCATAAACGCGCTCATAGGGAATTTCGAACGAGCCTTTCACCCGCAGGTCGCCGGCGCGGACCGCGATCAACAACGAATGGTCGATCCCAGCCCGATCCATCTTTTGCAGATAGCGATCGATTGAGACACCGCTGCGCATGTCTTCCGCCATGCGGATCTGGGCCATAAAATCGGCGTCGATGCCGGTTTGCCCGCGCTCGATTTCCTGCTCGGTGAAAAGATTGACGACGACGTCGATGTAACCCATGTCCGCGGTCTGCCTATGGCTATATCCGCCACGCTCCACCGGCGGGACGTGACTGACAGTGTTTACCAAAATTTAGAGTGTCAAGAGCGCGTGTTGTATTCCACCTCGGCTCGATACGCCGCGATCGACATCGCGCGGCACATGCGGGGCCGATCTACATTGCAATCCAGACGTCGCACCCGATCGCCTTCATGTGCGCCCGGTGGCCTCGAGAGCCTGCCATTCCGATGTTCAGATCACGATTTCGCTGCCGAGGTAGGCCTGCCGCACGCGGGCGTTGTTGGCCAGCGACGCCGCCCGCCCGCTCATGATGATCCGGCCGTGCTCCAGAACATAGGCACGATCTGCCTGCGCAAGGGCCAGTCTTGCGTTCTGTTCTACCAGCAAGACGCCGATACGGTTTTTGCGCAACAAGGCTACATGATCAAAAATCGCGGCAACGGCTTGTGGGGCCAATCCCATCGAGGGCTCGTCGAGAATAAGCAGGCGCGGATCGGCCATCAGCGCACGACCGATGGCGAGCATCTGCTGTTCACCGCCGGAAAGGGTGCCAGCGAGTTGACTTCGCCGTTCTGCGAGGCGCGGAAATTGCTGATAAATTCCTTCGATGGCTTCGCGCTCCAGCGCGGCTGACAGCCGCCGCGAATACGCGCCGAGCCGCAAATTGGTTTGGACGGACTGATTGGGAAACAATTGTCGCCCTTCTGGAACCTGAGCGATGCCGAGCTTGACGATAAGATGCGGCGGCTGGCCGGCGATGTCCCTGCCCTGCCAACAAACCTTACCGCGACGCGGTCCATGAATGCCGCACAGCAGACGCACCAGTGTCGATTTGCCTGCACCGTTGGCGCCAATGAGCGCAACAGTCTCGTCGCCGACGTCCAGCGAAACGTCGCTCAGGACATCGGCCGCGCTATACGCGAAGCTGAGGTCAACCGCCCGAAGGATGGTCGTCTCCCTTGCCAAGATAAGCCTCTACCACGCGGGAATCGCGCTGCACTGCGCTTGGCGGACCGCAGGATATGACCTCCCCAAAATTCAGCACGATGACCTGATCGGAGATCGCCATCACCATTTCCATTTTGTGCTCGATGAGGAACACCGTGATCGGCATGGCGCGGATGGTGCGGATCAAATTAGCCAGGGCAGCCGTTTCCTGACTATTCAGTCCGGCGGCGGGTTCGTCCAGCAGCAGGCAACTTGGCTCAGTAGCGAGAGCCCGTGCAATTTCGACCAACCGTTGCTCGCCATAAGACAGTGTGCTCGCAAGTGCTTCCGCGCGACTGGCCATGCCAACGAACTCCAGCCAGTGCATCGCCTGAGCCCTAATGTCGCGTTCTTCTCGACGCATGCTTGGCACCTTCAACGCCGAACGGAAAAAGCCGGACGAACTTCGGGCGTGTCGGCCGATCCGGACATTGTCGGCGACTGTCAGCTTGGAGTAGAGGCGGACGTTTTGGAACGTTCTGACCAAGCGAAACGAACTCACGATTGCATGAGCTGGCACGCCGGCGATCGAACGTCCTCCGACGTCGATGTTGCCGCTGTCCGGGCGGTCGAGACCGCTTATCAAATTAAATATCGTCGTCTTGCCGGCGCCGTTTGGGCCAATAAGGGCGGTGATGCTATTGCGCGGAACGGAAAAATCGACATTCGACAACGCCTGCAATCCCCCGAAGCGCCGAGACACGCCGGCGCAGCGGATGACGCTCGGTTCGGCAGGACCGGTCATGTCGCGCGCCGTGCGCGAAACGGTACGCGGACCTTGAGGCCCAGGCGCTGGCAAGCTGCGAGTATGCCTCGATCCGCCCATGTCAGCACTTGTCCCAAGCCGCCTGGAAACAAGACGATGAGCAGGATCAAAGCCGCCGCATACACCGTCGGCCGATAGACTTCGTATTGCCGCATAAATTCCGGCAGCGCCGTCAGCACGACGGCGGCTACGATAGTGCCGGGAATGCTGCCAAGACCCCCGACCGCAACCACGACCAGAAGCGCGATCGACTCACCCAGTCCAAACCGGTTCGGCGTGATGCCGCCCAGATAACTTCCATAGAGTGCGCCGGCCATCCCGGAGAGTCCTGCGGCGATCACGAAAATCGAAATCTTGTACCAAGCAACGTTAATTCCGAGCGCAGCGGCAACGACTTCGTCGTCCCGGATGGCGGCGAGCGCGCGGCCAATCCGCGATCGCAACAGGCTAAGAATGGCAATGGCGACGATCGCGGTGACGGCCCAGATCGCAAGAAACTTGGCCTGCGGTGAAAGGAATCTGTGTGCGAATATCGAGATTGGCGGTATCCGCAACATACCAAGCGGACCACCGGTGAATTCGAGTTCATAGGCAAGACCGAAAACGATGCCGCCGAAGGCGAGCGTCGCCATGGCTAGATATTGGCCGCGCAGTCGAAGGGCGGAAAATCCAACCACCGCCCCTAGCAAGGCCGCCGCTAAAGTGCCGGCGATAAAGGCGAGTTCGAAGGGCCAATTCGCCTGTTTCAGCAAGATGGCCGAGAGGTAAGCGCCGATCGCGGCGAAGCCCACCTGCCCCAGCGAGATTTGACCGGTGCTGCCGATCAAGAGATTGAGACCGACCGCCTGCAATGCGACCAAGCCGGCGAGCGATAGGACCTGGATCGGATAAATCAAATCAAAGGGCGCGACGATGCCGAAAATCAGCAACGCCGCTAATACCAACGCGAGCATGATGGCGCCTGACTGCGTCATGTCAGCCCACGCGAGCCTGGAAATTGCCAAAGATACCCTGCGGCCGGATCAGCAGCACGAGCAGGAGGAGACTGAAGGCGACCGGATCGCGATAGCCATAAGACAGGTATCCGGCCGCCAGACTTTCGGTGACACCCACGATCAGTGATCCGATGACCACGCCGTAGGGTGAACGTATGCCGCCGATCATGGCGCCGGCAAAGGATTTCACGGCGATGGCAAGACCGATCGAGCCACCGGCCAAGGTGAATGGCGCGATCAGTGCGCCTCCCAACATCGCCAGCGTGGTCGCGATCGACATCGCGTGCGAGCGCATGGCGGCGACATTGATGCCTGAGAGTTGCGCGCCGAGTTGATTGTCGGCCGCAGCGACCATCGCTTGGCCGCGGCGTGACCGCTCAAAGAACAGCGAACAAGCGATCACCACCATCAACACCAGCACCCACACCCAGAGGCGCTCGATCGGGATCCGCAACCCGCCGAGCGTTAGGGCGCCGGATGGGTCACCGCTGAACGAGTATGGGAACGGGACCGCTGAATTTCCCCAAATTAGACCATCGCCGAAATAAATGAACTGCGCGACGCCCACTGTAGCGATGATAGGCACGATCGGTGGACGATTATAGATTGGCCGCAAAATGGCACGCTCGTAGGCCCAGCCGAGGACGTACCCGCCAACTGCGACGATCAGCAGCGCTAGCCAGGGATGATCGCCGATCGCCGTCAGCAACGACAGGGCGACAAGGCCGCCCAGGGCGGCCTTTTCCCCTTGGGCAAAGTCAATGAGCTGTGTGGCGCGGAAGACAATGTTATACCCGAGCGCGACCAGTCCGTAGACCATCCCGCTGGTGAGGCCGGATATTAGAAGCTGTCCGAAATCCACGCGCGCCCGTCACCTCGCCGTGCGCTTCAATCTCGGCGCAGCGGAGGGCCTCCAAATTTGCGGGTTCATTCAGCCGCGACGAGACGTTGACGGCCCTTGCCTTTGATCGCCGCGATGAACTCGCCCGATTTCAGGACATCGCCGAACCCGTATCGAAAGCTGTGCAGGGGTCCTTCTTGCATCATCGAGTCAACCGCACCGACGCAGTCCTCGAGCACGGTCACCTTGAAGTCGCGAAAGAAGGCGTCCCGCACCGTGGATTCGACGCAAATATTTGTTGTGACACCAGTGATCACAACGAGCGTCGCACCGAGCCCGCGGAGAGTCACTTCGAGATTGGTGCCGTAGAACGCGCTATAGCGTTGCTTATCAACAATGATATCGCCGTCCATCGGCTTTAGCTCTTCGGCGATCTCCCAATCGCGCGTGCCGATGACCATCGCGTTAGTGGATTCGAAGCCAGGATAAAGCGATGTCAAAAGACCTGCATCCTTGTAGTCGGGCCGCAGCGAGTAGCGCGTGTAGATCACCGGGATTCCTTCTTCACGGCAGGCCGCAATAACGCTCTGGTTCGGCCCGATGGCCGCGATGCATTGATCGATGTTGAGACCTGCCTTGACCATGAAACCATCGGGCTTGAGAAAGCCGTTTTGCATATCGACAACGATCAACGCCTTGGTTTCCGCCGTCAGATCCCATCTGGTGTTCGTCATTGGTGTGTCCTTTCTCGTGAGATCACATCGTCGTCCAATTTCCGTTCTTCAGGACAATCGCCTTGTAGGCAGCAGCGTCCAAGCCGGTGTGATTGTCCCTCGTGATTTTGAAATTGCCAATCACTCCGTCATAGGTGAGACCGATCATGGCGGCAGCGACAAATTCTGGATCGGTTTTGCCACCTGCGCGCGCTACGGCGCGGGCCCACAACTGCACGCCGTCATAGGCGGCGGCCGCGAACGGGCTCGGCGGATGCTTGTACTTTTCGGAATAGGCAGCGAGGAAGGCGGCCGCCGGCGCGCTAGGCTTCGAATAATCGAGGAGGCTGAAGGAAACCGCTCCTTCGGCGCCCTTGCCTACCACCTGTGCAGTGGTTGGCAGCGGCATGCAGATATTGCCAATGAGCGGCGTGACATCGCCAGTATCGCGGAGCGCCTTGAGCACCTGCGCATCCGCAACGGCGCACGACCCCCATGTCAGGATAGCGTCGGCCTTGGCCGACCGAAGCTGATTGGCCGCCGGCGTGAAATCGATGTCGCCCTCGCCCCATTTGACGTCGCCGACCAGATCAATGCCCGCATTCTTGGCTCCCTGGCGCATTAGTTTGGCGCCGCTGACACCGTATGGCACGTCCGCATATGCGATGGCGATTTTCTTGGCGCCGATTTTCTTGGCATAGCCCAACATCGCCTCGACCAGCACGGCATCAGTTGGTATCGACATGAAAATGAACTGCGTATCTTTCCAGAGGTAATCCTGGGCTACATAACCGATTTCGACGACTTTGTTTTGCTCGAAGACCGGTGCGATCATCTCACCGGTCGGAGTTACCGTCGGCCCAAACGCGGCAACCACCTTGTCCTGAAAAATAAGCCGATTGGAAAGCTGAACTGATTTGGCTTGATCGCCGCCATCGTCGTAGATCGTGAGATTGATGTGTTTGCCGCCAACGCCGCCGGCCTGGTTAAGTTGATCGACCGCAAGTTGCACGCCCTCACGCTCCGGCACGCCAATCGCGCTGAATATGCCCTCGATCGAAAGAACTGCGCCGACCTTCACCTCGTCCGCCGCGCTTACGGGCAGGGTCGAAGCAGTCAGGACACCGGCAGCTAGTGCGCTCAGCAGATATTTCATCACGATCTCCTCACCTAGAAGTCTGCAAATAATGCCTATCGAGGCTAGCCCCGAGTGAAATGTCGCGCAAGCAAGATCAGTGCCATGGGTTGTTCTTGAACCTCTGCGCACCGTCGACAATCCGAATCATGTCGGTGTGAACATTGGGATCGCCTCGCCGTCGGCGGCACTTCGAAAAACGACCCGCACTGCAGCCCCGATTTTCAACCGCCCGAAGTCGCAGTCAACGAGGTTCGTCAGCATGCTGACGCCTTCGTCTAGCGTGACATAGGCAATGGCATATGGCTCGGCGACGCGGCGCATGACGCTGAAGGAATAGATGCGGCCGCGGCCACACGAGTCGATCCACTCGGTCCGCGGCGAGCCGCAGAACGGGCAGTGGGCGCGCGGATAGTAGTGATGCTCGCCGCAGGCGAGGCAGCGCTTGATCAGCAGCCGGCCTTCCCGCGCGGCGTCGAAGAACGGCTTGTTCTCCGGGTTGACTGCAGGCGACGGAATGTTCATGCGCGCTCCAGGATTAGCGTGGCCGCGCAATGGCGCGAACCGAGCTGACCGCCGGTACCGTTGGCAAGTGCGAGCGCGCAGTCCTTCACCTGCACCGCAGGATGTGCTTCGCCGCGAAGCTGACGCACCGCTTCGATCACCTTGGTCATTCCGCCGCGGTTGCCAGGATGGTTGTTGCACAGTCCGCCGCCGTCGGTGTTCACCGCGATTCGGCCGTTGCCGGAGATGAGGCCGCCGTCGGCGACAAAGCGTCCGCCTTCGCCCTTGGCGCAGAAGCCCAGGTCTTCGAGCTGCACGAGCACGGTGATCGTGAAGCTGTCGTAAATCGATGCGTAACGGATGTCGGCGGGCCCCACGCCCGCTTCAGCGAAGGCGGCGGCGCCAGACCAGGCGGACGCCGAATGGATGAGGTCCAGCTTGCCGCCCGCCTGTCCCTTCACGGCTTCGCCGGCGCCGATCACCCGCACCAGAGGTTTCTTCAGGTCGCGCGCGATCTCGGGTCGGGTCACAACTAGCGCGCCGCCGCCGTCGCTCACCACGCAGCAATCCAGGCGATGCAGCGGATCTGCTATCACAGGCGAGTCGAGAACCTCATTTACCGTAACCACGCCGCGAAGCATCGCGTGCGGATTGTGCCGCGCATGGTGCGAGGCGGCGACCTTAATCCAGGCGAACTGCTCGGAAGTCGTGCCGAATTCATGCATGTGTCGCATCGCCACCATGGCGTACATGTTGACCGTCGCCGGACCGTACGGGTGCTCGAACGCCGCATCGGGCGACGCTGCGCCGTAGAAACGTGGCTGCAAGCCGCTCGAGCCTTCCGAGCGCGGCCGACCTGCGAGGGTTATCAGCGCGACGTTACAGCGCCCCGTGGCGATCGCCCCGGCTGCGTGCGCGACGTGCACGATGTACGAGGAACCGCCGGTCTCGGTCGAAATCGATATGGCGCACCTTGAGGCCCAGGTAGTCGATCATTGACAATCCGCCGAGGCCCGGAGCATCGCCGGCGCAAAAATAGCCGTCTACGCCGGCTTTCATGATGCCAGCGTCGGCAAGCGCGCCCGCCGCCACTTCGGCGTGCAGTTCGGCCACCGATTTGTCGGGCGCATGGCGCGTCGGGTGCTCGTAGATGCCCGCGATACAGGCTTTTCGCTTGATGCTCATCGGTATCGGCCGATCCATTGCCAGATGGTCTTCGCGCGTGAGTGCGCATCGTCGGCGATGTTCATGCTGACAGAGAGATGCGAGAAAACGTCCTGCTCGGAGCCGACTTCGAGCACCGGCGTCTCGATACCGGCGAGGAGTTCCCGCCCAGCATAGGAAAGCGCGGCGCACCATGCGGGGGCGTAGCTCGCGGGCTGTTTCATTGCCTCGCGTACGCGCAGCGTGAGATCTTCGGGGGCGATGCGCGGCTCGCTGCTGCGCGCGGCGCTGTGGGTGCGCTCGAACCAAGGCCACCACAACTCGGAGTCGCGGAGATGGTGCCAGGCGCGTAGCCAGTGGCTGCCTTCCCACACCGGCAGCACATCTGGCGCATAGCGGGAGGGAAGGCTTCTTCTTTCTTCATCGCCGAGAAAACAGGGAGCATCCAGCACCAGTCCAAGCACCCGGTTGCCGAGCCGGCGCGCCAGCTCGACCGCGACCGCGGCGCCGCCGTTGTGACCGTAAAGGCGCACACTCGCGACGCTTAGCTTGTCGAGAACCTTCGCTGCCGTGTCCGCCCAGGTTTCAACACTCTGTCGATTGCCGGGAAGCGGATCGAACTCGCCGTGGCCGGGAAAATCGAGCGCCAGCGCCGGCGCACTCTCCAGAACAAGCGCGTCGTAGAGGGCGGAAGAACCCGGCACGTGGGGCAGGATCAATAGAGGCACGGAACCGGTGAGCTCGGCTGCAGAGCGCACCAGCACCTGCTCGCCGTCAATGTCCAGGTAGTCGGTGGTGGTGCGACCGGGAACCGGCGTACAGGAAGGCGCGGGCGGCGGCGCGCCGCGCGCCGGATGGCGTTCGAGGATCGCACGCTCGGCGAGCGCCGCCGCGTCCGGTTCGCGCGGTATGATTTCGGTCCAGGCCGATTCCGGATAGAGAGTATGGCTGGAGTAGAGACTGTCGCCCGGGCGGTGACCGAAGCAGACCGGCACTCTTAGGTCGCGCAGAACTTCGAGCCCGCGGTGGCGGAAGGGGGCGGCGTAACCGACACGGTAGTCATCTCCGGCTTCGAGAAGCTCCACCACGCCTCGGTGCAGAAAATCGAGATTCGGTACGTCGGCGTCCGAGCGCGTTTCCGCAGTCTGCACATTCCACGGCCAGAAGACATGCTGATCGCGATAGCGGAACCAGAGCCGCAACAGGTGCGCGCCGTCCCAGGCCGGCACTATCGGCTCAAGATAACGTTCGAGCTGCTCGTCGGTGTAGGGTTTGGCGAACACTGCGTAGCCGTCGGCGAACGCCATCGCGCAACGCTGCGGGTGGCGGGCGGCGAACTCGACCGCCAGAGAAGCGCCGGTGTGGCGCCCGTAGGCGGCGACGTGTTCGACACCGAGCGCGGCGAGCGTTTCGGCGAGCGCGTCCGCAAAGTCCTCGATGCTCGGCTTCGGCATTGCGAGCTTGTCCGACAGACCGAACCCGGGCGTGTCGAACGCGAGGCAGGTGAAGCGCTCGCCGAAAACCGGCAGCAAGGGTCGCATCACTTTGGCGGAGCAAGGCGAGGCATGTAGCATCGCGAGCGCCGGCCCGCTGCCCGCGCGCAGATAATGCACGCGGCGTTTTCCCACCGTGACGAAGTGTTTGGTGATCTTCATCAATAACTGCGCGGCATGGCGATGCGCTCGGCGACGAAGTTGCGCACCATTTCGTTCGAGATCGGGCTGAAGGGACCCAGTCGGGCGTCGCGGAACAGTCGTTCTAGCGGCGACTCCTCGACCATGCCGTAGCCGGCCAGCACGCGCATTGAGCGGTCGGTAGCGCGCACCGCGGTCTCGCTTGCGGCGAGTTTGGCCATCGCGGCTTCGAGCGCGCAGTCACGGCCGAGCGATTGCAGCCAGGCGGCCTTGGCGGTGATCAGGCGGATTTGCTCAAGCTCGATAGCGATGTCGGCGAGCGGATGCTGCACCGCCTGGAAGGCGCCGATCGGGCGGCCGAAGGCATGACGGTCGCGCGCGTACTGCAGCGCCTGTTCCAGCGCCGCCGCGGTGATGCCGACGTACAATGCCGCGCATAGAATGCGTTCCTCGTCCAGGGTGCGCAGGAGGGCGCGCCAGCCGCCGCCGCGCTCGCCGATCAGCGCGGCGGCCGGCGCACGCGCGCCGTCCAGGAACACTTCGCAGGTGCAGGCTGCGCGCATACCCATCAGTTCGAGTCGGCGCACCTGCACCGAAGGCTGGTCTCTCGGTGTGAGGATGAGCGAAAGGCCGCGCGAACGCTTGTTTTCGACCGGCTCGGTGCGACAAAGGACTAGGATCGCGTCAGCGTCGTCCGCGAGCGACGTGTAGAGTTTCTGCCCCCGCACCACCCACTCGCCGCCCTCCAGCGACGCGCGCGTCTTGAGCGCCAGGACGTCGGTGCCCCCGTCGGGTTCACTCATGCCGAACGCCATGAGAAAATCGCCGGCGGCGAGTCTTGGGAGAAGCTCGGCTTGCTGCGCGGGGCTTGCGAATTCGCGTAGCACGCGCGCGGTCATGGAGACGAGCAGCCAGTCGGTTGCGAGCGACGGGAAGCGCCGCGCCAGCTCCTCGCAGAACACCGCTGCGGTCGCGACGTCGGCACCGCTGCCGCCGAACTCGATCGGCACCGACAGGCCCATCCAGCTCATCTCGGCGAAGCGCTTCCATAGCGAGCGCGGAATGCGCCGGGTGCGGTCCATGTCGCGGATGCGCGTTTCGGGCAGCTCCCGCTCGAAGAAGCGTCGCACGCTCTCGCGCAGCAAATCGTGCTCAAGGATCGGTTCGAAATTCACGCCTGTTCCCCAAGATACACCCGCTGCACTTCAGGCCGCGCGCGCACTTCGGCAGGAGTACCTTCGGCCAGCACCCGTCCCTGGTGCATCACCGTGATGCGCGTCGCCACCGCAAACACCACTGCCATGTCGTGCTCAGTAAAGACACACGAAAGGCCGAGCTCGCGCGCGATGCGATGTACCAGCCGGATCGCCTCGAGGCGCTCCTGCGCCGCCATGCCCGCGGTAGGCTCGTCGAGCAACAGCAGCCGCGGCTCGCCGGCAAGCGCGATGGCGAGCTCAAGGCGTTTCTGATCGCCGTGGGCGAGCGTGCCAGCCGGCTTAACCGCGTTCGCGGCGAGGCCAACCAGGGCGAGCAGCTCGCGCGCTCGTT
Source organism: uncultured Alphaproteobacteria bacterium (assembly GCA_963845075.1). Taxonomy (GTDB): domain Bacteria; phylum Pseudomonadota; class Alphaproteobacteria; order Rhizobiales; family Xanthobacteraceae; genus BOG-931. Next base: position 19,616 of record CAWJRE010000007.1, on the reverse strand, counting down.
GGGTGCCGAGCGCGCGCGCCCGCGGCCAAAGGCTCCAGGAGCGCCGCGCGCGCGCGAGGAGCGCGACTTGCACATTCTCGAGCACACTTAGATCGGGGAAGATGCTGGTGATCTGGAAGGTGCGCGCCACGCCTCTGCGCGCCAGGCGATGCGGCGGCTCGCCCGTGACATCCCGACCATCGAAGGCGACGCGACCGGAATCGGGACGCAGCAAACCCGTTAGGGTGTTGAAGAAGGTGCTCTTGCCAGCGCCGTTCGGACCGATAATGGCGCGGAACTCGCCCGCATCGACCGCGAGATCCACTCCACCCAGCGCTTGTAGCCCGCCGAAGCGCTTCACGAGAGACTCGACGCGCAGGATTGGATTGCTCATCTCGCTTCCCGCGTTGGCAACGGTGCAGCGCGCGCGCTGGCGCCGCGCCGCCCAATGGCCGTTGTCCACAATCCGGTCAGGCCCCCGGGCAAGAGCAATACGATGACCATGATAATGAGCCCCATCACGAGCGGCCAGTATTCGGTGCGCCCGCTAACCAGCACTTCGAGTACCACGTAGACCGCGGCGCCAAGCGCGGGGCCGAGAAAGTTGGCGGTGCCGCCGAGCACCGTCATGACGACCGGCGTGGCGCTGGCCGTCCAATTGAGCCATCCTGGAAATACGTTGCCGTTCGAGAGCGCGAAAATCGCTCCCGCCAGACCGGCGAACGCACCGCTCAGCCCGAACGCGGCGAGCCGGTGCGCTTGCACGTCTATGCCGAGGTATTGCACGCGCAGTGCGTTCGCGCGCAGGGCGCGTAACGTGTAACCGAACGGCGAGCTTACGACGCGGTGTAGGACGTACAGACTAGCGCTCGTGATCACAAGCGCGAAGTAATAGTAAGCAACCGGCCGTGCGAGCAGACCCGGCGGCTTAAGGCCGGTGAGACCGTCGTCACCGCCGGTCAGCGGTGTTGCCTTGAGCGCGATGGTGTAGAGCAGCATCTGGAACGCAAAGGTCAGCATCGAGAAGTAGATGCCGGTGCGCCGCACGGAAAAGAAGCCAATGACCAGCGCCACCGCAGCCGAAACGAACATGGCTGCAAACGGTACGCACGCGAAAGCAAGTGCAGGCGGCAATCCCGACCGTTTAACGAGGAGCGCCGCCGTGTAGCCCCCGACGCCTAAAAAGGCGGCGTGGCCGAAGGACAGCATTCCCCCGTAGCCGAACAGAACATTGAAGCTGACGGCGTAGAGCGCGAAAGTGACCACCTCCGTGGCGATGAAGATCCAGAAGTCGGTGAGGCCGGAAGGCAGCGCGACCAATGCGGCCGCTGCGGCCAGCAGTACAGCATGCCGCGCCTTCATTCGGCACTTCCAAGCAAGCCCCGTGGGCGAACAATGAGCACCATCGCCATGCAGGCGAACGTGAGCACGACCGCAAGACCCGGAAACGCGAGCACGCCGAAGGCGTTGACCAGGCCGACGAGCAGCGAGGCGACGAACGCGCCGAGCACGCTGCCCAGGCCGCCGATCACAACTACCGTGAAAGCGTCGATGAGCACCTGCACGTGCAGCCCCGGCCCGACCGCGATCACCGGCGCGGCGAGCGCGCCGCCCAGGCCGGCGAGCGCCGCGCCAAGCGTGAAAACCGTGGTGAAGAGTGTGCGGGTATTGACGCCGAGCGCGGACAGCATCTCCCGGTCCATCGTTGCCGCGCGGACGAGAACGCCCCAGCGTGTGCGATACAACGTCAGCCAAAGGCCTGCCGCCACCACCGCGCCGGCGGCAATCAGGAACAGCCGGTACAGCGGAAAGACGAGGCCGAAGGCATGGACGCCGCCGGTGAGCATCGCGGGCATGCCGACGGAATGCTCCTCGCGTCCCCAGATAAGCTTGGCTGCGTCGCCGAGGACAAAGACGAGCGCGAAGGTGAGCAGCAGTTGCATCTCGTGCGGTTCGCGGTAGATCCGCCGAAGCAATTTTGTCTCGATCGCGGCGCCGAGCAGCGCGAGACCCGCGGCGGCGCCGGCCAGCGCGGCGGCGAATCCCGCCAGCGAATCGGGCAGCAGCGCTGCAATGCTGACGGCAATCAGAGCGCCGAGCATGAACAGTGCGCCGTGGGCGAAGTTCAGGATCCGCAGGACGCCGAAGATGAGAGAGAGTCCCGCGGAAATGAGGAATAGCAGCATCCCGGTCGAGACGCCCGCGAGCATCTGCCGCGCGAGCACCACCGGGTTCTGCGCCCAGGCGAAATGTTGGGCGATCAAGTTCAAGCACGCGGTCGAGTATGCCAGAAACGTGCTTGACGGCGAAAGACCCCCCTCCATAGAGTTTTCCAGACGCTTTATTGAGGAGGGCCACCATGCAACGCGGCATTCGCAGCGCATTGACGTCATTCGCTCTGGCCGCCTTCGGCGTGCTTGCAGGGATCGCATACGCGCAAGCGCCAGCGGGCGGCGAACCGGTGAAGCTCGGCCTGATTGACATCTACGGCGGCGGCTTCGCCTTCATTGCCGACAGCATCCGCACTGGCTTTCAGATCGCGGTTGATGAAGCCAACCAGGCGGGTGGATTGAACGGACGGCCGTTCGAGCTGGTGACTGCCGACATGGGAGGGTCGGTGGAAAAGGCAGTCACCGAAGCGCGCCGCATGATCCTCGAGGAGAAAATCAAATTCGTCACCGTCGGCATCCACAGCGGCGCGGCCGTAGCGGTCGGCAATCTGGGTCAGGAATACAAGGTTCTCGTAATCGGCGGATTCGCCACGACCCGCCGTCTTACCGGCGAGGCCGGGCACCGCTACGTCGGGCGCGCCAACCTCTCGACGGTGGAGATCGGCCGCCTAATGGCCGAGTACCTCAAGGGGCGGGACGACGTGAAGCGCGTTGCGACCATTGCGCCCGATTATGAGTTCGGCCAGCACTTCGTGCAGGATTTCCTGGCGCATCTCAAGGTGGTGCGTCCCGACATTGTGATAGTGCGGCAGGAATGGCCGAAGCTCGGCGCCACCGATTTCGCCGCGCACGTGACCGCGTTACAGGCGCAACCTGTTGATATGGTGGTGGCGGGTGTGTTCGGCGGGGACCTCATCAATTTCCTGCGCTCGGCGCACGACTTCGATCTGTTCGGACCAAAGACGCAGCTCTTCGTGCACGGTATTGATCTCGTCAAGATGGGGACGCTCAAAGACCTTGTCCCGCCCGACACGATAGCTACCGCATGGTATCCGTTTTACGCAATTGGTACGGAGAAGTCGAAGTCGTTCGCCCAGGAAATGGAAAAACGCATGAAAACCTACCCGACCGGCCCGGCGCCGGTCGGCTACATCGCTGGGCGCATGATCATCGAGGCGATCCGTAAGTCGGGTACCGCAGACGACGTGGATCGGGTCATCAACGCGCTCGGCACGGTGGCGTTCGAAGGTCCCACCGGCCCGGTCAAGGTGCGCGGTTGCGATAACATGGCTCTCTATGACTTCTACGTCGGCACCGTGAAACGCGCCCCCGACCTACCGGACGGCATCGGCCTCGCCGATATCAAGACCTACAACACCGAGCTGATTGCACGCAGTTGCGAGGACATCATGAACGTGCGCGGCAAGGGTTAAGTGGGCATGGCGCTGCTTGAAGTTCGCGGATTGGATAGCGCTTACGGCGACAGCCGGGTCCTTTTCGGTCTGTCTCTCGCTGTTTCGCGCGGAGAAGTGGTGGCGCTGCTCGGCCGCAACGGCGCCGGCAAGACCACTACACTCGCGAGCATCATGGGGTTGGTGAAGCCGCGCGCCGGCAGCATCCGTTTCGACGGCGCCGAGATTTGCGGCTGCGAGCCTTTCGAAGCCTGTCGCACCGGCCTGGGCTTCGTCGCCGAGAACTGCCGCCTTTTCGGCGGCCTAACTGTGGCCGAAAACTTCGAGACGGCGCGCCGTCCGGCGCGTTCGGGGCCAAGCCGCTGGGATACAGCCGAGGTGCTGGATTTTTTCCCCGACGTGAAGCGTTTTCTTCACCGTCGGGCTTCGGCGCTTTCTGGCGGCGAACAGCGCATGGTTGCCATCGCGCGCACGCTGATCGGGAATCCGACGCTGCTGCTGCTGGACGAGCCTTCCGAGGGTCTCGCGCCGCTCGTCGTGCAAGCGCTGCTTGAGCGGCTGAGGCGACTGAAGGAAACTGGGGCTACCGTGCTCCTGGCTGAGCAGAATCTGCGCTTCGCTACCGAGCTCGCCGATCGCGTCTACATCATCGAGCGCGGCGAAATCCGCTACGAGGGTCGTCCCGACGAGCTCGCGGCGCATCCGGAAGTGCGCGAAAAATATATCATGGTCTAAACGCCGTTTTGCCGGGCGAATTCCTGTTCGAGCGTGGGATAGTCGTTGTAACCGTCGGGACCGCCGCCGTAAAAGCGCTTGGCGATCGCCTTTTTGTAGGTACTGCCCCGCTTAATGCGTTCAGGAAGATCGGGGTTGGCAATCCACAGGCGTCCAAAGGAGACAGCGTCAACCGCGCCCGAACGGATCAAAGCATCGGCGGTCTCAGGATCAATGCCGCCGTTGACGATGATTCTGCCATCGAACGCCGGGCGCACCAGTTCTAGCATTCGCGTCCGCTCGAACCTCCCCCACCAGAAGCTGGTATCGGCAAGCTCGATCCATCCCATTTCGAGGCGGTTGGCCTCGCGAACGAGGTGGCGATATGCCGGAACCGGATCCGGATCAATCGCGCCGTTGTAGTCGGTGAAGGGCGAGATGCGCAGGCCCACCCGCGCTGGCGGATAGTGACGCATCATCGCCTGAAGGACTTCGAGCGCGAAGCGCGCGCGCTTTTCCGGCGCGCCGCCGTATTCGTCTTCGCGCCGGTTGAGATGCGGCGACAGGAACTGGTGTGGCAAGTAGCCGTTCGCGCCGTGCAGCTCGATCGCGTCGAAGCCGACGTCACGACAGGCGCGCGCCGCTTCACCAAACGCCTCGATTGTTCGCCGGATTTCGTCCAGGGTCATTGCGCGCGAGGGTGTCGCCCTCAGCTTGACAAACGTGCCCTCCGGGCCCACTCCCCACGGCGCAATCGCGTCAAGATCGTCGTTCACTCCTGAGGGTGAGAGTGCGAATTGGGGGGCGGGCGAGCGATCGCAGGCGACGCGGCCGCCGTGCCAGAGCTGCAGTGCGATGCGTCCACCCGCATCGTGCACCGCCTGCACGAGTTTCGCCCAGGCTTCGATCTGCTCGCGCGTGTAGATGCCAGGAGCGCAGTCCCAGGCAATCGACTGCGGCACAACGTTGGTTGCCTCGGTGATGATCAGGCCGGCCGAGGCACGCTGGACATAATGCTCAATCATCATCGGCGTCGGTACACGTTCGAGCGTCGCACGCGAGCGCGTGAGCGGCGCCATGATGATGCGATTCGGCAGCACGAGGTCCCCGACCGCAAGCGGCGTAAACAAGTCGGGCATTAGTCCAGCTCGCGACCGCCGATTTTCTGCGTCAACTGCTCTTTCAGCTTGCCGCGCTCGACCTTGCCAGTGGGGTTGGCAGGGATTTCGTCAACGAAAAAATAGTGTCGGGGGCGCTTGAAGTCGGCAAGATCGGGGCTGTCCCGACAGAAACGGTCGAGCATTTCGGCGGTGAGCGCAGGATCGCGCCGCACGATGGCCGCGGACACCACCTGGCCCCACATGCGGCTCGGTAGGCCGACCACCGCAGCGTTGGCGATGCCGGGGTGCTTGAACAGTGCGTCCTCGACTTCGGAAGGGTGGATGTTCTCGCCGCCGCTCTTAATGGTGTGGTCCATGCGGCCCATGACGGTGATGAAGCCCTCGTCGTCGAGCACTGCGGCGTCGCCCGACAGGAACCAGCCGCTCGAAAAGGCGGCGGCGGTGCGCTCGGACAGACCAAAATATTCCGTCATCAGGCTGGGGCCTCGCGTGATGAGTTGACCGATTTCTCCCGCCTCGCACAAATCATGGGGATCCCGGCTGTCGGTGCGTATGATACGCGCTTCCATGCCGATCGAGGCCTTACCGACGCTGCCGAGCTTGTCCGGGTGCCGGCGGTAGTCGCAGCAGGCCACCGTCAGGGCTTCGGTGGAGCCATAAACATTGGCGAAATAGCCCGGGAATAGCGCCATGCACTTGCGGGTAACGTCGTTCGCGAGCGTCTGGCCGCCAAAGAAACCGCAGCGGAGCGAGGAAAGATCGTACTTCGAGAGATCCGCCGCCACCATCATGACCATTTGTGTCGGCACTCCGTGCAGCACTGTGACCCGCTCCGCGCCGACGAGCGAAAGCGTTTCGTGCACATCGAAGCCGCGCGTCATGACGTTGGTGGCGGCGTTCTGTACGAACGGGATGAACTGAAGCTGCAATTGCGCGATGTGGAACAGCGGCTTGTTATTGAGGATCACGTCGTCGTGCCCGAAGCCGCACTCGACGGAAATGAACATTCCGCCCATGAAATCGGCAAGGTGCGAGCGCACCACGCCCTTCGGCCGGCCGGTGGTGCCGGAGGTGTACATGATGAAGGCTGGGTCGTGCCAACCGACGTCAGCCTCGGGCTCCCCCTCCGCCCCGGGCGCGATGAAGTGTTCGAATGGGATTTCGCGGCCTGACGGCGTTGCGCCCACATATACAAGCTTCTCGACCCCGATCATATCCTTGATCGCCTCGACCGGCGCGCGCAGCGCCTCTTCGAACATGAGAATCCTGGCGCGCGAATCGTCCACGATGTACTTCACCTCGTTCGCGGCCAGGCGGTAGTTGATCGGCACCGGAATCGCGCCGATCTTCATCAGAGCGTAGAAGGCGGTGACCTGCTCGGGCAGGTTGTAGGTGAGGATCGCGACGCGGTCGCCTTTGCCCACGCCGGTGGCGCGAAAGGCGTGCGCCGTTTTGTTGACCTGGCGATTCCACTGTGCGTAGGTCCAGCGCCGGTCCTCGAAGACGAGGGCGGTCTTGTTCGGCCACTTGAGCGCGGCCTGGGTGAGGGTGTGCGCGAGATTCATCGTTCGGGTGCCGTGAAGTTCATACCGCGAAGGTCCTGTACGGCATCCATTCGGCGCTCGTGCGCCTCATCAGCTCAGCATCTAGCACCCGCGCGATGCGCTCGCGGTCGGCAAGGCGCGTTCGGCAATTCCGTCGCCACCGGGCCGGCGCCCGGCGCATTAAGCCGGCGACTGAAAGCATGCTCATCGCCTCGCGCACAATGAAGCGCGAGACGCGGTGGCATCGGCACAGTGCATGTTTGGTCGGCAGTTGCGCGCTCATCCGAAAGGGGCCCTATGCGATTTTCGCGCGTGATCAACGGGCGATGAGCATGTACCGGCCCGTTTTCGTTTCGATATTGTCCGTACAATTGTATGCGTTGCCCGGCAAGTCGGGGAGGCGCAAAAATGGCCGGCGAAGTCAAGCAGGCCGGCGAGCGCGCGTTCCGCGAGATGCTGTTTCGAGCAGGCTAGCTCCGCTGGACCGCTAGCATCCGGCATCGGTCGCGGCCGTCATGCGAGCGGCAGATGGCATGACTACCACGGCTTAGGGAAGCCGCAGCTCAGTGGTCGCTTCGGCAACGAGTCGATCGCCGCAGGTCAGACGCTGGGCAAGGACGACGACGCCGTCGCGTATTTCCTGCACTTCGCCCTGGGCACGGAGGGTGTCGCCGGCGAAGGCCATCGCCTTCATGCGCAGGGTAAGACGCTTCAGGAATGCGCGCGGTCCGGCCCATTCGAGAGCAGCGCGCGCGAAGAAGGCGCCAAATTCCTGGCCGTCAATTACCGGTGCGGGTAAGTTCAGGCGATGAGCGTGCTCGACGTCATAGTGCATGCGGTTCCAGTCCCAGGTGGCGGCGCCGTAGAGAACCAGGTCAACCAGCGCGAAGGTACGCTCGAGCGCGGGAAGCTTCTCCCCTGGAGAGACTTCCTGCGGAATTTTCGTCGGCCGGATCATGCGAGCGGTTGATAGACGATGGTTTCGCGATTGACCGCGACCAGTTCGCCGGCCGCGTCGCGATAGCGCGCCACCGATCTGACGAAAAGCTGCGTGCCGCCGCCAGAGCGGCTGCGCTCGACGATATCCTCGAGCGTCCATGTCACCGAGATGTGGTCGGTCGGCAGAATCGCCCGCATGAACTCGTACTCGTTGCCGGCGCGGATCTGGCGGCAGCCCCGGATCGGCAGCATCCATTCGTGGCCGATATAGCCGTCCTCGTTCAGCGGGGAGTGTGCGTACTGGCAGGTTTCGCAGATCAGTGTGGGCGGCGCGATTACCGACGGATAGCCCGCTTCGCGTGCATATCCGTCGTCAAGGTAAAGCGGGTTGTCGTCGCCAAGTGCGAGCGCGAAATAGCGGATCGAGGCGCGGCCCAGCTCCTCGCGCGCCGGGTAGTGCGCTTCGCGTCCGATCCAGGCCTTCAGTTCTTCGGTGAGCAGCGCCATCGTCCTCAGTCGAGAATCGCGAATGGATCTACTTCGATCAGCATCTCCGGACGGAGCAGCGCCTCGCAGACAAGGCCAGTCGAGGCGGGCCAGGGTTCGCGCAGCAGCTTCGAGCGCACGCCGGCCACGCTGCGATAGCGTTCGAGCGCCGCCGGTGTCACGTACTCGATGGTCTTCACTAAGTGTTGCGGCCCGCCCCCCGCCGCCGCCACCACCTTAAGCACGTTCTTGTAGGTGTACTCGGCCTGCGCCACGACGTCGTTTTCGAATACCACGCGCTCGGTCGACGGGTCGAGCGCGCCCTGCCCGGACATGAACAGAAGCTTGCCGGCGCGCGCCGCGGGGCTGTAGGTAAGCTTTTGGTACCGCGTCCATCCCGGATTGACCACCACGGGAATGTCGCGGGCGGCGGTGAAGTCGTATTGAATCAGCGCTTCGGGATGCAGCAGGCGTGGCATGAGAATACCCGCGGCGCCGGGATAAACCGGACCGAGCCGTTCGCGGCGCACGCGACCGGTGCCTTTGTAACCGGCGAGGGCCGCGGGCGTAATGTAGTCCACCGTTTTCACCACGCGATCGAAGCCGAGGCCGAGCGCAGCGAGCATTTGCCCAGCACGCTCGAAAATCGCCTCTGTTTGCGCCACTACATCACCCGCGCCGACAATTCGACCGTGTTCATCCACCGGCTGAACGGTCGGAAGGAAAACGATGCCAGATGATTCACGTTGCCCAATTCTCAACTCCGCGGTCACCTCGATTTCAATGAAGGCTTCCGGTCGCAGGAGGCTCCTCACCGGCACGGTATTGACGACCGGCTGGTGCGCGCCAAAGACTTCCTCGCGCGCCGCGGCGGCTTCCACGTAGCGCTCAACGCCTTCCAGCCGCAGGTACTCGACGACGCGCACCACGTTTTCGAAGCCGAGTCCGGCGGCGTCTAGGATCGCGCCGATCTTGGTCCAGGCGGTGCGCACCTGCTCGGTCATACCGCCACGAACGACAATGCGCTTCGCCACGGGATCGTATTCGGAGGCGGTGTGGCCCGAGAGATAGACGCCGGCGGGGGTCTTCAGGCCGAGCGAGAACGAGTAGCGGGAATAGTCGAACCACGGAAAATGCGCCGGCTCGATGGCGATCGCGGTCATAGCTGCTGATTCCGATGTAATCGCGCGCAAAATCGCTTGTCGGCGACGGCTCTCGTATTGCGGCGCGTCACGTCCCCTCGTCGGAAACTGATGTTCTATTTCCGCGCGGATCTTGTCGAGCCATAATTCAGCACACTCGGCACGATCGCGCTAGGCGACGACGTCATGTTCTAACTGAGCAATGCGATCCCGGGCGGCGCGAAGCTGCTTCGTGGAGATGGCGCAGACACGGCGTGGACCGATCGCACGGTCGGGCAAGCGCGATGTCGCCATCTGCTGATGTTGAGCGTTTCGGACGTCTCGATATTCTCGTCAATAACGCAGGGACAAACATCCGCAAGGCGCCGCAAGACCTAACTGCGCAAGATTGGCACTTGGTAGTAGATACAACCTAACCAGCACCTTTCTTTGCTCGCAAGCGGCCCATGCGTATATGCTGCGGGCCGGCGGAGGCAAAATCATCAATATTGGGTCGATTGATGTCGATCTTCGGGATGCCATTTGCCACCGCTTACGCGGCAAGTAAGGGAGGCATCGTGCAAATGACGAAGTCGATGGCGACTGCGTGGGCCAGGGATAATATTCAGGTCAATGTCGTCTTGCCAGGGTGGGTCGCGCTGGAAGAGCCAGCCGCTTGACGTACCGGCCCCCACGATTGATTTTCGAACTCATGGAGGTTTCGCTCAGCGGAATCTGCGATCTCGTCACTGCTTACAAGAGTGAACCCATGCCCGTGTCCGTCCACGACGAGCTGTGGGGGCTCATCGAAGACATGAAGCTTAAGGCGGAGCTTGCGTTCGATCCATCGTATACCACGGGCGCTCGATGTTTGGATGTTCTCATTCAGGATCGCCGATTTGCCTACCGCGTCGCCAGCAATGCTTGTGCCCAGCGACGAGCCGTTCGTGCCGACTTAGGCTGGACCATGGATTCGTTTTTTAAGTCGTCATTGGGTGGGTAGCCGCTTGCTGGCAACAGCGGGTAGGTATGTGTCATCATGTCGGCAATATTTAGCTGGGAGACGACGTCGCAGTCCGCGCCGATACTTTCGCGGCCGTGGGTTCTCGTTAGCATCGCGCAGATCATCCGACCCGGACACATCAAGTCGTCCGAATCACGCAATCTCCCCGACTTCAGCGTGACGGAGGTTCTGATTGATCTGGCCGATCCAGGCCCGCTAGTGGAAGGTATTAAAGTAGACGGGTATTTCCAGGCCGGCAGTGACGCACAATAGCAAGGTGGGAAATCGTGATGTCAGCGCGGCTGAAACACTTCGGCTGGGGACGCGAGGGCGAGGGCCTCACCGCGGAAGAAGAGGCCTTCGTGATGGCGCGTGCGGAAGCGCGTTTCGGCACGACGCTGAAGGAAAGCGCGAGCGCACCGCGCCTCGAGGACATAACTCTCCAAGCGCCGCGGGTCATGGCGCCTGCCTCGCTTCCCTTCTGCACCAGCGAGCACTACGATCGTGCCGCGCACACCTACGGAAAATCATATCCGGAGCTCGCCTGCGGCCTGGCACGCGATTATGCGAGCGCGCCCGATGTCGTCGCCTATCCGCGCGACGAGGCGGACGTGCAGGCCGTGCTCGACTGGGCCGGCGACGCCGATGCAACCGTGACGCCCTTCGGCGGCGGGTCGAGCGTGTGCGGTGGGGTCGAGTCCAATCGCAATGGCCACAAGGGCGCGGTCACGATCGACCTGCGCCAATTGGGCAAGGTAAAAGAGGTGGACAAGACCTCGCGCGCCGCGCTGATCGAGGGCGGCACCTACGGCCCCGCACTCGAAGCGCAGCTACGACCGCACTCTCTCACGCTGCGCCACTTCCCGCAGAGCTTCGAATATTCGACCCTCGGCGGCTGGATTGCAACGCGCTCCGGCGGCCACTTCGCCACGCTCTATACGCACATCGACGATTTCGTCGAGTCGCTGCGCACCGTTACCCCGAGAGGCGTAATCGAAAGCCGCCGTCTGCCCGGCTCCGGCGCGGGGCCGAGCCCAGACCGTATGATGATCGGGTCGGAAGGAATTCTCGGCATCATCACCCAGGCGTGGATGCGCCTGCAGGACCGCCCGACGTTCCGCGATGGTGGCGCGGTGCGCTTCAAGGATTTCTTTTCCGCAGCACGCGCCGTGCGCGCGATCTCGCAGGCCGGCATCTATCCCTCGAACTGCCGCATCCTCGATCCGGCCGAGGCCCACAACACCGGTGCGGCAGACGGCTCGGTCGCCATCATGGTGCTGGCCTTTGAATTGGCCGACCATGACGTCGCGCCGTGGATGAAGCGCGCGCGCGAATGCTGTGCGGATCACGGCGGAACGCCGGAGGCGCGCGGCGCCGAAGCGCACCGTGCGGGCGCCGCCGGCGTGTGGCGCAACGCCTTCATTCGCATGCCCTACGCTATGGAGCGGCTGATCCTGCGCGGCGTGATCAATGACACGTTCGAGACCGCGATCACGTGGGAGCGCTTCGAAGAATTCCACGACGCGATCAAGGCCGCGACCGAAAACGCGATCCGCGAGACAACCGGCCGCAAGGGGGAGATCACCTGCCGTTTCACACATGCCTATCCTGACGGGCCCGCGTGCTATTTCACGTTTCACGCACTCGGCCATCCTGGCAAGCTTGGGGAACAATGGCGCACTATAAAAAGCGCGGCGCTCGACGCGGTGATTGCGCACGGCGGGACCGTCACCCATCACCACGCGGTCGGACGCGATCATCGCCCGTGGTACGACCGGCAGCGGCCGCCGCTGTTCGCCGAGGCACTGCGCGCCGCGAAGAAGGCGCTCGACCCGCAGGGTCTGCTCAATCCCGGCGTTCTCATCGACCCATGACGTTTAAGCCGGACTTGGCGACGGTCAACAATCGCGGAACCGGCCTTTGTGTTTTTCTGCTAAGTGTCTAATCTCAACTTTACTCTCCTTATTCGTCGTAACGCCAGATGTCGCGCGGTGACTTCCTGTGGGAGAACTATATGACTGCCGGCGCGGCAGCAGCATTATTACGGTTGTAAACGCTCGCGCGGCAAGCAGTCAGCGACCATTACTGCTCGCTCGGTAATGCGCGGCGATCGCGGCCGCTGTGATGATGACTCCGATGATGATGACGAGTAGTGCGAGCTTCACGCTTCATAGCCTGATCGAAGTTCCACGCCGGCCTTTAATATTATTGCTTGCGAAGCACGTCGCAGGTGAAGGCGGCGGCTATAAGTTTCTGACATAGTTTGTCCAATGGGCGGCGATCGTCGTCAGCTATGGTTATGATGTAGCGCTTCGCCCCGCCCATGCCCGGGATTTCTTTGTGTAGAACGATGGCCTCGCGATCCCCAATAAGTGAACCAAATCGCTTCACTCTATCACGGTAGATCGCCCAAGCCGTGCTTTCAGACAAATGGGCTGCCAGCGGGATCCCCCGCGAGGTGGGTAGATGGAGGTACCCTGCCGCTCTTGCTTCGGAGCGAGGATCAGATTGGCAAGCCGGATGCAGGGTACGCCTTGTGGAATCGTCGTCTCCGCTTTTTCTGGCGCCGAGGACGATGCCCACTCCTCTGCCGTCCAGCCGGTCACAAGAGCCACGTAGTTTCGCGTTTCGGCCGGCAGAACGCGATGGCTCGTTAGCCAGGCGATGAGTTGCTCTGGACCGGCATTGTACGCCGCCGCAGCAAGTCCGAGGTTGCCAAACCGGCCAAGCAGTTCATGTAAGTACGCAGCTGAATGGCGCAGGGCCTCAATCGGATCAAACGGATCGACAAGGCCGTGCCAACTGTCCGTTCGCGGCATGAATTGCGCAATACCTTGGGCACCCTTGGGGCTGACAGCCTGCGCATCGAAGCGGCTTTCCTGCCAGATCACCCGAGCAAAGAACTCAACGGGAAGGGCGTTCTCCGCGGCCGATTGCTCTAATGCGCGGCAAATTTCATTGGCGGTTGGGGGTTGCGCGGTTGTCTTGTTCAGGCCGCTGGTCGCAGACGATTGCGCGCTTTCGCTGTTCTGCGGTGTTGCTGGTGTAGCGCCCGCCTGCGCATTGGCGGGTGAATTTGCCAATGCGAGTGCACAAGCGAGCAACGGTCCGGCTGTGCGGGGCATTGTGCCGATTTCGCTTTAATTCAACGACAGTAGAACGCGCGAGGCGTGGGACAAGTGCCCAAAGGGATTTTAGGATTTACATATGGAAAAGAGAAAGGCGGATTGGATGGCGATTGTTGTTCTTGTTCACCGGTGCTTGGTCGGCCGCGTGGGCACGATTTTCGTCTTGTGAGGCATATCTTTCGGGCTGAGAGGGCGACTGTTTGAGGTCGGCCGAAAAGGCTTCGTTTCTCGGACGCATCGAGCAGAAGCTTGGCCCCTCGCTGAGCGCGTTTCGGCAACGCAGCCTGCTCACGGATAACCGACGCCTGGAACAAATGTTGTCCACCCGACCGAGAAGCGCATGTTGCGCTCGCTCCGTACTCGCTCAGCCTTAGCCACTAGCTTCCAAAGGGTGCACCCTTGGCCTTTCTCTGCCGAGCGGCAAGGTTCGGCCCCGAGCGGTCGAGCGGGGCCGGGGTGGCGATCCAGATTGAGCGATGATCGGAACCGCGGGCCGCCTCGCGCGTTTTGGCAGCGGTGGTTTGAGGGGGAAGCTACATGGGATTTGCGGTTTATTATCAAGACGAGGGAAGCTGGAAGTGGTCAGACACTCCGCCCCGGGATAGTCGGCCAACAGCAAACAACATTTGGGCTGCATTCACCGCAGCAGAATGGGCGTCTCAACAAAAGCTCGACTGGTCACACCGGGAGCGCGTCTTTGACGTGATGAAGAAAAAAGATGCTGAGGTCGCGCGCCGCGGTGGGCTCGAGGGACTAGCGATCCGGCGATAGCCAGCGCGTTGTTCGGCGCGGTCGCGAGACCGTTTTGTTAATGCGACAGCGCGACCACCGGTCACTACTCGCTCGGCCAGCCTTGGTGCAGTGTTAGGGGCGGCCGCGAGCGACCGCACCGTCCCCGGCTGGCCCGGCCGACGACCTGGGATCCTTCCTTCACGCTTCGAGCCTCCCAAGACGCTCGAGCTACGCGAGGCAACGGGTTTGCTTTTCATGAGCTTCCTGCCTTTAGCCTAAGGGCGTTTCGTACAGGGGCTACCCACGCTCGGAAACGGCCCTTAGGGTCTTTCAGGCACAGCTCGGCAGGCCATGGATCGATGCCGTTGAAAAGCGCATCCAGAATCAATTGCGGGCCGGCAAGGGTACGTTGAAGGTTGCCGCCGAGTGCGGTGTTGACAGCGGTACGGTTCAGCGCATCAAGCGCGAGATGGAGGATCGCCCTTTAGAAAGCGCCGCCGCTTGAAGACCCGCGCCGCCATGAGCGGCGATCGGCACCTTGGCGAGCGCCTGGCGTCCGTTTTAGCGTCGCTGCGGTACTCCCCGACGCGCGTTTGGGTCTTGACGCAAAAAGCGGTCCTCTATCTCTGTGTAGACTCTGTGCAACCACTGTTCGGCGCGCTCCGCTTGCTCCTGATAAGCCGCGGCCTGCGCTTCTAGCTCCGCAATCCGACCCTCGGCTGCGCGCAGCTTATGCGAAAGCCCCTGCGCTATCTCGATCGCGTTTCTGCTATTTTCCTCAGCGACACCAGCGGCCTTATTAAGGAGTTGCAAAACTGTTTGACCCGCGCGGTCGAGCTGATCGGCATTTCCGGAGGTCGAGGGGGCCCCAAAGGGGATGACAGTATCTTGTGTGGGCATTAGTAGCTCTCCCGTGGCTAACTCCGCCAGCGCCCATAATAAATATCCGCGTCAAGCTCCGTTTGTGGCGATCACGCGTTTTTACACATTATTCACAATAGGCTTCGCGCTTCAGTTTGAAAGTGTGGCGCATCAGCAACTATCGACATCGTGAAGGTTCCCAGGTCCGCTGTGACGCCAGTCTCCGTCCATGTTTCGCTCGGACAAATGGCAGTGCGCGCGATCCAGGAAAAGATGGACGAAGCGCGTTCCGCGCGGCAACGCAAGAGCAATCGGCACCGCGAAGAAAGCACGCCAATCGGCGTGTCGAACAAGGCCGAGCACTAAATATCGAAAATCGTGTTAGCTTTCAAAAGCAGCATCAGGCCGCTTGCTCAGATGCGGAAGAGCTGAGCGCGTTAAGTTGGATCTCGCAAAACTTGAGCGAGCGGCGCGCCCGCGCGGCCCATTCCGATGAACGGTCAGTCGCCAGATACCGCCGCTAACACTCGGTGGCCTCGTCATACGAGCCTTTCCGCTGCAGCAACAGCGCTAGATTGAACATCGCATCGATGTAGTCGGGTGCAACAATGAGTGCCTTGCGCAGGCTTTCGATGGCCCTTCAGAGCGTCCCTGATCGTCCAGTAGGTCGGCGAGATTGTATTAAGCTTCAGCAAAAGCTGGATTGGCTCGGATCGCGGCCCTTACAAGCGGCTTCGGCCTCGACCGTCCTTGTGGCGGCCCGAAACATATTGCCCAGATTGAATGGGCGCCGATGCATCCGTCGGATTGGCTTTCATGAGGAGACGATAGAGCCTTTCAGCTTCGCGAAGGTCTTCCCTCTGCTCGGCAGTAATGGCCCGATCAAATAGTCATCGGGGTCCGCCGTCGCGTGGTGGCCGCGTTCATTGGCACAGCTTTCGTTCAGGACGACGCCGAGGCCGCGAGCAAGCAATGGCGCCAGGTCGCCGATCAGTTGCGTCCTAAAGTGCCGAAGCTCGCCGCGCTCATGGACGAGGCGGAGGCCGATGTCCTCGCCTTCATGAGCTTCCCGAAGGATCATCGGCTAAAAATCCACTCCATCAATCCGTTGGAACGCCTCAACGGCGAGATCAAGCGCCGCACCGATGTCGTCGGCATTTTCCCCAACGAAGATGCGATCACGCGGCTCATCGGCGCGCTGCTGCTCGAACAGAACGACGAATGGGCCGTTCAGCGCGGTCGCTACATGAGCCTGGAAACGATTGCGCCTTTGAGCGATGATCCAATATCAAGCTGCCCGCAGTGGCAGCCTGATCGACCCAGCCCTGCCGGAGATCACGACGGCCTTGCCGTTGTTACACCACTCACGATCGTATTGTCAGAGCACAAGAATTAATGAGATTTGACCCTAGTCATCTGGAATCGAAGTTCGCCGCATTAACAAGAGCGCCCGGAGGTGCTTAGGACGAGGGCTTATCGCGGACGCTCAGGGAGGGCGGCCGATCGCGCCGTCGGCGCCAAATGCGCATGAACCGGCGCGTTCGGGGAAGGCAATTCGTCTTCACCGTTTGCTGGGCCGTTCAAATGGAACCAAATCTGCCGACCAAATCCCGGCTTCAGTGAAACGCTTCCGACACGCGCGGCAGACCATTATGTGGCGAACTTTGGAATTCACATGACTAGCGAGCGAATTCAAATTCGAAAATTTTGTTAGGATGGCTTGTCAATCGCGCCTATTCGCCAGCTATCGTGATGTTTTCACTCGGTTTTCCTCCGGCATTTGACATCGAGTATCCTATCCGCCGCGTCAGGCGAGGCCGCACGCGGCTATTCTGAATTGGTTGCAGCCGATTGACTCAGCGCGCAAAAAGCGAACAAAATTGCGCGACACTTCTCGGGCTGCGCGTCGTCAGCAGGGGGGAGCCTGGTGACGAAAGGCTAACCTCTTTTACACTAAGAGGGCCAGTCCGAATGAGATCGCGAATTCAGCGCCAACTTGTTTTCGGCCCAGCCAACCGCGGGGACGGGGCTGTCGTGGCGGGTATCTCGGTTGCTCCAGTTCTCCTGCAAGCGCAGCGCCGCCCCAGCATGAGCTCGCGCGATTTCCTCGTGATGCTGCTGCATATCGCGGCCGAGATCGAGCATGGGCTGATGGTGCAATATCTATATGCTGCTTATTCGCTGGGTGGCGACCGAATTCCCACAGGCCAGCGAGCGATGGTGCAATGTTGGAAAGATAGCATCCTAGCCATCGCTAAGGAGGAGATGGGGCATCTGCTTACGGTGCAGAACGTGCTGACGCTGCTCGGCGCGCCCGTCAATCTCGATCGCGACGCCTTTCCCTGGGACATTCCGTATTATCCGTTTCCGTTCCACCTTGAACCCCTGACGCTCAATTCCCTCTCCCGCTACATTTATGCAGAAATGCCGCCCAATCTCGATCCTACTACCGCGGCGAAGAAGCCGGGCGCGCTCCAGCATTGCAAGGCCCCGGCCAAGGACGTCGGCCGGATTGTCGAACGGGTACTGCACAATACCACGGCCAGACTACATCCCGTCGGCGCGATCTACGAAGCAATTATCAAAGGACTGAAGGATGAAGAACAGATTCCCAATTCGTTATTTCGGGAGCGCAGTGTGGAAGTCCAGGCGACGTGGGACGATTGGGGCCGCGGTTATCGGCCCGATCCGAGGAGAATTGAAACGGACGGATCACTGCCGAAATCAAAATCCACTTCGAGCGCATCGACCTTGGCCGGATCGATCAGGGCGTCGGCGCCGCGCTACTCGGACGCGGATGTACTGATCGAGACCGTTGCGACGCGTTCGCAGGCCGTGGCGGCACTCGAGGCGCTCAGCGCCCAGGGCGAAGCCCCGCCGCAGGATCTGGAAGACAACAACGAACCGTCGCATTTCGCACGGATGATAGAAATCTATTGGGAGTTCGAACAAAGAGGAGGTGGCTGGCGCCCGACCTATAGCGTGCCCATTAACCCGACGACGCAGCCGCCCGATCCGACCATTGCGGAATGTGAAAAGGACGAGCGCGGCTGCTACATCGAAGCCGAGCGCTCCAGGATGTGGGCTGATCTGTTCAACCTGCGTTACCGCATTTTGCTGATCAGGCTCAAGCACACGTTCTCACTTGCACGCGCGACAGGCGGCGGCGCTCCAAGTCTGCGGACAATGATGATGCGCCGCGTCGTCGCAGAGATGTATAATCCAAGGCCATTGCCGGCATTCTCGTTCGATCTCCCCTGTGTGAAGGCGACGGAGGCTCTACCGCGGACTACGAACGGGCGGGGCCGCCGTTCGAGATGCCTTATTCTCTATCCCTCCCGCCGGCGGAGCTCGATGTGTGGCAGCTGCATGATGACCTCCTTGGCACAGCGGAAATGCTTTGTCGCGAGCTCGAGGCAAAGGGGGAGAAGGGCAGGCATATTTGCAAACGCTGATCACGCTCGATCGTGAGGCGCGGGCGTGGATCGGTGGTGTGCTCACGGATCTTCTCGCTGCGGAAGGTGGTCGGCAATGACGATAACAAAAGTACGCATTCTGCCGCCCTTCGCAATTGGACGGCTGGGCTCGTCCGAAAAGCCGCTCGATAATTTTACCATAGAAGACGGCCCAGATCCGTTGGGCTTCCGCCGCATCAAGCCGGCCCCGACGCTTATCGTCTGTCCTGACTCCGGCGAAATCCGCGATGATGCTACGCCATCGAAGATCGAATTCAAGGATGATCAAGGAAAGATCCGACCCGTAGCGCGTTTCTTCAGGTATTTGCCGAGACCGACGCCGACAGCGAATGCAAAAAGAACGAGCTGGAGCCGCTCACATACGAGCTCTTGGAACGCCACGGCTTCAAGAACCCGACGATTTCCTGGCGCGTCATAGTGGCAAACCGCAAGGTGATGCGGCGGACCGGAAAAAAGGCCGACAAGGTCATCGCACAGACCGACAAATTCTCGGATCATGATCTCCACCGGCTGGCCGGCCGTTGCGATAATTTTCTGCCAGACAGGTTCATCGACTTCGGTCATGCGCGGTTCATCAAACCCAGTAGCGCCTTTCCAGCGATCCGGTTGCGCTTCACGCCGGCGAAGGGACTGATTTACGGGGCAAATATTGACAAGACGGACCCCGTTATTGAAGGCCGTGCGATCTACGACACGGCCAAGGCGGGCGAAGGCCAGGGGCTGGGATGGAAGGGATTCCAGGTCAATCCTGATATCGGCGACGCGGCAATCGTTGTTGTGCACCGTCCAGCGTTGTTGTTGAAGTGTCCCGTGATCTTCGACAATTGGCTGGACGGGAGGGCCACACGGCGGACACGGTGGTCTTCGAACCGATGCGTGTCTGCGATCTTTTGATGAATAAAGCAGGAGTGCCGAAGGCGAGACAATCC
>CAWJRE010000006.1:0-38815 GCA_963845075.1 uncultured Alphaproteobacteria bacterium | reverse complement strand
TCAATGGTAACGCAGTGGTTGAGCTGGCAAAACAAATCGAGCTACTGGAGCAGCAGAAGGGCCGCCGATAAAGGCTCCTAGTGCCGCTGCAGCTTAAGCGCTGTCCCCAGCCAGTGGGGACTGGCTTGCGCATGGTTAGCCGTAAGATAGCACCGCCGGTGGATTGCGAATCAGCTTAGGTTTGTCGCTGGCGCAACTTCCCGTTTCGCCAACATTGCAACGAGCCCCGGTGCCCCTGTCCCAAGCGGAGTGCCGGGGCTTTTTGCTGCACGTCGAATCGGCACGATGGCGCTACCACCGAATTGGAATTAACATCGCGTAAAGTCTTGGATCACCTCCCAGGCGCGACTGACCAACTTGCCCAGGAAAAACTTCAGCCTCAGCACCGAAGCTGGGGCTTTTTCGTTCGGCGGTGGGCTGGCTTATAAGGAAGCGCCGACGCACGCTGCTGTTGAGGGCAATTGCGCGCCGGCGCTCTGGAGGTGTAGCTGCACAACCTCCACGCACCGGCTTAGAGCGACTGTGGCTGAATAGCTATCGTTGACAGTTGATATCCATCGACCAAAGCGTCGATGACGTGTTGGCTCTGATAGTGGTTGAGCACAAACAACCGTATCGCCGATGATAGATTGCCCCCGGTCCGCTGAGAGTTAATGCCGCTCACCAATTCGTTCAGAGCGATCCGGCGGCTCCTGGCGATATCCTTGAGACTCCGCCAAAACGCTTCCTCCAGGCTGATGCTTGTTTTGTGCCCGGCTATTTCCACGGAGTGTTTGATGATGGATGATTGCATTGCTCATACCCCGTTTTGATTCTCTAGCGAATGATAGCACCAGCCGGCAAATTTTGCCTTCGCGTTGAGATCTCAGCCGTAACTGGGGAAAATTCTCGCCCGGACCACCATCGCCGCCGGTGCTTTCATTTTGCGGCGGCGCCCACCTTAACGCCTTACTTCGGTTTGTTCGGCGGATCGGCGATTCGGCGAGATGGAGGGATTTGGGCTTGGCGCTGTGCAGCGCGGTGTGCCAGCTTGTTCATAGTCGTTTGCCAGCCGATTTATGATGGCGAGGGGCGCGCCGGTTTCTGGGAAGGCGTCCGGTGGGCTTTCTTCCATGAGCTCACCGGCGCTTGAAAGATGGCTCTGACCATGATCGTTCTGCTCGCAATGGGATCGCCATTCTCGCTGCTCTGTTCTGGGTCGCGCGGCGACGACAGCCGCTGAGCGGCAGGGCCGCGAGCGTCGCGCCGAGCGCGACTACGATCTGAGGAAGCGGCCGTGACCGGCGACATGATCGTCATCGACACTGCGACGTCGGTTCACGTTGGCTTAACTGTGCTACCCACTACTTCAGACTGTCAAAGCGAAATTTATGGAGTAAATTCCTCGCCGCCTTTTCGCCCCGTTGTTTCAGGCTGATGTTGCATCCGGGTGACAGTCTTTGAGGGACCGATGCGATAGATTGCCCTGATATTTTTGGGACACCTCTGGGGAGTCGGGAAATGAAGCGGCTTGTTTTGGCATCAGTTGCGTTGTGCGTAGGAGCGGGGTCTGCGGCACTCGCAGCCGATCTGCCACCACCTTACGTCGCGCCACCGCGCGCACCGGCGACTTACGTGCCGGTCATTCCCCTTTACAACTGGTCCGGCTTTTATATCGGCGGCAATCTTGGTGCTGGCTGGAACTCGGGCGGCAGTGTGTCGGACACGTTTGGCAGTACGTTCACGGGATCGGGACAGACCACCAAGTTTCTGGGCGGCGGCCAAGTCGGTGTCAATTACGAGTTCTATGGCGGCGTCGTCATCGGTGCCGAGGCGATGTTCGATTGGCTTCCCAATACAACGAACACCTTCACCGCAACTGAAGGACCAACCGGCCCAGCACCTGGTACCGTAGCCTCGGCAACGTTCAACAATCGATGGCTGACTACCGCGACCGGCAAACTCGGTTATGCGTGGGACCGTGTGCTGCTCTATGGTAAGGGCGGCGGTGCTTGGGTTGGGGCAAACAATCCTAACCTAACGGTCGGTGGGTTCGGCCAAACGCTCACCAGCAGCACCACCACGAATTTCGGCTGGACTGCCGGTATTGGGGTGGAGTGGGCCTTCGCTGGCAATTGGTCAGCGCGAGCTGAATACGACTATATCGGGCTGCAAAACCAGACCGTAACGGTGGCCGCCGTTCCGGGCGCTCCATTCGCTGGTGATACGATCAATATCAACAATCGCAATATTAGCATGTTCACCGCTGGCTTGAACTACAAGTTCGGCGGTTGGGGGTAC
This sequence comes from uncultured Alphaproteobacteria bacterium, assembly GCA_963845075.1. Lineage (GTDB taxonomy): Bacteria > Pseudomonadota > Alphaproteobacteria > Rhizobiales > Xanthobacteraceae > BOG-931. The sequence goes on along the minus strand of CAWJRE010000006.1, from coordinate 36,535 downwards.
TAGCCCGTTTTTTGTAATCAATCTTCCTTGGAAGGAGGGCTTCCAAGCCCTCCTTTTTGGCTGATATGGGTTCTGATCCTGCAATTGCGCCAGTCGACGAGCGGGTCATCCAAAGCTATTTGCAAGCCCTTCAAACATTCCTGAATTTGCGCGGCCCCATTCCCCTTCGAGAGTTGGTCGTTTTTCTACTCATCGCCTTGGACGAAGGTAACGAAGCAATCGAATATGCTGATCGGCTCAAGGTTCATCGGGCCGTAATGTCGAAGTTAGTTCACGATCTTGCCGACCGATCCCGAAGCGGCGGTCCGGGACTTGGCCTCATTGAGTTCAAATACAAAGATGGCAACCTGCACAATCGGAAACCGATTTTCCTGACCAAAAAAGGTCGTTCGGTTGCGGCGGCGATGCTGCAAAGCCTTCGCGCCCCATATAGACCGCTCGCGTAATTCGACACATATATCGCGACGCCGAGCGGCGCGAGCGGATTTCGGGGGCCTCGCCTGCGTTCTATCTGCCGTGCCCAGCTGGCACAATTGCGGCTCCAATACTGCCGCCGATGATATTCACAATCTGCGTGCCCAGGCAGATTGGCACCCGGCGTGGTGGGGTCAACGCATGTGTGGGGCCAGTCACCGCACCTAAGTGTCAGGAATTCACGGCGAGCCAAATAGGCCGCCGCGCTAGAAGTCCATGCCCTCCGCTCGCCGCTTCCCCGCCGCCCCGGTCCGTCGAAGAAAGAGCTAAGAAGGGAATCTGGGTGACGACGATTGATTGAAGGCGGCGTATCGAGGCGGGCGTCGAGCCTGCCAGAACCTCCCGAAAGGAGCGATACGCCATGTCGAAAGATAGCACTGTTATCCGGTTGCGTCAGCCTGAGGCCATCGACGATCCTCTGACCGAACTTGCACGTGAAGGCGCCCGCCGCATGCTGGCTCAGGTGCTGATCGCCGAAGCTGATTCCTTTGTCGCCATGTGGAAGGCTTTGAAATTGCCGGATGGCCGCGACCGGGTCGTGCGCCATGGCCATGGGCCGCATCGGGCAATCCAAACCGGGGTGGGGCCTGTCGAGGTCCGTCGCGCCAAGGTGCGCGACCGGGGCGACGTGGGGGCCGAGAAGAAAATCCGCTTCAGCTCGTCGATCCTGCCGAAGTGGGCGCGGCGGACGAAGAGCCTCGATGCGCTGTTGCCGGTTCTCTACCTGCGTGGGGTGTCGACCGGCGACTTCCAGGAGGCGCTTGCCGCGCTCTTAGGCAAGGACGCACCGAACCTGTCGCCAGCGGTGATCTCGCGGCTGACGGCAGAATGGCAGACGGATTACGACGCCTGGCAGAAGCGCGACCTCTCGGCGCGGCGATACGTGTATGTGTGGGCGGACGGGGTGTACCTGCAGGCCCGGATGGAAGACGCCGCCGAATGCATGCTGGTGCTGATCGGCGCAACACCCGAGGGCAAGAAGGAACTCGTCGGCTTCCAGACCGGGGTACGTGAGAGCGCACAGAGCTGGCGCGAGCTTCTCATCGACATCAAACAGCGTGGGCTCGAGATTGCGCCAGACCTCGCGGTCGGCGACGGCGCGCTTGGCTTCTGGAAGGCGATCGAGCAGGTCTTTCCGAGCACCAGACACCAGCGGTGTTGGGTTCACAAGACCGCCAACATACTGAACAAGGTCGCCCTCTCGGTCCAGGTCAACATGAAGGTCGACCTTCGCGAGATTTACGGCGCGCCAACCCGCGCGGCGGCCGAGGCAGCGATCGACGTGTTCGCTGATAAATACAATGCCAAGCACGACAAGGCGGTCGCCTGTCTGACCAAGGACCGGGAAGCGCTGCTCGCCTTCTTCGACTTCCCCGCCGAGCACTGGGACCATCTGCGCACGTCAAATCCGATCGAGAGCGTGTTCGCCACGGTGCGTCATCGAACCGTGAGGACGAAAGGAGCCCTGTCGGCGAAGACTGCCAAGCTTATGGTGTTCAAACTCGTCAACGCCGCCGCAAAAACATGGCGACGATTGAAAGGCGAAAATCAGTTGCCGAAAGTCGTCCAAGGCGTCAAATTCCAAAACGGCATCGAGGTCATCAAAATGCCGGCACACCACGCCGCCTGATCGATCTCGTCACCCAATCTCCCGCATAGCTCCGCCGCTCCGTGTTTCATCGTGCGGAGCCAACGGGCAAGTGCTGGCATTCGTCTATTGCGAGGGTGAGCCGAGCCGTCGCGCTGCGGCAAACCTACTGACCAAAGACGAAGCCCGGCGCATCGCCGCCAATATCGCGAAGCTGCCGGCACTTCAGCGGCGATAGCTTGGCGATATTGGCCGCGATCCGCCGCGCCTCGTTGCGGGTGAGCAGCTTGCCCGTCGTCCGCCTTCCGGGCTCGTCCTCGCAGTAGGACGAAGGCCAGTACCTGCTGTTTGGCGTCACGGACGATGAAGCACGGGGCTGTTTCTTCGACGGTCCACGGTGGCGGGAAGCGACGGGCGGAGAGCATGGATTTCTAGGCGGCGGCCTATCTTTTTCGCCGTCGCTCGTAAGCTACTTTAGCTGAGGCGTGCCCGCTTCGGCCTCTGCATTTGCCTTGTTTAGGCGCTCCGTTGCTGCTTGAAGACGCCGCGTCAGATCATCGACCTCGTGAAATTCGTTGCGAACGGCCCTACGGACTTTACGGAAGCGCCATTGCTGGTAGATATCGCGGAGGCAAAAGCCAAACGCGACCAGCACAAGCGCGATCAGCCAGAAGGTCCAATTGGTCCGATCCAAAATCATGCAAGCTATTTTGCCTGATTTTTCCCATTGAATAAAACGCACTCAGCGGGCCGCCGCTAGCCCGGCGCGCGGATACGCGCGGTCGTCCTTGCGGTGTTGGAGGCGATCCGGCGCGCCTCGTCGCGGGTGCCCTCTCCTAACGGTTCGTTAAAACTTTCGGCAAAGAATAAGAGTCAGCAAAGCACTGTTGGCGCAGCGCTTCGCCCCAGCCCCCACCAAGAAGGGGCGGCAGTTCACGACGACGATCATCACCTTGGGCGGCCTCTCGGGCCGCCCTTTTTTCTTGTCGAAAACCTTGTCACAAGCACTTTAACGAACGGTGAACGGTTTCGACTCTTTTTCGAGTTGTAAAAGACTCTTCCTGCTCCAGGGGATGGTATCTTTTTGTATGGCCGATACTGAACGCAGACCGATAACGCTTGCTGTGGCAACCTGGGAATATTTGGACCAGCTCTCAAAGCTCGGAACTCACGGCACCAGCGTACCTGACGTCGCCAAGACTTTGATCGAAGATGGTATAAGACAGGCGATCAAGGATGGCTTCCTAAAGCAAAGACCTCCTGCCGGGCCAATATCGCAGATGTCGTAAACGTCAAACTGCTGGGCGGCGATGAACTGGGCCGGCCGCGGGGCCTCCCTAACGCGCAACCATCCTTGCGCTCCAGTAGCTCCGGCAGCTGGGGCAATGTTGGCCAGGCGATCCAGTGCTAACGGTCCTAAACGTGCGGTTAACCTTTGCGGGCCAACCCTACCGCCTGGGGCCCGCCGTTCGAGTGCTCAAAAACAAGAAAAAGGGGGGCTTGGCCATGCGTGCCATGTTGGAAGTCAGCACCGATTATGGCTACGACGTCGCGATTTACGAGGGGGACTTGGAGGGCATTACTGCTAGCGAGCTATGGAAGCTGCGCATTTCGCGTCCGGTGCTCAAAAGGTGCTTCGGCGAAGGGGTCATGCTGATGCAGGGCAAGACCGAGAACGACCGGGTACACCCCTGCGCCTATCCAATTTTAGGCTGCAAACAATGGGTGGTCCAATTGGTGCAGTATCCGGGGCGGAGTGATCCGCTCATGGAGGGTCTGGAGGCGTTAAGCCTAAGGCCTAACGCTTTAGCAAAACGGGCAGCTTGGCGAGGTTCGCGGCGATGCATCGGGCCTCATCGCGGGCAGCCGCTTCGTCGCCATGCGACTGCCGGAAAAAGCCCTTACCTGCCCATACAACTCTCGAGGAAGAACCACCGGTCGTCACCGGCAAGGCCCTTCTTGCGGGCTTCCGCGCGGCACGCCTTCATTTTCGGCGTGTTCTGGCGCCACTTGGCCAGCAGGTCACTCCAGCGCTTCTTAGCTGGCGCCGCTTTCGAGTGGACCGGCATGCTGGCGCCGCTGTCATTCTGGGCCTGTGATTGCGCCATCGAAGCAATGCCAAGCGACAAAGCCAATATCACGACCATATCACGACCATAACGAAGTACCGACCGAACCATTGAATGCACCCTCCTCAGCTTCCACTTAGCTTTGCCCTCACGGCATTCTTATCCCACCCGTCTATTAAATCGCAGAGCAGCATTCGTCGCGTCTGAGAAGTGGGTCGGATCGGGCAGGGCCTGAGCGGCGGGCCAGGGCGCTCGCTGGTGCGCGTTCGGCGGCAGGGCTGCCCAGGGTAGCGGCAAGCGACGCCCAGCTAAGGGCTGGCCGGTTATTAGCCTGTTGTTAGCCGACCTACCGGCTGACCCGGCGACCGGCCAGGCGGCCGTTGTCTAAAAACACTTTTCGAGACAAAAGGATAGGGCCCCGGTGCCGGGATCGCCGGGGCCCTAAGCGCTCTCATTCAACACGAGTTGTGAGATCGAGATCGCACGTAACCTTATGCAAGCGGCGGGCCAAGTCCGCGAAAGGCGATCTGGCGGCGAATCCGGCCGGTCCAACGGCGATTTTGCGCCCCCCGCGTGTGGGGTTCCGGGTCCGCCCGGACAAGTTCATGCTTAATGTCTGCCCGGCGGGCGCAGCCTGACTATTTTGCGGGCAGATGGGGTGGGAACCGGCGGCCAATAGCGAATGGCGCTCGGCGAATGCGGATTAACCGGGGCGAACAGGCTGCCCTGCCACTCGTTTCGTCATCCGCTATCGCCAAGTCTCAAAACGGCGTCCGGCTGCGGATGGCGGCTGCAAGCGTGCCTTCGTCGAGATAGTCGAGTTCGCCGCCGACCGGCACGCCGTGAGCAAGCCGCGTCACCTTTACGTTGGCGTCGTGCAGCAGGTCGGTGATGTAGTGCGCCGTGCTCTGGCCGTCGACCGTGGCATTGAGCGCCAGGATCACCTCGTTCACCGAAGGGTCGTGCGCGCGTTTGACCAGCGCGTCGATCGTGAGGTCATCGGGCCCGACGCCGTCGAGCGGCGAGAGCGTGCCGCCGAGCACGTGATAGCGCGCGTTGATCGCATGCGCGCGCTCCAGCGCCCAGAGATCGGCGACGTCGGCCACCACCACGATGGCGGACGGGTCGCGCCGCGCATCGGTGCACACGGTGCACGGATTCTGCGTGTCGATGTTGCCGCAGATCCTGCAGATCTCGATCTTCTCCATCGCAGTCTGCAACGCGGCGGCGAGCGGCGCCATCACCGCCTCGCGCTTCTTGATCAAGAACAACGCCGCGCGCCGCGCCGAGCGGGGCCCGAGCCCGGGCAGGCGCGCGAGCAACTGGATCAGGCGTTCAATCTCGGGACCGGCAGCAATCGCGGGCATGGTATTTCTTTATTCGTCATTGCCGGGCTTGTCCCGGCAATCCCTGTGATTGTCACTGCGCCTTGCCACTTGAATCGGGATGCCCGGGCCGAGCCCGGGCATGACGCGAAAAGGGCGGCGACAGCCTCGTGCCATCAAAACAGCTTCAGCCCCGGCGGCAGCGGCAGGCCGCCGGTGAGCGCCTGCATGCGCTCCTGCAACAGCACTTCAAGCTTGCGGCGCGCATCGGCATGCGCGGCGATGATCAGATCCTGGACAATGTCCTTCTGGTCCGGCTTGAGCAGCGACTCGTCGATGTGCGCGCCGCGCACTTCGCCCTTGCCGGACAGCGTCAGCGTCAATAATCCGCCGCCGGCCGTGCCTTCCACCTCGATGCGGTCGAGCTCGGCCTGCATCGCTTCCATCTTGGACTTCAGTTCGGCCGCCTGTTTCATCAGCCCGAAAAAATCAGCCATCGTGGTCCCTATCAGTTGTTCCGTCACCCTGAGGTGCGAGCGTAGCGAGCCTCGAAGGGCGACGGCCCGGGCCGTGCATCCTTCGAGGGCCGCTTCGCGGCCACCTCAGGATGACGGTCCTTATTCAATGCCATTCCGATCGTCGTCCGCAGGATCGCCACTGTCCTCGGAAACAAACGGCAATTCCTCCGGCGCGCCGCGCGCTCGCGTCGGCCGCCGCCCGCACATCGACGATCTCGGCGCCCGGAAAACGGGTGAGCACCGCCTGCACCAGCGGGTCGGCGCGCACGCCGTCTTTCAGCTCGGCTTTGCGCATCTGCGCCTGGGCATAAAGGCTCGGCTGGCCTTGCTCGGCCGAGACGATCACCATCCAGCGGCGGCCGGTCCAGTCGGCGAGCTTCTTCGACAGCTCGCCGGTCAACGATTTCTGCGCGCTCGGCTCCAGGCCGAATTCGAGCCGGCCGTCTTCGAAACGCACCAGCCGCACATCGCGTTCGAGCGCGCTCTTGATGCCGATATCGCGCTTTTCCGCCGCGAGCGCCACCAGCTCCTCGAAGCTCGCAAGCGCGCGCACCGGCGTAGCCGTTTCTTCGCCGCGCGCCAGCGGCTCCGGCGCTGCCATTTCGACCGGCGCGGCAGCAAGCGCCGCGCGCGGTCCGCCGCGCGGCATTTCGGAGCGCGCTTCCGTCCGTGCCGGCATGTCGGCGCGCGGCGACGCCTGGCTGCCGGATGCTGCGCCCGCGCCGTTGCCCCGCGCACCATCGCCGAGCGAGCGGATCACTTCGTCCGGCGTCGGCAAGTCTGCCGCGTAGGCGATCCGCACCAGCACCATCTCGGCCGCGGCGAGCGGCCGGCCGGCGGCGGCGACTTCTTCGAGCCCTTTGAGCAGCATCTGCCAGGTGCGCGCCAGAACGCGCATTGAGAGCTTTGCGGCAAACGCGCGCCCGCGCGTGCGCTCGGCTTCTGTGAGCGAAACATCGTCGGCCAGTGCCGGCACGATCTTCACGCGCGTGACGAAATGCGTGAACTCGGCAAGATCGCCGAGCACCATCGCCGGATCGGCGCCGGCATCGTATTGCTCGCGCACTTCGGCCAGCGCGCGCGGCAGATCGGCGCGCATCAAGGCTTCGAACAGGTCGATGATCTTGGTACGGTCGGCAAGCCCGAGCATCTGCCGCACGTCCTCGGCGCGCACCGGCCCGGCCGTGTTTGTTGTGTTGCCGTCGCCTGACCCGGCGCCGGAATGCGCGATCGCCTGGTCGAGCAGCGACAGCGCATCGCGCACCGAGCCTTCGGCGGCGCGCGCGATCTGCCCGAGCGCTTCCGGCTCGGCGGTGATCGCTTCCTTCTCGGCGATGCCTTGCAGATGCTTGACCAGCAAAGCCGCATCGACGCGGCGCAGATCGAAGCGCTGGCAGCGCGACAGCACCGTGATCGGCACTTTGCGGATCTCGGTGGTGGCGAACACGAACTTGGCGTGCGCCGGCGGCTCTTCCAAAGTCTTCAGCAGCGCATTGAAGGCCGCGCCGGACAGCATGTGCACTTCGTCGAGGATGTAGACCTTGTAGCGCGCCGAGACCGGCGCGTAGCGGATCGCCTCGTTGATCGCGCGGACGTCTTCGACGCCGTTGTGCGAGGCCGCGTCCATCTCGATCACGTCGAGATGCCGGCTCTCCATGATCGCCTGGCAATGCACGCCGAGCACCGGCATGGAAATCGTCGGTCCCGTGACCGAACCGTCGGGCAATTCGTAATTGAGCGCGCGCGCCAGGATGCGCGCGGTCGTGGTCTTGCCGACGCCGCGGACGCCGGTGAGCACCCAGGCCTGCGGAATGCGGCCGCTCTCGAATGCATTCGAGATCGTGCGCACCATCGCGTCCTGGCCGATCAGGTCGGCGAAAGTCGACGGCCGGTATTTGCGCGCAAGCACGCGATAGGAGGAGCCGGCGGTGGTCGTTGCGTCGTTCATGATTGCGTTCGTAGCCCGGATGAGCGTAGCGGAAATCCAGGGGCGGAATGTAGCCTGGGTTGAGCCAACGGATCCGGCCCGAAGTGGCCGGTCCGATGGTAAACTACTCGAAACCCAGGAACAGCATTCAAAGCTGCGATGTTCCCGGAATTCGCTCCGCTCAATCCGGGCCGGAAATACCTCGATATGAGAGGGTGGGAGGCTGACGAGCGACCCGAACCGCGCTCGTTAGGGCTGCTTCCTTCCGGACCTGACCCGGTTGGCGAGTGGCTCGCCCACCGCCAACCTCCCGGCCCCTATATCGGCCGGGGCGGAGGAGAAAGCAATATGGCTCTCTTTTTTTCATCTTGCCGGCGCGGCGGGGGACCACACGAAGCGACACGTCCACCTTACGCCAGCTCCCGCCCGGCGTCATAGTCGTAGAGCCGTCCGGCCTGAAACACGGTCTGATCGCCGCCGAAGCGCTTGCGCCAGGCGTATTGCAGGTCACGGCGCCACCGTGCCAGCGGCGAGGTGAGGTGATTTTCCCGCGCACGGGCGCGTGAGCCGAGCACCGCTTCGCTGGCGCGCGGCTTGCGCAGCTTCTCATAGGCGGTGAGCGCCGCGTCGAGATCGTCGGCTGAGCGGGCAATCGCGCCCGCGAGCACGCAGCCATCCTCGATTGCCATCGCCGCGCCCTGGCCGAGATAGGGCAGCATGGCGTGCGCGGAATCGCCCAGCAGCGTGGCGCGGCCCTTGCTCCAGCGCTCGGGCGGATCGCGATCGTACAGCGCCCATTTGTACCAGCGCGCGCTCGTGGGAAAGACGCGCGTGAGGGCGGAATTCCAGCGCGCATAGGTCGTCATCACTTCCGCCACGTCGCATTCGCGCGTCCACGATTCCTCGGTCCAGGCATCGCTGTCGATATGGGCGACGATGTTGAGCAGCTCGCCGCGGCGCACGAGATAATGCACGACGTGTCCGCGCGGTCCCATCCACAACGTGACGTTGGCGGTGTTGATATCGCGCGGCACCGCCTCGGCCGGCGCCATGCCGCGAAAACAGATGCAGCCGGTGAAGCGCGGCGCATCCGCGCCGAACAGGCTCTCGCGCACCTTGGAATGAATGCCGTCGGCGCCAACCACGAGGTCCGCTTCGATCTCGCTGCCATCGGCAAAACGCGCAACGGCGCCGTTTGCGCGCGGTGCGACCGCGACGCAGCGCAGCCCAAGCCGGATGTCGGCCGACCGCAGCGCGTCCGCCAAAATCCCGAGCAGATCGGCGCGATGAATCGTGACGCTCGGCGCGCCGAATTTCTCGCGATAGTCGCCCTGATAGCTGCGCGAGATTTCGCGTCCGTCCCGCCACGAGCGAATGACGGCAAATTCCGACGCATAGGCCGCGGCATTGATCTTGTCCTCGAGGCCGAGCGCACGCAGCGCCTTGATGGCGTTAGGCGCAAGCCCAATGCCGGCGCCGATCTCGGAAAGCTTCGGCGATTGCTCGCAGACAATGACCTCGGCACGCTGGCGCTCGAGCGCAAGCGCCGCCGCAAGCCCGCCGATCCCGCCGCCAATGACAAGAACGCGCGGTGTGCGCGGCATTTGCCCTCCTTGCGACTTAATCCGGCGACCGTGTGCTCGGCAGGCCCACGCTGTCAATCAGCGGGCCCGCAGACCAGGGATGCCTACATGAAGAAAACGGCTCCATTTACTTCTCTTTCGTCATTGCCGGGCTTGACCCGGCAATCCATGCTGCGGCCACGATTCGGCGGAAGAACACGATCCTCAACCAGGCCCCCGATCCCGCATGGATACGCGGGTCAAGCCCGCGTATGACGAAGCCGCAGGCCCCATGAATCTTCGCATCATCATTCTCGGCATTGCCATTGTGGTCGCCGCCTTTATCGGCGCGACCCTGCTGATGAACCTGCTCTGGCCGTCTTCGCTGCAGGAAGGGCGGCCGCAGCTTGTGGCGGTGCCGCCGCTGCCGCCGCTTGCCGGCACCTCGACCGTGCTTGCGCCCGCCGCCATCGCCATGTCGGCGATCCGCGATGCGCTCGAGGCGGAGGCGCCGCGCAATCTGTCCGGCCACCCGCAAAATCCGGTGTCGCAATTGCTGCAAGCGGCCGAGCTCAATTTCACCATCGCGCGCGGGCCGCTCGCCGTCACCGGGCGGCCCGACGCCTTGGTGGTGAGCACTGCGCTCAACGGCACCTTCCAGGCGCGCGGCACGCTCACCGGCGCGGCCGGCGCTCTCGGCAGCACGCTTGGCAACATGCTCGGCGGCAATCTTGGCCAGCAGGTGCAGGGCCTCGCCGGCAAGGCCTTCGATCAACACGCCGACTTTCGCGGCACCGTCACCGCCGTGTCGCACCCGACCATCGCCTCGAACTGGCGGCTTGCGCCCAACCTCGCCGCGCAGGTCAATGTCGTCGACGTTGTGCTGCCGATCGCCGGTGTGAAGCTTTCCGTTTCCAATGAAGTGCGGCCGGTGCTCGACAACATGGTGCGCGAGCAGACCGGCACGCTGGAAAGCCGCGTGCGCAACGATCCGTTCATCGAGAATGCCGCGCGCGCAGAATGGATCAAACTTTGCCGCGCCATTTCGCTCGACGGAGGAGGGCAGGGCGTGCCCGATCTCTGGCTCGAAATTCGCCCGATGCGCGCGATCGCGGCGCAGCCGAAGATCGATGGCAACGCGGTGACGCTGCTCGTCGGCGTGCAGGCGGAAACCCGCATCGTGCCGAACGAGACCAAGCCGAAGTGCCCGTTCCCGGCCCAGCTCGATATCGTGCCGCAGGCGAATGAGGGCACGCTCGATATCGCCGTGCCGATCGACATTCCATTTCCGGAAGTGAGCCGCCTGATCGAGGCGCAAGTCAAAGGCAAGACATTCCCGGAGGACGGCTCCGGTTCATTCGCCACCACGATCAAACAAGCGGTCGTGGCCGCCTCCGGCGACCGGTTGTTGATCTCGCTGTTGGTGAACGTGAAGAAGCGCGGCTTCTTCGCGCTCGGCGCTGACGCCACCGTGCATGTCTGGGGCAAGCCGGTGCTCGATCAGAACGCGCAAATCCTGCGCTTCACCGATGTGGCGCTCGACGTGCAATCGCAGGCCGCGTTCGGCCTTTTGGGCGAGGCCGCCAAGGCCGCGGTCCCTTATCTGCAAAAGACGCTCGCCGAGCAGGCGGTCATCGACCTCAAGCCGTTTGCCGAGGACGCCAAGAAGCGTATGGCGGCGGCCGCCGCCGAATTTGCCGGAGCGGCCCCCGGTGTCACCGCTACCGTCACCGTCAACGAACTGCGCTTGCTCGGGATCGCCTTCGACGACAAGAATCTGCGCGTCGTCGCCGACGCCAAGGGCAATGTGAACGTCGCGATTTCGTCGCTGGCCTGGCAATAAAAGCTCTCCGTCATTCCGCGATTGTCGCGAAGCGAGCGAGGAGACCATGCGAAGCATGGTGGAGGGGGCATGCAGCGCAGAGGCTAGCGGCGAGGCCCGCGCCCTTCCACCGCGCTAACGCCGTAGCCGATGCTTCGCATCAGCGAATATGGACTTCCGAAGGCTCCTCGCTGCGCTCGGCCCCGCTGAATGACGGCAAGAGAAGGAGAGGTGCCAATGTCCGAGGGCGCGTGGTCGCTGCACCCGCAGCTAGCCGCCGACACGACCCATGTCGGCGATCTCGCTTTGTCGCGGCTCCTGGCGATCAATGCGGCGGATTATCCGTGGCTCATCCTGGTGCCGCGACGCACGGGCGTCGTCGAGCTTGCCGATCTCGGCAGCGACGCCTTTCCGCTGACGGCGGAAATCGGGGTCGTGTCGCTTGCGCTCAAGGAGCTGACACGCTGCGACAAGATCAATATCGCGGCGATCGGCAATGTGGTGCCGCAGCTTCACGTTCATATCGTCGCGCGCCGGAAGACCGATCCGCTCTGGCCAAAGCCGGTGTTCGGCGTGACGCCACTGCCGCGCGCCAAGGAAGCGGCATTTGAGCGATTTGTCGACAAGGTCAGGAAGAAGCTTGGCGCCGCACAGGTGCGCTGATCGCCGCCGCGCGCTGCTGCACGCCGCGTTCCTGCATAGCAGAATCGCACTTTAGAATGACTTGCGATTGGTCGATGCCAACCCCACGTCCTTGAAGGGGCCGGCGCGAGTCGAACTATGTCGAGCGCACCGTCCTCTTCGCGCCTCAACCAAAACAACAATCTCTCCGCACCAATGATCCAACCCTATATGAGGGTCTTTCATCATGTCAGTCGCCTTCACGCTTAACGGCAAAGCCATCACGCTCGATTCAGATCCCGACATGCCTCTTTTGTGGGCAATCCGCGAGGTCGTCGGCTTACACGGAACAAAATTTGGATGCGGCATCGCGCAGTGCGGCGCCTGCACCGTACACATCGAGGGCCAAGCGACGCGCTCCTGCGTGACGCCGCTCTCCGCCGTGCAAGGTCAGCACGTCACTACGATCGAAGGCATCAGCAGCAAAGCGGCGAAAGCCGTGCAGACCGCCTGGATCGATCTGCAAGTTCCGCAATGCGGCTATTGCCAGTCCGGCCAGATCATGTCGGCGACGGCGCTCCTGGAACAAAATCCAAAACCAAAAGATGCCGATATCGACGACGCCATGCGCGGCAACATCTGCCGATGCTCGACCTATCCGCGCATCCGCGCCGCAATCCATGCGGCTGCTCACACGATGGAGGGCTGATCCATGAGCGAAGCGACAGCTGCTACCATGAGTGAAGCGACAGCCGTTCTCGCCCGTTCGAGCCGACGCGCATTCTTAAAGACGGCGGCCGCGACCGCCGCCGGGCTTACTATCGGCTTTCACTGGTCCGGCCCATTGAGCCGCGCGCTGGCTGACACTTCCAAAGACTTTGCGCCGAACGCCTTCCTGCGCATTGCGCCGGACAACAGCGTCACGGTGATCGCCAAGCATCTTGAAATGGGGCAGGGCACCTATACCGGCCTTGCCACCATCGTCGCCGAAGAGCTCGACGCCGATTGGGCGCAAATCCGCGTCGAATCCGCGCCGGCCGACGCCAGCAAATATGCCAACCTCGCTTTCGGCACGATCCAAGGGACCGGCGGCAGCTCGGCCATGGCCAATTCCTGGATGCAGTTACGCAACGCCGGCGCCACGGCGCGGGCCATGCTGGTCGCGGCCGCGGCCGCAGAATGGAATGTGCCGCCGGCGAGCTTGACGATCGAGCGCGGCGTCGTTCGTCATGCGCCGAGCAATCGCCAGGCGACGTTCGGCGACCTGGCCGCCAAGGCGGCGAGCCAGCCGGCGCCGGACAAGGTGGCGCTGAAGGACCCAAAAGACTTCAAGCTCATCGGCCAGAAATTGCCGCGCGTCGATATTCCGGGAAAGACCAACGGCACGGCGCAATTCACCATCGACGTGACTTTTCCGAACATGCTGGTCGCCGTGCTGCAGCGTCCGCCGCTGTTCGGTGCAACGGCGAAATCATTCGACGCCACCGCGACCAAGGCGGTGCCCGGCGTGGTCGAGGTGCTGCAAGTGCCGCGCGGCGTCGCCGTCGTCGCCAAGAGCTTCTGGGCGGCAAAGCTTGGCCGCGACGCGCTCAAGGTCGCGTGGGATGACAGCAAGGCGGAAAAGCGCAGCACCGCCGCCATCATGGCGGAATATCGCACGCTCGCCGAACAGCCCGGCAAGCCGGCCCGCAAGGAGGGCGACGCGGCCGCAGCGCTCAAGGGTGCCGCCAAGCTCATCACGGCGACCTACGAATTTCCCTATCTGGCGCACGCGCCGATGGAGCCGCTCGATGCGGTCGTGAAACTCGATGCCGACAGTTGCGAGATCTGGTGCGGCGACCAGTTCCAGACCGTCGATCAGGGCAACGCGGCCGCGACCGCGGGGCTCAAGCCGGAGCAGGTGAAGATCCACACGCTGCTCGCCGGCGGCAGCTTCGGCCGCCGCGCCAACATGGGCTCCGACTACATTGTCGAGGCGGTCTCGGTTGCCAAGGCGCTCGGCGCCAACGGTATCCCGGTCAAGCTGCAATGGACGCGCGAAGATGACATTCGCGGCGGGCTCTATCGCCCGCTTTACCTGCATCGACTTGAGGCGGCGCTGGACAACAATGGCCAGCTGGTCGGCTGGCAGCATCGCATTGTCGGCCAATCGATCATCGCCGGCACTGCATTCGCTGCCGTCATGGTCAAAGACGGCATTGACGGCACCTCCGTCGAGGGCGCGGCCAATCTGCCTTACGCCGTTCCCAACATGTCGGTCGAGTTGAGCACGACCGAGACCGGCGTGCCGGTATTATGGTGGCGCGTCGTCGGCAGTTCCCACACCGCGTATGCAACCGAAGCCTTCATCGATGAGATCGCGCATGCGGCCGGCAAGGATCCGTTCGCCTTCCGGCAGGCGATGCTCGAACATCATCCGCGCCACAAAGCGGTGTTGGAGCTAGCGGCCAAGGCGGCCGGCTGGGGCAGCCCGTTGCCGAAAGGCAAGGGCCGCGGCATCGCCGTCGCCGAGGCGTTCGGCACCTATGTCGCGCAGGTCGCCGAAGTGACGGTGGCGCCGAACGGCAAGGTCAAGGTGGACCGCGTCGTCTGCGCCGTCGATTGCGGCACGCCGATCAATCCGGACGTGATCACGGCGCAGATGGAAGGCGGCATCGGTTTTGGCCTCGGCGCGGCGCTCTACGGCGCGATCACGCTCAAAGACGGCCAGGTCGAACAGACAAATTTCGACGCCTACCAGGTGCTGCGCATCGACGAGATGCCGAAGGTCGAAGTGCATATCGTGCCGTCGCCCGAAGCTCCGACCGGTGTCGGCGAACCGGGTGTCGCGCCGGTCGGACCGGCCGTCGCCAACGCGGTCTTCGCCGCGACCGGCAAACGGCTGCGCGTTCTTCCGTTCGCGGTCGGCGGTACGGTTTAGAACACGACAATCGCGGGCGCGCCACTCGGCGCGCTCGCGTTACTGTCAGAGATCGCCGACGTCGCCACGCGTTGCAAAAATTCGCGCGCTTTTGTTGCTGCGATGCGGCGAAAGCGCGATGCCGCTGAAGCGGGTTAAGTGCAGCGCTGGTGAAAAGAAAAAGCAGATCGCGGCGAAGAGCTCGCACCGCGCTGCGATATTGCGCGATCAAAAATCTCACGCACTGACATAGCTGATAGTCGGAACCCGCAGGCGATTTCCGGCGTTAGTCGTTGCGGACGGGACCGTGGGGAGTTACTTTTGCAACGCTGGGGACGACGCGCATCGCATTCGAAGCCGATGCGGTGCGATCATTGCCGAAAATCGTTCGGCCTCATTCTGCATCGGCATTTCCGCCTGCGGTTCTGTACCGCTGATTGCCTGATGGCTTATCAGCGTCGCCTCGATGCGTCGCGGTATTCGAGTGCGTACCCGCGCTTGGGTGCACATGCCGCGGCCGCCTCGAGCAGTAGGGAGCGTGTGTAAGCATGTAAGTCGAAGCATCCAAAATCCAAAACATTCGGGAGGAAACAATGCGCAAAGCGTCGTCATTGGCGGGCTTGGCTGTTGCCTGCCTGCTCAGTACTGCGAGTATCGCGCTCGCGGCCGATCCGGGCACCGAAGACCCGAACAACTGGCCGCAATACAATCGGACCGCCAACGCCTGGCGATATAGTCCGCTCGATCAGATCAACAAGGACAATGTCGGCAAGCTTTCAGTCGCCTGGATCGCTCACGGTGGCGATATCACCATGGGCCTGCAGGAAACGCCGATCGTCATCGACGGCGTGATCTACTCGATCTCGTCGGGAGACAAAGTGGCTGCGCTCGACGGAAAAACCGGCGAGCAACTTTGGAGTTACGAGCCGAAGCTCGATCCGATCACCAAGAAAGTTCTGTTCTCACCCTATAGCCGCGGCGTTGCCGTCGGCCACGGCATGGTCTTCATCGGCACCGTGGATGGGCGCGGCATCGCGCTCGACCAGAAGACCGGCAAGGAAAAGTGGCAGGTGCAGCTCACCGACTTCGCCAATTGCCACGGCTGCAACTTCACCTCGCCGCCGGTCGTGGCGGGTGACATCCTGACCTTCGGCTCCACCGCCGGCGAATTGGCGGCGCAGGGCAAGATCTTCGGCGTCGAAGCCGCCACCGGCAAGAAGGTCTGGGAATTCAACACCATCAAGCAAGACCAGGCCAGCTGGCCCGGTGAAAGCGGCAAGTATGGCGGCGGCGGCGCCTGGATGCCGGGCACCTACGATGCCGCGACCGACACGGTGTTCTACGGCACCGGCAATCCCGGCAAGGACTTCGTCATCTCGGACCGGGAGGGCGACAACCTCTATACCGATTCCGTCATCGCGCTCGATCCCAAGTCCGGCAAGCTGAAATGGTACCGGCAGGAGATCGTGAACGACACGTGGGACTATGACGCGCCCTACGAGGTGATGCTGTTCAAGAAGGACGGCAAGGACGTCATCGTCCACCTGAACAAGAGCGGCTATGTCTTCGTGTTGGACAAGAACACCGGCAACATCGAGAACATCTGGCCGCTCAGCGACCTGAGGAACTTCGTCAAGGACATCGACCGGAAAACCGGCCGCTTGATCGAACGCGTCGAGCTGACGATGAACAAGGAGACGCTGATCTGTCCGTCCACGTTCGGCGCGCGCAGCTGGAATTCGGGCGCCTACAATCCGAAGACCGGTCTCTGGTACAACAACGTGCTCGACTTCTGCGGCCACCTCAAGCCGGTCGATCAGAAAGTCGACCCCAAGGACTACGGCACCGGCCACACCGGCTCGAACGATTTCGGCCGGCTGGTCATGGCGCCGGACGGGCGCAAGCCCGGAAAGCTCAGCGCCAACGATCCGCTCACCGGCGAGCGCAAGTGGTCGGTCGATATGGACGTGCCCGGCTTCGCTTGCGTTCTCACCACGGGCGGCGGCCTCGTCTTCAACGGCGATCCGATGGGCAAGCTGCAGGCGCACGACGCCGACACCGGCAAGGTGCTCTGGAGCTTCAACACCGGCTCCGGCATGCGCGGCGGCATCGTCAGCTATTCCGTTGACGGCGAGCAGTACATCTTGGTGGCGAGCGGTTGGGGCTCCTACGCGGCGATCCTGATGCCCGCGTTGTTGCCGCAACTGGAAAAGGTGCCGGCAGCTTCAACGCTGATCGCCTTCAAGGTTTCCAAATAACGCTTGAGCATGATCAGGAAAAGTGGACGCCGGTTTTCCGAAAAGATCATGCTCCACTAATATGAGCATGATCAGGAAAAGTGGCAGCCGGTTTTCCGAAAAGATCATGCTCCATCAATAACTGGGCGGCTCGACCGGGCCGCCCCCTTTCCCGAGAGCAGACGATGCGGAATATCGCGATCCTGGCGTGCGCAATGCTTGTGTTTGGCGTGACGGTCGAACGATCGCGCGCCGACGAACTGCCGAATCTTAAAGACCCGACAATGGTGTCAGCCGGGCACGCCCTTTTCCTCGAGAAGCAATGCGCGCATTGCCATGGCGAAGACGGCACCGGCGGCGTCAATCTCACCCGGCGCGTGCTCGACGCCAAGGGCGTGTTTGTTTCGATCGCCGATGGGCGGGAGAAGAACGGCATCCGCATGCCGGCATGGCGCGAGGTGCTGAGCGATCAGGAGATATGGCAGGCGACCGCCTACGTTCTGTCGATCTGCAAGAAGACGCCGTAGCGCGGCGAGCAGGGCTGTTCGGTCATTCCGGGGCGCCGACTCTGTGGCGAGCCCGGAATCGCATAACCACCGGTCGCGCAGATCGATGCTAAAGCCCGTACTGCGGCGTTCGTGATCATGGCTTCCCGGACTTCGGCGCTTTGCGCCAATCCGGAATGACGCCTGAATCTCACAATCCCACTGCGCGATCCGAAGGCACCGCGACCCCGCATGCGGACGCCTGTATAATCGCCGCATGAATGAAAAGCTCTTTGGCGAATTGCCGGCATGGCTGACGAAGGCCGGCCTCGCCGGCACGCCCGACACCGATATTTTCTCCGGCTTCTGCGACCGCTGCGTCGCGGCCGGGATGCCGCTCGGCCGCGCGCACCTGTTCATCGACACGCTGCATCCGGTGCACGAGGGCCGCCTGTTCCGCTGGGGCTTTGGTCCCGACGAAACCGCCATGCACGAATATGGCCGCACCAGCGTGCAAGGGGTCGACGCCTCCGATCCCGCCTATTTGGATCAGCAGGCGAGCGATATCTGGCGGCGCAGCCCCTTCTTCCAGATGCTGCAAACCGGCGCCGCGCTGCTGCGTCGCCGCCTCACCGCGGAAACCAAGGACGAGTTCTCGCTGCTGCCGGACTGGCACGCGGCGGGCATGACCGACTACCTCGCGATCATCAGCCGCTTTGCCGCCGAAGGCATTATCGGCGAGATGGACGGCGTCTATTCGTCGTGGGGGACGAGAGAGCCGCAAGGATTCGACGACCGCGACATCGCCGCGCTCGAGCGTGTCGTGCCGTATCTCGCGCTCGCCATCAAATCGGTGTCGCTCGTGCGCATGACCCGCACGCTGATGGAAACCTATCTGGGCCGCGACGCCGGCCAGCGCGTGCTCGGTGGCCGGATCGTGCGCGGCATCGCCGAGCGGATCGATGCCGTCGTCTGGTTCAGCGATCTGCGCGGCTTCACGCGCATCACCGACACCGCGCCCGAACAGGTCATTCCGCTGCTCAACGATTATGCCGACGTCATCGTCTCGGCGATCGAGGACCACGGCGGCGATGTGCTCAAGCTGATCGGCGACGGCACGCTTGCGATCTTCACCGCCGAAGACCGCGCCCACGCTTGCGAAGCGGCGCTCGCCGCCGCGCTCGCCGCGCGCCAAGGCGTTGCCGAGTTGAACAAGCGCCGCAGCAGTCAAGACCAGCCCGTCACCGACATGTATCTCGGCTTGCATGTCGGCAAGGTCTTTTACGGCAATGTCGGCAGCCGCGAGCGGCTCGACTTCACCGTGCTCGGCCCGGCCGTGAACGAAGCAAGCCGCATCGCCGCCATGTGCCGTTCGGTCGATCAGCCCATTCTGTTGTCGGCGGCGTTCGCCGCTGTCGGCGACATGAAAAGCCGCCTCGTCTCGGTCGGGCGCTACGCGCTCCGCGGCGTCTTGCATCCGCAGGAGCTGTTCACGATCGATCCCGAGCGGTGAGTGTCCATGCGAACGATGGAGACCAGAAATGCCTTTGAAGAAAACGATCATCGAGCCGTCCTGGGAAGCAAAATACTCGTTCTCGCCTGCGGTCATCACCGAAGGCGGCAAGACGATATGGCTCGCCGGCCACGTCGGCTTTGTCGATGATGCGGGAGCCTCGCTCGCTGGCAACTTCGACGCTCAAGTCCGCCAGGCTTTCAAAAATCTCGAGAAGACATTGCAGCGCGCCGGCGGCACGTTGAAGGATATTGTCTGGATGACGGTGGCGGTTTCCGATGGCCGCTACGCGCAGCGTTTCACCGATATCCGCAAGGAAATCTACGGAAGCGATTTTCCGGCGAGCACCTTGCTGACGGCGGCAAGCTTTGCCGTGCCGGAGATCATGGTCGAGATCACGCCGATCGCGGTCGTGGCCGGATAGCGTCATGGCAAATCGCCGCGCACTCGGCATTAAACCATGACTGTTTGAAGCTGAATTGTTGCGGAAAACGCTTCAATACAAAACAACCATGCTCTAGTCGTCCGGTCCGGTCAGCAAAATCCGCTCTGTGAAGACGGGAAGCCGGCCGGTGCCGGCTTCCCGTCTATGCCGTTTAGTTGCAGACCCAAACATACCCGGCAGGAGTCCACCGCCAGCACGGGCCGACGCCGTAACCGCTCCACCACCGGCCGCCGTGCCAGTAGCGGCCGTGACTGTGGCCGCCCCAATGTGCGCCATGATGAACAACATGGCCGCTCCAGTGCGCGCCGTGGTGTCCACCATGATGATAGCCGCCGTGATGGCCACCGCCGTGATGACCTCCACCATGATGGCCACCGCCGTGATGGCCGCCGCCATGATGCCACCGCCGTGATGGCCACCAGCCGTGATGACCGCCGCCGTGGTGACCGCCACCGCCGTGGCCGCCATGCGCCATCGCATCCGCTGGGAGCGCCAGCGCTGCCGCCACTGCGGTGACGTAAGCATAAATTCCGTAGCTTCACTTTCCTCGGGTTGAGAACGCTCTCTGTGCCCGTGGTCCGATATTCAGCGTGAACGGCGATGCCGTGAAGCGCTTCAAGCGGGTCTTCGACGCGCTATGACGCCCCTTCGAAGGGTGCACGGCCCTTGGCCGTCGCCCTTCGAGGCTCGTTTCGCTCGCACCTCAGGGTGCGGACAAGCTTCAATACGAAAGCAACCATGCTTCTACGTCGAATCCGGTCCGGTCAGCAAAATCCGCCCTGGATGACCGGGAAGCCGGCCGGTGACGAACTCATCCCGCTTGCCGTCTAGTTGCAGACCTCAAAGCATGACCCGCGCTTGTCGCGGGCATCCACGTCTTGATGCTGAACCAAACGAAAATGTGGATGGCCGAAACGAGTTCGGCCATGACGAACTGAAGGCTCGATCTCAATTCATTGAGCCTGAGCGCGTGGCAGGCGAACCGAAGATCAGGCGTTGCGCCGCGGCGCGCCGGTAACCGCCTCGCGTCGATTACCCTGTTTCAGAAATCGATCCTCGATTTCGCTGTAGACTCTGTGCAGCCACTGTTCCGCGCGTTCGGCCCGTTCCTGATACGACTGCCCCTCGGATTCCAGCTCCGCAATTCTCGCTTCGGCCGCGCGAAGCTGATGCGAAAGCTTCTGCGCCACGTCGAGCGCGTGCTGGCTGTTGGCTTCGGCCAGGTTGGCCGCGTTGTGCAGCATGTTCAGGATCGTTTGTCCCGCTCTGTCGAGCTGATCCGTGCTGCTGGCGGCAGCATTTTCCAAAGCCGGTGCGAACGGTACGACAGTATCCGGCTCGGAATTGGCGGCATTGGATTGAGCGCGCATTGTCCACCTTCCCCCGCTGTTTGGCGTAGCTTTGTTTGGTCGCATTCCATCGCGGCCTAAAAAGGGAATGGTCGGGGTTATCCACCTGTTCCATCGGTTGACGGCATTGTTTGATGCTGTCACACAAGAGCAACACAAGAGTTCGCCGATGCGACCGAAGCCATCTCCTGGGTACGATAACTGACTTCTCCTGGCCAATGATCGCTGTCGATGGAGCAGCGCTCATGCGCTTGACTAATGTCTCTGATAGGAGGACGTTGCTTGACATTGGTCACTAAATCAGGTACGCCAAATCATCTCGCTCATCGAGGGACGCCTTCGCGAGGGCACTTTCGGAAGCGGAGCGAGTGCGGTGCCTCCGCGCGGGCTTGCAACCCGCTCCGGGGCGGCTTTGGGCATCATTCCCTTCGGCACTACGGCCGAGGCGTGAGGTGCTGTCACTGGACTGGGACAGGATAGGGCGGGTAACGCCCGCTTGATTCCAAGTCCCAGGAAGCATGGCCTGGAGCTGAGTTGGGGATGGGAGTTCCGGCGAGAGCCGTGGTCGAAGCGCCATAAATCTTTCGCTCCTTGACTTGTTTAGCTGCGCGTGATCTTTCGGAAAACCGGTATCCACCCCGGATCAAGTCCGGGGCAGGCTCTTTCCGGTGCTGTCACTACTGACAGAAGGGCGGGTAACGCCCGCTTGTTCCAAGTCCCAGGAAGCATGGCCTGGAGTTGAGTCAGGGATGGGAGTCCCGGCGAGAGCCGCGGTCGAAGCGCCGGAAGGCGGGCGCGCCCCGATATGGCGCGCAGCCGCGTAGCGGACAGGTGGCGCAGACTGCGTACACTTGTCTGCGGTATGTCAGCAAGCGGCAACGTTTGTTGATGTTGCGCGGCAATGGTTGGCATTGCGCCTTTCGGCGCTTCGCCTCCCTCTTATTGCCGGGGGCGAATTTTTCTTGTGCGTGGTCGTGATAGAGCTCGGGCGAATAGGCGCCGCGAGAAGGAATACGCTTGTCTGGCATGATCGCTCGTGTCCCGGACGCGGTGCAGCGCGTCAGCGGTGCACCGCAGATCCGGGACCTTCGCAGACTCAGCGTTCGTAACGATCCCGGGTCTGCATCGCATCACCACAAGCGCGTTCACGCGCGTCTTCGCGCGCTATGGTGCTGCGCTGCGCCCGGGAAACGCGGGAGGGGCAGGGCGCGCCAGTCGGCGCCCATCGCAGGGTGACGGAATTGGCCCCATTGGTGAGCGAGGCTTGCCGGCGCGACACAGGAAAACTATCAACGGACGCCGCGCGAATCATGGACAATGCGACCGCCAAAGGAAACCGCCGTGCTAGGGGACGCTGTGCCGGAGATAACGACCATTCGGCCGTCGCTCGCGCTCTCGCTCGCTGGCGCCGCGATTTGCATCGCGGTTGTGGCCGGCTGCGCGGGCGGCGAGGCGCCGTCGGGCCAGCCGAGCTTCTATCAGAATCTGGCGCAGCCGGACATGACGGTCGATCCCGCCGCCGCGGCCTCGATGATCTCCGGCTATCGCAGCAACAATGGACTCGGCCCGGTCAGCGTCGATCCCGATCTGATGCGCATGGCGAACGAGCAGGCAATTGCGATGGCCCAGCACGACACGATGAATCACGATATCGGCAAGCCGTTCAAGGAGCGCGTCGGCAATTCGCCCTTTGCCAACGTCGTCGTGGTGGAGAATGTTTCCGCCGGCTACCACACGCTTGCCGAAGCGTTTTCCGGCTGGCGCGACTCGCCGCCGCATCGCGCCAATTTGCTCAATCGCGGCGTGTCGCGGCTCGGCATCGCCGCCGCCTTTTCCCCGAACTCCAAATACAAGGTGTTCTGGGCGCTCATTCTCGCCGGCGACGCGCGGCCGAGCTAGCGAGACGCTTGAACGTCCACCGCTCATTCCCGCGCAAGCGGGAATCCAGCCTGGGTCCCCGCCTTCGCGGGGACGAGCGGAGAATGAATTCGCTATTTGCCACGCGCTCGTCGTAATTTCCGCAACGCTTGACCTGCACCACCGGCACGGCTTCAATTCGATGCAAAATGACTAAAGACCCTGCTTTCGGTTCCCTGCCGCGCCAGGCTTATTCCGGCAGTCTGCTCGAGCGCGCCGCCGCCTTGCGCGGCGACGAGGGCAAGCTCGCGGCTTTTCTCAAGCACCCGCGCGCCGGCGTCTATGTCGTCGGCGGCGAATTGATCGTGCTCAAGGCGCAAGGCGCGGCGCCCGATCCGCTGTTCTCGCCTGATGAAGCGCGCGCGCTCGGCGCCGCGCGCGAAACCGTGTTTCTCGGGCTGTTGCACGATGCGCCGCGCTTCGGCATCGGCATCGATCAGGCCGCCATCGAAGCGCTGAAGGCGCGCGCCGATCTGAAACTCATCGATCTGCGCACCATCGCGGTGCAGGGCGAGGTCGATACCGTGCATGTGCCGCCGCTCGCCGAAGCCAAGGCGATTCTCGGCTGGCACGCGCGCCATCGCTTCTGTCCCAATTGCAGCGCGGCCACCGTACTGACGCAAGCCGGCTGGCGGCGCGATTGCCCGGTGTGCAAGGCCGAGCATTTTCCGCGCACCGATCCGGTGGTGATCATGCTGCCGATCAAGGGCGATCGCTGCGTGCTCGGCCGCTCGCCGCGCTTTCCGCCGACCATGTGGTCGTGCCTTGCGGGCTTTTGCGAGCCCGGCGAATTGATCGAAGAAGCGGTGCGGCGCGAAGTCGCCGAGGAGGTTGGTGTGACCTGCGCGCGGGTTCGATATTTTGCGTCGCAGCCCTGGCCGTTTCCGGCTTCGCTGATGATCGGCTGCCACGCCGAAGCGGTCAGCGACGAGGTCGTCATCGACAAAAGCGAGATCGAGGACGCGCGCTGGTTCGATCGCGCCGAGCTGAAATCGATGCTGCTGCGCCAGCACCCGCAAGAGCTCTCTACGCCGCCGCCGATCGCGATCGCTCACCACATCATCCGCGATTTTGTCGAACACGGCAGCGAGGTTCTGATCCGCTGATGCCGGGCGAAAGCGCGCAGGCGCGTCTTGTGAAAGGCGAAAGCGCGGATGCGCGTCTTGCGAAGCATACCAACGCGCCGCGCGTTCTTTGTGCCGGCATCATCGTGCTCGACGAGGTGTTTCGCGTCGACGAATTTCCGCGCAACGACGGCAAGGTCGAAGCCAAGGCGTTCTTCGCCGTCAATGGCGGCTGCGCGGCCAACGCGGCGGTCGCGGTCGCGCGTCTCGGCGGCCGCGCCGTGCTCGCGGGTCCGCTCGGCGGCCCGGCCGGCACGGACGAAAACGGCGACCGCGTGCTGGCGGCGCTGGCGCGCGAAGCGATCGAGACAAGTGCCTGCCAGCGCGTCGATGGCTTGGCGACCGCGCTGTCGGCGATTTTCATCAATGCGCGCGGCGAGCGCACCATCGTCACCTATCGCGACCAGCGCATCGCCGCAGTGACGCCGCGCGATCCGGAGGCGCTTGTGGGCACAGCCGACATCGTGCTCGCCGACAACCGCTTTCCGCAATTCGTGCGGCCGATCTGCGAGGCGGCGCGGCGGCACGATGTGCGCGTGGTGCTCGACGCCGACAAGGCGACGGTCGAAGACGATCCGCTGTTTCGCATCGCCACGCATGTGATCTTTTCCTCCGAGTGCCTCATGGCGACGACTGGCCGGCCTGATCTTGCCGACGGGCTTGCGGCGGTTGCGCGCCATACGACCGCCTTCCTTGCCGTCAGCAACGGGCCGAACGACATCCTGTTCATCGAAGCCGGCGCCATTCGGCGCATGCCGGTTTTCAAGATCTGCGCCGTGGATACGCTCGGCGCCGGCGATGCGCTGCACGGCGCTTTTGCGCTGGCGCTCGCCGAAGGCGCGGGAGAGGCCGAAGCCTTGCGTTTCGGTGCCGCGGTCGCCGGCCTCAAATGCACCCGCATCGGCGGCGCCGGCGGCATGCCGGTCCGCGCGGATGTCGCGGCCTTGCTGGCCGAAGGCTAGAGCATGATCCGGAAAAGTGGAATCCGGTTTTCCGAAAAGATCATGCTCAAACAAAAACTAGAGCGGGATGCCGATTGAACCAGAACTCATCCCGCTCTAGCCGCGAAGCTTCGGTTCGTACGCCCAACCGGGGCGCCGCGGCCCGCCTCGGCTCTTTCGGGCGGGAAAAGGCCCCGGTCGGGCCGATTTTCGTGATAGCGACTTACCCCTTGATCTAAAATATTTTTCTATGTAAAGCGTAGTCAAAGCCTTCAATTGGAAGAATATTTCTATGGACGCCATAGACCGCAAGATTTTAACCGTCCTGCAGGAGGACGCGTCGCTCTCGGTCGCCGATATCGGCAGCCGGGTCGGCCTGTCATCGACGCCCTGCTGGAAGCGCATTCAGCGGCTGGAGGCCGACGGCGTCATTCTCAAGCGGGTGGCGCTGGTCGATCAGGACCGGATCGGGCTTGGCATCACCGTTTTCGTGTCGGTCGAGACCGGCGATCACTCGCAGGAATGGCTGGACCGGTTTGCCAAGGTGGTCGGCGCCATGCCCGAGGTGATGGAATTCTACCGCATGGCCGGCGACATCGATTACATGCTGCGCGTCGTCGTTCCCGACATGGCGAGCTACGACGCGTTCTATAAGCGGCTGATCGCGGCGGTGCCGCTCAAGAACGTCACTTCGCGCTTTGCCATGGAGAAGATCAAGTCGACGACGTCGCTGCCGATCCCGTAGAGCACGATCCGGCAAAACTATTGCTGTTGTTGCTTGCCGTTGTTCGTGCCGACCGAGCGCGAATCCAGCTGAATTTGTCCCGACGACAGCGCGCCGGCGGCCGTGGCTTGCGCGTTGAGCGAGGTGATCTCGGAGAGTGTTTTGTCGAAGGAATCGGGCGTATCGCCGAGCGTCAACCGGCGCGAACAATCGGGCGTGCAGCTATAGGTCTGGCGCTCGGCGCCGTTATACATGACGACGGTGCGATCGCGCGGGCCGGACACTTCGATGGCTTTCTCCAGCAGCACCGCGCCCCTTTTGTCCGTGGCGATGAAGTTGGTGGCTCCGTAGCTTTTGCCGGTGATGACGGTCAGCCCGCCGGGCTGGATCGAGACGTCGGCGATCAAGGGATTGCCGATCACAACGTTGGCGGCACGCTCCGGCAACTGCACGAGGCGTGCCTGGTCCATAAAGACGACGATCCTGTCGGGCCAAGGCGTCGGCGGCATTGGCGGCATCGGCGGATCGGCGGCCGCCGGCACGGCAATGACAATCGCCACGAGGGCTGCCGACAGGAGGTGCAGCGGCCGCAATCTTGCCCGACCGCGCGCGCCTAACGCCGCCATCGATACTCTCCGATACGCTACGCGGAACTCAACAACCAAGAGGTTGCACTCTACCGCCCCACTTGAGCGTAAATTGATGAAGGAAACGCAAACCGGCCGGCCGTTGTGGAAACGTGGTTTATCGTGCCGGCGCAGGCGTTTGCGCCACCTCAGTCTTATTCTTGAACGGATAGGCGAGTTGGCCGCCGAAGCCCGCCGGAAATTCCTTGTCGGCGATGCCGTAGCGGTCCGGCAATACGCCTTTCGGCATGTAGAACGTGCCGAAGATGAGATCGAGAACCGGGAAGGTCGCGGCAAAGTTCTTCTCGCCGCCGCGCTCGGCGGTGGTGTGATGCCAGCGGTGGAAGACCGGCGAAGCGATCACATATTTGAACGGTCCGAGCGTCCAATCGAGATTGGCGTGGACGAAGACCGAATGCGCGATCGTGATCGGTCCGAGCACGACGAAGATATTCGGCGAAATGCCGGCCAGCAGCATCACCACGTCGGCCAGCACCGCGCCGAAGAACAGATTGATCGGGTGGAAGCGGGCAGCCGAGATCCATTCCAGATCTTCCGAGGAATGGTGCACGGCGTGATACTTCCAGAGCTGATTGCCGTGGAAGAGCCGGTGCGACCAATAAAGGATGAAGTCTTCGCCGATCATGAAAATGATCATTTGTGCCGCCAGCGGCAGCACGGCGAGCGGGCCGTGACCGTTCTCATAGAACGCGATCAGCCCGTCGGCGGTGGTGATGCCGAACAAGACGGCGGCGCCGGCGATCAGCATGCCGATGCGCAAGAACCGCGTGATGACCGGTATGAACAGCCAATAGCAGATGTCGGTGACAAGATCGGGCTTGCGCCACCAGGGACGGCCCGGATTGCACGCCCAGAACCAGGTCAAGACCGTGAAGACGAAAGCCAGCGCCAGCGAAATCGGCACGCCTCGCATGAAGGTCTTACCGACGTCGACGACGAAGCCGAACAACTCTTGACCCATGTGACGATCGCGTCCCGCTTTTGGCTGGGCTTTTGGTCGCGTCCGGCTTCCGTTGTGCGAGCGCGGACGCAATCTCAGATATCGAGGATGTGCATTAATACGCAATGAATCAAAAAGACAGGCGGCGTCGCGACGAAGGCGTTTCAGAGTTGCGGCAATTGCAACCTTTGCGGCTTACGTGACCGAAACACTTTATTTGTTAGCTGCTGGTGCCGAAATCCGCTGGCCGCGGCGGTCCGGTGGCGCAGATCGCTGCCGCCGAAAGGCGGTATTAACCACGCGACGGAACCGTGCAACGAGGTCGGGTTTCGGCGATCGGTTTAACCGCATCGCAATGTCTCGTTGTTAGGTTCACCGCGATCCAAATGGACTGGGACAACAGCCGTTGGGTCGAGCTCAGACAGTACGTGTGGGACCTAAAGGAGCCATTCTCATGAAGACCCTCGTTTCGCGTTTCGTGAAGGACGAGTCGGGCGCCACGGCTATCGAGTATGGCCTGATCGCCGCTGGCATCTCCGTCGCGATTATTGCCGTTGTGAACGGCCTCGGCACCAAGCTGAATACGACGTTCAGCAGCATCTCTTCGCAGCTCAAATAAGCGCGGTTGGATGATCCGTCATGAGAGGGCTCCGGTCGGTCCGGAGCCCTTTCCGTTTCGCGACGGCGCCTTGCCGCAGTCCCGATAACGCACTCTCAACCTTGGGCGCGCACCATGCGATCGCGGTGCGGAGCGTCCCGAGGGGTTGCCGTTGCGATGATCATGCTGGTTAAGGCGATCGAGTTGACGCTGTTCCCGGCGGTGATGGCGTTTGCCGCCTCGAGCGATCTGTTCACGATGACGATCGCCAACCGGGTTTCGATCATTCTCGTCGCTGGCTTTGCGCTGCTTGCCGCTCTTACGGGAATGGACGCGTCCGACCTGCTGTCGCATGTTGGAGCGGCCGCGGCCGTGCTGGCCGTGGTCTTCGTCTTCTTTGCGTTTGGTTGGATCGGCGGCGGCGACGCCAAGCTCGCGGCGGCGACGGCGCTTTGGTTCGGTTTCGCCCACCTGGTCGATTATTTGTTTTACGCTTCGTTGATCGGCGGCGCGCTGACGCTCGCCGTCATCTATTTCCGGGGCATGCCGCTGCCTCAGGTCTTCGTCGGGCTGCCCTGGGCCGAGCGGTTGCACCGTAGCGACAGCGGCGTTCCTTACGGGATTGCGCTGGCGGCTGCGGCTTTGGTCGTCTACCCGAACACCCAGTGGGTGGCGGCGATCGGCCGCTAGCCGGGTGACCCGCCTTTGGGGCCGGGCCGTTTGGCCGGCCGGCGGCAGTCAAAAATACACGGCGTGGCGCGTGATTAACGCGATTGGATACGCCTCATTAACCATGCCTTGACGTTTAGCTGATGAAATTCCGGCACGGCGGCCTGTCGGGCCGCCTCATGCCGCGTGGGAAACTAAAGGAAAATGAGGCGCTCCCGCATCATCGTCTTGGTCATCGCGCTCGCAGCCGGCGGGATCGCGGCCATGCTCGCGAGCGGCAGCCGCACGCCCGCGCCCGCGCCGCCGCCGCTGCCACCGCCGCCGCTCGCCACAACCGACGTCCTGGTGGCCAAAGCCGATCTCAATACCGGGCAGGTGATCAACGAGGGCGATCTCGGCTGGCAGACATGGCCGGCGACATCGTCAAGCTCGGCCCTGGTCAGAAAGAGCGACCGGCCGGATGCGATCAAAGAATTCGTCGGCGCGATGGTTCGTTCGCCGATGGTGGCGGGCGAGCCCATCCGGGACTCCAAGGTCGTCTTGGCGAGGGGTGGCGGCTTCATGGCTGCCGTCCTGCCGCACGGCATGCGCGCGATCGCGCTCGACATCACGCCGGACAACGACGCCGGCGGCTTCATCCTGCCGAACGATCATGTCGACGTGATTCTGACGCGCCGCGACAAGTGGGCGGAGAAGATCGCCGGGGTCGAGAAATACGCCAGCGAAACGATCCTGCGGAACGTGCGTGTGCTCGCGGTCGACCAGTCGATTGAAGACAAGGAAGGCCAAAAGGTCGCGGTCGGCAAGACCGCCACCGTCGAGCTTGACCCGCAGCAAGCCGAAACGCTGGCACTTGCGCGTCAGATCGGCACGCTCTCCTTGACGCTGCGCAGCCTGCTCGATTCCCAATCGCCAACGCCGGAAGGCGGCGGCCAACCGCAAGAACAACCATCGCGGACGATCAACACAGTGCGTTTCGGTGTGAGCGCCCAGTCCGCGGCACATTGATCGCACGGAGGGACTTCAAGATGCGACCAGGGACACCGATCCGTGCGGCGGCTCTCGCAGCCCTCGCGGCCGTTCTAGCGCCCGGTTTGTTCGCAGCATTACCGCACCGTATCGCCGCCGCGGCGGAACTGGCCCTCGATCCCCAGACCCAAACGATCGTGGTCGCCGCCAGCGACTTCGGATCGCGCTCAGTCGCGCTCGGCGTCGGCAAATCGGTGGTGATCGACTTTCCGCGCGACATCAAGGACGTTCTAGTCGCAAACCCCAGGATCGCCAATGCCGTGATCCGCTCGTCGCGTCGGGCTTATGTGATCGGCAACGAAATCGGGCAGACCAACGTTTTCTTCTTCAATGCCGAAGGCAAGCAACTGGCCGGCCTCGATATCGCGGTCACCCGCAATCTCAACGGCATCCGCGCTGCGATCAAGCAGGTCGTGCCGGATTCCGACGTGCGCGTCGAGGGAATCGGCGTCGACGGCGTGATCCTGTCGGGCTTCGTTTCGAGCCAGGCGGAAGCGCAACAGGCCTTCGACATCGCGACACGGCTGCTCAATACCGGCTCCATCGAAGCGGTCGGCTCCGGCACCAAAGTCGTCAACGCGATCGTGGTGCGCAACCGCGATCAGATCATGTTGAAGGTGACGGTCGCCGAAGTCGAGCGCGACCTGATCAAGCAGCTCGGCATCAATCTGAGCGGCAGCTTCGGTTTCGGCAGCACGGTCGTCAACTTCAACAACAACAACCCGTTCACCGCGCTCGGTCAGTCGCTCAGCGGCTCCTTCATATCTCCGACGTTCAAATCGATCACCGGCACGTTGCAGGCCATGGAGCAGGCCGGCGTCATTCATACGCTTGCGGAACCCAATCTCACCGCTATTTCCGGCGAGACGGCGACGTTTCTGGCCGGCGGCGAATTTCCGATCCTGAACGGCTATTCCTGCAGCGCGGTAGCCACCGGCACGTCGGTCACGACCTGCCAGCCTTCGATCCAGTTCAAAAAGTTCGGCGTCAGCCTGAATTTCACGTCGGTCGTGCTCAGCGAGGGCCGCATAAGCCTGCGGGTGATGACGGAAGTGTCCGACATCTCGGCGCAAAACGCACTGTCCGTTCCGATTCCGGGAACCACCAACAGTGTCACCGTGCCGGCGATCCGCACGCGGCGCGCCGACACGACGTCGAAATTCCTTCCGGCGGGTCGCTGGCGATGGCGGGCATGATTCAAAACGACACCAAGCATCAGGTCAACGGCCTGCCAGGGCTGATGGAGCTTCCCGTGCTCGGACCGCTGTTCAAGAGCAACGACTACATCAATCAGCAAACCGAACTGATGGTGTTGGTTACACCCTATGTGGTGCGGGCGGTGGCGCAGAAAGATCTATCGCGTCCCGACGACGGCTTCGCCGATCCGAGCGACCCGGCGCAGGTGCTCCTCGGCCGCTTCAACCGCATCTACGGCGTGGGCGGGATGCCCGATCCGCCCGACAATTATCGGGGCAAATACGGCTTCATTCTCGACTGAAGTTGCAGCGCGAAGGAGACGACGATGCAAATTGTCCGCAAAGCGGTCGCCGGGGAGTTGGCAAAACTCCGCACGGCGCGCGGACTGGCGGCGCGCGCGCCTTCATCGGCGGCTGCGCGATGTTTCTGTGCGCGTGCAACACCGATCAGCAGGTCACCGCGGGCGCGCCTGATGTTCCCTATGACTATCGCCAGCGCCATCCGATCACGATGACTGAGGGCGACCAAACGCTGCAGGTCTTCGTCGGCACCAGTCGCGGCGAGCTCAATGCCGGCCAGCGCGCCGAGGTGGCGCAGTTCGGTCATCGCTGGAGGCGCGAGGGCGCCGGCGGCATTGCCATCGAATTGCCGGTCGGGGCCAGCAACGAGCGCGCGGCGGCAGATTCCATGCCCACAATTCGTTCGATCCTAGCCGCCACCAGCGTGCCGCCTAACGGCATCGTCGTACGCGGCTATCCGGCTCCCGGACCCAATATAGCGCCCATTCGCATCAGCTATCCGCGCGTCATGGCGCAGGCGGGCCCTTGCGGCATGTGGCCGGAAGACATCAGCCCGAGTTTCCGGCGCAACTATTTCGAAAATCAACCGGTGTGAATCACGGCTGCTCGACGCAGCGCAATCTTGCCGCCATGGTCGACAATCCAGCCGACCTGGTGCAGCCGCGCGAAGAAACGCCGAGCTACACACCGCGCCGCACGACGGTGGTTGAAAATACCGCGCCGGCGTTACACCGGCGACGCAGTATCCGGATGCCAATGTCGCCAAGATCAGTGAACTCGGCAAATGATGCCGCCGCATGAGTATGATGATATCCGCTAGCCAAGCAGCTTGGCAGGACGGCGGGCCCACAGATGTCGCCGGCCGCGAAGAACGCATCGCGCCGGCGCCGCGCATCTCGGTGCAGGCGTTCTGTGAAACGGTCGAGACCGCGGCCGCCATTCAAGCCGCCGGCGAAGACCGGCGCATGGCTAGAGCACATTTGCGCATTCAGATGGGCGGCCTGATCGCCGCCGTCGAAGCTTACCAGAACGCGCCGACCCCGAATGTCTTCATCCTCGAAAGCGGCAATCGCAGCGAGGACATCCTTAATGGCCTCGACCAGCTTGCGCCGGTATGCGACGCGCAGACGCGCGTGATCATCATCGGCCGCATGAACGACGTCGCGCTCTATCGCCAACTGGTGCGGCGCGGCGTCAGCGACTATTTGATCGCGCCGGTGAGCGCGCTCCAGGTCGTGCGCGCGGTCTGCGGCTTGTTCTCGGCGCCCGACGCCAAACCGGTCGGTCGCATCATCGCGGTTGTCGGCGCCAAGGGCGGCGTCGGCGCCTCGACAATTGCACACAATGTCGCATTTTCCATCGCGCGCGATCTCATGCTCGATTCGGTGGTCACCGACCTCGATCTCGCCTTTGGCACCGCCGGCCTCGATTTCAACAAGGACCCGCCGCAAGGCATCGCCGAAGCGGTATTTTCGCCGGACCGCATCGACAATGCCTTTGTCGATAGGCTCCTCTCCAAATGCACCGACCATTTGAGCCTGCTGGCGGCGCCGGCGAGGCTCGACCATGTTTACGATTTCGGCTCCGACGCCTTCGAGGCGATATTGGATTCCTTGCGAGCGACGGTGCCGAGCGTCGTTCTCGACGTACCGCACCAGTGGAGCGGTTGGACCAGACAGACGTTGGTCGGCGCCGACGACATTCTCATTGTCGCTGCGCCGGACCTCGCCAACCTCCGCAACATCATAAATCTCTACGATTTCCTCAAGACCGCGCGGCCCAACGATCAACGCCCGCTTTATTGTCTCAATCAGGTCGGCGTGCCGAAACGCCCGGAGATCAAGGCCGGCGACTTCGCCAAGGCGCTCGACGATGAGCCGATCGCGGTCATTCCGTTCGAGCCGCAGCTGTTCGGCTCGGCCGCAAACAACGGTCAGATGATCGCCGAAATCTCGGCCAATCACCGCACCGCAGATATCCTGCGGCAATTGGCGCAGAAATTGACCGGCCGCATCGAACCGAAAAAGAAAAGTTCCAGTCTGTTGTCACCGCTGATCGAGAAGCTGCTGCAACGCCCATTGTAACAGTCGGCGTTTGTCGGAG
Source organism: uncultured Alphaproteobacteria bacterium (assembly GCA_963845075.1). Taxonomy (GTDB): domain Bacteria; phylum Pseudomonadota; class Alphaproteobacteria; order Rhizobiales; family Xanthobacteraceae; genus BOG-931. The sequence continues at coordinate 3,513 of CAWJRE010000006.1, read as the reverse complement.
TTGCGTTCGTGTTTGGTAAGCGTCCTCGTCCCCTGATAGTCCGCCGCCGCTGTCGCGAACGGCCGCAGCCGGCGCCGCGTCCAGCCACGCAGCCGCCTGCTCCGCCGGCACCTCCGCCGCAGGGCGGAGGTGATCGGCCGCTGCCGGGTGAATGTTCTGATTTCCGGCGGCACCGGCTCCGGCAAAACGACGCTGCTCAACTGCCTGACCCGCTATATCGACAACGACGAGCGTATCGTCACCTGCGAGGACGCGGCCGAACTGCAGTTGCAGCAGCCGCACGTGGTGCGATTGGAGACGCGGCCGCCCAATCTCGAGGGTGAAGGCCAGATCACCATGCGCGACTTGGTGCGCAACTGTCTGCGCATGCGGCCTGAACGCATCATCGTCGGCGAGGTGCGTGGACCGGAAGCGTTCGACCTGCTGCAGGCCATGAATACCGGCCACGACGGCTCGATGGGCACGCTGCACGCCAACATGCCGCGCGAAGCGCTGTCGCGCCTGGAATCGATGATCACGATGGGCGGCTATGCGCTGCCCTCGCGCACCATTCGCGAGATGATCGTCGGCTCGATCGACGTCGTCATTCAAGCAGCGCGCCTGCGCGACGGCTCGCGGCGCATCACCCACATCACCGAGGTGGTGGGGATGGAAGGTGACGTGATCATCACCCAGGATCTCTTCGTGTACGACATCGCCGGCGAGGACGCCAACGGCAACCTGATCGGGCACTACCGCTCGACCGGCATCGGTCGGCCGAAGTTCTGGGACCGTGCCCGCTACTTCGGCGAGGAACGGCGGCTTGCGGCGCGCTCGACGCCGCGTCCGCCGATCTGGCGAAATGAGGCGGAGAGGACCATGAACGCATCGCTCATCTTCGTCATGGTCGCGATCGCGATCGGCGGCGTGGCGTGGGTTTTCATTTATCCGCTGCTGTCCGGTGAACGGAATACGGAGCGGCGGATGGCAAGCGTCGCGCGCAAGGAGCCGATGCAGCAACGCACGCCGCGCTCGGGTCAGAAGTCGCGGCGCGAGCAAGTCGAAGGCACCCTGAAGCAATTGGAGGCGCGCCAGAAGGCGTCCAGGCGCGTACCGCTTTCCATGCGCCTCTCGCAGGCGGGACTGAGCTGGACGCCCCGCCGCTTCATGGTGATATCCGTCTCGCTGGGCTTCGTCGTTTTTGTCGTGCTGATGCTGACGGGCGTTGGTCTTTTGCCATCGCTTGGCATCGCGTTCGCCGCCGGCGGCGGACTTCCTTTCTGGGCATTGTCGTTCTTGAAGAAACGTCGCGAGGCGAAATTTCTCGAAACGTTTCCCGATGCCGTCGACGTGATCGTGCGCGGCATTAGGGCCGGCCTGCCGTTGCTCGACAGCCTCAAGCTGATCGCGACGGAAGCGCAAGAGCCGGTGCGTAGCGAATTCCGCAGCATCATTGAGACGCAGACGATCGGCATTCCGATCGGCGAAGCTTGCCTGAAGCTGTATGAGGACATGCCGCTGCCGGAAGCGAATTTTTTCGCGATCGTCGTGTCGATCCAGCAGCGCGCCGGCGGCAATCTCTCCGAGGCGCTCGGTAACCTGTCGCGCGTGCTGCGCGACCGCAAGAAGATGAAAGCCAAGATCAAGGCGATGTCGATGGAAGCCAAGGCTTCCGCGTCCATCATCGGCGCGCTGCCGATCGCCGTGATGCTTCTCGTCTACATCACCAGTCCGCAATACATCTCGCTTTTGTGGACCGAGCCGCTCGGCCGCATGATGCTCTTAGGCAGCGCCATCTGGATGTCGATCGGCATCATGGTCATGCGCAAGATGATCAATTTCGACTTCTAGGACGGGTCATGCTCCGCACGATCGAGCAATTCATCGACGCGCAATTTCTCACCATGGTGTTTGCGGCAATCGCTGCGGGCGCAACGGTGCTGACGCTGGCGATGCCGCTATTGGCGCGCGATACGCTGTCGATGCGCATGAAGGCCGTGGCTTTCGAGCGCGAGAGGATCAGGCTACGCGAGCGCGAGCGTCTGGCGCAGGGAACAAGGTAACGCTGCGGCAATCGCCGAGAGCGTACATGAACACGTTTGTCCAGAACTTCAATCTCTCCAAATGGGTGGGCGAAGAGAAGGCGCGCCTGCTGCTGAGACAAGCCGGCTATCGCGGGCATGCGCCCTACGTCACTTATTCGTTCTTTCGCATGGTGATGCCGATCGCCATGCTGCTGCTGGCGTTGTTCAACGTTTCGTCGTGATCCAGCTCGATCAGCGAACCTTGATCAAGCTCGGCATCGGCATCGGCGCCGCCTATTTCGGCATGTTGAGCCGAAACCTTTACCTGAAGAACAAGATCACGCGGGCCAGGCCTCTATCAAGCGGGCATTTCGCGACGCGCTCGATTGCTCTTGATCTGGATCGAATCCGGAATGTCGGTCGAGGCGACGGTTTAGAAAGTCAGCGACGAAGTAGGCATGCATTCGGTCGAGCTTGCGGAGGAATTCACGCGACCCACCGCCGAGCTGTCGTATTTGCCGGATCGCCGGCAGGCTTACGACAATCTGGCGCACGGGTTGGCCTGGAAGGCGTGAAGGTGATCTGTCTCGCCTTGCAGCAGGCGAAGTGTTATGGCACCCGCTCGGCACCACGATGCGGGTATTGGCGCAGGAAAACCGCGATATGCGCATGTCGGAAGCCGAAAAGAGGCTGCCGCTTGCCGCTGAAACTTACCGTGCCGATGATCCTGTTCTTCCTGCCAGATCGTTCGTCGTCATTCTTGCCCGGCCGCCATCAAGGTCATGGCGATCGAATAGGCGCCGGTTCGTCCGTAGGTGCGCGCGTCAGCTGGCGCTGGCTTCCGCGCGGGCGGAGCGCGTTGTTTCGTGCAATCTTCGCGATGGGCGAGCATCTGCTTCAGATAAGCGGCGTTGGCGGCGGCTTCGTCCGCGGGCAAGTCGGCACGGGCGATGTTTTCAGCTTCGGCGAAAGCGGCCTTGCAGGCCGACGACAAGCGCGAGGTTTTGCAGTACCCGGGAATCCACCGGATGCTGGGCGGCGGCGCGACGAAGCGTGGCTTCGGCTTCGCGCAAGTTCTTTGAGAGCGCGTAGGAGAGCCCAAGATTCGACAAGACTGACGGCTCGTCCGGGACGATTTTCAGCGCGGTCAAATAATAGCGCTGCGCGTCGGCGTGGCGACCCATCTGATCGAGTACGGCACCCTCCGCCGACAGGATGTGCCAATCGGGCTGGTCCGGCGTATGTGCGCGGTCGAGCACTTCCAAAGCTTGTTCGTAGTTTCCGGCTTCGGCCAGCGCGCGGCCATACGCGCCAAGCACCGCCTTGTTGCGCGGATTTTCGATCGAAGCCTTTTCGAGCACGGCGACGGCTTGCGCGCGTTGCCCGGCGCGGCGGAGCGCCTGGGCGTAGCGCATGGCCTTTTCGAGATTGGTTGGATCGGTGCGATATTGCCTGCCGTAGACGTCCACGTCGCGGCGCGCATCGGCGCTGTGGTTCTCGGTGGCGGCTA
>CAWJRE010000005.1:0-47268 GCA_963845075.1 uncultured Alphaproteobacteria bacterium | reverse complement strand
CTCTCGGGCCTGTGAAGAATGTGATGGACGATCAGTCCTTTATCAGGCAACAATATTGATTACATGGGTTTTTATGAAACCCATGTCGGCTCATATGGAGCTGCGAGCAGGCTCGGAACGGCCGGCCGCGGACTTGCGTCCGGGGCTTGGCGGTTCTGCCCGGGATTGCTCAGAAACGTCATGGAAACGCCTGCCGATGGACAGCGTGGACGTGAAGCGCGCGGAAGCGACTGACCTGCAAACCGGGGATCTCGACGATTCACGGCCGGCGCTGGTCGATCCGTTCGGCCGCGAGATTTCCTACCTGCGTGTCTCGGTGACGGACCGCTGCGATTTCCGCTGTGTCTATTGCATGGCGGAACACATGTCGTTCCTGCCCAAGGCCGACCTGCTGACGCTCGAGGAGCTCGACCGGCTGTGCTCGGCCTTCATCGGGCGCGGCGTGCGCAAGCTTCGCCTGACCGGCGGCGAACCGCTGGTCCGCCGCGGCATCATGACCCTGTTCGCCACACTCTCGCGGCATCTTGCTTCCGGCCGGCTTGACGAGCTGACGCTGACCACCAACGGCTCGCAACTCGCCAAATATGCCGCCGAGCTTGCCGCCCACGGCGTGCGCCGCATCAACGTGTCGCTCGACACGCTCGACCCCGACAAATTCCGCGCCATCACCCGCTGGGGCGCGCTCGACCACGTGATCGAAGGGATCGATGCGGCGCAGGACGCCGGCCTGAAAATCAAGATCAACGCGGTTGCGCTCAAGGGCGTGAACGAGGACGAGATCCCCGAACTGATCGAATGGGCGCACGGCCGCGGCATGGATTTGACGCTGATCGAGGTGATGCCGCTCGGCGAAATCGGCGAAGGCCGGCTCGATCAATATCTGCCGCTGTCGCTCGTCCGCGCGCGGCTTTCCGAACGCTACTCGCTCGAAGACCTCGACTACCGCACCGGCGGGCCGGCGCGTTATGTGCGCGTCGCCGAGACCGGCGGCCGCCTCGGCTTCATTACGCCGCTGACGCATAATTTCTGCGAGTCATGCAATCGCGTGCGCGTCACCTGCACGGGCACGCTCTATATGTGCCTCGGGCAAGAAGACGCGGCCGATCTGCGCAAGCCGCTGCGCGCATCCGAAGGCAACGACCTTCTGCACGCCGCCATCGAAGAGGCGATCTCGCGCAAGCCCAAAGGCCACGATTTCATTATCGACCGGCGGCACAAGCGGCCGGCGCTGGCGCGCCATATGAGCGTGACGGGCGGGTAGCTCTTATCGGTAGCCTGGGTTGAGCGAAGCGAAACCCAGGAACGGCAGTGCGGCCTAAACGCCGCTCCCGGGTTTCGCGGAGCTTGTCATCGGGCCGGCCACTTCGGGCCGGACCCGTTGGCTCAACCCAGGCTACGTATTCTTCAACACCGTCGCCGCCGCCTGCAGCTCGGCGTAACGGTAGGCGCGGCGCTCGAGCGCAAGCTCGTCGCGGCCCCATTGCTCCATGTTCCAATCTTCATCCACATGCGCGGCCGCCCAGGCTTCGTCGGCGGTGATGCGCCCTTGCGCGAGCGCGAGCGCCAGCAGCGCCGAGCCGGTAAGTGTCGTCACCGAATGCAGCGCGCCGAGCCGCCACGGATCGCCCGGAATGGCGGCGCCGGCGGCGGCAAGTGCGGCCTCGGGCTGAGTCACGTGCACGACGCCTTCGGCGAGCAACAAACGCGCGCCGAGAACATCGCGCGCCCATTCGACGATCGGATCCCATTCGCGCGCCTGACGCTCGACGAGCCCGCGCGGCGAGCCGGCGCGGTAACAAATAAGATCGGATGCCAGATATCGCGCCACCTCCTCGGCGACCGGAGCGGAACGCTCGCTCACGCCGTCGATGATCGAATTGGCAAGCCGTGTCAGCGGCATCTTGGCGGGATCGATGACATCACGCTGCGCCTCCCACTCGGCAGCGAGCGCTTCCGCTAACGCAAGCGTCGGCGCGGCAAGCAGCCGGCCCGCCGGCGTGCGCACCGGCTTGTCATCGAGCCGCACGGCGTAAAGCGGCCCCTCCGGCGCGGTCGAGGCATGCTCGTAGAACCGCTTGCGCAGAATGGGGCGAGCCCCTCGGCGCGCGGATTCCATGGGATTTTCCGGTGCGGCCTTTTCGAAAAAATCACGCATGCGACCCTTCGCCCACTCAAGAAGCTTGGTGCGGAGGTTTCCTGCTGCATTGCAACAGCCGCGCCGAAACTGCAATTGCCAATATATTCAGGTATTTAGATTTCCCAAGGTTCGGCATGCATAACGGCGAGCGAAGGCCGCGCGCTGCAATGCAGCTTTTGCATTGCGCGGCTGCGCCATGGACGATCCAGCAGCGACAAAAGCTTGCTATAACAACACTCAAGCGGTGGAAATACGCGTCCCACTCGACTAGTATCCGCGCCCCGGCTTCGGCTAACGGGAGACACTCAACTGGGGGGACGCCGATCCGCGCAGCCGAGCTTGATACCGCCGAACAAAAATGGCGGAGGCGCTGCGGGTAAGAGGAATAGATGAAACCTACCGACATCTCGGTTCCAGATTATTTCCACAAGGTCGTCGATTGTCAGTGGGCTTGTCCGGCGCACACGCCGGTTCCCGAATACATTCGTTTGATCGCGGCGGGCCGCTACAGCGACGCCTACATGGTCAATTGGGAATCGAATGTGTTCCCCGGCATACTCGGCCGCACCTGCGACCGGCCCTGCGAGCCGGCGTGCCGCCGCGGGCGCGTCGAAAAGGAGCCGGTTGCCATTTGCCGGCTCAAGCGCGTCGCCGCCGACTTCAAAAACGATATCCGCGGGCGCCTGCCCAAGACGCCGGAGCAAAAGAACGGCAAGCGCATTGCGCTCGTCGGCGGCGGGCCCGCTTCGCTCACGGTAGCGCGCGATCTCGCCCCGCTCGGCTATGAGTGCGTGGTGTTCGATCAGGACCCGCTGTCCGGCGGCATGATGCGCACACAAATTCCGAAATTCCGCCTGCCGGAAAACGTGATCGACGAGGAATGCGGCTACATCCTCGATCTCGGCGTCGCGTTCATCGGCGGCAAGCGTATCGACAGCATGAAGGCGCTGCTTGCGGAAAACTACGACGCGATCTTTGTCGGCTGCGGCGCGCCGCGCGGCCGCGATCTCGACATTCCCGGCCGCAAAGAAGCGGCCAAGAATATCCATATCGGCATCGACTGGCTGTCGAGCGTCTCCTTCGGTCACATCAACAGCATCGGCAAAAGGGTCATCGTGCTCGGCGGCGGCAACACTGCCATGGACTGCTGCCGCTCCTCGCGCCGGCTCGGCGGCGAAGACGTGAAAGTGGTCGTGCGTTCCGGCTTCGAAGAGATGAAAGCGTCTCCCTGGGAGAAGGAAGACGCCATGCACGAAGACATTCCGATCTTCAATTATCTGGTGCCGAAGGAATTCACGCACGAGAACGGCAAGCTTACCGGCGTCGTGTTCGAGAAGGTCAAGGCGGTGCGCGACGCCACGGGCCGCCGCAACCTGGTACCGACCGGCGAGCCCGATCAGCACTTTCCGTGCGACGACGTGCTGGTCGCCGTCGGCCAGGAAAACGCGTTCCCGTGGATCGAGCGCGATTGCGGCATCGACTTCGACAAATGGGACATGCCGAAGGTCGACACCAAGACCATGGCTTCGACCAATCCGAAAGTCTTCTTCGGCGGCGACGCGGCGTTCGGCCCGAAGAACATCATCTGGGCGGTGGCGCACGGCCACGAGGCCGCGATCTCGATCGACCTCTTCTGCCGCAGCGAGAACGTCAATGTGCGCCCGGCGCCGGAGATGGCCATCACCAGCCAGAAGATGGGCATCCACGAATGGAGCTACGACAACGAGATCGCGCTCGATAAGCGCTATCGGGTGCCGCACCGCGAGAAAGTGGTGGCGCTACGCGACATCAAGGCCGAGGTCGAACTCGGCTATGACGTCGATCTCGCGCTCAAGGAGGCCGAGCGCTGCCTCAACTGCGATGTGCAGACGGTGTTCACCGGCCAGCTCTGCATCGAATGCGATGCCTGCGTCGACATTTGCCCGATGGACTGCATCACGTTCACCGAGAACGGCGACGAAGCAGAACTGCGCACGCGCCTCGAGGCGCCGGCGACGAACCTCACCCAGGATCTCTATATCGGCAACAGCCTCAAGACCGGCCGCATCATGGTCAAGGACGAGGACGTGTGCCTGCATTGCGGGCTGTGCGCCGAGCGCTGTCCCACCGGCGCCTGGGACATGCAGAAATATCTGATCAATATGACTCACGCAGACCAAGCATGCCACTCCAGAGCGTAAACGACTTCGTCATCCGGTTCGCCAACGTCAACGGCTCGGGTTCGGCCAGCGCCAACGAACTGTTTGCCCGGTCCGTGCTGCGCATGGGCATTCCCTGCGCGCCGCGCAACATCTTTCCGTCCAACATCCAGGGCCTGCCGACCTGGTACGAAGTGCGCATCTCCGAGGCCGGCTATCTCGGCGCGCGCGGCGGCACCGACCTGATGGTGGCGATGAATCCGCAGACCTGGGACAAGGATGTCGCCGGCATCGAGCCCGGCGGGTATCTCCTTTACGATTCCACCAAGCCGATGCCGCAGTCGAAATTCCGTGACGACATCACGGTCATCGGCGTGCCGCTCACCGCCATCTGCAATCGCGAATACAAGGATCCGCGCCAGCGCCAGCTGTTCAAGAACATCATCTATGTGGGCGCGCTGTCAGCCATGCTCGACATGGATGTCGCCGAGATGGAGAAGCTGATCGGCGAGCAATTCAGGGGCAAGGAGAAGCTGTTCGACGCCAACAAGCACGCGCTGCATCTCGGCCGCGACTGGGTGATGATGAATATCCAGCACCCGATCGGGCTGCGATTGAAGCGCAGCAACAATGTCGGCGACCGCATCTTCATCGAGGGCAATTCGGCCGCGGCGCTCGGCGCTGTCTATGGCGGCGCCACGGTCTGCGCCTGGTATCCGATCACGCCGTCGTCTTCGCTCGCCGAGGCTTTCACGCGCCACTGCCAGCGCATGCGCGTCGACACCGCGACCAAGAAGAACAAGTTCGCAATCGTCCAGGCCGAGGATGAGCTTGCCTCGATCGGCATCGTGATCGGCGCCGCCTGGAACGGCGCGCGCGCTTTCACTGCCACCTCCGGCCCCGGCATCTCGCTGATGCAGGAGTTTTTGGGGCTCGCCTACTTCGCCGAAATCCCGGCGGTGATTTTCGATGTGCAGCGCGCCGGCCCTTCGACCGGCATGCCGACGCGCACCCAGCAGACCGACATCCTCTCCTGTGCGTACGCCTCGCACGGCGATACCAAGCACGTGCTCCTTTTCCCCGAAGACCCGGCCGAGGCCTTCGAATTCGGGGCGGCCGCCTTCGATCTCGCCGACCGCCTGCAAACGCCGGTCTTTGTCATGCTCGATCTCGATATCGGCATGAACCATCGCCTGAGCCGCCCGCTCGCCTGGGACGACAGCCGCAAATTCGACCGCGGCAAGGTGATGACCGCTGCCGCGCTGGAAGCCGGCAAGGAATTCGGCCGCTATCTCGATGTCGACGGCGACGGTATTCCCTACCGCACCTTTCCGGGCACGCATCCGACCAAGGGCTCGTTCTTCACCCGCGGCACCTCGCGCGACCGCTATGCGCGCTACACCGAGGAAGGGGCGGCTTATGCCGACAACATGCAGCGGCTGCTGCGCAAGTTCGAGACCGCGAAGGATCTCGTGCCGCGGCCGCTGCAGGCCAACGCCGACAAGTCGACCAAATACGGCGTGATCTATTTCGGCTCGACCTCGCCCGCCATGGACGAAGCGATCGAGCTTCTGGAAGCGAACGGCCACGCGCTCGATCGGCTGCGCGTGCGCGCTTTCCCGTTCCATTCCAGCGTGACGAGCTTTATCGGCGAGCACGATTTCGTGTTCGTGGTCGAGCAGAACCGCGACGGGCAGCTTCGCTCGCTCGTGGTCAACGAATGCAACATCGACCCGGTGCGGCTGGTGCCGATCCTGCACTATGACGGCACGCCGATCACCGCCCGCTTCATCGCCCGCGCGATCGGCGACCATCTCGACGCGCTCAAAGTCACGCCGCTGCGGAAAGTCGTGTCATGACCTACGTCACCAAGCCGAAATTCCATCACCCCGACCTGCCGAAGAACGAGCTCGGCTTCACGCACCGCGACTATGAAGGCGCGGTCTCGACGCTGTGCGCCGGCTGCGGGCACGACTCGATTTCCGCCTCGATTATCGAAGCGTGTTTCGAGCTTTCGATCGCGCCGCACCGCGTGGCCAAGCTCTCCGGCATCGGCTGCTCGTCGAAGACGCCGACCTATTTCCTCGGCAACTCGCACGGCTTTAATTCGGTGCACGGCCGCATGCCGTCGGTGCTGACCGGCGCCAATCTCGCCAACCGCGATCTGATCTATCTCGGCGTTTCCGGCGATGGCGATTCCGCCTCGATCGGCTTCGGCCAGTTCGCGCACGCCATCCGTCGCGGCGTCGACATGGTCTATATCGTCGAGAATAACGGCGTGTACGGCCTGACCAAGGGCCAGTTCTCCGCCACCGCCGACTTCGGCTCAAAATCGAAGCGCGGCGTGGTCAATAACGACGCCGCCATCGACCTCATCGGCATCGCGTTGCAGATCGGCGCAACTTTCGTCGCCCGCTCGTTCTCCGGCGACAAGAAGCAGCTCACGCCGCTGATCAAGGCCGCCATCGAGCATCGCGGCGCCGCCTTCATCGACGTGATCTCGCCGTGCGTCGCGTTCAACAATCACGCCGGCTCGACCAAGAGCTTCGACTATGTGCGCGAGCACAACGAGGCTGTGAACCGGCTCGACTTCATCACCGGCCGCGCGCCGATCAATGTCGATTATGAGCCCGGCAGCGTCGAGCTTGTCATGCAGCATGACGGCTCGACACTCGCGTTACGCAAGCTCGACGCCGACTACGACGTGCACGACCGGCTGGCGGCGATGAATTTCCTGCAGCAGCATGCGGCCAAGGGCCAGATCGTCACCGGGCTGTTGTATGTGGCGGCCGAGACGCAAGACTTGCACGGCCATCTCAACACGGTGGACGGGCCGCTGAACGCGCTCGGCGAGAAAGATCTCTGCCCGGGCTCTGCCGCGCTCGACAAGTTCAACGCGAGCCTGCGGTAGCATCGGAGCAAATCGAAGCTCGCTCGTCCCCGCGAAGGCGGGGACCCAGTTCATCGCTCGGAGTAACACTGGATTCCCGCTTGCGCGGGAATGAGCGGCTCGGAATCACTCTTCCGGCGCTTCCACGATCGGGTCGTAGCGCGCGGCGTCGAGGCCGAGCAGATTCCACGATTGCTGCATGTGCGGCGGCAATGGCGCCGTGGCATCGATCACCCCGCCACGCGGATGCGGCACGACGATGCGGCGCGCGAGCAGATGCAATTTGTTCTGCATGCCGCCGGGCAATTCCCAATTCTCGCGCGAGAAGTATTTCGGGTCGCCGACGATCGGATGATTGATGTGCGCCATGTGGGCGCGCAGCTGATGCGTGCGGCCGGTGACCGGCTTGAGCGAGAGCCAAGACAACAGCGGCCCGGAGGTTTCCACCACCGCGTAATAGGTCACGGCGTGGCTGGCGCCCTTCTCGCCGTGGCGCGCGATGCGCATGAGCGACTCGTCTTCGCGCTCCTCCTTGACGAGGTAGGTCGAGATGCGGCCCTGCTGCACCTTGGGAACGCTGGCGACCAGCGCCCAATAGATCTTGCGCGCCGAGCGCGAGCGGAAAGTCTTTGCCAGAGCGGACGCCGCAAAGCGCGTCTTGGCGACCAGCAAGCAGCCGGCGGTATCCTTGTCGAGCCGGTGCACCAGCCGCGGCCGCTGGCCGTGGGCATCGCGCAAGACCTCCAGCATGCCGTCGAGATGGCGCGTGGTGCCGGAGCCGCCTTGCACCGCAAGCCCCATCGGCTTGTTGAGCACAAGCACGTCGGCGTCTTCGTAGAGCGTGATCGATTTGAGGAACGCGCGGGTTTTTTCGTCGGCTTCGTTGCCCGGCGCGCGCGGCTTCGGCTGATCGAGCCGCAGCGGCGGGATGCGCACCGTCTGTCCCGCCTCCAGCCGGTTCTTCGGCTGGGTGCGCTTGCCGTTGACCCGCACCTCGCCTTTGCGAATGACGCGCTGGATGTGCGAGAAGCTCAGGCCCGGAAAGCGCGCTTCGAGAAAGCGGTCGACGCGCATGCCGGCTTCGTCGCCGGTGACGGCGACGTTTTGCACGGTGGTTGGCTTTCCTCCGCCCGGCGGGCTCTCCACTGCGACGGAGAGAGACGGTGTCGAAAAGCGCTGCTGTTTGCGGTCGTCCTGAGGCGGCCGTGGAACTTGCTTGACGGATGCGCGGCCCTGGCGACCCTCTCCTGGCGAGCTCCGCTCGCCGCCCTCCCCCGCTTGCGGGGGAGGAAAGCGCGCGGAGCGCGCAGGAGAGGGTCCCGGGCCGTGGCCCCGCCCGAAATCGGGCTTGCCCGATTTCGAACTTCTTGGTGCCAAGTCGGCAGCAGCCGACTTGGTGGCTCGCTTCGCTCGCACCTCAGGATGACGGGAACCATGCCGATGCCGCGGCCCGGCCGACTGCTTGCCGCCGCCCGGCTGTCGAGGACCGCGCGCGCCTCTCAACGTCCGCTCCGTTCGCGGCGGAGCTTCGCCCAATAGTCGAGCCGTTTCCTGATCTCACGCTCGAAGCCGCGTTCGGGCGGATCGTAGAACTGCTGGCGGCCGAGCGATTCCGGGAAATAGTCCTGTCCGGAGAACGCGTCTTCGCTGTCGTGGTCGTATTCGTAGCCTGAGCCGTAGCCCTCAGTCTTCATCAGTTTAGTCGGCGCATTGAGGATGTGCTTGGGCGGCAGCAACGAGCCCGCCTCCTTGGCGGTGCGCTTGGCCGCGCCGAAGGCCGTGTAGGTCGCGTTGGATTTCGGCGCGGTCGCGACATAGAGCACCGCCTCCGCCAGCGCCAATTCGCCCTCGGGCGAGCCGAGAAAATCGTAAGCGTCCTTCGCCGCGTTGGTGACGACCAGTGCCTGCGGATCGGCAAGCCCGATATCCTCCACCGCCATGCGCACGATGCGGCGCGCGAGATAAAGCGGATCCTCGCCGGCATCGAGCATGCGGGCCAGATAGTAGAGCGCGGCGTCGGGATCGGAGCCGCGCACCGATTTGTGCAGCGCGCTGATGAGATTGTAGTGGCCGTCCTGCTTCTTGTCGTAGATCGGCGCGCGGCGTTGCACCACCTCCTGCAAGGCGGCGACGTCGAAGACCTCGCCGGCGCGGGCGGCGCGCCAAACCTCCTCAGCGAGCGTGAGCGAGGCGCGGCCGTCGCCGTCGGCCATGCGGATCAGCGAAGCGCGCGCCTCGTCATCGAGCGGCAGCTTCTTGTCTTCGATCGCTTCGGCCCGTTGCAGGAGCTTTTCGATCGCGGGCGGATCAAGCGACTTGAAAACCAGCACGCGCGAGCGCGACAGCAGCGGCGCGATCAGCTCGAAGGACGGGTTTTCGGTGGTCGCGCCGACCAGAACGATGGTGCCGTCTTCGACCACCGGCAGAAACGAATCCTGCTGCGCGCGGTTGAAGCGGTGAATCTCGTCGACGAACAGGAGCGTCCCCTGCCCGGTTTCGCGCCGCGCGCGCGCGGCATCGAAGACCTTTTTCAGATCGCCGACGCCGGAAAAGATCGCCGAGATTTGCTCGAAATGCAGATCGGTCGCCTGCGCCAACAACCGCGCCACCGTGGTCTTGCCGGTGCCGGGCGGGCCCCAGAAGATGAGCGAGCCGAGCGAGCGCGACTCCAGCATGCGGGTAAGAATGCCGTCCGGACCAAGGAGATGATCCTGGCCGACCACATCGGCGAGCTTGTCGGGACGAAGCTTGTCGGCGAGCGGCCGCGGCGCGCCGCTGTCGAGCCCGGCGGCGGCGAACAGGCTTGGGGTCTTGGATTTGGGCCGGGAGGTCATCGGCTTGGTTCTTCTCCCTCTCCCCAGGGGGGAGAGGGTCGGGGTGAAGGGGTGCGGAGCTCCAAACAAAGACGCCGATCCCCCTCACCCGGATTGCTTCGCAATCCGATCTCTCCCCGCTGGGGAGAGGTGCAACTGACTATGTCGCGAACAAAATCATCCACTGAACATGACCGAGATCTGCTGGCCGCCGCGGTTAATGGTCACCCGCCACTGCCGCCCGCCGGCGCGGGTGACGCGATCGAGGTCCGCTGATCGCTCGATCTTCTGATTGTTGACCGAAACGACGATATCGCCCTTGCGGAAGCCGATCGATTGGGCGGTCGAGCCGTCGGCAATGCTCACGATCACAACGCCTTCGGCCTGCGCGTCGAGCCGCAGCTCGTCGGCAAGCGCCGGCGAAATGTTGGCCACCTTGGCGCCGAGGAACGGCGAACGCGCGCGGATCTCGACTTCCTCGCGCGGCGACTCGGGCGCTGTTTGCAAACTGACGGTGACGGCGACTTCGCGCCCCTGCCGCAGCAGCGCGACTTGCGCATTGCCGCCGAGCGGCTTGGTGGCAAAGCGATAGTCGAAAGAGTTCGGATCGTCGATGACGGTGCCGTCGATGCTGACAATCAGATCGCCGGTCTTGATCCCGGCGCGCGCGGCCGGACCGCCGGTGGCGACATTCGCCACCAGCGCACCGCTTGGCCGCTTGAGCCCGAGACTGTCGGCGATCTCCGGCGTCACTTCCTGCAGCCTAGCGCCGAGCCACGGCCGCTTGACCGCGGCGCTGCCGCCCCTGGCGGAAGCGACCACGACGCGCACCATGTTCGCCGGGATCGCAAAACCGATGCCCTGCGAGCCGCCCGAGCGCGAATAGATCGCGGTGTTGATGCCGACGAGCCGGCCGTTGAGGTCGACCAGCGCGCCGCCCGAATTGCCCGGATTGATCGCGGCGTCGGTCTGGATGAAGAACTGATAATCGCTGATGCCGACCTGGGTGCGCGCAACCGCCGAGACGATGCCGTGCGTCACGGTCTGGCCGACGCCGAACGGATCGCCGATCGCCAGCACCAGGTCGCCGACCTGCAGATCGTCGGAATTGGCGAAGTCCAGGACGGGGAATTTCTCGTTCGCGCCCTTCAGCCGCAGCACGGTGAGATCGCTATGCTCGTCCTTGAGCACGATCTCGGCATCGAACTCGCGCTTGTCGGACAGCGCGACTTTCACTTCGCTCGCGCCCTCGATCACGTGGTAGTTGGTGACCACGAGGCCGGTCGGATCGACGATGACGCCGGAGCCGAGCGACCGAAGCACCTGCTCGCGCGGCACCGCGCCGAAGAACTGGCGGAACAGCGGATCGTTTATGAACGGATTGCGGTTCTCGACCACGCGCGCGGCGTAGACGTTGACCACTGCCGGCGCCGCCCGCTTGACCACCGGCGCGTAGGACAATTGCACTTGCGCCGGCGAGGTCGGGACTTGACGCTGGTCTTCCGCGCGCGCGCTTGCAAGCGAGACGGCAAGAGCAAAAAGAGCGATCGAAGCGGCCAACGGCCGACGCGCAAGCGGCATAGAAAGACCCCAAAAATCAATGCCGCAACATATAGGCGCGCACGCGGGCCTTTAGAAGGCGGCACCTCGCCCACTCAAAGCCGCTGGAAGCGGCCGTCCAAGATCACGCAAACGCAACCTGGGTCCCCGCCTTCGCGTTTCTTACGCGGCAGCCGGAGCGGCTTCCTCGGCGCGCAGCTGCACCGGCCCGGAATCCTTGCCCTTGGCCTCGACATCGCGATCGACAAATTCGATCACTGCGACAGGAGCGGAATCGCCATAGCGGAAACCGGCCTTCATGACGCGCGTGTAACCACCATTGCGATCCTTGTAGCGCGGGCCGATCACCTCGAAGAGCTTCTTGACCATGGCGAGATCGCGCATCTGCGCGATCGCCTGGCGGCGGGCGTGCAGATCGCCGCGCTTGCCGAGCGTGACAAGCTTCTCCACGACCGGGCGCAGATCCTTCGCCTTCGGCAGCGTCGTAGTGATCTGCTCGTGCTTGATCAGCGAGGCGGCAAGGTTCGCCAGCATCGAACGGCGATGGTCCGATCGCCGGTTGAACTTGCGGTGGGTCTTGGCATGACGCACGGTCGAACTCCTACAGTCCCATTTTTGTCATTTCGGCTGAGCGCCATCCAAGTCGGCTATTGCCGACTTGGCATCTTAAAGTGCCGATCTCGGGAGCCGCCCGAGATCGGTGACGCGCCGCGGAACGACGCGCCTCAATAATGGTCCTCGAAGCGCTTGGCCAGCTCTTCGATATTCTCGGGCGGCCAGCCGGGCACTTCCATGCCCAGATGAAGACCCATCTGCACCAGCACTTCCTTGATCTCGTTGAGCGACTTGCGGCCGAAATTCGGCGTGCGCAGCATTTCGGCTTCGGTCTTCTGAACGAGGTCGCCGATATAGACGATGTTGTCGTTCTTCAGGCAGTTGGCCGAGCGCACCGAGAGCTCGAGCTCGTCCACCTTCTTGAGGAACGCCGGATTGAAGGCGAGATCGGGAATGGCCTCCTGCGCGGCCTCGCGCTTGGGCTCCTCGAAATTGACGAACACGTTGAGCTGGTCCTGAAGGATGCGCGCTGCATAAGCGAGCGAATCCTCCGGACTCACCGCGCCGTTGGTCTCGATCGTCAGCGTGAGCTTGTCGTAGTCGAGGATCTGGCCCTCGCGGGTATTCTCGACCTTGTAGGAGACCTTGCGCACCGGCGAATAAAGGCTGTCGACCGGGATCAGGCCGATCGGCGCGTCCTCAGGGCGATTGCGCTCGGCCGGCACATAGCCCTTGCCGGTATTGACGGTGAATTCCATGCGGATCTCGGCGCCCTCGTCGAGCGTGCACAGCACCAGATCCGGGTTGAGCACGACGATGTCGCCGACGGTCTGAATGTCGCTGGCGGTAACCGTGCCGGGCCCCTGCTTCTTCACCACCATGCGCTTGGGCCCATCGCCTTGCATCTTGATGGCGATGTCCTTGATGTTGAGCACCATGTCGGTCACGTCCTCGCGCACGCCGGCGATCGAGGAGAATTCGTGCAGCACGCCGTCGATGTGCACCGATTGCACTGCGGCGCCTTGCAGCGACGACAACAGAATGCGGCGCAGCGCGTTGCCCAGCGTCACGCCGAAGCCGCGCTCAAGCGGCTCGGCCACCACGGTCGCCACGCGCCGCGGATCGGCGCCGGCGCTGACCTGCAGCTTGCCGGGCCTGATCAGTTCCTGCCAATTTTTTTGGATCGTCACGTTATCACCCATCGCCTTGCGCGGCGCGAACGCGTCGCGCGCCCCACTCCGCTCCGTGGGGCCAAAATCGGTGCCATGTTCGAGCGGCGGCATCTGTTCGATTTCCATCAGCCAATCGTCCTATACGCGCCGCCGCTTGCGCGGCCGGCAACCGTTATGCGGAATGGGCGTCACGTCGCGGATCGACGTGATGGTGAAACCGGCCGCCTGCAGCGAGCGCAGCGCCGATTCACGGCCAGAGCCCGGACCCGCCACTTCGACTTCGAGCGTCCGCATCCCGTGCTCCTGCGCCTTCTTGGCGGCATCCTCGGCGGCGACCTGCGCGGCGTAGGGGGTCGACTTGCGCGAGCCCTTGAAGCCCATGGTGCCGGCCGAAGACCACGCAATGGTGTTGCCCTGGACGTCGGTGATCGTGATCATGGTGTTGTTGAACGATGCATTCACATGCGCGACGCCGGAGGCGATATTCTTGCGTTCGCGGCGCCGGACGCGCGTGGCTTCCTTACCCATTCTGAGCCCTTTCGGATCGGAACCGGCCGCACCGGTTGCCGTCGGTATCTGTACTTTGACGCCTTATTTCTTCTTGCCGGCGATCGGCTTAGCCGGCCCCTTGCGGGTGCGCGCATTGGTGTGGGTCCGCTGCCCTCGGACCGGCAGGCCGCGGCGGTGACGCAACCCTCGATAGCAGCCGAGATCCATCAGCCGCTTGATATTCATTGCGACTTCACGTCGCAGGTCGCCCTCGACGACATAGTCGCGGTCGATCACTTCGCGAAGCTGCAGCACTTCCTGGTCAGTCAATTGCGACACCCGGCGGGCTTCGGGTATCGACACTTTGTCCATGATTTCCTTGGCTTTGGCCGCGCCAATGCCGTGGATATACTGCAACCCGACCACCACGCGCTTGTTGGTTGGGATATTGACGCCAGCGATACGGGCCACGTCAGTTCGCTCCTTTATGCAACCGGCGCGGGATTTTCCGCAACCGCCCGGCCGTTATTGCCGATTCGATTGTCACCTGAGAAGGCCACAAACGTAAAAAGCCAACGCATGCCTGCCGCTGCGGCTTGGCATCGCTGCTCAATCTCCGACCGGATATTTGAAACGTATTAATGGACTCCTCGCGCTTTCGTCAACCCGGCTAGCGATTTCGTGTACAATTTGATTAGCGTCGCCGCCTCGCGGCCCTGCTCTTGGCCGCGGACTTCGCTTTCGGCCGGGATTTCGCCTTGCCGGCGGGCCGCTTGGCGGCTGTGCGGGCGGGTTTGCGCCGTGCGGTGGAAGCCTGCGGCTTTGACGTGCGGGATTTGGACTTTTTTCCTACCCGAGCCTTGAGCGCCCGTGCCGCGGTCTTGCTACCGGACCGACGCCCGGCTTTGGCGGCGGCCTTGGGCGCGGCGTTAGAGCTAGGCTTGGAGGCGGGCTTTGAAACCGGCTCGGAGGTCTTTAGGGCCGGCTTCGGGGCGGACTTGAGCGCCGATTTGGCCGCCGGCTTCGGTGTTGGCTTGGGCTCCGGCTTGGAGACCGGCCTAGGATCTGCGGCGTTCAGCGCCTCCTCGATAGCGTCGGCCACTTGCTCGATCGGAGCCATGCCGTCGATCGAGCGCAGCATGCCGTGATCGCGATAATAGGCGATCAGCGGCGCGGTCTGCTCCCGGTAAGCGGTCAATCTGCGGTGCAGCACGTCGGGATTGTCGTCAGGCCGCAGGGGCTCGCCGCGCTTCAGCATCTCGGCAATGCGGCTTTCGATCCGGCGGATCAGCGCCTCTTCATCGACCCGCAACTCGATCACCGCGTCGAGTGCGATGCCATGCCTGGCGAGCATGCGGTCGAGGGCTTCCGCTTGCGGCACGGTTCGCGGAAAGCCGTCGAGGATGAAGCCCTTGCGCGCGTCCGGCTGCGCGATCCGTTGTTCGACGATGCTGACCACGACATCGTCCGGGCAGAGCGCGCCGCTCGCCATGATGCCTTCGACTTTTTGGCCGAGCGGCGTGCCGGCCTTGACCGCGGCCCGCAGCATATCGCCGGTGGAGAGTTGAACTATTCCGTACTTGGCGACGAGGTGCTGGGCCTGAGTACCCTTGCCCGCCCCCGGCGGGCCCAGCAGGATTAGTCTCATCTACGGCGTCCCCTCAGTTTTGATCTTTTTATCAAGCCTTCATACTGGTGCGCCAGCAGGTAGCCCTGCACTTGCGCGACCGTATCCATTGTCACGCTGACCACGATCAGAAGCGAGGTGCCGCCGAAATAGAACGGCACGGCCGCGTAGGAGATCAGCATCTCCGGAAACAGACAGACGACGGCAAGATAAGCCGCGCCGATCACGGTGATGCGCGACAGCACGTAATCGATGTACTCGGCGGTGCGCTCGCCAGGCCTGATGCCGGGAATAAAGCCGCCGTGCTTTTTTAGATTTTCCGCCGTCTCGGTCGGATTGAACACGATGGCGGTATAGAAAAAGGCGAAGAACACGATCAGCGCCACATAGAGCGCAAGGAACAGCGGCCGGCCATGCGAAAGCTGCGTGGTGATGGTGGTGAGCCATTCCGGCCCCTGCCCGGCCGTGAAATTGGCGACCGTGGTCGGCAACAACAGCAGCGACGAGGCGAAGATCGGCGGAATGACGCCCGAGGTGTTGAGCTTCAGCGGCAGATGCGAGGTCTGGCCCTCGAACATGCGGTTGCCGACCTGGCGTTTCGGATATTGGATCAGGAGGCGCCGCTGCGCGCGCTCCATGAACACGATGAAGGTGATGACGGCGACCGCCATCACCAGCACGATCAGGATCAGGCCGGTCGAGAGCGCGCCCTGCCGGCCGAGCTCGAGCGTGCCGGCGATGGCCGACGGAAGCTGTGCAACGATGCCCGACATGATGATCAGCGAGGTGCCGTTGCCGATACCGCGCTGGGTGATCTGCTCGCCGAGCCACATCAGGAACATTGTCCCGCCGGTGAGCGTGATGACGGTGGAGAGCCGGAAGAAGATGCCTGGGTCGGTGACGACGTTCGTTGCGCCTTCAAGCCCGATGGCGATGCCGTAGGCCTGGAATGCGGCCAGTATCACGGTCAGATAGCGCGTGTACTGGTTGATGGTCTTGCGCCCCTGCTCGCCCTCCTTCTTGAGAGCTTCGAGCGTCGGCGACACCGTCGTCATCAACTGAATGATGATCGAGGCCGAGATGTACGGCATGATGTTCAACGCAAAGATCGCCATGCGGTGAATGCCGCCGCCGGCGAACATGTTGAACATCCCCAGAATACCGCCGGCCTGGGAATTGAAGATCTGATTCCAGGCGTTCGGATCGATGCCGGGCAGCGGGATGTAGGTGCCGAGCCGATAGACGAGCAGCGCGCCGAGCGTAAACCAGATGCGCTTCTTGAGTTCTTCGGCTTTGGCAAGCGCGCCGAAATTGAGATTGGCTGCGAGTTGTTCCGCTGCAGAGACCATATCCTGCTCCGAGCCCCCTCCTTACGCGCTGCGACCGCGTTGTTCTCGGCCGTTCACGCCCCTTGACAGGTAGAAGTCGTGAACGCCCGGCACAAGCCCGGCGCGGCGCCTGGTCAGGCGGCCGCTTCGGCCGCCTCCCGCTTGGGCGCGAGAATTTCCACTGTGCCGCCGGCCTTCTCCACGGCGGCCACGGCCGACTTCGACGCGCCATAAACCGAAACGGCGATCTTCGCCTTCAATTCGCCGCTGCCAAGGAGCCGCACGCCGTCCTTGGCGCGGCGCAGAATGCCCGCCTTGACCAAAGCCTCAGCGTCGATCTTGCCCGCCGTGTCGAGCTTGCCGGCGTCGATCGCCTCCTGCAGGCGGCCGAGATTGATCTCGTTGAGCTTGAGCGCGAACTTGGTGTTGCGAAAACCGCGCTTGGGCAGACGGCGATGCAGCGGCATCTGGCCGCCTTCGAAGCCCTTGATGCGCACGCCCGAGCGCGCGGTCTGGCCCTTGCCGCCGCGGCCGCCGGTCTTGCCCTTGCCCGAGCCGATGCCGCGGCCGATGCGCTTACGCACCTTGCGCGAACCGGCGCGGCCGGAGAGTTCATGAAGCTTCATCGTCGTCAGTCCCTATTCTCTCTCTCGTCATGGCCGGGCTTGTCCGGCGATCGGCACCAGGCCGCACACGACGACCGTTGATTACTCCACCACCTCGATCAGATGCGCGACCTTGGCGATCATGCCGCGCGTTGCCGGCGTGTCGACAAGCTCGGAGATGCGCCCGATCTTATTGAGCTTGAGACCGATCAGCGTTTCACGCTGGGTGTGATCCCGGCGCATCGGGCTGCCGACCTGCTTGACCTTGACGGTCTTGCCGGCGTGCTTGTTCGCAGTCGCGCTATTCATTGGCTGCTCCCGCCTTCTCAATCGGCCGGCTGTTCGGCCTCGACGTCGCGGCGGCGCGCCTGCAGCGCAGAGACCTTGACGTTGCGGCGCGCGGCCACCGTCCGCGGCGAATCCTGACGCTTGAGCGCGTCGAAGGTCGCGCGCACCACGTTGTAGGGATTGGAGGTGCCGAGCGATTTGGCTACCACGTCCTGCATGCCGAGTGTTTCGAACACCGCGCGCATCGGACCGCCGGCGATGATACCGGTGCCGGGCGGGGCGGCGCGCAAAAAGACCTTGCCGGCGCCATGGCGTCCCGCCACGTCGTGATGCAGCGTGCGGCCTTCGCGCAGCGGTACGCGCGTCAGCCCGCGCTTGGCGGCATCCGTCGCCTTGCGGATCGCCTCCGGCACCTCGCGCGCCTTGCCGTGGCCGAAGCCGACCCGGCCCTTTTGATCGCCGACGACGACAAGCGCCGCGAAGCCGAAACGCCGGCCGCCCTTCACCACCTTGGCGACGCGGTTGATGTGGACGAGCTTGTCGACGAACTCGCTGTCGCGCTCTTCGTCTCGCTGCCGCCGCTCGCGTGGTTCACGTGCCATGTTGATCCGCCGAGTTGTTACCAACCATGTTCATTGCATCCTTAAAAATTCAGCCCCGCCTCGCGTGCGGCATCGGCCAGCGCCTTGATGCGGCCGTGATAGAGATAGCTGCCGCGATCGAAGATTACGTCCTTGACGCCCTTCTGCTTGGCGCGCTCGGCGATCAGCTTGCCGACCGCCTTGGCCGCAGCGACACTCGCGCCGGTCTTCAGATCGCCCAGCGCATCCTTCTCAAGCGACGAAGCGGAAGCGAGCGTGGCGCCCTGATTGTCGTCGATCAGCTGCGCATAGATGTGCTTTGACGAGCGGAACACGGACAGCCGCGTGCGATCGCCGGCGGCAATCCGCAACACCCCGCGCACGCGTCCCTTGCGCCGCTCGATCCGGTCTTTGAACTTGGTCATCGGCGGCTCCGTTACTTCTTCTTGCCTTCCTTGCGGAAGATGCGCTCGTTTGCGTATTTGACGCCCTTGCCCTTGTAGGGCTCCGGCGGCCGGAATTCGCGGATCTCGGCGGCAACCTGCCCGACCTTCTGCCGGTCGATGCCGCTGATCACGATCTCCACCGGCTTCGGCGTCGCAATCGTGATGCCTTCCGGGATCGGATAGACCACGTCGTGGCTATAGCCGAGCGCGAGTTGCAGGTTCTTGCCCTGCACGGCGGCGCGATAGCCGACGCCGTTGATCTCGAGCCGCTGCTCGAAGCCTTTGGTGACGCCGGCGATCAGGTTGGCGACCAGCGTGCGCGAGGTGCCCCACTGCGCGCGCGCGCGCTTGGTCTCGTTGCGCGGATCGATTTTGATGCGGCCGTCATCGAGCTTCACCGACACGTCGTCGTGCAGCACGACTTCGAGCGTGCCTTTCGGGCCCTTCACCTTGACCGTCTGACCGGCGACGTTGGCGGTGATCCCTGAGGGAACCGCGACTGGTCTTTTACCGATGCGGGACATGACTCTGTTCCGTTCTCTTCTTTTCCTCGCCGCGGATCCGCTTAGAACACCGTGCAGAGGATTTCGCCGCCGACATTGGCGTCGCGCGCGGCATGATCCGCCATGACGCCTTTCGGCGTCGAGACGATCGCCACACCGAGACCGTTGTTGATGCGCGGCAGATTCCTGACCGAGGTATAGACGCGGCGCCCGGGCTTGGAAATCCGCTCGATCTCGCGGATCACCGGCTCGCCTTCGAAATACTTCAGCTCGATATCGAGCTCGGCACGGCCTTCGCGCTCGGTGACGGTATAGCCGCGGATATAGCCTTCGCTCTTGAGCACCTCGAGCACGCTTTCGCGCAGCTTCGAGCCCGGGCTCGAAACCTTGCTCTTGTTGCGCATCTGCGCGTTGCGGATGCGGGTCAACAGATCGCCGAGCGGATCGTTCATCGACATCGTGCGATCCTCCTTACCAGCTCGACTTCACCAGGCCCGGGATCAGCCCCTTCGAGCCGAGTTCCCGCAGCGCGATGCGCGACAGCTTGTGCTTGCGATAGAACGCGCGCGGGCGGCCCGTCACTTCGCATCGGTTGCGGATGCGGGTGGCGGACGAGTTGCGCGGCAATTCCGCAAGCTTGAGCGTCGCGGCGAAGCGCTCTTCGACCGGCTTGTCCTTGTCCTGGACGATCGCTTTCAAGCGCGCCCGCCGGCCGGAGAATTTCTTCGCCATCCGCCGCCGCCGGTTGTTCTTCTCGATGGAACTCTTCTTCGCCATCTAGTTCTCCTCGCTGCTCCGCGTCTGAGGCCCTTGCCGCCTCACTGCCGGAACGGAAAATTGAATGCCGCCAACAGAGCGCGCGCCTCGTCGTCGGTGCGCGCCGTGGTGCAGACGGTGATGTCCATGCCCCAGACCTCGGCGGTCTTGTCGTAGTCGATCTCCGGGAACACGATGTGCTCTTTGATGCCGAGCGAATAATTGCCGCGGCCGTCGAAGCTCTTCGGGTTGAGCCCGCGGAAGTCGCGCACGCGCGGCAGCGCGATGTTGATCAGCCGGTCGAGAAATTCGTACATGCGCGCCTTGCGCAGCGTGACCTTGCAGCCGATCGCCTGCCCGTCGCGCAGCTTGTAGGTCGCGATCGACTTGCGCGCCTTGGTGATCACCGCCTTCTGGCCGGAGATGAGCGCGAGATCGGAAGCCGCCGCGTCGACCTTCTTGCGGTCGGCGACGCCTTCGCCAATGCCCATGTTGATGACGATCTTGTCGAGCACTGGTACCTGCATGCGGTTCTCGTAGCCGAACTGCTCGGTGAGTTTGCCGCGGATTTTCTCGTCGAACTCGACCCTCAGCCGCGCCGGAACGCGCGGCTCCGGCTCGCGCGCGACCTTTTCGCCGGCAGCCTTTTCGCCGCCGGCCTTCGCGCCTTTGTCGCCCTTGCCGGCTTGAGCCGCCTTCGGCGCCTTGTCGGCCTTTTCGCCTTTGGCGGGCTTCGCCGCCTGCTCGGCTTCGGGGCCCGCCTTAGCCGGCTTCTTGGCTTTCTTTTCTTCCTTATCAGCCATCGATCTCTGCTCCCGAACGCTTGGCGACCCGCACCTTCTTGCGATCGTCGCCCTGACCTATGATCTTGAAGCCGACGCGGGTCGGCTTTTTGTCCTTCGGATCGGCCAGCGCGACGTTCGACAAATGGATCGGCGCCTCTTTCGAGATGATGCCGCCCTCGTGCGTCGCGTCCTGGCGCTGATGACGCTTGACCATGTTGACGCCGCGCACCAGCGCGCGGTCATTGTCGCGGCGCACCTCGATCACCTCGCCGCTGCGGCCCTTGTCGCGTCCGGCGATCACGATCACCGTGTCGCCCTTTTTGATTTTTGCCGCCATCACAGCACCTCTGGCGCGAGCGAAATGATCTTCATGTGATTCTTCGCGCGCAATTCGCGCGGCACCGGGCCGAAGATGCGGGTGCCGACCGGCTCCATCTGCGGATTGATCAGCACCGCCGCGTTGCGGTCGAAACGGATGATCGAGCCGTCGGGCCGCTTGATGTCCTTGGCGACGCGCACGATCACCGCCTTCATCACATCGCCCTTCTTCACGCGGCCGCGCGGGATCGCCTCCTTGACCGAGACAACGATGACGTCGCCGATGGTGGCGTACTTGCGCTTGGAGCCGCCCAGCACCTTGATGCACATGACGCGGCGCGCGCCGGAATTGTCCGCCACGTCGAGATTGGTTTGCATCTGAATCATGGGCTACCCCACTTACTTCCTGTTCCGGCGCCGCGCTTACGACGCTTGCTTTTTCTCACCGCGCACCACCGCCCAGCGCTTGAGCTTGGAAATCGGCCGATGCTCTTCGATCCACACGGTATCGCCCACCTTGAACTCGTTGTTCTCGTCGTGAGCGTAGTATTTCTTCGAGCGGCGCACGGTCTTCTTGAACAGCGGATGGGTGAAGCGGCGCTCGACGCGCACCACTACCGTCTTGCTTTGTTTGTCGCTGACCACGACGCCTTGCAGGCTGCGCTTGGGCATTTCTAATCCTCTTTAACTCTTCGCCGCCGTCTTTACCGCAGCCTTTGACGCTGTCTTGGGCGCGCGCTTCTGCCGCGCGACGGTCTTCAGCCGCGCGATGTCGCGCCGCACTTCGCGCACCCGTGAGGTGTTCTCCAACTGACCGGTGGCCCGCTGGAAGCGCAGGTTGAACTGCTCCTTCTTCAGCTTGAGCACCTCGTCGTCGATCTGATCGACGCTCATTGTCTTGATGTCGGCTGCTTTCATCGTCATGCCTATTCGCTGATGCGCTCGACGAAGCGCGTCTTGATCGGCAGCTTGGCTGCGGCCAGCGCCAGCGATTCCTTGGCGACCGCGACCGGCACGCCGTCGATCTCGAACAGGATGCGGCCCGGCTTCACCCGCGCCACCCACAATTCCGGCGCGCCCTTGCCCGAGCCCATGCGGACTTCGAGCGGCTTCTTCGACACCGGCACGTCCGGGAACACCCGGATCCAGACCCGGCCGGCCCGCTTCATGTTGCGCGTGAGCGCGCGGCGCGCGGCTTCGATCTGCCGCGCCGTGATCCGCTCCGGCTCCATCGCCTTCAGCCCGAACTGGCCGAATGCCAGCGTCGCGGCGCTGGTCGCGATCCCGTGGATGCGGCCTTTGTGGGCCTTGCGGAATTTCGTTCGCATCGGTTGCAGCATGGCGGACGCCTTTTCTCAAACTTCTTGTTGTTGCCGTTAGGCCGCATCCCGGCGCGGCCGGCCGGCATCGCCCTCGGCCATGCGCTTATCCTGGGCCATCGGATCGTGCTCCATGATCTCGCCCTTGAAGATCCAGACCTTGACCCCGCAGGTGCCGTAGGTGGTGAAAGCGGTGGCGACGCCGTAATCGACGTCGGCGCGCAAGGTGTGCAACGGCACGCGGCCCTCGCGATACCACTCCATGCGCGCGATTTCGGCACCGCCGAGACGCCCGGAGCAATTGATGCGGATGCCGCCGGCGCCGAGCCGCATGGCCGACTGCACGGCGCGCTTCATGGCGCGGCGGAAAGCGACGCGGCGCTCGAGCTGCTGCGCGATCGATTCAGCGACGAGCTGCGCATCGAGTTCGGGCTTGCGGATTTCGACGATGTTGATCACGACATCGCTGTCGGTGAGCTTGGCGACATGGCGGCGCAGCTTCTCGATGTCGGCGCCCTTCTTGCCGATCACCACGCCCGGACGCGCCGAGTGAATGGTGACGCGGCACTTCTTGTGCGGGCGCTCGATGACGATTTTCGACACCGCCGCCTGCTTGAGCTCCTTCAGCAGCACTTCGCGGATTTTCATGTCCTCGTGCAAGAGCGAGCCGTAGCTCGTCTTGCCGGCATACCAGCGCGAATCCCAAGTGCGGTTGATGCCAAGCCGAAGCCCGACTGGATTGACCTTCTGACCCATGTTGCTCTCCTAAGCCGCTCCGCCTTACGCCTGCTGCGCCTCGACCTCACGCACGATGATGGTGAGGTGCGAGAACGGCTTGAAAATTTTGCCGACGCGGCCGCGCGCGCGCGGCGCGTGCCGTTTCATCACCAGTCCCTTGCCGACATGCGCCTGTGCGACGACGAGATCGTCGACGTCGAGATCGTGGTTGTTTTCCGCATTGGCGATCGCCGATTCCAGACATTTGCGCACATCGCGCGCGATGCGCTTGCGCGAGAATTCGAGATCGGCGAGCGCCGCCGAAACCTTCTTGCCGCGAATAAGCTGCGCCAACAGGTTCAGCTTCTGCGGGCTCACCCGCAAATTGCGGCTGATCGCCTTCGCCTCGGTGTCGGAGAGCGTACGCTCGCGCTTTTTCTTGCCCATCGGAGCTCTCCTTAAGCCTTACGATCCGCCGCCCGCCGAGGCGCCCTCGCCGCCCGAGCGCTTGGCTTTGCGATCGGACGAGTGGCCGTAGAACGCGCGGGTCGGCGCGAACTCGCCGAACTTGTGGCCGACCATTTCCTCGGTGACGATCACCGGAACGTGCTTCTGGCCGTTGTAGACGCCGAACGTGAGCCCGACGAACTGCGGCAGGATCGTCGAGCGGCGCGACCAGATGCGGATCATCTCGTGGCGTCCGGACGAACGCGCGGCATCCGCCTTTTTCAGCAGATAGCCGTCGACAAACGGACCCTTCCAGACCGAACGCGTCATGTTTGTTCCTATCGATCCTACTTCTTCTTCCGCACGTGGCGGCTGACCATGATGAATTTGGCGGTGCTCTTGTTCTTGCGGGTCTTCATGCCCTTGGTCGGCTTGCCCCACGGCGTCACCGGATGACGGCCGCCGCGCGTACGCCCGCCGAGCGGATGGTCGACCGGGTTCATCGTCTCGCCGCGGACGTGACCGCGCCAGCCCATCCAGCGGTTGCGGCCCGCCTTGCCGATCGAGACGTTCATGTTGTCCGGATTCGACACCGCTCCGACGGTGGCGAGGCAGCGGCCATGAACCAGGCGCTGCTCGCCCGAATTGAGCCGCAGGATCACATAGGCGCCGTCGCGGCCGACGAGCTGGGCATAGGTGCCGGCCGAGCGCGCGATCTGGCCACCCTTGCCGATCTTGAGCTCGATATTGTGCACGATCGTGCCGACCGGAATGTTGGCAAGCGGCATGGCATTGCCGGGCTTCACGTCGACATATTCGCCGGAGACCACCGTATCCCCGACTCCAAGCCGTTGCGGCGCCAGAATGTAGGCGAGCTCACCGTCCTCGTATTTGATCAGCGCGATGAAGCCCGTCCGGTTCGGATCATATTCGAGCCGCTCGACCTTGGCCGGAGCGTCGAACTTGCGGCGCTTGAAGTCGATCTGCCGGTACGCCTTCTTGTGGCCGCCGCCGCGATAGCGGCTGGTGATCGAGCCGGAATTGTTGCGGCCGCCGGTGCGGTTTTTGCCCTCGGTCAGCGCTTTCACCGGCGCGCCGGTATGAAGGCTGGAACGATCGACCAGCACCAGCTGACGCTGGCCGGGCGTGGTGGGGTTGTAAGTCTTCAGTGCCATCGCGCGCTCCCCTTACAGCCCGGTCGTTACGTCGATCTTCTGGCCCTCTTCGAGGGTCACGATCGCGCGCTTGGTGTGCTGCTGCAGGCCGTAGCGGCCGCGAAACGCCTTCCACTTGCCGCGCCGGTGCAGCGTGTTGACGCTTTTGACCTTCACGTCGAACAGCTTCTCCACCGCTTCTTTGATCTGCGGCTTGGTCGCATGCGGGGCGACCTTGAAGATGACCTTGTTGTGCTCGGACGCGTTCGTCGCCTTCTCGGTGATGACCGGCGAGAGAATGACGTCGTAGTGGCGCGGATCGTGGGTGCTCATTTGAATCGCGCCTCCAAGGCATCGACCGCAGCGCGCGTCAGCACCAGCTTGTGCCGCCGCAGGATGTCGTAGACGTTGATGCCGGCGATCGGCAGCAAGTCGATGTTCGGGATGTTGCGGGCGGCGGTGCGCACGCTGGCATTGACTTCGGCGCCGTCGATGATGAGCGCGTTCGAGAGGCCGAGCTTCTCGAATTGGCCGCGCAGCGCCTTGGTCTTGGCTTCCTTCAGATCGAGCGCCTCGATGACAACGATGCCGTCGTCCTTTGCCTTGGCGGACAGCGCGTGCTTGAGCGCGAGCGACCGCATCTTCTTCGGCAGGCCGATTTCATGGCTGCGCGGATGCGGGCCGAAGGAACGGCCACCGCCGCGGAACAGATTGACGCGCGCCGAGCCATGGCGGGCCGAACCGGTGCCCTTCTGGCGATACATCTTCTTGCCGGTGCGATGGATGTCGGCACGGTTTTTGACGGCGTGCGTGCCGGCCTGCCGCTTGGCCAACTGCCAAACGACGCAGCGATGAATAATGTCAGCACGCGGCTCGAGCCCGAAAATCGTGTCGGACACGGTGACCGAGCCGGACTCCTTGCCGTCGAGGGAAGTGACTTTCAGTTCCATATCACGCCCCCTTGCCTTCGGCGGCAGCCGGCGCTTCCGCAACGATAGGCGCAGCGGCCGCGGTCTCGCCGAGCTTGAACTTGCCCGGCTTCGGTACGCCGGCCGGCAGTTTCTTCTTCACCGCGTCGCGCACCGTGATCCAGCCGCCTTTGACGCCCGGCACCGCACCTTCGACCAGGATGAGGCCGCGCTCGACGTCGGTCTGCACGACTTTCAGATTGAGCGTCGTCACCCGATCGACGCCGAGGTGCCCGGACATTTTCTTGTTCTTGAAGGTTTTGCCGGGATCCTGGCGGCCGCCGGTCGAACCGATCGAGCGGTGCGAAATGGAGACGCCGTGGCTGGCGCGCAGGCCGCCGAAATTCCAGCGCTTCATGCCGCCGGCCCAGCCCTTGCCGGTCGACGTGCCGGTCACGTCGACATATTGACCGACGATGAAATGGTCGGCGGTAATCTCGGCGCCGACCGGAATGAGCGCATCGGCATCGACGCGGAACTCGGCAAGCTTGCGCTTGGGTTCGACCTTGGCGATCGCGAAATTGCCGCGGTCGGCCTTGGTGGTGCGCTGCACCTTGCGTATGCCGGCGCCGAGCTGCAGCGCCACATAGCCGTTCTTTTCTTTGGTGCGATGCGCGACGACCTGACAATTGCCGAGCCGCAGCACCGTCACCGGCACATGCTCGCCGGCCTCGGTGAAGAGGCGGGTCATCCCGACTTTTTGTGCGAGCACACCGGAACGCATTCTAAATCCCCTTCGAGCCTTAGACCTTGGCGCCTTAGAGCTTGATTTCGACGTCGACACCGGCGGCGAGGTCGAGCTTCATCAGCGCGTCCACCGTCTGCGGGGTCGGATCGACGATATCGAGCAGGCGTTTGTGCGTACGCATCTCGAACTGCTCGCGGCTCTTCTTATCGACGTGCGGCGAGCGATTGACAGTGAATTTCTCGATGCGCGTCGGCAGCGGGATCGGCCCCCGCACCTGCGCGCCGGTGCGCTTGGCGGTATTGACGATCTCGCGCGTCGACGCATCGAGGATGCGGTGATCGAACGCCTTGAGCCGGATGCGTATGTTCTGGCCGTTCATTTTTCGTCTCTTTCACTCGTCATTGCCGGACATGGCCGTTCAAAGAACGGCGTCGCTTCGCCCGCCTATGCCCCGGCAATCCCGATTCCCTTGCACCGCTGCGTTCTTCAGATCGAGATGCCCGGCACAAGGCCGGGCATGACGACGTTTACGATCCCTTACTCGATGATGCTCGCCACCACGCCGGCGCCGACGGTGCGGCCGCCTTCGCGAATGGCGAAGCGGAGCTTCTCCTCCATGGCGATCGGCACGATCAGCGTCACTTCCATGGCGATGTTGTCGCCCGGCATGACCATCTCGGTGCCTTCCGGCAGCGTCACCACGCCGGTCACGTCGGTGGTGCGGAAATAGAATTGCGGCCGGTAATTGGTGAAGAACGGCGTGTGACGTCCGCCCTCCTCCTTGGTGAGGATGTAGGCTTCGGCCTTGAACTTGGTGTGCGGCTTCACCGAACCCGGCTTGCACAGGACTTGGCCGCGCTCCACCTCTTCGCGCTTCGTGCCGCGCAGCAGACAACCGACGTTGTCGCCGGCCTCGCCTTGGTCGAGCAGCTTGCGGAACATCTCGACGCCGGTGACCGTGGTCTTGGTAGTCGGCTTGATGCCGACGATCTCGACTTCCTCGCCGACCTTGATGATGCCGCGCTCGATACGGCCGGTGCAGACCGTGCCGCGTCCGGAGATCGAGAACACGTCTTCGACCGGCATCAGGAACGGCTGATCCTTTGGCCGCTCCGGCTGCGGGATATATTCGTCGACCGCCTTCATCAGCTCGAAGATGGCTTCCTTGCCGAGCTTCGGATCCTTATCCTCGAGCGCCATCAGCGCCGAGCCCTTGATGATCGGGATCTTGTCGCCGGGAAAATTGTACTTGGACAAAAGCTCGCGGACTTCGAGCTCGACGAGCTCAAGCAGTTCCGGATCGTCGACCATGTCGACCTTGTTGAGGAACACGACCAGCGCCGGCACGCCGACCTGACGGGCGAGCAGGATGTGCTCGCGGGTCTGCGGCATCGGGCCGTCGGCCGCGCTCACCACCAGGATGGCGCCGTCCATCTGCGCCGCGCCGGTGATCATGTTCTTCACATAGTCGGCGTGCCCGGGGCAGTCGACGTGCGCGTAGTGCCGCTTGTCGGTCTCGTACTCGACGTGGGCGGTGGCGATAGTGATGCCGCGCGCCTTCTCTTCCGGCGCCTTGTCGATCTGATCGTAGGCGGTGTACTGGGCCTGGCCTTTTTCAGCCAAGACCTTGGTAATCGCCGCGGTCAACGACGTCTTGCCGTGGTCGACGTGCCCGATCGTGCCGATATTGCAATGCGGCTTGGTGCGGTTGAATTTTTCTTTGGCCATGAGGCTCTCCGTTCAGACTCTCTCTAATTCTCGCGATTGCTATCAGGCGAACTTTGCCTGCACCTCTTCAGCGATCGCTTTCGGTACTTCTGCGTAGTGATCGAACTGCATGGTGAACGTGGCGCGCCCCTGACTCATGGAGCGCAGGTTGTTGACGTACGAGAACATGTTGGCGAGCGGCACCATCGCGGTGATGACGTTGGCGTTGCCGCGCATGTCCTGACCTTGAATCTGGCCGCGCCGCGAATTCAGATCGCCGATGACCGAGCCGGTATAGTCTTCGGGCGTCACCACCTCGACCTTCATCACCGGCTCGAGCAGGACCGCGCCGCCCTTCTGCAGCGCTTCCCGCAAGGCCATGCGGGCGGCGATCTCGAAGGCGAGCGCCGACGAATCCACTTCGTGGAACTTGCCGTCGATCAGCGACACTTTCAGATCGACGACCGGGAAGCCGGCGAGCACGCCGGATCCGAGCACCGACTCCAGTCCCTTCTCGACGCCGGGCACGTATTCCTTCGGCACGGCGCCGCCAACGATCTCGTTCTCGAACACGAAGTTCTCGCCGCCCGGAGGCAGCGGCTCGGCGACGATCTTGACTTCGGCATACTGGCCGGAGCCGCCGGTCTGCTTCTTGTGCGTGTAGGTCACGGTCGCCGGCCGCGTCAGCTTCTCGCGATACGCGACCTGCGGCGCGCCGATATTGGCGTCGACCTTATAGGTGCGCTTGAGGATATCCACCTTGATGTCGAGGTGGAGCTCGCCCATGCCTTTGATGATGGTCTGGCCCGATTCCTGATCGGTCGTCACGCGGAACGACGGATCTTCGGCGACGAGCTTGGCGAGCGCCACGCCGAGCTTTTCCTGGTCGGCCTTCGACTTCGGCTCGATCGCGATCTCGATGACCGGATCGGGGAATTCCATCTTTTCCAGGATTACCTGCTTCTGCGGATCGCACAGCGTGTCGCCGGTGCGCACATCCTTAAGCCCCGCCAGCGCGACGATGTCGCCGGCATAAGCCTCTTTGATGTCCTCGCGGTTGTTCGCATGCATCAGCAGCATGCGGCCGACGCGCTCCTTGCGGTCCTTGGTCGAGTTCATCACGCCGGTGCCGCTCTCGAGCTTGCCCGAGTAGATGCGGCAGAAGGTGATGGTGCCGACAAACGGATCGTCCATGATCTTGAAGGCCAGCAGCGACATCGGCTCGGTGTCCGACGGCTTGCGCTCGACCTCGTTGCCTTTGGGATCGATGCCTTTCATCGGCGGCACGTCCACCGGCGACGGCAGATAATCGACCACGGCGTCGAGCAGCGGCTGCACGCCCTTGTTCTTGAACGCGGAGCCGCAGAAGACCGGGAAGAAGGTGCTGGCAATGGTCGCCTTGCGGATGAGCCGCTTCAGCGTCGCGACGTCGGGCTCCTTGCCCTCGAGGTAAGCGGCCATCACGTCGTCATCGAGCTCGACCGCCGCCTCCACGAGCTTCTCGCGATATTCCTTCGCCTGCTCGGCAAGCTCGGCCGGGATTTCGATGTCGTGATACTTCGCACCCAGGGTCTCTTCGTCCCAAACGACGCCGACCATGCGGACGAGATCGATGATGCCCTTGAATTGGCTTTCGGCGCCGATCGGCAGCTGAATGGCGACCGGCCTGGCGCCGAGACGATCGACGATGTCCTTCAGGCACTGGAAGAAGTCAGCGCCGATCTTGTCCATCTTGTTGCAGAAGACGATGCGCGGAACGTTATAGCGGTCGCCCTGGCGCCAAACCGTCTCGGTCTGCGGCTCTACGCCCTGGTTGGAATTGAGCACGCATACCGCGCCGTCGAGCACGCGCAGCGAGCGCTCCACTTCGATGGTGAAATCGACGTGGCCGGGCGTGTCGATGATGTTGAGGCGCTTGCCGTTCCAGAACGCGGTGGTGGCGGCCGACGTGATCGTGATGCCGCGCTCCTGCTCCTGCTCCATCCAATCCATGGTGGCGGCGCCTTCGTGCACCTCACCAATCTTGTGGCTCTTGCCGGTGTAGTAGAGGACGCGCTCGGTCGTGGTGGTCTTGCCGGCATCGATGTGCGCCATGATGCCGAAGTTGCGATAGTCCTCGATCGGGTGTGTACGGGGCATAGGAAAAATCCTTCGCTGTCGCCGGCGTTACCAGCGATAGTGCGAGAATGCGCGGTTGGCTTCCGCCATCCGGTGTGTGTCCTCGCGCTTCTTGACGGCGTTCCCCCGGTTGTTCGATGCATCGAGCAACTCGGCGGAGAGCCGCTCGGTCATCGTCTTTTCGTTGCGTTCGCGCGCGGCAGCAATGATCCAGCGGATGCCAAGCGCCTGACGGCGCGACGTGCGCACCTCGACCGGCACCTGATAGGTGGCGCCGCCGACGCGCCGCGAGCGCACCTCGATCGACGGCATGACATTGTCCAGCGCCTGCTGGAATACGCTGATCGGGTTGCCGCGCGTCTTGCCCTCGATCATGTCGAGCGCGCCATAGACGATGCCCTCGGCGACCGACTTCTTGCCGGCATGCATCACCGAGTTCATGAACTTCGTAACCACGACGTTGCCGAATTTCGGGTCCGGGAGAATTTCGCGTTTGTCGGCGCTGTGGCGGCGGGACATCGTTCTCTCCCTTATTTCGGCCGCTTGGCGCCGTATTTCGAACGGCGCTGCTTGCGGTTCTTCACGCCCTGCGTATCGAGCACGCCGCGCAGGATGTGGTAGCGCACGCCCGGCAGATCCTTCACGCGGCCGCCGCGGATCATCACCACCGAGTGCTCCTGCAGGTTATGGCCCTCGCCCGGGATGTAGCCGATGACTTCGAAGCCGTTGGTCAGCCGCACCTTCGCGACCTTGCGCAACGCCGAGTTCGGCTTCTTCGGCGTCGTCGTATAGACGCGCGTGCAGACGCCGCGCTTCTGCGGGCTCTGCTGCAGGGCCGGCACTTTCTTCTTCGCGTGTTGCGTCACCCGCGGCTTGCGAATGAGCTGATTGACCGTCGGCATTCGTTACCTGCTCCAAAGACGGGCTTGCGCCCTTTGGCTCCGCGGGCTTGCGCCCTTTAGTGGCTCCACGACGGGGCTCGCGCCCCTTTTTGCTTAACCACGGGGCTCGCGCCCCTGTGCGCGCGAATGCGTTCGCGCAAACGACAGCGCGCCATCCGCTTCCGAAAGCGGAAGGGCGCTGTAAATTCGCAGAGGACCGCAAGGCTCTCGCCTGCGGTCGTGCGTTTCAGTCAGTCTGACTTTGCGTCGTCAGAGGCAGCGTTTGAGCTTCCTTCGTCGAGGCGTCGCGCCGAATCCGACGAGCCAGAAAGTCAAGACTTTCAATAGCTTATGCTGGACCCGGCATGCCGTTCCGACTGGCGAAGCTCACCGCCTGCCGTAAAGTGCGCGGTATGTATCGGCCATACCGTGCGAAGTCAAGCCGATATGGGCACGAAAGTGCGATGCCGCAAGCGTTTTTGCTTGATCGCGCATGATTCCCGGACGGGCCCGGAATCATAACCACGAGACACCAGGTGGGTGGTGGGCCGACCTCAAACGACAGTGGTTATGGATTCCGGACTTGCCGCTTTGCGGCAATCCGGAATGACGCCGCTAAGCCGGCTCCATCCCCTTCGCGCGGATGATGCGGACAGCTTCGGGCGACGCAAGAAACTTAACGAAAGCTCGCCCCGGGTCGCGCGAAGCGGCCGGCGCGAAGCCGGCGGAGTACATCACGTAGTTGATAAGCTCGGCCGGCAAAGGCCCGACAAGGTGGGCGCCTTCGACCGGCTGGTTTTCGATGATCTGCTGCATACCGATCTCAGCCTCGCCGCGGGCAATAACCTCGCCGACCGGACGTCCGATGGCGAAGACGGTTTTGTTCTCCATTTCGGCGGCGAGCCCGAGGCGCTGCAGAAGCGCTGCCACATAAAGCCCGCTCGGGCCCTTGCTGTACGAAATCGCCTTCGCCTGCCGCAGCACGGATTTGAACGCTTCGACGCTGCCGATGTCGGGTTCGGGCGCACCCGTGCGCACCATCAGGCCGACGAGCGAACGCACGACGTCCGTCACCGAGCCAGCGGCGATCTTGCCCGCCTGTATGAGTTCATCGATCGCCGAACGCGGCAGCAAAGCGAGGTCGAACGACGCCCCCTCCTCGATCGCGGCCTTCATGTCGCGTGTCAGGCCGAACTGGACCGAGACTTTGTCGGCGCTCGCCAGTTCGAACAGCGGCAAGGCTTCAGACAGGAAGCGGCGCATGGCGCCGCCGCTGATGACTTTGATTTCGCCCGGCATGCGATTCAGTTAGCACGTGAATTCCGTATCGTCATGGCCGGGCTTGTCCAGGCTTGGCCCGGCCATCCCGTTCCTGGAAATGTGTGCCCGTTCAATCGGAATGCCCGGCACATGGGCCGGGCATGACGCGGCGCTTAGGCCGCTTTCTTCGCGCTGTCCTTGAGCAAGCCAAGCCGCACCAGGCTTTCGCCGGTGGCGGCGATGGCGTCTTCGCGCGAGCGCGGCGCCCAGCCTAACAGGCGCCTCGCCTTCTCGCCGCTACCATTCTTGACCTTGCCAAGCTCAGGCAAGATTTGTCGCGCCTGCGGATGAAACAGCGCCACCACGCGCACAAGCCAGTCGGGCACCTGCCGGGTCGGCACGCGCCCGGCGGCCGGCCCGAGGCGTGTTTTCAGCACCGCGGCAATTTCGCGGACCGAGATGAAATCGCCAGCGACGGCGAGAAAGCGCTCGCCCTTGGCGGCGGGATCGGTCATGGCGCGCACGTGCAAGTCGGCGACGTCACGGACGTCCACGATGCCGAAATAGAGGCGCGGGCAGCCGGGTATCGCCCCTTCCAGCAAGCGCTGCACGAGCATGATCGAGGGCGAAAAATCGCGACCAAGCACCGGACCGAGCACCAATACCGGATTGATGACAGAGAGCTCCAGACCGCCGCCCTCGTTGGCAATGAAATCCCACGCCGCGCGCTCGGCCAAAGTCTTTGATTTGGCGTAAGGCAGCACGTCGCCGCTACGCAAATCGGTCCAAACATTCTCATCGAACGGCGCGCCCTGCGGCGGATGGCCATAACCGATCGCTGTGAAAGAGGATGTCAGCACCACGCGCTTGACGCCGGCATCGCGTGCGGCGCGCAGCACGCGTAGCGTACCGTCGCGCGCCGGCACGATCATCTCGTCCTCATTCTTGGGAACGTGCTGCGAAAGCGGCGACGCCACGTGCAGCACGTAGTCGCAACTCGCAACCGCTTCGCGCCAGCCGGCATCCTGTTCAAGCTCGGCGGCAAAGAACTTCAGGCGATCGCCCGGCTCTGCCCCGCCTTGCTTCAGCATGGCGCGCACGTCGGCCTCACGATTCAGACTGCGCACGGTGGCGCGGACCTGGTGGCCCGCCGCGAGCAGTTGCACGATGCAATAGCTGCCGATGAAGCCCGATCCGCCGGTCACCAGCACGACGCTCATCATCGCCTCCGCTCCCGTTCGACCGCTTTCGGCATATGGGCGCGCGCGAAATCAAAGTGAATGCCGGCGATCCGAATGCCGGTAAAGCGAAAAGGCCGCCCGTAGGCGGCCCTCCCGAAGGACTTAGAAAACCGAGGCTTATTCGGCGGCCGGCAGAGCCGCCGGCTCGGTCGGAGCCGCGGCCGCCTTGGCCGCAGCCTCCTTCTCGCGCTCGGCGAGAATGAGCTGGTCGCGCTTGAGCGCGACTTCGCGCAGCTTGTTCATCATCGCGCCGGTACCGGCCGGGATCAGGCGGCCGACGATGACGTTCTCCTTGAGACCGTCGAGCGTGTCGGCCTTGCCGCCGACCGCGGCTTCGGTGAGCACGCGCGTCGTCTCCTGGAACGAAGCGGCCGAGATGAACGAACGCGTCTGCAGCGAAGCCTTGGTGATGCCGAGCAGCACCGGATGCCCGACCGCCGGCTTCTTGCCTTCAGCCACCGCCCGAGCATTGACCTCGTCCATTTCGACCTTGTCGATCTGTTCGCCCTGGATCAGGTCGGTCTCGCCGGACTCTTCGATCTCCACCTTCTGCAGCATCTGGCGAACGATCACCTCGATGTGCTTGTCGTTGATGGCGACGCCCTGCAGCCGGTAAACGTCCTGGATCTCGTTGACGAGGTAGCCGGCAAGCTCCTCGACTCCCTTGATCGCCAGAATGTCGTGCGGCGCCGGGTTGCCTTCGACGATGAAGTCGCCCTTCTCGATGACGTCGCCATCCTGCAAGTGGATGTGCTTGCCCTTGGGAACCAGATATTCCCTCGGCTCCTCGCTCTTGTCGGCTGGCTCGATCGTGATCCGCCGCTTGTTCTTGTAGTCGCGGCCGAAGCGGATCGTTCCGGAAGTCTCGGCGATGACCGCCGATTCCTTCGGCCGCCGGGCCTCGAACAATTCAGCGACGCGCGGCAGACCGCCGGTGATGTCGCGGGTCTTGGCGCTTTCGGTCGGGATACGCGCGATGACGTCGCCGGCCTTCATCTTCGCGTCGGGATCGACCGAGATGATAGCGTCGACCGCCAGCATGTAGCGCGCATCGCCACCGCGGGCGAGCTTGAGGATCTTGCCGTCCTTGCCCTTGATCACGAGAGCGGGACGCAGGTCCTGCTGGCCGCGGGCCGAGCCCGAGCGCCAATCGATCACCACGCGCTTGGCGATGCCGGTCGACTCGTCGAGCGTCTCGGTCATCGACTGACCTTCGACCAGATCCTCGAAGCCGACCGTGCCCTCCACTTCGGTCATGATCGGCCGCGTGTACGGATCCCACTCGGCGATGCGCTGGCCGCGCTTGATATGGTCGCCGTCATTGACCTTGAGCCGGGCGCCGTAAGGAATGCGGTGCACGGCTCGCTCGGTGCCGTCCGGATCGAGCACGGCAACGATCAGGTTGCGGCTCATCGCGATCACGTCGCCGTCCGAATTGCGCGCCACGTTCAAGTTCTTGATCTTGACCGCGCCTTCGAAATTCGACTCGACGAACGACTGCTCGGAGATCTGCGCCGCGCCGCCGATGTGGAACGTGCGCATGGTGAGCTGCGTGCCCGGCTCGCCGATCGACTGGGCGGCGATGACGCCCACCGCCTCGCCCATGTTGACCGGCGTGCCGC
The DNA here is from genome assembly GCA_963845075.1 of uncultured Alphaproteobacteria bacterium. Lineage (GTDB taxonomy): Bacteria > Pseudomonadota > Alphaproteobacteria > Rhizobiales > Xanthobacteraceae > BOG-931. The sequence continues at coordinate 12,155 of CAWJRE010000005.1, read as the reverse complement.
GGGCGAGATCGCGCCCGTAGCACTTGCCGCAAACGCCGGGCTGGGTGTCGCAGGTCAGCACCGAACGGATGCGAATCTCCTGCACGCCGGCGGTCACGAGCTTATCGACGTCCGGCTCGCCCAACAGCGTGCCGTTCGGCACCAGCACTTCGTTGCTGGTCGGATCGCGTACGTCCTCGGCCGTGGTGCGGCCGAGAATGCGGCTCGCCAGCGACGCCACCACGGTGCCGGCGTCGATGATCGCCCGCACTTTGATGCCGCGAGTGGTGCCGCAATCCTCATCGGTAATGATGCAGTCCTGCGCCACGTCGACGAGACGCCGGGTCAGATAGCCCGAATTCGCCGTCTTCAAGGCCGTATCGGCAAGACCCTTCCGCGCGCCGTGCGTCGAGTTGAAGTATTCGAGCACGGAGAGCCCTTCCTTAAAGTTCGAAATGATCGGGCTCTCGATGATCTCGCCGGAGGGCTTGGCCATCAGTCCGCGCATGCCCGCGAGCTGACGCATCTGCGCCGGCGAACCGCGGGCGCCAGAATGCGCCATCATGTAGATCGAGTTGACCTGCGCTTCCTGAACTCTTATCGGCCGCCGGCCTGGAGGTCGAGATCTCCTTCATCATCGCGTCAGCGATGGTTTCGGTGCACTTCGACCAGGCATCGACGACTTTGTTGTACTTCTCGCCCTGCGTGATCAGGCCGTCGTTGTATTGCTGCTCGAACTCCTTGACGAGTTCGCGCGTCTTCTCGACGGTCCCCCGCTTGGAGTGCGGCACCACCATGTCGTCCTTGCCGAAGGAGATGCCGGCCTTGAACGCATGATGGAAGCCGAGCGCCATCACGCGGTCGCAGAAGATGACGGTCTCCTTCTGCCCGCAATGGCGATAGACGGTGTCGATCATGTTGGAGATTTCGCGCTTCGTCATCAGCTTGTTGACGAGGTCAAACGAAATCTTCGGCTGCTTCGGCAGCACTTCGCCGAGAATGGAGCGGCCGGGCGTGGTCTCGAACCACTTGCGGTAACGCTTGCCGTCGTCGTCGACGCCTTCCCAGCGATACTTGATCTTGCTGTGCAGGGCGACGGCCTTTTCGTGCAGCGCGTGCTCGACTTCGCTCAAGTTGCGATAGAAGCCTTGCACGACGTTCTTCTTCTTGGGATCGGCCTCGATGTCCTTCTCAGAATGAAGCTCGAGCTTCCACTGCCCAGGCGCGTTCTCGGCCTGGAGCGAGAGGTAATAGAGACCGAGAACGATGTCCTGCGACGGCACGATGATCGGCGAGCCGTTGGCCGGATGCAGGATGTTGTTGGTCGACATCATCAGCACGCGCGCTTCCAGCTGCGCCTCGAGCGACAGCGGGACGTGCACGGCCATCTGGTCGCCGTCGAAGTCGGCGTTGAAGGCGGCGCAGACCAGCGGGTGAAGCTGGATCGCCTTGCCTTCGATCAGCACCGGCTCGAACGCCTGAATGCCGAGGCGGTGCAGCGTCGGAGCGCGGTTGAGCAGCACCGGATGCTCGCGGATCACCTCGTCGAGGATGTCCCAAACCTCCGGCTTCTCCTTTTCGACCAGCTTCTTCGCCTGCTTCACCGTGGTCGACAGGCCCTTGGCGTCGAGCCGCGAATAGATGAACGGCTTGAACAATTCGAGCGCCATCTTCTTCGGCAGGCCGCACTGATGCAGCTTGAGCTCCGGACCGACCACGATCACCGAGCGGCCCGAATAGTCGACGCGCTTGCCGAGCAGGTTCTGCCGGAAGCGGCCCTGCTTGCCCTTGAGCATGTCGGCAAGCGACTTCAGCGGCCGCTTGTTGGCGCCGGTGATGACGCGGCCGCGGCGGCCGTTGTCGAACAACGCATCGACGGCTTCCTGCAGCATCCGCTTTTCGTTGCGGATGATGATGTCGGGAGCGCGCAGCTCGATCAGCCGCTTGAGGCGGTTATTGCGGTTGATGACGCGCCGATAGAGATCGTTGAGGTCGGACGTGGCGAAGCGGCCGCCATCGAGCGGCACCAGCGGGCGCAGATCGGGCGGGATCACCGGCACGTGCGTCAGAATCATCCATTCCGGCTTGTTGCCGGACTGGACGAACGCCTCGATCAGCTTGAGCCGCTTGGCGAGCTTCTTCGGCTTCAACTCCGAGGTCGATTCCGCGATCTCCTGGCGGAGGTCGGCGGCCATCTTCTCCAGATCGAGCGCCTTGAGCATCTCGCGGATCGCTTCCGCGCCGATCATGGCGGTGAAGCTGTCGGGGCCGAACTCCTCCTGCGCCTTGACGTATTCCTCTTCGCCCAGGAGCTGGCGGTCCTTGAGCGGCGTCAGGCCCGGCTCGAGCACGACGTAGTACTCGAAATAGAGGATGCGCTCGAGATCCTTGAGCGTCATGTCGAGCAGAAGGCCGATGCGCGAGGGCAGCGACTTGAGGAACCAGATGTGCGCGACCGGCGCAGCGAGCTCGATATGGCCCATGCGCTCGCGGCGCACGCGCGACAGCGTCACCTCGACCGAGCACTTCTCGCAGATGATGCCTTTGTACTTCATGCGCTTGTACTTGCCGCACAAGCACTCATAGTCCTTGATCGGGCCGAAGATGCGCGCGCAGAACAAGCCGTCGCGCTCCGGCTTGAAGGTCCGGTAGTTGATGGTCTCCGGCTTTTTGATCTCGCCGTACGACCAGGATAGAATCTTCTCCGGGCTCGCGATCGAAATCCGAATTTGATCGAAGACCTGAGCCGGCGCCTGCGGGCTGAAAAGATTCATAATCTCTTGGTTCATCGTCTTCTCCGCTTGCCGACCGTGTCGGCCGCTCTCGTCATTTCACCGTCTTGTCTCTTTGCCCGTCATGCCCGGGCTTGACCCGGGCATCCATGCCGTCTCACCGCCGCATGGATTGCCGGGTCGGGCCCGGCAATGACGATAGAAGCGCTACTCGGCCGCCTCGGGCAGTCCGCCCTCGCCGCGCTGTTGCTTGGAGTTGTGCAGGTCGACATTGAGGCCGAGCGAGCGCATCTCCTTGACCAACACGTTGAACGACTCTGGAATACCTGCCTCGAACGTGTCGTCGCCGCGGACGATCGCCTCGTACACCTTGGTGCGGCCGGCGACGTCGTCCGACTTCACCGTCAGCATCTCCTGCAGCGTGTAGGCGGCGCCGTAGGCTTCGAGCGCCCACACCTCCATTTCGCCGAAGCGCTGGCCGCCGAACTGCGCCTTGCCGCCCAGCGGCTGCTGGGTGACGAGGCTGTAGGGGCCGATCGACCGGGCGTGGATCTTGTCGTCCACCAGGTGATGCAGCTTCAGCATATAGATGTGGCCTACCGTGACCTTGCGGTCGAAGGTATCGCCGGTACGCCCGTCAAAGAGCGTCACCTGACCCGAGTGATCGACGCCGGCCATGTCGAGCATGTGCTCGATATCGGCCTCCTTGGCGCCGTCGAACACTGGAGTCGCGATCGGCACGCCATGGCGCAGGTTGGTGCCGAGTTCGATCAGGCCCTTCTCGTCGAGCGACTTGATCGTCTCTTCCTCGCCATAGACCTTGCGCAGCAGCTCCTTGAGCGGCTTCGGATCCTTCTTGCTGTTGTAGAGATCGACCGCCTGGCCGATCTTCAAGCCGAGACCGGCGCAGGCCCAGCCGAGATGGGTCTCGAGAATCTGCCCGACATTCATGCGGCTCGGCACGCCGAGCGGATTGAGCACGATGTCGACCGCCGTGCCGTCGGCGAGGAACGGCATGTCCTCGAGCGGCACGATCTTGGACACCACGCCCTTGTTGCCATGGCGGCCGGCCATCTTGTCGCCCGGCTGGATCTTGCGCTTCACCGCAACGAAGACCTTGACCATCTTCATCACGCCGGGCGGCAACTCGTCGCCGCGCTGCAGCTTTTCGACCTTGTCGAGGAAGCGCTGTTCGAGCCGCTTCTTCGATTCGTCGTACTGCTTCCGGATGGCCTCGATCTCGGCCATGATCTTGTCGTTGGGCGAAGCGAACATCCACCATTGCGAACGCGGATACTCGTCGAGGATCGCGCGCGTGATCTTGGTGTCCTTCTTGAAGCCCTTCGGTCCGGCAATGCCTTGCCGGCCCTCCAGAAGCTCCGCGAGACGCCCATAGACGTTGCGGTCGAGGATCGCCTGCTCGTCGTCGCGGTCCTTGGCGAGGCGTTCGATCTCCTCGCGCTCGATCGCGAGCGCGCGCTCGTCCTTCTCGACGCCGTGGCGGTTGAACACCCGCACCTCGACGACGGTGCCCTGCACGCCGGGCGGCACCCGCAGCGAGGTGTCGCGCACGTCGGAGGCTTTCTCGCCGAAGATGGCGCGCAGGAGCTTTTCCTCCGGCGTCATCGGGCTTTCGCCCTTCGGCGTGATCTTGCCGACCAGGATGTCGCCGGCGCGCACTTCGGCGCCGATATAGACGATGCCGGCCTCGTCGAGATTCTTCAGCGTCTCTTCCGAGACATTGGGAATGTCGCGGGTGATTTCCTCGGGCCCGAGCTTGGTGTCGCGCGCCATCACTTCGAATTCTTCGATGTGAATCGAGGTGAAGACGTCGTCCTTGACGATGCGCTCGGACAGAAGGATCGAGTCCTCGAAGTTGTAGCCGTTCCACGGCATGAACGCGACCAGCACGTTGCGGCCGAGCGCAAGCTCGCCGAGCTCGGTCGAGGGACCGTCGGCGATGATGTCGCCCCGTTTCACCTGATCGCCCACCTTCACCAGCGGCCGCTGGTTGATGCAGGTGTTCTGGTTCGAGCGCTGGAACTTCATCAGCCGGTAGATGTCGACGCCCGGCTTGGTCGGATCCGGCTCATCGGTCGCCCGGATGACGATACGGGTGGCGTCCACCTGATCGACAACGCCGGTGCGGCGGGCCGCGATGGCGGCGCCGGAATCGCGCGCGACCACGCCCTCCATGCCGGTGCCGACGAACGGCGCCTCGGCGTGCACGAGCGGCACCGCCTGCCGCTGCATGTTGGAGCCCATGAGCGCGCGGTTGGCGTCATCGTTCTCGAGGAACGGAATGAGCGCCGCGGCCACCGAAACGAGCTGCTTCGGCGACACGTCCATATAGTCGACCTTATCGGGCGCCAAGAGCACCACGTCGCGGTTGCCGCCGTCGCGGCAGACGATCAGGTCTTCGGTGAAGCGGCCCTTGGCATCGATCGGCGCGTTGGCCTGGGCGACCGAATAACGCCCCTCCTCCATCGCCGACAGATAATGCACCTCTTCGGTGACCCGGCCGTCCTTCACCTTGCGGTAAGGCGTTTCGACGAAGCCGTATTTGTTCACCCGCGCATAGGTCGCAAGCGAATTGATCAGGCCGATATTCGGGCCTTCCGGCGTCTCGATCGGGCAGATGCGGCCGTAGTGGGTCGGGTGCACGTCGCGCACCTCGAAGCCCGCGCGCTCGCGGGTCAGACCGCCCGGCCCAAGCGCGGAGAGGCGCCGCTTGTGGGTGATCTCCGACAGCGGGTTGGTCTGATCCATGAACTGCGAGAGCTGCGACGAGCCGAAGAACTCGCGCACCGCCGCCGCCGCCGGCTTGGCGTTGATCAGATCCTGCGGCATCACCGTGTCGATATCGACCGACGACATGCGCTCCTTGATCGCGCGCTCCATGCGCAGCAAGCCGATGCGATACTGATTTTCCATCAGCTCGCCGACCGAGCGCACCCGGCGATTACCGAGATGGTCGATATCGTCGATGTCGCCCTTGCCGTCGCGCAGATCGACCAGCGTCTTGATCACCGACAGGATGTCTTCCTTGCGCAAGGTGCGCATGGTGTCCTCGGCGGTGAGATCGAGCCGCATATTCATCTTCACGCGGCCGACCGCGGAGAGATCGTAGCGCTCCGAATCGAAGAACAGCGAGTTGAACATCGCCTGCGCGGTATCGAGCGTCGGCGGCTCGCCTGGGCGCATCACGCGATAGATGTCGAACAGCGCCTCTTCGCGCGTCATGTTCTTGTCGATCGTGAGCGTATTGCGAATGTAGGCGCCGACATTGACGTGATCGATGTTGAGGAGCGGCAACTCCTTGTAGCCGGCGTCGTTCAGCGTCTTGAGCGTCTTCTCGGTGATCTCTTCGCCCGCTTCGGCGTAGATTTCACCGTTCTTCGGATTGACGAGGTCCTCGGCGAGATAGTGGCCGATCAGTTCCTCCTCGGTCAGGCGCAGGGCCTTGAGGCCTTTTTCGGCGAGTTGCCGGGCCTGGCGCACGGTGAGCTTCTTGCCGGCCTCGAGCACCACCTTGCCGGTATCGGCGTCGACCAGATCGTTGATCGCCTTATAGCCGCGCAGCCGGTTGGCATCGAAGGGCACGCGCCAGCCTTCCTTCGTGCGCTTGTAAAGCACCTGCTTGTAGAAGGTGTTGAGGATCTCCTCGCCGCTCATGCCGAGCGCATAGAGGAGCGACGTCACCGGGATTTTGCGGCGGCGATCGATGCGCGCATAGACAATGTCCTTGGCGTCGAACTCGATGTCGAGCCAGGAGCCGCGATAGGGGATGATGCGGGCCGCGAACAGGAGCTTGCCCGACGAATGGGTCTTGCCCTTGTCGTGATCGAAGAACACGCCCGGCGAGCGATGCATCTGCGAGACGATGACGCGCTCGGTGCCATTGACGATGAAGGTGCCGTTATTGGTCATGAGCGGGATGTCGCCCATGTAGACATCCTGCTCCTTGATGTCCTTGACCGATTTGGCGCCGGTTTCCTCGTCGATATCGAACACGATGAGGCGCAAAGTGACCTTGAGCGGCGCCGCATAGGTCATGCCGCGCTGCCGGCACTCGTCGACATCGTATTTCGGGCCCTCGAACTCGTACTTGACGAATTCGAGCATGGAGATGTTGGAGAAGTCGGAAATCGGGAAGACCGATTTGAACACGGCCTGCAGTCCCTCGTTGGGACGGCCGCCGTGGGGCTCCTGCACCAGCAGGAATTGGTCGTAGGACGCCTTCTGAACCTCAATGAGGTTCGGCATCTCCGCGACTTCCTCGATTTTTCCGAAAAACTTCCGAACGCGCTTCCGACCGATAAACGTCTGCGCCATATGTCCTCTCGCTCAATCGATCCGTCGGGCTCGAACCACCGGATTCAAGCCGTTGGCCCCGGCCCATGCGGTCCGAGGCGCTGAGGCGATCAAGACGACTCTCCAGAAGGCCGCAATCCATCGCGACCATCGGGACAGGCGTCGAACCACCTTGTCTTCGCGATCCGGCAAAGAACGCCGAATCAGTCCTTACGCTCGCCACCCGGTTGTGATCACGATGATTCCGGCAACATAAAGCCGAAATCACCGTTTTCCACTGTCACGCCAAGTGTCTAGAGTTTGAAACCCCAAGATAGCCTGTGCTTTCCCGGGGGCTTCGCCTCTCGCCATCTCGTTACGGCCCGGGCTTAGCCCGGACATGCACGTCGAATGCCTTTTGGAATCCCTGGGCTTCGCTCTCTCGCCCAGGCATCCCCATCAAGTAAGTACTGCTTACTTAAGCTCAACCTTCGCGCCGACCTTTTCCAGCTGCGCCTTGATCTTGGCGGCATCATCCTTGTTGACGCCTTCCTTGACCGTCTTGGGAGCGCCCTCGACCAAGTCCTTGGCTTCCTTGAGGCCGAGGCCGGTGATAGCGCGGACTTCCTTAATGACCTCGATCTTCTTGTCGCCGGTAGCGGCCAGAACGACCGTAAACTCGGTCTTTTCCTCGACCGGAGCGGCAGCCGCGGCGGCGGGGCCGGCGGCAACCGCTACCGCGGCCGCGGCGGAAACGCCCCACTTTTCTTCGAGCAATTTGGCAAGCTCGGCCGCTTCCAGCACCGTGAGGCTGGAAAGGTCGTCCACGATTTTCTGCAGATCAGCCATGTGATTTGTCCTTCGGTTCTAATCTTTGAGTTGAGGCAGCCTTAGGCAGCCGCGCCCTCTTCGCTCTTTGAGGCATAAGCCTGCACGACCCTGGCAACCTTGGCCGCGGGGGCGTTCACCACCTGCGCGATCTTGGTTGCCGGCGCCACCAGCAGGCCGACGATCTTTGCCCGCAGCTCGTCGAGCGACGGCAAGGCGGCGAGCGCCTTGACCCCGTTCGGGTCGAGCGTGGTCGTGCCCATCGCTCCGCCAAGGATCACGAATCGCTCGTGCGTCTTGGCGAAATCGACTGCGACCTTGGGCGCCGCGATCGGATCGCCCGAATAGGCGATCAGCGCCGGCCCCTTGAGCAAGGAACCGATCGAGGCGACGTCACTGCCCTCAAGAGCGATTTTGGCGAGGCGGTTTTTCGCGACCTTCACGCTCGCGCCAGCCTGCTTCATCTGCCTGCGCAGAGTCTGCATCTGGGCGACCGTCAGGCCGGAATAATGAGCAACGACGACGACCTTGGTGGCCTTGAAGACCTCGCCAAGTGACGCCACGAGCTCGCTTTTTGCCGCGCGTTCCACCAGCTCTCTCCGATTGGCGGTCCGTCTCGCGGAAGCCGCCGGGTTGATGCCGGCCGTCCCGCGTCAATTCATCGACGAACGCTCATCGACGGACCACGACAGGACGACGTTTAACACCCTGCCCCCCGGCTCCGCTTTCGCCGAACCGGGTCGTCGAGATCAGAACCGAAAGGCAAACAGGTTTGGAAAACCTGGCCCTTGTCCTTCACCCGTCTATGCTGGCTCAAGCCTCTTTCGAGGCCCGGATTAAGCCGTTGCCGGCGCCTGCAGTCTCGGACAGGATACGTTCACAAAAGCCGCTAAACTCTTCCGTCTCTTAGAAAAAATCCGTGCAGGATCGATGCTAAGAGCGGCCTCGTCTCTCGATTTTTGCGGAACGTAAAAGAGCGCGCCGACAAAATGGGCCGGCACGCCCTTGCCCCTTATCTAGCGGCTTTCGGCAGGTTTGCCAAGCCTTGTTTACGTGTTTCCCGGACGCGGTGCAGCGCGCAGCGATGCACCGCGTCCGGGTCGCTACAAGCTCGGAGATTCGGTCTGAGAAGGTCCCGGTTCAGCAGCGCACCACTCCGTGCTGCGCTGCGCCCTGGACACGATCGACCTAATGCGTCTGCTCCGATCCGGCGAACAAGCTCGCCGGCTCGATTTTCACGCCGGGCCCCATGGTCGAGGAGATCGCGACCCGGTTGATGAAGTGGCCCTTGGCCCCGCCGGGCCGCGACTTCTGCACGGCGTCGGCGAACGCTTTGATATTCTCGATCAGCTTCTCCTCGCTGAACGAAGCTTTACCGACGCCGGCCTGCACGATGCCGGCCTTTTCGGCGCGGAATTCGACCGAACCGCCCTTGGCGCCTTTCACGGCGGTGGCGACATCCATGGTCACCGTGCCCACTTTCGGATTCGGCATCAGGCCGCGCGGGCCCAAAACCTTACCGAGACGACCGACCAGCGGCATCAGGTCGGGGGTGGCGACCACGCGGTCGAAATCGATGGCGCCGCCTTGCACCTTCTCCACCAGGTCTTCGGCGCCGACGACGTCGGCGCCGGCGGCCTTGGCCTCGTCGGCCTTGACGCCACGCGCGAACACGGCGACGCGGACCGAGCGGCCGGAGCCGTTCGGCAGATTGACGACACCGCGCACCATCTGATCGGCGTGACGCGGATCGATGCCGAGATTCATCGCCACTTCGATAGTCTCGTCGAACTTCGCTTTGGCGCGTTCCTTGACCATCTTCACCGCTTCCGCGAGCGAATAAAGCTTCTCGCGATCAATCCCTTCGCGGATTTTGGTCGTGCGTTTTCCGAGCGCGGTCATGACTTCACCTCCAGCCCCATAGATCGGGCGGAGCCTTCGACCATGCGCATGGCCGCCTCGATGGTGTCGCAGTTCAGATCCTTCATCTTCTGCTCGGCGATCTCGCGCACCTGCGCCTTGGTGACCGAACCGGCCACATCGCGGCCGGGCGCCTTCGAGCCGCTTTGCAGGCCGGCCGCCTTCTTGAGGAAATGCGACATCGGTGGCGTTCGCGTCTCGAAGGAAAACGAGCGGTCGGCATAGACCGTGATGGTGACGGGAATTGGCGTGCCCTTCTCAAGCTTCTGGGTCTGGGCGTTGAACGCCTTGCAGAACTCCATGATGTTGAGGCCGCGCTGGCCGAGCGCAGGACCGATCGGCGGCGACGGATTGGCCGCGCCGGCCGGCACCTGCAATTTGACATAGCCGGTGATTTTCTTTGCCATTCGCTACTCCTGTTAGTGGTGCGGATCTCGACGGTTGGCGGCCGCCTCACCTCCCACGTGGCTCACACTTCTACTCCTTCTCCCCGCGTGCGGGGAGAAGGCCGGGATGAGGGGACCTATCCGCTGGGCTCAGACTCGCGGCAACGCCCCCTCACCCTCGCTTCGCTCGACCTCTCCCCGCACAGCGGGGAGAGGTGAATTTCACAACTTCTCCACCTGTCCGAATTCCAGTTCGACCGGCGTGGCGCGGCCGAAGATCGACACCGCCACTTTGACCCGCGAGCGGGCCTCGTCCACTTCCTCCACGGTGCCGTTGAACGACGCAAACGGCCCGTCCGACACGCGCACCTGCTCGCCCACTTCGAAGGTTACGGAAGGCTTCGGCCGCTCGATGCCTTCCTGCACCTGATGGATGATGCGATCCGCCTCGGCGTCGGACAGCGGCATCGGCTTATTGTCGGAGCCGAGGAAGCCGGTCACCTTCGGCGTGTTCTTGATCAGATGGTAGGCCTCGTCGGTCAATTCCATTTTGACCAGGACGTAGCCCGGGAAGAATTTGCGCTCCGCGTCGACTTTCCGGCCGCGCCGGACTTCGACGACCTTTTCCTTCGGCACCAGGATATCTTCGAACAGATGCGAGAGCCCGCGCTGTCTGGCCTGCTCGCGGATCGACTCCGCGACCTTGTTCTCGAAATTCGAATACGCGTGGACCGCGTACCACCGGTTGGTCATGGGGTTCATCCGGATCGTAATGGCCTGTGGCCGTAAACCGCCTAAGAGTTGATGCCGAGCAGAAAGCCGATGCCGACGCGCATGACCTGATCGGCGAGCAGGAAGAAAATCGACGCGACGAAGACCATCACGAACACCATCATAGTGGTGACGGTCGTCTCCTTGCGCGTCGGCCAGGTGACCTTCTGCGCCTCGGCCCGCACTTCCTGCAGGAACTTGAATGGGTCGATCTTCGCCATGTTCAACAGTTGGGTATTTGGTTCGCTAAATAAGTATTCCCCACCCGCCTTTCAGGAGGAGACCGCAACAGCCGTCCTTTTTGGGGAATGTTCGCCGCGGAAGTCCGTCACCGGGCCGCTGGCGATAGGGAAGCTTCCTACTGCCAGCCGCTTAAACCGTCAAGCGCGGAAGCACTTATCGGCGTGGAGGCCGCCCGGCGGCGCCCTTCGAGCCTTGGGGGTGTATTGATCGGCGCCCTTGAGATTTTAGCAGCGCCTGATCTTTCGGGAAACCGCGGATCATACTCCAGCGGCTGCCCTCGATCGCTGTTGGTCAACCGGCGAGTTTTTTCCACCACGGCAGCGATTGCTGCGCGGCGAGCTGGCCCTCGAGACGGGCGGCGATTTCGCGGGCCGACATGGCGACTTTCGTCAGTCGAAGGGCCTCGGCCATGATGGTATCGGAGCGGTCGCGCTCGCGCTCGAAGTCCGCCCGGTGACCGGCCGCACTGGCTTGCATGCAGCTGTTCTCCACTTCAAGGCGGGCAAGTTCGGCTTGCAGCATCTGAATCCGGGCGTTCAAGGCATCGATGTCCGCCCGGTGACCACCCGGTGACCGGGCGGGCAGCCGCTTGTACTGGATTTCGGACAGATCGACGTTGACCCGGACCTTGCCGTCGTTTCCCGCATGCCGCGGCAACCGCAAGCGGCGCACCAGCGACCGGGCGGCTTCCTGGGTGGTGCCCAGCCGGTCTGCAAGATCAATGTAAGTCAGGCTTTCGACGCCCATCGCGGTCGGCTCCAGTAGCGCGGATGGGCCAAGCCACCCGGTGACCACTCGGCGCTAAGCTGCGCTGTGTTGGTTAATGAAGCGTTTACAGCCCGCCAGCCTGCCCGAAATACTTTGCGGGACAGGTTGTATGTGTAGGCATGTATCGCTGAATAACGTGACGCGCCCCATTCGTGCCGGGATGCGCGGTCGTCTTAAAGGCTTTAGGCTTGCCGCTGGCAGGAGTGGCAGGACTTCGAACCTGCAACCCCCGGTT
>CAWJRE010000004.1:0-9795 GCA_963845075.1 uncultured Alphaproteobacteria bacterium | reverse complement strand
GCAGCGCATCGAGATTACTGGCTCGCTGAGAGTTCGACCAGAGGAGTGGCTGCTGATCGAGTGGCCGGAGGGCGAAGAGGCGCCGACCAAATATTGGTTCTCAACGCTTCCGGCGAACATCGCGTTCCATCAGCTCGTCGACACCGCCAAACTGCGCTGGCGCATCGAACGTGACTACCAGGAACTCAAACAGGAGGTTGGGCTCGGCCACTTCGAAGGGCGAGGATGGCGCGGCTTCCACCATCACGCAACGCTATGCATCGCGGCCTATGGATTCCTGGTCTCCGAGCGGGAAACGATTCCCCCCTCAGGAGCTCGTTCCACCAGGCTGTTCAAAGAAACTACAATTCCCGAAACTTATCGCCCGAGGGGCTCCACCATTGCGGCCTGAACGCCACGTTCCGAATTCGATTGCCACCATCCGGCGGAGATTGAGCGCTGCTCTAGCCAAAACTCTGTCGCGATGCCCTTGCTGCGTCGCGCCAATCTCAGCTCAAGATAGACGTAACGAGTTCTGACGCAGTAGGACTAGGCGAGCAGGGGAAAAAGTGATCGCTGATGTATTGAGCTGTCTCGACGCGCGTCATGTCGCGCTTGCGCGCGGCGGCAACAACGGTTGCCTCTCCGCTCCGCTGCGCCTTGGGAATTGCGGACATTGAAATCTCTCGTCACCTAGCGGGGTCGCCCGCTAGTAGACGAGGGTTAGCATCGGCGCCGTCGGGATAAGTCGCCGTCAATCCCGAAGCATCAATTCGAGAGCCGAGGCAAACATCCGATTGGCTGTTTTCTGCAGCCTGCCAGAAATCTCTTGGGCAGTTTTTCGATTTCCTGCTGCCCGGACGCAAACATCGCCAACGCCTGGGGATTTTTGATTTTGCTTCGAGCGCCTTTGTTGAAGTCGTCGAGCCAACTGAGAATTTTCGTTGCCGTTGAACTCGGATTTTTGCGCGACACTCCAGCCAATTCCTCGATCTTTGGAAATTTGCGCGCGGCCTGTCGAGCGGCCGCTCTTCGAGTGAGTTCCACCTTGAGCAGTGCCAGTATGCCAACGGATACTTGCGCACGTGCACACCAAACCCATGAAACATTGCGATCCTTCGCGCCGCCCGTCTTGATCGGCTCCAAGAGTGGATCAACCGTGCCGCGATTGAGATCATCGAGTGCCAATGCCAGCCGATAGAAGCGCTTTTGATAAGAAACGATCCCAATCTCCTTGAGGAAGTCGGAAATGCCCTTGAGCGCATGAGCGTATCTGGCGCGTTCATACTTTGGTGACCGATCACCAGATTGCGAATTGAAGGCGACGGTCAGTTTCAATTTGAGAACGCGAATGTGATTTTCTATCATGCTAAGAGCGGCAGAGCGTGCCCTTGGCGTGCTGGTTTTTTTCGCGTCGTTCTTTTCCACTTTTGGGTGCCGCATCCGGCCGAGCTGCCTGGCGGCCTTCGTTTCGATCGACTTCTTTTTCACCGGCGCCTCCGAAATGGATTGTCCGCAGGAAGGATTCGTCGCGCCGGGTTCAGGACCAGTGAGCTGCGCCGCGTTAAGCGTGCTTGGCCGGCAGCAGCACCTCAGCACCTTCCTCTCGGCCGTCCAGTGCAGCAGTGATCCGAGTCGACACACGGTCCGCAGCGGCTACCAATGCCGAATTGGGGACGTGCGCGTACCGTGCAGTCACACCCGGAACCGAGTGCCCAGCAAGCCGGCAATGGTGAGCTCTGAAAAGCCCATTTCGGCCGCAGTCGCTGCGAAAGTGTGGCGCAGCACATGCACCGTCACGCTCTCCAACCCGGCCTTTGCGCACACGCGCCCCAATACCTTAGGGAGGCCGACAAAATCGGTCGCCACGCGACGCGGGGAACACCCAAGGGCAACCATCGCGCACCGACTGCGCCTCGATCAGTTTCACGGCCTCGGCGCCGATTGGCCGAAGTCGTGCGCCGCTTTTGGTATCCTCGAAACGAATGCAGCGCGCGCGGCAGTCAACCGATGCACGGGGAAGCGCCAGTGCTTCCATGCGGCGCAAACCAGTCAACAACAGCAGACGGATCGCAGCCAAAGCGGTTGTATTCTCTCCCGCCGCCTCTGCCTCGCGCATCGTCTGCCCGAGCTTGGTCATTTCTTTGGTCGTCAGAAATCGGCGCTGTTTGCGATCCGGTGGCTTTTTCACGCCGCGAGCCGGGTTGTCCTTGATCAGCTTGAGTGACTGTCGGGCATATTCAAGTATAGTTGCCGTCATCCCCAGTGTGCGAGCCGCCACGCCCGCTCCGCCCGTCGCGATGCCTCCGCGTCCTTCCATCTTGCGAGGCTTCGCCGTCTTGCCGGCGATGATGTCAGCTTTCATCCGCTCAATGTCAGCGGTTCTCAGGCTGCGCACAGTGAACCGGCCGATGAGCGGCTTGACGTGCGTTTCGATCCGGCTCCTGTCCATAGCCAAGGTTGACGCTTTGATGCGGCTCCTCGCATCTGCGAGGTACAAGTCGCATAAATCGGAAACCGTGATCGCGCCGCGCACGGCGTGGCGTTCGGCCGAAGGGTCGCCGCCCTTGGCCGCGGCCTTGAGAGCGTCACCGGCTAGGGCACGGGCTTCGTCTGGTGTCAATGTACCTACTTTGCCGATAACGAGGCGGCGCGTACGCCCTTCCTTGTTGCGGTATTGCACCAGATAGGAGGCGGCGCCGCTCGGCTTCATTCGAATTCCGAAGCCCTTCAACGCCCCGTCGCCAGCATCCCATCGGAAGACATCCTTGCCGCTGCGCTCCGGGCGGAGGCTGTCAACGAGGCGCTTGGTGATCTTCGGCATCCGTACTTCTGTTTCTGCTTCCCCGGCCTCCCAGCAGCTTCAGGGGAAGCGTGGGGGAAGCATGAGGAAGCAAACCGGGGCAAAATTGGTCCACGATCATAACTCTACAGTAACTCATAGTATCGCTATGTCGCAACGAAAAGTAAGTGGTGGTAATCTCAGGGAAGCACGAGAAAATGTTCTACCTCAACCTTGCCAAGGTTGGGGTCGTGGGTTCGAATCCCATCGCCCGCTCCATCGCTCAAATTGTCCAGCCACCGGAGATCGCTCGACATCGACGCGCGATGGCGCGCCCGGATGGCTGAACGCCGCCGCGAGCGGGTGAAGCGACGCCCTCTCGCGGCGTATCGGCGCCCGGCATTGCGAGGAGCCAACGGGTCCGCCGGAAATGGCCGGCCCGATGACAGGCTCCGCGACGCACAGAGCCGGATTGCTCGCTGGCGCTCGCAATGGACCAAGCAAAAGCGTTCTCGCGGCGCGCTGCGCCCGAGTTTTGCTCCACGAAAACGAAAAGCTCCGGACCCGATCGCGTCGGCCGGCGCCGGCGGTGGTACCGGCATCCATCTCGATCGCACCCGGCTCATAGATCAGGAAGGCGAAACGCCGACAGACGCGTAAACCTTCCGGCCGCATCGGCGGATGCGGCCGCGCGCCCTGATCTCTCTTCCCTCTCCCGCGTGCGGGGAGGCAGGGAGGGGCGCGCTCGCCTGTCGGCGTTCCACCGCGGCGCTTGCGGCAGCGAACCAACGCCGCCGCTCAGCTCCAGCACGCGCTTCCTGGGACGCGGCCGACATCAGGCGTTACCTGAAACGGGCCTGTCCCAGTCCAGCGAGCTTCTCGCAGACCGGTCATGGTGCCGGCCGGGCGTTTTCCCGGAGCCGCCCGAGAACGGCAGTGACGAGCCGCCGCCCGCGGGAACCGCACTCGCTCCGGCCGCGGGCGTCACCCAGCTGCCGTCCTGTAAGTTGAGCGAGATTCGCGACGTTCGTATCCGAAATGGGGACGAATGTCAATGAAAATGCGACGCGACGGACACCGTCATCCCGGGTGCGAGCGACAGCGAGCCTCGAAGGTTGCGGCCGAGGTGCAGAGCGCGCCCTTCGAGGCCCGCGCTGCGCGCGGGGCCTCACGATGACGGTGAATCCAGCTTTGCGGGGCGGGTCAGCTCGTAGCCCGGGTGAAGCGAAGCGCAACCCGGGAACGATTGATAGGCTGCCCCGGGTTTCGCTGCGCGCTTCACCCGGGCTACTCGCTACTCGCTTACCCGGCTTGTTGGGCTTGAGGTCGACAACGAGGCTTCGAAGCGTGGGAAAGGGCGTGCGAGCGCGAGCAAAAAATCACGAGCGAATGCCGAGGTCTGACGAACCGCCGCCGGCAGTAGTGGACAACATCCTGATCGATGCGGCGAATCTCCGGGGCATTGGTTAACGTCGCGAGAGCAGGCTAGCGGTCGCCCGAGTTTAAATTGTCAAGGATGAACATATATAAAGCGGGTATAAAGCGGGGCGGCCGGCCGGTGGAGACGTTCGAATTGATTCGGTGCGCCACGGAAAACGCAAGAGTGCCACCCCGCCGAAGAGGAGAAGACATTGGCAACTACTCGATCGAATGAGGCGCGAACCCGTGCCGAAGCAAGTTTCAGGAAGGAAGAGCGCGCCAAGGAGGGCGCCAAGGCCATGATGGAATATCAGGCCAACAGCCGCTTGGTGCGGGAAAAGACCGAGAAATTGAAGGCACTTCGATTGGCCAAAGAGGCGGCCGACAAGGAGCGCTCGGGCTAGATCAGCACGGCGCCTTGAAACGAACACATCTACGGCCCACTTGAAAGCTGCGGCCTTAAGGCCAGCGGCGAGCCGCGTGTACGGGATCCCGTCAAACGGCTTCTGGCTCGCTTATCCATTGATTCAGTGACAGCCCAGATCGCGCGGGGTGTCTTTTGCACCCGCAAAGCGGGTCGCGGCGCGTGGCGTAGCGGCTATGCGGCCGCGCACACAGGAAAGCTTATTCTTTGACCTCCTTTCAGGACCTCAAACTCAACGACCCAATCACGCGTGCACTCGCCGAGGAAAAATACCTCACACCGACCCCGATCCAGGTGCAGACCATTCCGATCGTCATGTCCGGCCGCGACGTGATCGGAATTGCCCAGACCGGGACCGGCAAAACCGCCGCCTTCGCTCTGCCGATTCTCCATCATCTCGCGGCCAATTCCCGGCAGCTGGGGCGCAAGACTTGCCGGGTGCTGGTGCTCAGCCCGACGCGCGAACTGTCCGGCCAAATCCTCGACAGCTTCCGCACTTACGGCCGCCACCTGCGGCTGCGGACGGCGCTGGCGATCGGCGGCGTACCGATGGGCGGGCAAGTTCGCGCGCTGCTTGACGGCGTTGACGTTCTCGTCGCAACGCCGGGCCGGCTGCTCGATCTCGTCAGAGGCAATGCGCTGCGCTTGGGCGAGGTCGAATGTCTCGTGCTCGACGAGGCCGACCGAATGCTCGACATGGGCTTCATCCACGACATCCGCACGATCGTCGCCAAGCTACCGGCCCGGCGGCAGACGCTGATGTTCTCGGCGACAATGCCGCGCGCCATCGCCGAACTCGCAGCGCAGATGCTGCGCGACCCGGTCAAGGTCGCCGTAGCGCCGGTCGCCACGACGGTAGAGCGCGTCGAACAGCGCGTCATTCGTGTCGAGCGCGGCGCGAAGCTTTCGATGCTCATCGACGTGCTCCGGCGGGAGCCGATCGACCGTGCCCTGATCTTCACGAGGACGAAGCATGGCGCCGACAAGGTCGTGCGCGGCTTGGTCCATGCCGGCATCGACGCCCAGGCGATTCACGGCAACAAATCGCAAAGCCAGCGCGAACGCGTGCTGAGCGCCTTCCGCGACGGCGAGTTCAGGACCCTCGTGGCCACGGATATTGCGGCGCGCGGCATCGATGTCGATGGCATCAGCCACGTCGCGAATTTCGATCTGCCGCACGTGCCGGAAACCTACGTGCACCGCATCGGCCGCACGGCGCGCGCGGGCGCGGCGGGAATAGCGATCTCGCTGTGCGACGGCGAGGAGGTGGCGCTGCTGCGCGAGATCGAGAAGCTCATCCGCATGACAATTCCGGTGAGCGACCGACGCACCGATCAACGGCGGGCGGAGGGATCGCCCGCGCCGCGCGGCGCTGCCCGGTCGCCGGGCGATGTCAAACAGCAGCGGCACGGGCAACGCGGCGGTCCGCCGCGCAGGCAAAGTGGCCGTGATCAACCAAACGGCCGTGATCGACCAAATGGCCGTAATCAACCAAATGGTCGTGGTCAACAAAACGGCCGTGGTCAACAAAACGGCCGTGATCAACAAAACGGCCGCGATCACCCAAATGAGGCCCCGGGCGGCATCGCTTCCGTTGCCTTCATGCAGGGCAAAGGCCGGCCGGCGCGCCACCGCGCTCAACGCGCGCCGCACCAGGCTGGTCACTGAGAAGGAACATAACGTGCCGAAGGAAGAACTCCTGGAATTCGAGGGTCTGGTCACCGAGATCCTGCCCGATGCCCGTTATCGCGTTCAGCTCGACAATGGACACCTGCTCATCGCCTACACCGCCGGCAGAATGAAAAAGAACCGGATCAAGACGCTGGCCGGGGATCGCGTGACGGTCGAGGTGTCGCCCTATGATCTGGAAAAGGGGCGACTGATCTTCCGCCACAAGAGCGAACGCGCCGGCGCATCGCACCCGCCGCCGCAGCGGCACCAGTTCCGACGGCGGTGATGACCCGTCGCCGGCGACGCCAGCGATCTTGCCAAGCAAGTAGCCCGGATTGAGCCATCGGGCCGGACCCGGCGGCTCAAGCCGGGCGACGATTGCTGCGCCGGACTTTGGATTCGGCCCAGGCGTGGAGGGGCAACAAAAGCGCCGTCAACTCCGCGCCGTCTTGAGAGAGGCGATAGCCGCTCTCGTCGCGGGTCACCAATCCCGCCGCGCGCAGCTCCTTGACACGCTGATTGAGCACCGTCGGGTTGGTGTCGGCCGCAGCCTGCAGCGCCCGGAATGTCAAAGGCTCATCGGCGCGGGACAGCTCCCAAAGGATGCGCAAGCTCATGCGCCGCCCGAGCAGGTCGAGCAGCGCCATAATCGGCCGGCCTGTCCGCGACCCCCTGACCCGGCGGCTGTTGACGAAGCTCGTCATGCTACGCTTTCCATAGCACTGGAAATGGGCTATGCTACGATTATTGTAGCACCAGGAGAGCGTTCATGTCAGCACGACTCGCCCCGCTCGATCCGCCTTTTGCGCCCGATCTGCAGGCGTTTCTGGACCGCATCATGCCTCCGGGCGCTCCGCCACTCGTCCTGTTCACGACGCTCGCCCGGGATGCGCGCCTGTTCGAGCGGTTCCGCGGCGGCGGCCTGCTCGACAAGGGCCATCTCACGCTGCGCCAGCGCGAGATCGTCATCGGCCGCGTCACCGCGCAGAGCAGGTCCGAATATGAATGGGGCGTTCACACCGCGTTCTTTGCCGAGCGAGTGGGACTCGACGACGCGATGCAGCGCTCATTGGTCCTCGGCAGCGGCGACGATCCCTGCTGGTCGAGTGCGGAGCGCGCGCTCATCCGCGCCTGCGACGAATTGCACGCGACGGCCGATCTGTCCGACGAAGCGTGGGGCGACCTGCGGCGGCACCTGACGGAGATGGCCGTGGTCGAAGTCGTGATGCTGGCAGGGTTCTACCGGACCGTGAGCTACCTGACGAACACCCTTCGCCTGCCGTTCGAGACCTTCGCGAAGCGATTCCCGGTCTGAGCGCATAGGGGGTTTAGCCAAACGGGTTCGGCCCGAAGTGCCCGGCCCGATGGCAAGCTCCGACGTAACCCGCCGGCTCGATATGTTGGAATTGGCGCAGTATGCTTCGCCAATCCGCCCTACGCGCTGTGTGTTCGTCGCCTGCCGAAGATTTACAAAGGCCGATGCATACGGCCGAACAACCAGCCGATGCCGATGGCGACTATGGCGGTGGTGTAAGGCTGAGTCTCGATAGTCCTGCGCAACCACTTTTCGAACGACGCGGCAGTGTCACGGGCGGCGACAGCGGCGTCCGCAGCCGTGTCCCGCGCCTGACCGTATAAGTCCTGCGCGGCGCCGGCGGCTTGGTCGGCCATTCCTCGAACTTGCGTCTTCGCATCGCCCATGACACGACCAACGCCTTCTTCCGCTTTGCCGCCGAAGCTCCTGGCGGTTCCGGCGATCCTATTCTCATCCATTGCAAACTGCTCCTGCGAGACGGTGTTAGGAGGAAACCTCGCCCGAGGCTGGATGTTCCGCAGTCGCGTTGTCCGGCAGACCGCGGAACGTTTCAGAGTGCGGCGGCGTTGTTTTCTCAGATACCAGCGAATCGCGCTGGTTTTCCTAGACACCAGCGAAGGAGCTTCCCATGGGTCGCGGATTACTTCTATGGCTAATCGGCATTCCGATTCCTATCATCCTCGTGATTTGGCTATTCGGCGGCCTGCACGGCTAAGTGTAACCAGCAATGCGTAACAGCCGATCCGGAGGAAACTCAACCTCAGCCAAAAGAACCACGGACAGAAGTTTCAAATGCGGAAAATGCGGGGGTCGGCTCGACCTTCCCGATGCACTGACCAATGAGACTGTCATATCTTGCAAAAACTGCGGCGCGCCCCTTGGAACTTGGGTTGAAGTCAAGCACGACATGAAAGCGGCGGCACGGGAGATGGCATAGTGTGCCCCAAGTCGTGAGTGTGCCCCAAGTCGTGGCCGTGAAGAAATAGAAGTAGTTCGGATTGAGCCATCGGCCGGCCACTTCGGGCCGGACCCGTTGGTTCAATCCATCCTCCTGGTGCTTCGCACTGTGATTTGTCTCAGTTGCCAGCCAGGGCGCGAGGCCGCAAAAGCCGAGCGCGCTTTGCCGGCATCCGTCGCCCCCGCTGGCGAAGTGCAGAGGGACGGGTCGACAAGCCCGTCCCTTCCTGTCTTCGGGCTTCCGCTCGACGGCCATTCACCCCAGCAAAACGGCTGTCTCAGCGCTGCCGCCAGGGCGGTGCTCAACCCGCTGACAAGCAGGCGCGCTCGTGCTTGAACCGTAACACCGGCGTCTTCGAGTGGGGAGAGCATGAAGAACCGTGGTTCGTGGCGCGGCGCACTTGTTGTCGCAATTGCTGCCGGTGCGGCTTGGATCGGTTGCGCGGGGTGGCCGCCCTTTGGGTCGATCGCGCTGGCTGCAGAGCAACCCAATTCCAAAGAGCAATCCAACTCCAAAGAGCAAACCAACTCACCAAAAGAGCAACCCAATTCGAAAGAGCAATCCAATTCCAAAGAGCACCCCAATTCGAAAGAGCAATCCAATTCACCAAATCCCCCGCCGGCGCCTGCGGCGGTTCAGGATCCGAATTGTCCCGGAAAAGACAACCATGCGCTCATGTGCCGCCTTGTCAACGAGTACCGCGTCAAGCACGGCCTCAAACCCGTCCAGTTGGATGCTGCGGTCACCCATGAAGCGCAATATTGGTCCGACCAGCTGAACCGGCAAAGCGCTTGCTGGTTTCTCTATCATGACACCAACTATCACGAGCGCATGCGCGCGCGATTTCCAGGCCGCCGGTTTCGTGAAAACGCGGCGTGCAGCGGCTCAACCGGCGGCGGCGCCAAATTTATTTTGAACAAGTGGATCGATTCCTCGGGCCATCGCGAAAACATGCTGACGCCGGGCTGGAAAACAATCGGCGTCGGCGTAACCAAGAACATTTGGGTGATTGATTTTACGAACTAACCGCCTGAGCAGTAGCCCGGATGAAGCGAAGCGAAATCGGGGTCAGCCTCTGCGCGCGCCGAAATTCATCGGACCATTTGCGAATCCTATCCCGGATTTCGCTTCGCTTCATCCGGGCTACAAGCTAACTACAAGCTAACCGCCTGAGCGTCTCAGTTGCAGGCGCCCTTGTCAGCGGCAATGGATCGGCAGTCCGCGCATTCGGTGCGAGCATGCCGCAC
>CAWJRE010000003.1:0-90826 GCA_963845075.1 uncultured Alphaproteobacteria bacterium | reverse complement strand
TAGTTTAGTGCGGGGTCGTGAAGCGCAGCCGCACATGCGGGTTTATTAGGACAATCAAGCTGAGGCGGTTCCTCTCATTCCCGCGAAAGCGAGCGGATCACGCCGGTGGCTTGTGCGACAGCCAGCGGCCGGCCTCGGCGGCGGCAAAAAAATCGGCGAGCGCCGCATTCATGATCGCCGGCTCTTCGCTGGTGATGTTGTGGCCGGAGCGCGGAACAACCAACAAGCCGGCGGTCGGCACCGTGAGCTTGAGGAACACGCTGCCTTCAATGCAGGTGTCATCCTCGTCGCCGACGATGACCAGAAGCGGCACGGAGAAGCGTTTCAGATCCGCCTCCAGATCCCACAGCGTCGGGCGCTTGGCCTGCAGCATCGACATGGTCAGCGCGTGACCGAGCGCCGAATGCTCGCTGAGCATGCGGGCGAACTCGGCGAAGCCGCGCGGATCCTTGTATTTGTGCGTGCGGCGCGACGGCGCGTCGGCGTAGATGGCGGCCGCCGTTTTGATGTCATTGTCGGTGAAGAGCTTGGCGTTCTCGGCGGCGATTTTGCGCATCGCCTCGCGCGCCGCTGGGTCCGCGACCGAGCCCCAGCCGCAGCCCGCCGCCGTCACTGAGATACAACGTTCGGCATGGCGGATGCCGATATGCAACGCGGTGTAGGCGCCCATGGAATGGCCGACCACGTGCGCTTTGGCGACGCTGAGCGCATCCATGATCGCCACCACGTCGGCGCGCGCGATGTCCTGGCCATAGCGGGCCGGATCGCTCGGCACCTCCGAGGGCGGATAGCCGCGCGCCGAGAAGGTGACGCAGCGATGCGAGCGCGAGAAGGCGCGCATCTGCGGCTCCCAGGTCCGGTAGTCGCCGGCGAATTCGTGGACGAAAACCACCGGCGTGCCGATGCCGGCTTCCTCGTAGTAAAGCTTGGTGCCGTCGGTGCTGGTGATCGTGGGCATGCCGTATCTCGCCTGTGGCTAGAGCGGGATGACTTTTCTTCGCATCGCCATCCCGCTGTAGCGTTTTGTTTGAGCATGATCCTTTCCGAAAACCGGTTGCCACCCCGGATCAAGTCCGGGGCAGGCTTTTTCGGGATCATGCCTGAGCGGCGGACCTTGGCTCAGGCGGCGCGCGGCAGCAAGTCGAGTTCGCTGATTTGCGTCACCGGCTCCGGCAGGAAGCCGCCGACGATGTCGTAGCCGACGGCACGCATGAGGCCGCGTGCCGGGTTCATGGCGACCGCAAGCCGCGTATAGGGATTGAGCACCGGCTCGCGCACCCAATCGAAACCGGCGCCCGCAACCGGTCCGCCCCATTCGGCCAGCGCGTCGCGGCGCGCGCGGCTTAATCGCGCGGCTTCGGCAAACGAGCAATTCAGAAAGCGCCGGGTGCCGATGCGGCCTTCCCAGCCTGGCCGGTTGGGCACCCAATCGTTGGCGGCGCAGGTGTCGTCCTCGCGCGTGACAAAGGCGTCGTCGGTTCGCTCGATCACGCAGCGCTCATGCGGCGCGCAGCCGACGAGCGTGTAGATCACGGCGCGCGACAGCGGGGTCTGCTCCAGTTCTTTCCGCGCGGCCTCATAGGTCGCGCAGCTTTCGAAAACTTGCCGCAGCAATTGATCCGGCGGCATGCGGCCGTCGCCCGACCAGACCCGCACGGCATTGAGTGCGAAGTCGCAGGGCCGCAGCCAAGCATGCTCGGTGCGCCGCCACATCGGCGCCTGGTTGAGCGCGGCGGCAAAACGCCCCGGCGCCAATGCCGTCAGCACGCCCACATAGCCGGGCCAGGTCACGCTGATAAAGCCGCCGGCGGCACCGCTCATATGCGCAAGCTCGGTGTGATGGCCGAGCCCGTGAAACGGCCAGTCGAGCGTACGCAACAGCCAGGGCAGGCCGTCATGGGCGCTGGCGCGCGAGGTACATCCCCATTGCATCGAGGCGTTGAGGAGCCACACCCCGGAGAAATCGAGCGCGCCGGCGATGGCCGCGATCTCATCCACATAAGGCGAGCGCGAGCGCGCGAGCCAGCGTTGCGAAATCCGGTCGAACGACGGCACCAGCGGATGAGCGGCTCGCGGCAAGGAGCCGAGGCACGCATCACGGAGCGCACGGGCCTTTGCCGGGTTTTCCAGCGCATGCCGGGGCGGACCGCCATCGCGCACATCGACCAGCGGAATAGCGGGCAAGGCTGCGTTAATTAAGGCTGCGCTCAAGGGTGCGTTCATGAACGCCCTCCTACCTTCAAGTCATGTCCGGATTTTGTCGCGTCGCTCCCGGAGGGGCGAACGCCGGCAAACAACAGTCCTTCTCTTTCCGCCGCGACCCCGCCAGCACGGGCCCAGATACGCTTGCGCCGGCGCGCCGACGGGCCCAATTACCAGCCGTGGGCCCCGGCATGCCACATGGGAGGAAGCAGCGATGAACGACGGCAAGAGCATTCCCAAACGCTTCCTGGGCGCATCCGGCATCGAGGTCTCCGCCATCGGTCTCGGCTGCATGTCGCTGTCCGGCGTCTATGGGACAAGCACCGATGAGGAGGGGATCGCGCTGATCCACCAGGCGCTCGACTGCGGGATCACGTTGCTCGACACCTCCGACATGTACGGCTTCGGCCATAACGAGGAGCTGGTCGGCCAAGCCATCAAGGGCCGGCGCGGCGGGGTGGTGCTGGCGACCAAATTCGGCAATCTCGGCGGGCGCGAAGGCAAGATCGCCGAGGGCCGGCCGGACTATGTCATCAGCGCCTGCGAGAAGAGCCTCAAGCGGCTCGGCGTCGACGTGATCGATCTTTACTACCAGCACCGGGTCGATCCGACCGTGCCGGTCGAGGAAACGTTCGGCGCCATGGCGCAACTCGTGGCGCAAGGCAAAGTCCGCGCGCTCGGCATCAGCGAGGCGCGGCCGGAGACCATCCGCCGGGCGCATGCGGTGCATCCAGTCGCGGCGGTGCAGAACGAATTCTCGCTCCTTTACCGCACCGAGGCGGAGGAAACCCTGCACACGACGCGCGCGCTCAATATCACCTTCGTGGCGTACTCGCCGCTCGGCCGCGGCCTCCTCACCGGCGCCGTGGCGGGCCAGAGCGACCTCGCCGAAGCCGACGCGCGCCGCCGGCACCCGCGCTTCGCGCCGGAGAATCTCGGCCGCAACGTGGCGCTGGTGCAGCGGATCGAGGAGATCGCGCAGGCGAAGAAATGCACCCCCGGCCAGTTGGCGCTGGCCTGGCTCTTGGCGCGGGGCGAGGACATCGTGCCGATTCCCGGCACGAAGCGGCCCGAGCGCCTGAAAGAGAATGTCGGCGCGCTCGCAGTGACGCTCAGCGAGGCCGAGCTTGCGCAAATCTCCGATGCTATCCCGGTCGGCGCCGCCGCGGGCTTACGTTATCCTGAAGCGCAGATGAAGAGCGTTTATCTTTAAAAGCTATTGCCGCGCGGAAGCATGATCGCAAGGGGAACACAATGCAGACAATGAAATTGGGCCGGAGCGGACCGGAGGTAAGCGCGCTTGGCCTCGGCTGTATGGGCATGTCGCCGGGCGTCTACGGACCGGCGGACGAAGCCGAAAGCATCGCCACGATCCGCGCCGCGCTCGACGCCGGCATCAATTTTCTCGACACCGGCGACTTCTACGGCATGGGCCACAACGAGATGCTGATCCGCCGCGCGCTCGAAGGCGTGCCGCGCGACCGCTTGGTTATTTCGGTGAAATTCGGCGCGCTGCGCGATCCGGCCGGCATGTTCGTCGGCAACGACAGCCGGCCGGCGGCGGTGAAGAACTTTCTCGCCTACACGCTGCGCCGGCTCGGCACCGATCATATCGACATCTATCGCCCTGCCCGGCTCGATCCGACAGTGCCAATCGAGGACACGATCGGCGCCATCGCCGACATGATCCGCGCCGGTTACATCCGGCATGTCGGGCTGTCGGAAGTCGGCGCCGAGACGATCCGACGCGCCCATGCGGTGCATCCGATCGCCGATTTGCAGATCGAATATTCGCTGATGAGCCGCGGCATCGAAAAGGCGATCCTGCCGACCACGCGCGAGCTCGGCATCGGCATCACCGCTTACGGCGTGCTCTCGCGCGGACTGCTGAGCGGCCGATTGCCGCCTGCCGGCAACAAAGGCGATCTCCGCATCGTGCGCATGCCGCGTTTCCAGCAAGGCAATGTCGAGCAGAATTTGCGGCTGGTCGAAGCGCTCCGTCAGATCGGCAACGAGAAAGGCGCAAGCCCGGCGCAGCTCGCGCTCGCCTGGGTGCGCTCGCGCGGCGACGACATCCTGCCGGTGATGGGCGCGCGGCGGCGCGATCAACTCAAAGAGTCGCTCGACGCCCTCGATCTCAAACTCTCCGCCGCCGATCTCGCACGCATCGATGCGGCAGTCTCTCCTGAGCTCACGGCCGGCACCCGCTACGACGCGCCGCAGATGGCGCATCTCGACAGCGAAGCGCATGCGTGAGGCGCGAGGTGATCTTGTAGGATAGGGTGACCGTCGCTTGACACTTCAGACGCAGTTGCCAATCAAAGCGTCACTTGCTTCTCGCCGCACTCCTTGCAGGTAAAAGCCGCGCGAACCTCGCCCTGATTCGCCGAAACACGATTTGGCGCGCCGCACTTTCGGCATTTAGCGTCGATACGGGTCTTGCCCTGCTTCACGACGATGTTTTTTCGCTCCAGCGCCTCTCTCACCAGACGCTCAGCCTCGTCGCGCATCTCCTGCTTTGACATTTCGCCGCTCTCCGCTTTCCGCGCAAGGTCATACAGCCGGCCGCAGACCTGGGCAATGAGCCGCTCGGACGACCATCATGCTACACCCGATAAGTCGTCTCCATGTGACTGTTTTGCCACGTCGATCGGCTCAGGGGATAAGCCGCACAGGCCCGGTACGCAGCATCCACGCTGCGGCGAATACCAGGCCCGAACAACCGCGGAGGCTGACCTATCTTGGCCTATAGTGGGCTCCTTACAATGAACTTGAACGACGCAATTTCAGGATGAACCATGTCGATTCGGGAAGTTGAGACGATCGCAGCGACCACAACCACACCGCTTCTGTTGCAGCCGATAGCCTTTCGTAGCGTGACGCTGCGCAACCGCATTGTGGTGTCGCCGATGGCGATGTACAGCGCGCACGACGGCTTTGCCGACGATTTTCATCTGGTGCATCTCGGGCGCTTCGCGCTCGGCGGCGCCGGCCTCGTGTTCATCGAAGCGACCGCGGTCACCGAGCAGGGACGGATCACGGCGGGCTGCAACGGCCTGTGGCACGATGCGCAAATTTCGCAGCTCAAGCGCATCACCGATTTCCTGCATCGCTTTGGCAGCGCGGCCGGCATGCAGCTTGCGCACTCCGGCTGGAAGGGGTCGACGCGGCGGCCCTGGCATGGCGGAACGCGGCTCGACGACGAGGATGTCAAGCTGCGCGGCGAGCATTCGTGGCCGATCGTTTCGGTCGGGGGTGAATCCTTCGACGGCGAGATGCCGGGCCCGGCGGCGCTGACCGAGAGCGATCTTTCGACCCTAGTCGAAAGCTATCGCGCCGCCACGCGGCGCGCGCTGGCAGCCGGCTTCGACGTGATCGATGTCCACGCCGCGCATGGCTATTTGCTGCACTCGTTCCTCTCGCCGCTCTCCAACACACGCAAGGACCGCTATGGCGGCAGTATCGAGAACCGGATGCGCTTTCCGCTGGCGGTGGTCGAGGCCGTGCGCGCCGAATGGCCGGCCGACAAACCGCTATTCGTGCGGATTTCGTCGGTCGACGGCATCGATGTCGGCTGGACGATCGAGGACTCGATCGTGTTCGCCAAAGCGCTGGCGGCGCATGGCGTCGATGTGGTCGATTGCTCGTCCGGCGGCATGAAATTGCCGCGCGACAAAAGCCTGGTGGCGCGCAACCCCGGCTTTCAAGTGCCGTTCGCCGCGAAGGTTCGCAGAGAGGCGCAGGTCGCCACCATGGCGGTCGGCTTGATCCTCGAGCCGCAGCAAGCCGAGGCGATCCTGCAATCCGGCGAGGCCGATCTGATCGCGCTCGCGCGCGAGATGCTGGCCAATCCGAATTTCGCCGCGCAGGCGGCACTCGCGCTCGAAGGCGTCGCCGGCTGGGATCTGTGGTCGGATCAGTTTCGCTATTGGCTGGAGCGCCGCGCCAAGACGCTCAAGCGCGAAGGGCGGGCTTGAGCGCGCAACTCATAGAACGACGTGCTCGCGGGCGACGATGATCGGCAGATGGCCGTCCGGCAGGAAATTCGGCTCGTCGGCGCGCGTTGCCGCATATTCCGGCGTGGCGGTGCCGCGCTTCATATCGGCAGTTGAGGCGAACCAGGTGATCGCGAGCCCGTCATAGGGGGGTGCCGCGTTTCTTTCATATTGGCTCAGCGCCAGGTGGTTCTGCTCGTAGCGGTGCATGACCGGGATGGTGGAAGCGAGCGGACCATGCACGTTGCGCCAATAGGCGCGGAACGGCTCGAGAGGCATGCCAAGGCGCTTATTGACGAATTCGATATTCTTGACGGCGTTGTCCGGAATGCGGCCGTCCTTGATGACGTGCACATCGACCGGCATCACCACGGTGCGCGTGGCGTCGAGGAACGTGGCTTCGTCCGCGCGCGCCGCAATGAGTTCCGCCGAGCCGAGATATTTCTCGTAGGCTTGCGCCGAATCGAACCACATCTCGCCGATGGCGTCGAACAGAAGCTCGCCCTTGCCGTAGCCTTGCGGCAGCGCGCAGGATTGCACATAGCGGCGTAGGCCCGGCCCCTTCGCCGCCAGCGGGCCGTACGTGTTGCGTAGATGATTCTGAAAATCCTCGACCGAGAGTCCGGCGCGGCGTTTCATTAAGGTCACGATTTTCAGCATCGTTCGCCTCCCGATAGCGGGCGCGTCACTCGGGCCACACCGGCCCTACCGCAATTCATCCCGCAGCACGCGTTTAAGCACCTTGCCGGAAGGATTGCGCGGCAACCGCTCGCGCAGGATCAATTGCTTCGGCACCTTGAAGGCGGCGAGATGCGCCCGGCAATGGCTCGCGAGCGTTTCGTAATCGAGCGTGTGGCCCGGATTAAGCGCGACCACTGCCACCGGCCGCTCGCCCCATTTCTCGTCGGGCAGGCCGATGATCGCCGCCTCGCGCACCTGTGCCATCTGATAGACCACGCGCTCGACCTCGGACGAGGCGATGTTCTCGCCGCCCGAAATGATCATGTCCTTCACGCGGTCGGTGAGAAACAAGAACCCGTCGTCGTCCAGGTAGCCGACATCGCCGGTGCGGAACCAATCGCCGTAAAAGCTCGCCGCCGTCTTCTTGGCATCGCGCCAATAGCCTTGTGTGATCTTGGCGCCGCGCAGGCAAATTTCGCCCGCTTGACCGGGCGGCAGCGGCTTTCCGTCCGGATCGCGAATGTCGACTTCGACGTGCGGCAGCGCGCGCCCGACCGAACCGATCTTCTCGATTTCGCGGCCTGCCTCCATCAGCGTGTCACCGCTGCAGGACTCCGTGAGCCCATAACCGTCGATGTAGCGGCCCTTGGTGAAATACTCGGAGAAGGCGCGGATGCGCGATTCCGGCGTGCGCTCGCCGCCGCCGATCACCCAGCGAATGGTCGAGACATCGAACGATGCGCGGTCGGGATGCGCCAGCACCGAGCCGAGCATGACTGGCGCAAGCCAGGCGCATGTGAGTTTCTCGGCCGCGATCGAGGCGAGCACGCGCTCGGCATCAAAATCGCGATGGACATAAAGCATGCCGCCGACCCACAGCACGGCCATGCCGGGCAGGTCGAATGCGCCGACATGGTAAAGCGGGCCGGTGACCAGCAAACGCGCGTCGCCGTCCAGCGCGAGCGCGATGACGTGATCCATGCACTTCCAATAGAAATTCGCATACGTGTGCATCACGCCTTTCGGCCGATCTGTGGTGCCGGACGTGTACATCAGGCGGAACAATTCATCCGGCCCACGCAGATGCATGGACGCGGGCGGAGCGCCGGCGGCAAAGATCGCGGTGTCGATCTGCGCCGGCTCGTCCAAGAGGATTGTCGAAGGAATATTTTTGACCACGGCGGCGAATTCGGCATCCGCGAACAGGAGCTTCGCGTCCGCATTGCCGACGATGTATTCGACCTCGTCGGCAGCCAGACGAAAATTGATCGGCAAGAACACGGCACCGAGATGACTCGTAGCGAAGGCGAGCTCGAGAAAAGCGGCCGAGTTTTTCATCATCACCGCGACGACATCGTTCGGCCCGATGCCGCGCGCGGCGAGATAACCCGCGGCCTTCTCGATGCGCTGGTAGAATTCGGCGAAGCTGATGCGGCGGTCTTTGTAGACGATTGCTAGTCCGCTGCGGCGTGCGCGTCGCGTGGTAGCGGATGAAGCTCGACAGATTGATCATCGTGAAGCCCTCAGCACTTCAGTAGGACCGCGGCAATCCGAGATTTTGCTGGGCGATGAAATTGAGGATCATCTGCTCTGAGATGGGTGCGAAGCGGAACAGGCGCGCGTCGCGCCACAGCCGTTCCAGGTGCGTCTCCTTGGCGAAGCCCATGCCGCCGAGCGTCTGCATGGCGTTTTCGATCGCCGCCGAAGCCGCCTGCGAGGCAATCAGCTTGGCGATGTTGGCCTCCGATCCATAGGGCATGTTCTGGTCGAACAGCGCGGCGGCCTTGTAGTTCATCAGCCGCGCGCATTCGAGCTCGGCGAAGGATTGCGAGAGCGGAAACTGAATCCCCTGATATGTGGCGATCGGCTTGTCGCCAAACACGCGCCGCTCGTTCGCATAAGCGACCGCCTGCCGGAGCGCGAGCGTGCCCGCCCCCACCAGGCCGGCCGTGGTGACGATGCGCTCGGTGTTGAGCACGTCGAGGAGCTCATGCCAGCCCTTGTCGAGCGTGCCGACCAGTTCGCCGCCGTCGACATGCACGTCCTCAAAGAACACGCTGCAGGAGGAAAGCGTGTTGGTGCCGAGCTTCTCGATCGGCGTGAAGGCAAGGCCCTTACGCTCGACATCGACGATGAACATCGAGAGGCCGTCGGTACGGCGCTTGACCTCCTGCGACTTGGTGGTGCGCGCGACCACCAGCATCTTCTGCGCCTCATCGACACCGGTGATCCAGATCTTGCGGCCGTTCAGGCGCCAGCCGTTGCCGTCGCGCGTCGCGAAGGTTTTTATCTCCAAACTGTTCGAGCCGGCATCCGGCTCGGTGAGCGCCATGCAGCAATTGATCTCCCCGGCGATGATCTTGGGCAACAGTTCGGATTTCATTGCATCGGAGCCGAAGCGCGCGATCGAGACGCCGCCGAAAATCGGGTTGATCATGAAAAGCTGGCCGACGGTCGAGCCGCCGCCGCAGGCGGCGAGCGTCTCCACGATCAGCGCCATCTCCTGCATGCCGAGAGCTGCGCCGCCATATTGCTCGGGCAGCGCCACGCCACAGAGGCCGGCTTCGCAGACCGCGCGCCAGAAATCTTTCGGGAAGCTTTTCTTGGCGTCGAGCTCGCGCCAATAATCGAGGCCGAACCGGTCGCCAACCTTGCGCGCGGTTTCTACGATCTGTTTCTGATCATCCGACAGAAGAAAATCCATGGGGCGATTCCGTACTCAGCTGGCGAGAAGAACAAGCGGCGCTTCGAGCAAATGACGAAGCTCGCGCAGCAGGCGCTGGCCTTGCTGCGGGTCGAGAAGGGCGGCGCGAGCGGTCAGCACGATAGTGACAAGCGCCGCGCGCGCGGCGCGGCCGTCCGCGTCAGGGCGGAATGCCTCGCGCATTGCACCGACCGCGAGCGATGCCGCCCAGCCGGCCGGCGGATCGGCGGAAAGGAACAAGATGCCATCCAGTGCCCGGTCGATCCAGAGCGTTCCGTGCGGCGCGGCAGCGTCGAGGGCCGTTGCAGAGTTTTTGGTTCGCGCGATGACGCCGCTGAGTGTGCGGCAATCAGCGCCGGCGAGAAGGCGCGCCGCCCCCTCCCCGCCGTCACCGCTTGCTGCGAGGCCAATGACCAGCGGTTCAGAAAAGACACCGGGCACTTTGGCAACGGCCAAAGCGACAAAATGCGCGAGATCGGCGCGCAGGTCGGGCAAGTCGCCGTTGATTTGTTCGGTAAATGCGAGAAGCGCAGTGATGTCGATGTCAACGCCTGCGCTGAACGTGGCCGCGCGCGAGGCCTCGGCAGGAGCTGGCACGACCGATGGCCGCGGCGCGGACCCCTTCGCGGCTATCGCGCGCTCGACATCGGCGGCCTTGATCCGCCCTCGCGGCCCGCTGCCATCAAGACCACGCAAATCGATGCCGGCCTGACGCGCCAGGCGGCGCGCATAGGGCGTCGCCAAAGTCCGGCTGCCGTCGGCGCGCGCTTGCGACTGTGCAGCCGGCACTGCAGGCGGCTGAGCCTCAGCGACAGCGGGCGGCGCGGCGGCTAACGGTTCCGCGGCCGCCGCCACATCCGGCGCGTCGAGCGAGACTTTGATGTCGCCGACATCCCAGCGTCCGATCGGCGTGCCGACCGGTACGGCATTTCCGGCTGCCACCAGCACTGCCTGCAGGACACCGGGCGCCGGCGCCTCTACGTCGTAGGCGATCTTGTCGGTCTCCACGACCAGGATGATATCGCCTCGGGCAAAGCTTTTGCCCGGCGCGACATCCCAGCGCGCAATCGTACCCTCGGTCATCGTCAGGCCGAGCTTGGGCATGACGAAATCCGTGGTGGCCATGCTTGTTACCGCCGGTCAAGCTTCACGAGTTCAGCGCCCGGCAAAGGCGGCTTTGCGTTTTTCAAGGAACGCACTGCAGCCTTCGTGGGCGTCGCTGGTATCGAATACCAGGCCGATCATGCTTTGCTCATAGGGCAACGCGGCCGAAAGCGGCATATCGGCGCCGTTGGTCAATGTGCGCTTGAGCAAACTGAGCACCAGCGGGCTCTTGGCCGCGATCTTGGAGGCAATGTTACGCGCCTCGACCAAGACGCTCTGCGCCGGCACGACCTTGTTGGCAAGCCCGATAGCGACCGCCTCGGCGGCGGAAATCTGCTCGCCGGTGAACATGATCTCCTTGGCGCGGCAGAGCGGCACCTGCCGGATGATGCGCTGGGTGCCGCCGGCGCCGGGAAACAGCCCGAGCGTGATTTCCGGCAATCCTAAGCGCGCCGTGTCGG
Organism: uncultured Alphaproteobacteria bacterium; assembly: GCA_963845075.1. GTDB lineage: Bacteria > Pseudomonadota > Alphaproteobacteria > Rhizobiales > Xanthobacteraceae > BOG-931. Next base: position 79,679 of record CAWJRE010000003.1, on the reverse strand, counting down.
CGAGAATCCGAATGTCGGTTGCGAGAATAAGTTCGGTGCCGCCGCCGAGCGCAAAACCGTTCACCGCCGCGATGGTCGGCTTGTCGGAAATCTCGATGCGGCGGAAGACGCGATGCACGATCTCGGCGAATTCGCGATAATGCGCCAAGCCGCCGCGCGAGTTGAGATCGGCAATGTCGCCCCCAGCGACGAACGCGCGCTCGCCGGCGCCGGTGATGATGATGACCCGCACATCGTCGTTGCGCTCGAGCCGGTCGAAGACGGTTTCCAGCTCCAACAGCGTCGGCACGTCGAGCGCGTTGAGGACCTTCGGCCGGTTGATGGTTATCACCGCAATATGATCGGACACCGCTTCGGCAATGCGCTCTTCCATCTCGTCCTCCTGTCACATCCGTTTCGGCTTGCACGCACGCGATGCGCAGGCCGTTATTTTGATTTAGGCGATCGCACGCTTGACCGCGGCGACGATCCGGCCGGCATCCGGCCGGTACCAATCTTCCAGCGATTTCGCGAATGGCGGCGGCATGAACGGCGCGCCGACGCGCACCAGCGGGCCGTCGAGCTCATCGAAGCCGATATCCGCCAGCCGCGCGACGATCTCGGCGCCGACGCCGAACGCTTCGACGGCTTCGTGACACACGACCAGCCGGTGGGTACGCGCCAGCGATTCTAGCACCGCGGCTTCATCCCACGGCTGCAGGCTGCGAAGATCGACGACTTCAGCGTCAACGCCGTCTTCCGCCAACATATCCGCCGCCGCGAGACTGACCGCCACCATTGCGCCGTAGGTGACGATGCTGATGTCCTTGCCTGTGCGCGCGGTTCGCGCCTTGCCAATCGCCACCGGCGGCGGCGGCTCCGGCAGATCGCCTTTGGTGGCGTACAGCGCCTTGTTCTCGATCACGATCACCGGATCGTCGTCTTCGATGGCCGCACGCATCAGTGCATAGGCGTCGGCGACGTTCGACGGACACACCACCTTGAGACCCGGCACATGGGCGAGCCAGGCTTCGAGACATTGCGAATGCTGCGGGCCGGCATTGATGCCGCCGCCATGCGGCATGCGCACCACCATCGGCACCGAAACCTGGCCGCCGAACATGAAGCGCGCCTTGGCGGCCTGATTGACCAGCGCGTCCATGGTGAGCGTGACGAAGTCCATGAACATGATTTCGACCACCGGCCGCAAGCCGGTCATGGCGGCCCCGACGGCGGCGCCGACAATGGCGGCTTCGGAAATCGGCGTGTCGCGCACCCGCTCGGCGCCGAACTTTTTCAGGAGCCCGCGGGTGACGCCGAACGGGCCACCCGCCTCTGCGACATCCTCGCCGAACAAGATAACCGAGGAATCCTGAGTCATGGCGTCGATGAGCGCGCGATTGATCGCCTGGCCAAATCTCACTTCAGTCATGCGGCCGCATCCGCACGCGCGGGTGTGCGCGAAGATTTGGGAGAATAGACGTCGGCCAGCGCCGCCTCCGGCGCCGGCGCCGTGCCGGCCCGGGCGGCGGCCACCGCCTCGTCGACGCGCCGGCGCGCAGCCTCATCGATCGCGGCGATCTCGCCGTCCGGCACGCCCATGGCGCGCAGCTCGTCGGCGGCGCGCTTGAGCGGATCCTTGCGCCCGATCTCGTCGAATTCGCCGGCATCGCGGTATTTCTGCGGATCGCCCTCAAAATGGCCGCGCACCCGCGTGGTCTTGCATTCGACGAGACGCGGCCCGCCGCCGGCGCGCACCGCTTCAATCGCCGAGAACGCCGCCGCGCGCACCGCGACGATATCGTTGCCGTCGACGCGCTCGGCCGGAATGTTGAAAGTTTCGGCCAGTTTTGACGGCTCGGCCGCGAGCTGCCGCGCGGCCGGCGAGAATTCCGACCAGCCGTTATTCTCGCAAACAAATAAGATCGGCAGCTTCCACAGCGCGGCCATGTTGAAGCTTTCATGCAGCACGCCTTCGGCCAGCGCGCCGTCGCCGAAGAACACACAGGCGATCGCGCCAGTCTTGCGCAATTGATGGGCCAATGCACTGCCGACCGCGATGGGAAGTCCGGCGCCGACGATGCCGTTCGCGCCGAGCATGCCGACCGACATGTCGGCGACATGCATCGAGCCGCCGCGGCCGCCACAATAGCCCTCGCTCCGCCCCATGATCTCAAGGAAGAAACGCGACAGGTCGAGACCTTTGGCGATGGCGTGACCGTGCCCGCGATGATTGGAGGCAAGCGTATCGTCGGTGCGTAACGCGCCGGCGACGCCGACCGCGACTGCTTCCTGCCCGATCGACAGATGGATGAAGCCCGGAATTTCGCCGTCGCCGAACAGAAGCGACAAGCGCAGTTCCACTTCGCGGATCAAGCGCATGTCCGCGTAAAGCCGCAAAAGCTGGGCCGATGAAGGCTTTATCTGGCCCGCGGCCACCGGCGCCTCCCGATTTTGAATGTTGATTCATAATTCATTTTGATGCAGAATAGGATGGCAACCAAGGGCCTGTCAATCGACGGCGATCGATCGACTGAAGAACGTGGGTCGCCAGCACGGCGCAGCTTGGTGCGTGCGCAAGTGAAGCGAAGCGCGGGTAGCTTTCGTCAGCAAGCCGCGAGCGTCCGTGAGGATCAAGTCTGCTTGGCGCGAACGGCGGTCGTGTCGGCGTCACGTAAAAAAGACTCCAAGCGAACTTACTTTGCCGTTGCTGCGCTGCGCGACGCTTTCGCGCATGCGTCACGATCGATTTTTTCGATTTCGTGACCCCTTCGCCTTGCGCGCGCGCCGCGCGTCAATTGACGGCGCACGGGGGATAGACGACACTCGCGGGCGACGAGCGGCTTGTTCAACAAAACATAACCGAGCCGTTCGTGACGTCGCGATAGTTCATCTCCGGCGCATCCAAGGGAGGAAGCCCGATGACACCAACTCATAAGAATCGTCTGAATCGCCGCAGCCTGCTCAAAGGCGCCGCGGCAAGCACCGTCGGGATTCTCGCTGCTCCGATGGTTGTCCGCGCGGAAAGCAAATCGATCAAAGTCGGCATGACGACAATCTTGTCGGGCCGCGTCGCGCAGCTCGGCACCTCATCGCGCAATGCGGTGATGATGGAAGTAGAAAAGATCAACGCCACCGGCGGCCTTGCCGGTCGGCAGATCGAAATGGTCATCCGCGACTCCAAAGGCCAGCCGCAGGAAGCGGCGCGGATCGCGCGCGAACTGATCAACACCGAAGGCTGCGAATTGCTGATCGATGCGGAAGCCTCGTCAGGCGCATTCGCCGTCCATGAGGTGGCGCGCGATCTCGGCATGCTGACGCTGCACACCAATTCCGAGACAAGCTCGCTCAGCGCCGATCCGAAACTGCGGCTGCCGAACGCCTTCCGCCTCGCCCGCCAAGGCGTGCACGACGCCATCGTCGGCGGCGCCTATTCGGCAAAGGTCGCCAAGGCCAAAGGCCTGACCAAGTGGATGACGACGTCGCCGGATTATGCCTATGGCCGCGACACCACCGCCGAGTTCATGACCTACGTCAAATACTTCAATCCGGATGTGGAGCTCGTCGGCGAAGCCTGGCCGAAGCTGTTCCAGCCGGACTATACCGAAGTCCTCACCAAGATCCTGCAGACCAAACCGCAGGCGCTCTATTCATGCTTGTGGGGCGGCGATCTCACGGCCTTCATCGACCAAGGCAACATCTACGCGCTGTTCCAGCAGACCGAGACCTTCGCGGTGAACATGGCCGACTACACCGCACTCACGGCTGTGAAGAATCTCCCGAAGGGCATTCATTCGGGCGACCGCTACATCAAGACGTTTCCCAACACGCCAGAGAATGCCGCCTGGGGCGATGCTTATCGGGCGAAGTACAACGAATATCCGACCAACTGGTCGTGGGAGAATGCGAGCGCCATGCATTTCCTGGCGGCTGCCGCAAAAAAAGCGAATTCCGCGGACGGCGCCAAACTTGCCGAGGCGCTGGCGGGATTGACGATCGAGTCGCCGTTCGGCACCGACGGCCACGTGACGCTCCGGGCCGACGATCACACCATCGTCGGCTATGCCATCGGCTGGGGCACGACGATCCCTTCCGAGCCTTATGTCACCGACATGACTGCGGGCGATTGGAAGCAGATCTTCGAACTCGAAGCCGACTGGAAGAAGAAAAAGAATTATACGTAAGACGAAGCACGATTTGACCTAACACGGCCGCCGGCGCGCTTACGCCGGTGGCCGTTCGGCATCATCGTCCAACGCCCGCTGCGGCCGCCATGGATTTAGCCACGCTCGCGACCTGCCTCTCCTCTTCCGCCTGCCTGGTGACGCAGGCGACCGGCGGCCTGATCATCGGCATGCTGCTGTTTCTGGTCGCGGCCGGGCTGACGCTGATTTTCGGCGTTCTGAAAGTCGTCAATTTCACCCACGGCTCGTTCTACATGCTGGGCGCGTATTTCGCGCTCACGATTTTCCAATTCACCGGCAGCTACACGCTGACCATTCTGGGCGCTGGTGTCGCGACGGCGCTCGTCGGGCTCATTTTCGAGCGCCTGTTCATCAGCAGGGTCTACGGCCAGAACGTGCTGATGCAGCTCCTGGTGTGTTACGGCTTCGTCCTGATCTTCGACGACCTGGTCAAAATCATCTGGGGACCGGAATTCAAGTCGATGGGAATGCCACAGACCTTCCAGGTGCCGCCGCTGTTTATCGCCGGCGGCGTGGTGCCGCCGTTTTATTTGTTTGTCGTCGGCATGGCCTTCATCATCGGGCTTGCGCTCTGGCTGCTCATCGACCGCACGCGGCTCGGCAAGACCATTCGCGCGGCGGCCGTCAATCCCAACATGGTCGCCGCGCTCGGCATCAATACCGGCTATCTGTACGGCTTGGTGTTTGCGCTTGGCGGACTGCTCGCGGGATTTGCCGGCGCGCTCGCCGCGCCCGTGCGCTCGCTCACGCCCGGTATGGGATTTTCGGTTCTTATCGAGTCGTTCATCGTCACGGTCATTGGCGGCATGGGCTCGATCATCGGCGCCTTCGTCGCCGCACTGGCGATCGGGCTCATTCGGGCCTTCGGCAGCCTCGGCTTTCCGTTATTCACCGACGGACTGATGTATCTGTTCATGGTGCTCATTCTGATCGCCAGGCCGACCGGCCTGTTCGGCAAGGAAATAGCCTGACGATGGCGCGGCGCTCGCTCGCATTCGATCTCCTGATCGGCGCGGCGGCGTTCGCAATCCTGGCGTTGCTGCCGGTGGTTTGGCCGAGCAAGGCACTGGTCGATTTCGTGATCCGCGGCGCGGCCTTGGGCCTGTTCGCGACGTCACTCAATTTTCTGGTCGGCTACGGCGGCATGGTGTCGTTCGGCCACGGCATGTTCTTCGGGCTGGGCGCTTACACGTTCGCGCTTTTGATGCAGCGGACCGGCATGCCGATACCGGCCGCGTTCGCGCTGACGCTTCTGATGTGCGCGGCGCTGGGGCTGATCGTCGGCGCCATCTGCGTGCGGCTGAAGGAAATCTATTTCGCCTTCCTAACGCTCGCCTTCCAGATGTTGCTGCACAGCCTGATCACTCTCTGGGTGCCGCTGACCGGCGGCGACCAGGGCTTGCGCGGCGGCATTCCGCGGCCGCCTTTTCTCGGCATCAATCTCGCCAATCAGTCGCATCTTTATTTGACAAGCTGCGCACTGCTGGTGATCGGACTCATCCTGATGCATCACCTGGTGCAGTCGCCGTTCGGCTACACCTTGCGCATGATCCGCGACAACGCCGCGCGCGCGAACTTCCTCGGCATCGCAGTGTTCCGCGTGCGCCTGACCGCTTTCGTGCTGGCCGGCATTTTCGCCGGTGTCGGCGGTGTGATCATGAGCCTGTTCGTCTCCGGCGCTTATCCGGAATTCGCCTACTGGACCATCTCCGGCGAAGGCATTTTCATCATCATGCTGGGCGGCCTGAACAGCTTTCTCGGCCCGGCAGTCGGCACGATCATTCTGCTCCTGCTCAATGATTTCGTGACCCGCTTCACCGAGTACTACGGGCTCACGCTCGGTATCATTATTTTACTGTTCGCGCTCGGGCTGCGGCGCGGACTGCTCGACGTGGTGCTCGATGCGTGGCACCGGCATGTGTCGTTGGCCCGCGTCGGCGCCAAGCCGAGCGGCGTGTCGAAGGCGCCGCTATGATCGCCCAACCGCCGGCTCAGAAGTGACGACCATGTTGCAGGTCGAAGACCTCTCGAAATCGTTTGGCGGCGTCGCCGCGATGCAAAATGTCACGCTCGACTTCCCGGCGGGCTCGCTGACGGCGATCATCGGGCCGAACGGCGCCGGCAAGACCACATTCTTCAATCTGATCTCCGGCGCGATGCGCCCGGACCGCGGCCGCGTGAAGCTCGCCGGCGAGGACATCGGCGGCCTCTCGCCCACCCAGATCGTGCGGCGCGGCGTCGTGCGCGCGTTCCAGATCGCCAGCATCTTTCCGTCGCTGACGGTGGAAGAAATCCTCACGGCCGCCGTGCAAGCGCATATGGGCAATGCGGAGCGCATCATGCGGCGTTTCCCGTTGCCCGAATGCCGCGACCGTGCCGCCGAAGTCATGACGATGCTCGGGCTCGCGGACAAGGCGGCGGTGATCTCGTCGAGCCTCTCGCACGGCGATCAGAAACTGCTCGATATCGGGCTTGCACTGGCGCTCGAGCCACGCGTGCTTTTGCTCGACGAGCCGACGGCAGGCATGGGGCCGGAAGAACGCTGGCAGATGATCGCCAAGGTCCAGGAATTGTGGGAGCGTCAAAAGATGACGCTGATCTTCATCGAGCACGACATGGATATCGTGTTCAAGATCGCGCAGACCATCCGCGTGCTCTGTTACGGCCGCGTCTTGGCCGAAGGCACGCCGGCGGAAATTCGCGGCCATCCGGAAGTGATCGCCGCCTATCTGGGCACCAGCCAGGACAGCCGCGACTCATGAGCGCTCGCATCGTGTTCAGCGCGCAGAAGATCGACGTGTTCTACGGATCGAGCCAGATCCTGTTCGGCGTCGATATCGCGCTTGCCGAAGGGCAAACGATGGCGCTGCTTGGACGCAACGGCGCCGGCAAGAGCACGACGCTGAAAGCGATCGCGGGGCTGGCACCGCCGCGGCGCGGCCAGGTCGTGGTCATGGGCCGCGACATGGCGAACCGCAAGCCGCACCTGATCGCAAAAGCCGGCGTGGGCTTCGTGCCGGAAGACCGGCAAGTGTTCCCCGAACACAGTGTCGAGGACAATCTGGAAATCGCGGCCAAGAAGGGACCGAGCGGACAGGACTACTGGAACTTGGCGCGCATCTACGAAGTCTTTCCGCTGCTCAAGCCATTGCGTCAGCGGCAGGCCGGCCGGCTTTCCGGCGGCGAGCAGCAGATGCTGGCGATCGCGCGCACGCTGATGGGCAATCCGGTCGCGCTTTTGCTCGACGAGCCGAGCGAAGGCTTGGCGCCGATCGTGGTGCAGCGGATCGCGGAGATCCTGCACCGCCTGCGCGGCTCCGGCGCGAGCATTTTGATTGCCGAGCAGAACATGCATTTCTGCCTCGGCATTGCCAGCGACGCTACCGTGATCGACAAAGGACAGATAGTCTATCGCGATACAATCGCCGGGCTGAAAGCCAACGACGAGATTAGAGCGCGGTATCTGGCGATCTAGGGCGTGTCCTCATTAAAGTCGCGAATGGCGACTGCGACCCGATCCATGTCCACTTTAGCGCACTTTACGGACTCAAGTGGGACACCTCCCGAGGTCCCGGAAGTGCCAGTTTCGGACTCGGGCACCGCAGCAAATCTCAAGCAGGACCTTTCCCGTGGTCCGTTTCGTGTACTTGTCTGTCGAGTGCCCTTTTGACAAATTCTACGGAATCAATTGCCGCCTCAAGTTGGGTGCGAAACTGCTCTACCGCTTCTTTCATCGGCGGCGGCAGATCTCCCCAACAGTCAATAACCTGACACATCGCTTCTTCGACAGCTGCCAGCATTCCCTCTATTGCAATTTCACGGTGGGTTCTCGCCATAGCGCTGCCGCCTCTTCTTCCAGCAGTAAGCGACGGCAAAACAGCAGCTCCGCCGGATTACCGCGGCAATATCACCGCACGAAAGGTATTAAACCTCAGTTCTCGAATGGAACCGTCAATTCCGTCTCGTTCGTGTCCACCACGAACACCACGAGGAGCTTGGCCAGCTTCGTCTTGCCGGCCAGTCATCTTCGTTGCGACCGGCGGAGGCCAAGCGAATTACTCGGCGGGCAACACCACGTCGACTCCCTTCTTCTTCAGAAGAATCACGATGAACTTTGCTGGCTCCGTCGTGCTCGCATTGCGACCGACCGTGTGCACGTCGTTGGGGCCTTCATAGAAAGTCTGACCTGGCACGAGAGTAACCTCCTTGCCGCCCCGCACCTGCATAACAATCGAACCTTGCAGGACGTAGACGAATGCGTGTGCATCGTGACGGTGGACGGGGTCCACCGCCCCAGGCGGATAATCGACGGTGATCATCAACATCTCCTTCCCGGGTATATCGGCTAGTTCCTTCAGCATGAGTGGGGTCACAACGGCCGACTCCGCAGCGCGCGCGGATTGGATTGGCTGTGAACCGAACGCTAGAACTAGCGCCGTTCCAATAATGCGTAAGGTTGACATCGCTGCATCGTTACGTTTGATCCTGCGAAAGAGGCATCTCATGTTTGCGTGCCTTCTACAGTTGACCAGTTGGCGGATGCGGGATCAGGCTGCTGCCCGTGAGCGGCGGAGCCATTCGTCGAAGGCGATGCGGCCGAGGCGCGCTTCGCCCAACGGCACCAGCGAGCGCTCCTCGACCCGGCCACCGTAGTATCGGGCCTCGGGATCGCTCACGACCACACGCGGGTCGCGGACGGCCTTCAAATAGCGGGCGACAATTTCGTTGAACGGTGCTCGTTCCGGGCCGGCGATCTCGACGATACCGTTGCGCGGCGCCGCGAGCGCCACATCGGCAACAGTGGCGGCGACGTCCTCCGCCGCGATGGGCTGGAACAGGCCGGGAGAAATCCTAACCGTGTTTCCATCCGCACTTGAATCGGCGATGGCGCGGAGGAATTCCAGGAACTGGGTCGAGCGGATGATGGTGTAGGGGATGCCGGAGGTCTTGATCAGTTTCTCTTGAGCGACCTTGGCGCGGAAATAGCCATTGTCGCTCCGGTCGATTCCGACGATCGACAGCGCGACATGGTGCCGGACGCCCGCTGCGGTCTCCGCCGCGAGAAGGTTGCGGCCGGCGGTCTCGAAGAATTCCAGCACCGCCTTGTCCTCAAATGAGGGCGAATTGGCGAGGTCGATCACCACCTGCGCGCCGGCCATGGCCTCCTTGAGCCCCTCGCCGGTGATGGTGTTGACGCCCGTGTTTGGCGCGGCGGCAATTGCCTCGTGCCCCTTTTGCTTTAGCTTCTCTACGACCTTCGACCCGATTAAGCCGGTTCCGCCGATAACCACGATCTTCATGACTTCACCTCTCGTGATGGTTTCGAGACAACGGCGACAGCCAAGCCGCCCGCCACCGGATCGAGTTCAAGGTCGATTTGTAGGATGGTGCAGTCCGACCTTGCGGCTTCTCGCCGGCGGCTGCGCGCGCCGCAAGCCGCCAGGCCGCCGCGGTGCCGCGATCAGCGTGATAAACTCGCGTCGCCGCATACCGGTTCCAAGCTCAGACGACAGCATCGTATCCGCTGAAACAGATACTTTGATAGGAACCGAAACAATTGGCACTGTGCACAGCCAATGTCTCAGATGGGGTCAGAACTCGGTCATTCGGCGATGTCGGTTCAATGTCCGGTTTACTCGAAAGGGAACATTGGTGCACGATTTGTGACTACACACGCTAAGGCGTCTTGGCGTGGCAACAGAAGATCGGAACGGATCGGGTTCGGAAGGAACGTCGCGCATGTCTCAACTTGGCAACGCAGAACCGGCCGCGTCAGCGAAGACGCAGGGCGGCGCGGGGCGCCGGCTGGCAAACCGCGTCGCGCTGGTGACCGGCGCCTCGCGGGGACTAGGGCGGTTCTTTGCGGAGACGCTGGCGCGCGAAGGAGCGCATGTCATTTTGGGCAACCGATCCGACCTACCGGAAATCACCGACGGCATCGCGCGCGCGGGGGGCGAGGCAAATTTCGTGGCCATGGACGTGACACGAGACGATTCGATCCTGCGCGCATTCGCAGAGATCACGAAGCAATGGGGCCCGCCGGCCATTGTGGTCAACAATGCCGGCATCACCGAAGTGGTCGATACACTCGACGAGGATCCGGCCGATTTCGACCGCATTCTTTCGACCAACCTGCGCGGCCCCTGGATGATTGCGCGCGAGGCGGCGCGACATATGGTGGCCGCGAAAATTCCGGGCTCGATCGTGAACGTGGCTTCCATCCTGGCACTGCGCCAAGCCGGACGGGTCACGGCCTATGCCACCGCCAAAGCCGGCCTGGTGCAGATGACCAAGCAATTGGCGCTGGAATGGGCGCGCTTTCGTATTCGGGTCAACGCGCTGGCGCCCGGCTATGTCGAGACCGATTTCAACCGCGACTTTTTCCAGACAGAAAAGGGCCAGGAAATGATCCGGCGGATTCCGTCGCGACGCCTGACACCGATGCAAGATCTGGCCGAACCGCTGATCTTGCTGGCGGGCGACGGCGGTGCTTCGATTACCGGCGTCGTGCTTCCGGTCGATGCCGGCCACTTGCTGTCGAGCCTTTAAGCAAGGCCGCGCATTGCTGCCGGAAAGTCCAGAGCGACCGCTTGACCCCGCATAATGAGTCTGGTTCATTTTGGCTCAAGCGGTCCGGCAATCACAATTGTGGCGGCATGCTTGCGAATTCGCAGATCATGCCGCGCCGATTGCGCGATACGCGCCGCGTCGGGAAAGCCCTGAGGAACAAGCTTGTCTGCGATCGAAACCTTCGACGGCGATAGCATCCGAAGCCGGCTGCTGGCCTACCTGCACGGGCAGGTTGGCGGCGATGTCGAGATCGGACCGCTAAAGCGCTACACCGTGGGTTTTTCCTGGCTGACATTCGGCTTCAACGCCAAATGGAACGAGGGCGGCGCGCGCATCGAGCGCGACCTCATTCTACGGCTGGGGCCGCCGAGCGGCATCTTTGCGCCCTATCGGGCGACGCCGGAATTTCTCACGCTGCAGAGCCTGGCCGGCAGCGGCGTGCCGGTGCCGCGCGCCTATTGGTGCTGCGACGACAGCGAGGCTTTGGGCGCGCCGTTCTTCGTGTGCGAATTCGTCAAGGGCGACGCGCCGGTGCCGTGGACCGCAGACGGCGGGCCGGCGTTCGACGAAACCGCACGCCTCAATCTCGGCGATCAGTTCCTTGGAGCGCTCGCCGCTTTGCATAATTTCGAATGGCGCAGCGCGCCGGTTGCCGGCATCGGCGGCGCCACCGATCCCGCGCAAACGGCGCATTCGCAGATCGCTTTCTGGGAAGAGCGCATGCGGCAATGGTCGACGCGGCGTTATCCCATGCTGGAATGGGCGCTGATCTGGTTTCGCGCGCATGCGCCGAAGGCGCAGAGGATCAGCGTGGTGCACGGTGACTATCGGATCGGCAATTTTCTCGAGCTCGATGGCCGCATTTCCGCGATCCTCGACTGGGAGCTGGTACATCTGGGCGACCCGATGGAGGACCTCGGCTGGATCTGCCTGCAAGCCTGGCGCGGCCGCTTGCCCTATATGTGCCACCTGTTCACGCGCGAGGAACTGAAAAGCAAATACGAAGCGCTCACCGGCACTAAGGTAGACGCTTCGGCGCTGCATTACTGGGAAGCCTTCGGCACCTTCAAGCTTGCGGTGATGCATCTCGGCGCCAGCTATTGTTTCGAAACGCGCGACTTCAACGATCTGCGCATGGCCGGCATGGGCGCGCAATTGCCGCGCATGCTGCTGCAGCTCGAATCCGTGATGGAGCGGGCGGCATGAACAATTCGCTCGAGCGCCTGATCGCCGGCATCATCGCCACGCTTGCGCAGCGACGTTATCCCGAACGTCACGGACGCCTATGCGCGCGGCCAAGCGATCGGCGTCATCGATGTCCTCAACAACATCGCGCCACGGCTGGAATGGGCGCGCGCGCCGCTTGCCGAGGCGGTGGCGCAGCGGCGTAATGCCGTGCGTGCCGTGCGTGCGCTCGTCCCGCAAGCGCCCGGCGGCGCGGCCGGCCTGTCCGATCAGGCAATTGCGGCCGCAAGTTCGGCTGAGCTTGCCGCCGAACGCGACCGGCTCGATGGCGAGATCTCCGATCTGATTGCGTGGACCCAAGGGCCTGCCGCCTACGGCGATGTTGCCGCTGCGACCGTGCTATTGCGGCAACATGTGCACGACGAGCTTACGCGTGAAATGAAGATGACCAAGAAGCCACTGTTCGCCGAAATCTCCAAGGCCACGGCCGGCGGGCAAGCAAAGAGTCAAAGTTGACCGAAGGCTTCGCTGCGGAGCCGGGAGGAATGACCATGGACTATCATTTGGACCCGCGCATGCCGCGGCCGGATCAATGTGTCCAGCGGTACATGATCGAGCGATGGGCGCGCGAGCAGCCCGACAAGACATTCGCCATTTTCGCCGACGGCGAGCAGTGGACCTATCGAGAGATGCAGGCGCTGGCGATTCGCACGGCGAACGCGCTGCGCGCGCTCGGAGTCAAACAAGGCGAGCGCGTCCTGGTGTGGCTGCCGAACAATGCCGACTGCCTGCGGATCTGGTTCGGACTCAACTATCTCGGCGCGGTGTTCGTACCGATCAACACCGCTTATCGCGGCAGCCTGCTCGAGCATGCCATCGGCTTGTCGGAAGCGCGCCTGATGATCGCGCATGCCGATCTTTGCCCGCGGCTGAAAGATATCGACCGCAAGGCCGTGCGCGAACTGGTCGTGCTCGGCGGCGCGCCCATACCGCTCGACGGCATCAGCGTACATCCGGCAGGCGCGCTGGAGAGCGCCGACACCAATCCGCCGCCGCTCGAGCGGCCGATCGCGCCCTGGGACATGCAATCGATCATCTTCACGTCCGGCACGACGGGGCCCTCCAAGGGCGTGATGTCGTCCTACGTGCACCTTCACGCCATGGCGGGCTCGGCACCGTTCCTGTCCGGCGGCGACCGCTACATGATCAATCTGCCGATGTTCCACTCGGGCGGCGTGATGCCGGTCACCGCCATGCTGATCCATGGCGGGTCCATCGCCATGGTGGATTCCTTCAACACGGAGGCGTTCTGGCCGACCGTGCGCAAGACCGGGATTACCACTTCGATCCTGCTCGGCGTGATGGGCGGATTTCTGCTCAAGCGCCCGCCCTCCCCCGACGACAAAGACCATCCGCTTCGAACCTGCACCTACGTGCCGCTGAATGAAACCGCGCCGCAATTTCACGCGCGCTTCGGCACCGACATCTACACCCACTTCAACATGACCGAAATCTCCATGCCGATCGTCACTGCCGCCAATCCGACCGCGCTCGGCAGCGCCGGCCGTATGCGCCCCGGCGTCGAGGTCCGCATCATCGACGAGAACGATTGCGAACTTCCGGCCGGCGCGGTCGGCGAGCTTGTGGTGCGCACCGATTGTCCCTGGGCGACCAGTCACGGCTATGCGGGCAATCCGATCGCGACCGCGGCGGCGTGGAGGAATGGCTGGTTTCATACCGGCGACGGATTCAAGCGCGACGCCGAGGGCAACTTCTATTTCGTCGATCGCCTGAAAGACGCGATCCGGCGGCGCGGCGAGAACATTTCCTCGTTCGAAGTCGAGTCCGAAGTGCTGGCTTATCCGGCCATCCGCGAGGCGGCCGCCATCGCGGTCAAGAGCGAGATCGCCGAGGACGAGGTCTGCGCGGTGGTCGCAATCAAGGAGGGCGAAGCGTTCGACCCAGCCGCTTTAATCGAATTTTTGCGCCCGCGCATGGCGCACTTCATGGTGCCGCGCTACGTGCGCGTGGTCGAGGCGCTGCCGCGCACGCCGACCGCCAAGATCGAGAAAGTCAAGCTGCGCGCCGAGGGGCTGACGACCGACACCTGGGACCGGGAAGCCGCCGGCATCGTGGTCAAGCGCGAAAAAATCGGCGCCAAAAACGATTAAGCACCAACGATTGAACGCTGCGGCAAGAGTTGCGGAAGGAAAAGCCAATGTTTGCCGAGTTGTCGGACCACGCCAAGTCGCTGCACGCCGAGCTGAAAAGCTTCATGGCCGAGCAGGTCTATCCAAACGAGAAGGCGCTGCTGGCCCATGCCGACGGCGCCGAACGCTGGGCGCCGCGTCCGCTGCTCGAGGAGCTGCAGGCAAAAGCCAAAGCGCGCGGCCTCTGGAATCTTTTCTATCACGGCGCCGGCGGCCAGGGCCTGAACAATTTCGAATATGCGCATCTGTGCGAGACGCTCGGGCGTTCGCTCGTGGCACCGGAAATCTTCAACTGCAATGCGCCGGACGTCGGCAACATGGAATTACTCGCGGCCTATGGCACGGCGGAGCAGAAAGAGCGCTGGCTCAAGCCGCTTCTTTCGGGCGAAATTCGTTCGTGCTTCGCCATGACCGAGCCGCGCGTCGCCTCTTCCGACGCCACCAACATCGAGACCGCGATCAAGCGCGACGGCCACCACTATGTCGTCAATGGCCGCAAGTGGTGGATCACCGGCGCCATGTCGCCGCGCTGCAAAGTCGCGATCGTGATGGGCAAGAGCGACCCCAGCGCGCCCAAGCACAAGCAGCAATCGATGATCCTTGTGCCGATGGACACGCCTGGCGTGACCGTCGAGCGTCCGCTCTCGGTTTACGGCTACGAGCATCCCCCGCTTGGCCACGCCGAAATGATCTTCGACAACGTGCGCGTGCCGGCCGACAACATGCTGCTCGGCGAAGGCCGCGGCTTTGAGATCGCGCAAGGGCGGCTCGGCCCCGGCCGCATCCATCACTGCATGCGCTTCATCGGCCTTGCCGAACGCGCGCTGGAAAGCATGTGCGCGCGGGCCAAGGCGCGCGTCGCCTTCGGCTCGACGCTTGCGGAAATGGGCGCCGTGCGACAGACGATCGGGCAATCGCGTTGCGATATCGAGCAGGCGCGGCTGATGACGCTCAAGGCCGCGTGGATGATGGATACGGCCGGTAACAAGGCGGCGCGCGCCGAGATCGCCATCGTCAAGGTGATCGTGCCGACGATGGCCGGCGCGGTGATCGACCGCGCGATTCAGGTGCATGGCGGCGCCGGCTTGTCGCAGGATTTCTTCCTGGCGGAAGCGTTCGCCGAAACGCGTTTTCTGCGCATCGGCGATGGCCCCGACGAAGTGCATCGCGAAGCGCTGGCGCGCATCGAACTGGCGCGTACTGCGAACTAAAAGAGGCAAGCACCGTGGCCGCGCTTCTTCCAGGACAATCGCTGACGACGCCGGGGCGCACGATCGGCGCCGGCGACATCAATTTGTTTGCCGGCCTGGTCGGCGACTTCACTCCGATTCATGTCGACGAGGTGTTCGCCAAATCCTCGCCGTTCGGGACGCGCATCGCGCACGGTCCGCTGGCAATGGCGACCGCCATCGGCATGCTCACACAAACCGGCATTCTCGGCGAACGGGTGATTGCGCTGCTCAACCTGAACTGGGATTTCTGCGGGCCGGTGAGGATCGACGACACGATCCGCTCGCGCGTGACGCTCGAGGAGCAGCGGCCGACCTCGAAGGCGGGGCGCGAGCTTGCGACTTTCGTGTTCGAGGTGATCAATCAGAACGATCAGGTTGTGCAGCGCGGCCGCATGCTGGTTCTGGTGCGCGCCGGCGATCAGACATACGGAAAAGCGGGAGCTTGACAATGGGCGACTTCGTGATGCGGCCGGACGACGAGATGACGCACAAGCCGGACGCGTCGGTGAGTTTCAACGAAAGCGTCTATACCAACGGCTTCAACACAGCCTCTCCGGTCGGAGGCTGGATGCGGCTCGGCAACCGGGTCAACGAAGGTTACGCCGAACTGTCGGTGTGCCTCTATCTGCCGGACGGCCGCATTGCCTGCCAGTTCCAGCGTCCGAACATCACCAGCAACGAACGCTTCGACGCGGGCGGGCTTTCCTACGCGGTGATCGAGCCGTTGAAAAAAGTATCGATGACCTTCGACGGCGAACTGATGATCGTGAAGGATCCGAACGCGCTGCGCGATCCGAAAACGCTGTTCGCCGACGGACCGCGCCTGCCCGGCCACGTCCACTGGACGCTCGAAGCCGAATCGCCGGTGCATGGCGGCGAGCCGGTCAACGATGCGGTGCAGACCATGTATGGCCGCGATTTTTCGCGCGGTCATTTCAACCAGCACGCCCGCGTGCGCGGCGAAATCCAGGTCGGGAGCGAGACCTTCCCGATCGACGGCCACGGCTGGCGCGACCATTCCTGGGGGCCGCGTTACTGGCAGGCGATCTATTGGTACCGGCTGTTCCTAGCCAATTTTCCGAACGGCGACGGCCTCATGCTGCTCAAGATCACCGATGAGGCCGGCAAGTCGCGGCGCGTCGGCGTGCTCCTGGTCGACGGCCAATATGAGGACATCGTCGATATGGACCTGGCGACGGAATGGACCGAGCAGAAGGACCCGCGGCGCGTCGAGATCGGCGTGCGCACCGCGAACCGCAAGGCGATCATCGCCGGCGAGATCATGACGCTGGCGCCGTTGCGCAACCGGCGCAAAGCCAATGGCCAGACGCTTGAATCGCGGATCGCCGAAGGCTTCACGCGTTTCACCTGGAACGGCCAGCAGGGCTACGGCATGACCGAATACATCGAGCGCATCGAGAACGGAACGCTCGCCGGCTATCCTTTGTAAGGATTTGCTTGCTGCTGAGTCACCGAGCTTAGTCCGTCATCCTGAGGCGCGAGCGCAGCGAGCCTCGAAGGATGCACGGCCCGGGCCCGTCACCCTTCGAGGGCCGCTTCGCGGCCACCTCAGGGTGACGGGAAAGAACACACGTAGCCCGGATGAGCGAAGCGACATCCGGGAATTGGCTTTGAAGCCGCGCCCCGCATATCGCCTACGCTCAAGCGGGCTACCGGCTAATCCCCTTGCGAACCCGCCAGCCGCTCGAGCCGCGCGGTGACATCGTCCATGCGCGAGAGCGCTTTCGCCATCGGCTCGTCTTCGGGCTTGCGCGCGACAAGACCGCCAAAGACGACATCGGTGATACCGTCGGCGGTAGCGTCCGTATCGAAGTCGCCCTCGTTGCGCAGGAACGCCCAGGTGCGATGCTCGATGCAGCCATAGATCATGTCGCGCACCAAGGCCGGCGAAACGTCGGGCCTGAACTCGCCCTGCGCCACCGCCTCCTTCACCACTTCGATGAGGCGATGGGTGTAAGCCTGATTGAGCTTGAACAGCCGCGTCTGCCGATACAACGGATCGGGCCGCAGTTCCTGGAACACCAGGCGGCAAAGCGCGGGCTCGCGGCGGATGGTGCCGAGATGGTGGTGGACGATGAAACGAATCCTGTTCCAGGTGCCGCGGACGCTGGCGAACTGCTCGTCGTCGTCCGCAAGCATGTCCTCGTACCAATGCTCGACGACGCGCACGAGCAGATCGCGCTTGTTGGTGAAGAAGCGGTAGATGCTGCCTTCCACAACGCCGGCGCGCTCGGCGATGTCCGAGATCAGAGCGTCGTTATAGCCCTTCTCGGTGAACACCGCCCGCGCCGCCGTCATGATGTCGAGGATGCGCCGCTCCGCCGGCAGTCTGCTCACCCGGCGAAGCGTTCCGGCTTGCGCCATGGAATTGTCTCCCGTCTGCTGCTTTGTCCTACGTGTCTCGGCTTCCATCTTGATCCATTAGATTGTTTATTTGAGCAGGATCTTGACCCGAAAACCGGTTTCCACTTTTCGGGATCATGCTCGCGTGATCGGCCCGCCGCTTGCTCAGGGTAGCTTCTTCTCCATTTCGTGGCGCAGGATCTTGCCCGTCGTGCTGCGCGGGAAGTCCTCGAACCGCATGAAATGCACCTCTTTCGGCCGCTTGTAGCCGGCGAGCGATTTGCGGCACACGGCCTCGATGTCGGTCTCGCTGAGCGCGTCGTCACGCCGCGCGACGAAGGCGACGGGAACTTCGCCCCATTTGGCGTCGCGTTTGCGCACCACCACGGCGTCGCTGACCCGCGGATCCGACAAAAGAACGCGTTCGATCTCGGCCGGATATATGTTCTCGCCGCCGGATTTGATCATGTATTTCGCCCGGTCGAC
Source organism: uncultured Alphaproteobacteria bacterium (assembly GCA_963845075.1). Taxonomy (GTDB): domain Bacteria; phylum Pseudomonadota; class Alphaproteobacteria; order Rhizobiales; family Xanthobacteraceae; genus BOG-931. Next base: position 61,448 of record CAWJRE010000003.1, on the reverse strand, counting down.
GAAATCGTAACTGCCGTCCGGGTTGCGGCGAAAAAGGTCGCCCATGCGGAACCAGCCGTTCTTGAAATCGCGCGCATTGGTCGCCTCCGCATTCCAATAACCGCTGAACACGGTCGGCCCGCGCACCGCGGCTTCGCCCGGATCGCCGTCCGCGACATCCTCGCCATCAGGATCGACCAGGCGAAAGTCGCAAAGCCCACTCTTTCGCTTCGACAAGCTTGCTGGGAACTCGCCTGGCGCGATAAGCGAAGCCGAAGCCGGCGCCAGCCCGGTCTCGGTCGCGCCGAAACTGTTCAGATAGGGCGCGCCCGCAAGCTCCGTCAGTTCGGCGATCAGCTTCTTCGGCACCAGATCGGCCATCGCGCCCACCGCGCGAATCCCTTTGGGCCGCCGGCCGCGCTCCTTCAACAACGCCACGACAGGTTCGATGGAGCCGGGCATCAGCAACAGCCAGCCGAGCCGCGCCCGCTCCATGATGTCGACGATCGCTTCCGCATTGAAGCCGTCGACCGCATAGACCGTCGCGCCGGACATGAGCGCGCCGAGCATCTGGTCGGTCGAGCCCATATGGAACATCGGCGCCCAGGCGAGGAAGCCATCCTCCTCGGTCGAACGGATGTCCATGCGCAGAAGCGCCATGCGCGCGATCTCGGCGCGGTGACTGATCAGCGCTCCCTTCGGCAAGCCGGTGGTGCCGCTGGTGTAGAGAATGACGAGCCCGTCTTCCGGATCGACATCGGGACTCTCGGCAAGCGGTAGGGTGGTTTGCACCAGCGCTTCGTAATCATCCTCGATGATGAAGCTTTCGACGCCGTGCAGATCGAGCGCGGACAGCGTTTGAGCAAACCGCTGCGAGGCAATGACCAAAGCGGGCGAGACCAGATCCAGGCAATGCTGCAATTCGGCGGCGGCAAGCCGCCAATTCTGACAAGCCACGATGGCGCCGAGGTAGGCGGCGGCAAGCTCGATCTCGATATATTCGGCGCGGTTCTCCGACAGGAGCCCGATGCGATCACCGTAGCGCACGCCCTTGCCGTGGAGCGCAGCGGCAAGGCGCACCGCACGCTCGTTGAGCGCGCCGTACGAGCGCCGCGAGCTGCCCTGCTCGATCGCCACAGCGTCCGGATCGCGCTGAACTTGCGCGGCGAACAGTTCATAGACGCTGAGCCGCCCGGACCTGCGAATGTCGGCGGCACTCGTCTTGCGTGCGCTGGACTGAGCGTCCTTCATATCGCCGCCCTTAATTCCCCGCCGTCCCCCAAGCGGACCGCTGCGTCCGCATCATTATTGACAAAGGCCCGGCCTTCGCCGTTAATGAAGATCATTCATCATACGATGACGCCGCGCAAGTTGCTTTGACGAGCCCCTTGGTAAGCGACGCGAATGTTCGAGACATGGGGGGAACGGTTGCTTGACAGCCCAGCTTGCAGGGGTTGGGCCGAAAAAGCCCGCGGCGGCATTCTGTGGCCAGCGATGCGCCGCTTCTCCCCGCGACCGAACCCGCATCCATGCTTTCCCTTGACGCTGATGAATGACTTTCATCGGCGCGTCGCTCATCGTTCTCGCACAATCGGCCGCGGATAATACCGTGTTGTCGCTGAAAAACGTGCAAGTTCTTTACGACCGCGCGATCGAGGCCGTGCGCGATGTGTCGCTCGATGTGCCGGCCGGCGCGATCGTGGCGCTGCTCGGTTCCAATGGCGCCGGCAAATCGACCATTCTGAAGGCGATCTCCGGCGTGCTCGAGCAAGAAGACGGGGAGATCGTCAACGGCGGCGTCCATCTCGACGGCGCGCAAATCTCCGGGCGCTCGCCGCGCGAGATCGTCCGCGCCGGCTTGTTGCAGGTGCCGGAGGCGCGCGCGCTGTTCGCGACGCTCACGGTGGAAGAGAATCTGCTGATGGGCGGTTTTACGCGCGCGCGGGCCGAGTGCGCGGAAACGATCGAGCAGATCTACACGCTGTTCCCGCGCGTCAAGGAGCGGCGGTCGCAAATCTCGGGCTACTTGTCCGGCGGCGAGCAGCAGATGGTGGCGGTGGGACGCGCGCTGATGGGGCGACCACGCGTGCTCATGCTTGATGAGCCATCGCTCGGGCTCGCGCCGCAAATCGTCGACGCGATCTTCGAAGCGCTGGTTGCGCTCAATCGCGACAGCGGGTTGACGATTTTGCTGGTCGAACAGAATGCGCGGCTTGCGCTCGAGGTCGCTTCCTACGGCTACATTCTCGAGAACGGCCGCATTGTGCTCGACGGCCGTTCCGAGAAGCTGCGCGCCAACGACGACGTGCAGGAATTCTATCTCGGCTTCTCGGCCGGACAGCGCAAGAGCATGCGCGATGTCAAGCACTATAAGCGGCGCAAGCGGTGGCTGTCGTGAGCGCGCTTCTCGACATTGTCGGCGTCTCCAAGCGCTTCGGCGGCTTGACCGCCGTCAAGGATGTGAGCTTCAAGGTCGAAGCCGGACAGATCTGCAGCCTGATCGGCCCGAACGGCGCCGGAAAGACGACACTCTTCAACCTGATCAGTGCGGTGTTCCGGCCCTCCACCGGGCAAATCCTTTTTGACGGGCGGGACCTCACGAAGCTGCCCACCCATGCGCTCGCGCGCCTCGGCATTGCCCGCACCTTCCAGAATCTGGCGGTGTTCAAGCACGAGACCGTCGTCGACAACATCCTGGTCGGCATGCACACGCGGCTGCGCACCGATGCGATTTCCGCCGCCGTTTTCTTGGGTCGAGCGCGCACGGAAGAGATCAAGGCGCGCGAGCGCGTCGAGGAAATCATCGACTTTCTGGAAATCGAAGACATCCGCGATCAGCCGGTCGGGTCGCTGTCCTATGGCTTGCAGAAACGGGTGGAGCTCGGCCGGGCGCTTGCCATCTCGCCGAAGCTCCTGCTGCTCGACGAGATGGTCTCGGGGATGAACCAAGAGGAGCGCGAGGATATCGCGCGCTTCATCCTCGACCTGAAGGAAGAGCTCGGCATGACCATCCTGATGGTCGAGCACGACATGGGCATCGTGATGGATATTTCCGACCATGTCTGCGTCATGAACGAAGGCCGCAAGATCGCCGAGGGAACACCGGCGCAAGTCGCGCTGAACGAGGCCGTAGTGGCCGCCTATCTCGGCGCCAAGCGGGCAGCCGCATGAACGAAGAGCTCAAGCGCCTTTCGCTCATGACCATGCCGCAGGCGCTGAAATATCGCGCCGAAACGCAGGGCGACCGCCTGGCGCTACGCGAGAAGGATTTCGGCGTGTGGCGGCGCACAAGCTGGCGCGAGTACTTCGAGAAAGCCCGGCGTTTCGCCATCGGGCTCCATGCGCTCGGCTTCCGCGCCGGCGACCGGCTTGCGGTCGCGAGCGACGACACGCCGGAATGGCTCTACGCCGATCTCGCGGCGCAGATGATCGGCGGCGCGTGTCTGGGCATTTATCCGACCAATCCTTGGCCGGAGCTGCAATACATCCTGCGCCACTCGCGAGCCAAGATCGTCGTGTGCGGTGATCAGGAGCAGACCGACAAGGTGCTCGATGCGCAGCGCAACAAAGGCGGCCTGCCCGACCTGACCACCGTGATCTGCGTCGATATGAAAGGCATGCGCCACTACAAGCAGGACGGCCTGATGTCCTTTGCCGCCGTGACGGCGCTCGGCGAGAGCAAAGAGGCCGAATTCGGCGCGTCGGTCGACGCCGCACTCGCCGCCGGCAAGCCCGACGACACAGCCATCATCGTCTATACGTCCGGCACCACCGGCATGCCGAAAGGAGCGATGCTCAGCCACCGCAACATGATGCACACCTCGGTGCAGGTCATCTCCGTCCTCGGGCTCAACGCGCAGAATTACTCGGTACTCTGCTATCTGCCGCTTTGTCATGTGGCGGAGCGGAGCTTCTCGACCATCATGCAACTGCTCACCGGTTGCGTGGTCAGCTTCGCGGAATCGGTCGACACCGTCGTGATCAATTTGCGCGAGATCGCGCCGCAGGGCTTTCTCGGCGTGCCCCGCATCTGGGAGAAGATGCAGCAGAGCATCGACTACCGCATTCGCGACACGACACCGGTGCAGCGCCGGGTCTTCGAGATTTGCATGAAACTCGGCCGACCGATTGCCGAGCGCCGGCTCGCCAATGGCGGCGCGCCCGCCAATCTGCGCGACCGCCTCGTTTTTGCGCTGTTGTGGCTTGCCTGCTTCGGCAGCCTGCAGCGCTTCCTCGGCATCAACAAGGTGCGCTGCGGCTTCTGCGGCGGCGCAACCGTGTCGCCGGAGGTGTTGTTGTTCTTCTGGATTCTCGGCGTGCCGATCTATCAGATCTACGGCATGACCGAGAGCAGCGGGGTTGCCTTCATGCAGCGTCCCGGCGCCACCAGGTCCGGCTGTTCCGGGCTTGCGGTCGACGGGGTCGCGCATCGCATCGCCGACGATAATGAGTTGCTGCTCTCCGGCCCGAGCGTCTTCAAAGGCTATTTGTTCGACGACGAAGCAACCAGGCGCGCCATCGTCGACGGATGGCTGCATACCGGCGACATCGTCGAGACGGAAGACAACGGCGAAATCCGCATCGTCGATCGCAAGAAGGACATTCTGATCACGTCGGGCGGCAAGAACATTACGCCGTCCCTGATCGAAAATGCGCTGAAGGACTCGCCGTACATTCGCGAGGCCATCCTGCTCGGCGACGGCCGCCATTTCCTGGCGGCGCTCATCCAGATCGATCTCGAAACCACCGGCAAATGGGCGCAGCGCCAGGGCATTGCGTACACGACCTATCGCTCGCTCGCGGAGAACGAGCGCGTGCGCGAGCTCGTCGCCGGCGAGGTCAAGCGCGTCAACGACCGCTTCGCGCGCGTCGAGAACGTGCGCAAATTCGTGATCCTGTCGAAAGAGCTCGATCACGACGACGGCGAACTGACCGCCACGATGAAAGTGCGCCGCCGCATGATCGAGCAGAAATTCCGCGACGAGATCGTCGAGATTTACGGGAGCGCCGCCTGATGGATTTCCTGGCGCTGCTCGTCGCCACCGGGCTCGTGAGCGGCGCAACCTATGGCCTGATCGCCATGGGGTTTGCGCTTATCTACAAATCGACCGGCGTGGTCAATTTCGCCCAGGGCGAATTGGTCATGCTGACAGCTTATGTTTCCTTCAGCCTTGCCAATGCGCTCGGGCTGTCATTCTTCCCCCTGCTGGTGGTGACGGTTCCGATTTCCATGGCGATCGGGCTTGTGCTCGAACGGCTCATCATCCGGCCGATGCTGGGCGAGCCGGTCTTCTCGATCGTGATGGCCACTGTCGGGCTCGCGGTGATCCTGCGCGGCATTGTCGTTCTGATCTGGGGTTCCGAGCCGCTGAACTTTCCCGCCGGATTGCCGACCGGCGTCGTCTCCGTTGCCGGCGTTCCGTTTTATCCGGCGCAGCTTTGTTTGCTCGGCGCGCTGGCGCTGGTGACGCTGTGCGCCTGGCTGTTCCTGCGCTTCACCCGTCTCGGCATGGCGATGCGAGCGGTCGCCGCCAACGAGACGGCTGCATTGCTGATGGGCGTCAGTGTCGATCGCATTCACGCCGCCGCCTGGATGCTGTCAGCCGCCATCGCCGCGGTTGCCGGCGTGCTGTTTGCGATCAACTTCAAGCTCGCGCCGGATATGTGGTTCCAGGGGCTCAAATCGTTTCCCGCGGTCATTCTCGGCGGGCTTGATTCAGTCATTGGCGCCTCGCTCGCCGGGTTGATCATCGGCGTCATCGAGAATCTGGCGCAGGGCTATCTGGGCGAGGGCCTGCGCGAGATCGCGGGCTTTGTGGTCATCATCGTCGTCCTGATGGTGCGGCCCTATGGCCTGTTCGGCAGCGCCGATATCGAGCGGGTCTGACGTTTATGCGCACAGGCAACTACAAAGAAAGCGTCGGTCAGATCATCGCGCTGAGCGACAGCAAGGCGGCGTGGGCCTGGACCGCCGCGCTGATCGCTGCGCTGATCGTTGCGCCGTATTGGGTCGGCGCCTACGCGCTGACGCTGATGGTCTCGGCCCTGATCGCCGTGATCGGCGCGGTCGGCTTGAACCTTCTAACCGGCACCACCGGGCTTATTTCGCTCGGCCAGGCTGGATTCCTCGCGGTCGGCGCCTATACCAATGCGATCCTGCTCACGGACTATCATCTGCCGGTCTGGGTCAGCTTGCCCGCTGCCGGCGTCGCCGGCGCGCTGGTCAGCATCGTGGTGGGTATTCCGTCCTTGCGCCTGAAGGGGCTCTATCTCGCCATCACGACGCTCGCGTTCGCGTTCATCATCAATCACATCATTCTTTATGCGGAACGACTGACGCACGGACCGAACGGCGTCTTCGTCACCGGCGCAAAACTGTTCGGCTTCGGCCTGCAGCGCGGCCCCGCGCTTTACTATCTGACGCTCGCGCTTGCCGTCGCGACCATCTTCGCCGCGCTCAATCTTTTGCGCACCCGCATCGGGCGCGCCTGGATCGCGATCCGCGACCACGACATCGCGGCGCGCGTGATGGGCATCGATCTCGTGCGCTACAAGCTTTTGGCGTTTGTGGTCAGCTCCTTCATCGTCGCTATCGCCGGCGCGCTCCTCTCGCTGCAGATCCGCTTCGTCAATATCGACGTGTTCGCGCTGATCCTCTCGATCGAGGCGTTGGCGATCATCATTCTCGGCGGACTGGGCTCGGTCGCCGGCGCGGTGCTCGGCGCGGTGTTCTTGTCCTATCTGCCCGAGGCGATCCGGCTTGCGCTGTCGACCGTGATCGACTCCAGCTCGCCGCTTTACACCAACTATGTCTACGAAATCCGCGGTATCGCCAACGGACTCGTGATCGTGCTGTTTCTGCGCTTCAAGTCTGATGGTTTGATCGGCTTTTGGCGGGATGCGCGCAAATACTGGAGCAATTGGCCGCTGGCCTACTGACAATCGAAGGCCCCGGCTTACCAAGGGAGGACATAAATGAAGATTGCAACGAGCGTGCTGGCGGCGGCACTCCTGTCCGCGACGGCGGCATGGGCCGGCGATCCCGGCGTCAGCGATACCGAGATCAAGATCGGCGATGTCAACATCATGACCGGACCGGCGGCCTTCGTCGGCCGTGGCGTGTCGCTCGGCTCGAAAATCGCCGCCGGCGAGATCAACGCCGCGGGCGGGATCAACGGCCGCAAGATAAAGATCTTGACCGAAGACGACGGTTACATTCCGTCGCGTTCCTTCCAGGCGCTGACCAAGCTGCTCGAGGAAGACGGCATCTTCGCGCTCAACGGCACATCGGGCACCGCGAACGTGCTCGCCATGATGCCGCTGATCACCGAGAACAATCTGCCGACGGTCGTGACCACGGCGCCGTCAGCGCTGATCTACAAGCCGGTGCGGCCGTCGGTGTTCACGTTCGGCGCGAGCTATTCCGACGCTTTCTACGCGCAGCTCAAATACATTCATGACCATTCAGAGCCGAAGAATCCGGTCTACGGTATCATTCGCCAGGACGACGATTTCGGCCAGGAGGTCGAGGCCGGCTACGAGCGGGCGGTGAAGGAATTCGGCGTCAAGGACGGCATCCGGCTGCGGTTCAAGAAAGGCTCGTCGAACTTCGCCGCCGAGATGGCGCAGATGAAACAGGCCGGCGTCAACGTGCTGGCCAACGGCGGGATCTTTGCCGGCGCCGCCAATATTCTGTCGGAAGCGCGCAAGCTCGACATGGACATCCAATCGGCCGACGTATGGAGCGAAGGCATCCCGGCCTCCGCCAAGCTCGCCGCGCCGGCCGGCTACGATTATCTTGTCGGCGATTATGTCGCGCTCACCGGACCGGCGGTGGAGAAGTTTCTCGCCATGGCGAAGCAATTCACCACGCCGGAAGAACTGGCCGGCGTGAGCCGCTACACCTTCGTCACCTACGTTGGCTTGAAGAGCCTGGCGCATGCGATGCAGGAATGCGGCAAGGACCTGACCCGCGCTTGCACGATCGAGAAGCTTCGTCAGACCAAAAATCTCGACACCGGCGGCTTGAGCGCGCCGGTGAGCTTCGACAATCAGCAGCAGCTAGCCGGGACCGAGGTCGCGGTTTATCAGCTCAACGCCAAGGAGCTGAAGTTCCACGAGTTGGTGGGATTCAAGAAATATTGAGGGCGCGCTGCGCCTATTCGAAAAAAGCCGGCTCGAACTGAATTGCTCTTCCACTCGTCATGCGAGGGCTTGACCCGCGCATCCATGCTGCGAGCAGGCAGCCCGCGGGAACGCGGCACGGATTGCCGGGTCAAGCCCGGCAATGACGACCGTGAGACGTCTTACGCGGCGCGCGCCTGCGAGGGCGCCAGCGTGAAGACGGAGATCGCATCGTCGATCGAGCCTTGCGGCAATCGCTCGACAAAGCGCTCGAGCCGATCGAAGGCCGACATCGGCACGTCCTCCTCGCCGCCGATCCGGCGCAGCATCGCCGACAGCGTCGGCAGATCGTAGGCATAGTCTGCCGCCGTCATTCTTTGCTCGCGCACCTGCTTGGCCCCGTCGGCGGTCTCCGCTTCGATCATCGCGCTCAAGATCGGGATCGAAGCATCGGAAACGAGTTCGACGCGCGTGATCAGATCGTTCACCGCCGGATCGTCATATGTCGTCATGTGGCGCGTCGTCGGCGCGCCGTGGACGAGCGTGGTCGCGATGCAAAACGGGATGCTCATCAGCGTGCCGGAAATCGTACTGAACGGTCCGACCGCATCCATGCCGGCATAGCCGGTCTCGTAAGGATTCATGCGCACGCGCACTTTTGCTGGCGCTGCGCGCAACTGCTCACGCAGCACCAGCGCGCCGGTGACCGGCGTTTGGTTGAAGGCGCACACCGGGAACGGCTTGAACGCCACGCGCAGAATGGCCCAGTCCGTGCCGAGGGAAGCAACAAGATTGGTGTCGAGATCGATCCTGCCGAAAGCGCGAGCGAAGCCGGATTTGCCCTCGAACGCGTTTGGCGCGGAGACCGAGCCCGCGCGCGCCAGTTCGGCCGCGACCAGGCCGTTGCGCGCCACTACGCCGACCTGATAGCGCCATTCGTCGGTGCCGTCGGCGAAGGATTGCAACACGCCGCCGGCGAACGACACCGCATTGGCGAGCGCCGCCGCAGTCTGCTCGGCCGAAAGCTCCATGAGTTTCGCTGCCGCCGCGCTTGCGGCGATCGTGCCGTAGATCGCGGACGAGCGGAATCCGCCCGGCGTGGTCTTGCCGGAAAGCGCCTTCTCGAGCACGCCGCCCGCCTCGTAGCCCGCGACCAGCGCCGGGATGAGGCGCGAGAGCGGATAGCCTCTGGCCTCGATCATCGCCGTGAGCATCGGGATCAGAATGGTGCCGAAATGCGCGGCGCCACAGGTATCTTCCTGGGCGCGACCATGAAACAGCGCCGAGTTGGCGAGACACGCGCCGCCGACGGTGGTGCGGCGGCCGTCGAGAAAGAGCGTCGCGCCGCCCGCCACCTCGCCGTCAAGCGCGAGCGCTGCTGCGCGGGCGACCGGCGCAAAAGGCGTGGCATGGCCGTTAATGCCCATGCCGAACGCGTTGTACAAACAAACGCGGGCTTTCTGGACGACCTCGGGCGGCATGTTCTCCGTTCGCAGACCGACAAGAAATTTGGCGAGATCGGCGGAGAAGGTCGTCATGACATCCGTCCTTTTCTTGCTTCCTTGGTTTGCGCTTCGCGCATGCCGCGCTATCGGCGCGGCGGGGCATCAACCCTCAGGCGTTGCCGGGTTGCCGCAAGCCGCCATAGGTGTGCCAGGACGGCGCGACCAGCCAGCCGCAATCGACCGGCACGTTCGCACCCGTAATGGCGGACGCAAGCGGCGAAGCGAGAAACGTCACGACCTTGGCGATCTCCGACGGCTCGACCAGGCGGCCGAGCGCCGAATTGCCGGCAAGCGATGACGGGTCGCGCTCGCCCTTGTCGATCGCCGCTTGCAGCGCGGGCGTTCGCGTATAGCCGGGAGAAACCGCATTGACCCGCACCTGCGCCGGGCCCCATTCGGCGGCGAGACATTCGGTGGTCGCGATCACGGCGGCCTTGGCCGGTCCATAGGCGTGAAGCGGCATCGAGCGCATGCCGGCGACCGAGGCAATGTTGATGATGGAGCCGCGGCGGCGCGCGAGCATGTGGCGGCCGAAGGCAACGCAGGCGACATAGGTACCGCGCTGATCGACGCGGATCACGTCATCGTAGGATGACATGCTCAATTCGGTCGGCCGCACCGGCACCTGAATGATGCCGGCGCTGTTGACCAGCACCTCGACCGGCCCGATCTCGGCTTCGATCGCCGCGGCGCAGGCTTCGGTCGCCTTTTCATCGGCCACGTCGGCGCGACGCGCGTAACCGCCGAGCTCCTTCGCCACTGCCTCGGCGCGCGCAAGCTCGCGATCGAGCACCACGACTTTGGCGCCGGCGGCTGAAAGCTCCCGGCAACACGCGGCTCCGATGCCGCTCGCTCCGCCAGTGACGACGGCTATTCCTTCAATCCTCATGCGCTTCCCTGTGCGCTCCCTGCCAATGCCGCTTCTCAGGCGGAATTCGCCGCCCTCCCCCTCGCGTCATTCCCCCGCAAGCGGAGGATCGGGGTGCGGATTTGGAGAGGGCGTGACCTTCCGAGAAAAATGAACTATAAATCAACAGTCGTCAACCGATGAACACTTCTGATTGCGCACGATGGCAAGCGTAAGCACTGCGGGAAATACCAAACCGAAACTCACCCGCGCCGAGCGGAATGACGAGGTCAAAAAGCGGCTGTTCGGTGCCGCCACCAAGGTGGTCGGCCGTCTCGGCTATGCGGAGGCTTCTGTTGCGCGCATCACCGAGCTCGCCGAAGTCGCTCAAGGAACTTTCTACAACCACTTCGAAAACCGACAGGAATTGCTCGATCAGTTGCTGCCGACCATCGGCCTGCAGATGGTCGATTTCATTGCCGAGCGCGCGGGCGCGCTGCCGCCCGGCGCCGACAGGGAGACCGAACGTTTCCGCGCCTTCTTCGACTTCGTGCGCGAGGTGCCGGAATTCCTGCGCATCCTCAACGAGGCCGAAGTGTTCGCGCCGAACGGCTATCAGCGGCATCTCGACAATATCGCAACCGCTTACGTGCGGACGCTCAAGCGCGAGCGAAGCGCCGGTCAGGTCGAGGATTACACGGATCAAGAACTTGAAGTGATCGTGCACATCCTCATGGGCGCACGCGGATATCTGAGCCGGCGCTACGCCTATACCGAAGGCTCGGCGCACGCCGTCCCGGACTATGTGATCTCGGCCTACGAAAAGCTGCTCGGCTCGGGCCTATTCCGCAAATCCAGCTCACGCGATTAGAGCGGGATGAGTCATGTCGGATCGGCATTCCGCTCTAGCCTTTTGTTTGAGCATGATCTTTTCGGAAAACCGGTCTCCATTTTTCCGGATCATGCTCTGGGCGTGATCAACAAGCCGGCACCGCAACGGGGAGAAAAACGTCAATGGCGACTTTCGGTGCGCATCCGTTCTCGCTCGAAGGCAAGCGCATTCTCATTGCCGGCGGCGCGAGCGGGATCGGCGCGAGCGCAGCCGCGATCTGCGCCGGCCTCGGCGCCAAGCTCATTTTGGCCGATGTCAGCGACGCGACGCCGGTGGCGGACAAGCTTCGCCGCGAAGGACATCAAGCGAGCGCGGCTTCTTGCGATGTCACCAACCGCGCGGCGGTCGAGCGTCTCGTGTCCGGCGCCGGCGCGCTCGACGCCTTGATCGTGTGCTCGGGCATTTGTCCCTTCGACGATTGGATGGCCGATGACTGGGACGAGGTCTACGAGCGCACCAACGCGGTGAACGTGAAGGGCACGGTCAATTGCGTGCGCGCGGCGCTGCCGCGAATGATGGAGCGCGGCGACGGGAGGATCGTTCTGGTCGGCTCGCTTGCCGGCCGCAGCGGCGGGCTTTTGTCGGGCCCGCATTATGTCGCATCGAAAGGCGCCGTCGGCGCGCTGGTGCGCTGGTTTGCCCGCAAGGGCGCGCCACGTAACGTTCTGGTCAACGGCGTTGCGCCCGGCCCAGTCGACACCGGCATGATCGCAGGGCGCGACCTCAATCTCGCGGCCGTCCCACTCGGCCGCATTGCGCAGCCCGAGGAGATCGCCTCCACCATCGCTTTCCTATGCTCGCCGGCTGCGAGCTACGTGTGCGGCGTCATGCTCGATGTGAACGGCGGGGTCTACATGTCATAGCTTCGCGCAGGGAGGTTTCACGCGGCCGCGACCGGTCGAAGCGCGCGCACCAAGCAACGAATTTCCTTGAAATATTTCCGAGCTTTTTGCGCCCTTCTTGCCTTGACAACACTTAGTGAATAGAGTTCATTTAAATAAAAGTGACGACTGAATCACGGTTCACGTTTCCCAGGTTGGCCTCGCTGCCCACCGCGCGAAACAGAAGCAAAGGCCGCTTGTAGCGGCCGACGGGGAAGGAACGATGTTGCGTTGGCGTCCGACGCAGGAAGAGATTGTCTTTCTTCTCGCCGCGTTGATGTTTTGCGGCTTCTCGCTGCTTCTTCCCGGTTTTCTGGCCGTTGAAAATCTTTTGTCGCTGGTGCGCAGCGTGTCGATCCTAGGCATTCTCGGGCTCGGGATGGCACTGGTGGTGATCGGCCGCGGCATCGACCTTGCAATGGTCGCCACCATGGTCGTCGCGGTGGCGTGGGCGATGGCCCTCTCGCGCACGCAATTGCCGCTCGGCGCGGCGCTTGCGCTCGGCGCGGTCTTCGTCGTCGCCATCGGCGTGGTCACCGGCATTATCGTCGCCTACGCCGAAATCCCCGCGATCTTCACGACGCTTGCCATGGGCTCGATCGTGTACGGCATCGGCCGCACCTTCTTCTTTCAGATCGACGTGCAGAATGCGCCGGCCGGCTATTCCTGGTTCAATTTCCTCGGCAGCGGCCGCGTCGGCGGCATCCCGGTGATCGTGCTCGCCTTCGCCGCGATGGCGCTGGTGATGTTCGCCTTGCTGCGCGAGACGCGCTTCGGCCGCTTCGTCTACGCCAGCGGCGACAACCCGCTGGCGGCGCGCATCACCGGCATACCGACGCGCGTTCTGACGGTCGCGCAATATATTTTGAGCGGCCTGATCGCCTACTGCGCCGGCATCGTCATGGCGGCTGCGGTCTCCGGCATGAACACCCGCATCTACAATTCGACCATGATCTACGACGTGCTGCTGGTGGTCGTGCTCGGCGGCATCGGCCTCTCCGGCGGCCGCGGCGGCGTGCGCAACGTGCTCGTCGGCACCATGCTGGTCGGCATCCTGCTCAACGGGATGACCATTCTCGATATCGGCTACACCGCGCAAAATCTCATCAAGAGCATCATTCTGCTCGGCGCCATCGTCATCGACACGTTGATTAACCCTCGTGACGAACAAACCGCGCAGCAAGGCGACATCTGACGGATAAGAGCAGCAAGGCGACATCCGAAGGATAAAAAAGGAGAGTGAGCATGCCACTGGGAAACAAACAGGGAGGAAGGAAAATGCGACTGAAAGGTTTCTTCGCGCTAGCCCTAACGGCGGCGCTTTCATGTACGGCGCTCGCCTATAAGCCGGCGCTGGCCGAGGATACCGGCCTCGATCAGGTCGGCCGCGGCGACTATCTCGGCGGGGTCAAGGGCAAGAAGGTCATCTTCATCCCGATCGCGATGGGCTTCGACATCACCGAGTCCTGGGCGGCGATCTGGCGCAAGCAGGCGGCCGCGCTCGGCTATACCTTCGAGATCCGCGATCCGAACTGGAGCACGGATGCCGGCACCAAGGCGCTGACCGCCGCGATTGCCGAAAAGCCCGATCTCCTGATCATCCATAACCCCGACATTCAATCCTACGCGCGGCTCCTCAAGCGCGCGCAGGACGACGGCATCAAGGTGCTGCAGGTCAACATGCCTTCGGTGACCAGCACCGACTCCTATGTCGGCGCCGACTGGGTCTCGCTCGGCGAAGAGGAAGCCAAAGCGCTGGTCGATCATTGCTCGACCGGCAAAGGGCCGTCGACCAAGATCGCCTTCGTGCAGGGAGTCGTGACCGGCGCCGCCAACATCTATCTCAAGCGCGGCATCACCAACGTGCTGTCGCAACACCCCGAGATCAAGATCGTGTCCGATCAGGCGGCGAACTACGATCCGGCCAAGGCGCGCGCCATCATGGAGACGGTGCTGCAGCAGAATCCCGATCTCTGCGGCGCGGTCGGCGTGTGGGACAGCGCCGACGTCGGCATCGGCGCGGCGGTGGCGGCGGCCGGCAAGACCGGTCAGGTCTTCGTCGTGACCAGCGGCGCCGGCAACAAGAGCGCCTGCGACAACGTCGAGAAGGGCCTCTTGACCATGGACATCAGCTACAACTCGCCGCTGCAGGGCGATATCGCCGCCCAGCAGATCGCCGAGCTGCTGCAGAGCAAGGGCAAGGCGGGCGAGCGCAAGGTGTTCTATTACGGGCCGCTCACCAAGATCACCAAGGACACCGTCACCCCGCGCAATTGCTGGACGATGGAAGACTTGAAATAACGCAGCGACCGAGCCGCCGCGCGCATGCCGTGCGCGGCGGCTCTTTTTTAGAAACTCGGTTTCGCGCGAGCGCCAGCACAAGCCAATTGCGCGGCATGGGACGACGCGAACCATATCTCCCGAACTAATCGGCGGAACACCTTTCATCGTGATCAACCGCGACGCCTTAATTCGCTTTCGCTACCGCTTCATCCCCGATCACGTCATCGGCGAGTTGCTGGCCAAGCGCTGGATGGACAACGCCATTCCTTTCCTGGCGCTGATCGTCGTCCTGATCGTGTTCGGCCGCATCCTGCCGGACTTCTATTCCATTTCGAACGTCACTGACCTCAGCCGGCAATTCGCCGAGACCGGCCTGGTCGTGCTCGGGCTGACGATCGTGATGCTGTCGGGCGGCATCGATCTTTCCGTCGGCTCGGTCTTCGGACTGGCCGTGCTGACCGCCTCGATCTGCATGAATGTCTGGAACCTGGGCGTCGGCGCGACGCTCATCGCTTGTCTCGCGCTCGGCATCGTGTGCGGCGCCATCAACGGCATCCTGGTCGGCTATCTGCGGCTGCGTGCGTTCCTTACGACGCTGGTGACGCTGATCGTCTTCCGCTCGATCTACGAGCTGGTGTTTCCCGGCTTCTCGACCGCCATCGTCGCCAATATTCCCGACTCGCCGATCTGGGACTTCGTCGGCAACGGCACGGTTTTCGGTGTTCCGTTCAGCTTCCTCGTCACCGCAATTATCGCCGTGCTGTGGCATGTCGTACTCTCGCGCATGCGGCCCGGCTGGCGGCTGATGGCGGTCGGCGGCGCGCGGCGCTCCGCGCACAATGCCGGCATCAGCGTGCGGCGCACGATCTGCAACGCCTACATCTGGTCGAGCGTGCTCTGCTGCCTTGCCGGATTCTTCAATGCAGCGCGGCTCGGCAGCACCGGATCGGATACCGGTGTCGGCATGGAGATCACGGCGCTGACCGCCGTGGTGCTGGGCGGCAATTCGCTCGGCGGCGGGCGCGGCTCGGTCGCCAAAGCCGTGCTCGGCACCGTCATCGTTCTCATCCTCTCGAATGCGCTGATCGCGCTCGCGGTACCCGGGCCGGTCAACTCGACCATCCTCGGGATCGTGCTGATCGCGGCGGTGTTCGTCGACGTGCGTTGG
This sequence comes from uncultured Alphaproteobacteria bacterium, assembly GCA_963845075.1. Taxonomy (GTDB): domain Bacteria; phylum Pseudomonadota; class Alphaproteobacteria; order Rhizobiales; family Xanthobacteraceae; genus BOG-931. The sequence goes on along the minus strand of CAWJRE010000003.1, from coordinate 45,769 downwards.
CTGAAGAACCGCCACAAGATTCTCAACAAGGTCTACGTCTCGCCGACCTATTTCGCGCCCCCACCGCCGCCCTCGACCGCGCCGGATTCAGGCTCGCCCTACGCGCTGAACGACAAGCTGCGCTCGGTCGGCGCGGTCGGCTTAGGCATCATCGAAGGTGCCGAGGACATGATCCTCGACCGCGAGGACAACCTCTATTGCGGCAACCGCCATGGCGACATCATGCGGTTCTTCGGGCCGGATCACACCCGGCACGAAATCTACGCCCATGTCGGCGGGCAGCCGCTCGGGCTCGCCTTCGACCCGCAAGGCAATCTCGACGTCTGCATCGGTGGCATGGGGCTTTATCAGATCACGCCGGACCGCAAGCTCAACAAGCTCTCGGACGAGACCAACCGCACATTATTTTCGGTTGTCGACGATTCCCGCTTGCGGCTCGCCGACGATCTCGATATCGCCCCCGACGGCCGCGTCTATTTCAGCGAAGCCACGATCCGCTTCGAGATGCACGAATGGCCGGTCGACGCGCTGGAGAGCCGCGGCAACGGCCGCATCATCTGCTACGACCCCAAGTCGGGCAAATCGCACACCGAAGTGTCGAACCTGATCTTCCCGAACGGCATTTGCATGCTGCCGGACGGCGAGTCGTTCTTCTTCGCCGAGACGTTCGGCTGCCGGGTGAGCCGCTATTGGTACGCCGGTCCGAACAAGGGTCGGCTCGACATCGTCATCGACAACATGCCGGGCTATCCGGACAACATCAATCGCGCCTCGGACGGCAACTACTGGCTGGCGATCGTCGGCATGCGCTCGCCGGCGCTCGATCTTGCGCTGCGCATGCCGGGCTTCCGCCGCCGCATGGCGCGGCGCATTGCGCCCGACGCCTGGATGTATCCCAACCTCAACACTGGCTGCGTGATCAAATTCAACGAGAAGGGCGAAGTGCTGGAGAGCCTGTGGGATCTCGGCGGCAAGAACCATCCGATGATCACCTCGATCCGCGAGCACAAGGGCATCCTTTATCTCGGCGGCATCTACAACAACCGCATCGGCACTTATAAGATTCCCGGCGCCGACCCGAACTGGTGCGCGCTCGATACCTATTGGGGGCGGAAGTGATCGGCGTGTTGCGGCGGGCGGTCGACAATTTTCTTGGGCGCGGCGAAGCCGCCGTTACCGTGCCCGTCATGGACGGGCCGCTCAAACCCAACCAGCTGCTCGAAGCCGCCGGACGGGTGCTGACCGCGCCGGAGATCGACAATCTCGCGGCGACGGCGGAAGGAATGCTCTACTCCAGCGGCAACACGCTCGTAGGCATTCCCGGCGGCGAGGTCGCGCGCTTTCCCTCCATCATTACCTGCCTCGCGGTGGACGTCGGCGGGGCGATGGCGATCGGCTTTGAGGATGGCGGCATCGAGATCCGCGGCGGCGCGCATGACGGCCGGCGCTTCGATCAGATGAACAGCCAAAAGCTGAATTGTCCGACGGCGGCGCTGTTCCTCGATGCCAATACGCTGATCGTCACCAACGGCTCGGCGCAGCACCGTCCGTCGCAATGGCGGCGCGATCTGATGACGCTCGGGCGGAGCGGCACGGTGTGGCGGCTCGATCTTTCGACCGGCAAGGCGCTGGCGCTGGCGAGCGGCATCGCCTGGCCGTGCGGCATCGCCGTTGCGCCCGGCGGCCGCCTGTACATCTCCAGAATCCTGGCGCCACCACGTACTGCTCATCGACGCCGCGAAGGCGAGCCGGCCGGCGCTCGCGCTGATCGACCCGCCGGCCTATCCGGGCCGCATCGCGACGGCGGCCAAGGGCGGCTATTGGCTGACCTTCTTCTCGGTGCGCAATCAACTCGTCGAGTTCATCCTGCGCGAGAAGGACTACCGGCAGCGCATGATCAAAGACGTGCCGGAGCCGTTCTGGATGGCGCCGGCACTGGCAAGCCTCGGCAAGTTCGAAGAGCCGCTGCAAGGGAGCGGGCTCAAGCAGATGGGCATCCTTAAGCCGTGGGCGGCGACGCGCTCCTACGGACTTGTTGTGCGTTGCGACGACAAGATGCAGCCCATATTCAGCTATCACAGCCGGGCGGACGGGACGATCCACGGCATCACCTCGGTGTGCGAAGAACGTTCCGATCTGATGGTCGCCGCCAAAGGACCCGGCGCGCTGGTGCGGCTGTCCGGAGCCGCAGACAGACCGATGGGAACGAACCCGTCATGAGCCCCATTCTCGAACTGCGCAAAGCGACCAAAGAGTATCGCGGCGTGCCCGCGATCAAGGACATCGATTTCACCCTCGAGCCCGGCGAAATCCACGCAATCGTCGGCGAGAATGGCGCCGGCAAATCGACGCTGACCAAGGCACTCGCCGGCGTGCACAAGCTAACCTCCGGAGAAATGCTGTTCGACGGCAAGCCGATGATACTGTCGGCGCCATCCGAAGCCTTGGCGCTCGGCATCGCCATGGTGTTTCAGGAAACCATGCTGGTGCCGTCGATGACGGTCGCCCAGAACATCTATCTCGGCGATGAAAAGCTCTTCAATCGGCTGCGCGGACTGTACAACCAGGCCCAGCAATTCCTCGCCGGGATGAATTTTCAGGTCAATCCGACCGCGCTCGTCTCCTCGCTCGGCGCCGCGCACAAGCAGATGGTCGAGATCGCTCGCGCCGTTCATCACAAGGCGCGCATCATCATCTTCGACGAGCCGACCGCCTCGCTGACGCCTGAGGAGAAAAACCACTTCTTCGGCCTGGTGCGGCGCCTGGTGAAACAGGGCGTCGCCGTCATCTTCATCAGTCACGCGCTCGAAGAAGCGCTGATGCTCGCCGACCGCATCACCGTGCTGCGCGACGGCGAGCTAGTGGCGACGGCGCCGGCACGCGAATTCGATCGCGAGCGGCTGATCCAGGCGATGGTCGGCCGCAGCCTCAGCGCCACCCTGCACGGCGCCGCACAGCGCGCGCCGCGGCCTTACGGCCGCCGGGTGCTGAGCGTGCAGAACCTGTCCAGCGGCAGCATGGTGCGCAATACGTCGTTCTCGGTCTATGCCGGGCAGATTTCCGGCATCTTCGGCCTGGTCGGCGCCGGCCGCACCGAGATGATGAAAGTCGTCGCCGGCGTGATCAAGCGCGACCTGTTCTACGGCGGCGACGTAAGACTGGAGGGCAAGCAGGTACGCTATCGGGTGCCGCGGCAAGCGGTGCGCGACGGCATCGTCTACGTGACCGAAGATCGCAAGGTCGAAGGCTTCTTCGAAACCATGTCGATCGCCGGCAACATCCAGACCGGCGACGAAGCAACCGGCGCCAACCCGCTCAAGATCGTGTCGATGGCGAAGGCCCGCACGCTGGCCAAGACCTGGATCGATGCGCTCTCGATTCGCGCCATCGACGGCAACGCGCGCATCATCGAGCTTTCCGGCGGCAATCAGCAGAAGGTGGTGATCGCCAAATCGCTGGTGCAAAGGCCGAAGCTGATCATTTTCGATGAGCCGACACGCGGCGTCGATGTCGGCGCCATTGTCGAAATCCATCAGCTCATCAACCGGCTGGCCGACGAAGGCTTCGCCGTGGTGGTGATCTCTTCCTATCTGCCGGAGATCATGGCGCTGTCGGATCGCATCCTGGTCGCACGCCAGGGCAAGATCATCGAAGAGATGAGCATCGACGAAGCGACCGAACAGAAAATCATGTACGCCGCCGTGCATTAGGCACGATCGTGCTGGATATGGTGCTTGGTCCGCTGAAGGCGATGCTATCCGCCTAGCGGCACATCCGTCGATAGATCTTCAGCAGACGCAGCCTGTTCTCAAACCCCAGCCCTCCGCAAGGCCTAACGCCTCGCGGGTCGAGGCCAAACTGACCATAGCTCTCGTTCGCGTAAAATACGCGGGATTTACGCGAGCAGGGCAAGCGAGATTTATGCAAATTCTACTTTAGTCGAATAATCAAATGCACAACGCAATCTAGAATGAGTTTATAGTTTTCTTTCACGCATAAACCGCCGCAGTTTTCAGGAAACTCATTGAGAACCCGCCAACGGCTATCAACACTCCAGGCCTTGCACGTCATCGGCTGTGAGTTTAAACGTAATGTATCTGGGCACCTGTATTTGATGGATCATTGGCGATGCGCCGATCCAATCGCCCAGACACGCCTCCAATCCCTGCGGCCCGTGGCCGACCTTTTGCCAGAGGCAATCCCGGGGCGCAGGCCAGGCGCAAAAAACCGCACCACCCTCCTAGCGACGGCACTGCTCGAAGGTCAAAAAGAGGCGCTGCTCCGCACGGCAATCCAGCTTGCCCTGGCCGGAGACGTCGTGATGCTGAAATTTTTGCTTGAGCCGCTCCTTCCACGCGAGCGACCAGTCACGATTGAGCTACCCGAAATGGTATTTGCCGACGACGGCGTGGAGGCGCTCGGGTCCATCATGCGTGCCGTCTCGGAGGGAGCAATTACGCCAAGCGAAGGCGCAAAGCTGGCCACGATCGTGAAATCATACACCGACGCGATCGACAATGCGGATGTGGTCAAGAGGGTTCGACGCAATCGAGAGTCAGATAAGGGGTCCCGAACGATGAGGGATGCCCGATTTCGCCAGATTGCTCGGTTGCAGAAATTTGCGCAGCCCTTTCTAAGCGGAAAGGCGATGATGCTCGAACAATGGGAGTTGACTATTAGGGGAGCCGCCAATCACGCCGCCGTCTTGGTCTTTCTCATCCGTTACGGCAAACCGCAAATCGACGAGCCATTGTCGCGCCTGTGAGCGGTGCGCAGCGTCAGCTGCTTGGAAGGAATGCTGCGACGAATTTAAATGCTGGCTGCAACGGTATTCCGGTGAAAACGGGTTTCGACCGCATAGCCGCGATGCCGTCACCATCATGGGTGAACCACTTCGACACTTTGTAATTGCTTCGTTTCCTGGCGCGGATGAAAAACAAAAACTCAACACTGCCTTTACCACGGCGCCGCCATGGCTTCTCTGGTTCACTTTTGCTGATTATACAGCAAAATTGTTAGACTTGACTATTCCAGATCTCTCAAAAGTCTCGGGTTTCACTCGATCAAAAAAATTCGATATCTGGTGGGGACTGCCTTCTGGGGCATTTGAACGCGAGCTTTGGCCTCGTGGTCGGGACCAGGAACCGCTCGCGCGCACAGACTTGAAGGTCCGAGGGATGACGCGCCGAGAGCTGATGCGTGAGCGTATGGCCTTTGAGAAATCCACTCGTGATGAAGAACACTGGCCCGATCTCCTACCCACTCAAGTTCTCAAGTTGTCGCGAATTGAGTTCCTATCACTCAATGAGCGCATTCAAAGCCGCGCTCGCGCCGGACACATAATCAACAAAGCGAAAATCTAATCCAGCGACAAGAGCGAGCACGATGTCGATAGCACTGACTGCTGCCCCGCGATCAGCATACGTCGCGTCGCGGCTATAACAGCGCTCGAAAGTTGATCGGGCACGGTTTAGCATAGCCAAGAAGAAACGGGGCATGCAGCGGCAGCCAAACAGGGCAAAAGCACCAAACGGATCGATATGCTTTACCGGACTAAAGCTGACACGACCCGCGCCGGCAATCCGTGTCATCGCCGAGCAGAAAGGCGGCAAAAACCAAGGGCCACTCGTGAAAGGTGACGGCCTGAGGGCTGGCCCATTATCACGGTCCCGCGGTCAGCCGCGGCTACCTATTCTCTTTATTTGTGAGCCGCTTTCGCAGCCTCACTCCGGGGCCGCCTCCGTTCTCGTCGATGAACTCGACGCCGGCCGCTTCTAGTGTGTGACGAATTGCGTCTACCGTCCTTTCCTTCAGTTAAAACCGCCTCAGTGAGAAAGGATCGAGATACCGTGCTAAATTGGATCCCAATCGAACACGTCTGCCGAGCGGTCGAGCTTATAAAAAGATGGCCTCAGGGCCGGCATCCCATGCACGGCGATGGTGGAGGCAGACCAGCCTTCGCCCCGGTGAACCGAGCGCAAAGGCCGCGACTGCCCCATGAGGAAGATTTCGTTCATACGCACCGCAAAAATCTGCCCGGTGACGTCCTTGGCAGCATCTCCAAGTAGGAAGGCTGCGAGCGGAGCGATCTTTTCCGGTCCCATTTGTTGCATTCGCGCCACGCGCTGCTTCTCGGCCTCCGTTTCGGTCGGTATCGTTTCGATCAAACGGCTCCATGCGAACGGTGAGACACAATTGGACCGCACATTGAATCGCTGCATGTCGAGCGCGATGGACTTCGATAGCCCCACGATGCCGAGTTTTGCCGCGGCGTAGTTGGCTTGGCCCAAGTTGCCGATGAGGCCTGACGTGGACGTGAAGTGCACGAAAGACCCGCTTTCCTGTTCGCGGAAGATACGTGCCGCTGCATGCGAGACATAGAACGACCCCATAAGGTGTACTTTAATGACGGACTCGAAGGCATCGATACTCATGCGATGGAAGATCGCATCTCGCAAGATACCGGCGTTGTTTACAATTCCATCGAGCTTGCCGTAGGTGTCGATCGCCACCTTGATGATTTTGCTTGCTGGCAGAGCTTCTGCGACGGTTTCGAAATTCGCGATCGCAGTCCCCCCGCGCTTCTTGATCTCGTCGACGACTTCTTCGGCGGGTGCGGCGCTATTACCCGAACCGTCGGCGGATACGCCGGGATCATTTACGACAACTTTGGCACCCTCTGCGGCACAGAGAAGTGCGATCTCACGGCCGATGCCACGCCCCGCGCCCGTGACGACGACGACCTTGTCGCCTAGTGACCTCGATGGCGTCATAGTCTCTTTCTTTCGTTGCGCTTACTTGGAGGGCTTCTAGAGGGTCAGCCGGGGTCGAGTGTGGCACCGGCCTTCACGAGATTGATAGATCGCTCGGCTCGACCCGATCTGGTTCGAAGGATGCCCCCCTGCCCCATCTGACGGGCAACGCCGGCCGATACGGCGCCGGGTGAGCAGGGCTACGAAACCGATGAAGATCATGGATTCAGGAGGCCCACGCATATTCCATCGTTTTCGCCAGATAACGAAGGTCGTAACGGATCGATCGACCCGAATCGGCGAAGATCGTCATCAGAGACGAAAAGATCGATTTCAGACTGTCGCCAATACATGTCGCCAATGTCGCCAAATCTCAGCCTAAGCCATTGATTTTATTATGTGGTGGGCCCGGGAGGACTCGAACCTTGACCCTCTCATAGCGACATCTGGCTACCGCCTTCGTCGAACGCGGCTACCTAAGGGGCAGGATCCCGCTTGAAGACTTTAACGTCCCCGCTTTGGCGCTTTGCGACGAACAACGGCACCCGGCTCTTTGTGCCAGGGTGTTGCCGCTACGCCACAGCTTTTACGTGGGGAGCGGGCTATGAAGGCGTTTGCTGTCGCGTTGGTCCTATCGCTTTCGCTGCTTGGCGCGAAGGGCGCGCTTGCGGCCGATCTTCCGCTGCCCGGGGGCGCTCCTATTCCGCCGAGCAGCTACTATCCGATTTCGCCGCCAGTGAATTGGGGCGGCGTCTATATCGGCCTCAACGGCGGTTATGGCCTCGGAAAAAGCAACTGGTCCAACTCGTTGGGCTCGACCGGCAATTTCGCGGAAAATGGAGGCGTTTTCGGCGGCACGCTCGGCATCAATTATGCGGGCTTCGGCGATTGGGTGTTGCTGGGTTTCGAGGGCGACTTCGACTGGTCGGGCGCCACCGGCAGTGGCGGTTGCTCGGTCCTAGCGCCCGACGTGCTGGGAGCCGGCGCAACCTGCCAAACCAGGATTGATTGGCTGAGCACCTTTAGATTGCGCGCTGGCTACACTTGGTCCCACTTCCTCTTTTATGCGACCGCCGGCGGCGCCGCGGGCGACTTCCGGATCAGCACGCAACCCACGGGCGCTGGCCACAATCCAACGCCGCCGCTCGGTTGGACGGCAGGCGCTGGCGTCGAATACCTCTTCACCGACGCGATCAGCGCCAAGATCGAATATCTCTACGTCAATCTGGGTACGGTTAGCTGCCCGGCCGGTACGCTCTGCAGTTCCGACAATGGCGAACCCACCAATCTCGCCAAGACCATCCCGAGCGGCTCAGTGTCCTTCACCGAAAACCTGATCCGCGCCGGCATCAATTACAAGTTCAGCTGGTGATCGCGGACGGATCGAGCGGCGCCCAATTCGGCGCGCGCCCGTATCTGCGTGCGCGATGCCGGAAAGGAATCCGGCGATCGCTGATTGTTATCGCGCGAGGTAGCCACCGTCGACGGGCAGGCTGATGCCCGTGACATAGGAGGCATCGTCCGACGCGAGCCACAGGACGGCATGAGCGACTTCCTCCGGCCGGCCGATGCGGCCGAGCGGTACGGCGGCCATCAGCTTTTTCTGGTTCTCGGCCATTTGGTCCTTATCGTCGCTGCGCCCAATGAAGCCCGGCAGCATGGGCGTATCGATCGGGCCGGGGCACACGACGTTCACCCGCACGCGATCGGCGGCGAAGCGTTGCGCCAGCGACTTGGTCAAGCCGACCACCGCGAACTTGCCGGCTGAATAAACCGGGCTGAACATCGAGCCGACCAAGCCGGACACCGAGGCGGTGAAAACGAGCGAGCCGCCGCCGCGGCGCCGCATGTGTTGCACGACCTCACCCGCCGCGAACACGGCCGAGGTGACGTTGAGCGCCATCGCCTTCTCGTATTCGGCCGCATCAAGCCCTTCGACCGCCGCGGGCCCGGGTGTGCCCGCATGCGCCCACATCACATCAATGCCGCCGAGCGCCGCCGCCGCCTCGTCGACGCTTTTGCGCACGCCGTCGACGGTCGAAAGGTCGCTGACGATCGGAATGACCTTGCCGCCCTTGGCATTCACATCGCTGACCACGGCCTTCAAGGCCGTGGGATTGATATCGACGGCCGCAACGGTCGCGCCCTCGCGCGCGAACAATTCAACGCCCGCGCGCCCCATGCCGGACGCCGCCGCCGTGATCACCGCCAGTTTGTCCTTTAAGCGCATTCCTCCCTCTCCCCTTTCTTCTCAGTTACGCCCGCTCTTTCACGCGAAAGAATTGGCTGATCGGATTAGCCGCGTCGGGCAAGGCAGCGTGGCGCTTGACGGCGCGGCGTATGGTGTCGGCAACAAGCTCGAGCCGATCGAGCATGCGAAACATCGGTCCGGCGACGACCACCGACAGCCGGCGGTCGCCGACCGGCAACGGCAAGGCGACGCCCGCGAGATCCGGGCTGAAGTCGGCGAGGCTCTGGTGGTAGCCGCGTTCGGCCGAGCGGCGAAGCTCGGCTTCGACCGCATCGATGCTGATCGGCGTGGTCGGGCTCCACTGGCGGAATTCGATCCGGCGGTAGAGCGCGAAGCGTTCCTCGCGGGTGTATTGCGCGAGCAGCGCCCGCCCGGTCGAGGTCGCATGGATCGGCAGGCGATGGCCGACTTGCGCAAAGTAGCGTACCGCCGCGGGCGATTCCTGCACGTCGACGAAGATTGCATTGATGCCGGCCGGCGCGCCGATCGCCGCCGTCTCGCCGGTCTCCGCCGACAATTCGCCGACCAGCGCGTGGACAAATTCCGGCAGCGGTTCGGCTGCGGCGACATGCTGCGCGACCGAAAACCAGCGCGGGCTCGGGTAATAGCCGGAACGCGGGCGGGGCTCGTACAAATAGCCGCGGTCCACCAGGGTCTGAATGAGATTGAACGTGCTGGAGCGCGGCCAGCCGAGCGAATCGGCGATTGCCGACAGTGTCGCCGGCTCCTTGCGGCGCACGAAGAACTCGAGCAGGTCGAGGACGTTGGCGGCTTGGCGGACGATCATGCGTCGCGTCCGCGGCTGGCGCGCGCAAGTTCGTCGCGAAATTCCGGCGCGGCGATTGCGATCATGCGTCGCGCGCGCTCTTCAACATCGCATCCGCGCAACGCGGCGACGCCCCATTCGGTGACGACCACATCGGTCGGCCTCAGCTTCGACGCTGACCGTCGCGACATCGGCCACGATGCGGCTTTGTCCGGAGCGGGCGGTTGCCGGCAACGCGATGATGGCGCGGCTGTCTTCGGCGGCGTTGGCGCCGGCGATAAAATCGGGCAAACCGCCGAGGCCGCCGAGATAGTTTCTGTCAGCGGTCTCGCTATTGATGCGGCCAGCGAGGTCGACTTCGATGGCCGAATTGATCGCGACGAAATTCTTGATGCGCCGAAGCACCGACAGCCCATGCGTATAGCTCGGCGGGACGACGCGAATGGCCGGATTGTCGTGCGCATAAGTGCGCAGCCGCGGCGTTCCAAACAAGATGTTGGTGACCGTGACCCCGCGATCGAACGTTTTGGAGGCGTTGGTGACGGCGCCGCACTCGATAAGATCCAACCCGCGTTCGGTCATCAGACCGGAATGGATGCCGAGATCGCGATGCTGCGTGAGCCCGGCCAGGATCGCGTCCGGAACGGCCCCGACACCGAATTGCAAGACGGCACCGTTCGGCACCAAGCCGGCGACACGCGCGGCGATTTGTCTTTCCGTTTCGCTCAGCGGCGACGACGCAATGTCGAGCGGCGGATATGCCGCCTGCACGCAAAGATGCAGCGGAAAATCCGCCGGCACTTCGGCGCCGTGCGTCCATGGCACATCGGGATTGATCTCGGCGACGACCATGCGCGCCTGCCGCGCCGCCGCGACCAGATAATCGTTGGCAAGACCGAAACTCGGAGGCCGGCCGGGCAACGGCGCCGCAAGCTGGATGAGCACCACGTCGGCTTTCAGCGCACCGCTCGCGAACGCCTCGGCGAGCGCGCTGTAGGGTTGGCGGACGATATCGAGGCGGCCGCTGCGCGACAGCGAGGCCGCGCGCCCGATCGCGCCATAGGATGAAAATCGAATCCCCGCGGTTTTTTCGGTCGCGAACGTGTCCGAATGAAGCGGACCGAGGAAGATTTCGAACGGCCCGATCCGATCCTTTTGGGCGACGAGCTGTTTCGTCAGCGTCAGCGGCTCGGCGGCGCCCTGACCAACCAGCACGCGATCGCCGGGCCGGACAATCGTCGCAAAATCGACGGAGCCGATGTCCCGTTCGACACGCGCTATGGCTGCCGCCGCTTGCATAAAGCCTCAATAGGATTTCGGCAGGCCGAGCACTTTCTCGGCGATGAAGCTCAGGATCAGCTCGCGACTGACCGGCGCGATGCGCGGAATCATGATCTCGCGTAGATAGCGCTCGACGTGAAATTCCTTGGCGTAACCGAAGCCGCCATGGGTCATGACCGCCTGCTGACAGGCTTCGAAGCCAGCCTCGCCCGCGAGATATTTCGCGGCGTTCGCTGCGGCGCCTGCCGGCATGCCCTGGTCGTATTGCCAGGCCGCCGAGAGGGTCATCAGCCAGGCGGCTTCCAGCTCCGTCCAATTCTTGGCAAGCGGATGCTGGATCGCCTGGTTCTGTCCGATCGGACGATTGAACACGACGCGCTCGCGCGCATAAGCCGCGGCGCGCTCGAGCGCCAGCATGCCGAGCCCGACCGCCTCGGCCGCGATCAGGATGCGCTCGGGGTTCATGCCGTGCAGGATGTATTCGAAGCCCCGGCCCTCCTCGCCGATGCGATCGGCGAGCGGAATTTCGAAATTCTCGATGAACAGCTCGTTCGAATCGACGGCTTTGCGCCCCATCTTTTCGATCTCATGCACCTTGATGCGGCTGCGATCGAGATCGGTGTAGAACAGGCTCAAGCCTTCGGTCGGACGCTTCACCTCTTCCAGCGGGGTGGTTCGCGCCAACAGCAGGATCTTGTCGGCGACCTGCGCGGTCGAGATCCACACCTTGGTGCCGTCGACGACATAGCGGTCGCCTTTGCGGACGGCGCGGGTTTTGAGCTGCGTCGTGTTGAGCCCGGTGTTCGGCTCGGTGACCGCGAAGCAGGCCTTCTCGCGTCCTTCGATCATTCCCGGCAGCATGCGCCGCTTCTGCTCTTCGGTGCCGAACACGACGACAGGATTGAGGCCGAAGACGTTGATGTGAACTGCCGAAGCGCCCGACATGCCGGCGCCGGATTCGGCGATGGTCCGCATCATGATCGCGGCCTCGGTGACGCCGAGGCCGGAACCGCCATACTCCTCGGGAATACAAATGCCGAGCCAGCCTTCGGCGGCGAATGCCGCGTGGAAATCGTGCGGAAAGCCGCCCTCGCGATCTCTTTTGAGCCAGTACGCATCGTCGAAGCGGCGGCAGATGGCCAAGACCGCATCGCGGATCGCTTGCTGTTCGGAGCTGAGAGCGAAATCCATCAGACAAGATCCGAGTTTGCTGGGGCGGCCGCCGCAGCTTGCGGGCCGTGGACGACACCTTTCGTGAACAAGTCTTCGATCGATTGTTCGGCGAGCCCCAGTTCTTGCAGGATCTCGCGGCTGTGCTCGCCGAGCGTAGGCGCCGGGCTGGGGCTTTCTGTTTTGCTATCGCTCCATGTGCTCGGCGTCCGCATCGATTTGATTTTGCCTTCGGTCGGATGCTCGACCTGCGTGAAGAAACCGATGGCGCCGAGATGCGGATCGGCGACGAGATCCTCGATGGTGCGAAGCGGCGTATAGGGAATGTCGGCCTCTTCGAGGATGCGCATCCATTCCGCGGTCGTGCGCGTGACGAAGATATCGGCGACTTCCCCATAGATTTCGCGAATGTGCCGGATGCGGCTGGCGTGATCGCGGAAGCGATCGTCCTGCATGTCGGGCCGTCCGATGGCGTGGAAGAAACTACGCCACTGTTTGTCGTTGTAGATCAGCGCGCAGAGATAACCGTCCTTGGTGCGGTACGGCCGGCGCTCGGGCGCGAGCAAGCGCGCATAACCGCCGTGGTCGAGCGGTGGATCGAACGTGAGCCCGCCGAGATGATCGATGAGGACGAAATTCGCCATCGTCTCGAACATCGGCACATCGATGCGCTGCCCGCGGCCGGTGACGTCGCGGTGGCGCAGCGCCGCGAGGATGGCGTTGACGGCAAACAAACCGACGATGCGGTCGGCGATCGTCAGCGGCACGTAGCGCGGAGACCCATCGCCGGCTTTGGCGAGCAGCGTCGGAACGCCACAAGCGCCTTGGATCAAATCGTCGTAAGCCGGCCGCGCCGCATAAGGCCCGTCCTGCCCATAGCCGAACACGCCGGTGTAAATGATCGCGGGATTGCTGGCGGCGACGTCCTCGTAGGCAAGGTCCAGACGCGCCATCGCTTGCGGCCGCACATTATAGATGAACACGTCGGCATCCGCCGCCAGGCGCAACAGCACGTCGCGGCCGGCCGGCTGCTTGAGATCGAGCGCGATGCTCCGTTTGTTGCGGTTCACATTGAGGAACATCGGCCCCATTCCGGGGTGCCGGCCCGGGCCGATCTGGCGCACGATGTCGCCTTCGAGAGGCTCGACTTTGATGATGTCCGCGCCCATGTCGCCGAGCTGCAGGGTCGCATAGGGACCCATGAGCACGGTCGTCATATCCAGGACGCGCAGACCACTGAGTGGGCCCACTCCGCCTTCCCTCCCCTGATGCGCTGTCGCGCTAGTTCATATACTGGATATAGAAATTCACATATCGGAACAAGTCAAGGCGCTGAATTTGGACCAGCATCGAGCGTTGGGGGAATGGAGCGCGTTCGAGAAACGCCAAGCATTTGGCGTTCCTGCCATTCACAGTCCTGGATCTCTCATTCAGTGAAGTTGAGTGCGCGACAAACGATCCGGCCTGAGACGCACCCTCACTTGGTGCGCCGGCGACGCTTGCGCGCCCTGCGACGGCGAAGCATGCGCTTGCGGATGCAGGCCGCGCAGTGGCAACCGCCGTTCTCCACGAAGTATTGGAGATACTCCTCACCGTAAGAATAGGTGATCTCCTCGCCCGGCTCGATGCGGCGGTCGGCGACGATGACGATGCCGCCGTTGCGTCCGACCGGCCTCGCATTCGGCTTGCAGGAGTGATTGATGTAGCGGGCCACGTTCCACCGCGGCGAGCCGTCGATGGCCCACCGCTTGTTGAGCGTGAACAAATAGCGCGCACCGCGCGCCTCGCGCCGGTCGGCTTCCTCGGTGGTGACGCGGCGGCCGCGGTAGGTTGCGATATAGGCCCCGCGTTTGATCGGCCTTATGGCGAAGAGGCCCAGTCCCGTTAGGGCCCGGCCAATCCGAAAGATTCGCGCAGACATATTTTGCGAATACCCGCAAATCGCCCGGATGTCATGCGCTTGTGTTGAATTGCAAACAACACTTCACCTGCGCAAAAGATCGGCAATCACCGCCTGCGCCGCATTGTGGCCCGGCGCCCCGGTGACGCCGCCGCCCGGATGCGCTCCCGAACCGCACAGATAAAGCCCAGGAATGGGCATGCGATAATCGGCATATCCCAGCATGGGGCGGGCTGAGAAAAGCTGGTCGAGCGTCATGGCTCCATGAAAGATGTCACCCCTGGGCAAGCCGAACATGCGCTCGAGATCGAGGGGCGAGAGGCTTTGCCGCGCGATGACGCTTTGCTTGAAGCCCGGCGCATGCGCCTCGACCGTGTCGATCATCACATCGGCAACCGTTTCGCGATACGCGTCCCAGGTCGAACCGTCGGCAAATTCCGGGGTGACGTGCTGACAGAACAGGCTTGCGACATGGGCGCCCGGCGGCGCGAGGCTGTCGTCAAGCGTCGAGGGAATGACCATCTCGACGATCGGCTTTCGGCTCCAGCCGGAACTGATGCAATCGCGATAGGCCTGATCCATGTAGGCCAAGCTCGGCGCCAGGATGATGCCGGCCGTGTGATGATCGCCGATGCCGGGCAGCGCAGAAAATTCCGGCAGCTTCGACAGTGCGACGTTCATCCGGAACGTCCCGGAGCCGGCCTTCCACGCCTTCATTCGTTTGGCCGTCGCCACCGGCACCGCATCCTGTGGCACCAGCGCCTGGAAGAGCATTTGCGGATTGACATTGGCGACGACGGCGCGCGCTCGTACGGCCGTGCCGTCTTTCAACACGACCCCAGCGGCGTGGTCACCCTCGATGAGAACTTCGCGCACCTCGGAGCCGACATCGACAAGGACGCCGTGTTCGCCGGCGGATCGTGCCATGGCCTGCGTGATCGCGCCCATGCCGCCGATGGCGTGTCCCCACACGCCCGCCTTGCCGTTCACCTCGCCGAACACGTGGTGCAGCAGCACATAAGCGGAGCCCGCGCTGTAAGGGCTCGCGAGATTGCCGACGACCGCATCGAAGCCGAGCACCGCCTTGAGCGGATCGGACTCGAACCACGCGTCGAGCATGTCACCCGCGGATCGGCGCAGGAGCCGAAATGCCGCCGCAAGACTGTCATTTTGCCAAAGCCGCTTTCCGATCGCCGCGAACTCACCCAGCCCGCGTAGAGTTTGCGCGATGTCGCCCAGAACGAAATTTGGCGGCGCAGCAAGTGCAACGTTGCGGAGGATTTCAGCCAAGCGGCCGATCTCCGCCTGATAGGCGGGATAGCGGGCCGCATCCTTGGCGCTGAATTTCGCGATTTCACCAGCGGTGCGGCCTTCCCCGGTGAGCAGATAGCGACCATCCGGAAGCGGCAGAAAATTCTGCGCGCGGCGTTCGACGAGGCGCAGTCCGTGCTCGCGCAGTTTTAGGTCGCCGATGATCTTGGGCTGCAACAAGCTGACGGTGTAGGAGGCGATCGAGTTGCGGAATCCGGGATGGAATTCCTCCGTCACGCAGGCGCCGCCAACGACGTCACGCCGCTCAAAGACGCGGACGTGCAATCCGGCCATCCCCAAATAGGCCGCGCAGGTGAGGCCGTTATGGCCGCCGCCAATGATGATCGCGTCGAGATCGGACATTGCTTGCTTAAGTCTCGGCAGGAACGCTTAACATGTCACTTCAGGCGTTCCTTATGGGACCGGATCTTCATGGCTTTGCGGATCAGGTCCGCGACGTTGCGGGCGCCGATACGCTCCATCACCCAGGCGCGATGATTTTCGACGGTCTTCGGGCTGATGTTGAGCCTGATACCGATCTCCTTGCTTGAAAGCCCGGCGACAGCAAGCTCCATCACCTCGCGTTGCCGCGCCGAAAGGCTGTCGAAGCGCGTTTGCAGCTCGTCGATCTCGGCCGCCTCGCTCTTGTTCTGGCGCATTCTCTCCGCCCCTTGGCGGATCGAGGTGAGCAGGCGAGCCTCATCGAAGGGCTTCTCGATGAAATCGAATGCGCCGTTCTTGATGGCGCCGACTGCCATGTCGACATCGCCATGCCCGGTGATCAGAATTACCGGCCCCGCATAGCCACGTTCGTTGAGATGCTTCATCAAATCGAGACCGGACATGCCCGGCATCCGCACGTCGGAGACGACGCAATCGAATTGCTCGTGGCGATCGAGCGCTTCCAAAAAATCTCCGGCGGCCTGGAAGGTCGACGTTCTGATGGACTGGCGCGCCAAATAGTAACGCAGCGCGTCGAGCACCGCCGCGTCGTCGTCGATCAGCGCTACGTGCAATCGATCAGGCATGATCGAGCTGCTTTGCGACCGGCAAGGTGAAGCGGACCGACGCCCCACGCGAACCTGCATCCAACCACAATCGGCCGCCGTGGGCCTCGACGATTGTTTTGCATAGCGGCAAGCCAATGCCTAGCCCATCGGCCTTGCTTGACGATAACGGCAGAATTCCGTTCTCGATGTAATCGCGCGAAAAGCCGGGGCCGGAATCGATCACCCCGATCTCGACGAATTCGCGGTCTGCGTCACCCCCTGCCCGTTTGGCTTCGATCAGAACCGTGCCGCGATGGCTTCCACTATCACGGATTGCCTCGATCGAATTGCGCACCAGATTGAGCAAAACCTGCTCGATTTGCAGGATATCCACCATGACGGGCGGAAGATCGGGCGGCAAGGCAAAGCGCGGCGCAACGCCGGCGCGCTCGAGATCAGGCCGGCAGAGATCGAGTGTCTCTTTGATGATGCGGTCGAAGGGAACCGGCGCGCGGTTGCTGCGGTCGAGCCGCACCAGCGCGCGCAACCGGCGGATCACTTCCGCCGCGCGATCGACCTGCGCCACCGCCTTTTTGGCAATCTCCACGATCTCGTTTGCGCTGGCGCTGCCCGAGCTGACGGTATCGGCCACCAGGCGCGCATAGGTACCAGCCGCCATCAAGGGCTGATTGACCTCGTGCGCCACTGCGGCGGCCAATTCACCTAAGCTGCCGAGCCGCGCGAGACCCGCCAGCGATTCACGTTGCATCAGCAATTGCAACTCCATGCGGCGCCGTTCAGTCACAAGTTCTCCGGCGATCAGACCGGTCACGGTCAAGACCAGCATCAGCGACTGCAGGGCGACCAGTTCTTCGCGCTCGTCGGGGACGAATGCCACGCCGAGGATGACCCCGATTTGGGTGATGAGAATGCCGGCGCTGGCGCCTTCGATGCCGTTGCGCACCGCCATCCAGACGATCGGCAGGAACAGGACGTAGAACAACTGGAATTCCCGTTCCTCGGCAAGGCCGAAGACCATAGTCAGCGCGACCAGCACGGCCGCGCATTGCAGGACCGTTTCCAGCGACAATGGCAGAATGCGCCGGCCGCTCAACGCAAAGAGCGCGAATGGAGCAATCGCCAGCACGCCGACGATGTCTCCGATCCAGTAGCGCAGCGCCGCAGCGACAAATTCTTTGCCCGGCAAGAGTCCGGCCGCGATCATCAGTCCGACATAGCTTGCCGCCACAAAAGCCGCGCTCACCGACGTCGCCAGAATGAGCTGCGCAAGATCGCGCATCGACGGGAGCCGCGGATCAAAG
This sequence comes from uncultured Alphaproteobacteria bacterium, assembly GCA_963845075.1. Classification (GTDB taxonomy): domain Bacteria; phylum Pseudomonadota; class Alphaproteobacteria; order Rhizobiales; family Xanthobacteraceae; genus BOG-931. The sequence goes on along the minus strand of CAWJRE010000003.1, from coordinate 28,027 downwards.
TGGGCCTTTGGTCCGGTCAAGAACAAGAGTGCAGCCGAATAGCCCGCGCCGATCGCCGCGACTGAAAGGATTTCGGCCGGCCATGGTAGCACGACCTGCCGATTGATCATGTCGGCCAGGAACGGCGCGACGAACAGCAGCGGAATCAGTTCCCGGCCAAACAAAAGAATGAGCACGAAGCTTAAGCCGGTGCTCGGGCTCCACGGCGTAATACCGAGCTGGGCATAGGACTCAGAAAAACTGACGCGATCGAGCGCCACATAGGCAACGAGATAGACCAGCCCGGCTATCACTTGGCGGGCGTCAACCGTCAGCGGGATGGCCGCTCGCGACCGCATTGTCCGAATCCATTCATGCATCGCGATCTTGCCGCCTTTTCCGAGGGCTATCACCTCCGGATCGCTCTCTGAGTAGATCCACCTAGGGAATCCTACCTGGGCAGGCGTCCCGAATTGTTCGCACATTTTCCGACCTTATCCTAACCGCGTGAGCAAAGCGGAGGTCAGCACGGAGGTCAGGACTGCCGAGCACAATCAGTTTCGGTCACAAGGTTAGCGAAGGCACCGGTTCCAGAGTCCTGCAAGAGCGGCGCCAGCCAGAGAACGTTTTCAGGAGCGAGTCTGATGAGACCAATGGACGCCCAGAACAGGCTTCCCGAAGTCGCTACGGACCAGTTCGCGCTGGACCGAACGCTCAAACACCTGCGCAAGCTGCGCTGGATCGGCAGAGAAAGCGAAGCCGAGAAAATTCTCGCCGTCCTGGACGTCAGAAGGCGCCGGAAGGCGCCGTCCAGGCAACACCGGGCAAATCGTTTGTGAGCTTAAGCCGACACACTTCCTCTTAACCCATCGCCGACAAATCCGATGAAATCTTCGTCGCACCCGAACAACCCGTCCCGGATCGTTGCAGACAACCGTCGCACGGCTTGTCGCAAGACGGGGATGTCCGATTTGTCCTAACACAAAGTTGCCAAGCTGTGTCCCCTCCCACTCCCGGCTTGGCTTGCCCTGGCGGCTTTCCCCGAGCCGCCAGGGACCCCTTTCGCGTTGCGTCGCGCAATGTTCCGAGAAGAGAGAAAAAAGTATCCGGCTTGCGCGCGCATGAGTCTGGCGATCGCCCAATCCCGTGGAACCGGCGAAGCCACTGACTAGGAACGGTGCCGGGACGAGTGGCGACCGGCGACGCGGCAAATTCCGCTCGCCGACGGCGCATGCCTGAGGGCAACAACGAAGGGGCTGCAACAAGATGACCGCACGTTCTGTGCTCCACAACAGCGTTATGGCTTTGCTATTTGCAGGACTGCTCGCCGGCTGCAGCGAAGGTCCCGCTTCTCCGAGCAGCGAGGACAATCTGTCTGTTCCGGAGGTCAGCGTTGTCGAGTTGCAGCCGGCGCCGCTTGGCGGTGATCCGCGAATTGCCCGGCCGCATCGCGCCGACCCGGATCGCCGAGGTGCGCGCGCGCGTGTCCGGCATCGTCGTTAACCGCAATTTCGAGCAAGGCAGCGACGTCAAAGCCGGCGACGTTCTTTACGAGCTCGATGCCAGGCCTTTCGAAATCGATGTCGATGCCGCGGAAGCCGCCTTCAGAAAAGCGACTGCGGTGCTGAACCAGGAAAAAAAGAACGCCAAGCGCATGGAGATGCTGGCGCCAAGCGGCGCTGCGGCGCAATCGCAACTCGATATCGCCATCGCCAATGTCGGCCAGGCCGAGGCGGACGTCGCCGCACGTAAGGCCGACATCGCGCGCGCCAAGCTCAATCTGGAATACGCCAGCATTCGCGCGCCGATCAGCGGCCGCATCGGCCGCGCGCTCGTCACCGAAGGCGCGCTGGTCGGTCAAAACACGCCGACGCATGTTGCCACGATTCAGCAGCTCGATCCGATCTATGCAGACTTCACGCAATCGGCCGCCGAGCTCAACGAGCTGCGGCGCGAATTCGATACCGGCGCGTTGCAAAAGGACACGACCGCGCGGGTGCGGCTCATTCTCGACGACGGTCTGCCCTATCCGCACGACGGCAAGCTGTTGTTCTCCGATTCCACTGTCGATCCGGGGACCGGCCAGGTGACGCTGCGCGGCGAATTTCCCAATCCGAATTTGACGCTGCTGCCGGGCATGTATGTGCGCGTGCAGATCGTCCAAGGCATCGATCCCGATGCGCTTGCCGTGCCGCAACAGGCCGTTCGCCGCAACAACGCCGGCGGCAGCGAGATTTTTCTGGTGCGCGACGACAACCGCGCGAGCCTCGTGCAGGTCCGCCTTGGGCATGCCATTGACGACCGCTGGCTCATTCTTGACGGCGTGAAGCCGGGCGATCGCGTCATTGTCGATGGCTTTCAGAAATTCGCCGACGGCGACGTGGTCACTCCGAAACTTTGGCGCGAGACCAGGCAAGCCGGATCAGCCTTCGCAATCGGCCGACGCCGCGCCGAAGACGTCACCAAACTAACGGTTCCGATCGATGCCCGCCTTCTTTATCGATCGGCCCGTCTTCGCTTGGGTCGTCGCCCTTCTGATCTGCCTTGGCGGATTGCTCGCCATCCCGTTCCTGGCGGTGGCCCAATATCCGATCATCGCGCCGCCGTCGATTTCGATCACCACCAGTTATCCAGGCGCCTCGCCCGAGAACCTTTACAACAGCGTCACGCGGCTGATCGAGGAAGAGCTCAATGGCGCCAACGGCATCCTCAATTTCGAATCCACCAGCGACTCGCTCGGCCAAGTCGAAATCATCGCCAATTTCGTTCCCGGCACGGATACCACGACCGCTTCGGTCGAGGTGCAGAACCGCATCAAGCGCGTTGAGGCGCGCCTGCCGCGAGCCGTCATTCAGCAAGGCATCTTGATCCAGGAAGCCTCGAGCGCCGTGCTCCAGATCATCACGCTGCGCTCGACCGACGGCAGCCTGAACGCAGTCGGGCTCGGCGATTTCCTGGTCCGCAACGTTCAAGGCGAGATCCGCCGCATCCCCGGTGTAGGCCGCACGAGCCTTTATTCGACCGAGCGCGCGCTGCGGGTGTGGATCGATCCCACGCGACTGGTCGGATTGGGGCTGACCGCCGACGACGTCACCAAAGCTATCAGCGCGCAAAATGCGCAGGTCGCCTCGGGCAGCATCGGCGTCGAACCGAGCAAACCGGACCAGCAAATCTCGGCATTGGTGCTGGTCAAGGGCCAGTTCGCAACGCCCGAGGAATTCGGTGCGATCGTTCTGCGCGCCAACCCGGACGGCTCGACCGTGCGGCTGCGCGACGTGGCGCGGGTCGAAGTCGGCGGCTTGAGTTATCAGTTCACCACGCGCCGCGACGGCGAGCCGGTCGCCGGCCTGTCCGTGCTGCTCGCGCCCAAGGCCAACGCGCTTGCGACGGCGACCGCCGTCAAGGCGAAGATGGAGGCCCTGTCGCAATTTTTCCCGGCGAACATCAAATACGACATCTCCTACGACATCACGCCGGTGGTCGTGGCTTCGATCAAGAAGGTGCTGACCACGCTGGCAGAGGCCGTGGTGCTTGTGTTCCTGGTGATGCTCTTGTTCCTGCAGAACATCCGCTACACGATCATTCCGACCATCGTCGTGCCGGTAGCGCTGCTCGGCACCTGCGGCATTCTCCTGCTGCTCGGCTTCTCCATCAATGTGCTCACGCTGTTCGGCATGGTGCTCGCCATCGGCATCCTGGTCGACGACGCGATCGTCGTGGTGGAGAATGTCGAGCGCATCATGTCCGAGGAAGGACTGTCGCCGCGCGACGCCACCCGCAAGGCGATGGGGCAGATCACCGGCGCCATCATCGGCATCACGCTGGTACTGATGTCGGTGTTCGTGCCGATGGCGTTCTTTCCCGGATCGGTCGGCATCATCTATCGGCAATTCTCAGCCTCGATGATCGCGGCGATTGGCTTGTCGTCGCTGCTGGCGCTCTCGCTCACGCCGGCTTTGTGCGCGACCATCCTCAAGCCGGTTGCGGCGAGTCATCATCATCCGGCGCGCGGCCCGTTCGGCTGGTTCAACCGCCGCATGGAGGAGGCCAAAGGCGGCTATGTGGCGTGGGTGCAGTGGTCGATCCTGCGCGCCGGGCGCCTGATGCTGATCTATGCGGTGATGCTCGCCGCCGTCGCTTTCGCCTTCATCCGACTTCCTGGCGGTTTTCTGCCAGTCGACGACCAGGGCTTCATCACGGCCGACGTGCTCACGCCGCCCGAAGCGTCGTTTCCGCGCACGCTCGACGTCGTCAAACGCGTCGAGGACTATCTGAGAAAGCGCGAAGGTGTCGACACGGTGACATTCCTGACCGGCTACAGCTTTCTCGGTCAGGGCCAGAATACCGCGCAGGCATTCATCACCCTGAAGGACTGGTCGGAGCGGCCCAGGTCCGACTCTGCCGGAGCCATCGTCGCCGACATCAACCGTACTTTCGCGCCGCTGCGCGACGGCAAAGTCTCCGCTTTGCAGCCGCCGCCGATCGACAATCTCGGCAATTCCAGCGGCTTCAGCTTCCGCCTGCAGGATCGCGGCCAGCGCGGCTATGCCGAACTGATGCGCGCGAAAGACCAGTTGCTCGCCGCGGCCGCGCAAAGCCCGGTGCTTCAGGACGTTTACGTCGAAGGCCTGTCGCCCGCACCGCAAATGGAGCTGGTCGTGGACCGCGAGAAGGCGGCCGCGCTTGGCGTGACCTTCGAGGAGATCAACAACGCCATCTCGACTAGTCTCGGCTCTGCTTACATCAACGACTTTCCCAATCGCGGACGCATGCAGCGCGTCATCGTGCAGGCCGACGGTAATGCCCGCATGCAGCCCGATCAAATCCTGACTTACAATGTGCGCAACACGAGCGGTCAGCTCGTGCCGATGTCGTCCTTCGCGACGGTGCGTTGGTCGGTCGGCCCGTCGCAGATCGTCGGCTTCAACTACTATCCTTCGGTGCGGCTCTCGGGCTCGGCCAAGCCCGGCTATACCAGCGGCGACGCGATCCGCGAGATGGAACGCCTTGCCGCGCGCCTGCCGAAGGGCTTCGGCTACGAATGGGCGGGGCAGTCGCTGCAGGAGAAACTATCCGGCTCGCAGGCGCCGTTGCTGCTGATGCTGTCGGTGTTGTTGGTGTTCCTCGTCCTCGCCGCGCTTTACGAGAGCTGGACCATCCCCTTGTCGGTCCTGCTGACCGTACCGCTCGGCATATTGGGCGCGGTGGCGGCGGCGATGCTGCGCGGGCTGCCGAACGATGTTTATTTCACCGTCGGCATCGTGACCATTATCGGGCTCGCCGCCAAGGACGGCATCCTGATCATCGAATTCGCCAAAGCTTTGCGCGAGCAGGGTTGCTCGATCAAGGACGCGACTATCGAAGCCTGCCGCATGCGCTTTCGGCCGATTGTCATGACCGGCCTTGCGTTCGTCTTCGGCGTCGCGCCGATGATCATCGCGGCCGGCGCCAGCGCCAAAAGCCAACAGGCGCTGGGAACGGTCGTCCTGGGCGGGATGACCGCGGTGGTCATCCTGGCACTATTGATGGTTCCGATCTTCTTCGTGACGGTGCAAGCCTTCTTCAATCGCGACGCCAGACGGGAGCTTCAATCCGCCACCGCGGGCGGTGCCGATGTGCGCGCAGGCGTGCAGACGGCGAGCGCTGGACCCCGATAGCAAACCAAGCCGCGCGACGTCGCAGCGCTTTATCGCTTCAAAAATTGCGCCAGCATGCCGCGAGCATCGGTGCCGCGGGCGGCACGCCATTCGGCATCGTACAGGTCGCGACCGAAGATCGTCGACAACGTGTAGCCGTTCGAGAGATGAAATTGCGTCAGCGCGACCATCAGAACGTAGAGCCGCAGCGCGTCAAGTCCTGGCGGCAATTGCCCGGCTTGCGCGCCGCGCGCGATGAAGCGCTCGATCATGCTCAGCACCGGCGAGGACATTTCCGGAATGCGCGATGATTTGCGCATGTATTTCGCCTTCAGCATGTTCTCGGCCGAAAGCAGCCTGACGAGATGGCGATTGTGCTCAAAATAGCCCAACAGGAAATCGAAGAGCCGCAGCAAACCCTCGCGCGGACCAAGATGCTCGACATCGATCTCAAGCTCACGCTGGCGCAGGCCTGCCAGTGCCTCTTCGAGCACCGCGACATAGAGCTGCGACTTGCTGCCGAAGTAATGGTAGAGCATGCGCGGATTGCTGCGCGCCTTGTTGACGATGCGGCTGACGCGGGCGCCGGCAAAGCCATGAGTGACGAACTCTTTCGTGGCGGCGCGCAGGATCTGCTCGCGGCTCTCAGCTGGCTTGCGGCGCGGGCGGCGCGGCTTTTTCGGTTGCTCGCGAGGACGCGTCAGATCCTCGGCTTCGCGATAAGTCATCTCGATACTGTCCTCGCCGCTAAACCAGCGAGCGTTCTCGTCAGAGCAAGGAGCGGTCGGTCGCTGCCGGCCGCTCCTAGGATCGAAACGCCCACAGGGCAGCCTCGCCAAAAGCCGAGCGGCAGCGCGGCCTGCGGCGCGCCGCAATGTCCCGCGATGGACGTGAGCGTCAGCGCCCGCCGATAAAAATCGCCGATGACGCTTGCGGGCGCATCGCGCAGCAACGCGACGCATGGCGTGGTCGGAATAACGAGCGCGGTATCGGACGGCACCAGTGCCGCGAAACGCGCGCGGATCGCGGCGCGAACTGGCGCAAAATCCGCGACCTCGGCCGGCGTTATGCGCGCGGTACCGGCGAAACGCTCGGCAATGTCGGCGGCGAAACGCGGCTGATGACGCGCGATCCACGGCCCGAGGCTTTGCCAGATCTCCGCGCCTTGCAAGATGCGGTAGCAATCGAGATAGCGGGCTTGGTCGCCGCCGAAGACGATTGTCTCGCCATTGATAGTCCAGTTCGCGATTCTTGGTTCCAGCTCTTGCGCGAGCGGAGCGTCGGCCATCGCAAACGCATCGCGCGCGAGCAGAAGTTTGGTGATCGGCGTGGTGCTGCCTTGCGGCAGCAGTGCGGCGCCAACCTGCGCCAGCAATTCGGCGTCGCGCGCGAACCATCCGACCGTGTCGTAGGACGGCGCGAACGGCACGACGCCATCGAGCGAAAGCGCTCCGTGGCTCGGGCGGAAACCGAACAGACCCAAAAAATTGGCCGGCACGCGCACAGAGCCGCCCGTATCAGTACCCAGCGCAAAATCGGTCTGGCCGGCCGCGACCGCGACAGCCGATCCGCTCGATGAACCGCCGGGCAGACGATCCGGGCAGATCGGATTGATCAGATCGGGATAATGGACGTTGCGGCCTTCCAGACTGAAAGCAAGCTCGTCGGTCACCGTCTTGCCGATAAGCGTAGCGCCAGCAGCGAGCGCTTGTTCAACAACAGGAGCCGAGACGACCGCCGGTGCTTGCTGTGCAAGCCAGCCGGGATTGCCCCCTCCGGTGCGCGTACCCGCCACATCGATCAAATCCTTGACCGCAAACGTGCGGCCATCGAGCACGCCGCGCCCGGTTGCTTCCCGCCGGCCGTGACCATGCCGAACGAACGCACCGAAATCGCGTGCGCTCACGACGCGTGGTTCTGACTGCACATGTGGGCGGGCCTGCTCCATGCGGCGATCCTTACCGGGAGGCGGCCGAGGAAAGCGCTTTGATGATGGCCGCGGAACCGGTGACGAAGCCGAAGCACTTCTTGACGTTCCAGATCGTCGCCTCGGTGCAGAAATCGGGCGACGTCGTCGCGCAGCAATCGTCGACCAGAATGCAGCCATAGCCGAGGAAATTCGCATCGGTCAGCGAGTGCAGCACGCATTGATCGGTGTTCACGCCGGCGAACAGGATCGACTTGATGCCGAGATTACGCAGGATGCTGTCGAGCGGCGTGTCCCAGAAGCCGCTGATGCGATGCTTGTCGACCTTGATGTCGTGCGGCTCCTGCTTGAGCTCGTCCACGACCGCGGCGGCCCAGGAGTCCTTCTCCAGCACGCGCGCACCGCTCCCCGGCAGCGGGTCGCCGAGACCGACACCGATGCCGTGCGGTTTGTAGAGGTGGATCTGGTTCGGCGGCATGTTGGCGAGATCGGGCCTGTTGCCCCAGTTGACCCAGATTACCGGCACGCCGGCGCTGCGCAGCGCCGGCAGCAGCCGCTGCAGCGGCGCGATCGGCGTGCGATCCGGCGTGTAGTCGACACCAAGATGATCGACCCAGCCGCCCTTGGCGCAAAAATCATTCTGCATGTCGATGACGATGATCGCGGTACGGTGCAGATCGACCGTTACGTTCTGCGGCGCGCAAGCTGATGGTCACCGGCACCGGCGGCGGCGCCGCCATGGCCATATCAACCGCCTCCTTCGAGGCGTGCCACCGATACTGCGAGCCAATCCCCAAAAGACCGCCGGATTCCAGCGGTTGCGCGCGCTTCTCCACTGCGGACATGGTCATTCTCCCTTTGCTCGGCCGGCCCGGCGCGGGCGGCGAAGGCAGCGCCATGCTGCATTGCAAGTTCGCTGCCAGCAAAGCCGGCGAAAAATGGCCCCTTAAATCCGCAGCGAAACGCGGCATGCCACTCCACGGCGACAGTTAACTGCCAAAACTTGCTGCAGTTTTTGCGATAACTAGTAAGCATATACTTATTCGACAGTAGCGTTTCTGCCAAATTATCGTATTCAAAATCAATGTCTTAAAGAGACGGCATGGCGTGGCATATCGCTTGCACCGCCGCTGACGCGTGGCGCAGTCACGTTCACAGCGGAGGAGCTAATCCATGTTTTCCCGACGTTCCGTACTTGCAGGTGCCTCGCTTGCGATGGCGCTCGCCGTAACCCTCGCTATTCCGCACGGCGTGCGCGCCGCGGATCCGCTCAAGGTCGGCATCCTCATTCCGGGCTCGAAATCGGACAAAGGCTGGATGGAATCCGGCTATGACGGCCTCGATCGCCGCGCAGAAGAAATACGGCGACAAGATCAAGGTCCAGATGATCGAGAACATCAATTATGCCGACATGGACCAGGCGCTCACCAACCTCGCCTCGCAAAAACGATCTCGTGATCGGGGTCGGCGGCCAAACCCAAGCGGCTGTCTACAAGATCGCCAAGCGCTTCCCCAAAGTGAAATTCTCGATCGTCGGCGGCAATGAAGGCGAGTCGCTGCCGAACGTGGCCGGCTATGACGTGAAACAGGCCGAAATCGCCTTCGTCGCCGGTGCCGCGGCCGCCATGCTGTCGAAGAACGGCGCGGTGAGCTATGTCGGCGGGCTCGAAATTCCCTCGATCGTCAATGCCGGCAAGGAGTTCGGCAACGGCGCCAAATACATCAACGCCAACATCAAATATTTCGAGAACTATACCGGCGACTTCGACGACGTGGCGAAGTCGAAAGAAGCGACTCTCGCGGCGATCGCCCAGGGCGCCGACGTCCACTATCACATTCTCAATCTCGGCCTGCGCGGCATGGAGCAGGCGGCGAAGGACAAAGGCACGCACATCATCGGCAGCTACACCGATCGTTGCGGCAGCGATCCGCTTTACGTCGCTTATTCGATCACCGGCGTCGGCTTCCAGGTCGAATACGCCATCGATCAGGCAGTCTCGGGAAGCTGGAAGCCGGGCTACAAGGAATTCGGCCTGCAAATGGGGCCGCAAGCTTCCGACATGATCGTCTGCGGCGGCACGCCGGAGCAGAAAGCCAAGCTCGACGCGATCAAGAAGGACATCCTGTCCGGCAAAATCAAGGTCCTCAAAGGCTAAGCCGAGCCCCCTCCGCTTGACTGTGTGGCCGCCGTGAAGGCTCCCGCGCAAAAGTCCACCGAGCCGCTGTTGGCGCTGCAAGGCGTTACCAAGCGGTTCGGTTCTTTGCTGGCGCTTTCGGACGCCTCGCTCGACATTGTGCCGGGCGAGGTGCATTGCATTCTCGGCGAGAACGGCGCCGGCAAATCGACCTTGTGCAATCTGATCTTCGGCGTGCATCTCCCGGATCAGGGCACCATGCGCTTCGACGGGCGGTCGTATCACCCGGCCAGCCCAGCGGATGCTCTCACCAGCGGCATCGCCATGGTGCACCAGCATTTCAGTCTGGTGCACGATATGACTGTGGTCGACAACGTCATCCTCGGTCAGCAACGCGGGCTTGTGAATACGCGTGCATGGTCACAGCGGCTCGAGCGCCTCGCCGACGACTACGGCTTCGCGCTCGACCCGATGCCAAGATCGACGATCTTTCGGTCGGCGAGCGGCAGCGGGTCGAGATCGTCAAATGCCTGATCCGCGAGCCACGGCTGTTTCTGCTCGACGAGCCGACGGCGGTGTTGCTGCCGGATGAGATCGGCGCACTCTTGGACGTTTGCCGGCGCGTCGCCGAAAACGGCTGTGCCGTGGTGTTGGTCACGCATAAGCTCGCCGAGATCAAGAAGGCAGCGGATCGCGTGACGGTCTTGCGCGGCGGCCGCGTGGTCGCGCGTTCCGATCATCCGGCCGAGGAAATCGACGCGCTTGTGCGCGCGATGATCCAGGGCGATCTGAAGTCATTGGATAAAACCGCGGCGTCCATGCTCGGCATGGAAAACACCGGCACCGGTCGTGCCAAGCAGGCGCCTAGTGCCGAAACGCCGGCGCAAGAAGCCGTACAAATCGACGGGCTGACAGTGGTCGACGGGCAAGGCGTCACCCGGCTCGACAATTTCACCTTATCGATCGGGCCGGGCGAAATCGTCGGCGTTGCCGGCGTCGAAGGAAATGGGCAAAGCGAGCTTGCCGCTGTGATCTCGGGCATGGCGAAGCCGAGCGGCGGCCATGTGTATCTCGCAAACGTCGAAACCACGGATTTGAGCCCGAAGGAACTTACCGCAGCGGGCATCGGCGTGGTGCCGGAGGACAGGCACAGCGTTGGCTGCGTGCTCGAGATGAGCGTTGCCGAGAATATGTTTCTCAACCGGCTCGAGGGTTTCACCTCATTCGGGTTTCTGCGGCGCAAAGAACTGATCCAGGCGGCGCTGGCGCTGATGGCGCGCTTCGATGTGCGCGCCGCTAGTCCCGAGGTGGCGTTTTCCGCGCTGTCCGGCGGCAATCAACAAAAGGCCGTGTTGGCGCGCGAGATCACGCTGCCAAATCTTTCGTTCCTTTTGGCCGCGCAGCCGACGCGCGGCCTCGATGTCGGTGCGGTCGCAGCCGTGTATGGCCATATCCGCACCGCTTGCGCGCATGGCGCCGCGGTGCTGTTGATCTCATCCGAACTCGACGAATTGATCGCCGTGGCAGATCGCATCGTCGTGCTCTATCGCGGACGCATCATGGGCAACTGCGCCGCCGAAGCAAGCGAACGCGAGCGCATCGGTGCAATGATGGCGGGGCACGCGCAATGACCGATGCGGCTCTTAGCACGAGCGTGACGAAGAGCCTACGCGGGGTGCTCCGCCCTTCGATCGTGATTTCCGTGGCGGCTGTGCTGGCGGCCGCTCTGGTCGGCCTGGTGCTGATCTTTGCTCTGGGCGTTTCGGTATCGGAGGCGATCGCAGCCTTCATCGACGGGACGCTCGGCACGCCCTACGCCATCGCGGCCTCGGTCAATCGCAGCATCGCATTTGCGCTGGTGGGCATCGGCTTTGTCATCGCCAACCGCGCCAACCTGGTCAATGTCGGCGGCGAGGGCCAGATCGCGGTGGGCGGCATCGCTGCCACCGCGGTCGCTCTCTACGGCCATGTCGATGGCTTGCCGGCCGGTTTGGCATTTATCCTTCCGCTGCTCGCCGCGGTACTCGCCGGGATGCTGTGGGGATCAATCGCCGGCATCCTCAAGATCAAGGCCGGCACCAATGAAGTCATCAGCACGCTGCTGTTGTCTTTCATCGCGGTTTGGCTGCTGTATTGGTGCGTTCAGTCGCCGCAATTGCTGCGCAAGCCGATGACAAGCTCGGCGACATTGCCTGAATCGCTGGAGATCCCCGAAGCGAGCAAGCTGCCGCTATTGACCGGCGACTTTTCCTTTCCGCTGCATATCGGTCTGCCGATCACGGTCGTGATCGCGATCATAGCCGGGATCGTGCTGGCGAAGACACTATTCGGACTGCAATTGCGCGCCGTCGGCTTCAACCCGGTCGCCGCCAGCCGCGCCGGCATTTCCTATGCGCGCATGGTGATGATTTCGCTTGCCACGGCGGGCGCGCTCGGCGGCCTTGCCGGCGGCTTCATGCTGCTCGGCGAGCAATATGTCCTGAAGGACGGCTTCTCCTCCGGCTACGGCTTTGACGGCCTCGTCGCCGGCTTGTTGGCGCGCGGCTCGGTGGTCGGCGTCATCGCCGCTGCTTTGCTGTTCGGCTTTCTTCGTTCCGGCGGCATCAACATGGAGATGGTGGCCGGCGTGCCGACGGCGCTGGTGATGGTGATCCAGGGCCTCATCGTGGTGACGCTGGCGGGCGCCGCCTATTTCATGGGGCGGCGCGCATGACCTGGGAACTGTTCGCGGTCTTCGTCGGTTCGTCGCTGCGCCTTGCGGTGCCCCTCCTTCTTGCCGGCACCGGCGAACTGGTCAGCGAGCGCGCCGGTGTTCTCAACATGAGCATCGAGGGCATGATGCTGACCGGCGCCTTTGCCGCCGCCGTCGGCGCCTGGGCGACCGGCAGCCCGGTGCTCGCCTTGTTGATCTGCATCGTCGCAGTGTTGCCGGTGGCGCTGCTGCAAGCGTTTCTCAGCAATACGCTGCGGGCCAATCAGATCGTCACCGGCATCGGCATCAACATCCTGGTGCTGGGCGCCACCACGCTGGCCTACCGGGAAATTTTTGGCGCGCGCTCGCGCGAGCAAATCCCCGGCTTGGAGAAATGGAGCCCACCGCTTCTGGGCGACATTCCGGCCTTCGGCGAAGCCGTATTTCAACAGGTGTGGCTTCTGTATGCCGGGATCGCGATCATCGTGCTGACTGCGCTGGTGCTGCGTTACACCTCGATCGGCATCGTCATCCATGCCGCTGGCGCCGAGCCACGAGCCGTCGACAAATCGGGAATTTCCGTCACTTGGGTTCGCTATCTTGGCGTCATGTTCGCAGGATTCATGTCGGCGCTCGCGGGTGCGTTCCTGTCGATCGGCGATATCCACACCTTCACCGAGGGCATGACTCGGGGCGCCGGCTATCTCGCCATCGCGGCCGTTATTTTCGGAAAATGGACGCTCAGCGGCACGATCCTGGCGTGTTTGTTATTTGGCGCGGCGACGGCCTTGCAGTTTCAGCTCCCGACGCTCGGGGTCGACGTCCCGAACGCGCTTCTTATCATGTTGCCTTACCTGCTGGCGTTGCTCGCGGTCGGTGGACTGGCCGGACGGCAAACAGCGCCGCGCGCGCTTGGCGAGCCCTATTTGCGCCGATGATGGATGGTGCCGCTGAGCAGCACATCCGCTCAGCCGCGCATCGACTGGCGACGCGCCGCGACAATTTCTGCAAGGATAGAGATCGCGATCTCGTCGGGCGTGATGGCGCCGAGATCGAGGCCGGCCGGCGCCTTGAGCTTCGCCAGGCGTTCGGCGGGAACGCCCCGCTGCGACAGCGCCGCTTTCAGCGCATCGGCTTTCTTGCGGCTACCGACGAACGCCACATAGGCCGAATCGATGGCGAGTGCGGCCAGCAAGGCTGCTTCATCACCGCGCCCTTGGGTCGACACGACCACGTAGCGCGCACCCGCCTCCGCCACCGGCAACGCGTAGCCTTCGACACGGCGATCCGCGTGCGCGAAGGCCGCTTGATCGGCCGCCGGCGCACAAATCGTCACTGCAAACCCGCTCCGCCCTGCCAGGTCGGCGACCGCCACGGCCACCGGGCTTGAGCCGCAGACAATCACCTGCGGGCGCGGCAGCACGGGCTCGATGAAGATATCCATCGTGCCTTGGCTGGGACACATATTCTTGGCGAAGCGGATGCCCTGCTGCTCGTCGCCGGGCTCGACGCCTTGCTCGGCGAGAAGATCGGGCGGCTGCACCGATACGAGCCGCGAGCGGCCATCGGCGAGCGCATCCTTGGCGGCTTTGAGCACGGCAGCACGCGCGCAGCCGCCGCCGATCCAGCCTTCGGAGATGGTGCCGTCCGGCAGGATCACGGCCTTGGCGCCGGCTTTCGCAGCGGTCGCGGCCACTGTCCGCACTACGGTTGCGAGTGCAAATGGTTCACCGGCCGCTTTGCGCGTCGAGATGATGTCGAGAATGTCGGAGCCGGGCTCCACGGATCAAATCCTCGCCAGATAAGGTTCGAGCGCCGCCAAGCTTTCAAGATTGTGCGCCGGCGCGAACAGATCGACATAAGGCAGCGCCGCCTGCATGCCGCGCGCTTGCGGAGAATAATCGCGCCAGCCGATCAGCGGATTGAGCCAAATGATCCTGCGGCAACGGCGGCGCAGCCGCCGCATCTCTCCAGCAAGCCGCGCCGGCTCGCCGGTGTCATAGCCATCGGAGACGATCATCACCGCGGTGCGCGAGTTGATCACCCGCCGCGCATGCCAGCGGTTGAACGTGGCGAGGCTCTCGCCAATGCGCGTGCCGCCACCGATGCCTTGCGCCATCAAGGCCAGTTTATCGACCGCGCGCGTCACGTCGCGGTCGCGGAGCGACGGCGAGACATGCGCCAAGCGGGTGTGAAAGACGAACGCTTCGGCCTCGCGGAAGCTGTCGACCACACCATGCAAAAAGCGGACGAAGAAGGCGGTGTAGAGGCTCATCGAGCCGGAGGCATCGAGCAGCACCACAAGCCGCAGCGGCTTGATCTTGCGGCGGCGCCAGGCGAGATCGATCAGGGTCCCGCCGTGCGAGACATTGCGGTGAATGGTGCACCTTAAATCCAGGCGGCGGCCCCGGCGCCTGACCTGCTCGCGGCGAACAAGCCGCGCACGCATAGTGCGGGCAAGCCGCGCCGCAAGCGCGTGCGTGGCCGCGACATCGTCCGGGTCGGCGATGTGGCGCAGGTCGGTGACCGACAAGACTTCGGTGCGCGACGCGCCTTCGCGGCGGCCGCGTCCATCGGCGGTATGCTCGGCGCCCTCGTCGCTCCGCCGTTCGATACGATCTGGAAGGCCGAGCGCTTCTTGCGGGACATGCGCCTGCGCAAGCCGGCGCGCCGGCGCTCGGCTTGCGCCGGGGGCGCCGGACAAAATCTGCCGTTGCCGCATGCCTTCCCCGCGCCAATACGCGTCGAAGATTTCGTCGAAGCGCTCCCAGTCGGAATGGGTCGCGCAGAACAGCGCGCGCAGCGCCGGTTTCAGCGACGTGGGCCGCAGTGCCGCGGGTGATGCGAGCACGGAGAGCGCGTCGCTCGTTTCCGCAAGGCCGACGCGGAAGCCGTTGGAGCGGAGCGTGCGCGCGAAACCGGCGAGCCGGCGCCGCATAGGCGTGGCCAGGGAATCTTCCCGCTCGTCCCCGCGAAGGCGGGGACCCGGTGCTGGATTCCCGCTTTCGCGGGAATGAGTGGAACGATGAGCATCAGCACTCATCACGCCACCTTGCCCAGCAAGCGCTCGCTCACCTCACGGGTGAGCCGCGCACGATCTTCCTGGGTCTTGAGCAAACACATCATCGTCTCGAAGACCGCTTCGGGCTCTTGCCGCAGATCGTGGACGTCGAGACCGGCGAGAGTCGCCGCCCAATCGAGCGTCTCCGCCACGCCCGGCACTTTGCGCAAATCCTCCCGGCGCACGGCGGCGACCATGCGGGCGATCTGCAATGCCAGCGAGGTGTCGATGCCGGACGTGCGCGTGAGGATGATCTTTGTTTCGCGGTCGACGTCGGGGAAATCGATGTAGTGATAAAGACAGCGCCGACGCAGCGCATCGGACAATTCACGCGTGCCGTTGGAGGTCAGCACGACCCGCGGGATCGCGATTGCCTTAATCGTACCGAGCTCCGGGATGCTCACCTGAAAGTCGGAAAGAAGCTCGAGCAGAAAGGCCTCGAATTCTTCGTCGGCGCGATCGACTTCGTCGATCAGGAGCACCGGCGGCGTCTGGCGGCGGATGGCGGCAAGCAGCGGCCGCTCCAGCAGATATTTCTCCGAGAAGATATGCTCCTCGATATCGTCGGCATTCTCGCCAATCCCCTCGCGGGTTTTGATGGCGAGGAGCTGGCGCTGATAGTTCCATTCATAAAGCGCGGCGTTCTGATCGAGACCCTCGTAGCATTGCAGGCGGATCAGTTCGGCTTCGTGCACAGCGGCGAGCGCCTTGGCGACTTCGGTCTTGCCGACGCCAGCCTCGCCTTCGAGCAGCAACGGACGCTTGAGGAACTCCATCAGCCACAAGGCGGTGGCGATGTCGCGGTCGGCGATATAGCCGACGGCGGCGAGCTTATCGGCGATCTCTTCGCGTGCGAGGGTCATGACATCACGTCATTCCGGGGCGCTGCGCAGCAGCGAGCCAGGAATCCACAGTCACGGACATAAGAATTTTGCGCCGCTCGTGCCACCAAGAAGCGGGCGGTGGTTATGGATTCCGGGCTCGCGGGCGGGCTTGTCATCGGGCCGGCCACTTCGGGCCAGACCCGTTGGCCCGCGCCCCGGAATGACAGCGCTCACCCATGCAGCCCGAGCTTTTCCGCGGCTGTCCAGGTCCGCCAGTGGTCGTGCGGCATCTGGATATGGGTCGAGCCGAGGAACGCGAAGGCGTCGTTAACCGCATTGGAGAAACACGGCACGCCGCCGACATTCGGGCTTTCGCCGACGCCCTTGGCGCCGATCGGATGGTGCGGCGACGGCGTCGTGGTCCAGTCGGTTTCCCAGTGCGGCGTCTCGACCGCAGTCGGCAGGAAATAATCCATGAACGAGGCGGTGGTGACGTTGCCTTGCTCGTCGTAGTGGATCTCCTGGCCCATCGCGATGCCGAAGGCCTCGGTCAGGCCGCCGTGGATCTGGCCCTCGATGATCATCGGATTGATGCGGGTGCCGCAATCGTCGAGCGCGTAGAAGCGACGCACCTTGGTCTGTCCGGTATCGACGTCGACATCGACGACGCAGATGTAGGCGCCGAACGGATAGGTGAAGTTCGGCGGATCGTAATAGTTGATCGCTTCCAGGCCCGGTTCCATGCCCGGCGGCACTTCGTGATAAGCCGCCCAGGCGAGCTCGGTCATGGTCTTGAAGCGCTCCGGATTGCCCCGCACCCGGAAGCGATCGACATCCCATTCAAGATCGTCGTCGTGCACTTCGAGCATGTAGGCGGCGATCATCTGCGCCTTGGCCTTGATCTTGCGGCAGGCCATTGCGGTTGCAGCGCCGGACACCGGTGTCGAGCGCGAGCCGTAGGTGCCAAGGCCGTAGGGCGCCGTGTCGGTGTTGCCCTCCTCCACCATGATGTTGTCGGCCGGGAGCCCGAGCTCGGTGGCGATGATCTGCGCGTACGTCGTCTCGTGACCCTGACCCTGCGACTTGGTGCCGAGCCGGCAAATGCCGCTGCCGGTCGGATGGATGCGGATTTCAGCCGAGTCGAACATGGCGATGCCGAGAATGTCGCAAGCGCGCGACGGGCCGGCACCGACAATCTCGGTGAAGAACGCGACCCCGATACCCATCAAGTCGCGGGTCTCGCCGCGCCTGAAGGCTTCGCGCTTTGCTTTCTGCTCCTGGCGCAGCTTTTTGTAGTCGACGGACTCCAGCGCCTTGTTCATAGCGGTGTGATAATCGCCGGAATCGTATTGCCAGCCGAAGGCGGACGTGTAGGGGAATTGCTCGCGACGGATCAGATTCTTCACGCGGAATTCGGCCGGATCCATGCCGAGCTTCTGCGCCATGATGTCCATGGCGCGCTCGATCGCGTAAGCCGCCTCGGTGACGCGGAACGAGCAACGGTAAGCGACGCCGCCCGGCGCCTTGTTGGTATAGACGCCGTCGACCAGCACATGCGCCGTCGGGAAATCGTACGAGCCGCTGATGATGCTGAAGAGTCCCGCCGGCCATTTGGTGGCGTTGGCGCAGGCGTCGAAGGCGCCATGGTCGGCGATGGTGTAACAGCGCAGCCCCGTGACCTTGCCGTCGCGCGTGGCGGCTATCTCGGTCTCCATATAGAAGTCGCGCGCGAACGCGGTGGTGGAGAGATTCTCGATGCGATCCTCGGTCCATTTCACCGGCCGGCCGGTGACGATCGAAGCGACGATCGAACAGATATAGCCGGGATAGGCGCCGACCTTGTTGCCGAAACCGCCGCCGATATCCGGCGCGATGACATGGATCTTGTGCTCGGGGATTTTCGAGATCAGCGAGCCGACCGTGCGAATGACGTGCGGCGCCTGGAACGTGCCCCAAAGCGTCAGCTCGCCTTTGATCTTGTCGAAGGAGGCGACGCACTGGCAGGTCTCGAGCGGGCAAGGATGTACGCGCGGATAAACGATCATCTCCTTGATCTTGACCTCGGCTTTGTCGAACGCGGCGTCAGTCGCGGCCTTGTCGCCCGATTGCCAGGAGAAGATGTGGTTATAGTGCTTGCGCTTGCCGTGGGCGCCGTCGGTCTTATCCTTCAGATCTTCGCGAATCATCGGCGCATCCGCCGTCATCGCCTTGAGCGGATCGACATTGACCGGCAGCGGCTCGTATTCGACTTCCACCAGATCGGCGGCATCGGCCGCGACATAGCGATCCTCGGCGATCACGAACGCCACTTCCTGATTCTGGAACAGCACCTTGCCGTCGGCGAGCACCATCTGGACGTCGCCCGCCAGCGTCGGCATCCAGGCGAGATTGACGGTTTTCAGCGTTTCGGCGGTGAGCACCGCGATGACGCCGGGGACGGCGGCGGCTTTGCTGGTATCGATCTTCTTGATACGGGCGTGCGCATGCGGCGAGCGATTGAAATCGCCGTAGAGCATGCCCGGCAGCTTCAGATCGTCGACGTAGTTGCCTTTGCCCTGGACGAAGCGGATATCCTCGACGCGCTTTCTCCGGCAACCCATGCCTTCGAGTTTTTCGGCGCGTTCAGCGGAGGTGGGGGTCTGAGCGTTCATTCTGCGGCCTCCTGGAAAGCCACGCCATTGAGTTTCGCGGCGGCGAATTGAATGGCCTTGACGATGTTCTGATAACCGGTGCAGCGGCAGAGATTACCGGAAATGCCGTAGCGGATTTCCTGCTCGGTCGGGTTCTTGTTCTCCTGCAACAGACGATAGGCCCGCATGATCATGCCCGGCGTGCAGAAGCCGCATTGCAGCCCATGCATCTCGCGGAAACCTTCCTGCAGCGCATGCAGCGTGCCGTCCGGATTCGCCATGCCTTCGATGGTGCGGACATCGGCGCCGTTGGCCTGCACGGCGAACACGGTGCAGGACTTCACCGACTTGCCGTCGAGGTCGACCGTGCAGGCGCCGCAATGGCTGGTCTCGCAGCCGATATGTGGCCCGGTGATGTTCTGCTGGTCGCGCAGGAAATGGATGAGAAGCGTGCGCGGCTCGACCAAGGCTTCGATGGTCTTGCCGTTCACCGTCAGCGTGATGTGGGATTTGGCCATCGCGTTGTCTCCTTGTTCGTCAGCCGCGAGCGCGGCTCTTGGCGCGCGCGAGCGCGCGCGCGAGCATCACGCCGGCCATCTTGGTGCGGTAAAGCGCGGGACCACGCGCATCGCTCGCCGGCGCCGTGATCGCCTCGGCGGCGGCAACCGCCCGTTTCACCGTCGCCGCATCGAGCGTAGAGCCGAGCAGGATCGTGGCAGCTTCCTGCGCCCATAACGGGGTTTCGCCGACATTGGTCAGCCCGATCGAGCAGCTTGCGACTTTGCCGCCGTTGAGCGTGAGCACGACGGCGGCGGCTGCGGTCGCATAGTCGCCGACCTTGCGCTTGAGCTTTTCGTAAGCGTAGCCGTGTCCGACGGCCGGGACCGGGATGCGTACCGCCGTGAGCACATCGCCGGGCTCGAGAGCGGTGAAATAGGCTCCCTGGTAGAACTGACGAGCAGGAATCCGGCGTTCACCCTTATTGCCCGTGACCTGGTAGGTCGCGTTCAAGCACACCATCACCGCCGGCATATCGTTGCCGGGATCGCCGTTGGCGACATTGCCGCCGAGCGTTCCGAGATAGCGCACTTGAGGGTCGGCGATCAGCTCGGATGTCTCGCGCAGAATCGGGATTTTCTCGCTGAGAAGATCAGATGCGATCAAGTCGTGCTGGGTCGTCATGGCGCCGACGACGACCTCGTCGCCTTCGGTGCGCACCCCCTTGAGCTCGGCTATTCCCGCAAGATCGACGAGGTTCGCCGGGGTTGCGAGACGCAGCTTCATCATCGGGATGAGGCTGTGGCCGCCGGCGAGCGCACGGCCATCGTCGCCGAATTGTGCCAACAGACCAACAGCATCTTTGATGGATGTAGGGCGATGATAGGCGAAAGCGCCTGGTATCATTGGGCATCCTCCCTGGCGGCGGTCCGGGCGGGCCAGGGTCGTCACCGAGGTCGCGGGCCGTCGCGCAATACCTTTTAAGGTTTCGAATTCTGGCGAGTTGTGCGCCGCAGCAGCAATCATCGCTGCACTAGGTGCCGATGAATGCACCAAAGGCGGGTTCGCATGCATGAATTGCGGGGCGCTTGCACGAATTGCGTCAACATGGCTGACGCAATCGCCGGACTGCGACGCGATTCTATTGCACCGCGAAACGTTGCCGCTTCCGCATCAAAGCCGGATCGTGACCGCTCAAACTCGCGACGCGCGATTTCAGCGAACCGATACGGCTGCGGCTGACCGGCACGAGGCTCGGCGTAGCGCCGGCCATTTCGACCAACTCGTTGTCGCCCGAGCGCCGGTAGCCGACGACCCGAGTGATATTGACGATGTGGCTGCGATGAACGCGGACAAAATGCCGGTCGTCGAGCCGCGATTCGACATCACCGATAGCGAGCGGGCAAAACAGTTTGTCGTTGCCGTCGAAGATGTAGGTGTAGTGCGCGTTGGCGTGGACGGCGACTACCTGCTCGACGGCAAGAAAGTGCGTTTTGCCGTCGCGCTCGATCGGCAGATGCCGGGCAAAGCGCCGCGGTGAGCCGGCGCCGCCGAGCGGTCCATAGCCGCCGCGGCCGAGCTCGACGCTTGCCGCAGTCTCCGATCCCGCCGCCGGCAGTGCCGCGACTGCGCCATCTCCTGCTTGCGCCGCCGGCCCTGCGGTCGCCACCGCGAGCCCTTGCGGCTCGACGCGAGCGGAATCCGGCAGCAGCAACAAGAAGAATATACCGGAAACACAGAACGCAACCACTGCGACAACAATGGCGAGGAGATCCGTCGAAAGCGCGGGCGCAGCCGACGCCGCAGTGACAAAGGGGTAAAGCGTCACGCCGGTCATGGCCGTGTAGTGCATGCCTGAAATGGCCATACCGAACGCCGCCGCCGAGAGGATGAGCGGCGCTCGCCATGCCCGGCCGGTCGCCAGCCAAAGCGCTAGTCCGGACGCGGCAATGGCGATCGCCATGCTGGCGGCAACGTAGATGGGATTGTGGATCATATGTGTGCTCGCATCGAGCGCGCTCATGCCGAGATAGTGCATGGCGAAGATGCCGCCGCCCATCAGGCAGGACGACAATGTCAGGCGCAGCAGCGTGAGCGGCCCGGAACTGGTTGCATACACAGCCCCGCCGACCACGATCGCGCACACCAAAAACGACAGCAATGTCGGCAGCACCAGGTAATCCACCTGAAACGGCAGCCGCACGGCGAGCATGCCGACAAAATGCATGGTCCAGATCGCCACAGCGAACGAAACGGTGGCACCGGCGAGCAGAAGACGCCGCCGCGTCCCCGTCGCGCCCGCAATTTGCAAGGAGAGGCTTAAGGCCACGTAGGCGCCCTGGATCGCCATCACGATCGAGAGCAGCACGAGCCAAGCCTCGTAGGTCACCGGCATTGCCGTCATCCTTCATGCGTCGGACGGCTGGCACTTCACCCCATCGGGTATGTGGTGAGTATAGAGCAACTCCTGCGCGCTCGCATCAAATGCGCGGCCTTCCCAACAATCGGGGGGCCCCAGTCTCGGCCGAGCTTCAGGGCCCGGCGGCCGGCGTAGCCGGCGGCGGCACCTTTCAGGCGAGCAGGCCCCTGCGCGCCAGATTGCGTGCAAGATGGCCCGTTCCAAAGCGCCAAGGCGCGCAATCCTGGCAATATCGCATGCGGTTGACGAGGCTGCCTAGCTCGGCGGCGGCGACGGTGACGATATCGCCGACCTTGTGGGTGAAGCCTTGACCCGACCCATCGCGGTCCTTGGTCGGCGCAAACAGGGTGCCGAGAAAGAGCACGGCCCCATCGGGGTATTGATGATACGGGCCGACCATCTGGGCGACGAGATCACGCGGGTCGCGGCTGATCCTATTCATGTAGGACGCGTCGTCGAGGCGAAAGCCGTCCGGCCCGACGACGCTGAGGCTGACAGTCGTCTCGCACACCGCATCGAGCGAGAAGGTCGCATCGAAGAAGCGCAGAAATGGCCCGATAGCGCAGCTCGCATTGTTGTCTTTGGCCTTGGACAATAACAGCGCCGAACGGCCTTCGACGTCGCGCAGGTTGACGTCGTTACCCAAGGTAGCGCCGACGATGCGGCCGTCGGAGGCGACCGCGAGCACCACTTCCGGCTCCGGGTTGTTCCAGGTCGACATCGGGTGAAGCCCCGCATCCATACCGGTGCCGACGGCGGCCATCGGCTGCGCCTTCGAGAAAATCTCCGCATCCGGCCCGATGCCGACCTCGAGATACTGGCTCCACATATCTTGCGCGATCAGCGCTTCCTTGAGGGTGGCTGCCTCCTTGGAGCCAGGCCGCAAATGCTTCAGATCGCCGATCCCGGCAATGCGCAGAATGTCCTGGCGAATGCCGTCCGCCGCCTGCGGATTGCCGCGTGCGCGCTCTTCGATCACCCGTTCGATCATCGAGATGGCGAATGTGACGCCCGCCGCTTTGATCGCCTGAAGATCGACAGGCGCGAGCAGCCATGGCTTCGCCGGGTCGCGCTGTTCGGGTGGCGTATTGGTGAGAATGTTCGCAAGCGTGCCGATGCGCTCGCCGGCCGTGGCCTTCAGGCTCGCGGCCGGGTCGCGCGTCTCGCACAGATCGCGCATGGTCGGGAAGCTTTTCGTCACATCGAAGACACCGTCGGCGCGGATTGCGACGACCGAAGGCCCCTCGACGTCCGGACGCCAGACCCGGCCCGCGAGTGTGCCGGCACAGCCGTCCGCCGGCAGCGTTTCGGATGGATCGAGCGTCACGATCGGAAGCATCAATGCTTCGCTCCGAGAACATCCGCGGGTCCTGCTGACACGGCACAAATCTTTCCGAAAAACTAACGGGAACACAACGGGCCAGATTAGTGAAGAAAAGTGGGCTATCGCTAGTCTAAATATCTGAGATATATGGCTTTTCTCTGCTCCCGCCTTTAATCGCCCGAGAAATTGCAAAAATGCAGGCCGGACCCAGAGAACGACGCATTTCGCGCAAAGATTTTTACAGCCCTGGGCGATGCGCATATCAGGGTTCGAGGTTTCACGACACTTGCGCCGCGAGACAGTTGAGAGCTTCGACGGAGCACAGCACGCCACGTTGGACTGCCGCCGCGAAAAAACCTTCACGGGTTGAGCCAAGATGGCCGACGTGGGTGAAAGGTCCCCAGGGGACGCCGGACGAGCCAAGCCGCACCATCGCAAGGATTGCTTGGACGGCCCATCGGCTGGGGCTGATCAGGGCCCTTGTGTTGTGACCTATGACGGTGCCGTCGAGAACAATAGCGCGATGGTGCCGTACCTTGGCAGTCGTGGCCATGGTCCGCCGTGGCGGGCTTCATCAGTAATCCCGGCTGCGTGCGGGCGAGTGCCCAGATTGGTTCTTACTCGATCGAGGTGGACGACCGCGTGATAGGTCGTAAACCTGCGCATGCTTCGGTTGGCGCGCAAGGTCTACTCCCTGCACCCGCCGGAAATGGAGTACATCGGCAAGGGGAAGGCGGTTTGTCTGCCAATGACAAAAAAGGCCTCGCGCACGAAATTCCAGATACTCCCCTCAACGGTCGCGGCCACACTAACCTACTTGCTCTCTAATGTGCTCCCAGGAAGCAGCAGCCGATCTTACATGCGTCCGAAACTCGACAACTTCGGACGACTAACTAACAGCTAGCCGGCGAGTGGCTTTTGGCAGTGGATCGGGCCTCGTCGTTGCGGTCGGACGGAACAGCGACACTGTCCTCCGGATCTGGGCCGGCCTCATTGGCGGCCAAAGAGCAGTGCGGCTGCATACGCTCTTTCTAGCAATCCGGGGAAAAATGGCATTTTCTTCCCGAGTTTACTTACAGTTCAGGTGCGGCTCTTTCTCGTCCTCGCTTGCCGCTTTCGATGTCGCACACCGAGACCACCACCGTTCTCCTCGATGAATTCGACGCCCGCGTCTTCGAACGCTCGTCGCAATACAGCAAGAGTTGCTTGGCGACTATCCGCATGCCCCCGCTCAAACTGACGGACGGTTGCGATTCCGATGTGCGCGGCCTCTGCTAGTTCCTCCTGCGTCCAATCGAGGAGACCCCGAGCCGCTCTACATTGCGACGGTGTGATCATCGGAACCCTGAAAATCAGACCTCCTGATTTACGTCAAATCGATTGGTTTTCGATTGATTTTTTAACGATTGTTTTTATACGTATCTGTCGATTTCAAATTTTCTGGAGGGTCGGAGTATGTTAGAGAGAGCGGCGCGCGTGGAACGGCGGTTCTTCGTGGGCGGATCTGATGCGCGCATTATCATGGGCAATGCGAAGACGCGCTGCTCCGGCTTTGGCGGGAAAAGCGCGGCGAGATCGAGCCACAGGACTTGTCCAGCAACCTGATTGTCCAGCTTG
Source organism: uncultured Alphaproteobacteria bacterium (assembly GCA_963845075.1). GTDB lineage: Bacteria > Pseudomonadota > Alphaproteobacteria > Rhizobiales > Xanthobacteraceae > BOG-931. The sequence goes on along the minus strand of CAWJRE010000003.1, from coordinate 3,285 downwards.
GGGCCGCGACCGAGGATCTTAATCGGCGCTGGTACGAAGCCAATACAGGCCAGACGATTACGGACGTCCAGCGGCGAATACGACACCCGATGCTTCGTTGGATGGCCGCTACCCTTGATGGACGTGTGGAGAGAAGCGAAGCCGTCTTCGAGGCCAAGTTTATGCTGCCTTGGTCGTTCTCCGAAGAAGCTGCGGTCGCAAAGTATGCACCGCAGCTGCAACACAACCTCTGGGTCGTCACTGGAAGAATTGCGGTACTTTCAGTCATTACCGGTGGCGGCAAGTGGGTCGCGATTGAGGTCCCAGCGGATCCCCTTTACCAGCATCTCATCGTCACTGCTGAGCGGAAGTTCTGGCGCTGCGTGGAGAGCGGCGATCCACCTGCCCTCTTCGGTATCGGGCCTTCGAAACCGCGCATTGCGGCGGTCCGCATCGTGGATATGAGCACGTCGAACGCCTGGGCAAAATTCGCCGACTCCTTTAGCCGAACTCACCCCGCATTTCTTGAACACGAGCGCGCCAAGGCGGAATTGAAAGGGCTTGTGCCAGAAGATGCGCAGCAAGCGATTGGCCATGGGGTGCGGGCCAAGCGCGCGAAATCGGGGGCCATCACCCTTGACCTTGTTAATGCTGAGGATGGCCATGCAGCAGTCTAGCGATTTAATTGGCAGCCTGGCGGCCGCCCTTGCGCGCGCCCAAGTCGAGCTCATTAATCCCGAGAAGTCGATGGTGGCCACCATTCAACCGGAAGGCCGAGGTGCGACCGAGCAGATCTTCCGCTATGCCCCCTTATCGGATGGGCTCAATATTATTCGTAAGACCTTGGGCCAACATGAAATTGCGACCCTGCAATCCACATCCATCGATCAAGCAGCAGGTCTCATTAGACTAAAGACGGTACTCGCGCATTCTTCCGGCGAATGGATCGCATCGGATTGGCCCGTTTGCGCACTTGAAGACATGGCAAGCCCCAAGCGCATGGGGGCGGCCCTTACGTATGCGCGGCGGTACGCGCTTTTTGCGCTCGCCGGCATAGCCGGTGAAGATGATCTCGATGCTCCTGACCTCCACGTCGCCGAACCTGTCGACCCTAGCGGCGCCCACGTAGTTTCTTACCATCGCGCGCGACCAAATGGCGGCGATGGACAGCTCAGCCATAGGACAGCCCCGAAAACAAAGGCTGAACCAGCCCCACTTATGGCCGATTTAGGGCTGCGAAGAAAGCTTTCAGCGACGTTGCGCGACCAGCTCTTGCGTGACATCGAAGATCTTAACACTGAAGAAACTGCTGCCGTTTGGGCGCGCCGCAGACTTCCCGCCAAAAACACGTTGCACGAAGCAGATGCGCGACAAGTGGAGGAAGCTTTTCGGGCTAAGCTGGCTGCGATCAATGACCAATCAAACCGCGCCAGCGGAAGCAACCGTCGTGATGAGACGCAATTTCAGTCTGCAAATGGAGATTTGACCGTTCTGAGGTCAGCTGCTGCAGATGATCCGGAGGCCATTGACAAGAGCGAACTTGCCCATCCCGAGCCGCGGCGCATTCGCGACAAGCATCACCTTAGATTTGTCGCGACCCAGCCATGCCTGATCTGCGGTCGCACACCTGCTGATTTGCACCATTTGCGCTTCGCGCAAAGCCGCGCTTTATCGCGCAAGGTGAGTGATGAGTTCATCGTGCCGCTGTGTCGCGGGCATCACCGCGAAGTGCATCGCTGCCGCGACGAAACGGCATGGTGGCGCGATAGAGGAATTGATGCGCTGGGTGTGGCGCGGGTGCTTTGGCTTGAATTCCACCCGCAGCTTCCCGACCAATGGCCGAAGTCCGACCGAACGGATGTAAGCGAGCCAAAGAAGGGGGACGAAATTAACTGACGATTTTCCGGGAGGTCGGAACCGGCAATTACACTGCCTAAGGAGGATACATAAGCTGGAGCACCGGACTACGAATTTGGGGGTCAGGAGTTCGAATCTCTTCGGGCGCGCCAAGAAAATCAATGCTTTACGTCATTTTCGCCTACGCTGACTAGCCCGATTTCCGGATTGGGGTGCACATCTGGGCGCACGAGCATCGCCAGCGACCACCTACCCACCAGTCGTGGCATTTGCACGACGGGCTGGGGCTGCGCCGGGGTGGGATGATCCGTGGATCGATCCTTCATCCGGTTCGCCGAAGCCGCGCTCCAAGGCTCGTAAGCATCCCTCCGGCGTTGCCCATCTGACGGAAGTAAGTACAAGCCGCGAGAGAAAGACGCGGCATCGCTCTCCCGCGAGGATGAGATCGCGCTTGCCAAGCGCATCGAGGCCTCTCAGCGGGCGTAGGGATGGTACGACGACCCGAGGCGCTCAACGAACCGAGAAGCCGGACAGGTGTCGGTCACGACGCACGCCTGCAAACAATTACCGCGCTTGCCGACGAGATCGGCCTCGGAGTTACGAAAGACGGGGCCGTGCGGGTACTTCGGTGCGATATTCCTGACTGGTGCGTGCGATGCTAACCATTCGACGGCGAATTATGGGCTGGCCATGAAATTGCTTCAGATTGTCCCTCGCGACGGTACGCACCGTTACGGCGAAATGAATAGAAAGCAGGCCGAGATCCGCCGCAGCGGGCGTGGAGCTTTCTCACGAACGAGAGTACGAATGCGCAACGCCGCGAGCAACATTTGAGTGTGGCCATGAAACTGAACTGGAAATCTGTGAAGGCTGCTCACGTGACACGAGCTTGCGAAGCCGTTTTGAATTCAGCGGGCGCCGAACCGAAGCCAGGAGGCTTGATCGTTATCTACAAGGGCAAAAGGTTGCCAGCCAAGACTATCTGACGATTGCGCGGTTCGTCCTTTTTGGTCTCTGCAGTGCCCCGAGACCGCTTGTCGTGCCTCCCCGTGCTTCCCCGCCTAAGGAGGCAAGGGCCGATAGGCGACTTAACATAATTATTTAAATGATTTCTGATGCTTGGCTGGTACAGAGACCGGCTTGCCGAGCGTTTGATCCAGTAATGTCCATAACGGCCGGACGCCTCTGCCACGCGAAACAGATCGGCCGGCACTGAACATTTCGAGTTCGACGGCGGTAAAGGTGACCGGACTTGCCGGCTTCGAGCTAAAGCGCGTTATGCGAACCGGAACGGTCGCGAGCGTCGACAACCGCAACTGGGAGATCGGTGACCCCGCCATCATCCGACGCCTGTCGCAGTCGCGCGCGATCGCGCTCGACATGGAGTTGGCAGCAATCGCCGCCAACGGCTTTCGCTTCCGCGTGCCATACGGCACCCTACTCTGCGTC
>CAWJRE010000002.1:92500-423903 GCA_963845075.1 uncultured Alphaproteobacteria bacterium | reverse complement strand
GCTTTATTTGTCGTATGCCGCTGACTGTCAGCAAATGGCATACGTCACTCGGAACGAGCACGAACGCCTAACCTGGCTGGATATGGCTCAGTCATGGCTCCAGTTGGCGCAAGTCATTTCTGCGCCGTTCGATCTCAGCTTGATAAGTCTCGTCGCAACGCGGCGTAGCCTAATCTGTCCCAGCGGGGCATTGGTTGGGAGTTCAGGTCGGTAAAGTTTGGCGGGACTGTGCGACTAAAATCACCCAACAGGATGCGTCGTATGATGCAATTTCAAATGCGCACCAATGGTTCGCATTTCCGGTAAACTGGCGGAGGCTCGGGAAGGTTTATTCTGGCGTCCGGCTAGGTCGATTTAGGAACCCCCTGTTCGTAAGGTGGTGGCGAGTTCCTGTTCGACTGTCTCCTTGAAGCCAAGCAACTTTAGCTTCGCGATTGTCGTTTCAACTGGGTAGTGCGCCTTGCGAAGAATAAATTCGCCGTCATCCCAAACCGCATAACTCGCGCGGGCGTCGCCGGATCGCGGCTGTCCCACGCTGCCCGGATTGACGATTACCTTACCTCCGATCCGCCGAATGAACGGCACATGACTATGTCCCACTAGCAGAACGTCCGCGTCGAGCCTCTCCAGCTCCGCTACCCAATCATCCGAATTTGGCGCAATACGTCCGTAGTGATGATCGGAGGGCGTCGCATGCGTCAGATAAAAGTGTACCCCTTCACGCTCAACCTGCGCCTTGAGTGGCAAACTTCGAAGGTATGCCTTTTGGGAACTGCTCAATTGACTGGAGGTAAAACGGCGCGTTGCCTCGGCGACCTCGCGGAAACGCGCACTCCACCGAGAATCATCACAGTGCCCAACGGCGTGATCATGGTTACCTTGGACCACTACCGACGCCGTGGCCCTCACGGTTTCCAAGGCTTTTCCCGGCTCCGGTCCATAGTTCACGATATCGCCGAGGACCCACAACTCATCGTATAATTCGCGGATCGCGTGGAGCGCGTCCAGATTGCCGTGGATGTCGGAGAGGATAAGCAGTTTCACGGGGCGGCAACGGCTTTATAGGATACGCATCGTCAGCCCGCGCGTTGAAGCAGGCGACGTTCCTCATCGGTCAATGCGACAACAATGCGATCACCAACGCTACTGACGAACTCAAGGGTGTCCTCGTTCGCGCTGGCGACTTTGTGCACGTAATGTCTCAGAGTGGTAATTACGTGGATCGCGTCGTCCTCTCGTCCCCAGTACACCGCCATAAGCTGATCGTGGTACTTTTTAGCGAACACGCGCTTGATTGCTTGCTTGTAGACTTTGCCCGTACTCATTTTCAGATCGTCCGGTTTTTAGAAACCGTTAAGGCAATTCAGGTCCATCTGTTCAAGCCGAAGACGTTCGTCCTTGGTCAATCTGACGGTGATGGGCTCTTCATGGGTGGAGACGAATTCGAGCGCGCCGTCGTCATCATCATGGATAGTTTCGTGAGTAAATGTTTTATCTGCACAGCGCACGGTGATGTTGTCGCCGTCCTTGTTCCAGCTGACATCTACTTCGTGACGCGCCACGCTATAGAGGTCCGCGAACGTGCGCTTGATGGCTTGGCGGTAGATGTCTGTCCGGTTCACGGAAGCTATTTTCAGTTGGGGAGGAAGAAACGTTTGGCTGCCTTCGTCGCACCTCGCTGTTGATCACGGAACAAGCAGGAAGCGGGTGACTAGCACGCTTCAGACGCGATCTACGTCACGTCCTGTCATGTCCATCGACGCGCGCCTGAAAGCGGTCCAATCGGCGACGTGCCCAAATCCAGGCTCCTAGGCAAAGCGCTGAGGAGATAGAAAGCGCGACAAGGGCTTGTGCGTGATGTTCCATGCCGTCCTCCAATACACCTAGGGACCTCAAGACCGTGATCATATGCATAGACGCTGCGTGTACGAACGCTCTGACGAGAATTCAAACGGCTGTTTAAGTCGATCCTTTGCCAATATCAAGGAGCTTTCCGCGACTTTTGTTCCAATGTGCCACGTTGGCAACACCGCGATGTGGACCCGGTCGGGAAACGGCGCCATCGCTGGGAGCAAGTCCCGTGTTTTTTTATTTTCGCAATCTCAGTTCGCTCATTTTCAGAGGCGCATCGTTGAACGTGCTTGGGCCAAGGCGCGACAACGCGTGATATTTCTGCAACATCGCATATTCGCCTTATTGCTAGGACTACAGCTGAATTTCATCAGGTAAGTTCCATGCCGCCACCAAATGTGAAATATCTGGTGCGAACTGACTGGCTGGGGAAGCCAGCCAACTTTTTATCAATCGAGGGGGTTACATGAGGGGCGCAATGTTTGCCGTCGTTTTGCTGACGCTCGGCTTTTTCTCGTTGCCGGTTCTTGCCCAGCAGCAAGATTTGCAAGATGTGATGAACGCTGCCAATGCGCTTGGTGCGCGAGAAAGCGAGTTACTGGGCAAGAAAGACGCGGCAGGCATAGCATCGCTCTTCACATCAGATGGATTGTTAGTGATGCTCGCCCCTCAGTTCGCGTTTAAGCCCGGGCGAGACGCTATACAGAAGCATTACCAAGGCATCATCGACACTGGCGCCACTAGCATCACCCTAGAACTCAAGAACATGGAGCTACGTGGCAACGATGGCGTATGGGCCGCCGGAAACTATTCCGTCACCGTCAAAGACAAGCCCATCCAGGGCAACTGGTTTAGGATACTGAAGCGCGAGAACGGGACTTGGAAAATCGCTATGGAAGCGTTCGCTCGAGCCGGTGTTATAGGTGCTCCCGCTGCCGCTGCCGATTCCTCACAGGGACCCACCAACAGCAAATAGACGGCGGTTTATCTTTCTCTATTCTGCCCGGAGGACGCAAGCTGCATCACATCGGGGAGACGCGATAATCGATCTGCCCGCGTTCTTGCCGCCCCGAAACTTGTCTGCGCGCTGACGGCGAATAAATTCAAATCTGGAAGGGAAAGTAATTGCCCAACGGACGGAGCGTCGGCGAATGCCGAGAATGGGTCACTTCAAAGCAAGGCTATGCATAGACATTTTGCGCTAAGTGAAGTCTCCTCAACTCGAAAACTTACCTGCGCATGGACCGCGCGGTGGCAGCTCTCCTTTTGGAGAAAGTCATGGCGAAAGAGAACACGAGAGGCGAAGAGTTACACGATCCCTTCGGATTCGGCGAGGGTGCAAAAGTCGCTTTGGAGCAAACTCACCAGGCAATGGATACCTATTTCGATTTCCTCAAGAAGTCTATCTCGGCATTCCCGTCAAGCGGAACTGAGATTGGAGACAGGTGGAAGGAACAAAGCCTGTTGAACCTTACTGCTTTCCAGGAACTCGTTAAGAGATTGAGCACGGCAGGTAGTTTAGAAGAAGCCCTGCGAATTCAGATGGCATTCATGCACTCGCAACTGAATCGGTTGGGCAAGCAGGCTACAAGCATTGGGGCGGCATATACGACAACGGCTGACAATGCAGAAAAAAAGCGCTTGAAGGAATCGTCTGATTAGACGGTCTCTTTGTTCAAGCCCCGCTTTTATCGACGCGACCTTGGTATATTAGAAGCCCGCTACCAGCCCCGTTTTTTTGTTCGGCGCGGCTATTGGTTGGACATGAATGATCGCGGTCTCGTGGATTAGTTATGACAAACGGCATTGGCGCGCATTTAACAAATGATGAGAAACGAGCGCATCTAACCGATTTGAAGCGCGAACACCTTATCGATCAGGTGTGTATTCAAGAGATTATACCTCCCGACGGAGGTAAGGGACGCTGACCTACCCGTTACATCAGCGCAACGAACCGACCAATTTTCTTGAGAATTCAGCCGATAAATCCAAATTATGACAAAAATCGGCGTAGCCTTGGCAGGTCGGGAGCGCTGCCGTGTATTTCGGTCTTCGTCCCGTGTTGCGGCAGCGATGGATGGGGGTCTCACATCAAAAGCGCCATCGCAGGTCACCTACCCTACGACAACTACGTCGTTAGGATCGATGGTCGAGTAAAATCGCACCATCGCCGTTTCATAGATGCGTTGAGAGAAGGCTCATATTTGCGCGACCAGTTTCCGCAGCACGATGTCAAGGTCGGCGCGATGCATCAAAGCGGTCAGCAAAAAGTGCCTGTGCACTAGGTCCTTTTTGAAGGCTGGCAAGTTTGCTCATCCAGCAGACTAGGCAACTCAGTCGTTGCGTCCTGCAAAGATTGCCTCAAAGGCAACAAATCACTAAGCGCGATCATTGCCCAGGCGTGGTAGGTCTTCGCTACACACAACTAAATCTACTTTTTTCCGCATTTCGTTTCGAGGACATCCCCCATCGTACCGCCCGAAATCGTTTCGCCTTCCACGGGATTACCTCGGAAGATGATTTTGGTTTCTAGCTTGTAATCCTTCGGACCTAACCGCTTCCAAGCGCTGCATGGCGCTTCCATGAGGCAGTCGTTAAATGCTTTTGCAGTGCAGGTGAAGTTTTGCTTGGAACCTTCCTCAGCGAGGCAGGGAACCGTAGCTCCAAGCAACAATACCAACGGAATTAATACGGTAGAATGGGTCATAGATCGCCTCCCATAAAGCTACACTGATTTCAGAAAATAACGAATGTGAAGCCTTCTAATGGCTCTACCCGCAATGCATACGCCCCGCATCGAAACTGCATGGATCAGATAAAGTAGCGCGTTAGGTGACGGGCATAGAAGCGTTCGGTACCGATCGACCGCCGTGCGCGCATTCTTCGGTAAGATTGAAAATATTGACCTGACCCTCTGAAAAGATGATTCGCTTACGGATCGCCTTGTGACGATAGGTTTGAAGCAGTTCAATGGAGCGTAGTTCGTCCGCAGCACTGCTTAAATTTCTTTCCTGATCCACATGGACACGGATCGTTGCGCCCAATCTTTGGTATCGTTCGACGGAAGGTCGTGGCGTGATCAAGCGGCTCCTTTTCAACCAATCGCTGTGCTTCGAAATACCCATAAATCCCAGTTACTCCTGCAGCAGCCCCCACAATTAATTTCTCCCGCTGCTCGGCGCTGATTGCTTCCTTGTACGGACGCATTTCAGGATCGGGGTCGTGTTCGTGGGCTAAAGCAAATATCGGCACAAGCAACCCGCCGTGCTGTTCGTCAGATAAAAGAGCAGCCCATTGGTCTTTATGAAACTCCATTCCCCGAAGAAAGCCAGTCGCCCAATCGTTGGCGTGAGTAACGCCGTCATCATCTTCGAGAAGCATCGGGAGGAACACGTCGCCCGAATGCAAGGTATCGGCAATGACGTTCCAATGACGCATGATCAGGGATAGAAAATCTTGCAATACGGACTGCGTACCGAAGGAGTCCTCAAGAACCATATCGTCTCCGCAAATCACGGGAAGATATTCGCTTGGGCGCACAATTTCGGGACCGCAAATCAAAGCAGCCAGGAAGCCATCTAGCTGTTCGAGGTTCATTGGGCGTTTATTGTCAAATCGTCCAAGAAGCCCATTGAGGCGCTCGAATTCGGCGTCGGTCAATGGCTGTGGTTTCACGGGATGACCTTGGTGGTTTTCGCGCATTCAAACATTGCAGACGACGCGAGTCACCGCCTCTTCTTCGCGGCGCAGCGTGCCGTTCCTACTGCAGCTCGCTCTAGCTGCTGCCGTAGCACCTTTGGCACTCACTCATTGCCAAAGCTCTGCAAGTTGATTGCCATCTCGCGCGACAGCGGCAGGTTACGCGCGTAGAAACGCTCGATCTGATGGCGAGTTCTTCTTCTGCATCGGCCTTTGCTGTTGTCAATGTTTTGTGAAAAAATCAAAAATCGCGTTGGCAAAACCCTTTGAAACTTCATCTAGTCTTGGCGACATGGAAATATTTTGCAAATATAGAATATAAAAGGAAAACAGAGACTTAGATGAATAAATGGGAATTCTGGATCGACCGCGGCGGCACCTTCACCGACGTGATCGGCCGGCGGCCGGACGGCAAGCTCGTCACCCACAAGCTCCTGTCGGAAAATCCCGAGGCCTATCGGGATGCTGCGGTGGCGGGCATTCGTCATTTGCTCGGGCTCGCGCCGGAAGAGCCCGTGCCGGCGGCGCAGATCGGCGCGGTGAAGATGGGCACCACCGTCGCCACCAATGCACTGCTTGAGCGCAAGGGCGAGCGCACGCTTCTCCTCATCACCAAGGGCTTCCGCGATGCACTGCGCATCGGCTACCAGGCGCGGCCGAAGATTTTTGCCAAGCACATCATCAAGCCCGACATGCTTTACGAGCGTGTCGCCGAAGTTGACGAACGCGTGCGCGCCGACGGCACCGTCGAGCGAGCGCCGGATCTCGACGCAGTGCGCGCCGAACTCGTGCGTGCGAAGAATGACGGGCTGCGCGCTGTCGCCATCGTGCTGATGCACGCTTATCGCTACAATGCGCATGAACGACAGATTGCAGCGCTCGCCCGCGAAGCGGGCTTTTCGCAAGTCTCCGCCAGTCACGAAGTATCGCCGCTGATCAAATTGGTCGGCCGCGGCGACACTACCGTCGTTGACGCATATCTCTCGCCCATTCTCCGCGGATACGTGGCGCAGGTCGCCGGCGAACTAAATCCCTCCCCCCTTGTGGGGCAAAAACCCTCCCCCCTTGTGGGGGAGGGTAGGGAGGGTGGTCGGGAGGTAACGCGCCAACACAGACGGGCGCGCCAGTCTTCGCTGCGCGCGGACCTCCCGACCCCCACCCCTAACCCCTCCCCACAAGGGGGAGGGGAAAGCCGTCTCATGTTCATGATGTCGTCGGGCGGGCTGACAGCGGCAGACTTGTTCCGCGGCAAGGATGCGATCTTGTCCGGCCCGGCCGGCGGTGTGGTCGGCATGGCCGAGACCGGTCGGCAGGCCGGTTTCAATCAGCTGATCGGCTTCGACATGGGCGGTACTTCGACCGACGTGTCGCACTTTGCCGGCGAATATGAGCGCACTTTCGAAACCGAAGTAGCCGGCGTGCGCATGCGCGCTCCGATGATGCTTATTCACACGGTGGCGGCCGGCGGCGGCTCGATCTTGCATTTCGATGGCGCCCGCTTTCGCGTCGGTCCCGATTCCGCCGGCGCCAATCCGGGGCCGAAATGCTATCGGCGCGGCGGGCCGCTGGCGGTGACCGATGCCAATGTCATGGTCGGCAAGCTCATTCCCGATTTCTTTCCGAAGATTTTCGGGCTCCGGCAGAACGAGCCACTCGACGGCGACGCGGTGCGCGCAGCGTTCGCTACTTTGGCAACGGACATCGGCGATAGGCGCTCGCCGGAGCAAGTCGCTGACGGCTTCATCAAGATCGCGGTCGAGAACATGGCAAACGCGATCAAGAAAATCTCGGTACAGCGCGGCTACGATGTCACGCGCTATGCGCTCAACTGCTTCGGCGGCGCCGGCGGCCAGCATGCATGTCTGGTCGCGGACGCGCTTGGCATGACGAGCGTGCTCATTCATCCGTTCTCGTCGCTCCTCTCTGCGTACGGCATGGGGCTCGCCGATATCCGCAGCGTCCGCCAGCAGGCAGTGGAGGAGCCATTCACCGACAGGGTGCGGGAAGAGTTGTGGAAAGTCGCGCTCACGCTATCTCGCGATACGATAGCGGAAGTTTTGAGCCAAGGTGTCGCCGCCGATAGGATCGGGGTGCATGTGCGCGCGCACATTCGTTACGCTGGTACGGATACCGCACTGATTGTTGACGCTGGTACGTTTCACCCTTCGTCAACGGGAAGGGGTCGTTCCGGCAAAGGCGGCCTATCGCCAACCAAAATAAGAACCGCCTTCGAGCGCGCGCACAAGGCGCGCTTCGGCTTCATCGATCGGACCAAATCGCTCGTGCTGGAGGCCGTATCGGTCGAGGCGGTGGGCGGCGGCGCGCGCTTCAAGGAGCAAGCACAGAAGACGACGCGCGCAAAGCTTCCTGCGCCGGCGCGGCGCACGCGGTTTTTCTCCGGCGGCAAATGGCGCCGCGCCTTTGTCTACAGGCGCGAGACGCTTGCGCCCGGTCATAAGGTCGCCGGCCCCGCCATTATCGTCGAGCCGCATCAGACGGTGGTTGTGGAAGACGGCTGGCAAGCCGAACTGACGGCCAAAAATCATCTCGTGCTCAAGCGCATCAAAAAGCTTGCACGCGCACGCGCCGTCGGCACCCGCGCCGATCCGGTCATGCTGGAAGTGTTCAACAACCTGTTCATGTCGATTGCCGAGCAGATGGGCGTGGCGCTGCAGAACACCGCCTATTCGGTCAACATCAAGGAGCGGCTCGATTTCTCCTGCGCGGTCTTCGACGGCGACGGCTCACTGGTCGCCAACGCCCCGCACATGCCGGTGCATCTTGGTTCGATGGATCGCGCGGTCGAGACCATCATCCGCGAGAACAAAGGCAAGATCCGCCCGGGCGATGTCTACGCGATCAACGCGCCCTATAACGGCGGCACGCACCTTCCCGACATCACCGTCTGCACGCCGGTCTTCGATGGCCGCAAGATCCTATTCTGGGTCGCCGCGCGCGGGCATCACGCCGATGTCGGCGGCATCTCGCCGGGCTCGATGTCGCCGAACGCTACGACCATCGCGCAGGAAGGCGTTTATATCGATAATTTCAAGCTGGTCGATCGCGGCCGTTTCCGCGAGAAGGAGATTTTGGCGCTTTTGACCGGCGGCGACTATCCGGCGCGCAACCCAGTGCAGAACATCGCCGATCTGAAAGCGCAGATCGCCGCCAACGAGAAAGGCGTGCAGGAACTGCGCAAGATGGTGCGGCATTTCACGCTGGCGGTGGTGCGCGCCTATATGCGGCACGTGCAGGACAATGCCGCAGAAAGCGTGCGGCGTGTCATCGACCGGCTGCACGATTCGTCGTTCACATCCGAGATGGACCAAGGCACCGTCATCAAGGTGCGTATCGCGGTCGACAAGAAGAAACGCGAAGCGACGGTGGATTTCACCGGCACCAGCGCGCAGCAGCCGACCAACTTTAATGCGCCCGAGCCGGTCACCCGCGCGGCGGTACTTTATGTCTTTCGCGTCATGGTCGACGACGAGATCCCGATGAATGCCGGGTGCTTGCGTCCGATCCGCATCATCATTCCCAAGAAGTCGCTGCTGTCGCCGGAGTTCCCGGCTGCCGTGGTGGCGGGCAATGTGGAGACATCGCAGGAGGTGACCAATTGCCTGTTCGGTGCGCTCGACGCCATGGCGGCGGCGCAGGGCACCATGAACAATCTCAACTTCGGCAACGCGCGGTACCAATATTATGAGACCATTTGCTCCGGCTCGCCGGCAGGTCCCGGTTTTCCTGGTACCGATGCGGTGCACACCCACATGACGAATACGCGGCTCACCGATCCGGAAGTGCTGGAGTTCCGCTATCCGGTGCTGCTGGAAGATTTTCATATCCGCAAGGATTCGGGCGGACACGGCCAATGGAAAGCCGGCGATGGCATCAGCCGCACTATCCGTTTTTTAGAAAGGATGGAATGCACCATTCTGTCGGGCCACCGGCGCGTGCCGCCCTTTGGGCTTGCAGGCGGTGAGAACGGCCACGTCGGCAAGAATGCCGTGCGACGCAAGGACGGCCGTATCGAGGCACTCAAAGGCTGCGCCGCCACCGTGCTCGATTCCGGCGAAGCGATCATCATCCAGACGCCGACGGCAGGCGGATATGGCAAGCCGGGTTCCGGCCGGTGAGCCGCGGCGCCATGAACGGCTGTTAAGAATTTGTCTTGAGAATCTGAAGGTTATGGGTGATCCGCCGGTCGTCATGCGGCGTACAACGGCCCGGGCGACAAGTGCGGACTCACATGTCCTCTGAGGAGAAAGCAATGTCTCGTTTTGTGTCCAAGCAAAAACTGCTGGTCGGCGTTCTTGTCATTTCGAGCCTGGGAATTGGCTATGCGTTGGGCGCGCAGCCCCGCATGGATGCCGCGCTCGCGCTCCTGCAAAATGCGCGCGCTGAATTAGAAGCTGCCGTCCCCAACAAGGGCGGGCACCGCGAACGCGCGATCGAACTCGTCGACAGAGCGATCGTTCAGGTCCGCGAGGGTATTGCATTCGCCGCCACGCACTAACGGCGGATGCCCGTCGGTTGTGCCGGTCGCCGTCAGTTATAAGCGGCGAGCTTGGCGCGCAGCGGGGGCCCATAAATTTAGTTCAATGAGCAAGGATTTGCTCGATATCCACTTTGCGGCACGCAATCCCCGCTTGCGCCGGGCTCCCCTCACCCCAAGGAATACCCGTAGCGACGAATTTCCTCAAGCTTTTCCGATTGGTAGGGTCTGGCGAAGCATTGGAACAAGCCGAAATCGAGCGTCTGTTAGGAGGCGCTCCGCGCATTGTGCTGGAGGATAGTATCAAGCACCTCCGCCTGCCGGAGGCGCGGAAGGTCTATCTCGACCATTTCCTGAACCTATACGGCGGCACCACGTTGCGCTCATTCTTGACGCTGCACAGGATCCCGCACAGCGCGAAACCTGGCTCACCATCGGACTTTTGAAGCGAACTTTGGCGACTTACGGCGTGGCGAGCAGCCGTCACATCGACGAGCTCGTCGCCCGCCTGTGTGCGGTCGGATTTATGGAGCATCGACCGTAGCCGATCATGTCAGAGTTGGGGTCAAAAGCAGAAGTCAGGGTAGGTCAGGGCGGTGTCCGGTTCACTTTCGAATGCTGACACTGGCGCACTCACCGCTTGGCCGAGTCTGCAATCCGCCTGCTACCCGCCTGACTTCCCCAGCACGAAATCCAACAACCCCCGAAAATCGTTGGACGTGCCGTCGGCCTTCACGCCCAATTCTTCCGCCGGCACGTTGAAGCGGTTTACCCAGAAGGTCGGATAGCCGAAGCTCTTGGCGCCGTAGGCATCCCACGCGCCGAAGGCCGCGAAGGCGATCTCGTCCTTTTTCAGATGCAGCCGTTCCATGCCAAGTGCGTAGGCGCGCGGGTCGGGCTTGTAGGTCTGGTTCACTTCGGTGCTGAGCAGCTCATCGAACAAGTCTGCTATGCCTGCGTGCTCGGCATTGGCGCGGAGCATGCCGCCGCTGAAGACGGAAATCGTGATGATGCGCACGCCGGCAGCCCTGAGCTTGCGCAAGCCGTCGGCTGCGTCGGGCCACGGCTTCAAGTTCAAATAGGCATTGAGGAGGCGCTGGCGCGTGTCGCCCGTAAGCTCAAGATGCATGGCCTCGGCCGCGTAAACCAGCGCGTCTTCCGTCACCGCCGAGAAATCGGCGAAGCGGCCGGTGATGGTGCGCAAATAGCAATATTCGAACTGCTTGGCGCGCCAGATCCTCGTGAACTCCGCGCTCTTGCCGGGAAACGCCATCTCGACTTCGGGAACGATGGAATTCGCGTCAAAAATGACGAAAGTAGTCGAAGGCCACGGCTTTGAAGCGCGGCGCCGGCTGCGCGTGCGCGTGGCCTCCGAGGCCCAAAAGCGACAGACCCAAAGCGATCGCCATCCATGTGGCGGACGATGACAGCGTCATGGCTCACCTCAGTGGCGCTTGTTGCTGCGGCGCGGCCGGCGGGGTTTGCGCCGGCCTGCGCGAGATCGAATAGCGCATGTCGACCGTGCTGCCTTGCCAAAAAAATGTGTAGTCGATGTTGATCACATTGCCGTCAGACGGCAGCGCGACGTTGCAGACGACCTGCTGTCTGCTGCTCGAAATCGTCTTGATCTCGCCCTCGTGCAGTGGTCCGAGCTTGAGCTGATCGAGCACGCCGGTGACCGTCGTCTTGGCGCGCGAAGAATTGCAGTCCGGCAGCGTGAAGCGCTCCTGCGCGCCGCGATAGATCAGCACCCCGGCGAAGGCGAGTGCCGGAATGGCGATCAGGCGGAACAGCGTGCGGTTGGAATTGTTGGGCGGCGGCGGTCGAGGGACGGACCAGCGCCGGGCGCGAAGCGGCGGGCGGGCGTTGGGAGGAGGGTCGTCCGCTGCCACTAGAGCATGATCCCGAAAAGTGGAAACCGGTTTTCGGAAAAGATCATGCTCCACCGCAATATCTAGCGCCGCTTATTCGGCTTTGACGATCGCTTCCGTCATCTTCTTGGCGTCGCCGAGCAGCATCATCGTGTTGTCGCGATAGAACAGCGGATTGTCGATGCCGGCATAGCCGGAGGCGAGCGATCGCTTGTTGAACATCACCGTGCCGGCCTTCCATACCTGCAGCACGGGCATGCCGTAGATCGGCGATTTCGGATCGTCTTCCGCCGCCGGATTGGTCACGTCGTTGGCGCCGATCACATAGGCGACGTCGGCTTGCGCGAATTCCGAATTGATGTCCTCGAGCTCGAACACCTCGTCATAGGGCACGTTCGCTTCTGCCAGCAGCACGTTCATGTGGCCGGGCATGCGGCCCGCGACCGGGTGGATGGCGTATTTGACCTCGACCCCGTGCGCTTTCAGCTTATCGGCCATTTCACGCAAGGCGTGCTGCGCCTGCGCCACCGCCATGCCGTAGCCCGGCACGATGATGACCTTGGAGGAATTCTTCAGGAGATAGGCGGCGTCGTCGGCGGAGCCGATCTTCACCGGCCGGTGCTCCGCCTCGCCGCTCGGGCCCGCGACCTCGCCGCCGAAGCCGCCGAGGATGACCGAGATGAACGAGCGGTTCATGCCCTTACACATGATGTAGGACAAGATCGCACCCGAGGAGCCGACCAGTGCCCCGGTGATGATCAGCGCCGAATTGCCGAGCGTGAAGCCGATGCCGGCCGCCGCCCAGCCGGAATAAGAATTGAGCATCGAGATGACGACCGGCATGTCGGCGCCGCCGATCGGGACGATGATGAGCACGCCCAGCAGAAACGAGACCGCGGCGATCAACCAGAACGCGGTGTAATGCTGCGCTTCGAAGAACCAGACGATCAGCGCGACGAGCGCGATCGCAAGCGCGATGTTGATGGCATGACGCGCCGGCAGGATGATCGGCTTGCCGCTCATCCGTCCGGAAAGTTTCAGGAAGGCGATCACCGAGCCGGTGAACGTGATGGCGCCAATCGCCACGCCGAGCGACATTTCGATCAGACTCTGACCGTGGATCGCGCCTTCGGCGCCGATGTCGAAGGCGGCGGGCGCATAGAGCGCGCCTGCGGCGACCAGCACGGCCGCCATGCCGACCAGCGAGTGGAAGGCAGCGACCAGTTCCGGCATCGAGGTCATCGGCACGCGCCGCGCGATCACGGCGCCGAGCCCGCCGCCGATCGCGACCGCGATGATCACCAGCACCCAGGCGCCGAGCCCCGCCGGCGGATGAGCCGCAAGCGTCGTGGCGACCGCAATCGCCATGCCGATCATGCCGAACAGATTGCCGCGCCGGCTGGTGTCGGGATGCGACAGCCCGCGCAGCGCCAGGATGAACAGGACGCCCGCGATCAGATAAGCCAGCGCGGCGAGATTAGCGCTCATCGGTCAAGCTCCTATGGCGCTTCGTCATCGCTTCGGTTTTTTCTGGAACATCGCGAGCATGCGCTGCGTCACCAGAAAGCCGCCGAAAATATTCACCGAGGCGAAGATCAGCGCCACGAAGCCGAAGGCGCGCGCCCAGATCGGCCCGGAATCGTTGGCGACCAGCGCAACGCCGACCGCAAGCAGTGCGCCGACCACGATCACCGAGGAGATGGCGTTGGTCACCGACATTAACGGCGTATGCAGCGCCGGCGTCACCGACCACACGACGTAATAGCCGACGAAGACCGCAAGCACGAAAATCGAGAGGCGAAACACGAACGGATCGACCGTATCTGGGATCGCGCGGAGGGCGCCATCGCTCGCGGTCGAAATGATATCGAGCTGCGCGAGAACCGAGAGAGTCACCATAAGGAGCCTCCTATGCCTCGTCATGCGCGGGCTTGACCCGCGCATCGATGCTGACTCGCAACAACCGCGGACGTTGCGACAAGCCGCTGTGCCGCGTGGATTGCCGGGTCAAGCCCGGCAATGACGATGGTGTTTGTTGCAGCATCAGCGCCGTTGCCTCAAAGCCCTACGCCGCGCTCTTCGGCTTGAAATTCGGATGCACGACTGCGCCGTCGTGCGTGAGCGCGGTCGCTTTCACGATATCGTCGTCCCAATTGATCGCCAGCGCGTTGGTCTTTTTGTCGATCAGCACGTCCAGGAAGGCGAGCAGATTCTTCGCATAAAGGCTTGACGCCGTGGCCGCGAGCCGGCCCGGCACGTTGCTGTAGCCGACAATCTTGGCGGCGCCGGTTTCGGTCACAGTGTCGGCCTTAACGCCTTCCACATTGCCGCCGCGCTCCACCGCAAGATCGACGATCACGGAGCCGGGCCGCATCGACGCCACCATCTCCTTCGAGATCAGCCGCGGCGCCGGCCGCCCCGGAATGAGCGCGGTGGTGATGACGATGTCCTGCTTCTTGATGTGATCGGCGACCAAAGCGCGGCCTGCTTCGCCTGGTATTCCTTGGACATTTCCTTGGCGTAGCCGCCGGCGGTTTCCGCCGCCTTGAATTCTTCGTCCTCGACCGCGACGAATTTGGCGCCGAGGCTTTCCACCTGCTCTTTCGCCGCCGGCCGCACGTCGGTCGCGGTGACCACCGCGCCGAGCCGCCGCGCGGTCGCGATCGCCTGCAGGCCGGCGACGCCTGCGCCCATGACAAAGACCTTGGTGGCCGGCACCGTGCCGGCCGCAGTCATCATCATCGGCAGCGCGCGGCCATACTCGGCGGCGGCGTCGATCACGGCGCGGTAGCCGGCGAGATTGGCCTGGCTCGAGAGAACGTCCATCGCTTGCGCGCGGGTGATGCGCGGCAGGAGCTCCATGGCGAACGATGTGAGGCCGGCATCGGCCATGGCGCGCAGCGCGTCGTCGTGGCCGTAGGGGTCCATGATGCCGATCACGATCGCGCCGCGCTTGTAGCGCGAGAGTTCCGCCGCCTGTGGCCGCCGCACCTTCAGGATGATATCGGCGCCGTTGAGCGCATCAGGGGAGACCTTCGCACCGGCGGCGGAATAATCGGCGTCGAGGATGCCGGACTTGATGCCGGCGCCGGGCTCGACGGCGACCTCGGCCCCGAGACCGATGATCTTCTTTATGGTTTCGGGCGTTGCGGCGACCCGCGGCTCACCCGCTTCGACCTCGGCAGCAACCGCAACTTTCATGATTCCTCCGACGGCTGCATCCGCGGGTCGGGTGGATACGATTTCCTCGTTGATTGCCGGGGCCGCCGGAGCGGCCACGCTTCGGCTCAGACGAGGAAAATGGCCATCAGAATGAGGATGACGACGACGACCGCGAGGACGCCCTTCACCAGATGGATAAAGGTGCGGTAGGTCTGCTCATGGGCGGCGTAATCGTTGCCCGTGGCAGTGGCGTACTGGACTTCACCATGATCAGCCATTTCAAGTCCCTCAAGCTGGCGCGGTCGGTCGCGGACTTAGCGTAATTGCGGGCCTAGAGCAACGGGAAGTCGACGGTCCTGAGGACTTTCAAGGGCTGATCTGGGCCTTGGGCGCGCTCCTTGCGCAGAGGTTCAGGCAGCCGCCCAACCGCCTCAGGCCGCTTGGCCGGCCCGCCCACCGTCAGCCACTCACATGTCGAGGACGAGGCGCTCGCTCTTGCAGCCGGCGCAGCAGATCATGACCTTGTCGTTTGCCGCCTGCTCTTCTTCGCTGAGCACCGAGTTGCGGTGCTCGGGAATGCCCGAGATCACGCGCGTCACGCACTCGCCGCAGATGCCGAGCTCGCAGGAATAGTCGACGTCGATGCCGGCTTCGTACAGGACTTCGAGAATCTTCTTGCCCTCGGGGATGTAATATTCTTCGCCCGAGCGCGCGAGCTCGACCCAGAAGCCGCCGGACGTCGCCGCCTCGGCTTTGGGCGTGAAATATTCCACATGCACATTGGGCTTAGGCCGGTTCGCGGCGGCGGCCTCGAAGGCCGTCAGCATCGGGTTCGGCCCGCAGCAATAGAAATGCGCATTCGCCGGCGCCTTGGCGATGGCTCCGGCGAGGTCGAGAAATTGCCCGTTCGACTCTGCGTCGAAATGCAGATGCGCGCGGTCCGGGCCGACTTTTTCGATGGTCGAGAGAAACGCCATGTCGGCGCGCGAGCGGCACGAATAATAGAGCTCCCACGAGCGGTTCTGCGCCGTGAGTTCTTGCGCCATGCACCAGATCGGCGTGATGCCGATGCCGCCGGCGAACAGCACGACATGCTCGGCATTTTCCACCAGCGGAAAATTGTTGCGCGGCGCGCCGATCTGAAGCGCGTCGCCGACTTTCAGCTCGTCGAAAATGTAACGCGAGCCACCGCGGCTTGCGGCATCGAGCTTGATGGCGACGACGTAGCTGTCCGGATCGGCGCTCGGATTGAGCAGCGAGAACTGCCGGATCAATCCGTTCGGCAAATGAATGTCGATGTGCGCGCCGGGCTTGTAGGGCGGAAGCTTGCCGCCGTCGGGCCGCCGGAACGTGTAAACATTCGTGTCGCGCGCGGCGTTCTCAACATCGCTCAGCACCACGTCGATCAGCGCGTGGCGAGCGTTCTCGGCGGGGGCCGAGGCAGCGGGTAGAGGTGCGGTCATCGTGTTCATGCGGGCATAGATATGCGGGTCAGGGCAGGTTCCGCAACATGTTGTTTTGCGGGTTCGGAACTCGTTGTCGGCGTGTCGGATTTAGAAGCGTTCTTAAGCCGGTTTTATTCTTCGATCCGGCCAATTAGCGGATAACGTTAAAGCGAAGCGCATCACCTAAGCTTGGCGCGCTGCCGCGATCGGCGCCGTCTCGCCGGCCGTTTCTTGCACATAGTCGGCAAACACGCGCCCGATCATGACGATCACCGGGCCCGACGGCGCCTCGGCCGCAAGCAGAGCCGGCAGATCGGCAATGCTACCGGCGATCGTGCGTTCTTCGGCACGCGTGGCATAGGCAACGGCGACCGAAGGCGTCGCGGGATCGAGACCCGCTGCGCACGATTGCGCGACCAAGGCCGGCAGCGTCCTGACCGGCATGTAGACCACGGTCGTCGCCGCCGGATCGGCGAGGCTCTTCCAATCGATGTCGTTCGGCAATTCGCCGTCACGGCCGTGGCCGGTGATGTATTGCACGCGCCGTGCCTCTCCGCGCCGCGTCAGCGACACCTTCAGCCGTCCCGCCGCCGCCTGCGCGGTCGTGATACCCGGCACGACTTCCACGTCGATACCGGCCGCGCGGCAAGCGGCGATCTCCTCGTCGGCGCGGCCGAAGATCATCGGGTCGCCCCCCTTCAAGCGCACCACGCGGCGGCCGGCTTTCGCCAGCGAGACCATCAGCGCGTTGATGTCGTCCTGTTTGCACGACGGTGCGTGCCCGGTTTTGCCGACCAGCATCTTCTTTGCTTCGCGCCGCGCGAAATCGAGGATCTCGGGCGACACGAGATGATCGAACAAAATCACGTCGGCCGATTGCAGCGCGCGCACGGCGCGCAGCGTCAATAATTCCGGGTCGCCGGGACCGGCGCCGACCAAAATAACGGAGCCCGCCTGCGCGGCCGCGTCTTGGCTCAGCAGCGCGGCGAAATCGGATTCGGTCGGCGCGCTGTTCGGTGCCGCCACGGCGCGCTCGGCGAATTTTTCCCAAAGAGTGCGCCGGCCGCGGAATGAGAGCGCCATCGCCTGCACGCGCGGCCGCCAACTGCGCGCCGCTTCCGCCCAGCGCGCAAAGCCATTCGGGATCAGCGCTTCGATCTTGGCGCGGATCGCTTGTCCGAACACCGGCGCGGCGCCGTCAGTCGAGATACCAATCACGAGCGGCGAGCGGTTGACGATGGCGCCGAAGGCAAAATCGCAGAAGGCCGGCCGGTCGATCACGTTCACCGGCACGCCGGCCGCGCGCGCCGCGACGGCAAAGCGCGCGGCTTCGTCGTCATTGTCGCATTCGGCAACCGCGATCGCCGCGCCGGAGAGATCGTCCGCGCTCCAAGCGCGCTCATGAATGGCTACGTGGCCGACAGGCGGCGCGGCCGTAAGCGCGCGCATGTCCTCGCCGGCTTGCGAACTGAAAACGTCGACTGCCGCGCCGGCCGCCGAAAGGAGTTCGGCCTTCCAGGCGGCGGCCTGTCCGCCGCCGGCGACGACGGCGCGCTTTCCCGCGAGCGCAAAGAACGCTGGCAGCCGCGATAGGCGGCCCATGCGCCCGGTCTGAATTTCAGTCGGTAGCCGGCTCATCCGGATGTCCTCGGCATTTCATGGGACTTAGAATTTTTTACTCCCATCGGCAATTGCCGCAGCGCATTTTGGAACGAAATGGCGGCGCGTTGTTGTCTCGTAGAAGAGAACAATTGCCCGCCCGCCGCCGACCGCAAAAATCTCCTTCTCGCGATCCATGCGGAGCGCAAGCTGTTTCATACAAGTGCCGTGCCAGCCAGCGTGACCCGGCAGCCATGGACCTCGGCGCCCTCTTAGAAACTTGGCGGGCGCCCGACGGGGATACCGCCGGACGCCCTTAAGCTTAAAGCCAGCCAGTCTATAAGCCGGGTTCTGGATGGCCTGCAGGCAAGCCCGCAAGCGTGACGGCCATTCCTCTAGGACGCCGGTTACCCGGCGCCTCCAGCAACCTACCCGGACGGCGGTTCTAGACACCGACCTGACGCGTTGGCGGTTGCCCGCCAAAGCCTCGTGCCGTCCCTATTCGGTCTTGCTCCCGGTGGGGTTTGCCATGCCGCCTGCGTTGCCGCCGGCGCGGTGCGCTCTTACCGCACCTTTTCACCCTTGCCGCGGCAATACGCTACGCGCCGCGGCGGTATGTTCTCTGTGGCACTTTCCCTAGGCTCGCGCCCGCCGGACGTTATCCGGCACCGCTTGTCCATGGAGCCCGGACTTTCCTCCCCGGCAATTCCCCTCCCTGACCCTCCCCGCTTGCGGGGAGGGAAGGTGGGGGCCGGAGCGGCCGTCCGACCGACTGACCAAAACAGGGATGGGGGCGCGCGAACGCGCCGTCAAGAGGCGAGGCGTGCGAAGTCGCGCGCGCGGGCGGCAATCGAGCGCACGCGCCCGCGATGCGCCAGCAAATCTTTCAGCGTGGCGCGGGTCGATTTATCGGCGATACCGTCTACGCGCGCGGGCCGGAAATGGCGTTGAAAGGCCTTCACCACATCATGGGTGACGGAATTGTAGTTGCCGCTGATCGTGATGCCGTAACCATATTGACTGAGTTGATCCTGGATCGACGAAACGGCTTCGCCACGATCGCCAAGCGTGAGCATGGCGCCCTCGGCGATCGGCGCGGGCGTGACCCAATGCCCGACGCCTGAATCCCACAAAGTCTGCCAGGGAAATTTCTCGCCCGGATCCTGCTTGCGCGAAGGCGCCACGTCGGAATGCGCGAGCACGCGCTCCGGCCGGATGGTGTTGCGCGTTTGGATACCGCGGCACAGAGCCGTCACCGCCGCGATCTGACGTTTGGGAAAATCCGGATAGCCGAAGTCGTGACCCGGATTGGCGATCTCAATGCCGATCGAACAGGAATTGACGTCGGTCTCGCCCGCCCAGGACGAAGCGCCCGCGTGCCAAGCGCGGCGGGCTTCCGGCACCATCTGCATCACGCGGCCGTCTTCGAGCACCAAATAGTGCGCGGATACTTCGCTGCCGGCTGCGCACAAGCGATCAAGCGCGACCGCCGGATCGATCATGCCGGTATAGTGCAGCAGGATCATATCGGGCCGCATCGCGTTGCGGCGCTCGCCATGATTGGGCGACGGCCGCACCTCGGCGACCACACAAGACTCTGCTGGGAACACGGTGCGCAACATAGGCCTGAGATTAGGTCGCGTAGCTTACCCTACAAGCCGGTTTGCGGGTCCAGGTTAATGAAATTGTGGAAAAAATCGGGCGCGTGGCCTACCGGCCACAAGCTTTATGCGGAAAACCACCCGTTTCGCGCAGGAACCGGCCTGCCGAGGCCCGATTCCGGCCCCGAACAGACGATCGCGCCCAAGCCACGGTCCGGCGGCCCTTAACGCTAACGTTTTCAACTCTTCCTTAAGTTTACCTGTCGCTAATCGAGATCGCCCCCTACGCGCGGTTCGGGGAACCTTTCACCGACGCCCATATAGGCCCAACGAGATCGGCTAATGAGCGCCCAGCTTGCCCTCTCCAGCGCAGCGATCGTGAGCCCGGGTGCAGGGGGAAGTGCTCAAGGTGGAATTCGGCGTGCGATTGGCGGCAAGCGCATCCGGAGCATCGCCATGATGGCGGGCGACGACAATCCTGATCTTGTTGCCGGAGCGCCTCGGCACACGCCGGTGCTCGTCGACCGCGTCGTCGAATGGCTCGCTGTGCAGGAGAGCGGCCTTTACGTCGACGCCACCTTCGGTGCGGGCGGTTACACGCGCGCGATCCTACAAACGGCGCGGTGCACGTGTGATCGGCATCGATCGCGATCAAGGCGCGATCGCGCGCGGCGCCGATCTGGTCGAGCAAGCGCAAGGCCGCCTCGAACTGGTCGAGGAGCGCTTCGGCAATTTGCAATCGGTCGTGGCCGAGGTTTCGGCCGACGGCGTCGTGTTCGATCTCGGCGTGTCGTCGATGCAGCTCGACCAAGCCGAACGCGGCTTTTCATTCCGGCTCGACGGCCCGCTCGACATGCGGATGGGACGCGATGGCCCGAGCGCCGCCGATGTCGTCGCGCGCGCCGGCCAGCGCGATCTCGCCACCATCATCGCCACGCTCGGCGAGGAGCGGCACGCACGCGCGGTCGCGCGCGTCATCATCAAAGCCCGCAACGAGCACGCGATCGAGACGACGCGCGCGCTTGCCGACATCGTCGCGCGCGTCGTGCACGCACGTGACAGCGCGATTCATCCAGCGACGCGCACCTTTCAGGCGCTGCGAATTTTCGTCAACGAAGAGCTCGCCGAACTCGCGCATGGGCTCGCCGCCGCGGAACGCGTGCTCAAGCCGGGTGGCCGCCTCGTCGTCGTCTCGTTTCATTCGCTGGAAGACCGCATCGTCAAGAACTTCCTCGCCGAGCGCGGCCGCGCACCGGCTTATTCGCGTCATCAGCCGGAAGTGACCGCTGCGCCGCCGACGTTTCGTTTGCTCACGCGCAAGCCCGAGACGCCGGACGACGCCGAAATCGCCGCCAACCCGCGCGCGCGCTCGGCGAAACTGCGGGCGGCGGAGCGCACCGATGCTCCCGCGCGCGCAACGCCGGTCGAGGCGCTGCTGCCGCGGCTGCCTTCGCTCGCCGACGTAATGCGGGGGCGCGCATGATTTTGCGCGTTCTCAATTTGATGGTGATCGGTGCTTTGATCCTGGCTGCGGCCTACGTCTATCGCATCAAGTACGACTCGACGGTGCAGGCCGAGCGGCTGGCAAAGATCCGCGGCGAGGTGCGGCGCGAGCGCGACACCATCGCGGCGTTGCGCGCCGAATGGAGCGACCTGGAAAGCCCGTCGCGCATCGAGGCGCTCGCCAAGCGCTATTTGCATCTCAAGCCGGTGACGCCGACGCAATTCGACAAACTCAACGGATTGCCGGACCAGCCGCCGCAATTGGTCAAACCCGACAGTCACGATCCGATCGGCGAGGTCATCGAAAATCTGGAGGAGCCGCCGCCGGCAATGACCGGGAGCATCTGGCCGCCGACGCCCGCGCCGGCGATCGCGCCCTCGCCTGCACCTACGGACGCAGCGCGCACGACAGCGCCGGCCGCGGCGGCCCCCGCAATCGGCACGAACGCGGGAGCGCCGGCAGCAAAATCCGGGCGGCTTGACCGATGACTGCGTCGACCGAAGCCGAAACACCGCCGCAGGCGGAGCTGGCGGAAAATCCCGCCCAGGACGCGACCGCAAGCCTGCCGCGCGAGCCTGCCGCACATCCACTTGCGGCGGCGGACGGGCATCCAGCGGCGGATAAGCAAGAAAGCGCGCAAGCGCCGGAGCGGGGAGTTCCGATCGTCGAAGCGCCGGCAAAACTCGCGGCAACGGCTCCGGCGGAACCGTGGCGCCGTCGGGCTCTGCGCGCGCTCCTCTACGGCAGCAAAGTCGATCGCAACGTGAAAGCGCGCGCGCGGGTCGGGCTCGCGATTCTCGCTTTCGCCGTGGTCTATTTCATCATCGCCGTGCGGTTGATCGCCTTCGGCATCGTCTCCGAGAGCCGCAGCGGCCATCGTGTCGGCGGCGGTGACGCCATCGCTACCGCGCGCCCGGACATTCTCGACCGCAACGGCGAGGTGCTGGCGACCGATGTGCGGGTGCCTTCGCTTTACGCCGAGCCGCGCCGGCTGATCGACGTGGACGAAGCGGTGGAGCTCCTCACCGCCGATCTGCCCGACATCGATGCAACCGAGTTGCGCGAGCGGCTCTCGTCGAAGCGCGGTTTTGTTTGGCTCAAGCGCGACATCACGCCGGAGCAGCAGCGCGCGATTTATCGCCAGGGCCTGCCGGGCATCGGCTTCCTGAACGAAAATAAACGTGACTACCCGAGCAACAATGAAGCCTCGCACGTCCTGGGCCACGTCAATATCGACAACCAGGGCATCGCCGGCATGGAGAAGTGGCTCGATGGTCACGGCCTTGCCGCGCTCCACATGGCTGGCCTTGCCACCGACCGCCTGCAAAATCCGGTCGAGCTGTCGGTCGATCTGCGCGTGCAGCACGCGTTACGAGATGAGCTCGTCGCCGCCCGCAGCAAATTCAAGGCGCTTGCCGCGGCCGGCATCGTGCTCGATGTGCGTACCGGCGAAGTGGTCGCCATGGTGTCGGAGCCGGACTACAATCCCAACAATCCGCATGAGGCTTTGGACCCGACCCGTATCAACCGGCTGACCACCGGCGTGTTCGAGATGGGCTCCACGTTCAAAGCTTTCACCATCGCGATGGCGCTCGATTCCGGCAAGGTGACGCTCAAGTCGTCGTTCGATGCGCGCATGCCGCTGCGCTTCGGCAAATTCGATATTCACGATTTCCACGCGCAGAATCGCGTGCTCACTGTCCCGGAAATCTTCACCTACTCATCCAACATCGGGGCGGCGCGCGCGGCGCTGGCGGTCGGCATCGAGGCGCACAAGGCGTTCCTGAAAAAACTGGGCCAGCTCGACCGGCTGCGCACCGAATTGCCGGAGAGCGCCGAGCCGATCGTGCCCAAGCGTTGGGGCGAATTGAACACGATCACCATCGCCTTCGGCCACGGTCTCTCGGTCGCGCCGCTTCAGGCCGTGATGGGCACGGCAGCCTTGGTCAACGGCGGCATTCTCATTCCGCCCACTTTCCTCAAGCGCTCCGAGGCCGAGGCGGCCGCGCTCGGCAAGCGCGTGATCAAGCCCGAGACTTCGGAAATGATGCGCTATCTGATGCGGCTCAACGTGGAAAAGGGCACCGCCGAAAAGGCCGAGGTCAAAGGCTATTATATCGGCGGCAAGACCGGCACTGCCGACAAGGTGATCAACGGCCACTATTCCAAGACCAAAGTGCTGACGGATTTCATGGCGGTGCTGCCGGCGGATAAGCCGAAATATGTGCTGCTAATCATGATCGACGACCCGCAGATCCTGCCGGAGACGCATGGCTTTAATACCTCCGGCTGGAACGCGGTGCCGGTCGGCGGCGCCGTGGTCGCCCGGATCGCACCGCTCCTGGGGATCGAGCCGCGCATGGACCTGCCGACCGCCGACCGCCTGATACTGGCTTCGATGAAGGAAAGCAGGTAAGGCGGGGCCAGAGCACATGCCGATTTGGTTGAATCGGCATGCGCCCTAAATTCTTAAGCGGTCGCATGTCCTTTTCGGAAAACCGGTTTCCACCGCGGATCAAGTCCGGGGCAGGCCTTTTCCGGGACATGCTCTAATGCATATCCGGCGAGCCGCCATGAAGCTTCGCGCCATTCTGCCTCCGGATGCCACCATCGAGACCGGCAGCCCCGATCTCGACGTGCGCGGCGTGGCGGCGGATTCGCGCGCGGTCAAGCCGGGCGACATCTTCGTCGCAATCGAAGGCGGCAAAACCGACGGCCTGAAGTTCGTCGCGGCGGCGCTCGCTGCCGGCGCAACCGCGATCCTCGCGCAGCGGCCGCCGGAAACGCCGCTACCTGCCGGCATCGCGTTCGTGCGTAGCGGCAACGCGCGGCGCGCGCTCGCCTTGATCGCGGCCAAGATTTTTGCACGCCAGCCGCAGACCATCGCCGCCGTCACCGGCACAAGCGGCAAGACATCGGTCGCCGCCTTCACGCGCCAGATCTGGACGACGCTCGGGCACCCTGCCGCGAGCATCGGCACGATCGGCATCGTATCGCCCCGCGGCGAAACCTACGGTTCGCTCACGACGCCCGATCCGGTGGCGCTGCATCGCTCGCTCGATGCGCTCGCCGGCGAAGGCGTCACGCATCTTGCGATCGAAGCGTCTTCGCATGGGCTCGATCAATTTCGGCTCGATGGTCTGCGCATTGCGGCGGCCGCCTTCACAAATCTCTCGCGCGATCATCTCGACTATCATCCGACCATCGAGGCTTATCTCGCTGCCAAGCTCCGGCTGTTCGAGGAATTGGTCGCGCCTGGCGGCGCGGCCGTCATCGATGTCGATCACGAACATGCCGCTGCGGTGGTCGCCGCGGCCAAGAAACGCGGCTTGCGGCTTATCACCGTCGGCCGCAACGGCGATGGAATTCGCCTCCTCAATTCCGCGGTGGATGGTTTCGCACAGCGGCTTCGCATCGCTCATGCGGGGAAGGAGTTCCACGTTCGTTTGCCGCTGGTCGGCGAATTTCAGGTCGAGAACGCGCTGGTCGCCGCCGGGCTTGTCATCGGCACGGGCGGCGATCCGGCTGCGGTATTCTCGGCGCTCGAACACCTCGTCGGCGCTAAGGGCCGGCTCGATCTCGCCGGCGTCAACAACGGCGCACCGATTTTCATCGACTATGCCCACAAGCCCGACGCACTCGCCAAGGCGCTCGATGCGCTGCGGCCCGCGGCGAGCGGCAAGCTTGTCGTCGTGTTCGGTGCCGGCGGTGATCGCGACCGTGGCAAGCGGCCATTAATGGGCCAAGTCGCCGCCGCCAAGGCCGACCGGGTGATCGTCACTGATGATAATCCGCGCAGCGAAGAGCCGGCCGCCATCCGCGCCGCCATCCTTGCCGCCGCCCCCGGCGCGGCCGAGATCGGCGACCGGCGCGAGGCAATCCGAGCGGCGATTGCCGATTTACGCGCCGGCGACGTTTTGCTGGTCGCCGGCAAGGGCCATGAAACCGGCCAAATCATCGGCGACCGGACAATACCGTTCAGCGATCACGAAGCGGTCGCCGCGGCACTGAAGGAGCTTGCCGCATGAGCGTGCCGGCGCTGTGGACTGTCGACGACATGGCCGCGGCGATGGGCGCCGAGCGGCAGGGCACGCTGCCGGCAACAATCTCCGGCCTCTCGATCGATACGCGCACCATCGGCGAGGGTGAAGCGTTCTTTGCGCTCGCGGACCGCCGCGACGGCCACGAATTCGTTCCCACTGCGCTCGCCGCCAAAGCCGCTCTCGCCATTATCGCCGCCGAGCGGTGTGCCGACATGCCGAAGGATGCGCCGCTTCTTATCGTGCCCGACGTTCTCGCCGCGCTGCGCGCGCTCGCCGCCGCGGCGCGGGCGCGCACGCACGCCAAGGTGATCGGCGTCACCGGTTCGGTCGGCAAGACCAGCACCAAGGAAGCGCTGCGGCTTGCGCTGTCGAAGGACGGCGAAACCCACGCATCGGTCGCTTCCTACAACAATCATTGGGGCGTGCCGCTGTCGCTCGCGCGCTGTCCGCCCGGTGCGCATTATGCCGTGCTGGAAATGGGCATGAACCACGCCGGCGAGATCGAGCCGCTGTCCCGCCTCGCGCGCCCGCATGTGGCGATCATCACCACTATCGCGCCGGTGCATCTCGAATTTTTCGGTACCCTGACCAAAATTGCCGACGCCAAGGCCGAGATCTTTTTCGGATTGGAGAAAGACGGCGCGGCCGTCATCAATCGCGACATCGCGCAGTTCGCGCATCTCAAACGCCGCGCCAAGGAAGCGAACGTCGCGCGTGTGATCTCGTTCGGCGAGCACGCCAAAGCCGATGCACGTTTGATCAAATGCGCCCTGCATCCGGACTGCTCCACCGTGGAGGCCGATATTCTCGGCCATGCGCTGACCTACAAGATCGGGGCACCCGGGCGTCATCTCGTGCACAACTCGCTGGCCGTGTTGGCGAGCGCCGTGCTGGTCGGCGCCGATCTCGCGCTCGCGGCGCTCGCGCTGTCGGAATTCCAGCCGGCGTCCGGCCGCGGCACGCGGCTCGAGGTCGAGC
This sequence comes from uncultured Alphaproteobacteria bacterium, assembly GCA_963845075.1. Classification (GTDB taxonomy): domain Bacteria; phylum Pseudomonadota; class Alphaproteobacteria; order Rhizobiales; family Xanthobacteraceae; genus BOG-931. The sequence continues at coordinate 397,655 of CAWJRE010000002.1, read as the reverse complement.
TGCCGGACGGAACCGCGCTCCTCATCGACGAGAGCTATAATGCCAATCCCGCCTCGATGGCGGCCTCGCTTGCCCTGCTCGGCCAGACACGGATCGGCCCGCGCGGCCGGCGGATAGCCGTGCTGGGCGATATGCTGGAACTCGGCCCGCGCGGCCGGGCACTGCATCGCGGCCTGGTCGAGCCCGTGCGGGCCAATTCGGTCGATCTCGTCTTCTGCTGCGGCCCGCTGATGAAAGCCCTGTGGCAGGCCCTTCCCGCCGGCCGCCGCGGCGGCTATGCAGAGGACTCGGGCGCGCTTGAGCCGCAGGTATTGTCCGCGATCCGTGGCGGCGATGCCGTCATGGTCAAAGGCTCCCTCGGCTCGCGCATGGGGCCCATCGTCAAGGCGCTGCAACGGCTATCCGCGCGCCAGAATATGTCGGAGACTGGCGCGTCGCGTAACGGCACGTTGCGGACGGCGTCCGCACAAGGTTGATGCGATGCTTTATTGGCTGATCGATCTGTCGGACAAGATCACCGTCCTCAACGTCTTTCGCTATATCACGTTCCGCACCGGCGGCGCCGTTATCACCGCGCTGTTGTTCGTCTTTCTGTTCGGCACGTCCATCATCGGCCGCCTGCGCTCGCTGCAGGGCAAAGGCCAGCCGATCCGCACGGATGGCCCGCAATCCCATATCCTCGCCAAGGCCGGCACGCCGACCATGGGCGGCCTGATGATCCTTTCCGGCATGGTCGTCTCGACTTTGCTGTGGGCCAATCCGCGCAATCCTTACGTCTGGGTCGTGATGTGGGTGACGCTCGGCTTCGGCATGGTCGGCTTTTATGACGACTATCTGAAAGTCACCAAGCAGACCCACAAAGGATTCGCCGGAGTGGCGCGGCTCTCGATCGAAGCCGGCATTGCGCTTGTCGCCTGCATCGCGTTTGTGGAATTGGGGCGCGTGCCGTTCTCCACTTCGCTGGTGTTCCCGCTGTTCAAGGAACTCGTGATCAATTTTGGCTGGTTCTACGTGATCTTCGCGATCCTGATCATCGTCGGCGCCGGCAACGCGGTGAATCTCACGGATGGCCTCGATGGGCTTGCCATCGTTCCGGTCATGATCGCCGCCTCGAGCTTCGGCATGATTGCCTACCTGTCCGGCAACGCGGTGTTCGCCGACTATTTGCAGATTCACTATGTGGCCGGCACCGGCGAGCTCGCGGTGCTGCTCGGCGGGGTGTTCGGCGCGGGCCTCGGCTTTCTTTGGTTCAATGCGCCGCCCGCCTCGATCTTCATGGGCGATACCGGCTCGCTCGCGCTCGGCGGCATGATCGGCGCCGTCGCGGTCGCGACCAAGCACGAGATCGTGCTCGCGGTGATCGGCGGCTTGTTCGTCCTCGAAGCGGTTTCCGTCATCGTGCAGGTCGTGTCGTTCAAGCTCACCGGCAAGCGCGTCTTCAGGATGGCGCCGATCCATCATCATTTCGAACAGCTCGGCTGGACCGAGCCGCAGATCGTCATCCGCTTCTGGATCGTCGCGGTCGTGCTCGCGCTTGCCGGGCTCTCGACCTTGAAGCTGCGGTAGCTTCCCGTGATTCCAGTTGCGACTTTTGCCGGCCGGAAGGTCGCCGTGTTCGGCCTGGGCGGGTCGGGCCTGGTCAGCGCCCAAGCACTCATCGCCGGCGGTGCCGACGTGGTTGCCTCCGACGACAATGCCGACAGCCTCAAGAAGGCCGAAGCCGCCGGCATTCCGATTGCCGATCTGCGCGCGATCGATTGGACCAGGCTTGCCGCGCTGTTGCTTGCGCCCGGCGTGCCGCTGACGCATCCGAAACCGCATTGGACCGTCGAACTGGCGCACAAGGCGGGCGTGCCGGTGATCGGCGACATCGAGCTGTTCTGCCGCGAACGCCGCCGGCTGGCGCAAGCCGCGCCCTTCGTCGCCATCACCGGCACCAACGGCAAATCGACGACCACGGCCTTGACCGCGCATCTTTTGGCTTCGGCCGGCATGGATGCGCAGCTCGGCGGCAATATCGGTACCGCTATTCTTTCACTGGCGCCGCCGCAGGCGCCGGACGTTGCGCCCACGCGGGTTTACGTCATCGAATGTTCGTCTTATCAGATCGATCTTGCGCCTTCGCTCGATCCGTCGATCGGCATTCTGATCAACTTGAGTGAAGACCATCTCGATCGTCACGGCACGATGGCGCATTACGCGGACGTGAAAGCGCGTCTGGTGGCGGGTGTGCCATCCGGCGGGACCGCCATCGTCGGCGTCGATGACGAATGGTGCTGCGCCATTGCCGATCGCCTTGCGCAATCGGGCAAAAGCATCGTGCGCATTTCCGTGCGTGGCACGCTCGCCGACGGCATCTATGCCGATGGGCCGCGGATCGTGCGTGCTGTTGCCGGCAAGGCGACGCCGATCGCCGACTTAAGCGGCATCGGCTCGCTGCGCGGCCAGCACAATGCGCAGAACGCCGCCTGCGCCGCTGCTGCGGCGCTCGCGCTCGGCTTATCGCCTGCCGCAATTCAAGCCGGCCTGCGCTCGTTCCCGGGCCTCGCGCACCGCATGGAAGAAGTCGGCCGCGCCGGCAACGTGCTGTTCGTCAATGATTCAAAAGCGACCAACGCCGATTCGGCGGCGCAGGCGCTGGTCTGCTTCGACGACATTTTCTGGATCGCCGGCGGCAAGCCGAAGACCGGCGGCATCGAATCGCTGCGCGGCTTCTTTCCACGCGTCCGCAAAGCGTATCTGATCGGCGAGGCGGCCGACGAATTCGCCGCGACGCTGGGCACTGCCGTAACCCACGAAATTACCAGCACACTCGACAAGGCGGTCGCCGCCGCGGCGCGCGATGCAGCGCTTTCGGCGGCGCGCCAGCCGGTCGTGCTCCTTTCACCCGCCTGCGCCTCGTTCGACCAGTATCGGAATTTCGAAGTGCGCGGCGATGCCTTCCGCACGCTCGTTCAGGCTTTGCCCGAGGTCGCGAGACCTGGCGGCCGATGACCCCGATCCTCGATCGAAAATCGATGATGCGGTGGATGACGCACGTCAACAGGCTCGATGCCTGGCTCGGCGCAATGCTGCTTTCGCGGCAACGCGCCGGCGCCGGCGTCGCTGTTTCCATCGCGATCTTTTGCATCCTTGGCGTGTTCGTCCTGCTGTTGATGAAGCCGGCCGAAACGCTCTTTATGGACAGCACCGAGGCGTACGCCTGGGGCATGCAATTCCTCGGCGGTTACGGCCGCCATCCGCCGCTCACCGGCTGGATCGCGCGCGTCTGGTACAGCGCATTTCCGGCGACCCATTGGTCGTCCTACGCGCTGTCCGGCGTCATGATCGGCATCTCGATCGGTTCGATTTATTTGATCGGGTTGCGCGTGCTCGGCCGCCGGCGCGCGACGCTGATCGTCTTTGCGATGATGTTCTATCCGCTTTTCATCGGCGCCAAGGCCGATCGATTCAACAATTATCAGGTTCTGCTCGCCGTCCTTCCGCTCACGATCTGGTTGTTTCTGCGCGCCTACGACAAGCCGAATGTCAGGTCGGGCATCGCGCTCGGCCTCTCCGCGGCAGCCGCGACGCTGACGATTTATTCGGCGGCTTTCGGTCTCATCGGTATCGCGCTTGCCGCGCTCATACATCCGCACCGGCGGAAATTCTTCACGCATCCCGCGCCCTACGTGGCGGTGATCACCTACCTCTTGGCGTTGTCGCCCCATCTCGGTTGGCTTGTTCACAACGATTTTTCATCGCTGCGCTGGGCGGAAAGCTTTGTCGACCGCGTGTCGCATCGCGCGCATGTTCTGACCTATCTCGGGCAGCATTTCGGGCTGGTGGGCTTCTGCCTGGTCGGTGCCGTGATTTCACTCATCCCGTGGCGCCTGCGGGCCGGTCCGATCGATGCGCCGCCGCCGACCGATCGGCTGCACATTCTCATCATCGCCGCCGTGCTCATGGGCGGTCCGGCGCTGATGGGACTTGCCTTCAACGTCTTTCTGAAACCGGATTGGGGCAATCCCTTCTTCTTCCTGGTGCCGATCGCTGTTCTTTCGCTGGTGCCCGGTGTGCTGGTTACGCGCCGGGCGGTTGCGAGATCCGTGGTCGTGGCCGCGGTCTTTGTTTTTGCCCTGTTGCTTGGTTCGCCGCTCTATTCCTGGGTGCGTTACCAAAGAGAGCTGGACGACGGCCTGTACCGGCCGTTTCCCGAGGCCGCGCTTGAGATCACGCGGCTCTGGCACGAGCGCTATCATTCGCGGCTGCCGATCGTCGCCTCGGGTTTCGAGATTGCCGCGCCGATCGTGTTCTACAGTCCCGATCATCCGAAGATGTTTTCAGACTTCGACCCTGCTTATGCGCCGTGGATCGACTATCCGGGTGAACTCAAGCAAAAAGGCTTTGTCGGCGCGTGCTTTGCGGATGACGCCGGCTGCCGGGAAAATCTTAAGGCGCTCAATCCCAATGCCGAGCCGCTCGAACTCACGGTGCACCGGCGGATGTATGGGATCATGACCCCGCCCATCAAGCTGCATCTGGAATTCACCGCCCCGAGCCCCTGAGCCGCGCGATGATGCGTATCGTCCCTGGCGACCTAGGCGATCCGCGAGTCATTGATCTTCTGCAGATCCATCTCAAGCGTGCCCGTGCCGAAACCGCGCCGGGCAGCGCCCATGCCTTGGACCTCGCCGCGCTGCAGTCGCCCGACATCTGCTTTTGGACGATCTGGGACGATGAGGTGCTGCTCGGCTTCGGAGCGCTGAAACGGCTGTCGGCAGACCACGGTGAGGTCAAATCGATGCACACCGTCGAATCGAAGCGCGGCAAGGGGATCGGCAGTGCGATGTTGCGGCACATCATGGCGGCCGCGCGCGCTCAGGCCATGTCACGGCTGAGCCTGGAAACGGGTTCCTGGGACTATTTTCGGCCCGCGCGGGCGCTCTATCGCAAGCACGGCTTTGTCGAATGCGCGCCGTTTGGCGGTTACTTGCCCGATCCGAACAGCGTCTTCATGTCGCTCGACCTCGGGAAACCATGGACCCGATGACCGCTGCCGGCGATCCGAAACGCCGGGTCGCCCAGATACGTCCCCTCCTTAATCCCGTGTAAACCACCCTGGTGCCACCACTGAGCGGGATCACCTTCGGGGACTCTGCTTTGGGGATGTCATGGCGTCGCGCGCGCAGCCCACGCCCTTGAGCGAATGGTGGCGGACGGTCGATCGGCTGACGCTGGCTGCGCTCGGCGCGCTGATGCTCGGCGGCATCATTCTCTGCCTGGCTGCAAGCCCGCCGGTTGCCGCGCGCATCGGCCTCGACCCGTTCCACTTTGTCAACCGGCAGGTGTTCTTCCTCATTCCCGCTGCGGCGGTGCTGATTGCGACCTCGGTCTTGTCGCCGCGCGAGATCCGCAAGCTTTCGCTGCTCGTCTTCCTGGTCAGCCTCGCGCTGGTCGCGGCCACGCCGCATTTCGGCGCCGAGATCAAGGGCGCCCGGCGCTGGCTCGTGATCCTCGGCGTCAACATTCAGCCGTCGGAGTTTCTCAAGCCCGCTTTTGTGGTTTTGATTGCCTGGCTGTTCGGCGAATCCGGCCGGCGGCCCGATATGCCGGCCAATACGGTGGCGCTCGCCCTGCTGATGATCGTCGTGAGTTTGTTGGTTCTGCAGCCGGATTTCGGCCAGACCATGCTGATCACGCTTGTCTGGGGCGCGCTGTTCTATATGGCGGGCATGCGCTTTATCTGGGTGCTCGGCTTGGGCGCCACCGCGAGCGTCGGCCTGTTGGTTGCCTTCTACACGGTCCCGCACGTCGCCCAGCGCATCAACCGCTTTCTCGATCCGTCGTCCGGCGATACCTTTAATATCGATATCGCGACGGAATCCTTCGTGCGCGGCGGCTGGTTCGGCCGCGGCCCGGGTGAGGGCACGATCAAACGCATTTTGCCCGAGGGCCACACCGACTTTGTCTTTGCTGTCGCGGGCGAAGAATTCGGCGTCGTGCTCTGTCTCATTCTGGTAGCTTTGTTCGCCTTTATTGTGATCCGCGCTCTGGTCAAGGCAATGCGTAACGAGGACGCTTTCATCCGATTCGCCGCGGCGGGGCTTGCGATTCTGTTCGGGCTGCAATCGACCATCAACATGGCCGTGAACCTCCATCTGATGCCAGCCAAGGGAATGACGCTGCCGTTCATCTCGTACGGGGGCTCGTCGCTCATTTCGCTCGCCTACGGCATGGGCATGCTGATCGCGCTGACGCGCGAGCGCCCGCAGGCGCATCTTTCCAGCGGCACAATGCTCGCCGCGAGCGCGGTCTGATGCTTGCCGGCGGCCGCGCGCCCGTCCTTGTGGCGGCCGGCGGAACGGGCGGGCATTTGTTTCCCGCCGAAGCGCTCGCCGCGGCGCTGATCCAGCGCGGCATTCCGGTGCATCTTGCGACCGACCGGCGCGCTGCGCGCTATGGCGGCGCTTTCGTCGATGAGAGCGTGCATGTGATCGCAAGCGCGACGCTGCGGGCGCGCAATCCGGTCGCCTTAGCGCAGACCGCCACAACCCTTGCCACGGGGTTTATGCAGGCTTGGTCGCTGATCGGACGGCTCAAACCGGCGGCCGTGATCGGCTTCGGCGGCTATCCGACGCTACCGCCGGTTCTGGCGGCGGCCTGGCGCGGCGTGCCGACCGTCATCCATGATGCGAACGCCGTGATCGGGCGCGCCAACCGGCTGTTGGCGCCGCGCGTGACCGCCATCGCCACGACCTTCCCGGACATGTTTCGCGATCGGCCGCGGCTTGCCGCCAAGGCGACGCTGACCGGCAATCCGGTACGGCCTGCGGTCGTCGCCGCGGCTGCCACGCCTTATCCGCCGATGACCGATCGGCTCTGGCTCCTTGTTTTCGGCGGCAGCCAAGGTGCGCGGGTCATGGCCGATGTGGTGCCCGCCGCGATCGAGGCGCTCGATCCGGCGTTGCGCGCGCGTCTCACGATCGTCCAGCAGGCCCGCGATGAGGATCTGGCGCGCGTGCGCGATGCTTACGCGAGTTTGTCGGTCGATGCCGAAACCGCACCTTTCTTTCCCGATCTGCCGGCGCGCATTGCGGCAAGCCATTTGGTTGTGGCGCGCTCGGGCGCTTCCACCGTCGCCGAACTGGCCGCCATCGGCCGGCCTTCGATCTTGGTGCCGCTGCCGCACGCGCTCGACCAGGATCAATTCGCCAATGCCGGCGTTCTGGCCGGCGTCAACGCAGCAATCCGGCTGCCGCAGGCCGAGTTTACGCCACGGCGGCTCGCGGCCGAGATCACCGCGCTGGCAGGCGCGCCCAAACGGCTCGCCGCCATGGCGGCGGCGGCGAAATTTCTCGGCCGGCTTGATGCCGCCGACCGGCTGGCGGATCTGGTCCTGAAAGTGGCCGGCAACGCTTTGCGGGATTAGCTCCGTCGCGGCGAAAGTTTTGCGTTGCCTAATAAGGCGTGCCGTCCTTGTGCGCGAACCGCCAGCGGCCGTCGCTTCCCATGACGGCTTGCAGGTCGTCGGCCGGGTAGCTGACCATATCGCCGTCGCTGCGATCGCCGATCTCGATGATGACGCAATCGCGCTCGCTGTTATTCTCCAGGTGATGCGCGGTTCCGTTGGCGGGAAAACCCACCACCATGCCGGGCCGGAGCGTTGTCTGGCCGCGATCGGTAAATAGCGTCGCTTCGCCCTCAACGACGTAGATGAATTCATCCTGCCGCGAGTGCCGGTGATGCAAAGAAGAAACGGCGCCCGGCGCCAGGCGGGTCAGGTTCACCCCGAAATTGCGCAGGCCGAAGAGGTCGCCAAGCGGACGCTTGAGCCGGCCGCCGACGCGCGCGGCGAACGGTTCCGGATAGTTGGTGATTTTGGCGCGCGGCGGAGCCTCGCTTGCAAACAAAGGAGCGCGGTCGGTCATGGCTTGCCTCCGTTGATTGCTCACTCAATTGACGTGGACTAAGGTTGACGTCAATCTTGATGCAATCGATCAACATAAAGACCGTCATGAAATGGCTGACCGCCGAGCAGGCGTTGAAGTTCCTCGGCGTCCGGTCGCAGACGCTTTATGCCAATGTCAGCCGCGGCAAGATCCGGGCGAAACCCGATCCCGCCGACCCGCGCCGCAGTCTCTACAATGGCAACGACGTTGCCCGCTTGGCCGAGCGGCGGCCCGGCCGGCGCCCGGCCGAGACGGTGGCGACGCAAGCGATCGGCTGGGGCGATCCGGTCCTGCCGTCCGGGATTTCCACCGTCGCGAATGGGCGGCTCTGGTATCGCGGTCGGGATGCGGTGCAGCTTGCGGAAAGCGCCACCCTCGAGGAGGTTGCCGCGCTCCTTTGGCAAACCTCGGCCATGCGCGCGCATGCCGATCCAGCGGTGGCGAAGTCCGCGCACACCGGAACGCCGATTGGCCGGCTCTTGTCGGCCGTATCGGAACGGGCGGCGATCGATCCGCCGTCGCGCGGACGTTCGTCGGCGGTTCTGAAATCCGAAGCGGAGTTGCTGTTTGGCAGGCTTCTGGACGCCTCGCTCGGCACGGTCACCGCCCGTTCAGACTTGCCGGTGCATACGCGCCTTGCCAAAGCTTGGCGCAAACCAAAGGCGCAGGATATTTTGCGAAGAACACTTGTCCTTCTGGCCGACCATGAGCTCAACGCCTCGACCTTTGCGGTCCGCGTCGCCGCCTCGACGGGCGCTTCGCTGTCGGCTTGCCTGCTGGCAGGTCTTGCGACCCTGACCGGCCCTCTGCATGGCGGCGCGGCGCGCGCGCTTTCCTCCTTGCTCGACGCCGCCCGCCAAAACGGCGCCAATGAGGCGGTGCGCGAGTGGCTGGGACGGGGCGAGCCGCTTCCCGCCTTCGGTCACCCGCTTTATCCTGAAGGCGATCCGCGCGCGATTGCGATCATGCGCCACGTCAAGCTTTCTGGCATGTTCCTCGCGGTTCGGATTGCGGCGGAAGATTTGACCGGAGAGCCACCTAATGTCGATTTCGCGCTGGCCGCTTTGGCGGATGCCTATGCCTTGCCCCGGCAGGCCCCGTTCGTGATTTTCGCGTTGTCCCGATCGGTCGGTTGGATCGCTCATGCGCTTGAGCAGATCGCGGCCGGTCAACTGATCCGCCCGCGCGCCCGCTATGTCGGACCGGCGCTGGCTAAGGAGCACACATGAAGCTACCGCGCGACATCGGCCCGGTGCATTTCGTCGGCATCGGCGGCATCGGCATGAGCGGCATCGCCGAGGTGATGGTCAATCTCGGCTACGTCGTACAGGGTTCCGATCAGGCCGAGGGCGCCAACGTCAAAAGGCTGCGCGAGAAGGGCGTCAAGATCGCGATCGGCCATGCCGCCGGCAATCTCGGCGACGCCCGGGTTTTGGTGGTTTCGTCGGCCGTCAAGCACGACAATCCGGAATTGGTCGCGGCGCGCGCGCAGCGGCTGCCGGTGGTGCGGCGCGCCGAAATGCTGGCAGAATTGATGCGCTTGAAGAGCTGCGTCGCTATCGCGGGCACGCACGGCAAGACCACGACCACCTCGATGGTCGCGGCGTTGCTCGATGGCGCCGGCTTCGATCCGACCGTGATCAACGGCGGCATCATCAATGCCTACGGTACCAATGCGCGGCTCGGGGCGGGCGAATGGATGGTGGTGGAAGCCGACGAATCCGACGGTACCTTTCTCAAGCTGCCCGCCGACATCGCGATCGTGACCAATATCGATCCCGAGCATCTCGATCACTTCAAGAATTTCGAAGCGGTGCAGGAGGCGTTCCGCGCCTTCGTGGAAAATGTGCCGTTCTACGGATTTTCTGTGATGTGCATCGACCATCCGGTGGTGCAAAATCTGGTCGGCCGCATCGAGGACCGGCGCGTCATAACCTACGGTGAAAATCCGCAAGCCGACGTACGGCTGCTCGACGTATCGCATGCGGGCGGCACCTCGCTGTTCTCGATCATGGTGCGTGACCGCACCGGGCAGACGGTGCGCGAGATCACGAAAATCGCGCTGCCGATGCCAGGGCGGCATAACGCGCTCAACGCCACCGCGGCCGTTGCTGTTGCGCACGAACTCGGCGTCGACGATACACGCATCAGAGAAGCGCTCGCCCAATTCGGGGGCGTGCGGCGGCGCTTTACCCGTACCGGAACCTGGAACGGCGTCACCATCATCGACGATTACGGCCACCATCCGGTCGAGATCGCCGCCGTCCTCAAGGCCGCGCGCGAATCGACCAAGGGGCAGGTGATCGCCGTGGTGCAGCCACACCGCTATACGCGGCTAGCCGCTCTGTTCGAGCAATTCTGCACCTGCTTCAACGACGCCGACGCGGTGATCGTCGCGCATGTCTACCCGGCGGGCGAATCGCCGATCGAAGGTGCCGATCGCGACTCGCTGGTGCAGGGGCTGCGCACCCATGGCCATCGCAATGTCGTTGCGCTCGACAGTCCTGAACGGCTTGCCTCCCTGGTCGCCGGCATGACGCAGGCCGGCGACTATGTGGTCTGCCTTGGCGCCGGCTCGATCACCCAATGGGCTTATGCGCTACCGGGAGAATTGGCGGCGGCGAGCTGAAACATGGTGCGTAAAAAGCCCGCTCCCGAATTGGTGCGCAATGTGCGTGCGTTGTTCGGCAACGATCGCACGCTAGCAAACCTGAAACCCATCAAGAAATGCCTCGCCGTTCGTCACGTGGCGTTTGAGGATCTCGGCCTGTTGGGCCCGCTGGTCTCTTCGCGCGGTTATGGCGTGCGCTACCACGATGCGGGTGTGCAGCCGATCGATGCCGAAACGCTGCTCGCGCCCGATTTGCTGATCGTGCTGGGCGGTCCGATCGGCGTCTATGAAACCGATACCTATCCGTTCATCGCCGACGAGATCACAGCGATCGCAGCGCGGCTTTCCGCCGGCCGGCCGACGCTCGGCATTTGCCTCGGCGCACAGATGATGGCGGCGGCGCTCGGCGCCCGCGTCGCGCCCGGGCCGGTCAAGGAGATCGGCTGGGCGCCGCTGCAACTGACCGCCGAAGGAGAAAAATCGCTACTGGCGCCGCTCGGGGCGACGCCAGTGCTGCATTGGCACGGCGACAATTGCGAATTGCCGGCGGGTTGCACCAAGCTTGCTTCGACGCAGCATTGCCCGGTGCAAGCCTTCACGGCTGCGCCCGCTCAGCTCGGCTTGCAGTTTCATCTCGAGACCGAGCCGGTGCGCTTCGAAACCTGGCTCGTCGGTCACACCGTCGAACTCGGCAAAGCCGGCATCGATCCGCGTCGGCTTCGCGATCAGGCGAGCGAATTCGGAGCCGCTACCCGCGAAGCCGGGCAGAAAGTATTTTCGGCCTGGCTCGACAAGGCGGTAGTCGCATGAGCTTTCCCGATCTGGTCGGCGCATTGCGGTCGAAAATGCCGGCACTGCGCGGCAGGCTCTTGCCGAACCAGCCGCTCGCCGATCTCACGTGGTTTCGCGTCGGCGGTCCGGCGCAAGTCCTGTTCATACCGGAGCATGAAAACGACCTCTGCTATTTCCTGCGCGAATTGCCGACCGAAATTCCGGTCACGACCATCGGTCTTGGCTCAAACCTGATCGTGCGCGACGGCGGTGTGGCCGGCGTCGTGGTACGTCTTGGCCGCGGCTTCAATGAGGTCTCGGTCGACGGGCTCCACGTTCGCACCGGCGCGGCGGTGCCGGATGTGAAAGTGGCGCGCGCGGCGCAAGAGGCCGGCATCGCCGGACTGTCATTTCTGCGCGGCATTCCCGGCAGCATCGGCGGCGCGCTGCGCATGAATGGCGGCGCCTATGGGGGCGAGACCAAGGACATACTGGTCGATGCGCGCGGCGTCGATCGCGGCGGCAATGCCCGTACCTACAGCAACGCCGAGATGAATTTCAGTTACCGCCATTGCGGCGTGCCCGACGACGTGATCTTCACACAGGCGCTGTTTGTCGGTCGGAGAGGCGACGCCGCGGCGATTGCGGCCGAGATGAACAAGATCACTGAGAGCCGCGAAGCGACCCAGCCGATCAAGAGCCGCACCGGCGGTTCGACGTTCAAGAATCCGCCCGGGCACAAGGCATGGCAATTGGTCGATGCCGCCGGCTGCCGCGGGTTGCGCATCGGCGACGCGCAGATCTCCGAGATGCATTGCAATTTCTTGATCAATCTCGGCAACGCGACGGCGGCCGAGATCGAGACACTGGGTGAAACCGTGCGCGAGCGGGTGAAGAAAAATTCCGGCATCGAGCTCGCTTGGGAGATCAAGCGAATCGGGGTGCCACAGGCCTGATGCTCTGGATTGGGGTTCCGACCTCATCGTCTTGCGCAGAAACTCTCGACGTTTCCACAATTGTGGATTCTATTGGTGACCCAGCGAATCAGTGGAATTGGCCGCTGAAAGCATTCGGCTGGGCATGACCAAGCACGTCGCCGTTCTGATGGGAGGTTGGTCGGCGGAGCGCGAAGTCTCGTTGCGCTCCGGGAAGGCGTGTGCCGATGCGCTTGATCGCCTCGGCTATCGCGTTACCGCAATCGACGCGGGCCGTGACGTTGCTGCCGCCTTGACCACGGCCAATCCGGATGTCGCGCTCAATGTGCTGCATGGCCGGCCGGGCGAGGACGGCACGCTGCAAGGCGTGCTGGAAATTCTAGGCATTCCCTACACTCATTCCGGCGTGCTCTCATCGGCGGTTGCCATGCACAAGGGCTACGCCAAGGCGATTTTCCGCGCGGCTGGTATTCCGGTCGCCGAGGACATTGTGGCGTCGCGCCTCGAAGCGGCCAAGCAGCACCTCATGGCGCCGCCTTACGTTATCAAGCCGATGGCGGAGGGCTCGAGCGTCGGCGTCTTCATCGTCACCGAAGATCAGCCGCATCCGCCGCAGGAGCTTTACCGCGAGGACTGGGCGTTCGGCGAAGAGATCCTGATCGAACGCTACATCCCGGGAAAAGAACTGACTTGCGCGGTAATCGGCGACCGGGCGCTCGATGTGATCGATATCGTGCCGGCCACTGCCTTCTATGATTACGAGGCGAAATATGCCGCTGGCGGCTCCCGCCACGTTCTACCGGCGCAAATTTTACCAAATGTTTACCAGGAGGTCCGCAAACTCGCTTTGGCTGCCCACAACGCGATTGGCTGCCGCGGCGTGAGCCGCGCCGACTTTCGCTACGACGATCGGGGAACGGGGAAGCTGGTCTGTCTTGAGATCAATACACAGCCGGGCATGACCGAAACCTCGCTCGTGCCTGAGCTTGCTGCTTACGCGGGGATCACCTTCGACGAGCTGGTGAGATGGATGGTGGAGGACGCCTCGACCAACCGCTGATGCGGTCGGGGCTACAGCGGGGACCTGAAGCGGAAGGTGTCGGCTCGCCTTTCCGCGCGCCGCTGCGCCGTGAGCGGGTGGGGCGCCGGCGCAGCCGCGTCGCCTTCGACCTTGAGCGCTGGCGCGATCGTCTCGATCGCATGCGTTCGCTCGCCTGGGTCGCGGCCTATCGTCAGTGGATCGAACGATTTGCGCGGCGGCCGCCGCCGCGCGGCGTCGGCATTGCCGGTGCGCTGCTGTTTCTTGCCCTGGCGCTCGGATACGGCGCCGCTATCGGCGGCCATGTGCCTGCCATCGTTGATTGGCTGAAGGACACGCGCGACCAGGCCGCCAACGCTGCCGGCTTCCGCATCGCCGCGGTCTCGCTCACCGGACAGAAAGAAGTCAGCCGCGAGGAGGTGCTCGCCATCGCTGGCGTGACCGGCCACGTGTCGCTGCTGTTCCTCGACGCCGAGGCGGCGCGCGCGCGGCTGATGGCCAATCCTTGGATCGCCGATGCGGCAGTGCTCAAGCTCTATCCCGACCGCTTGCAGATCAGCGTCACCGAGCGGCAGGCTTTTGCGCTCTGGCAGAAGGACGGCAGCGTCAGCGTGATCGCCGCCGACGGCACGGTGCTCGAGCCGTTCATCGAGGACCGCTACCGCAATTTGCCGCTCCTGGTCGGCAAGGGCGCCGAACGCGCCGGCCACGATTTTATCGCCATTCTCGACCGCTATCCCGATATCCGCACCATGCTGCGCGCGTCGATCTTCGTGGCCGAGCGGCGCTGGAATCTGCGGCTCACCAACGGGCTTGACGTGCGGTTGCCGGAAGCCGGCGTCGAGCAGGCGCTCGAGCGGCTGGTCGCGCTCGACCGCGAGAAGAAGCTTCTGTCGCGCGACATCACTTCTGTCGATCTGCGGTTGCCCGATCGCGTCACCGTCCGGTTGTCGGATGCGGCGGCGCAGGCGCGCGAAGACGCGCTCAAGGACAAGAAAAAGAAAAAAGGAGGCGATGCGTGAGCTCCCTCCATTACGGCCTGACGCCCAAGATGAAGCCGATCCCGCCGCGGCGGAGCGCGCTGGTGGCGGCGCTCGATGTCGGCTCGAGCAAGATCGCCTGTCTGATCGCGCGGCTTCGCCCACATGCGCCGCAACAGGTGCTGACCCGGCGCACCCATGCGGTCGAGGTGGTCGGCTACGGCCATGCCGCCGCGCGCGGTACCAAGGCGGGCGGCGTGGTCAACCTCGCGCAAGCCGAGGATGCGATCCGCCAGGCCGTCGATTGCGCCGAGCGCATGGCATCGGTGGAAATTGAATCGGTGGTGCTCTCGGTCTCGGCCGGGCGGCTCGCCAGCGATCTGTTCGCGGCCGAGATCAGCATCGAAGGCTCGGCGGTGTCGGAAGGCGACATCGGGCGCGTGTTGGCCGCCGGCAACCGGCATTCGCTGCGCGAGGGCCGCGCCGTGCTGCATTCGCTGCCGATCGGCTATTCGATCGACGGCGGCAACGGCATCCGCGATCCGCGCGGCATGCTCGGCTCACGCTTCGGCGTCGACATGCACGTCGCGACGACGGACGTGACCTCGGCGCGCAATCTGATGCTCGCGGTCGAGCGCAGCCATCTGTCCATCGAGGCGATGGTGGCGAGCCCCTATGTCGCCGGCCTTTCCGTGCTGGCCGATGACGAAGGCGATCTCGGCGCCGCCGTGATCGATATGGGTGCCGGCACGACCACCATCGCGGTATTCGCCGGCGGCCGTTTCGTGCATTCGGAAGGTTTCGCGCTCGGCGGCCACAATGTCACGCTCGACATGGCGCGCGGATTGAACGCGAGCGTCGCCGACGCCGAGCGCATCAAGACCTTTTACGGCAGCGTGCTGGTCGGCGGCTCGGACGAGCGCGACATGATCACGGTGCCGACGATCGGCGAGGACGAGCGCGATCACGCGCAGTTCGTGCCCCGCTCCACGCTCGTGCACATCATCAAGCCGCGCGTCGAGGAAATTCTGGAAATGGTCCGCGACCGGCTCAAAGCCTCGTCTTTCGCGGCCGAAGCGCGCGGCCGCGTCATCGTCACCGGCGGTGCCAGTCAGATGGCCGGATTGCCGGAACTCGCCTCGCATATTTTCGGCCGTCCGGTGCGCATCGGCCGGCCGCTCGGCATTGCGGGCTTGCCGGAAGCGGCGAAAGGGGCGGCGTTTGCCGTCGCGACCGGCTTGTTGGTCTACCCGCAGGCCGCGCACCTCGAATACTTCGAAACACGCAGTAAGCGGTTCCTCAGGAGTGGCACGGGCGGCGGCTATCTCGCCCGCGTCGGACAGTGGCTTCGGGAGAGTTTCTGATGGCGCCCAAACATCAAGCCAATCAAGCATCAAGCCAACACACCAACCATGGCGCTGCGACTGACATCATCATGGCCAGTGGCGGATCGGCCGGAACCGGACGTTGAACACGCCCGCGCAGGAAAGAAGAGGCAATCATGACGATCAACTTGAAAATCCCCGACATCCGTGAGCTGAAGCCGCGCATCACCGTGTTCGGCGTCGGCGGCGCCGGCGGCAATGCGGTCAACAACATGATCAGCGCCGGTCTCCAGGGTGTCGACTTCGTCGTGGCGAACACCGACGCGCAGGCGCTCACCATGTCGAAGGCCGAGCGCATCATCCAAATGGGCGTGCAAGTGACCGAAGGGCTTGGCGCGGGCTCGCAGCCCGATGTCGGCCGCGCCGCCGCGGAGGAAGTGATCGACGAGATCCGCGATCATCTCTCGGGCGCGCACATGGTCTTCGTCACCGCCGGCATGGGCGGCGGCACCGGCACCGGCGCCGCGCCGGTGATCGCGCGCGCCGCGCAAGAGGCCGGCATCCTCACCGTCGGCGTCGTCACCAAGCCGTTCCATTTCGAGGGCCAGCGCCGTATGCGGGTCGCCGACGGCGGCATTTCCGAGCTGCAGAAATGCGTCGATACGCTGCTCATCATTCCCAACCAGAATCTGTTCCGGGTGGCGAACGAGAAGACGACATTCGCGGACGCCTTTGCCATGGCCGACCAGGTGCTCTATTCCGGCGTCGCCTGCATCACCGACCTGATGGTCAAGGAAGGCCTGATCAATCTCGACTTCGCCGACGTCCGTGCGGTGATGCGTGAGATGGGCAAGGCGATGATGGGTACCGGCGAGGCCGAAGGTGAGAAGCGGGCGATGACGGCCGCGGAAGCGGCGATCTCGAACCCGCTGATCGACGATGCCTCGATGAAGGGCGCGAAAGGGCTTCTCATCTCCATCAGCGGCGGCCGCGACCTGACGCTCTACGAGGTCGACGAAGCGGCGACCCGCATCCGCGAGGAAGTCGACCAGGATGCCAATATCATCGTTGGCGCCACATTCGACGAAGGGCTCGAAGGCATCATCCGCGTGTCGGTGGTGGCGACCGGCATCGATCACGCGCTGGCGCAGCGGCCTCCGGTCGCGGCGACAGCCGAGGCGCGGATCGCCGAGGTCGCGCAACGGCTGCGCGCGGACAATGAGCGGCTTGCACAGCGTCTGGATCGAGCCGAGCCGGCCCGCCAGGCTGCTGCCCCGCCGCCACCGCCGGCCGCGCAGCATCCCGCGGGCCTCAATGAATCAATTGAATCGGCCAAGGCGGCGATGGCCGCGGCCATCCTGCCGCAGAGCCCTGGCTCCGAAGTGACCATCCGGCCGCTCGGGCCCAAGCCCTCGTTGTTCATCGATCCGGCGACGCAGCCCGCCATGCAGGAGGCCCCGGAGCCGGAAGCCTTCATCCCGCCGCAGGCTGAGCGAGTGTCGCCGCGCGGCATGCGCATGCCGCGCATCGACGAACTGCCGGTGCCGGCGCAGAAAGAGATCCGAGCCCGCCGCGGCGAGCTTCCGGAGGAGCATCCGGAAAAGCGCCGCACGTCGCTCTTGCAGCGGTTGGCGGCGGTTGGCCTCGGCCGGCGTGACGACGATGAAGAGGCCGCGCCTACCCCACCCAAGGCAGCGACGCCGATGCCGGCCATGCCGCCCGTGCCGCCGATGCCGCAGGTCCCGACCGAGCGGCCGCTCGGACGGCCCATGGCCCCACGCCAAGAGATGCGGCCCGAGCCCCGCCCGGAGCCGGTATCCGAATATGCCAGGCGTCCCGCGCCGCAGGGACTGGACCAGCACGGGCGGCAGATGCCTGTGCATAACCGCAGCGAGGAAGACCAGCTTGATATCCCGGCGTTCCTCCGCCGGCAGGCGAACTGACGCCCCCCGCGAGGAACCTTGCCGCCGATCGGCTGCCGGCGGACCCACAGCGGTCCGCCCAGCCCGGCTTGCTGCGCAGAACGCAGGCAAGAAATTGATTTTGCTAAAGATTTATGATTTTACGCAAGCCCGCTGCGGGTCTCTTCCCGGCCGCCTTACCCTCATCCGATGTATGACAAAGCCAGACGGCTTTGGGCGCATTGCCGACAAGAGTGCGGCCACAACAAGGTAACACTCGGTAAGAAACCGTGAGTTGGCCGCGAATCGTGTCACCGGTATGGTTTATTTGTCGATGGGGAATCAGAGGCGGGGTTGCGGTAGCGGGAGTCTGACGGTTAACGGACTGACTGTTAACGACGGTCTCCTTGCACAGCCTTCGCACTCTCAGGATGGGGTCAGCCCGGTTGCCAAGGCAAGTTCGCTGAAAGCAACCCGGCTAAAAGGTGTAGGGCATGACGAGGGGCATGCAAGCTGGCAGGCAGACAACCCTGCGCGAGCAAGTCGCCGTCTCTGGCATTGGCGTCCATTCCGGTTGGCCTGCCACCGTCACGCTGCATCCGGCGCAAGCCGACACCGGCATTGTCTTTGTGCGCTGCGGAGCTAGCGGCGAAAACGATCGCGAGCTTCCGGCCAACTTCCGTTCCGTGACGGCCACTGAATTCGCCACCGTGCTCGGCGACAAATCCGGCCCCGCCGTGTCCACCACCGAACACGTCTTGGCTGCGCTCTTTGGCCTTGGCGTCGACAATGCGGTCGTCGAGGTGGATGGTCCCGAAATCCCGATCATGGACGGCAGCGCTGCGGCTTTCGTTGCGGCGATCGATCGCGCGGGCGTCGTCGCGACCTCGGTGCGGCGGCGCTACATCAAGGTGCTCAAGCCGGTGCGGGTCAGCGCCAATGGCTGCTCCGGCGAGTTGCGGCCGCATCCGCGCGGGCTGCGCGTCGAAACCGAAATTGACTTCGATCATCCTTTGATCGGCCGGCAAAAGTTCGCGCTCGATCTCGAGCCGCAAGCGTTCCGTCGCGATCTGGCGCGTGCGCGCACCTTCGGTTTCATGCGCGACGTCACTAAGCTATGGAATGCAGGCTATGCGCTCGGCGCCTCCTTCGAGAATACGGTCGTAATCGCCGAAGATCGCGTGCTCAATGCGGATGGCGTGCGCTTCCCCGACGAGTTCGTCCGCCACAAGGCGGTCGATGCGCTCGGCGATCTGGCGCTTGCTGGCGCTCCGCTGATTGGCGCCTATCGCTCGGTACGCGGCGGCCACAAGCTGAACCATGCCGTGGTCACCGCGCTGATGAACGATCCAACGGCCTGGAGCTACACGGAGCTGGAAGAGCCCGTGCGCCGGCCGCGCGGCCATGCCGATCTCGGCGCCGGCTTCGCCGTGCCGGCTTATGGCCCCGAGATCTCTTGATTTGCTTGACTTTTTCGCGCCTTAATCCGGGCCGATTGTCCGCCTAATTAACGTTGGCTAGTTAACGCTGGACCCGCAAATCCTCCCCGCGCCACATTATTTGTGGTCAGTGGGGCGTTGTGGTCAGTTGGGGCGAAGCCGGCGGCGGCACGGGGTTTTCAACGCGCGCATGATGTGGCGGTTGCAAGGATCGGCGAGGTCCGGTAGCGGGTCGCGTGCGCTGGCGGCGCTCGTGATGATCCTTTGCCTGGGTGCGGCCGTTGCGGGCTGCAGCGTCTTCAACAAGGAAGACGATTACGTTCCGGAAGATCCCGCCGACAAACTGTACAACGAGGGCCTGTTCCTGCTGAACAACAAGCAGGACTTTGAGGGCGCGGCGAAGAAATTCGACGAGGTCGACCGTCAGAATCCCTATTCCGACTGGGCGCGCAAAGCGCTGTTGATGTCGGCGTTCTCGTACTATCAGGCGCAGAAATACGAGGACTGCATCAACGCCGCCAAGCGCTACGTGACGCTGCATCCGGGAAGCCCGGACGCGGCTTACGCCCAGTATCTGATCGGCATGTCCTATTACGACCAGATTCTCGACGTCAATCACGACCAGGCGCGCGCCGACAAGGCGGTCAGCGCGCTGGAAGAGGTGGTGCGCAAATATCCGGATACGGAATATGCGCTCAACGCCAAGAAAAAGATCGACATGGCGCGCGATCAGCTCGCCGGCAAGGAGATGGAGGTCGGCCGCTTCTACATGAAGAAGCGCGATTTCACCGGCGCCATCAACCGCTTCAAGGTCGTGGTGACCCACTTCCAGACGACGCGCGAGGTCGAAGAAGCGCTGGAGCGCCTGACCGAGGCCTACATCGCGCTTGGCATTCTGGATGAGGCGCAGACCGCGGCGGCCTTGCTCGGGCATAATTTCCCCGACAGCCCCTGGTACAAGGACGCTTACAGGCTCGTGACATCCGCCGGCGGGCAGCCCGCCGAGAACAAGGATTCGTGGATGAGCCGCGCCTTCAAGTCGCGCGCCTGATCGCGCGAAGTTTTGCCTCGGACTCTGATCGGCGCTCGGCCCGCCGCGAGCGGGCCTGCCGCAGGAATGCCTGACGCCTCGCGGCAGAACGGCTAGTATCGGCCATACTTGGGATTCGTCATTCTTGGACATTCGGTTCGCCGTGTCGCCGCGATCCGGAATGGCGGAAACCGACCGCAGTGCATTTGCCACCCATCGTATGCAGCCATCATGCTCGCACGATTATCCATCCGCGATATCGTCCTGATCGATCGCCTGGACATCGATTTCGGCACCGGCCTTGCCGCGCTGACCGGCGAGACCGGCGCCGGGAAGTCGATCCTGCTCGATGCGTTTGCGCTCGCGCTTGGCGCGCGCGGCGAGGCGGCTTTGGTGCGCGAGGGCGCCGAACAGGGCCAGGTGATCGCGGCCTTCGAGCTTGCCAAGAGCCATCCCGCGCGGCGTCTGCTCGCCGACAACGATCTGATCGCCGGTCCCGCGGCCGAGGACGAGCTGATCGTGCGGCGCGTGCAATTCGCCGATGGTCGTACCCGCGCCTTCATCAACGATCAGCCGGTGAGCGTGCAGGTGTTGCGCGCGCTCGGCTCAGCCCTGGTGGAAATTCACGGCCAGCACGATGACCGCGCTTTCGTCGAGGCGGCGACGCATCGCGCCCTGCTCGATGCCTTCGGCGGCCTCGAAGATGCCGCCGCCGAGGTGCGCTCATTGTGGGAACAACGCCGCGCCCGCGAGGCTGCTGTCGCGGCGCATCGCGCTGACGTCGAACGCGCCCGCCGCGAGGCGGAGTGGCTGCGCCACGCCGTCGATGAGCTTGGGCAGCTCGCGCCGCAAGGCGGCGAGGAATCCGCGCTCGCCGAACGGCGTGCCTCTATGATGCAGGCGGAAAAATCCGCCGAGGATTTGCGCGCGACGCTCGACGCCGTTTCCGGTCCGCAATCGCCGGTGCCGCCGCTTGCGACCGCGGTGCGGCGGCTGGAACGCCGCGCCGCCCAGGCGCCGGCCTTGGTCGAGCCGGTGGTGAAGGCGATCGACGCCGCGCTCACCGCGCTCGACGACGCGCGCACCCATCTCGAGCACGCTCTGCGTGTCGCCGATTACGACCCCAACGAGCTCGAACGCATCGAGGAGCGGCTGTTCGCGCTGCGCGCCGCCGGGCGCAAATACAATGTTTCGGTCGACGAGCTCGCGGCGCTGGCCCGCCGCTATGAAGGCGATCTGGCATTGATCGATGCCGGCGCCGAGCGGCTCGCCGCGTTGGAAAAGGAGGCGCAGGACGTCGTCGCCCGCTATCGGCAGGCGGCGCAAGCGCTGTCGGCCGCGCGCAAGCGCACCGCGCAGAAGCTCGACAAGGCGGTGAATGCGGAACTGAAACCGCTGAAGCTCGAGCGCGCGCAATTTACCACCCAGATCGAAGGCGAGGGCGAGGGCCCCGAAGGGCTCGAGCGCGTTGAGTTCTGGGTGCGCACCAATCCGGGCACCCGGCCGGGCCCGCTGATGAAGGTCGCCTCGGGCGGCGAATTGGCGCGTTTTCTGCTGGCGCTCAAGGTGGTGCTGGCCGACCGTGGCTCGGCCCCGACGCTGATCTTCGACGAGATCGATACCGGCGTGGGCGGCGCCACCGCCGACGCCATCGGTGCGCGGCTGGCACAGTTGTCTTCCGGCGTGCAGGTGATCGCGGTCACGCACGCCCCGCAAGTGGCGGCGCGCGCCGACCGGCATTATCTCATTTCCAAGGACGCGCTCGCCAAGGGCAAACGGGTCGCCACGCGCGTGACCGAGCTTGAAGCCGAGCGCCGCCGCGAGGAGATCGCCCGCATGCTTGCCGGCGCCGAGATCACCGCCGAAGCGCGCGCCGCCGCCGAGCGGCTTATCAGGGCCGCAGGCTAATCTCCGCCGTGATTCCGAAACGACGCAAGGCGCAATGACGAACAACAAACGATGGCATCCAAGCGCAAAACCTTAATCCCCGTCGACGAACTCACGGAAAAGCAGGCGAAGGCTGAGCACGCACGGCTGGCCGACGAAATCGCCGGCCATGACCGCCGCTACTATCAGGAAGACGCACCCACCGTCACCGATGCCGAATACGACGAACTGCGCCGTCGCTATGCGGCGATCGAGGCGCGCTTTCCGCAGCTCGCCACCGGCGGCAGCCTCAGCCTGCGCGTCGGCGCGGCGCCTTCGCCGCGCTTCGCCAAGGTGCGGCACGCGGTGCCGATGCTCTCGCTTGACAACGCCTTCGCCGAAGAGGACGTGGTGGATTTTGTCGGCCGCATCCGCCGCTTCCTGCGCTTGCCCGAAAGCGAGGAGATCGTGTTTTCGGCCGAGCCGAAGATCGATGGTCTGTCGATGTCGCTGCGCTACGAGGGCGGCAGGCTCGTTACCGGCGCGACGCGCGGCGACGGCGCCGAGGGCGAGGACATCACTGCCAACGCGAAGACGCTGCAAGACATTCCAAAGTTGCTCAAAGGCAAGGATGTTCCGGCGGTCTGCGAAGTGCGCGGCGAAGTCTACATGACCAAGAACGCCTTTCTCGAACTCAACAAGCGGCAGGCCGACGCCGGCAAACAGCTTTACGTCAATCCGCGCAACACCGCAGCCGGTTCGTTGCGCCAGCTCGACGCGTCGATCACCGCGTCGCGGCCGCTCGGCTTTTTCGCTTATGCCTGGGGCGAGATGAGCGACATGCCGGCCGAGACCCAGTCCGGCATGATCAAGTGGTTCGAGCAATGCGGCTTCAAGACCAATCCGCTCACGCGTATCTGCGCATCGGTCCAAGAGCTCTTGAAATTCTACCACGGCATCGAGCAGGAGCGCTCGCATCTCGACTACGACATCGACGGCGTCGTCTACAAGGTCGATCGCCTGGACTGGCAGGAGCGCCTCGGCTTTGTGTCGCGCTCGCCGCGCTGGGCGATCGCGCACAAATTCCCGGCCGAGCGGGCAACAACGACCATTGAAGAGATAAACATTCAGATCGGTCGTACCGGCGCAAGCACTCCGGTCGCCACCGTGAAGGCGGTGACGTGGGCGGTGTCGTTGTGCGAAGTGACCCTGCACAACGAGGACTTCATCAACTCGGCCGATGAAATCAGGCGATCACGATATTCGCAGAGGGAGACGAGGTAATCATTCAACGCGCTGGCGACGTGATCCCACAGATTGTCAATGTTGTATGAACACTCACCCAACTCAAAGCCTTACAAGTTTCCAACGAAATGTCCCTGCCCTCTTAAAACTGAGCTAGTTCGCGACAAAACGGCGACAGGGGAGGAAGGAGCAATTTTCCGGTGCACCGGCGAGTTCGCCTGCCCATACCAGAAGATCGAGCATCTGAAACTGTTCGCCTCACGCCGCGCCTTCGACATCGAAGGCTTCGGCGACAAGCAGATCGAGTTCTTTTTCGAACAGGGCTGGGTCAAGGAGCCGGCCGAGATTTTCACGCTGCCGAAGCGCAATCGTGAGATCAGGCTCGAAGAGTATGAAGGTTATGGCGAAACCTCGGTGCGCAACCTGTTCAGCGCGATCGAGGCGCGCCGGGAGATCGGGCTCGACCGGTTCATTTACGCGCTTGGCATCCGCCATGTCGGCGAGACCACGGCGCTGGCGTTGGCGCGCGGTTATGGGTCGTGGAAGGCGTTTCACGACGCGTGCCTGAAGGTCGCCGAAGGCGACGAGGAGGCGATCGCCGAGATGGATGCGCTCGATCAGATCGGCGACACGGTGATCGAAAGCATCAAGGCCTATTTCGCCGAGAAGCACAATCGCGGCATCGTCGAGCGGCTGACCAAGGAAGTGAATATCTTGGACGCCGAAAAGCCGCGCGCCAATTCCGCCGTGGCCGGCAAAACCGTCGTATTCACCGGCGCGCTGGAACAGATGACCCGCGACGAAGCGAAAGCTTCCGCCGAGCGGCTCGGCGCCAAGGTGTCGGGCTCGGTGTCGAAAAAGACCGACTATGTCGTCGCTGGTCCCGGCGCCGGCTCGAAGCTCGCAGATGCGAAAAAGTTCGGTGTAGCGGTGCTCACCGAGGACGAGTGGCTGAAGCTCATCCGCTGAGCGTCGGCGTCAAGCCCCTCGTGTCATTGCCGGCAACGCAAAGCGATGAAGCAATACAGTCGTTGCCAGATTTCTGGATGGCTTCGCCTGTGCTCGCAATGACGCATTCAATTGCCCAACGCCGCTATATGCGTCCGACCAGGACCAGCAAAAGCACGATGATCAGAATGAGACCAATGCCGCCGCCGGGATAGTAGCCCCAGCCGGTGGAATACGGCCATGTCGGCAATGCACCGACCAACAAAAGAATAAGAAGGATAATCAGGATCGTCCCGAGCATGTTCTTTCGCTCCTGTCCAACCCCGCCACGGCAACGCGACCCGCGGTGGAGAAGTTCCGCGGGCATGACCAAGCGCCCCATAAAGAAAAAGAGTTGCGGCGCTGGAACAAAAAACGCGCGGAACGAGAACGTGCCCAAGGTGGAACAAAAAGTTGGTCGCCAGTTTGCAAGCAAGCAAATAGCGTTGCATCGGCCGAACCTGTTCCGGCCATCCACTTTTTATCTGATGCTGCAACGCGGCGGCGGATGCCCGCGATATGCGGGCATGGCGATTCCGCCAATTCCATTCCGGGCGATTCTAGTTGCGCGGCGGCGGTATCGTCGCGGCGAACAACCACGCGCGCGCCGTGGTATCGAGGTGCGGCGCCAGCATTTCGCGCACGCGCGACTGATAAGCGTCGAACCAGGCGCGCTCGTCTGAAGTCAGCAGGCTCGCATCGATCAGCCGTGCATCGATCGGCGCGAGCGTCAGCGTCTCGAAGGCATTGAGCGGTTTTTCGGCGCCGGGCACCTCCGGCGCTTCCGTCACCAAAACCAGACTCTCGATCCGGATGCCGTAGGCGCCGACGCGGTAATAGCCGGGCTCGTTGGAAAGGATCATGCCGCGTTTGAGCGGCGCACTGCCGAGCTTGGCGATGCGCGCCGGCCCTTCATGCACCGACAAATAGCTGCCGACGCCATGGCCGGTGCCGTGATCGAAATCGAGGCCGGCGCGCCACAGAAATTGCCGCGCGAACGAATCGAGCTGCGCGCCGGTGGTGCCGTCGGGGAAGACCGCGCGCGCGATGGCGATATGGCCTTTGAGCACCAGCGTGAAATTGCGCCGCATCTCGGCGCTCGGCACGCCGACAGCGATGGTGCGGGTGATGTCGGTGGTGCCGTCTTCATATTGGCCGCCGGAATCGAGCAGAAACAGATCGCTGGAGCTAATGCGCCGATTGGTCTTGCGGGTCACGCGGTAATGCACGATGGCGCCGTTCGGTCCGGCGCCGGCGATGGTCGGGAAAGAAATGTCCTTGAGCAGTCCGGTTTCGCGCCGAAAGCTCTCCAGTGCCTCGACCGCGGCGATTTCCGTCAGATCGCCGCGCGCCGCGGCGCGCTCGAACCAGGCGAGAAAGCGCGTCACCGCCACGCCGTCGCGCAGTTGAGCCGCACGCGCGCCCTCGATCTCGACCGCGTTCTTCACCGCCTTCATCGGCGTGATCGGGTCGGGGCCGCGCGCCACCGAGCCGCCATTCTCGGTGACGAGCCGCGCGATCGCCTCGGGGCAAGTGGCCGGATCGAGCCGCACGGCACGGTGCTCCTCGCCGAGCCCGGCCAGGTCGCGTTCGAACGCGGCGTTCGGCCGAACGTCGGCGACCTCTTCCAGGTGCGCGCGGATTTCATTGCCGACCTTGCGCAAGTCCACAAAGATCGTCGGCCGGCCGTCCTTTGGCACAGTCGCGAATGCGAGCACCACGGGCGTATGCGGCACGTCGCTGCCGCGGATATTGAACAGCCATGACACCGCATGCGGGTCGGAGACCATCAGCGTGTCGGCTCCATCCTTCGCAAGCTCGGCACGGATGCGCGCGAGTTTGGTGGCCGCCTCTTCGCCGGCATAGCGCATGTCGTGGGCGACCACCGGGCCGAGCGGCGGCTCGGGCCGGTCGGTCCAAATTGCATCGATCGGATTATCGTCGACGGCGACAAACGTAGCGCGCGCTTCGCCGCAGGCTTTGGCGAGCCGTTCGGCGCCGTCGATGGTGTGCAGCCAGGGCGAATAGCCGAGTTTCGCTCCGGCCGGCACATTGGCCTTGATCCAGGCCGGCGGCGGATTCTCCACCAGGTGCTCGATGGTGAACACCGCGGCGTCCACTTCGTCGCGCACCTGAACCTGATAGCGGCCGTCGACGAACAGCACCGCGCGGTCGGCCAGGATGATCGCCATGCCGGCCGAGCCGGAAAAGCCGGTAAGCCAGGCGAGCCGCTCGTCGCTCGGCGGCACATATTCGTTCTGAAAGCGGTCGGCGCGCGGCACAATGAAGCCGTCGAGCCCGCGCACGAAGAGTTCCGTGCGCAGCGCCTTGACCCGCTCCGGCGCGGCGCCGCCATCGGTGCGGTCGTCGAATGATTGGAAATGAGCTTCGAACATGCGCCGCAATCTAGAGCATGATGCGGAAAAGTGGAAACCGGTTTTCCGAAAAGATCATGCTTAAACAAAAAGTTAGAGCGGCGTGCCTGGGCAATGAATCGGCCGCCGGCCGGGAAGGGTGGCGCGCGAAACGCGCCAGATGAGGTTAACAGCGGCGGGTTCGCACCAGCACCAGCGTGGTCCAGCCGTCGATGTCGAGGCGGCGTTGCAGCGCCAGCGGGCGGTAGGCGGCGATCACCGCATTGGCCTGCGACCGCAATATGCCCGAAAGCACGACGCGACCGCCGGGCGCGGCGAGCCCCCGCAATGGTGTGGCGATCCGTTTGAGCGGCCCGAGCAGAATGTTGGCGAAGATCAGGTCGTAGGGCGCGTGCGCGCGGATCGCCCGCGCGCCGACGCCGTCCGCCAGTACCACCGACAGCAGATTGCCGGCGCGGTTATGCTGGGCATTGCCGCGCGCGGTCTTCACGGCGAAGGCGTCGTTGTCGGTCGCCAGCACGTGCGCATGCAGCGCACGAGCGGCGGCGATCGCCAGCACGCCGGAGCCCGTGCCGACATCGAGAATGCGCATGTTGTCCGTCACCCTGAGGTGGCCGCGCGCCACGCGGCCCAACCAAGTCGGCTGTTGCCGACTTGGCACTTCGACTGCCGAAATCGGTTTATCCGATTTCGGTTGGGGCGACGGCCCGGGCCGTGCATCCTTCGAGGCTCGCTTCGCTCGCACCTCAGGATGATGGGACACGGGCCTTCGTCGCCTCCTCGCCTTGAAGATCGCATCGAGCGCCAACAGGCAGCCGCGCGTCGTGCCGTGGTGGCCGGTGCCGAAGGCGAGCGCGGCTTCGATCTCGATGCCGATGCGATTGAAGGGAACGCGCGCGCGGTCGTGCGCGCCGTGCACGATGAAGCGGCCGGCCTCGACTGGCTGCAATCCGGCGAGACTTTCGCGCACCCAATCGGCCGCTTCGACCGATCCGAATTGCAGCGCAGCCGCAGCTTCGGCGCCGGCTGCCGCGGCCACCGCATCCCGCACCGGCTCCCGCTCTGCCTCGTTGCGGAAGTGAATCGCGACCTGCCAGCGCCCGCCGCCGGTGTCGGACAAGCTGACGGCGATATCCTCAAGCCCAAAGCGCTCAGCAATGTGATCGGCGATCGCCTGCGCGGTTATCAAGTCGGTATCCAGCCTTGCCACCAGCGACGGGGCGTCCGCGATCGTTTCAGAAGTCATTGTTTTGTTGGTACTTTCTTATCTGATCCCCGGTATTCAACACATTCGGCGCGATGACGCCAACGCGCGGAAACGCAACGACGATGCCTCGGCAATCCACGTTGAAATCACAGACTTTGCCACAAGGTCCTCCACACCTGACGCACAGCTAGATTCTCTGGCAACAGGCTTCCGATAGGAGTTTCGATTCGCCGATCTTGCGGCAGGTGATTGACGGCGCGGGCGGTCAAGAAGCGGAGGCGGAATGATGGACGACGACAAGCTGTTGCAGCGATTTCCCAGCCCGGACGGCAAGCGCTGGTTCGAATTGCGCCAGCAGTCCGACGGCATGTTTTATTTTCAGGAATTCGCCGAAACCACTGACGCCGTTCCGGTCTACGGCGCACAGTCATATACTTCGCCCGGCTTTAGATCCGGCCTGTACAAAAGCGCCGAAGCGGCCGAAGACGACTTGCGCAAAATGGTTCCCTGGCTGGGTGGAATTTCAAAGTAAGACGCCAGCCGGCGGTTTCGGCCGCGAATGTGCCGTTACGCGCGGCCTGTGTTCGATCACAGACAAAAGCGCAAGTTTTTTGGTTGCCAACAACAAACACGTCACCGGTCGGTCAGAAATTTGTTATGATTTGCACGATTCCGGATTCGCGCGAGAACGCGCAGGCGTCGGCGGCTCAATGGGATCGGGAGGCGATTGCACGCGGCCATTGGAGCATGATCCGGAAAAAGCCTGCCCCGGTCTGATCCGGACTGGAAACCGGTTTTTCGAAAAGATCATCCTCAAACACAACGTTAGAGAGGGATGACGACTCGAAGAAAAGTCATCCCGCTCTGGCCCGCTTGGGAGAAAGCTCGCATGAATGTCATCGTCTTTGCTTCCCGCAAGGGTGGTTCCGGCAAGAGCACGCTGGCGGCACATCTGGCTGCCTATGCCCACAGGCCCTCGCGGCCCTGTCTGCTCATCGACACCGATCCGCAAGGCTCGCTCGCGCTCTGGCACAGGCTGCGCAACGACGCCGAGCTGCCGCTGAAAGCGACCCAGCGCGGTGTTGGCGATATCGTCAAGGCCGCCAAGCGCGACGGCACCGAATGGGTTTTCATCGATACCGCGCCGAACATGTCGGCGGGCGTCACCGATGCGATCCGCGCCGCCACGCTCGTGGTCGTGCCTTGCCGGCCGGGCGTGTTCGATCTCGAAGCGGTCAAAGAGACGGTCGCGTTCGCCCGCGAGCTGCGCAAGCCCTATGCGGTGGTCATCAATGGCGCGCCGCCGCGCCGGGAGGACGTCGAGTCGCCGATGGTGACGCACGCGCGCGAAAGTTTGCTCGGGCTGCGCATCCCGGTCTGGGGCGGTCAGATCACCCAGCGCGCCAACTTCTCGCTTGCCTTGGCGGAAGGCGAGGGGGCCAAGGAATACGACGCCGACTCGTTTGCCGCCGCTGAAATCGGCCGGCTGTGGACGGCGATCGAAAAATCCGTGCGCGCCATTCACGGCGCGCGCGAAGCCGCCGCTATGCATAAAGTGGCGGCGTGAGACGACCGGTCTTTTTGAGCGAGCCGCGTCAGCGCCTCAAATCGCCAAACTCTGGCTGACGTCAGCGATCCGCGTGCGTTCGGCGACCGGCTCGAGCGCAGCCGCCATAGTCTCGATGCGCCCGATCACGTCGCGCGAGTATGGCCCGACGTGCAGGTAAAGAGCCATCATCGCCACAATCCAGCGGATCGAAGCCGGATTGCTCGTCATGCATTGGGTCAGCGTGCGCCGGAACATGTCGCGCGGCTCGGGCAGGTTCGTCATGATCCGATGCACGATTTCCAGGCTGCCGAGCTGGTGCCGTGAATGCTCGGCGCGCGTGCGCTGCTGTTTGCGTCCGGAATTGTCGAGCATCGTGGCCAGACGCTGCAAACGACCCGCATACGCGGCCGGATCGTAGATGCGCTCCAGGATGTGCGCGTAGTCGGCGAGAATTTCCTGCCGCGGCCGCAACGTCGTGAAGTTGAGGCCCATCGTGCATTGGTCGGCGGTTTTCAGGTCCTCCCGCTCGGGATGCGGGAAGATGCGGCCTTCCTTTTCGAGGCGTCGCCCAAGTTGGGTGTTTGGCAGCGCGTAGAGCAGGCCCACCATGCAGACCGGGATCGCCGCCTCCTCGATCAGCTCGACCATGACGTCCGCCGACGACTGCGTCTCGCTGTCAAAGCCGACGATGAAGCCCGCGGTCACGAACAGGCCGGATGCGTAGAGCCGGTGGATGCTCTCGGCGATGCTGCGCCGCGTGTTCTGTTTTTTGCGCATCGCGATCAGCGTGGCGGTATCGGGACTTTCGATGCCGACGAAGACGCCGACGAAATTGGCGCGTTTCATCAGCACCAGGAACTCGGCATCGTCGGCGAGATTGAGTGAGGCTTCGGTGGTGAACTCGAACGGATAATCGCGCGCTTCCAGCCACGCCGCGAGCTCCGGCAGGAACGCCTTGACGGCCTTCTTGTTGCCGATGAGGTTGTCGTCGACGAAGTCGACATGGCCGCGATAGCCGAGGCGATAGAGCGCGTCGAGCTCGGCAAGCATCTGCGCATTGGTCTTGGCGCGCGGCACCCGCCCGTAAAGCTCGATGATGTCGCAAAACTCGCAGGTGAACGGGCAGCCGCGAGAGAACTGCACGCCGATGTGCAGATAGTCGTCGAATTTCAGCAGATCGAAGCGCGGGATCGGCGACTTGGTCACGTCGACCTGAAACTTCTCCGCCTCGAACTGTCCTTCGCGCGCGCCCGCTTCCCAGGCTTCGACGAATTTGCCGATGACGTCCTCGGCTTCGCCGAGGACGCGAAAGTCGGCGGCCTGATAGAGGTGCGGAAACGACGTGATGCCGGGGCCGCCGACGGCGACCGGCTTGCCGTGGGCGTGGCAGAGATCGACGATGTCGAGCGTGTCGCTCTGTTGCGGCATCATCCCGCCGGTGAGGACCAGATCGGCCCAGGCCAGGTCGTCGTCGCTCAATTCCTCGGTGTTGCGGTTGACCAGCCGCAGCGACCAGGACGGCGGCAGCAGCGCCGCAAGCGTTATCAGGCCGAGCGGCGGTGCCGGATATTTGGCGCCGAAGACTTCAGCGGTCCGCGTGAAATTCCAGAAGGTGTCCGCATCGAAGCGCGGATAGACCAAAAGCGCGTTGCACGCATTCGCACTTGACGCGTTTTCCACCCCGGACCGCCTTCCGTTGGAGGTCACGGTAGGCGGCGGCGGCGCCCAAGTCCAGCAATCTATCCTTCCGGGTGTTTTAGTACCGGTTGAAAGGCTGCGGCCCGTAATATTGCGGCGGCGGCGGTTGCGGCGGGATATAACCCTGCTGCTGGCCGTAATAAGGCTGCTGCTGAGCGTAATAGGGCTGTGGCTGCACCTGCCGGTAATATTGCGGCTGCCCGTAGCCGGGTTGTGGCGCCTGTCCGTAATAGGTCTGCGGCGGCCGCCCATAGGCCTGCGCCGGATAAGGCTGCGGCGGCGCCGGTTGATAGTCATAACCGGGCGGCGCGGCTTGCACCGGCTGCGCTGCGACCTGCTGGGTTGGCGTCCGCCGCCGCGCCATCTCTTCGCCGCCGCGCGCCGGCGCCTGGCCGGAAACGACGACCGTGGTCTGGCTCATGCCTTGACCCTGCACCAGCGCGAACAGCGCCGCCGCATTGGCCGGCGCCAGCCGCACGCAACCATGCGATACCGGCGATCCGAGATGCTTCACGTCGAAAAAGCCGTGAATGGCATGGCCGTGCAGGTCGAAGAACATGGTGTGGGGCATCGGCGCATTGTCCCACTCCTGCGACAGGTGGTCGGCGTCCATGCGGTTCACCTTGAAGGTGCCGTTCGGCGTGTCGTAACCCGCCCGTCCGGTCGAGACCGGCCAGACGTAGCGCGTCGCGCCGTCGACCGCGACGGTCATGCGCTGTGCGCTCTTGTCGATGTTGACGACAATGGCGGCCTGCGCTGGCGCGGCCAACGAGATCGCCAGCGCCGCGCCAATAAGCGAGCCCGAATACCAAGCATTTATATGCCAAGGACTGATACGCATGTGACACCCACAATCGGAGCGAAGCAGCGAAGCGTTGGATAACGCGCCCTGACGTCAAGAAATCTGTTGCGAGACTTTAGGTCAAATCAAGAGCACGAGAACCCTCAACCGGCAGGATGGTGAATGAGGCGGGCGAAAGCTTGGGAGAAATGCGGCGGGATTGGTAAGGTCCGATTACATTTCCGACATCTGGCTGTCGTCATTCCTGCCTCGTCATTCCGGGACGCGCCGCAGGCGCGGGCCCGGAATCCATAACCACGAGCTTATCCAAAAAGGACTCGGAAAACCACCGCGAAGACTGTGGATATGGATTTCCGGACTCGCGGGCCAAAGCCCGCGCTCCGGAATGACGGTCAACCAAACCCGTCGCGCTTGAGCCGCACCAGCGCCTGATCGAGCGCCGAGAGAAAATTTGAGCGGTCGCGCGGCGCAAACGGCTTCGGCCCGCCCGTGATGGCGCCGGCGCTGCGCAGCGAATCCATCAGGTTGCGCGTGGCGAGCGTCATGCCGATCGACTCTTCGCTGAACGGCTTGCCGTTCGGCGCGAGGACGGTGGCGCCGTTCTTCACGCAGCGGCTCGCCAGCGGTATGTCCGCGGTGATGACGATATCGCCGCGGCCGGCGCGCTCCGCGATCCAGTTGTCGGCCTCATCCATGCCGCCGCCGACCACGACGCGCTCGATCATCTCATCCCGCGGGACCGCAATCGGGCTGTTGCTGACGACAAACACTTTCAGCGCCGCGCCCTTGAGCACATGCCGCTCGGCGACGCGATATACCTCCTGCTTCACCGGACAGGCATCGGCGTCGATGTAAATGGCGATGGGTTTCTGAGGAGGAAGTGAGAGGCTCACAAAGGTCCGATGGAAGAAAAAACAACAATTCAGCGCTTGAAGGTGCGCGACATCAGATCGTCGAATGCATAGGGACAGGCCGTCGGAAAGGTATCTTCGTCCAAGCCCGTCTCTTTCGCCGCCTCGATGCGGGCCCGGCGGTAGGCGCGGGCGATCGCCTCATCGATCCGCGGTTTCAGGCTCGGATTGTCGGAGAGCACATCCGCGATCTCCAATCGCTGTTCTTGAATGGAGAGTATCCAGCTCCGCGAGCGCAGCGTCGTCTGATGATCCCATTTGAGCACATGCGCCATCAGCACACGCAACGCGCTGACAAGCTTGTTGAATTGCTCCCGCCCCAACGATTCGATCTCCTCGGCAAGATTGTCGCAGTCGAGTGCTTCGAAGCGCCCTTCGCGAAGATGCCGGGCCTGTTCCATCAGCCACGAATAAAAATCGTGCTCGTACGCGGCGCCGAGCGGCTCGTCGGCGGGCGCCAAGTTGGTCGTCAAATCCTTACGTGCACCGGCCATAGTCCTATCCTCGCGGCCAGAGTATCAAATAAAACAGTGGAAATCACGCCCTCTCCACGAACGAGTCCACCACCCGCTTCTCGCCGGCCTTGTCGAATTGGATGGTCAGCTTGTTGCCGTCGATGGCGGTGACGTTGCCGTTGCCGAATTTCTGATGGAAGACGCGGTCACCGAGCGAGAAGGCCGAAACGGTGCCGGTCGATTTCGCCACCAGCTCGCCTTCGATGGTCAGTGGCAGCCGGCGGGTGCCCGAGCCTGAGCCAGAACGCCGTTGCCCCTCACCCGATCGAGCTTCGCTCGATCGACCTCTCCCCGTTGGGGAGAGGTGAGACAAGTCTTCGCTGTCGGCGCTGCCGCGATCCGGTTCGTAGTCATCGTCGGCGTTGTCGGAGAAGCCGTCGCGGTCGCGCTTCGCCTGGGCGCGCTGCCAGCCTGGCGTAGAGTAATTCGAGCCGAACGAGGTCGTGGCGTCGAAGCGCGAGGCGCCGTAGCCGCCATAGCCGCCGAAGCCGCCTTGCGACTCGGTGACCTCCACATTCTCTTCCGGCAACTCGTCGAGGAAGCGGGACGGAATATTGGTCTGCCACAGGCCGTGCATGCGCCGGTTGGTGGCGAAATAGATTTTTGCCCGCCTGCGGGCGCGCGTGAGGCCCACATGCCCGAGCCGGCGCTCTTCTTCCAGACCGGCGCGGCCCTGATCGTCGAGCGCGCGCTGGTTCGGAAACACGCCTTCCTCCCAGCCGGGCAGGAACACGGTGTTGAATTCCAGGCCCTTGGCCGCATGCAAGGTCATAATGTTGACCGCGTCGGCCTCGGCGGCTTTCTCGTTGTCCATCACCAGCGAGATGTGTTCGAGAAAACCTTGCAGGTTCTCGAACTCGTCCATCGAGCGGATGAGCTCTTTCAAATTCTCCAGCCGGCCGGCGGCGTCGGCGGAGCGATCCTTCTGCCACATCTCGGTGTAGCCGGACTCGTCGAGCACGATCTCGGCGAGCTGGGTGTGCGGAAGGTTGTCGCGCTGCTTACGCCAGCGGTCGAACGATTCCAGAACCCCGCGCAGCGCGCCGCGCGGCTTCGGCTTTAGTTCATCGGTCTCGATCACCGCGCGCGCGGCGTCGGTCAACGGCACGCGCCTTTTGCGCGCGTGATCGTGCAGAAGCTGCACCGTGGCGTCACCAAGCCCGCGCTTGGGCACATTGACGATGCGCTCGAAGGCGAGATCGTCGGACGGAGAATTGATCAGACGCAGATAGGCGAGCGCGTCGCGGATTTCGGCGCGCTCGTAGAAGCGCGGGCCGCCGATCACACGATAGGGCAGGCCGAGTGTAACAAAGCGGTCTTCAAATTCGCGCATCTGAAACGAGGCGCGCACCAGGATCGCGATCTCGTTGAGCGCATGGCCGGCGCGCTGCAGCTGCTCGATCTCCTCGCCGATGGCGCGCGCTTCCTCTTCCGAATCCCACGCGCCGGTCACCGTCACCTTCTCGCCGTCGACATCGTCGGTGCGCAGCGTCTTGCCGAGCCGGCCTTCGTTGTGCGCGATCAGATGCGAAGCGGCGGCGAGAATGTGTCCGGTGGAGCGGTAGTTGCGCTCCAGCCGGATCACCTTGGCGCCGGGAAAATCGTGCTCGAAGCGCAGAATGTTGTCGACCTCGGCGCCGCGCCAGCCATAGATCGACTGATCGTCGTCGCCGACGCAGCAGATGTTTTTACTTCCCTCTCCCGTTCCGGGAGAGGGCGCCGAACGAGCGCTAGCGAGTGAGGCGGGTGAGGGCTTGGGAGGCGCTGGCGAGCCCTCACCCGGCTCGCTGCGCTCGCCGGCCTCTCCCGGAATGGGAGAGGGTTTGGTATTCCTTTGCGCCAACAGCCGCAGCCAGAGATATTGCGCGACGTTGGTGTCCTGATACTCGTCGACCAGGATGAATTTGAAGCGCACCTGATATTGCCGCAAGACTTCCGGCTGCTCGCGGAACAGCCGGATATTTTCCAGCAGCAGGTCGCCGAAGTCGGCGGCGTTGAGAATTTTCAGCCGCTCCTGATAGGCGCGGTAGAGCTTCAGCCCCTTGCCGTTGGCGAACACGCCGGCTTCGCCCGCCGGCACCTGGTCGGGCGTCAGCCCGCGGTTCTTCCAGCCGTCGATCAGCGAGGCGAGCACGCGCGCCGGCCAGCGCTTCTCGTCGATCTTCTCGGCGTCGAGGAGCTGCTTGAGCAGCCGGATCTGATCGTCGACGTCGAGAATAGTGAAATCGGGCTTGAGCCCCACGAGCTCCGCATGCCGGCGCAGGATCTTCACCCCGATCGAGTGGAAGGTGCCGAGCCAAGGCATGCCCTCGACCACCTGGCCGACGATCTCGCCGACGCGTCCCTTCATCTCGCGCGCCGCCTTGTTGGTGAAGGTCACGGCCAAAATCTCGCCCGGCCGCGCGCGGCCGGTGGCGAGGATGTGGGCGATACGCACGGTGAGCACGCGCGTCTTGCCGGTGCCGGCGCCGGCCAGCACCAGCACCGGGCCGTCGAGCGTCTCGACTGCGAGCCGCTGTTCGGCATTGAGCCCGGCGAGATAACCCGGCACGCCCGCCGCCCCGGCCCGCGCTCGCGCGGCAATGCCGCCGGGCGCCGGTGCCGGCGCTTGAACGGGATCGAAAGTCTCTCGCAGCGGGTCGGCCAAGGCGCGTGAAGTTTCCCTGATTCTCTTGGCTAAAATGGCACTCCCACCGGCAATTTGCGAGGGCGGCAAAACCCGGTGGCGAAGCCTTGTGGATTGGCGGAGGGTGAAGGAATCGAACCCTTAACCCGAAGGTTAGCCCGGTTTTCGGGACCGGTTGCCCACCATTGAGCGCCACCCTCCGCTGGCGGAGGGGGCGAGAATCGAACTCGCGCGAGGCTTCACGCCTCGGCTACGGCTTAGCAAGCCGACGCATTACCGCTCTGCCACCCCTCCATCGGTGCGTGATGAGCTGTCAGATGACATGGCGGTAGCTCCGAGTTCTCTTAACGGTGCGCCGATTGCCAGCGAATTGCGGCTTCAGCAAGACGCGAAACGATTCATTTCCCCGGCATTGCGATCCGCCGCCCGGTGCCCTCGGGAAGCGGCAAGCGCGCGTGCGCGGCCTTCATCTGCGCGAGCCGTGCGGCGATGTAGTCGGGAAACGGCGCCACCTTCTTTGCCGTCATGTCCACATTCAGCACCATGTTCTCCGACGTGGCCGAGAGCCAGCCTTCCTCGGCGTGAAAAAGCTGCTCGAAATAATGCATGCGCTTTGCATCGAAATCGAGCAGCTGAAGGGTCACGCGCACCGGCGCGCCGGCATGCAATTCACGCAGATAGCGGATATGCGCCTCGGCGGTGAAGGTCGAGTGGTGCGTTTCTTTCAAATAAGCGAGCCCGCAGCCTATGAGCTCGTAAGCCTCGTCCACCGCGCGGTCGAACAGCACGTTGTAGTAGGCCATGTTGAGATGGCCGTTATAGTCGATCCATTCGGGCTCGACCTTCATCACCGGAGAAACGAAGGGCGCGGCGAAGACAGGTTCCTGATCGGGTCGTTCCAGCACTGGGCTTCCGTTCGAATTTGTGGCGTGGCAGGGGCGCCGCGGCACAGTGGCGGATTTCACGCCCGCTGCAAAGCCGGTCGGCCGCACTTGACCCGCCGCGGCGGGGCGGCCACTTTGCCGCAAAAGAGCAAAGAGTGGCCGCAATGGTATTGATCGAAGCCTGGGAGGAACTCAAACGCGACCGCAGCGCGGTCGAGCGGGTGATCGCCGATCTTGCCGCGCTCGTCGGCAATCGGCTCGTGACCGCGCAGGCGGTGCGTGAGCAGCATGGCAACACGCTGACCTGGGTCGGCAATCAGCCGCCTGACGCTGTTGTATTTCCGCAATCCACCGAAGAAGTGCAGCAGATCGTGCGGCTGTGCGCGTCCGAGCGCGTCCCGGTGATCGCCTTCGGCGCCGGTACCTCGCTGGAAGGCCAGGTCAATGCGCCGCACGGCGGCATCTGCCTCGATTTCCGCGACATGAATCGCGTGTTGGCCGTGCATGCCGAAGACCTCGACTGCGTGGTCGAGCCCGGCATCACCCGCAAGCAGCTCAACGAGCAACTGCGCGACCGCGGCGTGTTTTTCCCGATCGATCCCGGCGCCGACGCTTCGCTCGGCGGCATGGCGGCGACGCGCGCCTCCGGCACCAATGCGGTGCGCTACGGCACCATGAAGGACAACGTGCTGTCGCTCAAAGTCGTGCTCGCCAATGGCGAAGTGATGTCGACGGCGCGGCGCGCGAAAAAGACCGCATCGGGCTACGACCTCACGCGCCTGATCGTCGGCTCGGAAGGCACGCTCGGCGTGATCACCGAATTGACGTTGCGGCTCGCGGGCATTCCGGAAGCGATCTCGTCCGGCGTCTGCCCGTTTCCCTCGGTCGAGGCCGCATGCAATGCCACCATCCTCACCATCCAGTCCGGCATCCCGGTGGCGCGCATCGAATTGCTCGATGCGCTGCAGGTGCACGCCTGCAATCTCTATTCGAAGCTCAATTTGCCGGAAACGCCCATGCTGTTCCTGGAATTCCACGGCAGCGATGCGAGCGTCGCCGAGCAGTCGCAACGCTTCGGCGAGATTGCCAAGGAATTCGGCGGCGGCCCGTTCGATTGGGCGACCAAGGCCGAGGACCGCTCGCGGCTCTGGCAGGCGCGCCACGACGCTTATTGGGCGCAGCGCGGCTTGCGCGCAAACACACAGCCGCTCGCGACCGACGTGTGCGTGCCGATCTCGCGGCTTGCCGAATGCCTCGCCGAGACGCAGCGCGATATCGCCGAGAGCAAATTGCTGGCGCCGATCGTCGGCCATGTCGGCGACGGCAACTTTCATGTCGGCCTTCTGGTCGACATGAACGACGAAGACGAGGTCACGCGTGTGCGCGCATTCCTCGAACGCCTCACCGAGCGCGCTCTCGCCATGGACGGCACCTGCACCGGCGAGCATGGCATCGGTCAGGGCAAGATGAAATATCTGCCGTCCGAATATGGCGCGCCCGCGCTCGACGTCATGCGCGCGATCAAGCGCGCGCTCGATCCGCTCGACATCATGAACCCCGGCAAGATTTTCAGTTTGTGAGTGGTCAGCCCGGCAAGCGCGCGCCGTCGCCGAGCCATTCCTTGACCAGCGCCGCCAGCGTGCCGTCGGCCCTGAGTTCGGCTTGCGCCTTAGCAATTGCGTCGCGCAGTGCCGCATTTCCTTTCCGCACGCAGATACCGAGCCGTTCTGTGGTGATGCCGACTTGCACGACTTTGAGCTTCCGGCGGTCGCGCACGAACCATGCGGTGACCGGCGCGAGCTTCATGAAGGCGTCGCAGCCGCCGGTCGACAAATCGTCGAGCGCCTTCTCGATCTCGTTATAGGCGTAAACGCGTACGCGTGCGGCGCGATGTTCGGCGACGAGCTTTTCGGCCACGGGCTCGCTGGTATTGCCGCGCTGCACGCCGATCACCAGGCCGGCAAGGTCGTCGATACCGTGCACCTGCGGATGCCGCGACGTATCGACCACCAGCGATTGCCCAGACACCACGTAAGGCGCGCAGAAATCGGCGACCTTTTCGCGCGCGGGCGTGATGGTCGTGCCGGACGCGACGCAGTCATAGACGCCGGAATCGAGCCCGGCGAAGATACCGTTGAAGTCCGCTCCTTCGTAGCGCACGACTTGCCAGGCGCGGCCGAGCTTGCCGGCGATGCGCTGCATCAGCGCAATGTCGAAGCCCAATGGGCCGCTTGGCCCGGCAAATTCAAACGGCGGGTCGGGAAGCGCGGCGCCCACCTTCAGCGCGCTCGCGCCAGCGGCGGAGCCGGAGGCGGCTCCGCCGGCCGCAAGCGCAGGCAAGGCGGCAAGGAGATCGCGGCGTGTCATGGGCGCCTTTTTGAGTATCGCGGGGCTTCGAGTTCCCGATTCAGAGCTGCGCACTATCGCCCCGCGCTCATGAAAACCACAACAGCGCCGGCGGAACTTGGCGAAAGTGTTTCGCGACACCATGTGAGCAGCGGCCGAAAGGTTGTGGAGCCGCCAGGAACCCGACACAGAATTGCCCGCAAATGACGCTACTTGCGGCGGTTGAAAGCATGCATTCCGCTTGAGCTTGCACTAGTGCGGTGGATTTGAAGTTCCTAAGATTCAAGCGGAAAACTCGGATAGGAACTTCAAATCCGAAAACCGCACTAGAATCATAAATTTGCTAGAGTCCTTTTGATTCCGAAGTTCGCATAAGGACGTACGGCAAGCTCGTGCGAACTTCGGAATCTGGACACTAGCTTTTGGGGCCGGGCAAGGCGCGGGATCCTTAAGCGATTACAAAGGAAGCTTTGCCGTGCAGACGACGCTGCTCGGAGTGGCCATCGCCATTATTCTGGCGCTTGTCGCGGCGCTCGTCGCTCCGCTTGTCGTCGACTGGAGTCAGTATCGCGCGGCATTCGAAGACGAGGCAAGCCGGCTCACCGGCCTCACCGTGCGCGTCAACGGCTCGATCGACGCGCGTATTCTGCCGTCGCCGCATTTCAAGCTGCGCGATGTAGCGGTCGGCGCCGCCGGCCGCGAGCCGCAGATCCGTGCCGGCGCCGTCGAGCTCGAGCTTGGGCTCGGTCCACTCGTGCGCGGCGAAGTGCGGGCGACCGAAATGCGTCTGTTGGCGCCGCAAATCAGTGTGCGCCTGGATGATGCCGGCGCGCTCGACTGGCCGGTGCCTTCAACCTCGTCCGGTGCCGACGCGCCCGGCGTCTCGCGGCTGACGGTCGACGACGGCCGTGTCGTGTTCAGCGATGCGGCTTCCGGTTCGCAGCTTGCGCTGGAGAAGCTTTCCTTCAACGGCGACATCCGCTCGCTGCTTGGCCCGTTCAGCGGCGATGGCGCCTTTGTCGCCGGCGGCGAGCCGTTCAGCTTTCGCATCTCCGGAAGTCGCACCGGCGACGACGGCAATCTCAAAGTGCGGCTCGGCGTCGATCCTGCCGATCGCCCGCTGACGACCGAGATCGAAGGCCTGCTTAGCTTCGCGCGCGGCGTTCCGCAGTTCGACGGCACATTCTCCGCCGTGCGTCCGGTTGGCGCCACGCTCTCCGGCGGCCAGCGCGTCATGAATGACCCCTGGCAGCTTGCCGGCAAAGTGCAGGCGACACCGGCTGCGGCCAAGCTGCAGGAAGTGATGTTGTTGTACGGGCCGGAAGAGCGCGCGGTCGTCTTCAACGGCAAAGCGGATCTGAAACTCGGCGTCCATCCGCAGCTCGACGGTGAGGTCTCGGCGCGGCAAGTGGATGTGGACCGGATGCTGGCGGCGCCGGACGTGACGCATCGGCCGCCGCTCATCATGTTCAAGTCGCTGCTGGAAGAGTTCATCACCGGCGTGCGCCCGCCACTGCCGTTGTCGGTCGGCGTGACGGTCGAGGCGGTGACGGTCGGCGGCGCCGCCATCCAGGCGCTGCGCGGCCGCGTTCGTTTCGACGGCGACCGCGGCTGGGCGCTCGATGAGGTCGCCTTCCGCGCGCCCGGTTTCACCAGCGTGAATGTCTAGGGCCGGCTCGGCGGCGGTACTCAGGGAGTGTTGCTCGGCGGACCCGCAAGCATCGAATTGGCCGATCTGAAAACATTAGCCGCATGGCTCGAAGGCCGCACCGATCAATCGCCGGGGCGGGTGCAGACATTGACCGCGCGCGGCGATATCACCATCGCGCGCGATCGTTTTGTGCTCGACCATCTGTCGGCTTCGTTCGACCGGGAAAAGTTGGAAGGGCGGCTTGCTTACAGCTTTGCGGCAGCCAACCGTCCGGCGGCGCTCGACGCCGATTTGCATGCGGCGAGGCTCGATGTCGATGCGATCGCCGCGTTCGCGCACGCCGCGGCGTCCGACGGCAGCTTTGAAATGCCGCGCGCCGTCAGTCTCACGCTCGATGTCGGCGATGCCACATTGGCCGGCATCGATGCGCGCGCGCTCAATGCCCGGCTCAAGCTCAATGCCGGCATTCTCCATGTCGACCGGCTGTCGATCGGCGATCTCGGCGGTGCCGCGATCGAGGCGAGCGGACGCATCGACGAATTGTCGTCGCAGCCGCGCGGCCAGATTAACGTCGATGTCAACGCGGCGACGCTCGACGGTCTCGCCACCATCGCCGGGCGCTATGCGCCACAAGTGCCGGCTTCGGTCCGCCCGTTCTCCAGCCGGTTGGCTCCCGTAAAGATGCACGGCGCGCTGACCATTGAACGCGCCGGCAAGACCGGCAGCGTCGCAAGGCTTGCGTTGGGCGGAAACCTGGGCGCGATGCGCCTGACGCTCAACGGCGAAGCCACCGGCACACCGGCGCAAGCGGACGCGGCGCTGCTTCGCGTCACCGGCCGCCTCGACGCCGACGACGGCGGCGCGCTGGTGCGTCTGCTCGCCCTCGACCGCGTGTTGGCGGTCGATCAATTGCCCGGCCAGATGACGCTCACCGCCAACGGCCCAGCCAATGGCGAGATCCGCGTCAATGCGCTTGCTTCTGCCGGCGGCTTTTCCGCCGTGGCCGATGGCGCGATGCATCTGCGCGGCGAGGGTGCGCCGACGGGGAGTTTGCAGCTCAAAGCGACCGCCGCCG
Source organism: uncultured Alphaproteobacteria bacterium (assembly GCA_963845075.1). GTDB lineage: Bacteria > Pseudomonadota > Alphaproteobacteria > Rhizobiales > Xanthobacteraceae > BOG-931. The sequence goes on along the minus strand of CAWJRE010000002.1, from coordinate 355,956 downwards.
ATCTCCGCCCGCTGCAGCGCGCGATGACCGGGCAGGCGGGTGGCGCTCCTCTCTCGCCGGTTTCGCTGAGTGCGATCGTCGGCGTCGCCGGACCCGATCTGTCGGTCACGGATTTGACGGTGCGCTCCGGCAAGTCGTCGCTCCGTGGGCGGCTTGATTTGAAGGTCGCCGATCCGCTCGCAGTCGCCGGCGAGATTTCCGGCGACGACGTGGATGCGGCGACGGTCGCGGGCTTGGTGTTCGGGCTGCCGAGCGCTTCCCCGGGCACTGCAAAATCTTGGTCGGCCACGCCGGTCGGCGGCGGCGCGTTCGGGCTGATGAGCGGCTCCGTCAATTTCAAATTCGACCGCGCCGCTCTGACGCCGGCATTGATCGCGCGCGATCTCAGAGGCGTCGCGCGCTTTGCGCCGCCGGAAATCGAATTGACAGATCTTGACGGCAAGCTCGCCGGCGGGCGGCTGAGCGGCGGTTTCACGTTCCGGCACGATCCGCAATCGTTCGCCGGTCACGGGCATGTCGAAATCGCCGACGCGAACGCCGCCGCCATCGCGGGCAGCACCATGATCGACGGCTTATTGTCGGCGAAGCTGCAGGGCGAGAGCCAGGGATTAAGTCCCGAAGGAATCGTCGGCGCGTTGCATGGCGGCGGGACGATTTCGCTCACGCGCGCGCAATTCGCCGGCCTCAGCCCGGCCGCCTTCGACGCGGCCATGCGTCTTGCGGATCAGAACGCCGGCGCCGTCGATGCCGGCAAAGTCCGTGCTGCCGTGAGCGCGGCCATGGACAATCGGAAGCTTGCGGTGGCGAAGGCCGATGCCGAAGTCACCATCGCGGGCGGGCAGATGCGCATGGCCAACGCCGTGCTGCCGGCGCAGGATGGTGCGCGGCTTGCGGTCGACGGCACGCTCGATCTCAAGGCAGCGGCGATCGACGCGCAGCTCACATTGTCGGCGGAACCGGCCGCCAATGCATTGATCCTCGCGCATCCGGAGCTTGCGATCACGCTCAAGGGCCCGCTGGCGGCGCCCGAACGAAAACTCGATATCTCGGCTTTGCTCGGATGGCTCGGTCTGCGCGCGGCCGAGCAGCAAACCCGGCGCCTCGAATCGCTCGAGGCCAATCGTCGCGCTGATGTGCTTGGCGACCTGGCGCGGCCGATGCCGCCTGCCATGCGCTATATTCCGCAGGGTACCGCGCTCGAAATCAACAATCACGCCAACGCCGCTGCAGCGCCGCCACTCGGTACCAATCTGTTCGATCGTTTGCGGCCTGAAACTCCGCCGCCCGCAGCGGTTTCGCCACTCAGCGTTGCGCCACCGCCGATCGGTAAGCCGGCCAACCCATTGGCGTCGGCCCCCGACAAGACGACCGACAAGACCAACGACAGGACAAGCGCCGCCGGCGGCGCGGTCCGGCCCGTGCCTTTGCCGGGCCTCCGCTCGTTACTGAATTCGCTATTCGGCTCGCAGAACTGATACGGGCTGCGGCGGCATCATCATCATCTCGCGCGCCGGCGCCGCTCGCGTTTGGCCCTCATAGCCGGGGCGTGCCTGATAGTGACTGAGCACGAACAGCCGTATGGCCGACGAGAGATTGCCGTGCTTGCGCTCCGAATCAATGCTGCCGACCAGATCGGACAGCGTCACGCGGCGGCTGGTGGCGATATCCTTCAGTCCGCGCCAGAACGCGTCCTCAAGGCTGACACTCGTCTTGTGCCCCGCAATCACGATGGAGCGCTTGACGACCGGTGATTTCATGGCCCATCTCCCGTTTCGATCCGGTGCTGGTCGAGGCTTTTGCGGGCTTGCTCGCGACGGGATTGCTCCGCGGCGCGGTCAATCTTGGGGCGCCCATGGGCGAGCCGATTGGTTGCAGCCTCGTTCTCGGCTGCGTGCCTTTTGGCCCGCTTGCGCGCCATGCGGAGATTAACAATGTCGCCCATGCATAGCTCGGCGGTAACCAGATGCTCGTTGGCCGTTGGCGGCCGGGGTGATTGTGAAGAGATTACGCCGACGCGGTGACACTGCACCAGAGCAACTTCCAACGCGATCACGCTAAGTTGCCATGGGGGAGCGTGACTATACCGGCTGAATCGCACAAGACACGGTTGCTTGAGAGAAAAATGGAAATTTGGTTCTTCCTTGCGGGCACGCAGAGTTATCTAGACGATGCTTGGAGCGTACTTTCAATAATCGACGACTCGAAATCCCAATTCTGAAGAATGCGCCCTGATAAACTGTCGCGCATGGCGGCAATAACTTTACGTCAGCCGAGCGATATCCTCACCGCACTTCTTGCTCACCGAGTATCGGCGCGCGCTAGGCGTGTAGCATTCGACGGATTCATCGCTGCTATACACGCGTGACGGGAATTCTCGTTATTCGCTCCGGCGTTGCTGGCGCTGACGCAGCGTCAGGAAGCGCATTTCGCCTCGGCGTTTTCGGCGGCGAATGACCAACGCGCAAGGGTCCGGACCATTCAAAGAGGCGCGCGGCCGCTCGCGGCGGCGCTATTTCTTGCGGAAGCGGTCGAGCCGCACCACTTCACCGCCCGGGCCTTGGTCGGGAGCCGCAGTCGCCGCTTCGGAGGGACCCGGCAAGTCTTCCGGCCGTTTGTCGTCGGCGACGGCGCGGATAGCGGCCGGCGCTTTCTCCATCTTCTCCATCTTTTCGGCCGTCGTCGGCCCTTCGTCTGCCTCCGGCTCAGCGGTGCCGTCGATGGTTTCGAATTGAAAGCCGAACTGCACGGCCGGATCGTAGAACGCCGTTACTGCTTCGAACGGCACCACCACGCGCTCCGGGACGCCGCCGAACGACAAGCCGACTTCGAAAGCCTGCTCGGTCACCGCAAGGTCCCAGAATTGATGCTGCAAGACGATCGTCATGTCTTTCGGATAGCGCGCGCGCATGCGCTCGGAGAGTCGCACGCCGGGCGCCGTTGTGTTGAATGTGATCTTGAAGTGATGCTCGCCCGGCAAGCCTTTCTTCGCCGCGTCCGCCAGAACGGTGCGCACGACGCCGCGCAGCGCTGCCTGCGCAAGAATGTCGTAACGAATGTGGTCGGTGGCCATGGCGAGAATCAGTCTTTAGGAGACGGTAACTCAGTTAGCAGATATGGCACAATTCCTGGAGGTCCAGATCGCTCCGTCCTCCGATGATTGATGACTGCCGCCGCCGGTCGGAAAGTGGAGGCTTCTGTTGCCAGGTGCCTCCGAACCCCGCCTGACGCTGCTAAGACGCCAGGACTTCAAATCGGTCTTTCGGACTGCTTACGCAGCCAGAGCAACCGGAGCATAGTTGTCGTTCGCAACTATGAATTTGGCCCGATAACGGCGGAACCATGCCGAGCAAAAGCACGCCCTTTACGCCCTCGTCGATCCTATTTCGACCCCATATTGGTGGAGTCGCCGGGTACCGCCCCCGGGTCCGAAAGGTTTATTCCGACGGCCATTTATCGCCATAGCCGGCTTGCGCCGGCAAAAGGAATATAAGCCCTAAAGGTTGCCGAAAAAAGGGCCGATCGCCAGCGTAGGGAGTAACCCCGGGGGTTTCCGCCGGCCGCCGCCTTGCGCTGGATCAAGGCCCCCTTCCGAGGCCCCCTTTAGGGGGAGGCAGTGGCGCGGTGCCGTTTGAATTTTCGCGTCTGCTTTACCGTCACAATGTATTGCGGTGCCTATGCCACTGGTCTTGAAGCTCGCCGCCCGAAATCTGCTTTACGACAAGCTCCGCTTCGCCGCGACGGTGATCGGCATCGTCTTCTCGATTGTGCTGGTGACCGTCCAATTGGGCCTGTTCGTCAGCTTCGAGCGCACGGTGACGGTCATGATCGACCATGCGCCGGCCGATCTTTGGATTGTCCCGCTCGGAACGAAATGTTTCGAGGACCCCTCGCTGCTGGATGAAGCGAACCGCTACAGGGCGCTGTCGATCGAGGGTGTGTCGCAGGTCGACCCGATCCTGATCAGCTTTGCGCAATGGCGCATGCCGAACGGCGGGGCCTCGCCGGTTTTGGTCATCGGTTCGGATTTGCGCGTCGGCGGATTGCTCCCCTGGAATCTGGTCGAAGGCGGCCTCGATGCCCTCTCGGTCCCGGATTCGGTCGCCGTCGACCGTACCTATGCGGATCGGCTGGGCGTCAGGGGCATCGGGGACGCGGCCGAAATGCGCGACCGCCGCGCCGAAGTTCGCGCCGTCACCAACGGCATCCGCTCCTTCACCACGACGCCCTATGTCTTCACGCAGCTCGATCGGGCGCGCGCTTATACCGGCACGCCGCGCACCAAGGTCACTTATCTGCTTGTGCACCTCAAGCCGCACGCCGATGTGGAACGCGTTCGCACCCAATTGCAATCCGTGCTCACCAAGGCCGAAGTGTTGACGGCGGCCGAGTTCAGTAGCCGCAGCCGCTCCTTCTGGCTGTTCGGCACCGGCGCCGGCGCCGCCCTGTTCGCCGGTGCTCTGCTCGCCATGGTGGTCGGCTCGGTCGTGGTCGCGCAGACTTTGTATGCAAGCACCAAGGAGCATCTCTACGAGTTTGCCACGCTGCGAGCGATCGGCTCTTCGGGCACCTATCTCCACACCGTCATCATTGCGCAGGCGCTGTTGAGCGCGGTTGCTGGTTTTGCCATCGCCTTCCTCATCGGGCTGTTCGTCGTCAGGCTGACCTCGGACTCTGCGCTGCCGGTGCTGATGACGCCGGCGCTGACCGTCATTCTGTTCCTGCTCACTGTCGTGATGTGCGTCATTTCCGCGCTGTCCTCGATCCTTAAAGTCACGCGCATGGATCCGGCGATGGTGTTCAGCCGATGAGCGAGCCCGTCATGGAGGCGCGCGGCGTCGTCAAGTTTCTGGGCGAGGGCGCCGGAAAGGTGCAGGCGCTCAAAGGCGTCGACCTCACGCTGCATAGTGGCGAGTTGGCGCTGCTGATGGGTCCGTCCGGCAGTGGCAAGACCACGCTGCTTTCGGTGCTCGGCTGCATCTTGTCGCCGAGCGAGGGCGTTGTTCGGGTCTGCGGAAAGCCGACCACCAATCTGGGGCCGGAGCAGCTCGCCAAATTGCGGCGCGAGCATATCGGCTTCGTGTTCCAGTCCTATCATCTGTTTCCGACGCTCACCGCTTTGGACAATGTTCGCCTGGCGCTGGACGTGCGCGGCGAGCATTCCGGCAAAGCCGTCAAGCGCTCGAAAGACGCACTCGCGCGCGTCGGTCTCGCGCACAAAATCTATGGGTATCCGCGCGAGCTGAGCGGCGGCGAACAACAGCGGGTGGCGATCGCGCGCGCCTTGGTCGGCGACGCGGCCGCGATTCTAGCGGATGAGCCGACGGCAGCGCTCGACAGCGAGAACGGGTCTTCGATCATGGCGATGCTGTCGGAGGTCGCCAAGGATCCTGCGCATGGCGTGCTCGTGGTCACGCACGATCCGCGCATCTTGCCGTTTGCGAGCCGGATCATCCGCATCGAAGACGGAAATATCGTGGGTGAAGAGACCGGCCTCGGCGCCGCTCGCACGCCCGTTGCAAAAGCGAGGTCAGTGGCAAAGACATGACAGCAAAAATTTGGACCGCATCGTCGGTGACAATCGGCATTCTCGGCACTGTCATCGGCTTGGCATTGGCCGAAACCGGCACCGCGCAAAAGCCGGCGGCGGACGACAAGAATTGGCAGGCGGTGGCGCCGGGGCTGGTCGAGCCGCGCTCGGGCGAGATCAAGGTGACGGCGCCGGTGATCGGCCTGATCAGTGAAGTCATGGTGCAAAGCGGCGAGAAAGTGATCGCCGACGAGCCGCTGATCCGTCTGGACGACGAAGGCGCCCGCGCCCGCGTCGCCACCTCGCAAGCGCAGGTCGAGATGCGCAAGCGTGCGCGCAACGATCAAGGCGCAGGCAAAGCCGCCGACCGGCGCAAAGCCGAGGACGGCGTGGCCGAGGCCGAGGCGGCCGTGGTGCAGACGAGAGACAGCTTCGATGCGGCGGTCAAAGCCAAGCACGGTGGCAGCGGCTCGGACGCCGATCTCACAGCCGCACGCACAGCCTGGAGCGGCGCGCAGGAGCGGCTCGTGCAAAAGCGCGCGCAATTGCACAAGCTCGATGACGACCCCGACACGCCGCTGCCGACCGCCAATGAAGGACAGCTCAACGTCGCTCGCGGCGAACTGCGGACCGCCGTTGCCGAACTGGAAAAGCTCACGATCCGCGCCCCGATCGCGAGCACTGTCCTGCAAGTCAATGCCAAGGTCGGCGAATTGGCGTCGCCCAATGCGCCGCAGGCGCTGGCGCTCCTTGGCGACCTCACCGGCCTGCGCGTGCGCGCGGAGGTCGACGAACGCGATGTCGGCAAGATCAAGCTCGGCGGCAAGGCCGTGGTCCGCGCCGATGCATTCCGCGGCCGCGAATTTTCCGGCAAGGTCGTCTCGATCGCGCCACTGGTTCAGCCGGCGCGGATCAATTCGCCGGGCTCGCGCAATCTCAGCGACTTCAGCGTCACCGACGTGCTGATCGAGCTGTCCGATCCCGGGCCGCTCTTGGTCGGCATGAAGGTGGACGTGTACTTTCAGAACGAGGTCGCGGCGCAATAAGCGCGCCCCAGGGACCGCCAAAAATCGCAGGCCGAACGCCCGCGGCGACAATGCGTGCCTTCGGCCGCGCGCCGAAGGCGCAATGAGGGGGGAACATGAGGGGCGTAGTTTTTCCGGGCGATCGCTTGGTGTCCTATGTCGACGTGCCGGATCCCACTCCTGGGCCGCTCGACGTGATCGTCGAGATGAAGGCATCAGGGATGTGCGGCACCGATCTGCAGAATTATCGCCGCCCGCGCGATCAGGCGCCTTACATGCCATCGCTGATCGGGCGGCCGCCGATCGCCGGCCACGAGCCGGCAGGCATCGTCTGCGCCGTCGGCGCCGCCGTTCTACCCGGGCAAGCGCGGGTCGGTGAGCGCGTCATGGTGCATCACTATCAGGGCTGCACCACCTGCGACCATTGCCGCAGCGGCTGGCAGCAGCTTTGTCAAATCGCAAAGCCGATGGTGCGCGTCTACGGCAACAACGACGATGGCGGGCACGCGCCATATCTGAAAGTGCCGGCGAATACGCTTGTACCGCTGCCACCGGAGCTCTCGTTCGCGGCTGGCGCCGCCATTTCGTGCGGCACTGGAACCGCCTACAACGCGCTGGTTCGTCTCAACCTGTCGGCGCGTCACACGATTGCGATATTCGGCCAAGGACCGGTCGGGCTTTCGGCGACACAGCTGGCGCATGCCCTGAACGCGCGCGTGATCGCCATTGACGTCAACGCGCAGCGCTTGCAGCGGGCGCGGGAGTTCGGCGCCGATGCTCTGATCGATCCCGCGAAGGTGGATGCGCTCGAAGCGCTGCGCGAACTGACCCATGGCATTGGCGTCGATTGCGCGCTGGAGACGTCGGGCGCTTCCTCAGCTCGCATTGCCGCGGTGCGGGCGACCAAAATCTGGGGCGTGTGCTGTTTCGTCGGCGAGGGCGGCGACGTCACGATCAGCGTCAGTCCCGACATGATCCGCCGTCAGATGACGATCATCGCCTCATGGACTTTCTCGACGGTAGGCCAGGCCGACTGCGCGAAATTCATCGCCGAGCGCGGCATCGATGTCGACCGAATCTATACCGATCGCTGGTCGCTCGATCAGGCCGCCGAAGCCTATCGGCTGTTCGACCAAGGCGTCGGCGGCAAGGGCGTGTTTCTGATGTAGAGCGGGTCTTGCGTAAATTGTTGCCGTGTTCGGGCGCCGGACGCGACGGGCGCCGTACCTGCGCGGTCGCCCGGTCTCGAGTTTGCCAGCATCTTCCCATAAATATGGTTTTATGGATTTGCTTTTTTTGGAGTGCGCGACGTGAAGACGACCATTGAACTGCCCGACGAGCTCTATCGGCAAGCGAAGGCGCTGGCGGCGCTGAACGGGCGCAAGCTCAAGGATTTGGTGGAGGAGGGGTTGCGGCGCGTCGTTGAAAGTCCAAGCGGACCGGTCGGCAAGCGTGATCTAGCCGCACTGATGAAGCGCGCACGCGGGATGGTGGATTCCGGTATTCCGGACCTCGCTTCGAGTTCTCGGCATTTGTCAGGATTCGGACGCGATGCGCGCCATCGCTGATACCGGGCCGTTAGTTGCCGTTATCGATCGCGCCGAACGGAACCACCGCTGGGCTGTCGAGCAGATCGAAGGACTGGAAGCGCCGCTGCTCGTTTGCGAACCGGTGCTGACCGAAGCGATGTATCTTCTGGCGCGATATCCGCAGGCGCAAGAAATGCTTTTTGAGCTCTTGGAGAACGGTGCCCTTCGCCTCGCATTCAAGATCGAAGAAAACATCGGCGCGTTGCGCAAGTTGATGCACAAGTTCCGCGACATGCCGATGTCTCTGGCGGATGCTTGCGTCGTCCGCATGGCTGAAATCTATGAGCACCACACGGTGCTGACGCTCGACGCGGATTTTACCGTCTACCGGAAACACGGTCGGACGCCGCTTGCCCTCCTGACTCCGGGCAACGTGTGATTCGGTCCGACGGTGTAAAACGCCGACAGCAATAGCGCGAATAGCGAGTATCGCCCACCGACGCGTTAAGCCGTCGCGCCCGCCGAACTCGCTACTGCAAGCTCAGCGCCACGAAACGGGTCTCGCCGTCGGGATTGGAGACGAGCAGCACTGCGACTTTCTTTCCCTGGGTCTTGAGCTGATCGAGACGGCTTTGCAGATCGGTCGGGTTGCCGATGGCCTGATACTGCACCTCGACGATCACATCGCCCGGCGACAGTCTTTTGTCGGGCGCCGCCGAGGCGACGCTCGGGTCGACGGCGGTGATGATCACGCCCTTGACGTTGTCGCGCACCTTGTACTTCTTGCGCAGGTCGTCGGACAGGTTCGACAGCTCGAGCCCCAGCGTCTTCTGCACGGCCGTCTTGGGCGGCTGCGCGCTGTCCTTGTCGGCATTGGCGGCCGCCGCCTTCTCGCCGTCCTCGAGCCGCCCGATCTTCACCCGGTGCGTTTCTTCCTTGCCCTTGCGGATGACGACCACGTCGACTTCCTTGCCAACCGGTGTATCGGCGACGATGCGCGGCAGGTCGTGCATTTCCTTCACGTCGTGACCGTCGAACTTGACCACCACGTCGCCGGGTTCGATGCCGGCGGGCTTCGCCGGCCCCTTATCATCGACGCCGGCCACCAGCGCGCCGTGCGCGGGCTTGATGTTGAGGCTTTCGGCGATGTCGTCGGTGACCTGCTGAATGCGCACGCCGAGCCAGCCGCGGCGCGTCTCGCCGTACTGGCGGAGTTGGTCGATTACCGCCACCGCCGAATTCGAGGGCACCGCGAAGCCGATGCCGATCGAGCCGCCGGAAGGCGAAATGATCGCGGTGTTCACGCCCACGACTTCGCCGCCGAGATTGAACAACGGACCGCCGGAATTGCCGCGGTTAATGGCGGCGTCGGTCTGGATGTAATTGTCGTACGGTCCCGAATTGATGTCGCGGTTGCGCGCCGACACGATGCCGGCGGTCACGGTGCCGCCGAGGCTGAACGGATTGCCGATGGCGACCACCCATTCGCCGAGCCGCAGCTTGTCGGAATCGCCGAACTTCACCGCCTTCAAAGTTTTATCGGTCTTCACCCGCAGCAGCGCGAGATCGCTCTTTAAATCTTTGCCGACCAGTTGCGCCGGCAGTTTGGTGCCGTCGTTGAGGATCACGTTGATCTCGTCGGCGTCGGCGATCACGTGGTTGTTGGTGACGACGAGGCCCGACGCATCGATGATGAAGCCGGAGCCGAGCGAATTGATCCGACGCGGGGCGCGATCGGCGTCGCCCTGTCCGCCCGGGCCGCGCCGGTTTTTGAAGAACTCCTCGAAAAATTCCTCCATCGGCGAGCCCGGCGGCAGATCGGGCATATTGCCCATGCGCGCGTCCACCTTTTGCGAGGTCGAGATATTGACCACGGCGTCGATCACCTGCTCGGCGACGTCGGCGATATTTTCGGGCCCGCGCGCCGCCGCCATGGAGGCCGGCAGCACGACGATCGCGGCGGCGATCGCGGCGGCCGTCGCGCCAAAGCGCGCATGCTGGCAGCCCTTCAACAAGCCGGTGCGAATGAAGCGGGACATGGACCGGGACATGGACCGGGACACGGACGAGGAAGACATTGGAGATCTGTGCTCCTTGCAGGATCACGCGTTAAAAGGGTGCCCCCGTCCATGAGCGGACGCAAGGCTCAGGCGAGGGCGCGGCCGCTATTAGGAACCCGATTGGGGCGGAAAAGCGACTCAAGTTTCGGTGCATCCCTTCAGTCGGCTTAAGCACTTACCGTGCGATTGCTTCCGATTGAATTGAGCGGCCAGGAACGTTTTGCCGCAGCACGCCTTTCAGAAACCGCCTCTCTCTCCCCCAAGCGAATTGCCGGGGAACCGTTCCCCGGGCCGATGCTACTCCGCTCGATGTCACCCGCCCCGAGGCCCGCGGATCAATGTCGTACCAGCCAGACGATGGCGACGCCCACGATTGCCGAAACGAGGCCCATGATCCGCAGGCGGCTGTCCGGCATGTCGAGGGCTGCGGCCATCGCGCGTTTGGTGCCGAGCGGGAAGGCCGCGAACAGAATCCCTTCGATCGCAAAGAACAGGCCGATCGCGGCCAAGAAATCGAACATCGGAGCGAATACGAGTTATTGAGAGCCCGGCGCTGGCGGCGTTGGCGGCGCGGACGGCGTCGAGGCCGGAGAATTGGCCGCGGCGCCCGGCGGAGGCTGTCCCGACGGATTGGAGAAGTAGCGGAAGAAATCGGTGTCCGGCTTGAGCACCAGCCGCGTATCGCCGCGCTGCATGCTCTTATCGTAGGCTTGCATCGAGCGGTAGAAGGCGAAGAAATCCTGATCGCGGTTATAGGCGTCGGCGAAGATGCGGTTGCGCTCGCTGTCGCCCTCGCCGCGGATCTGTTCGGCGCGCGAATTGGCTTCTGCCAGCAGCACGGTCACGTCGCGATCGGCCTTGGCGCGGATCTCCTGGCTCTTCTGGCTGCCCTGGGCGCGGAATTCAGCCGCCTCTCGCTGCCGCTCGGTTTGCATGCGCTGATAGACCGCCTGGCTGTTCTTCGGCGGCAGGTCGGCGCGGCGGATGCGCACGTCGATCACCTCGACGCCGTATGGCTTGGATCTGATGTCGATCTGATTGCGCATCTTCACCATCAGTTCGTCGCGCCGGTCGCGCACCACATCGGTCAATGTCGCCGGACCGAGCACGCTGCGGAGCGCCGAGTTAAGCAGGACGGACAGCTGAGCATCGGCGCCCGACACGCCGACCGTCTGATAGTATTTCAGCGGATCGGTAATGCGGTAACGGGCGAAGGCGTCGACCACGAGCTTTTCGCCGACGCCGCTGGTGGACGAATTGTCCTGGCTGGAAAGCGTGATCTCCTGCGCCGGCGATTCGATATTGAGAATCCGCTTGTCGACATAGATGACGCTGTCAATGAATGGGACTTTCACGTTCAGGCCCGGATCGGTGATCACGCGGACCGGCTTGCCGAGCCGAACCACCAGCGCTTGCTGCGTCTGGCTCACCGTGAAAAGCGTGCCGTAACCGACAATGATGGCGATGATGACAAGGACGGCGATGACACCGCCGGCAAGACCGATCCTCATTGCGCGCCTCCCGTCGATGAAGTGCCGGTTCGCGGCGTGCTGCTGCGGCTCGGCGGCACCGGCAGCTCGGTGAGCGGCAGATAAGGCACCACGCCCGGGCCGCCGCGACCGGTATCGATGATCGTCTTGCTGGTATCGCTGAGGATGCGTTCCATCGTTTCCAGATACATGCGCTCGCGGGTGACAGCCGGCGCCTTTTTGTATTGCTCGTAGATCTGCAGGAAGCGCGAAGTTTCGCCCTTGGCCTCGGCGACCGTCTGCTCGCGATAGGCTTCCGCGTCCTGAAAGATCTTGGCTGCGCGGCCGCGCGCTTCCGGCACGACCCGGTTAGCATAGGTCTGCGCCTCGTTCTGCGCGCGCTCCGAATCCGATCGCGCCGCCTGCACGTCGAGGAAGGAGTCGTTGACCTCCGCCGGCGGATTGATGCTCTGCACCTGGACGCTTTGGATCAGAATGCCGGCGCGATACGAGTCCAGCGTCTTCTGCATCACATTCTGGACCTGGTCCTGAACTTCGCTTTCGATGTTCTTCTGCGGCCCGCTGAGCTGCGATTGCCACGTCAGGAGCCGCTGCACGTTCGAGCGTCCGATGACCTCACGCATGGCGCTTTCCGCCACGGCCTTCACCGTTGCTTCCGGATTTTGCACATTGAACAGATAGTCGCTAACGCTGCCCGGCTTGATGCGCCACAGCACCGAGAACTCGACATCCACGATATTCTCGTCTCCGGTCAGCATCAGACTTTCTTCCGGCAGATCGCGCGGTCGCGTACCGGCGCGGCGGGTAAAATCCTCCGGGGCGCGACCAATATCGGTCTTGTTGACCCGCAAGGCCGGCGGCGTCAGCACGGTCTCGATCGGATAGGGCAGGTGATAATTCAACCCCGGCTGCACCTCCGGCGCTATGAACTTTCCGAACCGCAGCACCACGCCGACCTCGTCGGGTCCTACCGTATAGAATCCCGAAAGCGCCCACAGCGCCACCGCCACCAGGACGATCACGGCGATACCGCGCCCGCCGAGATTGCCGGGCATCACGTTGCGCAGCCTGTCCTGGCTGCGGCGCAGGAATTCTTCCAGATCGGGCGGCCGCGATCCGCCGCCCGATGGCTGCGGTCCCGACCCCCAGGGGCCGCGCGATCCTGAGCCCCATGGGCCGCCACCGCCGGTTTGGTTGCTCCACGGCATCAAATCTCTCCTGGCGCCAGCCTTGCCGGCCTTGAGGTTCCGGGGGGTTATAGGGGAGGGTTCCGCCCGTTACAACGCGCCCTCACGACGCGGCGCGCTGGTAGATAACAAAAGCAAAAGCCGCATCATCTCCGGCCGCGGCGGCGTGTTCGTCGCGCGCGGTTTCGTGCCAGACGCTGCGATCGATCGCCGGAAAATACACGTCCCCGTCGACCGCGCGATGCACATAAGTAATGTGAAGCCGCTCGGCCAGGGGCATGGTCTGGGCGTAAAGGTCGGCGCCGCCGGCGACGATGATGCAGTCGGCTCCGCGGCGAAGCGCGTCACCCCGGGCAACGGTCAGCGCAGCCTCCACGCTCGGAGCGACCACGATGCCCGGCGCGCCAAACCCGCCGTCGCGGCTCACCACGATGGTCGTGCGGCCGGGAAGCGGCCTGCCGATCGAGAGAAAGGTCTTGCGCCCCATCACCACCGGCTTGCCCATGGTGATGGCGCGGAAATGCACCATGTCGGACTTGAGCCGCCACGGCAGTCCATTGTCGCGGCCGATCACGCCATTCTCAGCGAGCGCCGCCACGAGGGTGATGGGGACCATCAATGACGCTGTCGATCACACCGCCACGGCCGCCTTGATGTGCGGGTGCGGCTCGTAGCCCTCGAGTGCGAAATCCTCGTAGCGGAACGCGAACAGATCCTTCGCCGCCGGATTGAGCTTCATCGTCGGCAGCGGACGCGGGCTGCGGCTGAGCTGCAGCCGCGCCTGCTCGAGGTGATTGAGATACAGATGCGTGTCGCCGAATGAATGGACGAATGCGCCCGGCCGCAAGTTCGTCACCTGCGCAATCATCAGCGTGAGCAGTGCGTAGGATGCGATGTTGAACGGCACGCCGAGAAACACGTCGGCCGAGCGCTGATAGAGCTGGCACGACAGCGCGCCGTCGGCGACGTAGAACTGAAACAAACAGTGGCACGGCGTCAGCGCCATTCGCTCGTTCTCGCCGGGATTCCACGCGGTGACGATCAGCCGCCGCGAGTCTGGGTTGCGGCGGATCTCATTGACCACATCAGTGATCTGATCGATCGAGCGGCCGTCGGCGGTTGGCCATGCGCGCCATTGCCGGCCGTAGACCGGGCCGAGATCGCCGTTGTCGTCGGCCCAGTCGTCCCAGATCGTGACGCCGTGCTCGTCGAGATATTTGACGTTGGTGTCGCCGCGCAGGAACCACAGCAATTCGTAGATGATGGATTTGACATGCAACTTCTTGGTGGTGATGAGCGGGAAGCCGTTGTTCAGATCGAAGCGGAGCTGATGCCCGAAAATCGAGCGCGTGCCGACGCCGGTGCGGTCGCGCTTTTCGACGCCTTCGGAGAGCACGCGCTCCATGAGATCGAGATATTGGCGCATCGGATGTCCCGGCCGACTCAGAGCTTTCGAAGATTGTGACGGTAAGCTTACATGAGGGTAACTGCGACGTTAAGCGGATGGGAACTCTTGCTCCGTAGAAACACGCATCACGACCGCTTCACCATCATGTCCAATTTGAAATTCCTGCATTTTCCGGTCGCGGCCAAGGCCGTCTTGCTCATTGCCGCGCTCGGCCTTTTGTCGATTGCAGCCAATTGGTTCTGCCTCGAACGCCTCGACGAGTTCGACCGGCTCAACGCCACCCTCACGCGCCATTTGGCGCCTGCGCGCCTCGCGCTCGCCGAGGCCAAAGCCGCGAGCGAATCGTTCGGCGTCGCCGTCTACAAAGATTATTCGGCCTCCGATCCCGATCAAGCCAAGGAATCGGTCGAGGAGATGGAGGGACAATACAACGCCGCCCGGCGTGCGCTGAGCAACGTGCTGGCCGCCTATCCGGCCGCCACCGACGATGTCCGGCGCATCTTCGACAAGCTCGAACTCGCCCACGGCATCGCCGTCGAGATTGGCCGCAGCGTGAAAAGCGGCCAAACCCAACAGGCCGAGCGCCTGGTGAATTTCAAATTCGATCCCGCGCGGGACGACGTCACCGGTCACATGGACCGGCTGATCAACATTCTCGGCGCAAAAGCGCGCACCACTGAGGCTGAGGTGGCGGCGCACAGCGCCGCGACCTACCGCACGACGGTTGCGATCGTGGGCGGCGGCACCGCGGCGGCCTTGCTCGGTGCGTTCCTATTGACGCAGTTCTTTATCACGCTGCCGCTGCAGCGCATGGCGCGCGCGATGAGCCTGATGGCGGCTGGCGACCTGGCGGTGCCGGTCAACGGTGCCCGCCGCGGCGACGAGATCGGCGCCATGGCGCGGGCGGTGGCGGTGTTTCGCAATAACGCGATGGAGTTGCGCGATACCGAGCGGGCGCGCGCCGCCGATTGGGCGCGTGCCGAAGCGGAAAAATCCGCCGCCTTGGAAGCGGTCGCCGATGCGTTCGAGCGCGAGATCATGGCGATTGCCGCTTCGATCGGCCATGCCGCGACCGAACTCGAATCGTTCGCACGCGGCATGACGGCGGTGATCGACGAATCGCACCGTCACGCGCGCGCCGCCGCGACCGCGGCCGAGGGTTCGAGCGAAAGCGCGACTCATGTCGCCTCCGCGATCGAAGAGCTGTCGGCCTCGATCGCCGACATCGGCGCGCAAGTGGCGAATGCCTCGAACATCGTCGAGGAGGCGACGCGCTGTACCGACAGCGCGGTCGCCAATACCGCGGCGCTGGTGACGACGGTGAAGGACATCGATCAGGTTGCGACGCTGATCACCGCGATCGCGCGGCAGACCAATCTGCTCGCGCTCAATGCCGCGATCGAGGCCAACCGTGCCGGCGAAGCCGGCCGCGGCTTCGCCGTTGTCGCGCAGGAAGTGAAGGCGTTGGCGGCGCAGACCACCAACGCGCTCGCCGAGATCAAGAACAAGACTGTGTCGGTCGGGCAGGTGATCGCGGTCGTGCAGAGCGCCAACACGGCGATGACGGAATCGATGCTGCAAGTCTCGGCCATGTCGGGCGCGATTTCCGACGCGGTGCATCAGCAGAATTTCGTCGCGCGCAAGATCGCCGAAACCGTCGACGGCACCGCGACCCGCACCGGCGAGGTTTCCGACAGCATCGCCGGCGTGAGCGATCTCGTGCATCGCTCGGGACGCGGCGCCGATCAGGTCTTGGCGGCCGCCGCTGAACTTAGCCGGCAAGCCGCCGCGCTCACCCGTGGCGCCGGCGAGTTCGTCGCCCGCGTCCGCGCGGCGTGATATACCCGCGCCGGCCTCAGAACACCGCTTTCGCCGGCTTGAATTTGCTGGTGACGTCTCCCGAGAGCGTGATGTCGTCGGGATGAAGCACCATCACCGCCGCGCCGGCTGACATATCCATTTTCATGAGATCCGCCCAGATCACATTCGGGCTCGTGGTCAGCTCGAAATAATAGCGCTTGTCGGTGAGGTTCATCACCGTGCGGTATTCGGTGTTATAGATGCCGAAGCTTTCGTATGGCGCGCCGAACGGCACCGACACATTGCGGGCGATCGCAAACACGCCGGCGACTGCCTCGCGTTCGTTCTTCGGCTCCGGCAATAGCGCCATGTAGTAGGCGGCGCGCTGGAAGCGGTCGCGCGGATTGACGTTGCCGGGAAGCGGCATGTCGCTCGACGGCTTGGAGAAGTCCTGCTTCTGCAGCAACGCGAGCTGTTGATCGTACGTCGGATCGTTGGTCATGACCCGGTAATCGCGGCCGTGATGAACGACCGGCCTGCCGCCGATATATTCGATGATGGCGGAATCGCCGCTTGAGTCTTCCAGCGCCAGATGGACATTGGCTTCGTGGCCGTGCGTCGTCACCTTGACGACCTGGACCTTGTCGAGCACATCGAGCGCCTCCTGCACCGTCGCCGCGTTGTCCAAGGCATATTGCGCCCACAGGCCGGCTTGCAGGCCCGGTTTGTTGCGGTCGCGCGGGCCGAAATCGGTCTCCTGCAGATACAGCATGTGTGCGCCGAGGCCGCGCTCGTTCAACCCGTCGGCGGTGCCGATGCCGTAGATCGAGGTGACCAGGCTTCCGTATCTGGACGTCCAGCGCGCCGGATTGTCGGGGACGGCCACCTGCGGGCCGGCACGCCCGCCGTCGCGGCTCATCCCGCGCGGCAGCACGGTGAGGATCGGCTGGGTCGATTCCGGCCAATCCATTGTGCGTCCGACGACGACCGCGAGCTTGTTGTTGTTCCACAGGATGCGCGTGCAGGCATCGGCAATCTGCGGCGCCGCCAACATGGCGCCCGCTGCCGCCGCCGCGACGATCGCGATCTTGAGATTGAGAACGGATCTCGCTTTCGGTTCTTGCTTCGGCATGCTCGGCCTCCCGTGTTGCCGCCCGTATCGTTGCCGCCTGCGTTCGCTTATGGCCGAATCGACCGGGGCTGTACTAGCGCGTTAGTGTTGTAGGCCTGCGAAACAAATTCGTTTTAAATTGAAATATTTGCTCGCGGTCGGCTCTGGCGTTGGCCGTTGCCCGGCCTACGATGCTCTAGGAGCCGAGCAGGGCCTCGATGAATCCTTTGGCGCGGCCGTAAATTCCCGGCGCTTCGCTCTCGCGCGGCCCGCCGATCGCAAGTTTCAGATTAGCGCCGTGGCGGGCCTGCTGCACGCGCAGCCACAGCGCGGTGTCTCTTAGGATATCCGGCCCAGCCAGATCGGCGACGAAGAGCGGCTTGCGGTAGCGGTGCGCAAGCTCCCGGGCGAGCGCCGTGCCGCTCGAGATATCGATACCGCCGGCATCGACGATGATCAGGCACGCGTCCGCATCGCGCACATTCCATTCGGTGCGCTGCGCCGGATCGGCGAGCGGCGTTTCCTTGAGTTTCGGATAGCGCGCCAGCAATCCCGGCGGCGCCGGAAAATCCTCGGCCCAGCCGCCATGCGGGCACCAGCCGGCATACTCGATGCCGTGCGCCACCGCGACATCAAGCGCAGCGCGGTCGACGCCCGATTGCCCTCCGGAGATGAGGATCATGCAGGGCCTTTACCCCCGTTGCATCCGCTCGGGGAGCAAAATGACTGTCCCCAAGCGCGCGATCAATCCAGCACGTGGCTGACCATGCCGTCGGCGAGTTTCGGTTCGAACCAGGTGGATTTCGGCGGCATGATTTCGCCCGCGTCCGCCACCGCCATCAGGTCGCTCATTTGCGTCGGATAGAGCGCGAACGCCACCGCCATTTGCCCGGAGGCGACCAGCCGCTCGAGCTCGGCAAGGCCGCGGCCGCCGCCGACAAAGTCGATGCGCTTGTCGCGGCGTGGATCGGTGACGTTGAAAATCGGCTCGATGATGTTGCGGGCAAGGAGCGTCACCGGCAGCCGCGCCACCGGGTCGGCGGCTTCTTTCAGAAGCTCCGGCCGCAGCGTGAGCCGATACCAGCGGCCGCCGAGCACCATGCCGATTTCGGCCGCGCTTTGCGGCCGCACCGGTTCCTCGCTCGGCGCGATCTCGTAGCGCTTGCCGATCTCCGCGAGCAGCGCCTCAGGCGTGTGCCCATTCAGGTCGCGCAGCACGCGATTGTAATCGAGGATGGTCATCTCGCTCTGCGGCAGCAACACCGCGAGAAAATAACTGTGCGAGCCTTCGCCGCCGCGCGCTTTGGCGATCCGCTCCGCCGCCGCCGAACGATGATGGCCGTCGGCGATATAGAGCGCGGGCAGCGCGTTGATCGCGCGTGTCAGCGCGGCGATGGTCGCATCATCGGAAATCACCCAGAGCTGATGGCGTACGCCTTCGTCGGCCGTGACATCGACCTCGGGCGTGCCGGCGGCCGCGCGCGCGAGCAGGGTGTCGACCTCCGGCGCGGTCGGATAGGCGAGCATCACCGGACCGGTTTGCGCCTTCACCGCTTCGATCTGGCGGACGCGATCGTCCTCCTTGGCGATGGTGGTCAGCTCGTGCTTGCGAATACGGTTCTCCGCATAGGCGGCAACCGACGCCACCGCCGCAAAGCCGGTCTCCACATGGCCGCGCCACGTCAGCCGGTACACGTAGTAGCAGGGCTTGTCGTCGCGCATGAGCACGCGGGCGTCGATCATGCGCTGCAAATTTTCGCCCGCTTTGGCATAGACCGCCGCATCGTAGGGATCGATCGCCGCAGGCAGGTCGATCTCCGCCTTGGAGACGTGCAGAAAGCTCCAGGGCTTGCCGCCAGCCCGCTCGCGCGCTTCGGCGCTGGACAAGACGTCGTAGGGCGGGGCGAGAATTTCGGCGGCGCGTCCCGGCGCCGGCCGCAATGCGCGAAAGGGCTTTATGAGGGTCACTGCGGGTGCTCTTTAATTCCTGTAGGATTTTAATTCGCGGAAAAGCACAGTACGTCAAGGTCGTGAGCGAACCCGAGATCATTCTGATTGCCGGCCCGACGGCGAGCGGCAAATCGGCGCTGGCGCTGGAGCTGGCCGAAAAGCTGCGTGGTGTCATCGTCAACGCCGATTCCATGCAGGTCTACCGCGACCTGCGCATCATCACGGCGCGGCCGACGCCGAAGGAGGAGGCGCGGGTGCCGCACCGGCTCTACGGCCGGATCGACGCGGCGGAAAACTATTCGGTCGGGCGCTGGCGCACCGATGCCGCGGCGACGATGGACACGACCAAGCGCTATGGGCGCGCCGCTATCGTCGTCGGCGGCACCGGCCTCTATTTCAACGCGCTCGTGCGCGGGCTTGCCGCCGTGCCGCCAATCCCCGACGAGATCCGCGAAGAGGTGCGGGCGCGGCTTGAAAGCGAGGGCATCAACAAGCTGCACACCGAGCTGATGCAGCGCGATCCGGCGGCGGCGGCGCGGCTGATGCCCGGCGACCGCGCCCGCATCACGCGTGCGCTCGAAGTCGTGCTGGCGACCGGCCGTTCGCTGCTGCAGTGGCACGAAGAGGGCAACGCCGCGAGCCTTGATGCCGCACGCGCGGCCAAGATCTTTCTGTCGCCTGACCGCGACGCGCTCATGCGGCGGATCGATGCGCGCTTCGATGAGATGGTAACGTCCGGCGCGATCGAAGAAGTGCAGGCGCTCGCCGCGCGCGGGCTCGATCCGAACTTGCCGGCGATGAAGGCACATGGAGTGCCATGGCTCATCCGTCACCTGCACGGCGAGATCAGCCTGGAGGAAGCGGCGGAAGGCGCCAAACGCGATACCCGCCAATACACCAAGCGACAGGCGACATGGTTCCGCAACCAGCTTCCGGAATTTGCTTGGGTCGAGCCGGAGAAGGCGCTGGCGGCGGTAGAGGAGCAACTACGCGGCTTGGCGAAATGGGCGGCTAAGTGAGCGTGAGCGGCCAAGTGCCGCGACACGCAACGAGTGACCGCAACGTGCAAACTCTATTGCCGCGGCCGCACCTCGTCTAATGCGACATATATTGCAAGCCCGCGGAGTAGGCCGCGCCACCGATCACGCAGGGAATGCCGATCTCGACTTGGCCGGTGGCGGCGGCGACGACGCAGCCCATCGACAGCGCGCCCTGGCCGACTTGGCCCCAGGTGGTCATCTCGCGTTTGGAGTTGGGCCCCTTCTGCTTGAGCTCTTCGATGGCGGCGAGCGATTCCTTGCGCATGCGCGCGGTGTCGACGGTCTCGGCCGTCTCGATCACGTCGTTGAGGATCTTGGCCGTATCTTCGGGCTGGCTTGGCGCTGCGCGCTTGAGAATGGCGAGCAGATGCAGGTCGCGCACGGCGTTGCTGGCCAGCGTAAACTTCGCCGCGCTGCCGGTCGTGAGGCTGTCGACATTGTCCTTGTCGTTGGCGAGCGGCAGAAGCCGGATGATGCGGCCGATCGGCTGATACGAGCCGGTCGCCAGATAGTAGCCCCAGAGCACGTCGATCAGTTCGGGTGTCGGATCGAGCGCGATGGGCCTCTTGGGCACGACGCCGAAGCTGAAGGCGACTTTGACCTTGTCGAGCATTCCGGGCTTCGTGTTCTGATAGGCAATCTGATCGAGGGTCGGCAATTTGCCGCTGACATATTTGTCGATCATGCCGCTGCGCGTGCGCATGCGGTCGGCATACTTGAGCAGCAGCACCTTCCAGTTCGGCAGCCCGGAATAGGCGATCGCGCGCACCAGCACCCAATGATCGGCCGGCTGGATGGTGAGCATCTTCTCGATCAGCGCATTGGCGCGCTCGGGGTTGGCGCCGAGCACGCCGGCGATGAAGCCGATATAGGCGCCGCAGCTTTCAGGATCCTTGAAGGCTTGCATCTCGCTCAAGCCGCGCACCAGCACCGGCAGCGCGTCGGGCTCGGGCTTGCCGCGATAGGCGTTGATCCACTTGAGCATCGCATCGGTTGAACTGAGTGTGCCGCCGGGCGGTGTCGCCGCGGCGGCCGGCGCGGCGGCGGATGCGAGCGCAAAGAGGATCAGAAAGGCGCCGGCGCTCCGCCGCCACGATCGCTGCCAGGCAAATTGCACGCGGACCGATTTGTTAGCGGCCAGCAAATCCTCGGCCGTCATGGTGCCCTCCCGCACAGAGGCGTGATGCGTAAGTCCCAGCAAGGCTCTTCATTCCCCGAAACAGCGGGGTAAGTGATCAGCCTCGTCCGGCGAATTGCTGGCCGCTCCCGCGCGAAATCGCGGCCGCCCTGTGGCAAGCGGCGAGGGTTAACATCTGCACTATTGCGCGCCGCTTCGATTTCAAACGCGTGTTTGAAGCCGCGTTCGCCGGCGCGCGCCAAATTCCGGCCGCATTTGCCTTGACCGGCATTGCCACAATGCTTATAAACAGCGCATCAAGCAGGAAGGGCCCAGCAGGAAACTGCGGCAGGAAAGGCGCAAGTGGTGCGGCATCTTGGGGTTGCTATTCTCGTAGGAAGGCGCATCGCCGGGGGTGGATGATCCACCCGCGAAACGTGGCGATGCGCGAAAAACAGGGGCTCTTGAGCCCCTTTTTTATTTCCTCAACTCCAACAATGCGATGACGGCGGAAGAGAGTGGGAGCGAGTCATGACGGAAATGAGCGGCGCGGAAATGGTGATCCAGGCACTGGCCGATCAGGGCGTTGAGCATCTTTTCGGTTATCCGGGCGGCGCCGTGCTGCCGATCTACGACGCTTTGTTTCAGCAGGACAAAGTGAACCATATTCTCGTGCGGCACGAGCAAGGCGCGGTGCACGCGGCCGAAGGCTATGCACGTTCCACCGGCAAGGTCGGCACCGTGCTGGTCACCTCCGGACCTGGCGCCACCAATGCGGTGACCGGCTTGACCGACGCGCTGTGCGATTCGATTCCGCTGGTCGTGATCACCGGGCAAGTGCCGACCCACCTCATCGGCAACGACGCCTTTCAGGAATGCGACACCGTCGGCATCACCCGGCCCTGCACCAAATACAATTATCTGGTGAAGACCATCGCCGATCTGCCGCGCGCGCTGCATGAGGCGTTCCATATCGCGGCCAGCGGCCGGCCCGGGCCGGTGGTGATCGATATCCCGAAAGACATCCAATTCGCCAAGGGCACCTATTCGAAGCCGAAGGAATTCCAGCACCGCGGCTATCAGCCCAAGGTCAAGGGCGATCTCGACAAGATCAAGCAAGCCGTCGACATGATGGCGGCGGCGAAGCGGCCGCTCTTTTATACCGGCGGCGGTGTGGTCAATTCCGGCCGCGCCGCGTCCGATCTGCTGCGTGAACTGGTCAAGCTCACCGGCTTTCCGATCACCTCGACTTTGATGGGGCTCGGCGCTTTTCCGGCCGCCGACAAAAAATGGCTCGGCATGCTCGGCATGCACGGCACCTGGGAGGCCAATTGGTCGATGCACGATTGCGACCTGATGATTGCGGTCGGCTCGCGTTTCGATGACCGCATCACCGGCCGGCTCGATGCCTTCTCGCCCGGCTCGAAGAAGATCCACATCGACATCGATCCGTCGTCGATCAACAAGAATGTCAAGGTCGATCTCGCGATCGTCGGCGACTGTGCGCACGTGCTCGAGGACATGGTGCGGCTGTGGCGTGCGAGCGGCGTCGTTCCCGATAAGAAGGCGCTCGCCGCCTGGTGGGAGCAGATCGGTACCTGGCGCAAGAAGAACTCGCTCGCGTTCCGCAATTCGAACGAGATCATCAAGCCGCAATACGCCATTCAGCGGCTCTACGAGCTGACCAAAGACCGCGACACCTACATCACCACTGAAGTCGGCCAGCATCAGATGTGGGCTGCGCAATTCTATCACTTCCAGGAACCGAACCGCTGGATGACGTCCGGCGGGCTCGGCACCATGGGCTACGGGCTGCCGGCCTCGGTCGGCGTGCAGCTCGCGCATCCGGATTCGCTCGTCATCGATATCGCCGGCGAAGCTTCGGTGCTGATGACCATGCAGGAGATTTCGACCGCGGTGCAGTACGACCTTCCGGTCAAGATTTTCATCCTCAACAATCAGTATATGGGCATGGTGCGGCAGTGGCAGGAATTGCTGCACGGCGGGCGCTATGCGCATTCCTACACCGAGGCGCTGCCCGATTTCGTCAAGCTCGCCGAGGCCTATCATGCGCACGGCATTCGCTGCACGCATCCGGGCGATCTCGACGAAAAGATCCGCGAGATGATCGACGTGAAAAAGCCGGTGCTGTTCGACTGCGTTGTCGATCCCACCGAAAACTGTTTCCCGATGATTCCGTCCGGCCGCGCGCATAACGAGATGCTGCTCGGCGACGCCTCGACCCGCGTTGAGGACGCCATCACCGAGGCAGGCAAGGTGATGGTGTGATACAGAGGCGACAGGAACAACCGACGTGAGCACAGCAGCAACTTCGCATTATCCCGCCAGCACCACCGCCGAGCAGGTCGAGAGCCGCACACTTTGCGTGCTGGTCGACAACGAGCCGGGCGTGCTCGCGCGCGTCATCGGGCTGTTCGCCGGCCGCGGCTACAATATCGACTCGCTCACCGTCTCCGAGACCGAGCATGAGAGACATCTGTCGCGCATCACCGTCGTCACCCGTGGCACGCCGATGGTGATCGAGCAGATCAAGAATCAACTCGATCGGCTGGTGCCGGTGCATCGCGTGGTCGATCTCACCACTTCGGGTCCGGCGCTGCAGCGCGAGCTCGCCATGGTGAAAGTGCGCGGCAGGGGCGAACCGCGCATGGAGGCGCTGCGGCTTGCCGACGCTTTCCGCGCCCGCGTCATCGACGCCACCAACGAAAGCTTCGTCTTCGAAATCACCGGCGCTTCCGACAAGATCGAAAGCTTCATCAACCTGATGCTGCCGCTCGGCCTGGTCGAAGTCTCGCGTACCGGCGTGGTCGCCATCGGCCGCGGGCCGGAGGGGATGTAAAGCACGCAACAAGGGCGACGGATCCAGTTCGCCCTCTGGTTAAAATCGATAACCGAGGCTAAATAGGTGACTGAGCATCCACCATGCGAGGCACAGTCATGAAACCCACTCCCGTTCATTTGCCCTCGGACTGCCGCGCCGTGAGCGACGTGCTCGCCCGCATCGGCGACAAGTGGTCGGTTCTGGTCGTCAGCCGCCTCGGCAACGGGCAGCTGCGCTTCAATGAATTGCGCCGCGCGATCGGCGGCATCTCCCAGCGCATGCTGACGCTGACGCTGCGCGGCCTGGAACGCGACGGCCTGATCACCCGCACGGTCTACCCGACCATTCCGCCGCGGGTGGATTATGCGCTGACCGCGCTCGGCCGCGATTTGCTCAATCCGGTGTCGGCGCTCGGCACCTGGGCGATCCGCAACCAGCCGAAGATCGCCCGCGCACGCGAACAGTTCGACAATGTTTGCAAGGCCAAGGGCAAAGCGCCGCCGCGGCGGGAGCGATCGCGCAATGGGCTTGTCCCGTCGGCTCCCACGCCATAGAAGCAGCAGCGGAAAAATACACAGCCAGCGACTGGCCCGGAAGGGGCCCAAGTAGGGGTGAGAGACGATGCGCGTTTACTACGACCGTGACGCCGACCTGAACCTGATCAAGGGCAAGAAGGTGGCCATCATCGGCTATGGCAGCCAGGGCCATGCCCACGCGCTTAATCTGCGCGATTCCGGCGTCAAGGACGTTGCGGTCGCTTTGCGCAAGACGTCGCAGGGCGTCAAGAAGGCCGAGGGCGAGAAGTTCAAGGTCATGGAGGCGGCCGATGCCGCCAAATGGGCCGACGTGATGATGATGCTCACTCCGGACGAACTGCAGGGCGACATCTACAGCAATCATCTGCACGCCAACATGAAAGAGGGCGCGGCGCTGATGTTCGCGCACGGCCTCAACGTGCACTTCAACCTGATCGAGCCGCGGCCCGATCTCGATGTGCTGATGGTCGCGCCCAAGGGCCCGGGCCATACCGTGCGCTCGGAATACCAGCGCGGCGCCGGCGTGCCGTGCCTGCTCGCGATCCACAAGGATGCGTCCGGCAACGCGCACGATCTCGGCCTGTCCTATGCCTCCGCCATCGGCGGCGGCCGCGCCGGCATCATCGAGACGACCTTCAAGGAAGAATGCGAGACCGACCTGTTCGGCGAGCAGACCGTGCTGTGCGGCGGTCTCGTCGAGCTGATCAAAGCCGGCTATGAGACCCTGTGCGAAGCCGGTTATGCGCCCGAGATGGCGTATTTCGAATGCCTGCACGAGGTGAAGCTGATCGTCGACCTGATCTACGAAGGCGGCATCGCCAACATGAACTATTCGATCTCCAATACCGCCGAATACGGCGAGTATGTTTCCGGCCCGCGCATCATCACCCCGGAGACCAAGGCGGAGATGAAACGCGTGCTGGCCGATATCCAGTCGGGACGCTTCACCCGCGACTGGATGCTGGAGAACAAGGTCAATCAGACCTCGTTCAAGGCCACGCGCGCCAAGCTTGCCGAGCATTCGATCGAGCAGGTCGGCGCCAAGCTGCGCGCCATGATGCCATGGATCAAGCAGCGCGCGTTGGTCGACCGCAGCCGGAATTGATCCACGGCATTTTTCGCGCTGGGCGGGCGTCGCTGACGCTCGCCCTATATAGGATCAAAAACGCGCGCGGGTCGACTGTGGCCACAACTACAACTGCTTTTTGATCGTTGGCAGGCCTTCCTGTCGACGCGCTCTTTCGATCGGCTGTTGCATGCGAGTGGCAGCCGATCGCGCGTTAAGTCAGAAAACAACATTTCGCTTTCTCAAAAAGAAATTTTGTTGCCGTTTGCAGCCGATTTTCCACAATCGCGCTGCACCAAAAATTTCCGCAAAGCAAAAATGCGAGCAGATGATGGAGTTTGCTTGACGGCGTGCGGGAGCATCGTCGTAGTATGAGTGCGTTCGCACGTGGGATCGTTTCTGGGTTCGTTTTTCCTACGCGCGGGCTGGGATAGGAAACGTAAAGCAAATAAGGCAGCGACACGTCACGCACCGCGATGGCGGTGGCGGAAGAGGCGTGCTCCAAGGGAGGACGGCCATGAAGACCCTCGCATGGGCCTTCGGGTTGGCGATGCTTTTTGCGCCAGCTGCGATGGCACAGACGAACGATGAGTTGGTGAAAGGCGCGACCGACACCAACAATGTTCTCAACCACGGGATGGGCTATAATCTGCAGCGTTTCTCGACGCTTAAGCAGATCAACAAGGATACGGTCAAACGTCTCGTTCCGGTCTGGAATTACAGCTTCGACGACAATCGCAGCGAAGAATCCCAGCCGCTGGTCTACAAGGGCGTTCTCTACGTCACCACCAATAGCGCCACGATGGCGATCGACGCCAAGACCGGCAAGCAAATCTGGAAAACCAAGGTCGAGTATCCGCCGGAGACGCCGCGCATCGTTTGCTGCGGTATCATCAATCGCGGCGCCGCCATCTATGACGGCAAGATCTTCCGCACCACGCTCGACGCCAACGTCATCGCGCTCGATGCGCAAACCGGCAAGGAGCTGTGGCGCAAGAACGCAATCGACTTCAAGACCGGCTATTCGATGACAGTCGCGCCGCTGGTCGCCGACGGCGTGGTGATCACAGGTATTTCCGGCGCCGAGTTCGGCACGCGCGACTTCATCGACGGCTGGGATCCGAAGACCGGCGAGCATCTGTGGCGCACCTATACGGTTCCGGGGCCCGGCGAGCCCGGCAACGAAACCTGGCAGGGCGACACCTGGAAGCTCGGCGGCGGTTCGACCTGGATCACCGGCTCGTTCGATCCCGAGTTGCACACGGTCTACTGGGGCGTCGGCAATCCGGGCCCGTTCAACGCCGCGGTACGACCGGGCGACAATCTCTATACCTGCTCGGTGCTTGCGCTCGATCCCAAGAGCGGCAAGATCAAGTGGCACTTCCAGTTCTCGCCGAACAATCCGTTCGACTATGACGCGGTGGCCGAAATGGTGCTGGCCACGCTCAACATCGACGGCAAGCCGACGCCGGTGCTGATGGACGCCAACCGCAACGGCTACTTCTATGTGCTCGATCGCACCAACGGCAAACTCTTGGCCGCCAATCCGTACGTGAGGGTGAACTGGGCGTCCGGCATCGACATGAAAACCGGACGGCCGATCGAGACCGACATCTCCGCCAAGGCGCGCGCCGGCGAGAAGGTCGTGGTGTGGCCCTCGATCTTCGGCGGCAAGAATTGGGAGCCGATGTCGTTCAATCCGCAGAACAACACGGCCTATGCCAATACGCTCAATATCGGCGGCCGCTACAAGGCCTTGCCGGCCGAATACAAGGCCGGCGAATGGTATGTCGGTATGGATCTAAGCGATCCGTGGGAATGGCCGGACGGACCGCGTGGCTATCTCAAGGCGATCGATCCGTTGACCGGCAAGACCAAGTGGGAAGACTCAAGCGACATTCCACGCTTCTCCGGCGTGCTCTCGACCGGCGGCGGCCTCGTCTTCTCCGGGCGGTTGACCGGCGAGTTCGAAGCCTTCGACGCCGACACCGGCAAGAAGCTGTGGCAGTTCCAGACCGGCTCCGGCATTGAAGGCCAGCCGGTGACTTGGGAGCAGGACGGCGTGCAGTACGTGGCCATCGCCAGCGGCTATGGCGGCGTCTATTCGCTGTTCTCCGGCGATACGCGGCTCGCTGCGGTGCCGGCCGGCGGATCGCTCTGGGTGTTCGCGCTCGCTCCGCAATAAAAATCATCGACGAGGCCGCCGTCGCTAACGGCGGCCTCGTTCGATTCAGCAAATTGCGGCAGACATGAAAATCCGCATCGCACTGAGCGCGGCCGCGCTGGCCGCCGTCATCGCGTCAGCAATTTCCGCCGAGGACGCCGCGCGTGTCGCCACGTCCGAACCATCGGATGCCGAAATGGTCGAGAAGGGCAGGGCGCTTTACGCGCATCACTGCTCGCACTGCCACGGCTTCAACATGGTCAATTCCGGCAGCATCGCCTACGACCTGCGGCAATTCCCCCATAGTGATAAGCCGCGCTTCGTGCGGTCGGTCACCGAAGGCAAGAATGGCCGCATGCCGCAATGGGGAGATTTGTTGAAGCCGCAGGAGATCGACGAGATCTGGGCCTATGTCATGACCGGAGGCGTGCATTGAAGTCCGGTTTGTTGTTGATCGCGGCGGCGCTGGCTGTTCTTGCCGTCGCGCCGTCGCGCGCTGAGGACGAGAGCGCGCCGCTTCGCATCTGCCTGAACGAAGAGCTGCCGCCCTTTTCCGTCCGCAGCAAACAAGGCGGTGCCGGATTCGATGTCCTTGCAGCACAGGCGCTCGCCAAACGGCTTGGACGCCCGCTCGCCGTGCAATGGTACGAAAGCAAGCTCGACGAAGACGCCAGTTCCACGATCGAGGCCAATGCGCTTCTGTCCGATGGCCGCTGCGATCTTTTTGCCGGCTATCCGCTGGTGAAAGATGCTTTAGGCAAGCCGGGCCTCGAGACCGCGCGGCTGCCCGATTTCGCCGGCGCGCGTCCGGCCGATCGGCGCCGGCGGGTGGCCCTTGGCACATTGACGCCGACCACGCCTTATCACTTTGCCGGATTGACGGTCGTGCTGGCCGGCAAAGCAAAAGAGCGGCGCATCGCGAGCCTTGCCGATCTTGAAGGCCTCGATGTTGCCATCGAAGCTGGCACGCTCAGCGACGCCATTCTGATGACCTTCGAGCATGGCCGCTTCGTCTCCAAGATTTCGCATGTCGTGCCGGGGCGCGGCGAATTGTTCCCGCGTTTGGAGGCCGGCGAAGCCGACGCAACGCTGATCCCGGTTCACCGTTTCGACGCTTATCTGATCGAACATCCGGACACCAAGCTTGCTCCGTCCGGCTACTTTCTTCCGGTCGGCTTCAATATGGGCTTCGTCGGACTGGCGAGTGGCGCACAACTGATCGAGCAGGCAAACGCTGCGATCGAAGCCATGCTCAAAGACGGCGAGTTTGCGGCGCTCGCGCCGCTGGCGCACATGACCTATCTGCCGCCGCGTCAGCCCTACATTCTCGACCATCTGACTGTGAACGATCTCAACAGATAGGCGAGAATGTTTGTTTCTAGGCGAGAATTTTTGTTTCTAGATGCGAATGTTTGTTGCACGACTTGCCTGCCCGCAGAACGGGACAGTCTGTACCTGCTGTCGAGCTGAGCAAAAAGTCTAAGAGAAACGATCAGTTTAGAATTTGTCTTGCTAAGAATTGGCGGCTTGCTAGCATGACAGTTCAAAGGGCGGTGCGCCGGGACACGTTTTGCACTGCAACTAAAACCACCGGCACTGCAACAAAAGCCGAACGACGCGGCCGCACATGGCGGCACGCGGCGCTCGGGCGCCGAAACCGGCGACGTCGCGGAGTTGAGGCGGCAGTCCGCGACCTTAAAAGAACCGCCATCGGAGGGAGTATGGTCACCCTAAATATCAATGGGCATGACCATTCGGTCGATGCACCGAATGACACGCCCCTGTTGTGGGTCATCCGCGAGCATTTGCAGATGACCGGTACCAAGTTCGGATGCGGCGCTGGCTTATGCGGCGCCTGCACGGTCCACCTCAACGGTGAGGCGGTGCGCTCATGTCAGACCGCGGTTTCCCAGGCCGCCGGCAAAAAAATAACCACCATCGAAGGTCTCGATTCCAAGGGCGAGCATCCGCTGCAACGCGCCTGGATCGCCGAGCAGGTTCCGCAATGCGGCTACTGCCAATCCGGGCAGATCATGCAGGCGGCTTCGCTGCTGGCGAAGAACACGGATCCCACCAAGGCCGAAGTCGTCGCGCACATGGACGGCAATCTCTGCCGCTGCATGAGCTACGTGCGAATCCAGCGCGCCATCCTGCGCGCGGCGGCCGAGATGCGGGGAGTGTAAGCCATGACAAAGCATCAGAAGATCGACGCAACTCCGCATATCGATCGGCGCAGCTTCATCGTCGGAACCGCCGCGACCGGCCTTGTGATCGGCTACGCGGCGACCGAGATCGGCGAAACGCTTGCGGCAACCGCCGCCAACGCCGAGCCGAGCATCTGGGTCGCCATCAGCCCCGACGGCAAAGTGTGGGTCACGGTCGGCAAGGCCGATATGGGCCAGCACATCGCCAGCACCATGGCGCAACTCGTCGCCGAAGAGCTCGAGTTGTCCTGGAAAGACATGAACGTCGTGCTCGCCTCGAACGACCCGAAATACAACGATCCGATTCTCGGCGCACAGGTGACCGGCGGAAGCTGGTCGACCGGCATGAACTTTGACACCATGTGCCGCGCCGGCGCCGCCGGCAGGCTCACGCTGATCAAGGCCGCCGCCGAGATGATGGGCGTGCCGGAAGGCGAGCTGCGGGCGCGCGAATTGCGCGTTCATCACGCCAAGTCGAAGAAGAGCCTGACCTATGCGCAGATCGTGCAGAGCGGAAAGGCCAACAAGGTCTGGTCGCCTGACGAGCTGAAAGCGATCCAGCTCAAGACGCCCGATCAATACACCAAGATCGGCCAGTCGCTGCCGCAGCTCGACATTCCGTCGAAGACCAACGGCACCTGCAAGTATGGCATCGACGCGCGCGTCCCAGGCATGCTCTACGGCAAGCTCGCGATTCCACCTGTGCGCTACGGCGCGACGGTGAAGTCGGTTGACGACAGCGAGGCCAAGAAGGTCCCGGGCTTCGTCAAGGCTGTCGTGGTCGACGACAAGACCGGAACGACCTCCGGGTGGGTGGTCGCGGTGGCGTCGAGCTACGAAGGCGCCAAGAAAGCCGCGGCGGCTTTGAAGATCGATTGGGACAAAGGGCCGTATGCCAACGTCTCCGACCAGTCGATCATCGACGAGTTGCGCCGGCTGCAGAAAGACGGCACCGAAGGCTTTCTGTTCGTCAAGGACGGCGATTCAGCCGCCGCGATGGGGAAGGCCGCCAAGGTCATCGAGGGCGAATACCTCACCAGCCTCAACATCCATGCGCCGCTCGAGCCGATGAACGCGCTGGCCATGGAAGAGAACGGCACTTGGCACATCTATACCGGCAATCAGTTCAACACCCGCACCACGCTGATCGCGGCTGCGGTGGCCGGTGTCGATCCCAAGAACGTCGTCATCCATCAGCATTATCTGGGCGGCGGCTTCGGGCGCCGGCTGGAGTTGGACATGACGGTTCCGGCGGTGGCAGCGGCCAAGGCAGTCGGCAAGCCGGTGAAGCTGATCTATGCCCGCGAAGACGACATGCAGATGGATTTCACCCGGCCGCTGACCTACCAAAAGGTCAAGGTCGGGCTCGATGCCGAAGGGCATGCCATCGCCATGGAGCACGACGTGATCGGCGCCTGGCCGACCGCGCGTTGGGGCATTCCGGCGTTCCTGACGCCGGCCGTGGACAAGAAAGGCCCGCATGACAGCTTCACGGTCAACGGCGCCGATTATTGGTACACGATCCCCAACCACACCGTGCGCAACTTCGAGAACAAGCTGGCGCAGAACGCGACACCGTCCGGCCAGCTCCGCTCGGTCGCGCCCGGCTGGACCTTCTGGGCGGTCGAAAGCACGATGGACGACATCGCGCATGCGACCGGTCAGGATCCGGTCGAGATGCGGCTGAAGCTGCTCGACGGCGCCGGCGCCAATGCCGGTGGCGACAAGCCGCAGAATATTGGCGGCGCCAAGCGCCTCGCCAACGTGCTGCGCATCGCGGTCGGCCGTGCCGGCTACGGCGCGCTCAAGCTCGGCGAGAACGAAGGTATCGGCGTCGCCTGCGTGTCGTCGCAGGAGCGTACCTCGCCGACATGGACGGCCTGCGTCGCCCATGTGAAAGTCGACCCGAAGAGCGGTGACGTGACCTTAAAGAAGCTCACGCTCGCCATGGACGTCGGCACGGTCGTCAACCCGGACGGTGTGCGCGCCCAGATCGAGGGCTCGACCTTGTGGGGCGCATCGATCGCCATGCTCGAAAAAGCCACGATGGAGAATGGCGGCATCCAGCAGACCAACTTCGACGGCTACACGCCGATGCGGTTGAGCCAGGTGCCGGAACTCGACATCAGCATCGTCGGCAACGGCGAGCCGGCGGTCGGCTGCGGCGAGCCGGCGGTGACGGTGGTGGCGCCGGCGATCGGCAACGCCATCTTCAACGCGGTCGGCGCGCGCGTTCGCTCGTTGCCGATCACGGCGGAAGCGGTCAAGGCGGCAATGAAGGCCTGATCGGGCAGGTCGCCTTAGGCATGTTGGAGGGCGGCACCGCGCGTGCCGCTCTTTAAAATCTTTTTGTTCCTTGCGCCCGCGTTGTTCCGCGTGGCTGCGCGACAGCGCGATCTCACAATGACGGGGTTGTTGTGGCTGCGCGCTGCGCGTCGTCGATCAAGAATCTTTGAACACGCTTTGCAAAAAATTGCGTATCGCGCGGCGGCACTGATTTCTCACGAAAATATGCGCCCACTTTCGACGAATGGGCGGCGATCCAACATTCGTGTTTTCGAATTAGTCTTGTTAACGCCAACGCGCTTGCTACCATCGCGAGCGTGGTTGGTTTGGTTCCCACTGCAACCTTTCACAAGCAACTAAAAAACAAACAACGATAAAAGGCGGAAAACGCGGCAATAGAACAACACGCTCGGCCTTGGTGACCGCGCATGGCGGTGCTCCTGGGCCGATAGCCGATTCGGCGACGTTGCGGGGCTGAGAGGCGGCAGCCCGCGATGAAAAAAGACCCGCCAGCGGAGGGACGTATGGTCAGCGTAAATGTGAACGGACGGGAGCGCACATTCGACGGCGATCCGTCGATGCCGCTCATGTGGTACTTGCGCGACGAGCTAGGCCTGACTGGAACGAAATTCGGTTGCGGCGTCGCGCTTTGCGGAGCCTGCACCGTGCATCTCAACGGCGAGGCGATCCGCTCCTGCAGCATCCCGATGTCGGATGTGGCCGGAAAGAAAGTCGTCACCATCGAAGGGCTCGATCCCAAAGGCGAGCACCCCGTCCAGGTCGCCTGGCGCAATCTGAGCGTTCCGCAATGCGGCTATTGCCAGGCCGGCCAGATCATGCAGGCGGCAGCCCTACTGGCGAAAACGCCGGCTCCCACCGACGAGCAGATCGACACTGCCATGTACGGCAACATCTGCCGGTGCGGTTGCTATCAGCGCATTCATTCGGCCGTTCGCGCCGCGGCGAAGGGGACGTGACATGACCTATCATCGCAACCAGCAAAATGTCGCCATCGCCAATGTCAGCCGCCGCGGACTGCTCAAAGGCATCGCCGGCACCGGCGTATTCGTTCTTGCCGCGCAGTTCCCCGCCGTGCGCTCCGCCATGGCCTACGCCACCGGCGCCGACAAGATGCCGCATGGCGTCGTGACCAATCCGCACATCTTCGTGTCGATCGACAAGGACGGCATCGTTACCATCGTCGCGCATCGCGCCGAAATGGGTAACGGCGCCGCGCGCACCACTCTGCCGATGATCGTCGCCGACGAGCTCGATGCCGATTGGGCGCGCGTGCGCGTCGTCCAATCGCCGGGCGACGAGGAGACCTACGGCAACCAGGATACCGACGGCTCGCGCAGCGTGCGCCACTTCATCCAGCCGCTGCGGCAGGTGGGTGCCGGGGCACGCAAGATGCTCGAGACCGCCGCTGCCAAGCGCTGGGGCGTCGACGCCAACGAGGTCCAGGCGCGCTTCCACGAAGTCGTGCACACGCCGTCGGGCAAGAAGCTCAGCTATGGCGAACTCGCGGCCGACGCCGCGGCTTTGCCGGCGCCCGCGCTCGACACGTTGCAGCTCAAGAAGCCGAGTGCGTTCCGCTATATCGGCAAGGGCAACGTCACCATCGTCGATCTGTTCGACATTACGACCGGCAACGCGACGTATGGCCAGGACGTGAAACTCCCCGGCATGCTGTTTGCCGTCATTGCCCGGCCGCCCGTGGTTCAGGGCAAGGTCGCGTCGTACGACGACAGCGCTACGATGAAAATACCGGGCGTCGTCAAGGTGGTGAAGATCGACGGCACGCCACCGCCGGCGGCCTTCGCTCCGCTTGGCGGCGTCGCAGTGATCGCCAAGAACACTTGGGCGGCGCTCAAAGGACGCGACGCGCTCAAGATCACCTGGGACGACGGGCCGAATGCTTCGTTCGACTCCGTTTCCTACAAGGCGATGCTCGAAGACGCCGTGCGCAAGCCCGGCAAGATCGAGCGCAGTGAGGGTGACGCGGACGCGGCGCTCAAATCGGCCGCCAAGGTCATCTCGGCCGAGTATTATTCGCCGCATCTTGCGCACGCGACCATGGAGCCGCCCTCGGCGACGGCGCGCATGGCCGACGGCAAGCTCGAGATCTGGACCTCGGTGCAGTCGCCGGGCGGCGCCCGCGACGATTGCGCCAAGCGGATGGGTCTCGATCCGAAGAACGTGACCTTGCACTGCACGCTGCTTGGCGGCGGTTTCGGCCGCAAGTCGAAATGGGACTTCGCCATCGAGGCGGCGCTTCTGACCAAGGCCATGGACGGCGCGCCGGTGAAGGTGGTGTGGACGCGCGAGGACGACATCCGGCACGGCTTCTATCACACCGTGACGGCGGAGCGGCTCGAAGCAGGCCTCGACAAGGACAACAAAGTCGTAGCCTGGCGTCACCGCAGCGCGGCGCCGAGCCTGTTCGCGAACTTCATGCCGGATCCGAAATATCCGCAGTTCATCGAGCTCGGCATGGGCTTCGTCGACACGCCGTTCAACGTGCCGAATGTCCGGCTGGAGAGCGGCGAGGCGCAGTCGCACCTGCGCGTCGGCTGGTTCCGCTCGGTCAACAACGTGGCGCATGCCTGGGCGATCCAGTCGTTCATCGCCGAGATCGCAAAAGAACTCGGCCGCGATCCCAAGGACATGCTGCTGGAGCTGATTGGTCCGGCGCGGATCGTGGAGGCGCCTGAAAAAGCCACCACGCCCTGGTGGGACTATGGCGAGCCGCATGATGTGTATCCGGTGGATACTGCAAGGTTGCGGCGGGTGACCGAGCTCGTCGCCGAGAAAGCCGGCTGGGGCAAGAAGCTTCCGCCCGGTCACGGCCTCGGCATCGCGGCGCATCGTAGCTTCGTCAGCTACATCGCGACCGTGGTCGAGGTCGCCGTGGACAGCAAGGGCAACCTCACAGTGCCGCAGGTCGATACCGCGATCGATTGCGGCTTCTACGCCAATCCCGAGCGCATCCGCTCGCAAATCGAAGGCGCGGCCGTCATGGGTCTGTCGCTCGCCAAGTACGGCGAGATCACGCTCAAGAACGGCCGCGTCGAGCAGAGCAACTTCAACGACTATCCGGTCGTTCG
Organism: uncultured Alphaproteobacteria bacterium; assembly: GCA_963845075.1. Lineage (GTDB taxonomy): Bacteria > Pseudomonadota > Alphaproteobacteria > Rhizobiales > Xanthobacteraceae > BOG-931. The sequence goes on along the minus strand of CAWJRE010000002.1, from coordinate 320,507 downwards.
CCACGATGAATCGCCGACCGTGACCAATACGCACATCGTCGAGAACAGCATCGATGTGCCGTCGAGCGGCGTCGGCGAGCCGGGCGTGCCGCCGTTTGCGCCCGCGCTCTGCAACGCCATCTTTGCGGCGACCGGCAAACGCATCCGCCGGCTGCCGATCGGCAATCAGTTGGCGTGACGATACCCGCCGCTGGCGCGGCGCGAAAAATTGCCGGAACTCGGGTCTCCCGAGTTCCGGTTTTTATTTTTGATCGTCGATCGTCCGATTGGGCTCTAGAGCGGGATGAGTTATGGTTCGATCGGCATCCCGCTCTAGCTTTTTGTTTGAGCATGATCTTATCGGAAAACCGGATTCCACTTTTCCGGATCATGCTCTAGGCGAACGAAGGTTCGCGGCTTCAGATCACTCCTTCTTGCCGACGAAGCTGCAGCCGCCTTGATCGAGCGGGCGCCAAGCATCTTCAACCGGGATGGTCTTGGCCAGCTTGTAATAGTCCCATTTGCCTTTGCTTTCGTCCGGCTTCTTCACCTGCCACAGATACATCGGGTGAAGATGCCGCCCGTCTTCGCGCACGCGTCCCGCGCCGAAGGTCGGGTCCATGGTCGGCAGTTCTTTCATCTTGGCGACCACTTTGACGCCGTCCGTGGTCTGTGCTGCGTCCACGGCCTTGAGATAATGCAACATGCCGCCGTAATTGCCGGCGTGGTTCATGGTCGGATAGAGGCGGCCGTTCATCCTGGGGACGAACCGCTTGGTCCATGCGCGGGTGTCGTCGTTCATGTCCCAGTAGAACGACTCGGTGAATTGCAGGCCCTGCGCCACGTCGAGCCCGAGCGAGTGGATGTCGGTGATGAACACCAAGAGGCCGGCCAGGCGTTGGCCGCCTTTCACGAGGCCGAACTCGGACGCCTGCTTGATCGAGTTGATGGTGTCGCCGCCGGCGTTGGCGAGTCCGATCACCTTCGCCTTGGAACTCTGCGCCTGCAGCAGATACGAGGAAAAATCCGGGGTATTTAAGGGTGCGCGCACGCTGCCGAGCACCTTGCCGCCCATGGCATTGACGACCGCGGCGGTCTGAGCCTCGAGATCGTGGCCGAACGCATAGTCCGCGGTGATAAAAAACCAGGTGTCGCCGCCGGTCGCGACCACGGCGCGGCCGGTGCCGTTGGCGAGCGCGTAATTGTCGAACGTCCAATGCACCGTATTCGGGCTACATTGGTCGCCGGTGAGCCGCGCGGTGCCGGCCGAACCGTTGACCATCACCTTGTTGAGCTGCCGTGCGACGCCGCTCACTGCCAGCGCCACGGACGAGTTCGGAACATCGAGAATCATGTCGACGCCCTCGCGCTCGAACCATTGGCGGGCGATGTTGGCGCCGATGTCGGGTTTGTTCTGATGATCGGCGAAAGTGATCTCGATCTTCAGCTTCGAGTTCGGGTTGGCTTCCATGTAATCTTGTGCCGCCATCTGGGCAGCGACGACTGATCCTTGCCCGGTGGCATCGGCATAGAGGCTCGATTGATCGTTGAGCACGCCGACTTTGACGCGGCCGTCGAAGGCGGATTGGCCAAAAGCAGCCGACGAGACCGTGAATAGACCGGCGGCGAGCCAGGCAACAAGCGGCTGGCGCATGCAGTCCTCCCTATGACGCGTTTGTTATGAAGGCGATCTTAGCGCATTTCAGGTCGTTGGAGTGTCGTCATCGTCATAAAAGCCGAAACTGCGACGAAGCCCAGATTGCGATGCAGTGCGGCAAGGAAATTTGCATTGCAGCGCGACTGGAACGCTCGGCTTGTGTCCGATATCCGACCGGAAAAACGATTCAGGCGATCATTGCCTGAAAAGCGGCACGGAACGCGCGAACAAAATTTTGTTCACTGACGTCATGCGAAAGAACAAATTCCGTCATGCGTTAGAACAAGTGCCATTCCAGATTGCCAACACTAGCCGCTGCGCTATGATGGCTCCGCTGCGCTGCGCGTGATTTTGTTTTGGCCTGCAACGACCAGCCCTGCAGCGACCAGCGTCATGCAGGGTTTGCCTTAAGGCACACGCGGTGGCGAATTTTTGTGGGCTGCCGAATTCGGCAAAAGTCACGAGGCCGATAAGCGGCAGTCCCTAGCCTAGAACAAACGCCATGGGAGGGAATGCCGCCGTCTGAACCGGCGCTCAAAAGGTCATTTTGCGGCGACCGGAAAGCGCATCCGCCGGCTGCCGATCCCAACGCAAATTCCGCTACTGATCTCATAAGAAACAAAGAACTCAGGATGCCTGAGAGCATTGGGAACGAACGGTCCCGATGTCCAAACGACACGAGTCCCAAATGGGACCATGAGCCAGGAGGAGACCTCAATGCAGAGCAAATCAATCAAATCGATATATCGAGGCCTTCTAGCCGGCGCGTGCTTCGCGACCTTGCTGGTCGCGGGTGCCGCCGGCTCGGCCTTTGCAGCGGACTACACACCGGTGACGGACGCGCGCCTCGCGAATCCGGAGCCGGAAAATTGGCTGATGACCCGCGGCAACTACAAGGGTTGGAGCTACAGCGCGCTCGATCAGATCAACGCCCACAACGTCAAGAATCTCGTACCGGTCTGGAGTGTTTCGACCGGAGTGGACTCCGGCCATGAATCGCCTCCGATCGTGAATAACGGAGTGATGTTCATCACGACGCCGTACAGTCAGGTCATGGCGCTCAATGCCGCCACCGGCGATCTGCTGTGGCGCTACAAGCGCGCTTTGCCGGAAGGCTTCAGCGCCTTGCACAACACCAATCGCGGTGTGGCGCTCTATGGCGACAAGGTCTATTTCGCTCCGCTCGACGCCGTGCTGGTCGCCCTCGACGCCAAGACCGGCAAGGTCGCGTGGGAGGCCAAGATCGAGGACTGGAAGCAGGGTTATTACACGACGATGGCCCCGCTTGTGGTCAAAGGCAAAGTGCTGGTCGGCGTCGCCGGCGGCGAGTTCGGCGTGCGCGGCTTCGTGCAGGCTTTTGATGCGCAGACCGGCAAGTCGGCGTGGAAGACCTATACCATTCCGGCGCCCGGCGAGCCCGGCAGCGATACCTGGAAGAAAGCTGACACTTGGAAAACCGGCGGCGCTTCCACATGGATGACCGGCAACTACGATCCCGACACCAACACGGTCTATTGGGGCACGGGCAATGCGTCGCCGTGGTTCGGCGATCAGCGGCCCGGCGACAATCTGTACACGTCGTCGACGGTGGCGCTCGACGGCGACACCGGCAAGATCAAGGGCCATTTCCAGTACCATCAAAATGAATCGTGGGACTGGGATGAAATGAATGCGCCGATGCTGGTGGACTTCCAGGCGAACGGCGTAACCACAAAAGGTCTGCTTAAGCCGGCGCGCAACGGCTACCTGTATTGGCTCAAGCGCGACACCGACGGCAGTATCGCGTATCTGCGATCGCAGGGCTTCGTGCCGCAAAATGTCTTTACGAGCATCGACAAGGAAACCGGGCGGCCTGAAGTCGACTTGGCGCACAAGCCGGCCACCGGCAAGTCGGCCCAGTTCTGCCCCGGCCTTTGGGGCGGCAAGGACTGGCCATACGAGGCCTACAATCCCAAGACCGGGCTTGTTTACATTCCATCGAACGAAAACCACTGCAACACGCTCGAAGGCAAAGTCGAAGAGCGCGTTCCCGGGCAGTGGTGGACCGGCGTTGCCATCCCGGATCTGCACTTCTCCGTCGACACCAAGGCGCCGTTCTATGGTGAGATCCAGGCGCTGGACGTGAATTCGGGCAAGCGCGTTTGGCGGACCTTGTATCCGAGCTCGATGATGTGGGGATCGCTGCTGACCACCGGCGGCGGACTTGTCTTCGGCGGCGGCACTAACGACCGCCTGTTCCGCGCCTATGACGCAAATTCGGGCGAGGAGCTTTGGCACTTCCGCACCAACTCGGGCGTCATCGCGCCGCCTTCGACTTTTGAGGTCAACGGCGTGCAATATATCGCGGTGCAATCCGGCTATGGCGTCGACCCTGCCTTCCAGCAAGGGCTGATGGCCGAGCTGGTTGGATGGCAGAAAGACGTACCGCAAGGCGGCGTGGTCTGGGTATTCGCTGTCTCCAAGTGAATGCCTGAGGCTGATGTCTGCAAATCTTCGTGGAGCTAGCCGCTCGTGCGGCTAGCTCCCGATTCAAGCCGCTTTTTGCTCATTGGTCTTCAGCGATTGGGATCTTCAGCGATGCTGTTCGTGCATGCTCGGACAAACTTGGTCGTGGTGCGGCTTCACGCAATATTCCTGGCTCTCATGATCGCGGCCGGGCTGGCGTTCGTAACGACCAACCCCGGCCGCGGCGAGGAATCACCCGCTTACGCAATCGAGGTGAGTGACGTCACGGCCAAGGTCGGCGAACGCGCGGTGATGCAGGCGAAGCTGCGCATTCGCGACGGCTACCGTATTCTCCAGTCGTACAACAATCGCGTCATCAAGCTTTCGGCGGAGGACGACGGCGTCGCCTTCGAACAGGAGATGGTGCGAGCCAGCATTGAAGAAGGCGTACTTGTGTTCGCCGTACCGCTTCGGGCGACCAAGCCCGGCAGACATCCGGTCAACGGAGTTTTCCGCGTCGGCTACATCCATGACAGCGACGAGATGGCGATGGTGTCGCTTCGCCTCATTGCCAGCGTCACCGGAACGCAATAGCCGCGACGGAATTGGAACTGACGCCAAACTAAAAATAAGTCCGAAGCAAAAACCCCGAAAGGAGGGTGACGCAACATGCAAACGCGCAACGATCGGTGTGCTCCCTGCTACGGACGTCGTGCGGTTCTTGGACCGGTTCTTGGGCTGGCGTTGGCACCCCTGTTGGTCGGCGTAGCGCGCGCCGAAGATGAGCCGGAGAAAACCGATGCCGCAAGACTGCCGCCGCAACCGGGCGATCGCTTGGTGTTCTTGACGGGCCCCAACAAGGGACAAGTTGTCAGGCTCGACAATCTCGCTATGGGTGGTCCCCAGGTGCAGGTCTTCCCGGCTGGCCCTGACGGCACGGTCCGAAACGGAACGCCGCTCAATCTTGTCATTCTGGCCCGCTTCGATCCGGCAGAGTTGAGCGACGAAACCAGAGAGCGGGCCGCCGAAGGCGTCGTTGCCTATTCCGCCGTCTGCACCCATCAGGCATGCCCGGTGAATATGTGGTCGAAGGCGCGCGATGGGTTTGTCTGCTCCTGCCACGGCTCGGTCTATGATCCGAAGAATGGCGCGGCGGTAGTGGACGGGCCCGCGCCGCGGCCCTTGCCGTCGCTTGGGCTCACGATCGCGGACGGCGTCGTGGCGGTTGCGTCAGGCTTTTCCAGCCGCGTCGGCGGGACGCAAAAATGATCCGGCGCCACGTACAGCTGACACCCAAAAAAAATGCAGAGAGATTGCCGTTACTGATGACGGTGCGGCTATCCGGTGCTCAGAGCGCAATCGTTTCAGGTTGAGTCGATTGGTGCTCAAACTTTTTGGTGGAGCATGATCTTTTCGGAACACCGGCTTCCACTTTTCCGGATCATGCTCTAATACCGCGCAATGCCATGCAGCGGGCCAGAGATCGTCGCGGTTGAGCGTGTGGAGATCGCCGTCGCGCCATGGCGGTGGGATTTCGCGCATGCGCGGGCGGACGACATCACCCGGCACTTCGCCGCGCGCCAGCGCGAGCGGCCCGCTTTGTGGAACGGCCGCGTGCTCCTGCTGCATCGCTTCACAGTCGAGAATGGCGTGCTGCGCGGCTCGAGCTTCGAAACCGACTATGCGAGTTTTCTCGCCTGGCGGGACTGGGGCTGTCCGGACGCCGGCGTGTTCAACGTGTTCGCCGCGGCCGCGCTGCAAGCGGCGGACGGCGCGTATCTGGTCGGCCGCATGGCGCCGTTCACGTCCATTGCCGGGCAATGGCTTTTTCCGTGCGGCACGCCCGATCCCGAGGACATCAGTGCCGGGATGCTCGACCTTGCCGGCAGCGCGCGCCGTGAGCTGTTCGAAGAGACCGGCCTTGATATCGGCACGATGCAGGTGGAGGCGGGTTGGACATTGGTGCGCGACAACGGCTTCGTCGCCTTGATCAAGCGCGTCATCGCAAGCGAAAACGCTGAGGATTTGCGCGCGCGCATCCTGCGCTATCTGGCGGGCGAGGCGCAGCCGGAGTTTTCGGAGATCCGCATTCTGCGCGGCATTGCGGACGTCGATGCGGACATGCCGCGCTTCTTGCGGGCTTATCTGGCGGCGGCTTGGTCTGACGCTCGTCGCGTGCCAAGCTAAATACTGTCGCAGTTCAGTCCGTACTCCCGCGCGAACGCTTTGCGTTCTGACGGCGGCGCCTGCTTGAGCAGCGCGCAGGCGGTATTGCATAAAGAGCAAGTTTAGACTTGTGGGTTGGAATAGGTCCACGGGTTGCGTGCGTGCACGTCCATGAGGCGGTCATGAAGCTTGCGAAGATCGTGAAAGCCTGCCGGATCGATAAGCCGGGCCGTTTCCGGCTCGCCGATCACGATCCCGCCGAAACGTTCGGCCTCTCCACCGAGGCCGACAACGTGAAGCCGATCCTCGCCGACGGCATCAGGCGGCTCGCCGAAATGCAGCAGCGGCTCTACGCCAACGGGCGCTGGGCCGTGCTGATCGTGCTGCAAGGCATGGACGCCGCCGGCAAGGACGGCGTCATCAAGCACGTGATGTCCGGCATCAATCCGCAAGGCTGTGAGGTGCACGCGTTCAAGGCGCCGAGCAGCGAGGAGCTCCAGCACGACTTTCTCTGGCGCGCCGGAAAATATCTGCCGGAACGCGGGCGCATCGGCATCTTCAATCGCTCACACTATGAGGAAGTGCTGGTGGTGCGCGTGCATCCGGACATGTTGGAACGCCAGAAGCTGCCGCCGAGCGTGACCGGCAAGGATATTTGGAAGCGCCGCTTCAAGGAGATTAACGCCTTCGAACGTCACGTCGCCTGGAACGGAACGCTGATCGTGAAATTTCATCTGCGCATTTCGAAGGAGGAACAGCGCAAGCGTTTTCTGGCGCGGCTCGAAGAGCCGGTCAAACGCTGGAAGTTCTCGATGGGGGACGTCACCGACCGACGGCGCTGGGACGAATACATGACGGCCTATGAAGACATGATTCGCTCGACCTCGACGCGGGAGGCGCCTTGGTATGTCGTGCCGGCCGATCACAAACACGTGGCCTGGCTCATCATCTGCGCCGCGATTTGCGAGGCCATGGAAACGCTCAAGCTCGATTACCCGAAGATCGAAGGCAAGGCGATCGAGGAACTCAAGGCAGCCGAGCGTGCGTTGAAGGCGGAAAAGCCCGATCGGTCCGGGAAGGCTAAGCGCGAGAAGTGACGCGCATACCTTCCATGCGCCTACTGTCAAGCGGCGGTTGCGGCTTCGCACGCGTCACAAATCGGAGTAGAGTTCGACCTTCCTACAGGAAACCGCCTCCCCCGCATGAAAACAGCCCTGCTCAAGTCCTTCATCTTTTGCGTTGCTGTTGTGCTGATCGGGATGGCCGCGGCGTCTCGCGCTGCCGCCGCGCCCGCCGATTTTGACGGCGTGTGGATCCCGGACGTCAAGGATCAGCACCGCCAGGAAACCGAAAACGTTCCGCCCTGGAAGCCGGAGGTCGTGCCTCAGATCCAACGGCTGATCGCCGAGGAGAAAGCCGGCCGGCCCTTTCTGGTGCTCAGCCACTGCCTGCCGCACGGCATGCCGAGCTGGATGCTGATGACGCACAATGCGTTCGAGTGGCTGACTACGCCCGGCCGCGTCACCATGCTCGGCGAAGTCGATGGCAATCGGATGCGCCGGATTTACACCGACGGCCGTCCGCATCCGGAAGACCCCGACCTGACCTTGCACGGCCATTCCATCGGCCGTTGGGAAGGCGACGTTCTGGTCGTCGACACCACGGCGATCGCGCCGCAAGCCTATATCGCGCCGAGCGAGGCAGTCGGCATTCCGAACAACGGCGACATGCACATCGTCGAGCGGCTGTATCTCGCAAAACCGAACGAGCTGCGCGACGATCTTGAAATCACCGCGCCCAGGGTTTTGACTGCGCCGTGGAAGACCACCCGCATTTTCCGCCGCTATCCCGATCGCCACTACGAGATCATCGAAGGCGAGTGCGAGCAGGAAGATCTTGTCCCCGGCAAGGACGAATACGGCAACGACATCTTCGTCCCGCATCCGCAGCGGCCGGACGGCTCGGTCAGCACGACGAAATAAGCACGACGAAATAAGGATAAAACAACGCGATGGCGTCGCCCAAAATCACACTTGTTGCGGCAAGCCTGCTTTTGAGTCCAAGCTTACTTTTGACTCTTAGTGGCGTCGCGGCCGCGCACCATTCGGGTGCCGCTTACGACATGGAGCATCCGCGCGATATACAAGGCACCGTCAAGACGGTGAACTGGACCAATCCGCACATCACTTTTGTCATCGAGACCGATGCCAAAGACGGTCAGCCCGCGCAGACCTTGGCATTCGAAGTCTCGAGCCCCGGCGTTTTGACCCGCTCCGGCTGGACCAAGCGTTCGTTGCAGCCCGGCGATCATGCGGTGTTCCACTATGCGCCGCTGCGTGATGGCAGTCCGGGCGGTTTTTTGGTGCGCGTCACGCTGCCGAGCGGCCAGGAGCTCAGTTTCAGCCTGACGCCTGCTGATCAGTGACACTATGGTCGATGCCGCCATCTTGAGCGATGTCAGCAAGTGGCTGGCGGCGACCTCGCTCAGTCACACGATCCAGACCACGGGCTGGGTCATCCCGGCCCTGCAAACGATCCATATTCTGTGCGTCGCCGTGCTTTTTTCTTCCGCCGTTCTGGTGGATCTGCGGATCTGGCGTCTGCTCCAGCGCGATGTGCCGCTGCTCGATGTGGGGCGGCGGTTCCTGCCGCTGATCTGGCCGGTCGTGCTGGTCCTTCTGGTCACCGGAAGCTTGCTGATCGTCGGTGAGCCGCGCCGTTCACTGCTCAACTCGACCTTCTATATCAAAATGGCGCTACTGGCGTTCGCGCTTGTACTCACCGGCCTGCTCCAGTGGTCGCTGTCATCGCCGGGATTTTGGGACCAAGACAATGGCCGCCGCATCTTCGGGCGACTGGCAGCGACCGCCTCGATCTTTGCCTGGTGCGGCGTCATCTTTGCCGGCCGCTTCATTGCCTACACGCAGGCAGGATGATGCAGCCGTTCGCCGATTTTATTTCTTTTCTCGAGAACAGCAGTATCGCGGACAATATTCGCGAGAACGATCTGCTGTTTCCCGTCATCGAGTCGGTGCATGTTCTGGCCATCTGTTTGGTGGTGGGTTCCATTCTTGTCGTCGATTTGAGACTTCTCGGGCTCGCTTCGACTAAATGGCCGGTCAGCCGCGTCACACGCGCCATTCTGCCTCTCACTTGGGGGGCGTTTGTCGTGGCCGTCCTCTCCGGCGGTCTGATGTTCATATCCAACGCCACCAAATATCTGGGCAACGGCTTTTTCATCGCCAAGATGGTTCTCATCAGCATCGCCGGGCTGAACATGCTGGTCTTTCATTTCATCGGCGCCCGAGACCTGCCGAAATGGGAGAATGATCGGCGGCTGCCGCTGCCGGCGCGGCTGGCCGGAGGTTTGTCGATCCTGTTGTGGGTTGCGGTGGTAGCCTGCGGGCGTTGGATCGGCTTTACCATGCAGCCCGGATGAGCCGCATGCTAAACCGCATCCGCATTCTTTCCGGCATTGCAGTGGCGCTGTTCACTGCCGGCGTGGCCTTGTCGCCGTCGCTTGGCGAAGACGCCGGGCCGCCGCCATTTCGCGCTTATGTCGACATGAAAACTTTCATGGAACACGTGCTCACGCCGGCCGCGAAGATTGTCTGGAGCGTGAACGGCGTCGTCATCGACGAAAAGGGCGAGCATGATCTGTCGCCCAAAACCGAGGATGATTGGGAGCGGGTCGTCAGCGGCGCCGCGACGCTTGCGGAAGCGACCAACGCTCTGATGATTCCAGAGCGGGCGCTCGATCCGGCATGGTCGCGCTACGCCAAGGCATTGGCGGACGCCGCAAACAAGGCCTATCAGGCAGCCGAGGCTCACGATCTGAAAGCGATCTCGCAAGTAAGCGATCAGCTCGACGGCATCTGCGCCGCCTGTCACCGCCACTATGGGGTGGAGTAGATGTCCTATCCTCCCCCGCTTGCGGGGGAGGACGCGCGCGAAGGCGCGCGGGTAGGGGCAAGTGAGGAAAGTAAGGTAGCTCTCAGCTACTCCGCCGCCTCCGCCGCGGCATTAGGCGGAAACTCCGTCACCGTGCCGGCCTCGTTGTCGACGATCATGGTCAGGTCGAAATAGCGGATCGTCGGCACCGAGCCGGTGCGCGCCTTAATGTTGGCGAGCCATTCGGCGTTGTGGCCGCGTTGCGCAGCTTCTTTCGACGGCCAGATGTAGAACGCGCCGCCGCTGCCGTCTTCGCCCACGATGTAATGCTTGCGGACGAGTTCTTTGTTGCCTCGCCAGCGCGGAATCGTCGTGCGCGCATCTTCGAGTATTTGTTCGCGGGTCAGGCCGGGCGGATATGTGAACTGGACGAATTCAACGATCATAGGTCAGTCTCCCTGTCCTTTTTGCGAATGTCTTGCACTTTTTTCGAGCGGATTGCATTGGCGCGACAAAGGCCGCGACCCAGGCGAACAGCCAAAGGGGGATCGGGGCTTTCATAACGCGGGGCATAGTCGGCGTCTCGCGCAGAACGCTGGATCCGGCTTGCGCCGGGGCCGGGTATTCCGTTAAAAGGGCTTCGGTCCCACATAAGGTTTACGCGGTCTTTACCGCGGTCCGGGATGGTGGACCTGAGGGAAGATGATGGCAATCCGCCACCAGATGAGCGCGATGGTCCCGGCAGCCGGCACGGCTGTGTCCGGCGCTGCCCTCGCGCTGGTTCTTGGCGGCCTTCTGCTCCTTAGCGCCCCCTGAGCGCCGGCTGGGCATTTTCGCCTGGGCACTCAGGGGTTGGACGCAAAACCACCGAACCCAAGCGACCCAAGAGAGCGCCTCCGACACTGTCTTCGACCTGTTGGCCCGGCGCCGCCGATAAGGACCTGACATCATGAACGCTCAAGGCAAATCCGAGCCGAGCAAGGCCGAACCCGTGAAATCCGAGAAGGACCGCGTCATCATTTTCGACACTACGTTGCGCGACGGCGAGCAATGCCCCGGCGCGACCATGACGCACGAAGAAAAGCTCGAAGTCGCAGCCTTGCTCGACGAGATGGGTGTCGATGTGATCGAGGCCGGCTTCCCAATCGCCTCGGACGGCGACTTCGCGGCGGTCAACGAGATCGCCAAGCGCACCAAGAACGCCGTGGTCTGCGGGCTCGCTCGCGCCGCCTTCAAGGACATCGATCGTTGCGCGGAGGCGATCAGGCCGGCCGAGCGCCGCCGCATTCACACCTTCCTCTCCACCTCGCCGGTGCACATGAAATACAAGCTCCAGAAGGAGCCGCACGAGGTCTATGAGATGGTCATCTCGCAGGTGTCGCGCGCGCGCAGCCATACCGACGATGTCGAATGGTCGAGCGAAGATGGCACCCGCACCGAGCACGATTTCCTCTGCCGCTGCGTCGAAGGTGCGATCAAGGCCGGCGCCACGACCATCAACATTCCAGATACGGTCGGCTATTCGGTGCCGGAGGAGTATTTCGCGCTCATCAAGATGGTGCGCGAACGCGTACCGAATTCAGACTTGGCGCGCTTCTCGGTGCATTGCCATAACGATCTCGGCATGGCGGTGGCGAATTCGCTGGCCGGCGTGAAGGCGGGGGCGCGGCAAATCGAGTGCACCATCAACGGCATCGGCGAGCGCGCCGGCAATGCCGCGCTCGAGGAAGTCGTCATGGCGATGCGGGTACGCAACGACGTGCTGCCGTACTGGACCGACATCAACGCCAAGATGTTGACGCGCGCCTCGAAACTCGTCGCCGCGGTCACGTCGTTCCCGGTGCAATACAACAAGGCAATCGTCGGGCGGAATGCGTTCGCGCACGAGAGCGGCATCCATCAGGACGGCATGCTCAAGCACACGCAGACCTACGAGATCATGGTGCCCGAGGATGTCGGCGTGAAACAGACCTCGCTGGTCATGGGCAAGCATTCCGGCCGGCATGCCTTCGTGCACAAGCTCGAGGAACTGGGCTATCACCTCGCTGGCAATCAGCTTGAAGATGCATTCGTGCGCTTCAAGGCGTTGGCCGACCGCAAGAAGCACGTCTACGACGAGGACATCGAAGCCTTGGTCGACGAGGAGATTGCCACCGCGCAGGATCACATCAAGCTTGTGTCGTTGTCGGTCATTGCCGGCACGCGCGGGCCGCAGCGCGCCACGATGAAAGTCGATATCGACGGCAAGCCCGCGATCGCCGAGTGCGAGGGCAACGGCCCGGTCGACGCCACTTTCAACTGTATCAAGTCGATGGTGCCGCACGAGGCGGTACTCGAACTCTATCAGGTGCACGCCGTGACCGAAGGCACCGATGCGCAGGCGGAAGTCTCAGTGCGTCTGTCGGAAAATGGCCGCACGGTCACCGCCAAGGGCGCCGATCCTGATACGCTCGTTGCTTCGGCGAAAGCCTATCTCGCCGCGCTCAACAAACTCGTGGCGCGGCGGCTGCGCGGCACGGGCGAAGCGATCGCGGTCGGTGAGCGCCGCATCCATTCGACCGATGTAGGGTAGGCGCGATGGTGTCCCGGGCGCGGCGCAGCACGAAGTGGTGCGCCGCAGAACCGGGACCTCTACAAGCGCAAAGTGTAGAAAGCTCCCGGATCAGCGATGCAGCACTGCGTTGTGCTTGTGCTGCATCGCGTCCGGGAAAAGTTGGACGAGATTAGATTACCTCCGCACCAGCGGGCAGCCGCCATCCTCCAACGAGCGGAATGCGCTCGTGCCCGGAATGGTGCCGAGAATCTTGTAATCGTCCCACGGCTCCTTCGATTCCAAAGGCTTTTTCACTTCGGCGAAATACATGTCGTGGACGAGGCGGCCGTCTTCGCGTAACCGGCCGTTCCTGGCATAGAAGTCGTCGACCGGAAGCTCCCGCATCTTGGCCATCACCGCTTTGGCTTCGTCGGTGCCGGCGGCAGCGATGGCCTTGAGATAGTGCCGGATGGCGGAATAGACGCTCGCCTGCGCCATGGTCGGCATGCTTCCGTGCCGCGCAAAGAAGCGCTTCGACCAGGCCCGGCTCTCTTCGTCGCGATCCCAATAGAAAGCGGTGACGAATTTCAGCCCCTGCGCGGTCGGCAATCCCATGCTGTGCACGTCGGTAACGAAAACCAGCAACGCCACGACGGCTTGACCGCCGCGCGCCAGCCCGAACTCGCCCGCCTGCTTGATGGCGTTGACCATATCGCCGCCGCCATTGGCGAGCGCCACGACTTTCGCGCCTGACGCCTGCGCCTGCAGCAGATAGGAGCTGAAGTCGGCGGTGTTGAGCGGATGGCGGACGCTGCCGAGCACCTTGCCGCCGGCCGCGAGCACCGCGCTGGTCGCGTCGGCTTCGAGCGAATGGCCGAAGGCATAGTCGACGGTGAGGAAGAACCAGGTATCGCGGCCTTCGGCGACGACCGAACGGGCGAGGCTCGTCGTCAGCGCATAGCTGTCGTAGATCCACGATGCCTCGGTCGCCGTGCAGGCCTTGCCGGTGAAGGCGGTGCTGCCGACCGCGCCCGCAATGGCGATGCGATTGCGTTCGGCGGCGAGCTGCTCGACCGCAAGCGCCACCGAGGAATTGTCGAAGCCGATGGCCATATCGACGCGTTCGGCATCGAACCAGCGGCGGGCGATTGCCGCGCCGATGTCGGCCTTGTTCTGGTGGTCGGCGACGGCGATCTCGACCGGCTTGCCGAGCACCGTACCGCCTGCGTCCTCGACCGCCATGCGGGCGGCAATCGCCGAGCCGGGGCCGCCCAGGTCGGCATAGAGGCCCGATTGGTCGTTGAGCACGCCGATTTTGACGATGTCGTCGGAGACCTGACAGCGCGCGCTCGACACGCCGCCGAGTGCGCAAGCAAGGGCCGTGAGAAGCGCGATTGGAAATCGCAAAACGACCTCCCTCACACGCACTTGTATCGCCTACTTAGAGTACAATCGCTTCCGCTCGGCAGCGATTGTACTCTAACATTTTTGGTCGAGCATGATCTCTTCGGAAAACCAGCTTCCACTTTTCCGGATCATGCTCTGAGAACCGGCGGGCTTTGTTATTCCGGCTTGCTCACCGTAAAGGTCCGCTCGGCCAGCATGCGGTCCTGATACCAGATCTGTTCGGTCCAGACCCCCGGCACGATTTCCCAGGCATTGTCGAAGCCGTAGCCGAGCAGGCAAATCGCCCCGATTTTCAAGTTGGGAAAGGCGATATTGGCCGTATGCATCATATCGCCGGTATTCGGATTGCGGATTCCCTGCGGCGGAAAGTTCAGCACCAGGTGCAGCGTCACGCCCTCGCCAACCGGATTGCCGTCAATGCGAAACTCGATACCGAACTGGGTGCCGACCTGGCCGGCAACATCGGTCGAGTCCGAAACGAAATGCCAATTGGACGCGGTGCCGACTGTGCCGGTCGGCGACAGTTGGCCGGCGCGGCTCGGCGCGCTGACCGATTGGGCCGTATAGGTTCCCGCATTGATGATGGCGACGCCCGAAACGGTCGCCGCCGGCGCGGGGACGGTTGCAGTCTGCGCCCAGGCCGCGCTTGGCGCGGCAGCAAGCAGAGACATGACAAGCATAGCCAACCGCATAAGGTTTCCCGCGTCGCGCAAGCCGCGAATCTTTAGCGATTTTCCCCGCTTGGAATCCCCGACGCAATGGCCTAAATACGGCTCGCGCGAAGGTCCGGGTCTTCTTCAAGCCAGGCCGTTACCCGCAGCAGGCGCCCCCGGCGCCGCCGCTGCGCCGCGTTCATGGTGGAAGTGCCTGACCTCGTGGTTGGGGCGCATAGCTCAGTTGGTAGAGCAGCTGACTCTTAATCAGCGGGTCCAAGGTTCGAGTCCTTGTGCGCCCACCAATCATTTCAATGGCTTAGCGGGGAGCAGACGTTTCATTCCGACTAGGCTTTCGGCTGTCACTGCAAAAAAATGGCTGATCATCGGTTCATCAACGGCGTCGCCGACGAAGGGCTCGCCGCCGCGGTGATTTCTTCCTACTGCCGGAGACGTGTGGTCGAAGAGTTCTTTGGGCACCGAAGCAACTGACAAGTTTATCATGTACGCAGCGGTACACTGAGCGGCAAAGGGAAGACTATGCCAAGTGGCGCGCCAAAGACGACGAAATTTTCCAGGGCCGTCACGACGATCGCCGACGTCGAGGCGCTCGAACGATCGCCCTACGATGAGCTCATACCCGCTCACAATCTCTATCAGCTGTTCGAGGCGACCGCGCGGCTTCATCCCGAGCGGCCGGCGCTGACGGTCATGCCGGCCGGCGATCCTGATGAGAGCGCCGTCACGCTGTCGCACAAGGGATTGCTCGATGAGATAACGCGCGCGGCCAATCTTTTTCGCTCGCTCGGCATATCGCCGTCCGGCGGCGCCGTCGCCTTCCTTTGCCCCGCGCTGCCCCAGATTCCGCCGGCTCTCATTGGCGCTCAAGTCGCGGGGGTCGCCAGCACGATCAACTTCCTGCTCAATGCCGACGCCATCGCCGATCTTCTGATCGCCGAACAGGCGACGGTACTGGTCATTCCCTCCGCAGCCGACGATGCGGCGCTCTGGGAGAAGGCCAACGCGGTTATCGACCGTGTCCCGTCGCTTCAACGGATACTGGTCGTCGGCGGCAAGAGCGATCCCGGTCGCAAGATTGTTGGCTTCGATGAAAGCCTGTCGGCGCAGAGCGGCACCCTGAACTTTCAGCTCACGGCCGACCGCGACACCGTATGCGCGCTCTTTCACACCGGCGGCACGACCGGACGCCCGAAGCTCGTGCGCCTGACGCACGGCAATCAAATCCATGCCGCGTGGGGCTTTGCCCAAGTTCACGGCCTCGATGAGTTTGACACGGCAATCAACGGATTCCCGCTCTTCCACGTCGGAGGCACGGTGACGGCGGGACTGTCGGTGCTGGCGGCGGGCGGGCACATCGTCATCCCGTCGCCTTACAGCTTGCGGCTTCCGCGCGTTATTCAAAACTACTGGCGGATTGTTGAGCGATTCAACGCGACCATCGTCAGCGGCGTGCCGACGTCCATTGCGGCGTTCGCCGAGGTGCCTATTGGAAACAGCAATGTCGCCTCCGTGCGGATGGCGCTGACCGGCGGCGCCGTCTTGCCGAAGGCTGTCGGCGAGCGGTTCGAGAAGCGCACCGGCATAAGACTTTTCGAAACCTACGGCATGACAGAGACGGCGGCGGCCATCGCGTTTAATCCCGGCCGAGGGGAGCCGCTTGCGGGCAGCGTCGGTTTCAGGGCGCCTTACGCCAAGACCCTGATTGCCGCATTCGGCAGCGAGGGCAAGAACCCCAAGGCGTGCGCTCCGCTCACCAGCGGATTGGTCCTTGTTCGAGGTCCACAGGTGTTCCCGGGCTACGTCGATCCGAAACACAACGAAGGCGTGCTGACGGAAACCGGTTGGCTGATAACCGGCGATATCGGCTACCTGACCATGGACGAGAGGCTGGTCCTGACCGGCCGCGCCAAGGATCTTATCGTCCGCAGTGGACACAATATCGACCCGGCGGCGATCGAAGACGTCGCCAACGATTTTCCCGGCGTGCAAATCAGCTCGGCTGTTGGCATGCCGGACCAATATGCGGGGGAGGTGCCAATTCTATTCGTCGTGCCGGCGCCCGGACAAGAGATCGATCTACGCGGCCTCGAAATCCACCTGGAACGCAACATCATGGAGCCGCCGGCGAAGCCCAAGCGCGTCGTCGTTCTGGAGGCACTGCCGGTCACGGCGGTTGGGAAGATCTTCAAGCCGACATTGCGGGATCTCGCCATCAAAGAGAAGGCCAAACTGGAGATCGAGCGTGTGTTCGGCCCGGGAGCAAGCGCCGAGATCATTGTCGACAAAGACGAAAGGCTGAATACGCGCGTTCGCATCGTCGTCGATACGAACGACAATATGCGGCTACGCGAACTTACGGAAAGCCTCGCATCCCTGCCGCAGACTTATTTGGTTGAAGGCCACCAATGACAGATGACGTAATTCTAGAGCGCGCCGGCGGCATTGCCGTCATCACTTTGAATCGGCCCAATGCCCTCAATGCCCTTTCGACCAGTGTGATGCGTGCGTTAGACCGCGTGCTGGACCAGATTGAAGCCGATCGGGCGTTGCGAGCCGTTATTGTGACCGCGCAGGGCAGAGCCTTCTCCGCCGGTGGCGACTTGCTGGAGTTCAATAACCAGCTCCAAAGCGACCCGCGGCAGCTGATTGAAACGCTCGCATACAATCAGCGTGTTTTCGCGAAGCTGGAATCCCTGCCTGTTCCAGTCATCGGTGCCGTGAACGGCACGGCGGTCGCCGGAGGACTCGAGCTCCTTCTGTGTTGCGATGTTCTGGTCGCTTCGGAAGACGCCAAGCTCGGCGACGGTCACGCGAAATACGGGGTGGTCCCGGCCGGCGGCGCCACTGTTCGCCTGTTTCGGAAGATACCGGTCAATCGCGCGATGCAGCTTTTTTTCAGCGCGAGCTTGTTCTCGGCGCGCGAGCTTTTGGAGTGGGGCCTCATCAACGAAGTCGTGCCCGCGCCGCAGCTTCTTGCGCGCGCCAAGGACATCGCGTTGCAGTTTTCCCGGCAAAGCCCGGAAGTGCTTGCGCAGATCAAGGACCTCGCGCGCGCCTATTTCAATGCGCACGGCTATGACGGGTATCGGGCGGAAATTGATGCCTTCACCAAGCACATTGGCGGCAAGGACCTCGCCGAGGGCCTGGCGGCGTTTTGCGACAAGCGCCAACCGCAATACTGAAGCGCAGGATATGCGCGCAGATGCGCGTCGTCATTTCCATCCGCTGATCGCGATGGCGCGCCCTTCTCTAGCGCGGTGGTTGCAATAATAGCGCATAAGTTGGCCGGATCGCTCTATTCGGTAAAAGTAACGACAAAAAATGCGCTTGGCGGCTTAGCGAAGCCTCAGCGCGTCGCGCGCATCTTTAGCAATGGAATAGCGACAGCGTAGCCAATCCCGATAGGGCAATGTCCGACCAATGATCGAGCTGCTGACGTGCGCTAACAGCAATCTCATTGTTGTGCCCGCTCACCACGGCGTTCGCGCGCTGATTTTTCCGGTGGTGACAAATTTCCATATGATGGCGCGTCGTCCCGGCGGGGTATCTCGCCAGCAAGCGCTGAGAAATGCGCAAAGAGAATTAGACCGTTTCGTCTATCGGACGATAGTAGCCGATCGTCCAACGCGATGAGCGACGATATCATCATCGTAGAACGTCCACGGGAGGCTCGCAGGATCGTCGTCACTGCCCCGGGGCGTTTTTCGTTTGCCGACGTGCGCGATGCCCGCGGCGAGCGCCGCGTCTTTGGCTGTCACGCCGTCAACCCTTCGATCCGCGAAATCGTCATCGCTTCTCCGGTAACCGCCAAGATGGACGCACGGGTGATTGCGTATATCGACCATCTCGGAAAACTCGACGGCATGGTGACCTGCGTGCTCCAGCGCGGATTTGTCATGGGCGTCAACGTAAAGCAAAACGAACGTCGCAAGCTGGCTGCGAAAATCGAGTGGCTGCAGCAACACAAGAATTCCGAAGTGCGCGAGCAGCGTGCTGATAGCCGTTTCGTACCGAAAGACCCGTACTCGCGAATGATATTGGCCGACGGCCATGTGGAGACCTGCCTCGTTCTCGATGTGTCGATTTCCGGAGCCGCCATATCCGCGGACACCATTCCGGCGATCGGCACGGTTCTCGCCGTCGGCACGCTTACGAGCCGCGTCGTGCGCCACTTTGATGAGGGCTTTGCCGTTCGATTCATCGAGCGGCAAAGCCGCGACACCGTAGAACTCAGTCTGGCGGATTCAGACGCGTAATCGCCCTCGGCGATCACCGCCGCCGATATTGCGCGGCGGGATGATCGTCGCGGACGCGCTCCTGACCGGTGCCGTAAAGACTTTCGCGCAAGGTGTTGCCTTCGTAGTCGCGCCACATCCGTCCGCGCCGTTGCAGCTCCGGCACGACGAGGTCGACGAAATCGCCGAAGCTTGCCGGCGGCATGACGTCGACCAGATTGAAACCCTCGATATCGGCTTCCTCGACCCATTGCTCGAGCCGGTCGGCGACCGTGGCCGGGGAGCCGACGACAACCGGCCCGAAGCTCGAAACACTCATAAAGTCCGCAATCTCCCGCGGTGTCCAGCGCCGGGTCGGATCGGCCTTGGTAAAGTTCGCCAGAATGCCCTGGATGCCGGGCGTGTCGGAATATTCGAGCGGCTCGTCGAGATCGAGTTTCGAGATATCGACCTGGGTGATGCCGCTCAAGCGCGCCAGATTGCCTTCGATCGACGCGTAGGACTTGTACTCCTGAAATTTCGCGGTGGCCTCGGCATCGGTCGGCGCGGTGACGACCGTCATGATCGCAAAGAATTTGACGCTGCGGGGATCGCGTCCGGCGGCTTGCGCCTCGCTGCGAACGCCGTCGACCAGTCGGCGCACAATGTCGGGACGCTGTCCCGAGATGAAGACGCCTTCGGCGTGGCGACCGGCGAAAGCCCGGCCGGCGGCCGACGTTCCGGCCTGATAAAGCACCGGCGTGCGCTGGCGCGACGGTTCGCAGAGAAAAATCCCGGGAACCGAATAGTACCGTCCCTTGTGGCCGATGGCATGCACCTTCGCCGGATCGGCGTAGGTGCCAGCGGCGCGATCGTGAACGACGGCATCGTCCTCCCAGCTACCCTCCCAGAGCTTGTAGACGACCTGCATGAACTCGTCGGTGACGGCGTAGCGCTCGTCGTGCGGAATCTGATCGTCGCGGCCGAGATTGCGCGCGGCGCTGTCAAGCGCCGAGGTGACGATGTTCCAGCCGATCCGCCCGTCGGTCAGATGGTCCAAGGTCGTCATTTTGCGCGCGAACAAATACGGCAGCTCGTAGAGCGAGGCGACTGTGATACCGAAGCCAAGATGCTGCGTCGCCGCCGCCATGGCGGAGACGGCAAGCAAGGGATCGTCGGTCGGCGTTTGCAATCCTTCGCGCAGGGTCTGGTCGGGACTGCCGCGATAGACGTCCAGAACGCCGAGGGCGTCGGCGACGAAAAGGCTGTCGAACTTCCCGCGCTCGAGCGTCTTGGCGAGCTCGATCCAGAAGGACAGCTCCTTGTAGCGGTGCGATTGGCTATCCGGGTGCCGCCACAAGCCCGCAGTCGTATGGGCCACGGTGGAACATTTGAAGCCGTTGAAACGGATGCGGCGATCGCGCGTCATTCAAATTCTCAGCGGGCAGCGCGTAGAGCTTAGCCCGCTCAGCCTGTCTCCATCGGCAGCGTTTGATCGGGCGCCCATTCATGCAGCGAGCCGTCATAAACGAGCGTGTCCGGCCGCCCGAGCAGCGCCAGCGCGAAGGCGGTCGCCGTCGCCGTGATGCCGCCGCCGCAATAATGGATCACCTTCTGACGATCGAGCGCGCCGGCTTCGCGGAACAACTGCTCGATCTTGGAAAGCGGCACAAAGCGGTTGCTGACCGGATCGAGCAGCGCCAGACCAGGAACGTTGACGCTGCCTTTGATGTGTCCCTGCCGGCCGTAGGGCGATGGCGTGGCACCGGAATGGAGTCCCGGCGCCAAGGCATTAACGGTGCAGGTTGCGCCGTCGCTGATGGCGTTCAGGACATCCTGCTTGTCCGCGATCAGCGGCCGCGGCGGTCGCACCGCAAAATGGCCTCGCGCATAGTGGCGGCCCGGGCCGGTTTCGACCGGCCGCTTTTCATCGGTCCAAGCCTTCCAGCCACCATCGAGGATAGCGGCATTGTCGAATCCGAACAGGCGAAACAGCCACCAGACCCGCGTCGCCCACCAGACGCTGCCGGTGCCGTAGACGACCACGCGCGAATGATCGCCAATGCCGAAACGCTCGATCGCGCGCGCAAAATCCTCCGCGCGCGGCGCGGTGAAGTTCAAATGGCTGTCGTGGTCGGAGAGGTCGGCTTGCAGATCGACGAACTGCGCGCCGGGGATGTGACCCTCCTCGAATTTCGCGCGTTCCGCGACGACGCGGTCGGGCTTGCCGGGCTCGCGAATGACATTTGTCGTCGAGTCGAGGATGCGGAGATCCGGATCGTCGAGGTGCGCGGCGAGCCAGTCAGTGTCGACCAATAACGGTAACGTGCCCATGGTTGCCTCGCTGATTGTCAATCGCACAAAAGGAGCCGAGCTCCGAGATGAGCGGCGGGTTATGCCGGCGGCCGCACCAGCCCCAAATGGTCGCGGAGCGTTGTACCTTCATAGTCGCGGCGGAACAGTTCGCGCTTTTGCAGCTCTGGAATAACGAGCCGCACGAAATCCTCTAAGCCGCCCGGAACGTAGGGCGTTTGCAGCATGAAGCCATCGCAAGCGCCGGCGCGGAACCACTCTTCCAGCTTGTCTGCGACGTCGGCGCCGGTGCCGCAGAATTCCCGCAACGGCCCCACGCCGTATTGCTTGCCGGCCTGCGACAGCGTCAGTCCGCGCCGCTGCGTCATCTCGGAAACTTCTTTGTAATGGCCCTGAACACCCGGCACGTCGAGCGTCGGCAACACGCGGTCCTGCGGAAACTGCGAGAGGTCGATATCGAGATGATAGGAAAGCGTCGAAAGGCCCGCCTGCGGGTCCGCAAGCTCGTCGATGAGCTTGCGCTTGTCTTCCGCCATGATCTTGGTTTCGGCGACGATCGGTACCATGCCCGGCAAGATCTTCATTTGGTCGGGATCGCGTCCGGCCTTGGCGGCGCGCGCCTTCATGTCGCGATAGAATTCCTTGGCCGAGTCGACCGAAGCGTGGGTCACGAAAATGATTTCCGCCCAACGCGCGGCGAAGTCGCGGCCGCGATCGGATGCCCCGGCCTGGATGAAAACCGGCCGGCCCTGCGGCGAGCGGCTGACATTGAGCGGCCCGCGCACGGTAAACCACTTGCCGTGGTGATCGATGGGCCGCACCAATCCGGGATCGGCAAATCGCGGCGTTTCGGCATCCAGGACGAGGGCGCCGTCGCGCCAGCTATCCCAAAGCTTGCAGGCGACATCGAGAAATTCGTCGGCCCGGTCGTAGCGCTCGTCGCGCGAGAGCTGGTCCTCCAGCCCGAAATTGGCGGCCTCCGCCTGCTGGAACGAGGTGACGATGTTCCATGCCGCGCGGCCGCCGCTCAAATGGTCGAGCGTCGCCATGGCGCGGGCGACGGCGAAGGGATGGAAATAGGAGGTCGATATCGTGCTCGCGAGGCCAAGATATTTGGTCGAAGCGGCCATGGCCGAGAGAACGAGCAGAGGATCGAGCCGCAGCGAACCGAGCGCGCCATAGCGCAATTGGCTGTCGAGCTTGCCCTCATACCGGTTCGGAATCGCCAGAATGTCGGCAAAGAAAATGAGATCGAAGCGGCCGTCTTCGAGGATGCGGCCCACGTTGCGGTAGTATTCCAGCGACAACAGGTTGCGGTCGGCAGTCGGGTAGCGCCATCCCCCGTGATGGCCGGAAACGGGCCCGGCCACGACGAAGGCCGCCAAGTTCATCTTTCGCTGTTTCATTGGCCGGCCCCGGTTTGGGCCTCCTCACCGGGCGTGCGCCCTGGCGAGCCAGTCGGAAGGAAATTTCGTTTGTCCGGACGGCAGCGACCGTAGTTTCCTTCTTCACAACGATATTCTTCAGAAAGAACCCAATTCATGCGGCCATCAACAAAAATACTCATGATCCCGGCCGGTATCATGCGTTGACTCCCTTGTCCATAATTTCTATGGCGAGATTGATTGTGGGGCGCACACAAGCGATCGATCAACGGTGACGCATGATGCTTTCTCGACGAACGACCATGACTGCCTTGCTCGGGGCCGCAACCGCCGGGTGGGCCAATCTTCGCGCCGCCGCCGCCGATCCTATCCGCATCGGCACGATCCTCTCGGTGAGCGGGCCCGCGGCCTTCCTCGGCCAGGACATGAAGGACGGCGCGCAATTGGCGGTTGACGAGATCAACGAGGCCGGCGGCATCGGCGGCCGGAAGATCGAGTGGATTTTCTACGACGCGCAGAGCCAGACGCAGCAGGCTATCGCCGAGACGCGGCGCCTCCTCAGCAACGACGGTGTCGAGATGATCGTCGGCGGCGGCAACATGAGCGGCATAGCGCTCGCGATCTCGCCCATGGCGGAAGCCGCGAAGATTCCGTTCGTCTCGACCGAGGGCGCGAGCGCCATCGTCAATCCCGTCGCTGATCATCATTGGACGTTCAAGAGCACCGTCGACGATTATCTGGTGCTGCAGCGCGCCGCGGACTATTTCGACAAGAAGGGGCTTAAGAAGATCGCGCTGCTCGCCGACACCAGCGGCTTCGGGCAAGGCGCGACGGAACAGCTCAAGATCGTCGCCAAGGAACGCAACCTCGATGCGATTTTCGAGTCGTTCGCGCCGAGCGATACCGATCTCGTTCCGCAACTGAGCCGGATACGCGATGCCGGCGCGCAAGTCATTCTGTGCTGGACCGTCACGCCGGCCGGCGTGGTGTTTCTCAAGCAGGCGCAGCAGCTCGGGCTCGACGAGAACCTCACTCTCATTCACAGCTACGGCTTTGTGACCGGCAAATACATGGAGCTTGCGGGCAGCGCGGCCGCGAAGCTGCTGCTCTTGAGTCAAAAGTTCGTGGTCGGCGACCAGTTGCCCAACTCCGATCCGGTGAAGCCGAAGATTGCGGCCTTGACCGAGAGCTTCAAGCGTCGCTTCAACCGCACCCCCAACCAGTTCGTGGCGCAGACTTATGACGCCGTCTATCTGGCCAAGATAGCCCTCTCGAATGGCGGCTCCGACCGTGAGAAGGTTCGCGAAGCCTTCGAGAACATTCGCGACTATCAGTGCGCCAGCGGCATCTTTTCGTTCTCGCCCGAGCATCATTCCGGTCTCGCTAAAAGCAATATCGTGCTTGTCAATTGGGCGAATGGCCGGTTCAATCTCGCAGACTATGCGTGAACGACTAGCGCGCTTCGCGCGCGCAAGACCAAGAAGCTCAACCGCCTAGGACAAGATGAGCGCGGGAAGTGCAGGCGCTACAGCGCTCCAGTTGCTTTTTGCGGGCGTCGGCAATGGCGCCATCTACGCGCTCATCGCCTTGGGGTTCAACGTCATCTTCAAGAGCACGGGCGCGCTCAATTTCGCCCAGGGCGAATGGGTGATGCTCGGCGGCATGATCGCCGCGGCGGCGATCGCTTCGCATGCCGCGATTTGGGCCGGCTGCTTGGTCGCCGTGGTGATCGTCGCGGCCGTCGGCTTGCTGTCGGAACGATTGATCGTGGCGCCGCTCAAGCGCCCAACGCCGATGCTGATTACGCTTCTCAGCATCGGGTTGGCGATCTCCACCAAGAGCGTGGTCATGCTGGTGCTCGGCAAAGACCCGGCCGGCTATCCGGGATTCTCGGGCGACGCGGTCCTGAACGTTTTCGGCGCCAGGGTTCCGGCGCAGACGCTGTGGATCACTGGGATCACGCTTGCCTTTATCGTGGTCGCGCATGTGTTCTTCGAACGGACGATACTGGGAAAATCGTTGCGCGCCGTGGCCGCCGATCGCGACGCCGCATCGCTCGTCGGGATCAATGTCCAGCACAGTGTGATGTGGTCGTTCGTTATCGGCGCGCTGGCGGGCGGCATCGCCGGCGCGATCATCACGCCGCAGACTTTCACCTCATACGATCAGGGAGGCTTGATCGGGTTCAAGGGCTTCAGCGCGGCGATGCTGGGCGGCATTGGCAACCTTTATGGCGCGTTACTTGGCGGGCTCGTGCTCGGCTTGTTGGAGACATTCGCGGCCGGCTATGTCTCGTCGCATTTCAAAGACGCCGTGGCGTTTATTGTGTTGCTGATTATTCTATTTGCGCTGCCGTCGGGCTTGCTGGGACGGTCGGAAGCGGAAAGGGTCTGAGAGCCGCGCATGGCCAAGCCAAGCGACGCGATCGATCCCATTGCGGGACCGATCAACACCGCCGTGCGGCATGAGCGCCGGCGCACTCTTATGGGCGGTCGCTCGATCCTAGTATTGTTCTGGCTGCTGCTGCTGGCGATTCCGCTGTTCGGCTTCAACGACTATCTCGTATCGCTTGGCACGAGCTTTCTGATCAATCTTGTTCTCATCGCCAGTCTCAATGTGCTGATCGGCTATTGCGGCCAGATCTCGCTCGGTCATGCTGGCTTCTACGGGTTGGGCGCATATTCGGCCGGAATCCTCTCCGCGAAACTCGGTCTCAATCCCTGGCTCGGGCTTCCTGTCGCCTGCCTGGTGAGCGCGTCCGCCGCGGTCGTGATCGGAATTCCGGCGCTGCGGCTCAAGGGCCACTATCTCGCCATGGCGACGCTCGGCTTCAACGCTATTCTTGCGGTGTTGTTCGATCAGCTCGTGTCGTGGACCGGCGGGCCGAACGGATTGTTGGGGGTGAGGCCTCTCGCGTTCGGAAGCTTTGCTCTCAGTAGTCAGGCGCGGATATTTCCGATCGTCTGGCTCTGCGCGGGCCTCGTCATGCTCGCGCTTCTCAATCTCATCCAATCGCGCGTCGGCCGGGCGATACGCGCCGTCGCAACAAGCCAAATCGCGGCTGAATCGCTTGGCATCGATGCCTTCCGCTACAAGCTGATTGTCTTCGTGTTGACCGCCGGAATGGCGGGGCTTGCCGGCAGTCTTTACGTCGAAAGCAATCTGTATGCGTCGCCGGAAAGCTTCGGCTTTTCGTCCTCGATATTGTTGGTGGCCATGGTCGCGCTCGGCGGTTGGGGGCGCTACGCCGGCGCGTTCCTTGGCGCGCTGATCTATACCGGCGCTCCCGAACTCTTGCGAACCTTCCAGGACGCGCAACTCTTGATCTTCGGCGCCGGAATGATCGCCGTGCTGTTGTTCTTCCCAAGCGGACTAGCGGGCGCCGGCGACAGCATCGTTCGCCTGTGGCAGAGATACCGGCCATGAGCGACAGGGCAGCGACACTCCTCGATGTGCGCGGCCTTGCGTGTCGCTTTGGCGGATTGCAAGCCATCGCCGATCTGGATTTCGCAGTCCGCCAAGGGGAGATCAAGGCCATCATCGGGCCCAACGGCGCAGGCAAGACTACGCTGTTCAACGTGATCAGCGGCGTCATAGCCCCGTCCGCAGGCCAAATCGTACTATCCGGCAAATCCATCGACCGTCTGCCATCCTTCCAGCGCGCGCGCCTCGGGCTGAGCCGCACCTTTCAGAATCTTCAGATTTTCAAGGATATGACGGTTCTGGAAAACGTCATGGTCGGCTGCCATACGCGATCGCAGTGCGGCACCGTGCAGGCCATCTTGCGCACGCCGCGCTCGCTGTCGGAAGAACGCGCGATCCGCGGCCGCTCGCTCGAACTGTTGGCAAAGCTCGGTCTGTCCGAGCGCGCTGACGAGCCGGCCGCAAGTTTGAGCTTCGGCGAAAGCAAGCTTTTGGAGATCGCGCGGGCGCTGGCAGCGGCGCCGAGCCTTCTTCTGCTCGATGAGCCTGCCGCCGGTGTCTCTCACGATGCTGCGCTCCGAGTCGGAGAACTCATTCGCGAATTGAATCGCGACGGTCTCACCGTACTCTTGGTCGAGCACAATATGGGCCTGGTGATGGACATTTCGCACAGCATCCTTGTGCTCGATCACGGCCGCAAGATCGCTGAAGGTCGGCCCGAAGCTGTGCGCAACGACCCGGCCGTGCTTGCCGCTTACCTTGGCGAGGACGAGGATGCTTGAGGTTCGCGACCTTCGTGCGGCCTATGACGGCAAGGAAGCTCTGCACGGATTGAGCTTCGACGTCGCGCAAGGAAGCTGCGTGTGCCTGATCGGCGCCAATGGTGCCGGCAAGACGACGACGATGCGGTGTCTCAGCGGCCTGCTAAGGCCGACGCATGGCACCATCATCTTTGAAGGCGTCGACATCACAACTGTGCCGCCTGCTGCGCGCGTGGCCGCCGGCATCGCGCTGGTGCCGGAGGGGCGTCGCGTATTCGCACCGATGACGGTGCGAGAAAATCTCGAAATGGGCGCCTATCGGCGGCTGTGGCCGCGACGGCAAAGCACCGTCGCGGCTGACTTCGACTTCGTCCTCGATCTATTTCCGCGCCTGCGCGAACGCGCCTCGCAATTGGCGGGCGCGTTGTCGGGCGGCGAGCAGCAGATGCTCGCTATCGCGCGTGCGCTGATGTCCGGGCCCAAACTGTTGCTGCTGGACGAGCCGTCGATGGGGCTCGCTCCGCTTGTCGTCAAAGACATCTTCGCGACGTTGCGCCGTTTGAACGACATGGGCGTCTCGATCCTGCTGGCCGAACAAAACACCCGGATGGCGTTGCGAACGGCAAGCCGCGGCTACGTGCTGTCTGGAGGACTGATCGTGCAGGCGGCGGATGCTAAAACTCTCGCCGGCAAATCCTCCGTACAGAATGCGTATCTCGGCTTGTGAGTCTCGGAGCCGAACGCCGGCGACGCGGCCGTACCGCTACGCCTCGAGCGCGACGCGGTTTTTGCGCTCGACGAGGCAAATAGGCTCGTGGTTGTTTATGTCGATCGCCAAAAGCCGCAAATCTTCGGCGCCTTCGGCCAGATTCTGCATGCCGCGATCGATGCGGCCGGCTCGACGTGTAGCTCTTTGAGGCGTTGATGTGCGGATCGCTCAGTGAAGTGCGGCTCCAGGTCGACGCTAGGTCGATACACTTGGGCCCGGCACGGCCGAGGGCTGCTGATTGTCGTCAGGAGCGGCGGGCATTCGATCGTTCAGCGGAGTGCCGCCCTTTACCACGCCGTCGCGAACGAGATCGGCGCGCAGGCGCACCAGAGCACGCTCGACAATATGCGGCTTGAACCGCTTCGCCGGCTGCAAATAGCCGAGCCGCAGCAATTCCTTGATGACCTTTGGGGAGATTGTCGGACGCCGTGACTTCACACCATTCCCATGCGTCGTGTCGCCTTAGAAAGCAATTGTAGCGGATTCGCTTCGGTCATGAAACTGTCGTGCAAGTCGTTCCTGCAGACCCTTGGGCAAAGACCCGCCTATTTCAGGGGGATATCGCCCAAATTCTCCAGCATTGTTGGGGGCATCGCCGGCAATCCGTCACATGGCTGTTGACATCGCCTGCCACAAATTTGCGTGACCATTCGGATTGCCATCGAAGTATCGGGGGAAGTGTTCGATCCCTCGGCGGGATGCGGAATGCTGTTGCCGGCACGATTGTCAGAAGGTTATCGCGCCTTCATCGAGACCCGCCTGCCGCTGGAGCGCAGCCGCTACGAGCGCCTTGCCGCTACCGGCCAACGGCCGGACGTCATGGTCATCGGCTGTTGCGATTCGCGCGTCTCGCCCGAAGTGATCTTCGACAGCCATCCCGGCGAAATCTTTGTTGTGCGCAACGTCGCCAATCTCGTGCCCCCCTACAATCCCACCGGACTGACACACGGCGTTTCCGCTGCGTTGGAATTTGCGATCCAGATTCTGAAAGTCGGGCACATCGTCGTCATGGGTCACTCGCACTGTGGCGGCATCCGCGCTTTTGTCGAGCACCGCGACCGGCCGAACAAAGGCGATTTCATCGACAATTGGATGTCGTTGATTGCGCCCGCGGCTGACGGGATCGGTACTGCAGGCGAGAGCGGCGACGCGGATTATCTCGGGCGGCTCGAGCGCGCTTCGGTCGTCGCCACGTTGGGTAACTTGATGACATTTCCCGATATCCGCGAGCGTGTGAGTGCGGGCGAGCTTGCGCTCCTCGGCGCTTATTTCGACGTCGGCAGCGGCGGTCTTGAGCTTCATGATGCGAACACCGGCGCATTTGCGCACGTAGTGGAATTGTCGCTGCAATGAGCGCAGCTTCGCAACGGCTTTGAAATAATCCGCTCTAAAACTGCGCGATCCATTGCGAGACGGCGTAGATCAACAGGCCGACCAGGCCACCGACCAGCGTTCCGTTGATGCGGATATATTGCAGGTCCTTGCCGACCTGCAGTTCCAGCCGGTCGACCAGGGTCGCGCTGTCCCAGTTGCGCACCACGCGCTCGATATAGGCGCCGATCTCGACGCGATAGGGCAATAGAAAGCGCTCGCCGATAATCCGGATCCGCCGGTTGAGCTGTGCCTTGCGCTCTTCGTCTTCCTGCAGCCACGTTCCGGCATTGCGCAGCGCCCGCGCGCACGCTTCGCCAAT
Source organism: uncultured Alphaproteobacteria bacterium (assembly GCA_963845075.1). GTDB lineage: Bacteria > Pseudomonadota > Alphaproteobacteria > Rhizobiales > Xanthobacteraceae > BOG-931. The sequence continues at coordinate 291,197 of CAWJRE010000002.1, read as the reverse complement.
GGCCTCCGAATGCGCCGGCAGGCCGGAAACGAGGCCGGTCTCCACTTCGGCCCACAAGGTCTTGGCCTGCTCGATCAGCAGCGGGCTTGCCAGCAATTCGGCCTTCAAGTCTTCCGCGCGCGCACGCATCTGCGGATCGGTGGCGAGCTCCGCAATGAGCTTCTCCACCGTCTTGCGCAGCTCGACCCGCCAGGGGTGCAAAGGATCGCGCATCTCGGCGAGCGTGCCGAGCAGGCCGTTGAGCACTTTCTCCGCAATCATCCGATCGATCCATTTGGGGATCCAGCGCGACGATCGCTCCGAGACTTTGTCGGTGAGGACGTCCTTGTTGCCGGCGAGCCACGCCTCGCTCTGTTCGATCGCCTGCGCCAAGAGCGCCTGCGCCTCACCTTGCGCCCACACGATCGCCAGCAGCTTCGACGCCACCGGCGCGGCCGGGACCGCCTGCGCGGCCTGTTGCGCAATTGTGCCGATCAATTCGCCGATGCGCGGCAGCGGCAGGGACTTTGCAATCTGCGGCAATTGCAGCGCGACATAGTCTCCCAGCCGTTTGGCATTGGCCGGCTCGGAGAGCCACCGGGCGAGCGCACCCACCATATCGATGCGCGCCAATCTTTCGTTCATCACCGCGGCAGTAAGGAAATTGTTGGTGATGAAATTGCCGAGCGCCTTGCCGATCCGGTCCTTGTTGTTGGGGACGATACCCGTGTGCGGTATCGGCAGTCCGAGCGGCCGCCGGAACAGAGCGACGATCGCGAACCAGTCGGCGCAAGCGCCGACCATGCCGGCTTCGGCAAACGCGCGCACGTAAGGGATCCACGGCCAGTCGAGCTTGACAGCGGTGGTGACGATGAAGATCGCTGTCATCAGCACAAGGAGAAGGGTCGCAAGGAGCCGCATGCGCCGCAGCGCCGCGCGTCGCGGGTCCGTTTCGCCCGTTGGCGGCGGTGGTAGTGCCGTCGGTGCTTCGCGGGGCGCGCCAGCCGTCAGCATGCCAACACTTCACCTCATGATTTTCGGCCGCGATCCGTAGCTCTGTCCGTAGCTCTGATAGAGCTGACGCACCACGCTTTGTCCGTGCAGGCGCTCCAGTTTTCGGATGGCGAAATGGCCGCTCGCGACGCGCTGAAAATAATTCATGAAGATCATGTTCACCGTCGCGCCGCCGACGGCGCCGAGCACCGGCAACGCGCTCACTGCGGACCGCTCGGTGACGACGACGCCGAAGCGGGTGGCGATCTCGCCGACCAGGCTGCTCACCACCGGCGCCGACACATTCGCCGTGCCGCGCTCGAGAAGGATCGACGTTGCGTTCGCGGCGAGCCGGCTGATCAGTGTCCGTGAGGCGTAATAGCCGAGACCCATCTGCCGGTCAGCCTGCGGCGCGCCGAGCGCGAACACCTCGACACAGGCCAGCCGCGCCTCCAGCGTCGATAAATCTTCGCCATGATGGCGCGCGATATCGGCGATGGCGCGCAGCATCAGCGTTGTGGTCACCGGCAGTTCGATCGGCAGCGCGGCAATGCCCACAAAGCCGCTGACGCCGCCGCTGATGCCCGCCAGCAATGACGCCGTGCGCCGCGCCGGCGGCCGCTTCGACTGCGGCTCGATCGAGCGGATGGCGATGTTGAGCGCATTGAGGATGGCGGTTTCGACGATTTTGTTGATGCGGTCGTTCGCCGCCTTCGGCATCAGGCGCATCGCCCGCGCGATCGGGCGGCCGGCATAGTCTGCCAGCCGAGCGGCAAAGTCCTGATTTTCGAGGTTCATGACGGCGCGTTGCAGCGCCTTTTGGTGGGATGGCGGGAGGGCGATCGCGGGTTCGGCCTTGATCATTGATAACGAAGGATCGGGCGAATTCCGTTCAAGCTTGCCAGAATGGCCGAGCCGTTGCTGATCACCGCGGTTATCGATGGACTGATCAACCCACCGGGAAGCGCAAGCCCGAGCGCCAGCGTATTCAATCCGGCAACGATGGCATAGTTCTGGCGGATCAGGCCGACCGCGCCGCGCGAAATTTCAACAGCTTTCACGAGCTTCCAGAGCGAATCCTCCATCAGCACGACATCGGCGGATTCGCGCGCCACCTCGGCGCCATGCTTCATGGCGATGCCGACATCGGCGAAGCTCAGCGCCGGCGAATCGTTGATGCCGTCCCCGACCATGGCGACGACATTGCCTTCGCGCTGATAGCGCTGGATCACCTCGGCCTTGTCGGCCGGCAGCATCTCGGCGAAGTGATGCGATAGCCCGAGCCGCCGGCAGACGGCCCGCGCCACCACCGCATTGTCGCCGGTCAGCATGACGCTGTTGCGGATTCCCATCGCGTGCAGCCGCTCGATCACCTCCCGGCTCTCGGGACGGATCTGGTCGGTAAACGGCACCAGCCCGGCCAGCGTTCCGTCGACGGCGACGTAAATGCAGGAATAGCCCTGCTGATCGAGCGCCGAACGATCGGTTTCCGCCGGCCGCACGTTGATGCTGCTTTGGCGCATGAAGCGCTCGTTGCCGACATGCAGGTAGTAGCCGTTGACCTGGCCTTCGACGCCGAGCCCGATGCGGTATTTGGTTTCCTCGCAGTAAGGAATGTTGGCGCCGAGCTCATGCGCCTTCACGCGCAACGCTTCCGCCACCGGGTGCTTGAGGCGCGTTTCTGCCGCCGCTGCCAGGCCGAGCAGATGCCGCGCGGTGATGTTGCGCTCGTAGCTGATGACATCGAGCACCGCCGGCGAGCCGTGGGTCAGCGTGCCGGTCTTATCGAAAATGACGGTGTCGACTTGGGCGAGGCGCTCCATGTGGGCGCCGCTCTTGATGATGATCCCGGCCCGCGCCGCATGCGTCATCGAGGCAAGCACCGCGGTCGGGGCGGCGACACGGATGCCGGTGCCGTAATCCACGATCACGAGCGACAGGAAACGATTGAAGTCGCCCGAGACGGCGGCCGTCCCTGCCGCGACCGCAAGCGTCGGCACGACCAGACGGTCGGCGAGCTTCTCGGCGTGGTTTTGCATGCGCGTATCGCCGATCGGCGCCGACTCGACGAGCCGCGCGATCTGGCCGGCGGTAGTGAACGAGCCGACCCGGATGGCGCGCACCGTCAGCTGGCCGTCGCGGATGACAGTGGCGGCAAAGACCGCTTCGCCCTTGGCGCGCATCACCGGCAGGCCTTCGCCGGTGATGGTCTTCTGATCGATCATCGCATGACCGTCGATGATCTCGCCGTCGACCGGAATGATCTCGCCCGGATAGACCACCACCTCGTCGCCGGCCACAAGCTCGCTGGCCGGTACCGGCGTGATGACATTGTCGCGAATGACCCAGGCGGTCTTGGTCTGAAACTCCAATAGCTCACTGATCGCGCGACGCGTGCCGGCCGCGGTCAAATCGCGGATCCAATCGCCGAGCTTGATCAGCCAGGTGACGATGGCGCCGGCCATCGGATTGCCTTGCAGGAGCGAGGCCGCGATCGCGAGCGTGTCGAGGAAATCGATATTGAGCCGGCCCTCGCGCCGCCATACCCGCCAGGCGCGGAGTGCGATCGGGTAGGCGTTCCACAGCATGAGCGGCATATTGATGGCCTGCACGACCGGGTTGAGGCTGAACGCCATCAACAGCGATGCGGTCGGCAGCGCTAGCGGGGTGCGGCGCCAGAGCGGCGCCCGTGCGGCCGGTTGCGGCACCGGTGCAGGAGCGCGCGTGGCGGCGCTCTTGGCCGGATCGACCAGAAGCTGCAGCTCGTCGAGGCTCATCAGCGAAAGGCGGCCGAGCGTGGCGCGCAAAACGCCCTCGAAGCTCGGGTCATATTCGATGATGAGGCAGCCGCAGTCGAAGTTCAGGCGGGCGCTTTTGATGCCTTGCTGTGCCTGCAGCCAGGTCAGCGCCGCCTCGGCGAGCTTTCGCTTGCGGCATAACGACGGCAAATGCAGCCGGATGCGCCCGGAAATGAAGTGGCGAACCGAGAATTCCATTTGCGCAGATCCTCGACCGGTCTCTGCTTTCAGTTCGCGACCCGGATCGGCACTAAACTCGGCGCGCCGCTGAGACTTTCCTTGTGCAACTGCCGCTCGTGCATTTCGATGAAATGATTGACGGTGAAAATCGCGAGCGTGACCCAAACCGGCGTTGCCGCGGTCGCTCCCACCTCAAAGACCGTAAAGGCGATGATGCCGGCGGCGAACAGGATCTTCAGATCGATGGTGTTGTTGGTCGCCATCTTGATTTCGCGATCGACCTTTTTGACGAAGTCGACCACGGCGCGCGCGCTATGCGAATGACTGGCCAGGAATTCGGCTTCCGCCTCGATGCTGCTCGTGAGTTTGTCGAGCTCGGTGTCGGCGCCATGCATCCCGCCATTGACGGCGCCGCGATTGGCGCCGCCGTTATCGGCGGCGCCGTGGGCGGCATAGTGTTGGTGGAACGTGCCGTGGAATTCGTCGTGGCGGTCGGCGTCATAGTGCAGGACGACGCTGCCGGTGGTCGGGTTGACCGTGACCTCTTCGATGCCCGGAATGGCGCCGAACACTTCGCTGATCTGCTTGAGGAGTTCCGGATTGCCCTTGCCGGCCGGGATTTTCATGCGCACGCGCCCCGGCACTTGATGGGCGATCTGGAGATTCATCTTGGTCATCGCGGTGCTCGAGCCTGTGAGGCGGAAGTTGGCGCCCAACTAACCCGATTGGCCGGGCGGCATTGGAGAGTGGCGAAGTCGGATTGGCTGTCAGCGCTGCGCGAACGCGCGCACGAGCGGCTACTCGATATCGACGGGAGCGCAGCCGCTGGCACGTTCGGCTCGCGCGTCAGCTTGCCGATGCAGCGGTCGGCTTGGAGGCTGGCTGGTTGACATCGCCCTCGGCGTGGACTTCGGCGACGATGTCGTTCACCTGCTCGTGGGCCTCGGCCAACATCTCTTTGGTCTTCTGGCCGATTTTGTAAGCGCCGCGGACCGTGGACCGGAAAACCGGGTTCAGGGCAGCGCCCATCTTGGGCAGATACTTCGGCGCTGCGACTGCCGCGACCCCCAGCACGATACCCGGCAGCAGGGCGGCCTCGAACGCCGCGGCGGCGATTCCGACCACCGCGACGGTTGCTACGGTCGCAACCATGTCGCTGCGATCCTCGCCGGCAGGCTCGACGCCCTCGGTTTCCGGTGCGTGGACGTGTTCGGACGTCTCCAAACTGCCATTTCCGTCGTGCTTCGGCGTCTGCATCAAGCTCTCCCACTGGTTCAGCCACTACGTCAGGCGGTCTCTATGCAAGAAACGGCCCCACTTCCCCGGACGCGCAAGCTTTCCGTGGACGGTTCCCAGGATTCCCGTTTTTGATGACAATCTGAAAACAAAAGGGAATCGACCGTCCGGAAGTCTGCTGATTTACAGGGTCGGGCGCTCAGCTCATGACCTGCATACGACCACTAAGCCTGCCTATGGATTGGGCGAACGCTCCCGCGTCGCACGGTCGTCATGTCCGCGCACCACCATTCCGGCGGCGGGTCGCCGCATTGGACCCGCATGGAGTTAAAGACCATGGATACCAAGACGATTCCCAGCAAATCGCTATCGGAAGCCCTCAATGACGAGCTCCTCGAGACCATCGACGAAGAGCTTGAGCTCGAATTCGATGATCAGCGCTTGGATTCGGTCCTGGGCCCCATCGCGCCGGCGGCGGCCAGAGACGCGCTCGACCGCCGCACCTATTTTCGCGAATTGCTGCGATTGCAACGGGAATTGATCAAATTGCAGGATTGGGTCGTTCACCAAAAACTCAAATTGGTCGTGCTGTTCGAGGGCCGCGACGCCGCCGGCAAGGGCGGGGTGATCAAGCGCATTACCCAGCGGCTCAATCCGCGCGTCTGCAAGGTGGTCGCGTTGTCGGCCCCGACCGAGCGTGAGCGCACCCAATGGTATTTTCAGCGCTACGTCTCTCACCTGCCGGGCGCGGGCGAAATCGTGCTGTTCGACCGCAGCTGGTACAACCGCGCCGGCGTCGAGCGCGTCATGGGATTCTGCTCCGAGGCAGACTGCGAGGAGTTTTTCCGCACCGTCCCGGAATTCGAGCGGATGCTGGTCCGCTCCGGGATCATTCTCCTGAAATATTGGTTCTCGATCACCGATCAGGAGCAGAACATGCGCTTCCTGATGCGCATCCACGACCCGCTCAAGCAGTGGAAGCTCAGCCCCATGGATCTCGAATCGCGCCGGCGATGGGAGCTTTATACCAAGGCCAAGGAAGAGATGATCGAGCGCACCCACATTCCGGAATCACGCTGGTGGGTAGTGGAAGGGGTCGACAAGAAGCGGGCGCGACTGAATTGCATTCATCATTTGCTGCAGCAGGTGCCTTACCAAGAAGTTCCCCACGACCCGATCGTCATGCCCGATCGCGACCACAAGCCGGACTATACGCGCCACCCCGTCCCCCCGGATTTGTACGTTCCGGCAGCTTATTAGCGCGTCGGCCGCATCTCCTTGGAACCAGGGCGGGGGATGAAAATTCCCTGTATCGGAACGCCCAAAACGCCTAATGGGAGTGAGACTCAATACGCGCGTTGGCAGGCGCTTCGGCTTGGCAATGGCGCGCTCGTGCCGGATCGGCTCCGTTGGCGCTCTAACTTTTTGGCGGATCGTAATCTTTTCGGGAAAACCGGCATCCATTTTTCCGGGTCATGCGTAAAAGGCAAAAGCGAGACCTCGAGGAGGAGAGCAAGGGGTCCAAAATGCCCAATTATACCTTCGAATTGCGAGACGGTTTCGACCCGATCGAGGACGACGTTGGCGTGATCCTGACGGATCGGCAGGATGCCTACCAATATGCCCGAGGTGTCGTTCGCGAGTTGATGAGCGGCCGCGAAGCCCAGACCCGGACCTGGCGCCTCGATGTCTATGAGAACAGCGAGGAACGCGTGTTCGCGATACCTTTCGCGAGCCTCGACGAGACGCTCGCCCACCTGCAACCCGAATTGCGGGTGCTGGTGGAGGGCCTGTGCGAGCGGGACCGGAGGCTCTGCGAGGCGACGCAAAGCGCCTTGCGGGAATCGCGCGCCCGTCTCGCACGTTCGCGCGGCAAGCCCTACCTCATCACGAATTTGGGCAAGCGAACGATAACAGGCGGCTAGCGCGCGGCGGCTTGATTGCCGGCCGCCACCCGGGCGCCGGGAAAAGTGCATAAAGCGAATTTTGTTTGGTGCAGTACGGAACCGAGGCGGCAACCAGCGCTTGATAGTAGGGCTGGCCGACTGGGACCGAATGTTGGCTGGCAAGCGAGGGGGTGGGCCATGCCGACAACTGATCAGATCAGCGAACTGCACGATTCAACCGCGTACCATCAAAGCCATGCGTATGAGCCTAATCCACGGGCTCACGATAAAAATTGGTTTCTCTCCGAACTATCACCGGCTGAATTGGCCGCTTTGCGGCCGCATCTGACGACATTCGAGATGCGGGCCGGCGATTGCCTGCATTATTTCGGCGAACGGATCGACGACGTGGTCTTCCCGCATGCGGGTCTTGTGGCATTGACGATGCCGCTGCGAGAGGCTTCGGGCGCCAGCGCGCTCTTAATCGGCCGCGAAGGCGTCGTCGGCGGTTTTGCGGCGGTAGCATCCGCTCCCGCCACCTGCAACGCCGAGGTCCATATTGCCGGGCGGGCTTCGCGCATGTCGGCGGCGGCCTTCCGCTTTGCCTTGGAGGAGAGCCCGGCGATGCGGCGGCTGGCGGCGCGTTTCGACTCAAGCATCATGGCGCAGGCCCAGCAAACGGCGCTTTGCAATGCCGCTCACCAGGTCGAGGGCCGCATTTGTCGCTGGCTTCTCGAAGTCCATGACCGCGGCGCGAACGGCAAAATCCCGCTGACCCAGAGCACCATCGCCCAAATGCTTGGGGTTCGCCGCACGACCGTTACGCTCGTGGCCGGACGGCTGGAACGCGACGGCGTGCTGACGTGCCGGCGGGGCTATATGCAAATCATCAATCGCGACGAGCTCGAGCGCCGCAGCTGCGAATGCTATGGGCGGGGCAAGAGCTATGTCGAGCTGTTGTTTGCCGCCCAATCCGACCACGACGGTGCGCTTCGCTCTGCCGTCGCCAAATAGGCGCCCTGCGGCCGTCTGAGCGCACCGCTTCCCGCTCTCGGCCGCAGGACTAAGCCCATTTTCCCCGGCTTGAACCAACGCCAGTGGGCGTCGGAAACCGCCTCAAGCCGGCGGCGCCGCATAAGGGCGCTGCCCGGCGGGGCCTAGTCAGGGCTTACGGGGGGTGTTATCGCCAGACGGGGCCGCCGATGGGCGGCCGGTGAGCACTGACGGAATGCAATCTCCCTCCGTTTCGCAAAGCCATGCGGCGCCGGGTTCCGGCGCCGAAACGCTCCGCTTCGTTCATCCGACGCCGCCCGCGCCGGGCCACACGATCGAAATTGCGCCTGGCATCCTGTGGGCGCGCCTTGCGCTACCCTTCCTGCTCGATCACGTGAACATCTATTTCGTCGACGACGGCAAGGGATGGGCGCTGATCGATACCGGGCTCGGCGACAAGGCCACGTTGGCCGCCTGGGACCCGCTGCTCGGCACGGTGCTGAGAGACCGGCCGCTCACGCGCATCATCGCCACGCACTTTCATCCCGACCATGTCGGCGCGGCGGGCTTCTTGCTGAAGAGGTTCAGCGTGCCGCTCTACATGTCGGCCACTGAATATCTGCAGTGCCTGAATTTGCACCTCGATCCGGGCGCGCTCGAAGCCGAGCACTATCGCCGCTTCTATCTCGATCACGGGCTTGACGCCGACACGACGCAACGTGTCGTCACCGGCGGTCACGCCTATCTCAAGCTGCTCTCGGGCCTGCCGCCGACCTACCACCGCTTGGTCGCCGGCGATACGTTGCGCATCGGCGGCCGCGAATTCGACGTCCTGACCGGCGGCGGGCATTCGCCCGAGCAGATCATGCTGGTCTGCCGCGCCGACAATCTGTTTTTCTCCGCCGACCAAGTGCTTGCCAAAATCTCGCCGAATGTCAGCGTCTCGGCGATCGATCCGGAAGGCGATCCGCTCGGGCAATATTTGCGCTCGCTCCATGCGCTGCGGAACGGCATCGATCGCGGCGCCATGGTGCTCCCGGGACATAATCTGCCGTTCTACGGCTTGCCGGAACGCATCGAGGAACTGGTCGCACATCATCATTCGCGCTGCGACCGCATTCTGCGCGCCTGCCGGGCGGAGCAGCGCTCGGCGGCTGAGCTTGTGCCGTTCGTCTATACGCGAAAGCTCGATCCGCATCAGATGGGATTTGCCTTCGGCGAAGTGCTGGCGCACGTCAATTACATGCTGCGGCGCGGCTCGCTGCGGCCGATGGAGGGTGCCCAAGGCACCCAGCGCGTGACGGCGGCGTAAGCCTGAGCAGCCAACGCGGCGGCCCGGCCGCCGCCATATCGACGCGCCAGCAGCCTAGCGGATAGTCTCTCCATCCCGGGAGGCGCGCGCATGGCCTATGACGCCGACGCGATCATTATCGGAGCCGGACTTGCCGGGCTGGTCGCGGCAGCCGAACTGATCGACGCACGCAAGACTGTCATCATTCTCGATCAGGAGCCCGAGCAATCGCTGGGCGGCCAGGCGTTCTGGTCGCTCGGCGGGCTGTTTCTGGTCGACTCGCCCGAGCAGCGGCGTATGGGCATCCGCGACTTGCACGCGCTCGCGCTGCAGGATTGGCTGGGCACCGCCGCCTTCGATCGCGAAGAAGACTATTGGCCGCGCCGCTGGGCGGAGGCCTATGTGGCTTTCGCCGCCGGCGAGAAAAGGGCGTGGCTGCGCGAGCGGGGCTTGCGGTTTTTTCCGGTGGTCGGCTGGGCGGAGCGCGGCGGCGGCAACGCGACCGGTCACGGCAATTCGGTGCCGCGCTTTCATCTCACGTGGGGAACCGGGCCCGGCGTGCTCGCGCCCTTCATCGCGCGCGTGCGCGAAGGCGAGAAACAGGGGCTCGTCACCTTCAAGTTCCGGCATCGCGTCAATGAACTCACGCGATCGGGCGCCACGGTCGACGGCGTGCGCGGCGATATCCTTGCGCCAAGCGATGTCGAGCGCGGCCGCAAGAGTTCGCGCGAGGTCGTCGGCGCCTTCGAGTTCAAAGCGCAAGCAGTCGTCGTTTCGTCGGGCGGCATCGGCGCCGATCACGCACTGGTGCGGCAGAATTGGCCGCGGCGTTTGGGACGCGCGCCGGAGCGCATGATCTCGGGCGTGCCCGACCATGTCGACGGCCGCATGCTGGCGATCACCGAAGCCGCCGGCGGCACCATCATCAACCGCGACCGCATGTGGCATTACGTGGAAGGCATCAAGAACTGGAATCCGATCTGGACCGACCACGCCATCCGCATTTTGCCGGGACCGTCGTCGCTCTGGCTCGACGCCCGCGGCAACAGATTGCCGGTGCCGCTCCATCCCGGCTTCGATACGCTCGCGACGCTCAAATACATCATGGAGACCGGCTACGATTATTCGTGGTTCATCCTGACGCGAAAGATCATCGAGAAGGAGTTCGCGCTGTCGGGCTCGGAACAGAATCCCGAGTTCAATAGCTGGCGGCTCGTGATCAAGCGTGTGCGCCAGGGAATTCCGGACTTGGTCAAAGCGTTCATGGACAAAGGCGAAGATTTCATCGTCGAGCGCGATCTGGCGACGCTGGTCAAGCGCATGAATGCGCTCGTCGGCGGCGAACCTTTGCTCGATGTTGCGCGCGTCGAACGCGAGATCGTTGCGCGCGACCGGGAACTCGACAACCCGTATGGCAAGGATGGGCAAATCATGGCGATCCGTGCCGCGCGCGATTATCTCGGCGACAGGCTTGTTCGCACGGCGAAGCCCCACCGGCTGCTCGATCCGGCCGCTGGCCCGCTGATCGCCGTGCGGCTCAATATTCTCACCCGCAAGACGCTCGGCGGTTTGCAGACCGATCTCGATAGCCGCGTCATTGGCGCCGACGGCCAGCCGGTGCCGGGACTATACGCAGCAGGTGAGGTCGCAGGTTTCGGCGGCGGCGGCGTTCACGGCTATGGTGCGCTCGAAGGGACTTTCCTCGGCGGCTGCATTTTCTCAGGCCGCGCCGCCGGTCGGGCGGTTGCGGCGAGCGTGAGATAAGCCGGAACACGCTCAACGAATGAGCTTCAGTGCGTTATCCGCCGCTTCCGCGATGCCGATCTCGCCGGCCGCGGCAGCTTTGATCAAATGCTCCATCTCGCCGCCATTATGATCGCGCAGGCGATCATAGATGAGGCGGCTCCCGGCCTGCGCGATCAGCCGGCGCATCCGGCGCTCGCGCGCCTTTTGTTTGTCGCCGGCACGCGCGGCGAGCAGCTTCTCAATTGTCGCGAGCAATGTTTCGACGCCGGTGTCCTTGATCGCCACCGTCTCGACGATCGGCACGTCGCGCTTGTCGTGTCGCAGCTTGAGCATGTCTCTGAGCTGATCGGTGGCGCGTTGCGCCAGCGGCAGGTCTGCCTTGTTGACCACCAGCACATCGGCGATTTCGAGCACGCCGGCTTTCATCGCCTGCACGTCGTCGCCCATATTGGGCGCATTCACCACGACGCACACGTCGGCGATCTCGGCGACTTCCACTTCGGACTGGCCGGTGCCCACGGTCTCCAGGATCACGACATCGCGGCCGGCGGCGTCCATCACATCGACGATGCGATGGATGCTCTCGGACAGGCCGCCAAGATGCCCGCGCGAGGCCACCGAGCGGATGAAGACGCCGGGATCTTCGGCATGCCGCCGCATCCGCACGCGGTCGCCCAGGATGGCGCCGCCGAAAATCGGGCTCGACGGATCGACGGCAGCCACCGCGACGGTGCGGCCCCGCGCACGCAGCGCGGCGATCATGGCGTCGATCAGCGTCGACTTTCCGGCGCCCGGCGCGCCGGTGAAGCCGATCACCTCGGCCCGGCCGGTCTTGGCAACGATGCGTCGATGGATGCGGTCCGCTGCGGCGCCGCCCGTTTCCATCAGGCTGATGCAACGCGCCAGCGCCGCCGGGTCGCCGGCGCAAAGTCGCTCGACGATATCGCTGCTCGTCGAGCTGACGCGTGCCGCGTCAGACAACGACAAGGGGATGCCCAAAGCCGAGTTCGGCGCGCAGCAGCCGGACAATTTCGCCGTGCGTGACGCCGGCTTCGGCCGCCTCGACGATCCGCTCGTAAGTGTTTTCGCGCGCGCTATTGGCGGCGCGCTTGAGTGCATCGAGCGCGCGGTCGACGTCGGCCTGGCTGCGTTGTTCCTTGAAGGCCTTGAAGCGCGCGATGTGCTCGTCCATGCGTGCGGGATCGGGCCGCTCGGTCGGCCGCGCGAGCGGCGCGGAATTGTCGTCCTGATAGCAGTTGACGCCGACCACCTTTTCCTCGCCGCTTTCGACCTTTTCCTGAAAGGCCAGCGCCGACTGCCCGATCATGCCTTGGATCAGACCGGCCTCGGCCGCCTTGTACATGCCGCCGGCCTCATCGATCTTGTCGATCAGCGCCAGCATCTCGCGCTCCATCTGGTCCGTGAGCGTCTCGACATAGTAGGAGCCGCCGAGCGGATCGATCACGTCGCACAGATGCGCCTCCTCGCGCAGGATGTTCTGGGTGGCGACCGCAATGCGTGCCGTCTCCTCGGTCGGCGTCGTGATCGCTTCGTCGTAAGCGTCGGTGTGCAGCGATTGCAGCCCGCTCATGATGCCGGCCATCGCCTGGACGGCGACGCGGGCGATGTTGTTGAGCGGCTGCTGCTCGGTGAGATCCACGCCCGACGTCTGGCCGTGAAATTTGAAGCGCCATGAGCCCGGATCTTTGGCGCCCAGCCGCTCGCGCGTCAGCCGCGCCCAGATGCGGCGGCCGGCGCGGAATTTGGCGATTTCCTCGAAAAAGCTGATGGAAATGTCGAAGAAGAAAGTGAAGCGGCGCAGCACGTGATCGATGTCCATGCCGCGGTCGACGCAGTCTTGCGCATATTGCAGCGCCGTCGAAATGGTGAAGGCCATGGTCTCCACCGGAGTCGCGCCGGCCTGCTGCATATGCTGGCCGACCACCGAAACCGGATTCCAGCCCGGCAGATGCATGCGGCAGAATGCGATGTGATCGACCAGCACGCGCCGCGCGCCGGAAAGCGACAGCCGATAGAACATGTGATTGGCGATGAAATGCGAAATGTAGTCGCTCTGGTTCGAGGTCCCGGTGATCGCGCTCCACGGAATGCCGCGCCGCTTGGCGACCGCGAGCAGGAAGGCCAGCAGCGTGAACGGGGAGGGGTCGTTCATTGCCGTCGAGATGCGGCCGAGCGGCACGCTGTCGAGCGCGCGGTCCATATGGTCGGTTGTATTGATCACCGTGCCGCAGGTGCCGAGCAGCACCGGATCGACTTCATCGCAATCGACGCCGCGGAAGCCGGAATTGCACGGCAGGAGGCTGATCGCGGTGGCGCCGGCATCGAGAATGACGCGCACGCGCTTATTGTAATCCTCGGGCGTGCCGAGCCCGATCAACTGCCGCTGCGTCCAGGTGCGGCCGCGATGCATGGTCGGATAGATGCCGCGCGTGTAGGGGTATTGGCCCGGGAAGCCGAGATCGTCGAGAAAGGCATCGCCGTTCCAATCGCGCGGCGTGTAGAGCGGCTTGATCGCGATGCGCGAGCGGTTCTTGATCGTGCGCTCGGTGCCGATCTGTCGATCGTATTCGGTCCGCCAGCGGCCGTGCGCCTGGTCGAATCCGGGAAGCGAAAGCTGCACCGCTTCTTGGCTCATTGCGCCATCTCCCCCAATTCTAGTGTCTTTTGTGGCACGCACTTTGGCCGCAAGCGCCACGACCTGCGCGATGATGTCGTCGCGCGAAGAGCCGGGGCCCAAAATGGCTGCGACACCGGCGGCAAGCAGCGGCGGACGTTCGTCTTCCGGCACGATGCCGCCGACGATCATGCCGACGTGGCCGAGGCCGGCAGCGCGTAGCGCGTCTAGCAGTTTCGGCACGATCAGATGGTCGGTGGCGAGCGAGGAGATGCCGATGACGTCGACATCTTCTTCCAGCGCCAGTTTGACCACGGCGGGAATCGACTGCCACGGCGGCGTGTAAATCACTTCCATGCCGGCGTCGCGCAGATAAGCCGCGACGATGCGGCTGCCGCGATCATGCCCGTCGAGCCCGATCTTGGTGACGAGCACGCGCGCTGGCGGCGAAAGCTTGCTGGCCGTCATTTGCGCCTCCGCGGCGCTTTGACGCCGGCAAGCGCGCGCAGCGGCGCCAGCAATTCGCGCGCGATGGCCGGCACCGATTTGCCGTTCTGTTTGTACCAGACCGGTGTCCAGTTCATGGCGCCGAGGAGCGCGAGGCGGGCAATCGTCGCGTCGCGCTCGCGCGGCAATTCGATCGTGGAGAAATACCGGTTGAGCCGCGCCTCGTAGCGGTCGCGCAATTCCTTCAGCTCGGCTGCGATCTCGGGAGCGTCGGACGGCAGGATGCGAATGAGCACGCGGGCATAGGCGCTGGCATCGAGGATCGATTCCAGATGCGCACCGACGGCTTTTTCCAGTCGCGTCCAGGCATCGCGTTCGCCGGCGGCGGCGGCCTCCACCCGGTCGAGCAGGCGCTGCACGCCTTCCTCATAGACCGCGAGCAGCAGCTTTTGTTTGCTCGGCACGTGAAAATAGATCGCTCCGGCCGTCATGGCGGTCGCGGCGGCGAGATCGCGCATCGACGTCGCGTGGTAGCCGCGCTCGGCAAATTGCGCAGCCGCGGCATCGAGCAAAGCCGGCCATCGGTTGGGCTGACGCTTGGCAGTGGTGGCGGTCATGGCGCTTACCGAGGCAAGTCACTAAACGATCGTTTAGCATATCGGACAGGCGGGTGGAACCACGAAATGAAGATTTACTGGCCTTGGCTCAAATCGCGCAAATCGACCGTTTTGCTCATTTGCGGACTATTGCAGGCCTGATATCATCCGCCCTGGTCGTCGGACACCGGGCTAAAAAATGAAAATCTACGAGGGAAAACGCACCATGGACGGCCTCGTCGTCACCGTCGACGGCGTGCCGCTCTCTGAGCATTACGAAGTCAGGCAGTTCACCAAGCGCGGCTTTGAATGGACTTATGAAGGAACCAGCCCGCGGCAGCTTGCGCTCGCCATCCTGTTTGACTATACGGCCGACCGGCAACGGGCCGTGGCGCTTTCGGAACCGTTCATGAAAGATGTGGTCGCCAATCTCGACAATGACTGGCGGCTTACGGGCGAACAGATCGACAGCTTTCTGCGCAGCCGGCACGCCTGACGCTTTGAGGCGCCGTATCTCGGGTGTAAGCTTGCGTCTCAGCTCGGTCCGGCGGCGCGCGGCCGGATGGCAACAAATAGCGCGCACAACAACCAAAAGACGGGGATGAGGGAGAGCGAACGATGATCGGCCAGCGGCAAATCGGCTTCCGTCAGGAATATCGCTCGCGCATCCTCGGCTGGTATCACGGCTATGTTCATGTCGTGATCATCTACGCGATGGGCGCCGCGGCATTCTATGTTTATGTCGCGCATATACACGCCGTCAGCGCGCTGGAATGGCTCACGGTGCCGCTGACCTTTCTTTTCACCAACGTGTTCGAGTGGGCGGTCCACAGATACATCATGCACCGGCCGGTCAACATCAAAGGCCTGCGCGCGATCTATGAGCGGCACACGCTCAATCATCATCAGTTTTTCAGCGACGAGGAGATGCGCTTTCGCGATCACAAGGATTGGCGGGTCACGCTGTTCCCGCCCTATGCGCTGGTGGTGTTTATCCTGATGTCGATCCCCGCGGCCGTCATTCTTGGTCTCATCTTCACGGCCAACGTCGGCTGGCTGTTCATCTCGACGACGACCGCGATGTATTTGATCTACGAGTTCATGCATTTCTGTTGTCACGTCGACGAGAACTGGTTTGTGCGGCATTGCCCGTTCGTCAACACCTTGCGGCGCCATCACACCGCGCACCACAACGCGCGCCTGATGATGGAGGTCAACATGAACCTGACCTTCCCGATCGCCGATTGGCTGTTCGGTACGTCGGACCTCAATCGCGGGCTTATCGGCACGCTGCTGAACGGCTACGACACGCGCTTCTTGAGGAACACGTTGCGCAGCAAGCCGTTGCGCCCTGATGAAGCTGCGGCGGCTGCGGTCGGTGCGAATTAGCAGCGTCGGAGGCCGGCCGTGCCGTATGACGTAAAAGCCGTCCTCTCGGCCATCGTGCTCGTTGTGGCGGCCGTTCTTTCGTTCTGGAGCGGATCGCCGATTCGCCCCGATTTTTCGACCTTCGTGATGATCATGGCCGTGCTGATGGTCGCCGCCATGTGGGTTTTCCCGGAGGCGGGCGTGAAGAAGGGCGACGCGCGGCAGCCGAAGTAACCGCATGCGTCATGGCCGGGCTCAATCCCAGCCATGACGACTCGGAGACCGAGCGCGTCTTTCACGCGGCCTTGTTGCGCGCCAGTTCGGCCTTGTAGAGCGCCATCTCTTCGCTGAACGCTTTGGCGATGCTCGGCCGCGTCTGCAGCGCGGCATGGTAGCTTTTGAGCGCGGGATAAGGCGTCAGATCGACTTGCGTCGGCACCGTCCAATTCAGGATCGTGTAGAGATACGCATCGGCGACGGTGAAGCGGTCGAGCAGATACTGCCGGCCGGTGAGATGGTCATTGAGATATCTCAGGCGCGACGCGTATTTGTTGAGGGTATGTTGCCGCGTGCCTTCCGGCGCCTTTTGATCGAACAGGGGGATGAACATTCCCTTGTGCAGTTCGGTGCCGATGAAGCACAGCCACTGCTGCAATTGGGCGCGCTCGCTCTCGTTTCTGGGTGCGAGCTCCGAGTTGGGATAGTGCGACGCGATGTATTGCAGGATCGCGGCGTTCTCGCTCAAGGCTGAGCCGTCCTCCAGCCGCAGATACGGCACCAGGCCCAGCGGATAGATCTCGAAATAGTTCGTTCCGGCCATGGTCCGCTTGGTTTTGGGGTCGACCTCGACGAATTGCACATCCCTGGCGCCGGCTTCATAAAGCGAGATCCGGCTCGCCAGCGAACAGGCCATCGGTGAGAAATACAGGTCCATCGTCATCTCCCTTACTCACGTCTCCCTTTAATTTTTGTACCGTCTCGCATAAATTAGGGATGGTCAAGGATTTTTTGCGAAATGGTACAAAAAAAATCAAAGGCGGGATTGACGCCGGCCGAAGAGGGTTCCGGACGCACTCGCGGCCGGCCGCGGCAATACGATCCCGAACAGGCGCTCGCCAAAGCCGCCGAGGCGTTCTGGAAGCAGGGCTATGCGGCGACCTCGCTCGACGATCTCGTGGCGGCGACCGGCATGAACCGGCCGAGCTTGTACGCGGCCTTCGGCGACAAGCGCGACCTCTATCTGAAAACGCTGACGCGCTACCAGCAGCAATCGCGCGCGATCGGTGCAAAGATCACCGCCGACGATCCGCCGCTTCGGGTTTTTCTCAAGCGCTTCTATGAGGCCGCACTCGAGGTCTACTTGGCGACCGGTGACGAAGCGCGCGGATGTTATTCGATCTCTACCGCGCCGGCGCAAGCGGTGACCGATCCGGCGGTGCGCGACTTCCTGGCCGCGAGCATCGGCGGCACCGACGCTTTTCTCGCCAAACAGATTACCAGAGCGCGCGAGCGGGGCGAGGTCCCATCGGATGTCGATCCGCATGCGCTCGCCCAACTCGCCACGGCGGCATTGCACACGATCGCCGTACGCGCGCGCGTGGGCGTCCCGCGCAAGCAACTAAGAGCCGTCGCGGCCGCTGCGATCGATGTGATCTGTGGGCCGCAAAAATCGTGATGCGGCGCTCGAGCGGCTGGCCAATCGCGCGCATTTCGACTAACACGTCGCGGCCATGCCGAAACATGAAAGATCGACGACACAATACCGATGACGAAACGGATCGATGGAAAAGCGCGCGCTGATCGCCTGGTTGCCGATGTCGCCGCGGCAACTGCCAAGCTGAAAGCTCAATCCGGAATCACTCCCGGGCTTTGCGCCGTCCTGGTCGGCGAAGATCCGGCGAGCCAGGTCTATGTCCGCAACAAAGGCAAGGCGGCGGTCGCCGCCGGCATCGCGAGCCTCCAGGAGACGCTTCCGGCGACCATCACGGAAGCCGAATTGTTGGCGCTGATCGGCAGGCTCAATGCCGACGATCGCGTCGACGGCATTCTGGTGCAATTGCCGCTACCCAAGCATATCGATCCACAACGCGTCATCGACGCGATAGACCCGGCGAAAGACGTCGACGGTTTCCACGCCCAGAATGTCGGGCGCTTGTGGAGCGGCGGCCTCAACCGGGCGCTGGTGCCCTGCACGCCTTACGGCTGCCTGATGCTGCTGCGCGACGAGCTTCCAAAGCTCAGCGGCGCGGAAGCCGTGATTCTCGGCCGCTCCAATATCGTCGGCAAGCCGATGGCGGCGCTTCTCTTGGCCGAGAGCTGTACCGTCACTCTCGTTCATTCCAAGAGCCGGGACATTCCGGATATCCTGCGGCGCGCCGATATTCTGGTCGCCGCTGTTGGCCAGCCGGAATTCGTGCGCGGCTCCTGGATCAGGGAGGGGGCCGTCGTCATCGATGTCGGCATCAATCGCGTGATTGGCGCCGAGGGGAAATCGAAGCTGGTCGGGGACGTGGCCTTCGCCGAAGCGCAGGGGATTGCCGGCGCGATCACGCCGGTGCCCGGCGGGGTTGGTCCAATGACCATCGCCTGCCTCCTCCGCAACACCGTCATCGCCGCCTGCCGCCGCCGCGGCCAAGCGGAACCTCCGATCTAAATCCCTATTGGGCTTGTGGAATTTTCCGGCTCGGCAGCCCGAAATGCGGCCATTTCAATGCGCCGGGGTGGGCGCCGCGGTCCCGGTAACTGCCTGCTCCGCCAGCGGAGCAGTACACGCTTAACGCGCAAGCAAAAATTTTTCCTCCCGCTGGAACCGGGCGGGAACCTTCCCGAGCTCCGCACGTTGCGAATAACGGCTTAGGAGGAGTCCGGTGAGGGGTCGAGTCACGTCCGGCTGACCACGTGTTGCGGAATAATCCGCGCTGGCACTCCCGGGACCTGCATCGCGCCGCTCGCACATCCTCATCAGTAATCCTCGCCGTTCTGCCGTTGGACGGCACTGCCTTGCGAGTTCTCGGAGATCTTGATGCCCCGCGCTTCTGACGTCGCCACCAAGAACAAGAATGGCGCCGCCGCTGCGGCGCGTGCCGCATCCCCCCAAAAAGCTCCCGCGTCAAAGGTTAACGGCGCCGAAAACGAAGAGCTCCGCGAGCTCCTGCATGCCCTGCAGGCCGTGCGCGTCGGCGATTTCTCGGTGCGCATGGCCGGCGACCAGGTCGGCATCATGGGCAAGGTCGCCGATACCTTCAATGAGATCGTCGCCGCCAACCAGCGCATGGCGCGTCAGCTCGAGCGCGTTGGGCAGATGGTGGGCCGCGAAGGCAAGACCCGCCAGCGCGTGCGCTTCGGCCTGTCGGAGGGCGCCTGGGGCGAGATGGAATCCTCGGTCAATTCGCTGATCGACGACTTGCTCTGGCCGACGACGGAAGTGACGCGTGCCATCGCGGCGGTGGCCCAAGGCGACCTCCTGCAGACGGTGCAGCTTGACGTCGACGGCCGGCCGCTGAAGGGCGAGTTCCTGCGCTCGGCGCAGATCGTCAACACGATGATCAAGCAGCTCAACGTGTTCACCTCTGAGGTGACGCGTGTGGCGCGCGAGGTCGGCACCGAGGGCAAGCTCGGCGGCCAGGCTCAGGTCGGCGGCGTCACCGGCGTGTGGAAGGAACTCACCGAGAGCGTCAACTCGATGGCGTCGAACCTCACCGCTCAGGTGCGCAACATCGCCGAGGTGACGATCGCGGTCGCCAACGGCGACCTGTCGAAGAAGATCACGGTCGACGTGCGCGGCGAGATCTTGCAGCTGAAGGAAGCCATCAACACGATGGTCGATCAGCTGCGCTCGTTCGCTTCCGAAGTCACCCGCGTCGCCCGCGAGGTCGGCACCGACGGCAAGCTCGGCGGCCAGGCGATCGTGCCCGGCGTCGCCGGCACCTGGAAGGATCTGACCGACTCGGTGAACGCCATGTGCGGCAACCTCACCGACCAGGTGCGCAACATCGCGCATGTGACCACCGCCGTGGCGCGCGGCGACCTCTCGCGCAAGATCACGGTTGATGTGCGCGGCGAAATTCTCGAGCTCAAGGACACCTTCAACACGATGGTGGATCAGCTCAACGCGTTTGCTTCCGAAGTGACCCGCGTGGCGCGCGAGGTCGGCACCGAAGGTAAGCTCGGCGGCCAGGCGCAAGTGCCGGGCGTCGCCGGCACCTGGAAGGATTTGACCGACAGCGTCAACTTCATGGCCGGCAACCTCACCGCGCAGGTGCGCAACATCGCCGACGTCGCCACCGCCATCGCCGGCGGCGACTTGTCGAAGAAGATCACGGTCAATGTCTCGGGCGAAATTCTGCAGCTGAAGGAAACCATCAACACGATGGTCGACCAGCTCAATGCGTTCGCCGGCGAAGTGACGCGCGTCGCGCGCGAAGTCGGCACTGACGGCCGGCTCGGCGGCCAGGCCAACGTGCTCGGCGTTGCCGGCACCTGGAAGGACCTCACCGATTCCGTGAATTCAATGGCGTCGAACCTCACCGCGCAGGTCCGCAATATCGCCGAGGTCTCCACCGCCATCGCCAGCGGCGATCTGTCCAAGAAAATCACGGTCGACGTCCGCGGCGAAATCGCCGAGCTGAAAGACACCATCAACACCATGGTGGACCAGCTCAACGCGTTCGCCGGCGAAGTGACGCGCGTGGCGCGCGAGGTCGGCACCGAAGGCAAGCTTGGCGGTCAGGCGATGGTGCGCGGCGTCGCCGGCACGTGGAAGGATCTGACCGACTCGGTCAACTCGATGGCCTCGAACCTCACCGGCCAGGTCCGCAACATCGCCGAGGTGGCGACCGCCGTGGCGCGCGGCGACCTCTCGCGCAAGATCACCGTCGACGTGCGCGGCGAAATTCTCGAGCTGAAAGACACGCTCAACACCATGGTCGATCAGCTCAACGCGTTCGCCGCCGAGGTGACGCGCGTGGCGCGCGAAGTCGGCACCGAAGGCAAGCTCGGCGGCCAGGCGCAGGTGCCGGGCGTCGGCGGCACCTGGAAGGACCTGACCGACAGCGTGAACTCGATGGCCGGCAACCTGACCGGCCAGGTGCGCAACATCGCCGAGGTGGCGACCGCCATTGCCGGCGGCGACCTCTCGCGCAAGATCACCGTCGACGTGCGCGGCGAAATCCTTCAGCTGAAGGAAACGCTCAACACAATGGTCGACCAGCTCAACCGCTTCGCCGGCGAGGTGACACGCGTCGCGCGCGAGGTCGGCACTGAAGGCCGGCTCGGCGGCCAGGCCAACGTGCCCGGCGTCGCCGGCACCTGGAAAGACCTGACCGACAGCGTGAATTCGATGGCGGGCAACCTGACCGCCCAGGTGCGCAACATCGCCGAAGTGACCACCGCCGTGGCGCGTGGCGACCTCTCGCGCAAGATCACCGTCGACGTGAAGGGCGAAATCGCCGAGCTGAAAAGCACCATCAACACCATGGTGGACCAGCTCAACGGGTTTGCCGGCGAGGTGACGCGCGTGGCGCGCGAAGTCGGCACCGAAGGCAAGCTCGGCGGCCAGGCGCAAGTGCCGGGTGTCGCCGGCACCTGGAAGGATCTCACCGACAACGTCAACTTCATGGCCTCGAACCTCACCGCCCAGGTGCGCAACATCGCCGAGGTGGCGACCGCGATCGCCGGCGGCGACCTGTCGAAGAAGATCACAGTCGACGTGCGCGGCGAGATGCTGCTCCTGAAAGACACGCTCAACACCATGGTCGAGCAGCTGCGCTCGTTCGCCGCCGAAGTCACCCGCGTGGCGCGCGAAGTCGGCACCGACGGCCGGCTCGGCGGTCAGGCGGTGGTGCCGGGCGTCGCCGGCACCTGGAAGGACCTCACCGACAACGTCAATCTCTTGGCCGCCAATCTGACCACGCAGGTGCGCAACATCGCCGAGGTGACGACCGCGGTGGCGCGCGGCGACCTCTCGCGCAAGATCACCGTCGACGTGAAAGGTGAAATCCTCGAGCTGAAGAACACCATCAACACCATGGTGGACCAGCTCAACGGCTTCGCCTCGGAAGTCACCCGCGTCGCGCGCGAGGTCGGCACCGAGGGGCTCCTCGGCGGTCAGGCGCAAGTGCCCGGCGTTGCCGGCACCTGGAAAGATCTCACGGACACCGTCAACGTCATGGCCGCCAACCTCACCGAGCAGGTGCGCGGCATCGTGAAAGTCGTGACCGCGGTCGCCAATGGCGACCTCAAGCAGAACCTCGCGGTGAAGTCGAAGGGCGAGGTGGCGGCGCTGGCCGAGACCATCAACAACATGACCGACACGCTCGCGACCTTCGCCGATCAGGTCACGACCGTGGCGCGCGAGGTCGGCGTCGACGGTCGCCTCGGCGGTCAGGCCAACGTGCCGGGTGCGGCCGGCACCTGGAAGCATCTCACCGGCAACGTCAACCTGCTTGCCGCCAACCTCACCACGCAAGTGCGCGCCATCGCGGAAGTGGCGACCGCGGTGACCAAGGGCGACTTGACCCGCTCTATTCAGGTGGATGCGCGCGGCGAAGTGGCCGAACTGAAAGACAATATCAACACGATGATCGACAACTTGCGGCTCACCACCGACCGCAATACCGAGCAGGATTGGCTCAAGACCAACCTCGCCAAATTCACCAATATGCTGCAAGGCCAGCGCGATCTCACCACGGTCGGTCGCCTCTTGCTCTCCGAACTGACGCCGCTCGTCAACGCCCACCAAGGCGTCATCTATCAGATGGAAAATGAGGAGACGCCCGGGCTCAAATTGACTGCGGCCTATGCCGATGATGGCGCCGGCGGGCATGCGTCAGCGCTGCGGCTCGGCGAAGGCTTGATCGGGCAATGCGCGGTCGACAAGCGCCGCATGCTGATCACCGACATGCCGGAGAACGCCATCGCGGTCGCCTCGGCGTTGTTCCGGCTGCCGCCGCGCAACACCATCGTGCTGCCGGTTCTGTTCGAGAACCAGGTCAAGGCCGTGATCGAGCTCGCTTCGGTCAACGAATTTACCGCGCTGCAGACCATGTTCCTCGAGCAGCTCACCACCTCGATCGGCATCGTGCTCAATTCGATCGAGGCGACGATGCAGACCGAGGGCCTGCTCAAGCAGTCGCAGCAGCTCGCCGGCGAATTGCAGGCGCAGCAGAAGGAACTGCAGCAGACCAACGAGCAGCTCGAGCAAAAGGCGCAGCAGCTCGCCGAGCGCAACGTCGAAGTCGAGCGCAAGAATCAGGAAATCGAGCAGGCCCGCCGCGCGCTGGAAGAAAAGGCTACCGAGCTTGCGCTCACGTCGAAATACAAATCGGAATTCCTGGCCAACATGTCGCATGAGCTGCGCACGCCGCTCAATTCGATCCTTATCCTCGGCCAGCAGCTTACCGACAACCCGGAAGGCAACTTGACGGCGAAACAGGTGGAGTTCGCCAGAACCATCCACGGCGCCGGCACCGACTTGCTCAACCTGATCAGCGACATTCTCGATTTGTCGAAGATCGAATCCGGCACGGTGACGGTCGACGCTGAAGAAATCTTCTTCTCCAATCTGCTCGAGATGGTGGCGCGGCCGTTCCGCCACGAGGCCGAGACGCGGCAACTGTCATTCGACGTCCATCTCGACCTCAATCTCGGTCGCACCGTCACCACGGATTCCAAACGGCTGCAGCAGGTTCTCAAAAACCTGCTGTCGAACGCCTTCAAGTTCACCGCCCAAGGCGGCGTGCGCCTGAACGTGTCCGCCGCCGTTGGTGGCTGGACGGCAACCCACCCGACTCTGAGCCAGGCTTCGCAAGTCGTGGCATTCGAGGTCTCCGATACGGGCATCGGCATCCCGCTCGAAAAGCAGAAGATCATCTTCGAGGCGTTCCAGCAGGCCGACGCCTCGACCAGCCGCAAATACGGCGGCACCGGCCTCGGCCTTGCCATCAGCCGTGAGCTTGCGACCCTGCTGGGCGGCGAAATTCATTTGCGCAGCGCGCCGGACAACGGCTCGAGCTTCACGCTCTACTTGCCGATCAAATACATGGGCACCACAACGGTGCCTCGTTCGGCTGCGCCCAGCGTCATGCCGGCGCCGCAGGTTTCGATCGAGCGCAATGTCGAGCAGATCCCGGACGATCGTCTGGATATCCAGCCTGGCGATGCCATCCTGCTCATTGTCGAAGACGATCCGCACTATGCGCGCATTCTGATCGACCTCGCCCGCGACAAGGGCTTCAAGGTCCTGCTCGCGATGCGCGGCGACGATGCGCTCGATCTTGCCAAGCAATATCAGCCGACGGCAGTTTCGCTCGATGTGTTCCTGCCCGACATGCTGGGCTGGAACGTGCTGAGCCAGCTCAAGCAGAATCCGCTGACCCGCCACATCCCGGTGCAGATCGTCACGCTCGACGAAGATCGCCAGCACGGGCTTGCGCGCGGCGCCTTCTCCTTCGTCACCAAGCCGACGACGCGCGAGGGCATTTCCGAAGCGCTCTCTAAGATCAAGGATTTCTCGCAGCCGCGGCGTCGCCGGCTGTTGGTGGTCGAGGACAACAAGGCCGAGCAGATGAGCATCCGCGAGCTGCTCGGCCACGACGACATCGAGATCGTCAACGCCGGGACCGGCAGGGAAGCGCTCGATATCCTGCGCCACGAGGCCTGCGATTGCGTGGTGCTCGATCTGCGCCTTCCCGACATGTCGGGCTTCGAGGTGCTCGAAAGCATGCGCAACGAAGAGGCGCTGGCGGATGTCCCGGTCGTTGTGTTCACCGGCCGCGAACTGTCCGCCAACGAGGACGCGCAGTTGCACACCATGGCCCGCAGCATCGTGGTCAAGGGCGTCGAATTGCCCGAACGCCTGCTCGACGAGACAGCGCTGTTCCTGCACCGCGTATTCAGCGATCTGCCGGCCGAGAAGCAGCGCATGCTGGAGCGGCTCAACAGCTCGGACGAGGATCTGGTCGGCCGCACCGCGCTTCTGGTCGACGACGATGCGCGCAACATCTTCGCGCTCTCGAGCGCGCTCGAGCGCCGCGGCATGCAGGTCTTGACCGCCACCACTGGGCGCGAGGCGATCGAGCTGATCGACCAGACGCCCGAACTCGCGATCGTGCTGATGGACATCATGATGCCGGAAATGGACGGTTATCAGACCATCGAAACCATCCGCGGCAACCCGGCTTATCGCCGGCTGCCGATCATTGCGCTCACCGCAAAAGCCATGAAGGGCGACCGCGAGAAGTGTCTTGAGGCCGGTGCCTCCGATTATCTCGCGAAACCGGTGAATACCGAACAGCTCCTCTCCGCGTTGCGGATGTGGCTGCATCGCTAGGTTTTGCCATGCAAGACATTCGGGGAGCAAACGACAAGGTCAACGTTCTCTTGGTCGACGATCAGCCCGCGAAGCTGCTCGCCAACGAGGAGATTTTGCGCAGTCTCGGCGAGAACCTCATCAAGGCAAGCTCGGCGCGCGAAGCGCTGGAATTCCTGCTCAAGAACGAAGCCGCGGTCGTGCTGATCGATGTGTGCATGCCGGAGCTCGACGGCTTTCAGCTCGCGGCCATGATCCGCGAGCATCCGCGCTTTCAGCGCACCGCGATCATCTTCATCTCCGCCGTGCAGGTGGACGACGTCGATCGCGTGCGCGGCTACGAGATGGGTGCCGTCGATTACGTACCGGTCCCGGTCGTGCCTGCCGTGCTGCGCGCCAAGGTCAAGATCTTTGCCGAACTTTATCGCAAGACCCGGCAGCTCGAGCGGCTCAATGCCGAGCTGGAGCGGCGCGTGAGCGAGCGCACGGCCGAACTCGAAGCCTCGCACGTGCGGCTCGTGCAGAGCGAGCAGGGCCGCAGCTTGGCGCTCGCCGCCGGCCAGATGGGCTCGTGGGATTTCGATCCCGTCACCGGCGAGTGCAAATGGGACGAAGGCCAGCATCATATTTTCGGCGTTGATCGCGGGCTTTTCCAGGTCACCGTCGACAACATCCGCGCCATGATTCACCCCGAAGATTGGGCTCGGCTCATTGAGAGCGGCCGGCGCATGGCGCGCGGCGAGCGCACGGTGCAGACCGATTTTCGCGTCGTGCAGCCGAGCGGCAGCGTGCGCTGGTGCACCGGGACCGCGGCCGCAAGCTTCGATGCCGCCAACCGGCTGGTGCGCGTGAGCGGCGTCACCATCGATGTCACCGAGCGCAAAGAGGCTGAAGAACGCCAGGATCTGTTGGCGCGCGAAGTCGATCACCGCGCCCGCAACGCGCTCGCAGTGGTGCAGTCGATCGTGCGGCTGACACGGGCCAACAACGTCGAGGGCTACGTCGCCGCGGTCGAGGGCCGCATCAAAGCGCTGGCGCGCGCGCATGCGCTTCTGTCCGATGCGCGCTGGCACAGCGCCGACCTGGGTGCTCTGGTGGCGGAAGAATTGGCGCCGTATCGGGCGGGCGAAGTCGACAAGGTCCAAGTCACCGGGCCGAACGTCTCGTTGCCGCCGCATATGGCGCAGGGATTGGCGCTGGCGCTGCACGAACTCGCCACCAACGCCGCCAAGCACGGCGCGTTGTCGTCCCTGCTCGGAAAGCTCAGCCTGAACTGGCAATTGCGGCGGGACTATCTCGTCGTGGAATGGATCGAAACCGGCGGGCCCCGCGTGGCGCCGCCTTCAGCGCGCAGCTTCGGCCTGAAGGTGATCCGCACCAGCATCGAAAACCAGCTCAACGGCAAAGCGATCTTCGAATGGGCGCCGCCGGGCATGCAATGCACGTTGGCGATCCCGCTCGGCAATAATGCCGGCACGCGCGAGTTGAAGCTCGCAAGCAGTGGCGCTGCCGACGGCGCCACGCCGTTGCATTCGCCGTCGGGACGGCGGGTGCTGCTGGTCGAGGACGAGGCGCTGGTTGCGATGATGATCCAGGAATGCCTGACCGAGTCCGGACATTCGGTCATCGGGCCGATCTCGCGTGCCGCCGACGCGCTGCAGGCGGCCAAGGAGATCGACTACGACGCCGCCATCCTCGATATCAATCTTGGTGATGGCATGGCCTATCCGGTCGCCGATATCGTTGCGGAGCGCGGCGTTCCGTTCGTCTTCGTTACCGGGTACGAGGCCGACACCATCGACGACCGCTTCAGCCACGTCCCGATTCTGCAGAAGCCGATCGAGCGCCAAATGCTGCAAGGCCTGTTTCTTTCGCCGTCGAATGTCGTCGCGGTCACCCGCGGCGAAGCCTTGCGCGCAGCCCAAGGCGCGGCTCAGCGGCGGCCGGTCGCGCGCCAAGCGCGCCTGAAGCGTCGCCCATCCTCAAGCCGTGATGCTGTACGGCGGAAAGACTCGCTTCCCACGCCGCCGGATCATGCTCTAGACTCGAAGCGCGAATGGGCGAGGCGAGGGAATGAGCGTGTCGACTGGCGAAAAAATCGAAACCTTGAATGTCTGTTTTGGGACCTACCCGCACACCAAGGCGTTGAAAGAGGGAAAGATCAAATCCGACCGGGTGGCGTTGCAATTCACCGAAATCAATCCGGTCAATCGCGCTTTCATGCCGATGGCGCGCGAGCAAAAATTCGACATCAGCGAGATGGCGATCGTCACCTATCTGCAGGCCAAGGCTTACAACAAGTCGCTTGTGCTCATGCCGGCGACCATGATGGGGCGCTTTCAGCACGGCACCATGCTGTACAATTCCGAACGCGGAACGCTGCGGCCGGAAGATCTGCCGGGGAAGCGGGTCGGCGTGCGCGCGTTCTCGCAAACTACCGGCGTCTGGATCCGCGGCATCCTATGGAAGGACTACGGTCTCGATCTCGGCACGGTGAAATGGGTCACGTTCGAGGACGCCCACGTCGCCGAATATCGCGACCCATCCGGTGTTGAGCGCGCCGCCGCCGGCAAGGACATCACCAAAATGCTGCTCGACGGCGAGCTTGATGCCGCAATCTTCGGCGGCGCCATGCCGAGCGAGCCGCAGCTCAAGAGCGTCATTCCCGATCCCGAGGCGGCGGCCAAGGAGTGGTACAAAAAGAACGGCGCGGTGCCGGTCAATCACATGGTGGTGCTCAAGGAAAGTCTGGCCAAGTCCAGTCCGGGGATTGTGCGCGAAGTCTACCGCCTGCTGCTTGCGAGCAAACAAGCCGCCGGCTTGCCGAAGCCGGGCGCGATCGATCTCATACCGTTCGGTTTCGATGCGGTAAGGCCATCGCTCGAACTCATGAGCGCTTATGCCTTCGAGATGAAGCTCACGCCGCGCCGCTATTCGGTCGAGGAATTGTTCGACGACACCACGCGCGCGCTGCAAGCGTGACGACGGTAGCCGCGTCGACGGGCCGGCTTCGTCCGGTCGATCAGGGCGATGCCGGTGGTGCGTTTCGCGCCGCGGGCCGGCACTCACCAACGGAGAAACGCATCATGACTGTGGCAAAACCAAAGGCGCAACAGACTGCCGGAGGTCGGCTTGCCGGCAAAGCTGCCATCGTCACCGGCGCTGCCCGCGGGATCGGCCGCGCGGTCGCTGTCGCCTTCGCCCGCGAGGGTGCCGATGTCATGGGCATCGATATTGCCGGGCCGGTCAGCGCGACGCTTGAGGTTGTGCCGGCGACGCGCGGTGAGCTTTCCGAAACCGGCCGCTTGGTCGAGGCGGCGGGCGGACGCTGGTGCGAAGCCACGCTCGACCAGCGCGACCTTTCGGCACTGCGGGCGGCTGCCGCGAAGGCGCGCGCCAGCTTTGGCCGGCTCGACATTCTCTTTGCCAATGCCGGCATTCAGTCGTTCAAACCGATCCTGGAATGGGAAGATGCCGACTGGCACGATCAGATCGACGTCAACCTCACCGGTACCTGCAATGCCATCCGCGCCGTGGCGCCGCATCTGGTCGCGAACGGCGGCGGACGCATCATTGTCACGTCGTCGACGCAGGGCCGGCACGGCACCAAATATGGCGCCGCATATTCGGCGTCCAAATGGGGCATCATCGGCCTGATGAAGTCGGCGGCGCTGGAATTCGGCGAGCACAAGATCACCGTCAACGCGCTTATCCCCGGTCTGATTGATACCCCTCTCACCCGGCATCGGCAGCGCTATGAGCAAGCTGTCGACGATCTGCGATCCAAACAGCCAGCCGCCGTTCTGGAAGAAGAAGCCCGCAAAAGGCTGATCGCCAAAACGCCGCTTGGCGTGCCTTGGATCGAGCCGGAAGCGATCGCGCCGGCGGTGGTGTTCCTCGCCTCCGACGAAGCCTCCATGGTCAGCGGCGCGACCTACGACGTCACCGGCGGCGACAGCGCGAGCTATACGGCTTAGAGGATGATGCGGAAAAAGCCTGTCCCGAACTTGATTCGGGGTGGTCGCCGGTTTTCAGAAAAGATCATGCTTCACTGAGAAATTGGACGACCGTGAGGCGCCAAATTTACCGGCTCGCGCCGACCTGATAACATACAAAAGGTGGAGGAAACGCGATGCAGCTTCGGTCGCTCGGGTATGTCGGGATCCGCACCGGTGATGTCGACCAATGGGCGGCCTACGCCACGCGCTTTCTCGGCATGCAGCTCGTTGATCTAAGCTGCGGCGCGCGCGCGTTTCGCATGGATGACCGCAAGCAGCGCTTGATCGTCAATGCCGATGCCGGCGAGGGCGTCAGCTTCTATGGCTGGGAAGTCGCCGATGCCGCCGCGCTTGATGCGCTGGCGGCGCATCTGGAGAAATCCGGGATTGCGGTTGCGCGCGGCTCACGCGCGCTCGCCGACGAGCGTCGCGTTCAAGATTTGATCGTCTTCAGCGATCCCGTCGGCAACCGGCTCGAAGCCTTCCATGGCGCCGAGCTTGCAACCGAGCCATTCAAGCCGGGACGCTCGATCTCCGGTTTCCGCACCGGGCCGCTCGGCATGGGGCATGCGGTGTTGACCACCGCGCGACTTGACCAGCTCATACCATTTTACACCGACATCCTGGGCTTCCGCCTGAGCGACTACATTCTGCGGCCTTTCAAAGCCTATTTCTTTCATCTCAACCCGCGCCACCACAGCCTCGCCTTCGTCGATACCGGAATCGACGGCGTTCACCACCTGATGGTGGAGCTTTGTTACCTGGACGATGTGGGGCAGGCCTACGATCTGGCGCTGCGCGATCCGGATCGCATCGGCGCTACCTTCGGCCGCCACGCCAACGATGAGATGACATCGTTCTATTCGATCTCGCCGTCGAAATTCATGGTCGAATATGGCTGGGGTGGCCGCAGCATTGATCCGTCCACTTGGACGCCGCAGGAGCGGGTCGACGGCCCGAGCCTGTGGGGCCACGACCGGATGTGGCTCTCGCCGGAAAAACGCGAGGAGGCACGCGCCATGCGCATCGCGGTCGCCGAAGCCGGCGGACGCGTGCCGCTCAATGTGATGGATGGTAACTACCTGCGGGCGCGCGACGTGTGCCCGTGGTGGAACGCGAGCAGTGCCGCGCGCAAGTCTGGATAATTGTTAGAGCATGATCCGGAAAAAGCCGGCCCCGGACTTGATCCGGGTTGGATAGCGGTTTTCCGAAAAGATCATGCTCCATCAAAAATCTAAAGCATGATCCGGAAAAAGCCGGCCCCGGACTTGATCCGGGGTGGATACCGATTTTCCGAAAAGATCATGCTCCACTGAAAATTAGAGCCAACCGAAGCGATTGGCTCCAAAGCGTTTGCGGCTTCAGCTCACCAGCCGGCGTGACGCGCGGCCGCCCAGTTGCCGGAACATTCGCCGCTCGTGGTCCGCCACACGCCGCCGCCGGAGTTGCCGGCAAGCCGTCCCGTGCCGCTCGCTGAGCGTCCGCCTTCGGCGACCATCACCCGGATCGCTCCGTTCGGCGCCACGGCGCCCGCGACCGAATAGCCTCCATTCTCACTGACCACCCGGCCGCCGACGATGCGTACGCCATAACGGAGACCGCTGCCGCAATCGCCGCGCGCTGTGTTGATGACGACGCTCCAGCTGCCGTCGAAATTGCCGGCGTGCGCCCTCGGTGCGGCGAATGCGTCGGTGGGAACCGCGCCGCTGATGGCAAGGAGAGCAACAGCGGCAGTCGCAAAAATCGAACGCAAGAAATTTCGCATCAGTTTGCTCCGGTTTTCTGAATGTGACTGGGTTGAGGCGTAGGTCCGCTGGGCGGGGGTGGCGGTTTTGCCGCAAAGGCCGTCGAGCCGTTGCCTTGATCAAAACCGACCTGGAAGAGCGCTTTCATATAGCTCGGGTCGAAAGGTCCCTTGCTCGGAAAGTCGAAGCTCGCCGGGATGGTCGCGACGTTGAAGTCGACGTCGCTGCGCTTTGCTACGACATAAGCGCGGTCGATCATCAGACTGGTGTCGACGGGTACGGCCATGCCGATCGACTGGGTCAGGATCGTCGGCGCAAAACGGTCGACGACTTTGAAGTCCCGCTGCAGGCCGGTATTCACCACGATGTAAAGCTGCGTGGCCGGCAGCCGATAGTCGCTCGTACTGGCCATCAATGACGGCGGCGCGACAAAGAATTGTCCGCCGAGGCCGCCGTCCACATGCATTTCCTGAAAGCGCTTGCCGCCGGCTTCGACGTCGATCAGCACCGGCGGGAAGCCGCCGGGAATGGACGCCGAGGCGAGCAGGATTTTGCGGAACAGCTTGGCGGCGTCGTCGCCGCCGTGCGCGGCGATCGCGCCCATATTCCAGACCACGGAGCGCTGGGAATCGAGATCGCTCGTGACGATGAAGAGCCGTCGTCCGCTCCGATGGGCGGCGCCGATATCCGCCATCAGTTCCGGCGTGATCTGCTTGTCGATGAATTCGCGCAGTGGCCAGGAATTGACGAAGCTCTCGGCGGTGCTGCTTCCAGCCTCAAATACGTCAGCGGCTGTGATTTCTGTGTAACACCTGCGCAATGCTTCGTCGTATTGCTTTCCGGCGAACGCAAATGGCGCCATCAGGGCGCCGGAGCTGACGCCAGTGACCACGGCGTAATCGGGGCGCCTGCCGCCCGCGGTCAGCCCGTTGAGCAGGCCGGCGCCAAAGGCGCCGTCGGCGCCGCCGCTGGAAAGGATCAGCCAGGGCCCGGGCTGTGACGGCAGGGCGGCTTTGAAATCGGGTTCCGAATCGCCCCAGAAGCGTGCGTCCGGCATTCCCGGAATGACCGCGTGGATGGCCTCCGCAGCCGTGTAGGTGATTCGTGGCGGCAATTCCGAGGATTTGGGCGGCGGCGCCTCGGGAGTTTGGGTTTTCGCCGCGCCCCCCCGCTTCGCCCGAATTGGCGTGACTAGGTGAGGCCGAGAAACGCCATCGGCCGTGCTTGCCAGGCCTTGTGCCCGGACGGATGTCACGACAGCAGGCGCCAACAGCGGCGCCGCCACGGCAAAAGCTGCGGCCGCGCTAAGGATCAATCGCAGTCTGAGGGTCATAAGCATGTTGCCGGCGGATGGGGTAGTGTCTGTCGCGCGATTGCGCAATCCTGACCAGATAAGGCCCGCCGGCGCCAAGTTCAATTGCGCCCAGCCAGCGTGACGGCGGAGGCTTGAATTGGCCGCAATCTTTAGCGGTCCGGTTCGCCACCGCTGTGACACAGATCACGTCGCATGAATAGGGCCTCGTGCTCCCCAATTTGGCAAAAGCGCCCATCCGACGGAACCTCGCGCAAGGGCCGCTGGGGCACGCGCCCGTGCCCCAGCAAATGGATGCGCCGGGCTGGCGCAAATTATGAGCGCAACAGCTCTTTCAGCGCGTTGTCGAGGAATTTGACGTCGTCCGGGTTGGTTCCGGGCCCGCCGGCGAAATGGCCCCAAATCGAGGGAACGGGCAGGAATTTCGCGTTGGGCATGTTGGCGACCTCGAACTGGCTGTCTTCCGGCGGGAAGTAGAGATCGGTCTGGCCGGGCATCACATAGGCCTTTGCCTTGATGGCTCCCAGGGCCTTCTTGAAATCGCCGTTGTAGAGCTCGTTGTCGCTGATATCGCCGTTCTGCCAGGTCCACAGCATGGTCAGAAGGTTGTTGGCATCCTTTGGCAGGAAGAAGCCTTCCCAAAAGGCGACCAGGAAATCCTCGAGCGAGGAATAGCCGAGGCGCTCGAGGTCGAGCCGCTCGCGATAGAAGGCCTGCGAAAATCCCCAGCCGGCATAGACGCGCGCCGCGGCGCGAAGGCCCTTGGCCGGCTTCTCTTTGTACCAGCCGTCCATGAAGGCGGCGTCGGCGGTGAGCGCCGCCTTCACGCCTTCGAGGAACACGAAATTGTGGCGCGAGCATTTGGCCGAGCCGCAGAACGGCGCGATGCGCTCGACCATGTCGGGATAGAGCGCGCCCCAATGGAACGTCTGCAGCGCGCCCATCGACCAGCCGGTGACGAGCGGAAGCTTTTTGATGCCGAATTTCTCCGTCACCAGCCGGTGTTGCACCCGCACATTGTCGCAAGCGGTCACCAGTGGGAAGCGCGAGCCGTTGTAGGGCTCCGGCATGTTGCTCGGCGACGACGACAAGCCGTTGCCCAGCATGTTCGGGATGATGATGAAATATTTGTCCGGGTCGAGCGCCATGCCCGATCCGACCAGCCATTCGTTGTCGTAGTGCTGGCCCGAATACCAGGTCGGGTAGACGATGGCGTTGTCCTTCGCCGCGCTCAGTTTGCCGAAGGTCTTGTAGGCAAGCTTGCAGTCGCGCAGCGTGGCGCCACGCTGCAAACGCACGTCGCCGAGATCGAAGATTTCATAGTCCTGCGGCATGAGGGTTCTCCGGGCTGGAAGCTACTGACACGCTAGAGCATGTCCGGAAAAGTGGAAACCGGCTTTCCGAAAAGCACGCCCTCGGGCTTGACCCGGGGGATCATGCCCAAGCAAAACGCTCTGAGGCGGCGGTCGCTTGGATTGCAACCGCCGCTCCTATTATCAAGCAATGGCTATGCGGCGTATTGCGTCTTTGGAGCCGTTACGCTTTGCAGCACGCCATAAACCACGCCCGCGACGATGAACGCCGCGATGGCCGTCGAGTATTCCGGCGCATACTCGCTGACAAAGAACGCAACCACCGAGCCGGCCGCCCAAGCGATGAAGGGGACAATGCGCCATTCGCTGCTCGCTTCCGAATTCACCCGCAGCAGGTATTGATCCACCAAGATGATGGCACCGATCGGCGGCACCAGGATGCCGAGCAGCGTGAGCCACTGGATGAAGAAGGCCCATACATTCCCTGCGGCGACGATGATGCCGACGATCCCGAGCGCTACGGCGAGAATCCGCATGTGGCTGCCCAAGATGCGCGACCAGCCCGTTGCCGCATTGTAGAGGCAGTGCGAGCAGACCGAGCCGAGATTGCAATATAGGAAGATGAAGGCGAGCACCGACAGCCAGGCGATCTGCTTGTCGTTCATGTAACCGAACATGTTGTCGGCGCCGAACGGATTGGCGTTCGGCGTCGCCAGCGCCGCCGTCATGACGCCGCCCACGAGCATCGCGACCAGATTGGCGAACGGAAAGGCGCTGAAAGTCGAGATCAGCGAGCCTTTCAGATCCTTGGCCCAGCGGTTGAAGTCGGCCGTCACCGTTCCGGCATCGACGAACAGCGTCAGCACGATGGTCAGTCCGACGCCCATCGACATGGCGCCTTTGCCGTCGGCGCCCGCGTAGGACATAACCGCCGCCCAGCCGTGATTGGCGACGGAGTCGCCCGCGACCCAAACGCCGAGAATGACGAACAGCGGCACCGAGACGAGGCCGATATAGTGCAGGCCCTTCACCCCGACGAACGTAATGGCGATGTAGAGTATGCCGGCGATGATCGTCATCAGCACGTAGTTGAGATGATAGGTCGAGCTGATGAGATTGCCGGTAATGCCGGTCTGCACCGCATACCAGCCGAGCAGCAGCGTGGACAAAAGGCCGGATGAAAATACGTAGCCTTTGCGGCCGAACACGATGCTGGCGATGAGCGCGAAATTCATGCCCTTTTTCGTGCCCAATGCGCCCAGCGCGCCGACATAAGCGAACATGATCAAGTTGCCGATGATCATGGCGATCAGCGCGCGCTGAAAGCCCATCCCGAGCACCAGCACCGATCCAGTCATGGCGCCGGTGATGATCATCGGAAAGCCGATCCAGACCATCGTCACCGAGAACAGGCTCCGGCGCGCCTGGGACGGCACCGGCACGTGCTCATATTCTTCACCGAGCACGTGATCGATTTGTTCGACTTCCAACTCTTTAACCGCGGTAGTGGTAGACATCGCACACTCCCCTGATCACCCCGGCAGTTTGCGCAGTCTTTCGAAGGCGAAATCTTCGAAGGCAGTTTTTTCGAACGCTTGTTTTCGAACGCAGTCCCCCGAACAGCAAAAAGCCCTCGGGCGTCACAAGACGCGGCCGAGGGCTTCATTGCCATTTTATTCCGAGCGTCTTTGCTCGAAATGAAAGAGCCGCCAGGCGGCTCATCAAACTAATGTGAAAAAGCGTACGACCTTTTTGCCGCGGACGCGTGCAAAAAAATTATGACCGCTGCAAAAAGAATCGCCAGGGGAGTGGCGCATAAAGACGCTTCACATGCGCCGGTCGGCGACGAAGTGCGCGCCTTCGATCAGGATCGCTGCGCTGTTGCCGAAGGGTGCGAGCGCCTGCTCGGCCTCGGCGACCAGCTCTCGCAAGCGCGCCTTGGCGCCGTCGGTGCCGAGAATATCGACCATCGTCGCCTTGCCGGCTCCGGCATCCTTGCCGGTCTGTTTGCCGACGAGCGCCGTATCGCCTTCGACATCGAGCAGATCGTCGGCGATCTGGAAGGCCTGGCCGACGGCCGCGCCATAGCGCTCGAGCGCCTTGCGCTGCTGCGGCGTCGCCGATCCGAGCATGCCACCCGCCTGGCAGGCGAAGCGCAAAAGCGCGCCGGTCTTCATCGCCTGCAAGGTCAGGACGCCTTCCTCGCCCAGTCGCTGCGGCCCGCTTCCCGAGAAGCGTCCCTCGGCGGCGAGGTCGAGCATCTGGCCGCCGACCATGCCGCCAAGCCCGGAGGCGCGCGCCAGCGCGGCGACCAACTCCACGCGCACCGCCGGATCCGGATGGGTCTGCGTGCGCGAGAGAATGTCGAAGGCGAAGGTCAAGAGGCCGTCGCCGGCGAGGATGGCGGTCGCCTCGTCGAATTTTTTGTGTGCCGTCGGTTGCCCGCGCCGCAGGTCGTCATTGTCCATCGCCGGCAAATCGTCGTGCACCAGCGAGTAGCAGTGCACGCATTCGAGCGCGGCGCCGGCCATCAGCGCCTGCGGGCGCGGAACTTCGAACAAGCCCGCGGACTCCACTACCAGGAATGGTCGGAACCGTTTGCCGCCACCGAGGCTCGAATAGCGGATGGCGTCTATCAGGCGGGCCGGCCGCGCCTGCTCGCCGGGAACCGGCGTCGTCGTCAAAAGCCGATCCAGCAGGTCGTCGATATCCTTTGCCGTCGTTTCGAGGCGAGTCAAAAAAGGGCTGATTTTCCCGTTCATTACCTTCTTGCCAAGCTCAGATTGCCACGCTACCCGGCGTCCGGATGTGTCTATCCGGCTCTATACTCGATACAAAGAGCCGGCCGGGACAGAGGCGCAAAAGCCTCGGCGTCGGTGAATGGCATGTCCCCCACTGCAAGGGCTATCTGTGACAAACGGGCTCATAGCGTCAATGGTGCTGGCGATCTGGCTGTATCTCCTCCTGGGGCGCGGCCTCTTTTGGCTCGGCCGTGAGCGCGACAATGGAACCGCGGCGGGGCAGGGGCCTTGGCCTTCGGTCATGGCCGTTATACCGGCCCGGGACGAAGCAGAATGTGTCGGCGAGACGGTGGCCTCGCTGCTGCGCCAGGATTATCCGGGCGCGTTCAGGGTGATTCTGGTCGACGACCAAAGCCACGACGGCACCGCGCAGGTGGCGCGCGATGCCGCGGTTGCGCTCGGCGCGGCCGACCGCCTCACGGTTATTTCCGGGCGCTCGCTCCCGGCCGGGTGGACCGGAAAATTGTGGGCACAAAACCAGGGCGTGGAGGCAGCCGAGGCGGCGCCGCAGCCGCCGGATTACATCCTCTTCACCGACGCGGATATCGTCTATGTGCCGGATGAGCTGCGCAAGCTTGTCGCGCGGGCGCGCGCCAGCGGCACGGTGCTGACCTCGCTGATGGCGAAGCTCCGCTGCGAGAGCTTTGCCGAACGCATGTTCGTTCCCGCTTTCATCTTCTTCTTCCAGATGCTCTACCCCTTCGCCTGGGCGAACAACCCGCGAAGCAGCATCGCGGCAGCGGCCGGCGGCTGCATGCTGGTGCGGCGTGAAAGCTTGCGGGCTGCCGGCGGCATGGCCTCGATCCGCAACGCTCTTGATCGACGACTGCGCGCTCGCCAAGCGGCTCAAAGCGCATGGCCCGATCTGGATCGGCCTGACCGATGGCGTGCGCAGCGTCCGCGCCTATCCGGCGGTCGAGGACATCCGCAAAATGGTGTCCCGCACCGCTTATGCGCAGTTGCAATATTCGCCGCTGATTCTCCTTGGAACCGTTGCGGGCTTGGCCGTCACTTATCTCTTTCCGGTGCTGCTGACGGTCCTTGCGACCGGTTGGGCGCAGGTCCTCGGCCTCACCGCATGGCTGCTCATGGCCTTGGCTTTCCAGCCGATCTTGCGCTTTTATCGCGTGTCGTCGCTGTGGGGAGTGGCGTTGCCGGCGATCGCCGCAACCTATATGGCGTTCACCCTCGATTCCGCCTATCAGCATGCGCGCGGCCGCGGCGGCATGTGGAAGGGCCGGGCGCAAGCCAACCTCCAGGATGCTAACCTGCAAGACGCCAACCTGCACAACGGCAACGTTTCGGAACCGCGATGAACGATGCGAGCATGACCGACGCGACCAACTGGCGCTCGGGAAAAGGACACCGGGATGAGAACTTTCCGGTCGCGTCTTTTCTCATTCATCCGCGCCATCGCGGCCCAATTCTGGCATTCTACAATTTCGTTCGCACCGCCGACGACATTGCCGACCACGCGACGCTTGCGCCGGAAGAAAAGCTTCGGCTCCTCGACCGGCTCGGTGCGGGCCTCCTCGGCGAGAACAGCGAGGATGTGGCGGCGGTGCGTTTGCGCACGGCGCTCGCCGAGCGCGCGCTTGTCGCCGCGGCACGCACAGGATTTGCTCGCCGCTTTCAAGCTCGATGTCACCAAGCTCCGCTATCGCGACTGGGACGATCTGATCGGTTACTGTTCGCTGTCGGCGATGCCGGTCGGCCGCTTCGTGCTCGACGTGCACGGCGAGAGCCGCGGCACCTGGCCGGCCAACGATGCGCTGTGCGCGGCGCTGCAGATCATCAATCATCTGCAGGATTGCCAAGCCGACTACCGCAATCTCGACCGGGTCTATATTCCGCTCGACCTCCTTACCGCGCGTGGCATCGGTGTCGAAGCGCTCGGTGAGCCGCAGGCCTCGCCGCCGCTGCTTGCGGCATTGCATAGCCTCGCCGAACGCACCGGACGGCTTCTGTCCGAGAGCGATGTGTTCCCGCTTTTGATCAACGACCGGCGGCTCGCGCTCGAAGTCTCGGTCATCAACACGCTGGCGCATCGGATCACACGCTTGTTGACGGAGCGCGACCCGTTGCGCGACCGCGTGCATTTGTCGAAGCCTGCCATTGCCGGCCTGACGTTGGCCGGCGTCATCAGCGGCGCGTTCCGCCGCCTCGGCGGGCGGGCGGCCGTCACGACGCAAACGCCACGGGGTGCGTAAGTGAACAAGCCCTCTCTCGCGGCCGAGCGCGCCTCTCGCAGCTCGTTCTATCGGGGCATGCGCATCCTGCCGCGCGCCCAGCGCGAGGCGATGTTCGAGATCTATTCGTTCTGCCGCGCCGTCGACGACATCGCCGACGATCCGGGCCCGCGCGATGCACGGCGCGCCCAGCTTGCGCAATGGCGCGCGGATATCGACGCGGTTTATCGCGGCGCCGCGCCGGAGGAGCTTACGGGCCTGGCGCAGGCGGTGCGCACATTCGATCTTCAACGCGAGGACTTCATCGCCATCATCGACGGCATGGAGATGGACGTCGTCGCCGATATCCGCGCGCCCGACCGCCCGACCCTCGATCTTTATTGCGATCGCGTCGCCTGCGCGGTCGGCCGGCTTTCGGTGCGCGTGTTCGGCATGCAGCATGACGCCGGCCTTGCGCTCGCGCATCATCTCGGCCGGGCGCTGCAGCTCACCAACATTCTGCGCGACCTCGACGAAGACGCCTCGCTCGGCCG
This sequence comes from uncultured Alphaproteobacteria bacterium, assembly GCA_963845075.1. GTDB lineage: Bacteria > Pseudomonadota > Alphaproteobacteria > Rhizobiales > Xanthobacteraceae > BOG-931. The sequence continues at coordinate 251,851 of CAWJRE010000002.1, read as the reverse complement.
CCTCTATCTGCCGCGCGATGCATTGCAAGAAGCCGGCATCGCGTCGAGCGAGCCAAGCGAGGTCGTGGCGCATGCGGCCATCGCGCAAGCCTGCGTGCCGATCGTTGAAATGGCCGAGAGCGAATTTCGCGCGGCGCAGGCGATCATGGCAAAAAATCCGCGCCGGGTGGTGCGGGCGCCGCGCATCATGGGCGAGGCCTATCACATCATTCTGGAGAAGCTGATTGCGCGCGGCTTTGTCCCGCCGCGGGCGCCAGTGAAACTGCCGAAAGCAAAACTCCTCCTCATAGTCTTGCGCAATCTCGTGTGATGAGCGGAACAACTCACATCATCGGCGCCGGCCTCGCCGGCCTTTCCGCCGCGGTGCGGCTCACATCGCAGGGCCGCTCCGTCGTGGTGCACGAAGCGACCGCCTTCGCGGGCGGCCGCTGCCGTTCGTATCACGATGCATCGGTCGGCATGACGATCGACAACGGCAACCATCTGCTGTTGTCCGGCAATCACGCCGCGCTCGGGTATCTGCGCGGCATCGGCGCCGAAGCGCAGCTGATTGGTCCGTCGAGCGCCGAGTTTTCCTTCGCCGATCTCGCAAGCGGTGCGCGTTGGACGCTGCGCTTCAACGACGGGCCGATTCCATTCTGGGTCTTCGATGCCAAGCGGCGGGTGCCGGGAACCGGCGTGCTCGACTATTTGCCGCTGGCGCGGCTTCTGTGGGCGCCGGCCGGCAAGTCGGTGGGCGAAGTCATCGCCTGCAAAGGCACGCTCTACGAGCGCCTGGTCGAGCCGCTTCTCCTTGCGGCACTCAATATCGATGCGCCGGATGGATCGGCGCGGCTTGCCGGCGCCATCATCCGCGAGACGCTTGCGGTCGGCGGCCGCGCTTGTCGGCCGCTGATCGCGCGCGAAGGTTTGGGTACGACCTTGATCGAGCCGGCGCTCGCTTATTTGCAGCAGCGCGGCGCCAGTGTGCGTATGGAGCATCAACTGCGCGCGCTGCGCTTCGCCGACGAGCGAGTCGAGGCGCTCGATTTCGGCGTCGACACCGTGACGCTCGGCGCCGACGACGCGGTCATTCTTGCGGTGCCCCCTTACACCGCCTCGTCCTTGCTGCGTGATCTGAAAGTGCCGAGCGAATTCCGCGCCATCGTCAACGCGCATTTTCGCATCGAACCGCCGCCGGCGCAGCCGCCGATCCTCGGCGTGCTCAACGGCACGGTGCAATGGCTGTTCGCCTTCCCGGGCCGGCTCTCCGTGACCATCAGCGCCGGTGATCGGCTCATCGATGCGCCGCGCGAAGAGCTCGCAAACAAGATCTGGGGCGAGGTCGCAAGCCTGACCGGATTGCCGGCCGCGCTGCCGCCTTGGCAGATCGTACGCGAGCGCCGCGCGACCTTCGCGGCGACGCCCGCCCAAGACGCCATTCGTCCCGGCGCCGTTACCAAATGGCGCAATCTCGTCTTGGCCGGCGATTGGACAGATACCGGCCTGCCCGCTACCATTGAGGGTGCGATCCGCTCAGGCAACCGTGCCGCCGACACCATCGCCAACCAATCCAAACAATCATGATCAACGATATCCTCGAACAGCGCACGTCAGCTGCCAAACAAACTGATGCCGCGCCTGTGAATATCGATGCGCTCGAGCAGCAGATCCAAAAAAGCGCGCAGGCGCTGTTGGCGCAGCAGCGCCCGGACGGGCATTGGGTATTCGAGCTCGAGGCCGACGCCACCATTCCGGCCGAATATGTGCTGCTGCGGCATTATCTCGGCGAGCCGGTCGATGCCGAGCTGGAACGAAAGATCGCGGTCTATCTGCGCCGCATCCAGGGCGAGCACGGCGGCTGGCCGCTGTTCCGCGACGGCGCACTCGACATCAGCGCGACGGTGAAAGCCTATTTCGCGCTGAAGATGATCGGCGATTCGATTGACGCCGACCATATGCGGCGTGCGCGCGAGGCGGTGCTTGCGCGCGGCGGCGCCGAGCGCGCCAACGTGTTCACCCGCATCATGCTCGCGCTGTTCGGTTTCATCCCTTGGCGCGCCGTGCCGGTGATTCCGGTCGAGGTGACGCTGCTGCCGAAATGGTTTCCCTTTCACCTCGACAAGATCTCCTATTGGAGCCGAACCGTCATCGTTCCGCTGCTGGTGCTGATGGTGAAAAAGCCGCGCGCGCGTAACGCCAAGGGCGTGCGAATCGACGAACTGTTCGTTGCGCCACCGCAGAGCATCGGGCCGACGCCGAAGGCGCCGCAGCAGAAAGCGTCGTGGTTCTGGTTTTTCCGCGGCGTCGACAACGTGCTGCGCTTCACCGAGCCGTTCTTTCCGAAAGCGTCGCGGCAGCGTGCCATCGATAGCGCGGTCGCCTGGACGATCGAGCATCTCAACGGCGAAGACGGCGTGGGCGCGATTTTCCCCGCCATGGCGAACACCGTTATGATGTTCGACATCCTCGGCTATCCGGAAGATCATCCGCACCGCGCCATCGCCCGCAAGTCGGTCGAGAAGCTCTTGGTGGTGCACGAGCAAGAGGCTTACTGCCAGCCGTGCGTTTCGCCGGTCTGGGACACCGGCCTCACCTGTCACGCGTTGCTGGAAGTCGGCGGCGAGCGCATGAATGCGTCGGTCAAGCGCGGGCTCGATTGGCTTGTGCCCAAACAGGTGCTCGATGTCCGCGGCGATTGGATCGCGCGGCGGCCCGACATCCGTCCGGGCGGCTGGGCCTTCCAATATGCCAACCCGCATTATCCCGACGTGGACGACACCGCCGTCGTCGCCATGGCCATGGACCGCGAGCAGAACCTGTCCGGCCGAAAGGACTACGATCCCGGCATGGCGCGCGCGCGCGAGTGGATCATCGGCATGCAAAGCCAGAACGGCGCCTGGGGCGCGTTCGATGCCGACAACGAATATTATTATCTCAACAACATCCCGTTTGCCGATCACGGCGCGCTGCTCGATCCACCGACCGAGGATGTCACCGCGCGCTGCCTGTCGATGCTGGCGCAGTTCGGCGAGACGCCGGCAAGCAGCACAGCAGTGGCGCGCGGCGTCGATTATTTGCGGCGCACGCAGCTTGCCGAGGGCAGCTGGTACGGCCGCTGGGGCATGAACTACATCTACGGCACCTGGTCGGTGCTATGCGCACTCCACGCCGTCGGCGTCGATCACGCCGCACCGGAAATGCGCAAGGCGGTGAATTGGCTGGTCAGAATTCAGAACGACGACGGCGGCTGGGGCGAGGATGGCGCAAGCTACAAGCTCGACTACCACGGCTACGAGCGCGCGCCGTCGACCGCGTCGCAAACCGCCTGGGCGGCGCTCGGCCTGATGGCCGCGGGCGAGATCGATCATCCGGCGGTCGCGCGCGGCATCAAATATCTTGCCGACACGCAAGGCGGCGACGGCTTCTGGAATGAGCCGCGCTACACCGCCACCGGTTTCCCGCGCGTGTTCTATCTGCGCTATCACGGCTATTCGAAATTCTTCCCGGTCTGGGCGATGGCCCGCTACCGCAACCTCAAGCGCGGTAACACCAAGGCGGTAGCGTACGGGATGTAGCGCCATTCCGGGGCGCACGCCTCAGCCTTGGAACCGCGTCCAAATCAAAAGGGGCTGGCGACGATCGCCAGCCCCTTTTGAGTTTCGGTGCGGCGATAGCGCACCGGAATCGCTTCTACTACGCAGCGCTTGCGGATGGGTTGTTTGCCGCCTTGGCGGCTTCCTTGGCGCCTTCCTTCGCGGCTTTCTCGCGCGCTTCGTTGGCGCGGATCTCCGAGAGCCGCAGTTGCACCTGGCTGTCGAACACGTATTTCGCCGGCCGCTGGTTGGCGAGCGAAATCTCCGGTGCCATCGGGCCTTCGGTCCGCACGCCGCCGAGTGCGAGAGCCAGCGCCTTGAGCGGGTGCTTCAAGCTCGCTTCGGCTGCCGTCGGCTCGTAACCGCAATGCGCCATGCAGTTCGCGCATTTTTCGTAGCGGCCGGTGCCGTAGGCGTCCCAGTCCGTCGTTTCCATCAGCTCCTTGAAGGTCTTGACGTAGCCTTCGCCGAGCAGATAGCAGGGCTTCTGCCAGCCGAACACATTGCGGGTCGGCATGCCCCACGGCGTGCAGTGGAATTCCTGATTGCCGGCCAGGAAGTCGAGGAACATGCCGGAATGGGTGAGATTCCACTTCTTGCCCTTGCCAAGTGCGAAGACCTTGCGGAACAGCTCCTTGGTCTTGCGCCGCGCCAGGAAGTGCTGCTGATCGGGCGCGCGCTCGTATGCGTAGCCGGGCGAGATCGAGACGCCGACGCCGAGCTCCTGGGTCAGGTCGAGGAATTTCGCGATATCCTCGGCCGGGTGGCCGTCGAAGACCGTGCAGTTGACGTTGACGGCGAAGCCCTTGGCCTTGGCGGCCTTGATTGCCGAAATCGCCTTGTCGAACACGCCTTCCAGGCACACCGACTTGTCGTGATGCGCCTTCAGGCCGTCGAGATGCACGGAGAAGAACAGATACGGCGACGGCTCGAACAGATGCAGCTTCTTTTCGAGCAGCAGCGCGTTCGTGCACAGCGACACGAATTTTTTGCGCGCCACGATGCCTTTGACGATCTCGCCGATCTCCTTGTGGATCAGCGGCTCGCCGCCCGGAATGGCAACCATCGGCGCGCCGCACTCATCGACCGCGTCGAGGCATTCCTGCACCGACAGGCGTTTGTTGAGGATCGCATCCGGATAGTCGATTTTGCCGCAGCCGAAGCAGGCCAGATTGCAGCGGAACAGCGGCTCCAGCATGAGCACCAGCGGGTAGCGCTTGCGCCCGGCCAGCCGCTGCCTGACTACATAGGTGCCGACGGCCGCCGTCTGTCGAAGTGATACTGCCACTATAGTCCCTCTTCTTCTTGAAGTGTGCTTCGCCGCGTCATCCCCATGCGTGGCAAACCCACATTAAACTTTTTTGATCGGGTATTAAACCTTCGCGGTCGCCCGCTCGGCGCCGCGGCCTTCGGTGAGCTCCGGCGGCAGCCGGAACTCGATGGTCTCCTGCCGGCCGGTCAATTCGGAAACGTCGACGGGTCCCAACCGCCGCAAAGCGTCGATGACGTCTTCGACCAGCACTTCCGGCGCCGATGCACCGGCGGTGATGCCCACCGTCTGCGCGCCGTTGAACCATTCCGGCTGCACCTCGCTGCCGTCGGCAATGAGATAGCAGGGAATGCCGGCTTCGTTGCCGATTTCGCGCAGCCGATTGGAATTAGAGCTATTCTTGGCGCCCACCACCAGGATTACGTCGACCAGCGTCGAGAGTTCGCGCACCGCGGTCTGGCGATTCTGCGTCGCGTAGCAGATGTCGCGCGTCTCGGGGCCGACGATGTCGGTGAATTTCTTATGCAGCGCGGCAATGATCCCGCGGGTGTCGTCGACGCTCAGCGTCGTTTGCGTGACATAAGCGACGGGCGTGTCGTGCGGAATGTCGAGGCTGTCCACATCGCGCTCAGTCTGCACCAGCGTCACCGGCTCCGAGATTTGCCCCATCGTGCCTTCAACCTCCGGATGACCGGCGTGCCCGATGAGAATGAGCCGGCGCCCTTGCGCCACATAGCGCTTGCCCTGGTTGTGCACCTTGGTAACCAGCGGGCAGGTGGCATTGAGCACGGGAAGCTCGCGCTGTGCCGCCTCTTCTTCCACGCTCTTGGCGACGCCGTGGGCGCTGAAAATGGTGACGGCATGCGCGGGCACCTCGGAAAGGTCCTCGACGAAACGCGCGCCTTTTGCCTTGAGACTTTCGACGACGTGCTTGTTATGCACGATCTCGTGCCGGACATAGACCGGCGGACCGTATTTCTGCAGCGCGCGTTCCACGATCTCGATGGCGCGCACCACGCCGGCGCAAAAACCGCGAGGCTGAGCGAGGATGACCTTCATCAATAACCTCCGGGGGGAGAGGCTGCGGCGTTGCGCCGCAACATAGACCTTCCGACGTGCTCCATGACCAATACTTTGGTCACAACGCCGTGGCAATCAAGTTGGCCACGATGGTGTGACAATCAAGGCAGATTAACCCGTCTAGTCCGGGAGTTCGCCGTGCCAGCATCCCAACCCACCATTGAGCATAATTGCGTCCATTGTCCAGGGTGCCGCGTTGCACTGTCCGAAGGCCTGAGCCGCGCCGCCGTCGTCGCCCCGCGACCGGCGCAGGAGGTTAGGAAAATATCCCGATTTCACTTTTGAACGGTTTCAGGGCATCTAGGGCCCGCCGCCGGGCCCGCGCCGGGAGACTTTTCATGTACCAGCCGAATGCCATTGCATCGACTTTCGCCGCGCGCTCCAGCTTCAAGGGCATAGCCCATTCGGGCACCAGTGCCTCCATTTCGCCGTTGTCTTAACGCCTCAAACGCCGAACCCCCACTATTTGAATTCCATCCATGAAAACGATCACCTCCTTCGTTGTTCGCACTATAGGCTTTTGTCTTCACTATCCCTGGTGGGTGAGCGCCGGCGCGATCCTCATTGCGATCGCCTCGGTCTGGTACACGGCCACGCATTTCTCGGTTAACACCGACATCAACCAGCTTCTGTCCGCCAACAGCCCCGGGCGGCAGCGGGAGATCGCCTTCGAGAAGGCCTTTCCGCAATTCGACGTCACCATCGCCGTCGTCGGCGCACCGACGCCTGAATTGGTGCAAGAAGCCACCGCGGCGCTGGTAGCGAAACTAAAGCCCGAGAAGAACTACTTCGTCTCCGTGGACGAGACGCAGGGCGATCCGTTCTTTGCCCAGAACGGCCTGTTGTTCGTGCCGACCGAACAGCTCCAGCAGCAGACGTCGATGCTGTCGCAAGCGCAGCGGCTGATCCAGGTGCTGGCCGGCGATCCGAGCTTGCGCGGCGTGATCAAGGCCCTGCAATACGGCTTGCTCGGCGTGCAGTCCGGCAACCTGACGCTCAACGATATGGTCTGGCCGCTGACGCAAGCATCCGAAACCATCGAGCAGGTGAATGCCAACAAGCCGGCGAGCTTTTCCTGGCAGGTCCTGGCTCAGGGACGTCCGGCAAAATCCTCCGATCTGCTGCGCTTCGTGAAAATCCAGCCGGTGATGGATTATTCGGAGCTGCAACCTGGCATGCGGGCGAGCAATGCGATTCGCCAAGCGGTTGGCGATCTCGATCTGGCGTCCAAGTATCAGGCGCGCGTGCGCCTCACCGGCCCCGTGCCGATGAACGACGACCAGTTCGCCACCATCAAGGAGAATGCAGGGCTCAATGCCTTTTTGACCATCGCGGTCGTGCTCTTCATCATGTGGCTGGCGCTGCGATGGTGGCAGATCATCCTCGCGGTGTTCGTCGCCCTTGCGGTTGGGCTCTCGATCACGGCGGCGCTCGGCATCCTGATGGTCGGCGCCTTCAACCTGATTTCGGTTTACTTCGCCGTGCTGTTTGTCGGGCTGGGGGTCGACTTCGGCATCCAGTACAGCGTGCGTTATCGCGCGGAGCGCCACGAGGTCGACGGTCTGTACGAGGCGCTGGTGCATGCCGGGCGGCGCGCCGGCGCACCGCTGACGCTTGCGGCGTTGGCGACCGCGGCCGGTTTCCTCTCGTTCTTGCCGACCGCCTATCGCGGGCTTTCCGAACTCGGCTTGATCGCCGGCGTCGGCATGCTGATCGCCTTCCTCACCAGCATCACGCTCCTGCCGGCGCTGTTGTGCAGGCTCAATCCGCGCAGCGAGCCGAAGGAGCTCGGGTACAAATATCTGGCGCCGGTCGACGAGTTTCTCGAGCGCCACCGCACGCTGATCCTGATCGTGACCGTGCTCTTGATCGTCGGCGCCTCACCGACGCTCATCTGGCTGAAATTCGATTTCAACCCGATGAATTTGCGCAATCCCAATGTTGAATTGGTTGCGACCTATCTCGAGCTTCAAGGCGAGCCCGACAATGCGGCCAACGACATCGTGGCGCTGGAGCCGTCGCTCGCGGCGGCCGATGCAATGGCCGTCAAGCTTCGCGCGCTGCCGCAAGTCGCGCGGGTGACGACGCTGTCGACCTTCATCCCGGATCATCAGGACCAAAAACTGCCGCTGATCCGCAGCACGGCGGAAACGCTCGGACCGGCGCTGTCGCCGGCATCCGTCAGTCCGCCGCCGACCGACGACGAAAACGTTTCCATCATCGACAGCACGCTGACCGTGCTCAACAAGCTTGTTGGCGACGCGCCGGCGGGTCCGGGCGCCGATGCGGCCAAGCGATTGGCTGCAGCGATGGATGCGCTCGCCAAGGGCGATCCAGCCGCCCGGCAGCGCGCCGACGTGGCCTTCGTCCAGCCGCTGAAGACGGCGCTCAACAATTTGCGCAATTTGCTGAAAGCGCAGCCGGTGACGCGGGAAAATCTTCCGCCCGCACTGGTGAATCAATGGATGACCAAGGACGGTCAGGCGCGGCTCGAGGTCGCGCCGAGCGGAAACGAAAACGACAACACGACCTTGCGGACCTTCGCGCGCGACGTACAAAACGTCGAGCCCAACGCGACCGAGGGCCCGGTTTCCATTCTGGAAGCGCGACGCACCGTGATCACCGCCTTCCTTCAGGCGGGCGCTTGGGCATTGCTGTCCATCGCCGTGCTGTTGTGGATCACCTTGCGGCGGCTCGGCGACGTGCTCCTGACGCTTATTCCGCTCTTGGTCGCCGGTCTCGTCACGCTGGAGATTTGCGCGGTGATCGGCATGCCGCTCAACTTCGCCAACATCATTGCGTTGCCGTTGCTGCTCGGCGTCGGCGTGGCGTTCAAGATCTACTACATCATGGCTTGGCGCGAGGGGCAGACCCGCTTGCTGCAATCGGTGCTGACGCGCGCCGTCACCTTCAGCGCCTGCGCCACGGCGACCGCATTCGGCAGCCTCTACTTCTCCAGCGATCCCGGCACGTCCAGCATGGGCAAGCTGCTCGCCATCTCGCTTCTGACGACCATGACGGCGGCGGCATTCTTCCAGCCGATACTCATGGGCAAGCCGCGCGACAAGGAACTGCACCAGCACGAGCGGCTCAAGCGCGTTGCCGCCATGACGGATTGAAGCCTTTACGGATTGAGTTTCCGGATTGACGCATTCCGGCCGAGCACGTTGCCCCCGGCTTGCTCTTCGCTTTACGGGCGTTCGGCGTAGGGTCGAGCGAACTGCTTTCGCAAAAGCAAATGCCCCGGATTACATCTCCGGGGCGGTCTGGCGCATCGGCGGCATTCCTACCGCCGGCGCGGCATTATTGTTTAGGTTTACTTCCCGCCTTGCGCTGAGCCGGCGCCGCAGCGTTCGGATTGAAGCGCTGGTCGATCTCATTGAAGGCGGTGTCCGGCAGCCGCGTCCAGTATTGATTTTTGCCGAGCAGCGAAATGCCGAGATAGCCGCGGACCACGAGCGTTTGCCCGTCCGGCGTCAGCGTCATCTGGGCGCTGTAGATATTGCCGTCGCGGGGATCGAGAATGGTCCCATCGGTATATTTCATCCCCTCCCGCTTCATGCCGCGGATGATCTCGAGTCCCATCCATGGCTTGTTGCGGCGGTCGTCCACGCATTTGTCGCACTGTATATTCGGATCCTCGCCCGGCTTGAGAAACATCCGGACGATCGCGCCGGTATAGACGCCGCCGCCGCCATCACGGATGAGAAACCAAGCGTTGGGCTGATGGGTATCGTCGTCAACAGCTTGCCAAAGCCCCGAGGCGCTCGGCTCTGTGCCAACCGCATAACTGGTACTGATAAGCGACAAAAAAGCAGCCGCGACCGCCAAGAACTTTGCTCGCATCTTGCGTTCTCCGAAGCTCAAATCGCTTTCGTGCTCGACCTTTAATCAACGGCCGCGAACTTAGAGCACCCAACGCTCATCCGGCAAGCGGAGTCTCCACTCGGCTGCGGCCGAAAAATGACCGAGCGCCGACGATCCAACGTCCCCATGGAAGCCCAGCCAGGCGGCAAAATTTTGATTTCAATGTGCAGTTGCGGTGCTGTGCCGGTGGAATTCGGCCCTCTCCCAGGCGCGCCGGCGCGAGCCCGGGAGCGGTGGAGAATTGGGCTGCTGCGCGATATTAGTGGCCGGCGCGGCGAAGGCGGGATATGACACCGCGCTGGCAGAAATGTATCGCTTGTCCAACCGCTGCGCGTCGCTCTGAGAGGGAAAGAAACGTCGATGGCCAACAAAATCATCATCAGCTGTGCGATCACCGGCTCGATCCACACGCCGACCATGTCGGACGCATTGCCGATCACGCCCGATCAGATCGCCACGCAAGCGATCGATGCCGCCAATGCGGGCGCCGCCATTCTGCACCTGCACGCGCGCGATCCCAAGGACGGGCGCCCCTCGCCGGATCCGAACGTCTACATGCAGTTTCTGCCGCGCATCAAGCAGGCGACCGACGCGGTGGTCAACATCACGACCGGCGGCGCCGTGACCATGACCGTCGAGCAGCGCATTTCCGCCGCGCAGCAGCTTTCGCCTGAAATGTGCTCGCTCAATATGGGATCGATGAATTTTGCGCTCTACCCGATGGCGAAGCGCTACAAGACCTGGAAATACGATTGGGAGGAGGGCTACCTCACCAATTCCGACGCTTACATTTTCCCCAACACGTTTCGCGACATCGAGAAGATTTCCAAGTTGCTCGGCCAGGAGCACGGCATCAAATTCGAGCACGAGTGCTACGACGTCGGCCACCTCTACAGCCTCGCCCATTGTATCGATCGCGGCATGTTCAAGCCGCCGGTTTTCGTGCAGCTCATCTTCGGCATTCTCGGCGGCATCGGCGCCGATCTCGACAATCTTCTGTTCATGAAGCGCACGGCCGATCGGTTGTTCGGCAAGGAGTATTACTGGTCGGTGCTCGCCGGCGGCCGCCACCAGATGAATTTCGGCACCAATGCCGCGATGATGGGCGGCAACATCCGCGTCGGGCTCGAGGATTCGCTTTATATCGGCCCCGGCAAGCTCGCCAAAAGCAATGCCGAGCAGGTGGCGAAGATCCGCCGCATCGTCGAGGAGCTGGGCTTTGAAGTCGCGACCCCGGCCGAAGCGCGCGCCACGCTTGGGCTCAAGGGCGCCGACCGGGTGAAGTTCTGAGGGCCGTCGTTGCGGGCCCCGCGGGGCGGCGGCCCCCGCCCGCGCGGTCATTCCGAGGCGGCCAAAGGCCGAGCCCGGAATCCATAACCTCAGGTTAGGCAGAATTCGCGCGGAGTATCGTTGGCAGGAATTGAGGTTATGGATTCCGGGTTCGCGGCCTGGCGGCCGCACCCCGGAAGGACGATGAGCACTCGGTCCCGGAATGACGGTCACGGCGGCCTTGACCGTGCCGATGGCCGAACGTAAACCCAAACGCTCGTAGGGCGGTTAGCTCAGCGGGAGAGCACTTCCTTGACATGGAAGGGGTCAGAGGTTCGATCCCTCTACCGCCCACCATCGAAAAATTAAGCTTCTGTTTTTAGTAAGCAATTTTAAAGGTGCGGGTATTTTGGCACCTAGGTAAGGGTAGTATTTGTTCACTTGTCGTTCGCGAGCTTATGCATCGCGCCCCTTGCTAAACGTCGTCGATCAGCAGCGCGGGTATAAAGCGCCGCCATACTTCCTCCTGACCATCCAAAAATCGCCTCAAGCTCCGCCACGGTGGCCCCGGCATTGGCCGCGCGGGTAGCGGCTGCTTTACGTAAGCCGTGGGCGGAGCGACGGCGCAGTCCCGCAGCGTTGCATGCCTTACGAGGCGACAACTTGGCCGGGGCTTTTCATTTGCGTTCAGCAGGAGTTCATCGTCCATCGTTTTTGATTCAAGTGAGGGGCGGCTCATGATCAGGAGAACGAGTGATACGTCAGTGACGTGCAGCACGGTCCAGAGTCCGCGCTGCTGTGACGCCTTGCCCGACGATTTGAGTCTCAACGTCGCATGAGCCCGCATCCCATTCTTTCTGGGCGATTTACGCCCTGCGGTGCGCCATCAGACCGGCGATGACGCCCTCCAACCTGACCTCATTTGACCGATTGCCGGGGAAATTGCACTCTAGCTGTTGTGCAACTGGCAAGGAGCAATAATGAGCAGGGTGAGGACCGATGTCGATGCCTTCGTCGGCGGGCGGATCAAACAACGCCGCAAGGCTTTGGCAATGAGTCAGACTGCGCTGGGTGAGGCACTCGGCGTGACCTTCCAGCAAGTCCAGAAATACGAGCGCGGTCTCAACAGGGTTGGTGCTGGCGCACTGTATAAAATGGCCGACGCGCTTAACGTGCCGATCAGTTACTTCTTTGACGGCCTGCCCGCTCTGGCGAAACAGCAGGATGCTGCGAGCCGGCGCGCGATTGAGTTCCTGTGTACAAGGGAGGGTGCGGCTATGGTCGAGGCGCTTAGTCGGGTGCCACCCAGGTTGCGAATGGAATTGGCCAACCACGTCGCCATGGTGGCGCGAGCGGCGCATCGTTAGTCGATGGAGGCGCGCGGCTCAAAAGTGAAGGGGGCGATCGGCGTGTCAGTTAGTCCGTTCCCGCGCGCCCCCGCCGCCAGTGACCTATGGGGGTGCGGTCCTCGGCGACAGGCCCCAGCTAGGTGGCCCCAGGTTCTCCCAAGGGCCACCCGGGATGGAATTTCCCCTAACGAAAGACCGACCGCGTCACTTCTTCATCTTCAAGTCACTGCCCTTGAAGGTGCTGACCATCGCAGCCATTAGGCCGTCGTGGGTCTCGTAGGCGTCGGAGCCTTTGTATGGTTCAGCAAGGAAGTCGGCTTCAGCCTTCCATTGGATGTTGAGAGTTTCGCCGACAATGAAAGTCTGTTCAGGCGAAAACTTCATGCCGCACAAACCACCCTGATCGTGCGGCTTTACGAAATCTGCGAAAATCTTGGCTGCTGCTTCTCGGCCTTTGACGACCACGCCGTCCGGCAGATTGAGTTGATAATCTGCTCGTTTAGATTACGTCAATATAGGATTAAATTCTTCGTGGAGTACTCGCGACTGCGCGTGTTCGACTTCATGCCTTAGAATGTAAGCGATGCACCGGGAGGAGAGCGCCGATGATCACCGCCATCGTCCAATTTTCACTGCCGAAGCCGATCAGCTTAGAGGACGCGGCGCGCGCCTTTGAGTTGACCGCGCCCAAATATCAGGGGCTGCAAGGGCTCGTACGCAAATACTATTTGCGCAGTGAGGACGGTCGCCGCGCCGGTGGCGTCTATCTGTGGGAGACGCGGGCTGCTGCCGAAGCCGTCTACAACGGTGAATGGAAGGCGCGAGTAAAACAGCTCTACGGCTCGGAGCCGGAGATTAACTGGTTCGACACGCCAGTGATCGTCGACAACCAAGCCGGCGGCTCCATCACCAAGGCCGCCTAGAGGCACGCGCGACTTGTGCGCGCTGGACCGGGGCGTGGTCTGCGACGCAGGTTATGCGCGTGCTGGCGCGGCGATGAAGCCGATTGAACAGGTTGCGATTGCTGTGGAACGAGCGCGTCGGCGATCCGGCAACATCTGTGATAGTGTAAGCCTGCATGATTTCACGTAGCAGGAGAACTCTGATGATGACGAAATCGACTGTCTTTGTGGCAATCGCTTTTTCGCTCGCGATCGGAGCGGGTGGCGCTTTGGCGCAAAATCCACCCCCGGCCGCCCATGGGGCGGCAAGCGTTACCAACAAGCAAGCGGTCTCCAAGGCTTGCTCCGACCTAGCCAATGCCAAGAACCTACACGGCAAGGAGCGCAAGAAGTTCAGGGCGAAGTGTAAGCGCAAAGGCGGCAAGATGTAGCAGCGAGAATTCTCGAACCGCCGCAGATGCTGGCGCGGCAGACATTTGATGAAATCTACGCCGGGCGAGAAGAATGCCGCTTACGCGCTCCGGCGCACCTGCCACGCCAGTGAGCTGAGAGCCACCCCTTCGCAAATAAGCTGTATCCCGAGCAACACTCCGAGCAGCCAGACCGCTGTCGTGTTGAGGTTGGCCAGAAGATAGAAAGACAACAGTATTCCAACAATGCCGCTGGCTAGGACCCAGCCCCAATTTGGTAGCGGCCGGATCATGAGCGAAAAGACTACCTTCGCGAAACCCTCAACCATGAAGAAGACAATCAAAAGGAGCGCCAAAGTAACAACGGCTTCCCCTGGGCGCCGAAGGAAGAGCACGCCGACAATTATTGAAAGGACAGCCGACAACAACTGCAGCCAGAAGTTCGGCGCGTTTTGCGCGCCAATCAGGCTGATACCTTGAACGATGCCGCTAATGATCAAAATCCAACCGAGAAAAAGAACGAGGGCGACCGACGACACAAAAGGGTAGAGCAATGCAACAATTCCAGCGATAACCATCAGGACGCCCTGTAAGAGATACCAAATCGAATACCTCCGCACTGTTGCTCGTGTTGCCTCGCGCAGGGCTTGCGCGGCTGCTTCAACAGACATTGTCATTGCACATCTCCGGCGCTAACAACGTAAAATCAGCGGTTCAAAATCCCGCGTAAGCGACAATGTGGTTCGCGCGCTTCAGGCCGGCCGATTGACCGGACGACGGCGCAGTTCTCGGCGATCATATCCGCGCCTGCCGCCAACAGCCAGAAGCATCCTCAATCGTCCACTAATTGACTCCCAACCTGACCCGGGCCGAGGCTGCGGCGCCTACCTGCGCGCCGCGCTGAGGCCTGAGGCGGTCGACACTACCCCGGAGCTTTGAGCCAGTGGCCGTCGCCGGATGGCTTCGGCGATATCAATTAAAGGTCTCTCAGCCGCCCTGCAAACTGCGTCGGGTCTGGATCTAAGTGGATCGTGTGAAGCCGATATCATCTTGGATAACGGCATTAGGCCCAATCGGCACACGGCCGGGACTTGCCAAGTTCAGCTTGCGAAACACGATCTTGTCGCGCCAGACTTTGCGCAGAAAATCCTCGAAGACCTGGATGGTCAATTGCTCGCCCGGGCAGCGGCGATAGCCAAAGCCGAACGGTGCGAAACCGGCATAATCGCAGACCGGATGGCCTGTGCCGTCGACGACCGCAAACACCGTGCCGAAACCGCTGTTGGTGATGTTGGCCTTGCGCCCGTCCTTCACCTCGAAATTGGTGACGTCGAATGGACAACGTGCCAAACCGATCTGCCGGCACTTGTCGTCGTTGACCTGCCCACTGGTGGGAACGCGCAGATAGCGTTGCGGATCGAACGTGTTCGGATCCTTCCAGTGGACCGGATCGAAGCTGGTGCTGGTTGTGCGGCGTGCTCACGTAGCTGTGTCGCTGCAAGGGCAAGCCGAAGCGCTGCTGCGGCGACGCGCCGTAGGCGCTGGCGCGGGCGTCACGGATGACCGAGATGCTGCCACCGTTCGGCGAGATCATGCGGAACAATTCCATGACGAACAGCTCCAGCGGCGTGAACGGCGCGCCGCCGGCCGCATCGAAATTTCCGCTCATGGTCTTCTGAAAGGACGCCCGCACGGCCGGATCGCCGCCGTCTTCGGCGAGCCGCGACATGATGCCGAAAATCGTGTTGCCCCATTGGCTGAGCGCGACGAAATTGTGGAAGCACTCAAAGACGACGTCCTTCTTGCCGAAGTGGCTGCCGTCGCCGGCATTCTTCAGCCAGTACCAAGCCATGGTCTTTTCCGGGTTTTTCATCTTGCCGGATTGGATGTCGCCGATGCGTTCGTCGATCCATGACTTCAAGAAGTTCGAGCAGCTCGCGGACCTTCATGTAGTTGTCGTGAGTGATCGGCAACAGCGGATTGCGGTAGGCCAGCACGGTATTGAATGCTTCGCCGATCTGCCGCACCTCGAAGGGAATGTCGTCGCCGGTGACGCCGAGGTGAAGGTCCCAGTAAAGATCGAAATAGTAATCGAGGTAATGCCGCATGAAGGGCTTGTTGGCGAATTGCTGATCCAGGATCTTGTCGAAAAAGGCGGCGACCTTGGCGCCGTATATCGGCTTGTAGAGATCGGGCGTCACGCCGGAAAAATAGATGCGCTTGCGCAGGTTGTTATCGCCCCGCTTTTCCAGGCCCTGCAGAAAGACCGTCACGCCTTCCTCGGGGGTCGGCCTCCAATCGTGATAGATGAGGCCCCAGAGATCGTAGGGTAGCGCATTTTCCTTGCTGAAATTGACGTCAATCATTGGCAGCATAGGCCGCTCGCCTTCGTAGAACGCTGGTCAAGAAAAACGGAATGACTGCGTGCTCGACATAGTCGGGCTCGAAATCGTCCGGAATGGTCGCGCGAAAGCGCTCGACGGCGGTGAGGATCTGTTCCGGCAGTTGCGACTGTGCCGCCTCGCCCGCAGCCGGTTTCGCAGCGCATGGTCGCCGCCGATGCGCCGCTCCCGATCAGGCCGAACGCGGCCGCGCCGCCCTTGAGGACGGTGCGACGTTCCAGGGCTTTCCGTTCCATCGTCTTCTCCTGTTTCGTTGACTGTCGTCTATCGCTCAGGTCGAAGTTGGTTGGATATACGCGGTCTCGCTGGCGAATGGCGAAGTTGCGTTGGGAGTTGCGCGTTCGAAGCGGCGGACCATCACCACATCGGGTTCACCAGAATTGTCGAGTTTGAGGCGGATGGTTTGAGAATCCGGCTCGCCTGCGGGCTTGGCGACGACGCGCTCGTAGTTGAGTCCCAAATCGCCGCCGCGCCACAAACGCAGTCCCATGCCGGCTCCGAGGCGCAGCGTGCTCGCGGCGTTGTCTTGGGGCGTTCCATCGATGCTCGTCTCGCCGCCGGCATTGTAATAAGCGTCGGCCGACAGCCAGAGCCTGCCCGTCAGATTACGGCTTATATGTTCTTCCGCGCGGAAGATCGGATTTTGTGCGAGCGTTCGCGCCCCGTTTACAAAGAAACTGTCGTTGTCGGTGAAAAACTGCCCGGTGAAATACGTCTCGATCCACGTCCAGCCACGGTCGGGCGTATAGCTATAGTTGATTGTGGGCGAGACCATCCAGCGGTTCGCGCTCGGATTGATCGGCGAGGTCGGATTGTAGGTGCCGAGCGGCGTTCCGATGTAGAGATGGAAGCTCGAAAATGTCTGCGGAACAAACGCGCGGAATTGTTCGCGTGTGAGCGCGGGGCCGCCGAAGATGTTTATCTGCCAAAGGAAGGCGACATCGGAAACGCCGTTCGTGCTCGCCTGAAACGTGCTCGAACTCGTATTCGCGAAAGCGTAGGGCACGACGATCGAAAGGCCGCCCGCGCGACCCCAAAAGTCCATCGTGCGCGTCAGAGCGACTGACTGCAGAAAGGCATTCGATACCGAGCGGGAGGATATGTCCGTCCCGTCCTCGGGCGTAACGGACGTCACGAAGCCGGCATTGTACGTGACCATCCAGGCATCGACTGGCGCGTTGAGGTAGTCTCGTGCTGAACCCGCAAGATGCGATGGGTGTGTGTTGTATCGGCCACACCGCTGGAAATTTTAGCGTTAGCCCCGGTTCGGCTGGAACAAAAACAATCCTAATCGACTAGGCGCATTAGGTGCTCTTCTAGAAGGTATGGGGCCGCTTCATGACCGTTTCTCAAACACCGAATTCCTTTTCGGAGCGAAAGCTCACGGCTCGGCTGAAGCTTGCTTCGAAACTTTATGAGGCGTCGGTCGCAAAGAACCCCGATCGCGTAATTACCCTCCGCGATGGCGGCGATCGCGTGGTGGCTCGCAACGAGCCGCAGGACCAGTCGGGTGGCAATTATTATTACAACTCGCCCTTCCGCGATGCGCCTTCGCTAGTGCCTGAGGCTATTCGCTAGCAAGCCTACAAGTGGCGACTTGCAGAACCCCCGGGAGCTTGCGGTTGACCACTAATTTTGCCGCTGCGCGTTGCTGAAAGACCTTGTTCATTCGTTTGCCTAGCAGCGTGCCATCGGACGTTTAGCCGCGGGATGATGTAACGGATTAGCTGTCGGATTTGCCGCTGAGTGTCGTGACGGTTACCGACGTTACGCACCCAAAGCCACTAATGGCGAATAGCTCTTTGAGGTTCTCGTGAAGAGGGTTCACCAGAACGCTTTGATGATGTCTCAGAGCCAAGGCCAGCCTTGCTCGGTGACGTTGGGTGGTCTTGAGGTCGTTAAGACGGACGGAACAACTCAAGCTTCGAACCAAACCACACAATTCTAGCCGTTGGGTCCGCTGCCGAACCCTCAACTTCGCTCGCGGCTTGTAGGTAGCCATCGCTGGGACGACAGGCACTGTTTACCGTTGGTCCCCAAATATCAGCGCGAAACATCTCGAAACTCTTAACCCAACACCCCTCACCAACTATTTCGAACTTTAGAGCACTTATGTGCGTTCAAGGGTAATGACGCGATAAGTTTTCAAAGCGATTGACATTGGTGCCAGCATGGTCTTCCTGGCGCTATGCACCAAAGCGTTCTGCATCCACTTTTACGAAGACATTGAACGGCGGTTGCACGCACTGAAGCTCCCGACAATCAAAGATACGCCTTCGCCAATTCCTTCGGAGGAAATCGCCATTACGCAATTGCCGACGGCAGCGCTTCGATTAGGCTCGCATCATCAGCATCCGCCTTCGAGCTATTGACCCGCTTCGATCCGGGCCAGCGTTGCAGATAGTCGTTCGGGGCTGGCTTCAGGTATTCCGTCCCTGCCTCCCCGCTCAGCCATGGTGCAAATTGATCCCCGCTGAGAAACACGGGCATCCGGTCATGGATGTGCGCAGCGAACTTGTTGGGCTCCCCGACGATCATCGTGCAGCACTTTAGCCGCTCTCCGGTCTCGCGTTTCTTCCATTCATCCCAAAGACCGGCAGCAGTCAGGAGCGGTGAGCCATCGGCGTCGGCCGGCGAAGGCGCCGGCCAAGAGGAAATTATCGACCGCCATGACAACTGACTACTTGGCACTGCTTTTTTGCTTTCCAGATGGCTCCGCGCTGCTATTTCGAGTGCAGCTAATCTCGGGTTCGATTTCGCTTGTCCAACATCTCGGAAAATGACGTATTCTAATCGTATCCGTCACCAACGCTGACTGAAATCACGCGCATTTCCGACTGGAAATATCATGGCTAGGCCAAAAGGCAGCAAGAACCGCCGCACGATACTTCGCGAGGCCGAAGAAGGGATGGGCAGGCCCGAGGAGTTCGTGGATTGCATGCATGTGCTGGAATACACGATGCGGCAGTTTTACGCTCGGGCACTTATGCTAAAGCAAATCAATGGCAAGCAAGGGGAAATTGATGCCGATTTGAAGGAGGCAGCGGCGATTGCGGAGAAGATCGCGCCTTATCGGCATCCGCGGCTAAAGGCGATCACGCTTGCAGGCGATCCGAACGATCCGGTGCGGTTCAACGATCGGACGACTGCCGCCGAGTTACGCGAGGAGATCATGCGCGATCTGGCAGTGCTGGTCGATGGCGGCTATCTGGATTTGGCGGCATTGCCGGCGCCGAAGAGTGAATAGCGAAATAGGAGAGGCGCCCCGAATTTTGGGCTGTGCCGATCAGTGCCGCGCTGCCGCGCTCACCGTTCTGTAAGCGTTCGGACGATCATGCATTCAGCCGCTGTTCATCGCCAAACCGTTCTGATCGAAATGGGGCGGCTCAACGATTGGAGCAAATTCGATGGACGATTACTTCTCGGCACCGTGGTGGTGATCAGCCTCGCGACGATTGCCAATGCCGGCCCCAACACGATTGCCACACCTGACCGCTTTATCGTGCCTGTGGCGGAAGGATGTGGGCCGGGCTGGTGGCGAGGACCAGAGGGCCGGTGTCATCCGATGGCGAGAGGACGCGCTTGCCCGCGGGGATATCACCTAGGACCGGAAGGCGGGCGCTGCTGGCCGAATTAAGGGCGGCTGCTCGCATTTGCGGGACGGGCTGGCGCTCGGCCCTAATGGGTGATTGACCCCCGGCAGCGGCTTACTCCGAATGGTGTTTCTCCCTTTCCGGACGAGCAAACTTCGCCCCGGTCAGATGCACTGGCCGGGGTTTTTCGTTCCCACGATGTCGGCGCTCGCTTTGTCCAGAGAGGCGTCCTCGTGCGAAGGACTTGCCTAAATGAGGTCGCGGCAGGGTGCTCTCGCATCTTGGTCTGGATAAAGCTTTCAGCCCCGGCCGAACTGCGACAACGGCCGGGGCTTTCCATTTTGCGGACTGCCCGTCGCCGCCAGGTCTTAGGGACTGAGACCGTAATTCTCATTCGATCCCTGTAGAAAGGCGCCCCCGATCGACGCCTTCAACCGTGTCACATTCCCGGACAGTAGAACACCTGCAACTCCGGTATTGCGCCAAGCGCGGGAATACTGCGGATGAGCTTCATCGTTTCATGAACAATGTGAATTGAATAGTGATGTTACGCGGTGGGCACGCCTTGAGCGCGCTGCATCGGTGGCCGCGAGCACATGACGACATGAGGCGCGGGCCGGTGCGATCTTCCTAATAGCCCACGACCACTATCGCAGCGAGAAAGCAGATCGCTATGGCAGCGGCGGCGAGAAACACGGCGTCGCCCAGCCCGAATTCCGATTGCGGCGGCTCTTGGCGTTCCATCGCAGCACCGAATGGCACACCGCCCCGCTCATCAAGCTACCCCCGCTGGTTGTCGTTTGAAAGATGTTCCCATAAACCGGGAGAGGGTCGCGCACCGACGCCAAGGAAGGGCCCCGCTACTCGGGGGATTTGGAGGGGAGCGGAGCCCTTCCAGGGGGTGACGGGGACGAAACCGCCCCAGAGATCAACGTTTGGACTGAGTGCCGGTTGCGCCAACAGAAAGGCCCCGTTATTGACGGCGGAGCCTCAGGCGGGTGGGAGAACGCGTATTTCCGATTGGGTCCTAATTTCCGACCAGGTTGGCCGCCCGTTTAGCAGCCTCAGGAGTGGCCTTCCGCTTAATCGCGGCCACCTTAGCGGCACGCCGTGGAGCCGAATCCTGGGGTTTGGCTGAGTCAACTTTGGTGTCCCGTGTTTGGTGGAGGAACAGGGCGGCCCCAGCAAGCCGCGACGCGTCGGACTCCCGGGAATTCAGCCCCATTACAACGCCGATGAACCCAGCGGTAAGGACGAATCCCACCTTTGCCCACAATAGCATTATGCCCGCGGCCGTCCGCCGCGCTTTTTTTCCACGGTACTTGCAACCAAATCGCCGGGAGTAAACAGTGGCGAACGCGGTCATCGCGAATACCTTTTGGGGCGGTTGAGGAAACTACAACTCGTCTGTTTCTATTCGCCTAACAAATAGTGGCGTCAAAGCTGCCGAGGCAAGGCAAAACTGGCGCAAGTGGCTAATCCTAGAGCGGATTCCAGTCATCTAGAAAGATAGCCCGCTTGGCTGAGGCATCGTAATTTGTGCATTATTTGGCAGTGAAAGCGGCGTCGAGCAAAAATAACGAGGCGACGGGTCTAGCGAGCAAAACCGACCGCCGACCCAAAACGCGTGCTCGCCGCTGTCAAACGGGGGAAGCAAACGTTAGAGTCAGTCCACTAGATGCACCCACATGGCCTTGCCGGCGGGTACGAGATTAACTTTGTCGCGAGAGACCCGCAAATAAAGCCTGCGGTCTTCGGCACCGATCTTGGGTAGCTTTGCCTCCTCGGCAGTCATGCGGTTTAGGATGCGCACCGAACGGGCGGCGTTGACGATCGCGCGGATCACTAGCGACGTTTTGAGGGCCGCCTCGCACTTCCGCTTTGCCCCGATTCCAGACGTATTGCTGTCTCGCAGCAAACGAAGTTCAGGGGCTAATTCTGTTGAACAAGTTCGGCGTCAACCCGAAGCGTCAGGCTGATATCTTCACCGCTTCTTCAGTGGGGTGCCGCAACACGTAACCACGACCCCACACGGTTTCGATGTAGTTTTTGCCGCCCGAGGCGTTAGCTAGCTTCTTGCGCAGCTTGCACATGAACACATCGATTATCTTCTCTTCAGGCTCGTCTATTCCACCATAGAGGTGGTTCAAGAACATTTCCTTGGTAAGCGTCATCCCCTTGCGCAGCGAAAGGAGCTCCAGCATCGCGTACTCCTTGCCGGTAAGATGCACGCGCGCGCCGTCGACTTCGCTGGTCTTGGTATCGAGGTTGATTATGAGGTCGTCGGTCTGGATGACAGACTGGGCGTGACCCTTGGAGCGTCGCACGATGGCGTGGATGCGCGCGACCAATTCTTCCCGGTGGAATGGCTTGGTCATGTAGTCGTCCGCGCCGACGCCGAATCCCTTGACCTTGTCCTCGATACCCGCGAGGCCGGAAAGGATTAGGGTCGGCGTCTTGACCTTCGAAATGCGGAGGCTGCGCAGCACTTCAAAGCCAGACATGTCCGGCAAATTGAGGTCGAGAAGAATGATGTCGTAGTCGTAGATCTTGCCAAGATCAATCCCTTCTTCACCGAGATCGGTGGTGTAGACGGTGAAGCTCTCCGATTTGAGCATTAGCTCAATCGACTGCGCAGCCGCGCTATCGTCTTCAATAAGCAATACGCGCATGCCAGTCCCTTTCGTCGCGACCTTTGACTCAAGGTCGGTAGACCTATGGCGGCCTTCGAAACTTTTGGGACAAAGTGATTCACGGAACGTATTGAGGGACAGTTAACAAGACCTTACCGGCGTCTAGCGGCGGGTCACAGTACATCGCACGGTGCGCGGAGCCTGCGGCGTTGACTCACCCCGAATTTTTCCCTGTCGGACTTTCCGAAGAACATACATGGTTCCGTAAGTCACTATTGGGATGGGGGAAAATGCTTATGGCGCCGAACCTGCGGGTGGTCGAGCCTAACAACATTTTTCGGAAAGTGCCGACACGAAGGCCGAATGCTCAGATGCGCACCCGCGAATACCTGACGCCTGACGAGGTCGAGAAGTTGATCGCGGCCACGTAGCTTGGGCGCCACGGCCACCGCCACGCCACGCTGATCCTCGTGGCCTTTCGCCACGGTTTGCGGGCCGTCGAAATCGCCGACCTGGAATGGTCGCAAGTCGAATGGGGTCGCAATCCGGCGCTGCACGTGCGTAGGCAAAGAACGGTAAGCCCGCGGTTCACCCTATCCGGGGCGATGAATTGCGCATGCTGCGCGAGCTGCAGCGGAATACGACGGGCGCGTTCGTCTTCGAGACTGAGCGCGGGGGGCCGTTCACGGCGGACGCCGTCAACCGCCTCGTGAAAACCATTGGCGAGCGCGCCAAGCTGCCGTTCGGGGTCCATGCTCACATGCTGCGCCACGCCTGCGGCTATGCCTTGGCCAATACGGGTCATGACACACGGCTAATCCAGGACTGGCTCGGCCACCGTGCGATCCAACATACCGCGCGCTACACGGAGTTAAGTCCGACGCGGTTTAGGGATGTGTGGCGCTGATGCAGCTGCATTTGGCTTGCTGCCCTTGAGGAGACGAGGCGCACAGCTGCCAACGCGGGCGACATCTTAGTCAGCGGGTGTTACGCAGGGGCATCCGGCGGGGAATCCTCGACGTCGCCTGCATCGTCCGACACGTCCGCAGTTGCCTCCAGCACAATCGGTGCGGCGGCAATTATTCGTTGTTCGAGGGCGGCGAGTTCAGCGTCGGTCATGTCGCTGAGCCGTTTCGTGATCGCATCGGCCGATAGATGCAGGTCCAGGGACTGCGCTGGGCGACCATAGCCGCGGTCTAAAAGCGCCGTCGCGGCGGCGTAGCGCGTCGAATCCGTGTGAGTGTTCTTCGTAAGTTCCACCAAGGTGTCGACCGCCAAGCCAGAATACTTGCGGGCCTCGACCACCAGGTTGCCAACGGTCCGACGATCTGCACCGTCTGGATCGTCGGTATTAGGAGCGAATTCCGACGGAGGGTTTTTCGACCGACCGGAAGGGTTTCCGCTGTGCCCCTTTACGAACCATCCCCTGCCTGTTCGGTTACCGCGCACTTCTAACCTGTTTTCAAACCTGGTAGCCCCAAATATAACCTGCCCCAGGCATTCTTCAAAACCTGCCCTCGATCCTGTCGAGCACATGCACCCTGCACCAAGCATCCTGACTCCGCCACGCATCGCGACAGAAGCTTTCACTAATGCCACAGCAGCGGTCGGCCGCCTCGAGGAGATCTATGAGCGCAATCACGCGCGTGCGCGCCACGTATCCAGGACTTTGACGGCTCATCCATCACATTCTTCTGACTTGTTATTTGGCACCAATGTCAATTGCCGCCGGCCTTTCGGCTTGATGGTGATCTCGACGCCCAATGCATCGGCCTTGCTGTTGAGAGCGGCTATCAGTTCCTCGTCGGTCATTTGCGCTAGTCGGTCTTGCTCTGAAGGGGGCTCGATCATGACGACGCCCAGCTTCGGGCTTTGGTATGGGGCAAGGCGTGATGCGGCTTCCATCCTCAGCTTCGACCATTTCTCCACTTCATCCGGCTCCGATATGGACATCCGAGCGTAGAAGTCGACCAGTTCCTCGAGATGGTCCTTGGCGAGTTTTTGCCTGGTTTCGCTGGCGGTCGCGATCTCGCGTTCGGCCATCAGAGCACGCTCAATGGTCGCCTTATTCAGCGATCCCTTTTTACGGCCGCCGCGACGTTCTCCCGGTTTCGATCCTCCGCGATTCATGTCTGCTATAATAGCCATAAATAGCCAAAAGGCGATTGGAGGCTTTGGCATTAGCGCAGGCGGCCAGTGAGGGTGCGAAATGTTTGGTCGAGATATTCATACAATGCTTCGCGGATTGCATTTTGATCGTTACGCGTTTCTGCTTTTAGCAATCCGATCCTCACAAGGGCCTCGATTTCTGTGACGCGCAACTCGATTGTCAAACAGCGCAGGCCGTCCCGTCGGCTTTCCCTGTGACGGCGCATCCGTTCGGCGGCGGGCGAACGGGCAGTCTCCTCGGAGGGAATGGTCATGACATCAGCTCGAACGTTCGGTCTTCGGCCGCCAAGGCGCGCGGGCCGCTGCCGGCAGGGCGGCTAAGGCAATCCCGCCGCACATGACAGCCCAATCGCTGGGTGCGGACAGGGGAGAAATCCTCGTTTGCGCTCAAAGAGGCTATTTCTACCCGCACCTTCTGTAAGTCCTTGATCTCGCCCGATGTTGGACTTCTCTACCGCCCACCATCGACCACCCGCAAAAATCAATAACTTGGTCCGCCCGTCCGCGAGGCTTTCTGCGATAGCACCGGCGAGGGTGGCCGAAGCCCTGCGCCGTCATTGCCCGTAGTTCGGATCCTGGTGCCGGAAGGGGCCGCATTTCGCTTCAGTGGCGAAGCGGTGGTCAAAGTCGACCGTGCCGCCACCCACTGGAATGCGCGTTGGCGGCAGGCCGCGCGTATATTGGTTGACGATGACGGTCTTGCCGTCCGCGCTCATGGATACCTTCACCGGTTCGAGCGATTTGCCCTTGTTCGCGTCGCTGAGGTCGAGCGTGTAATAGCCGATCACCGGACGCGCCAGCGCCTCCGCAAGCGGTTTTTTGCCGAACACAATCGATTGCGGAAGGTAGACCTCCATATTCGGCGAATTCTGCTGCGTGCAGACCATCATGCGGATCATCCAGTCCGCATCCGTCGGGTCTTTGGCGGCGGCCGGACCCCAGAAAGCTTCTGCGAATATCAGAGCCAGTGCGGCGATGCGCATCATCATGGATAGCGAGCGGCCGCGGGTTTGATCCCGCCGGGCGTCCACTCTGATTGGCCGCTCGCGTCTGCGGCCAAGTCAGCCAAGTCAACCGGTCAAAAGATCACCCCGGCCCGTCGGAGGCTGGCGGAGCCTTACATCCCCTCCGCCTTCTTGCGCTTGTTGCACTCGCTCCAGAATTGCGGCCACTTCTGGCCGGCAGGCACCTTGCCTTCGGCCTTGGCGCTCTTCCACTCGGCGCCGCAGGCCCGCATGCGGGCCACCATGGCGGCGCGACCGCCGGACGGCTTCGCTGCCGGTTCGGCGGCGGGCGGCGGCGAAGCGGCTTCCGGTTTCGGCGGCGGCGGAGCTGCGGCTGCAGGCGCTTCTCCCGACATGCATTGTTTGCTGAAGTCGCGATATTTCATGCCGCCGGTCTGGCCGGACGTTTTCATCTCCTGCCACTGGGCGGCGCACTCCTTCATGGTCTTGGCCTGCGCCGGCGCGGAGATGAGGGCGGGCGCAAAGGCCGCGAGAAGAACGCCGGAGGCGATCAATAAAGCCGGTTTCATGGAGGCAATTCTCCTGTGCAAAGATCGACTGCGTAAAACGCGGTTATAACAAAACGCTTACGAGCCGGTCGCGTCCGAGAGGCACTTCTTGGTGAAGCTCGTCTGTGCGGCGCCGTGCAGTTTCTGCGCCGCAGCCTGATCCTTGCAGCACTTTTTCGCAAAGCTAGTCAGTGCGGCGCCGTGCAAACTCTTGCCGGTGGCCTGGACCTGACAGCTGTCTTCCGCCAACGCAGCGGTGGCGGTCAGACAAAACACGGCGGCAACGATTGCGTAGATCTTCATTGGTCCTCTCCCTAGTCAGAGCAATTCACGAGAAAACGCATGTATGCGGTTACGTTGTTTTCAGGACGCCGTCCGGAGACGCTTTATCGACGATTTCGGGCAAATATTGCGCCATCGTCTTGAGCGCCTGATCGACCGGCAATCCGAGATGGCGGGCAAAATCCTGCACCTGCGCGTTGCCGAGCACCGCTTTCAGTTGCTCCTCGGTAATCGGCAGATTGGCGCCGGGGCCGAGCCAGGATTTCACTTGGGCGTCGAGGCCGCCCTTCTGCAGAGCGGCAACGAGCCCGTTAAGATCATGGTATTGGGTCTTCGCCAGCACCGCATTGATCAGCGCCGGCAAAGCGCTCGAGCCGCCCTGGCCCAACAAGCTCTTGAGCATGTCGCCAAGTCCCAGATTGTCCAGCAAGCCCATTTCGGCCTCCATGCGCGCGGATCTGTAGACGCAAGATGCAATAAGCGTACGCGGAACTCGTCTCACGCGGCGTCTGCACGCGCAGATGCCGATAGCCTGCGCGCCACCCGCACAACCGAGACGTCAGTCTAGTCAAAGCGCTCCGGACCTGCCAGAGGCTAACGCCCGGCACCGGAAAATTTGTCTGTTTATTTGTACCGGAGACCGGCAGATTTGTAGTTATTTCCGCAATTCGTCCGGCACTTTGCCGCCGTTCTCTGCAAGCTTCACCATGACCTGCTTGTGGAGCCAAATATTCATCGACGCCGAATCGTTCTTGTCGCCGGTAAAATGAAGCTCCTCGGCAAGCTCTTTGCGCGCCCCAAGGCTCGAATCGAGATTGAGCAGCTTCATCAGATCGACGATTGAACGCCGCCAGTCGAGCTTCTCCTTGTTGCTCGCGGCAAGCTTGTCGAGAATTGAGGTGACGTCCACCGGCGTGCCGGGCTTGGCTGTGGAAGCAGGCGCGGCCGACGACGAGGGCGCCGATGCGGCGGGTTTCGCTGGCGAACCTGGTGCCGCCGCCGTGCCAGAGGCCGGTGCCGCACTGGCATGTCCGAAAATGCTTGATACGATTCGTCCAAGAATGCTCATAAGCCTACTCCCTTCCTTCGCCCTTCGGGGTTTGCCGAAAGGTGAGCCGCCGGCTGTGCGCGAGCGGCATAATGCAACGAAGCTAGCCACGATATCGGGGCCACCCGACAATTCTTTGACACGCAAAAAGGATTGGTGCCCCGCTACTGAACGTTAAACAATCTCTGATCGTGCAAAAAGTGATCGCCATCACGGGCATCCGAAATGTCACGCCGGCTCCCTGCGCATCAAGCCGAGCGCGGCAATCGCCGCCAATGCCAGCGAGATCAAAACGTTATAGCCCGCCAGCGAAAGGCCGAGGAACCGCCAGGCGGCTTCATCGCAGCGCACCACGTGGATCGATTGCAATTGCTTGAGCAGCGGGCCGTTGGTCGTGAAATCGGTCATCGGGCCGGAACAGTCGGTGGGGCCGGGCCACCAGCGCCATTCGACGCCGGCGTGATAGGCGCCGAGTGCCGCGCTGATCAGCATGGCCGCAATGATCGCTAGAAAACCGACGACGATGAGGGCGCGCGGCGCGCGCACGATTGCGGCGATCGCCAGCAGCAGCGAGAGCGGAATGACGATGTGATACGGCAACCGCTCCTCAAGGCAGAGCGGGCAGGGCGGGAGCTTCAGCACATACTGGAAGTACCAGGCGCCGAGGATGGTTGCCGCGCTGCCGACGAAGACCACCAGCGCCGCTGCTGCGGCCGGATCGCGGCGGATTTGCTCGTTCCAGCTCGCCTTCATTGCCACGTCGGTCATCGCTGCACATCCTGCTTGAGGCCGCCGACGCGCCAATGTGCCGATCCTGCGGGCAGATGCAAGGCCGGCCGATCACGCGCCGTTCACGTTGCCGCGGCTTTTCCGCCCGATGCGCGCGGAACGCGCGCCTCGATTTTTCCTTTTGCCCGGAAGGCATTGGAAGTTATAGAACAGCCGCGATGCCCGTGTGGCGGAACTGGTAGACGCGCACGACTCAAAATCGTGTTCCGCAAGGAGTGGGGGTTCGATTCCCTCCACGGGCACCAATTGGCACTGTTCAACGCGCTGTAGCAAGAATGACCGCTATTGCAGTCTCGGTCATGATCGCGGCTGCGTTGAGCAAAAATATGCGAAAACGATTCCGCCGCTATCGGAGCGAGGGAAATTCGCAAAACCGCCGGCTGCCATCGTCGTGGCATTCAATTCAATTTTAGAGTTTGACAAGCGGTCACACAACCGTTGATAATCACTTCTCAGCTTTAATTCAGAAACGTTCAGACACGAGCTCGAACGGGGAGGAGCCGCACCGGCCAGGTGCGGAAGAGCGCATGCGCGCGCGGATGTCGGTTGCCCGCGGTCCTCATTGCGGCAGCATTGTTTCCGCAGACCTATGGCGATGGGCCAACGAAGAAGCCAAGATCCAAAACATCAACGGTAGGACGCCGCACAAGGCCATTGATTCTACTCTCGCCAACTGGCGGCGGGATAGCGGCCTCCGTATCGCCCGTTGGGGCCGGCTTGAATCTTTGCCTGTGACGTGCGTCGCAAGTACTCCCGGCCCGAATGGGTTAGAGCATGATCCGAAAAGTGGAATCCGGTTTTCCGAAAAAGATCATGCTCAAACAAAAAGCTAGAGCGGGACGCCGATCGAACCACAACTCATCCCGCTCTAGGGGTTTGGAGTGCATCAATCTCAGTTGGCGAGGGCTAAGCCACTCTTTATGAGGTCATTTCCATGTCTTTCGTACCAGCGAGCAAGAACGCCTTTTCCGTGAAGGCTTATGTTGGTGACAAAAAGACCCTGTTGGCCTTCAACTTCTCGAGCCAGGACAACGCCAAAAAACTTGCGGGTTTCACAGTCTTTTGCCAGCCACCCGGACAAGTGCCCGGCTATTATTTGCAAAACAATCTTCAGTTTGAAGATCCCAGCAAACACAAGCAGGTCGCGGGCGAGACGCCTAACTCTACCGTGAATGCTCCGATCCAGAAATACCGCTGGACCCATTATCCGGGCACGGCCCATCAAGGGCTTTCGCCGGCGCTTGGCAATTACACCTACACGGTCACTCCGCGCTACTTTGACTCCAGCGGTTCCATGCAAGCGCTGGACTCCGCCCTGAGTGTCGCGGTGACAGTGCCGGTCGGGCCGTTCAAAAAAAGCGCGATTACGCTCGGATTTACCCGGGGGTACATGCAGTCGCAAGCCTATGTGCATCACTTCGGAAAAAACACGCCGGTCGTGCCAAAGACCAAGCAGCTGGATTTCGACACCAACACGCAGGCCGGCACAGACAACAACGGACAGCCCGTAACCTTCGCGCAAATTTACAACTGGATGGGTGAGACCGCGCGCGAGCAGATCCTTGATGTGCTCAACAGGGTGGTCAACGATCCGAGCCTCACGCTCAAGGTGTTCGCCTACGACCTCAACGAGCCGGACATCGTGAAAATCCTGCTGACGCTGGCGGCGCAGGGACGGGTGCGCATCATTCTGGACAACGCGTCTTTGCACGTCACCCAAGGGGGGGCCAACGTCAAGACGCCGGAAGACCAGTTCACCGATCTTTTTAAGCAACGGAAAAAAGATCCGTCCGACATCGTACGCGGAGCGTTCGCACGCTTCTCGCATGACAAGATTTTTATCGTCTCGAGGAGCGCGGGAGGCGCCATCGAAGTCCTCACCGGCTCCACGAACTTTTCCTTGACCGGGCTTTACGTGAACGCCAATCACGTTTTGGTCTTTCAGGATGCCAACGTCGCCGGGCGCTACGATCAGGTCTTCGAGAAAAGCTGGCAGATATTGAGTAACAACAAGCCGCCGAACAAGGCGGCGGCCGCCGCATTCAGCAATACCAATCTCGCCACTCAGCCCTACAGCTCTCAAGCCGGTTTCGTGCCGAAAATGGACATTACATTTTCGCCGCATGCGCAGGCGGACGTGGATAAAATTCTTGGCGGCATCTCCGATCGCATCGTGCAGGAGACGCATTCGGCCAAAGGCAACG
The DNA here is from genome assembly GCA_963845075.1 of uncultured Alphaproteobacteria bacterium. Taxonomy (GTDB): domain Bacteria; phylum Pseudomonadota; class Alphaproteobacteria; order Rhizobiales; family Xanthobacteraceae; genus BOG-931. The sequence continues at coordinate 221,496 of CAWJRE010000002.1, read as the reverse complement.
TGCTTTTTGCGGTGATGCAGCTTACCGGGAGCCAGAGCCCTGTCTACAAGACGCTCGGCGATCTCCACGCGACGCAGTCAGTGTACAGCTACGGCATCTCGGACGCGCCCACCGGCATTTTCCTCTACTCGCCCGCGCAGGCCAGTGGGGTTCAGGTTACCGGCAAGCCCGGCCAAGTCACTCTGCCGCCGCCATTCGACCAGGTGCCGAGCCCCCCGGGACACGAAATTCACGACAAATTCGTGGTCTGCGGCCTGAACGGCAATGATCCGGTGGTATATTGCGGTTCCTCAAACTTGGCGTCGGGTGGTGAAGCTGCGAATGGTGATAACCTGCTCGCGATCCACGACGCTGATGTAGCCACGGCATTCGCCATCGAGGCCCTGGGACTCGTTGATCACTACAACTTTCTCGATCGCATGGCCAATCCGAAGAAGGCGGCTCCGAAGAAGAAAGCGGGGGCGGCTTCGGGCGTGAAGAAAGCGTCGCCTAAGACGAAAGCGGGCGCGGCTGTGAAGAAGGCGCCGCCCAGGAAGAAAGCGGCGGCCGCGAAGAAGACGCCGTCCAAGAAGAAGGCGGCGGCGGCTGCGAAGAAAGCGCCGTCCAAGAAGAAGGCGGCACGCGCGAAAGGCCGGCGAACGCGCACCTAAATGGCATCGGACTGATATCAAAGCGAGGAAATAGCCGGCAGCACAAGGGTATTGACGATGAAGAAATCCGCCAAGAAGAAATCGACCGCGAAGAAGGCTCCAAAATCGGTCAAACAGAAGCCGGCGTCAGCATTGGTTTCCAAAGGGAACGGCAAAAAGGGGCCGGTCGACAAGCAGCCGCAACTGATACAGCAGGCCGCGGTTGCGCACAGTATGTTTCTTTATGTCGACGATGCCTGGTCGCTGCAGTATTTCGATCAGAACGATCTCCATTTCAAGGAGCGCGAGGTCTTCGGTTGATTGCGAGTGTCGCACCGGGTGATGGCAAAAACCTTATCACGAACAATCGAAACGACAGCTGGGGGCACGCCGGCCTGGCGCTCGCAATACTGCTGATCGGCTTCGCTATCCCAAGACAAACCGCCGCTGCCTGACAGCGGCACCGACGCGCCGCGCTCAGTGGCGATCGGGGACAGGCGCCACTTCCACCGTCAATGTGGGCGCGATCCGGTCCCAGATATGCGCGAAGATGCGCTTCCAACTCTCGCAATAGACGCTGGGATTATCGAACCTGCGCTCGGTAGACCAGCGCTGCGCCAGGTGACCGCCGCCGCATGCGTCCAAATATTCGCATTTTTGGCAGGTCTCGCACAAAGTGGTGCTGGCCTCGAATGCTTCCCGCCAGACCGGGTCGTTTTCAACGTCCTTGATGGCGTGGCTGCGGACATGGGTTTTCGACGCCGTCGAACCGTCCCCGGCAATGCGGAGCACATCGAGCGGCTCGAGCGAGCCGTCGGCCATGAGCGTCACCGTCTCGATCGGGCCCAGGCCGATGGTGTCGGAGAGCGACAACTGCCCGGCCAGGCCGCGGATCATGGCGTCGAGCGTGTCGATGCGCACGCCTTTTTCGGCGTATTTGTCGAACCAAACGTCGAACAGCTTGATGAAGTAGTCGGCGATCGGCGGCGGGTTGTCGGCGTGCGTCGCGTCGGGCGGCAGGATGTCGAATTGCTTCATGCCGAGCTCGTCGGCGACAAAGGCCAAAACGCGCTCGGGATCGGTGCCGGGATTGCAAACCGAGATCAGTCCCGGCTCGAGTCCGGCCGCGCGTAGCCGCTCCAGTCCCTGCAGCGTCTGCGCCAGCGTGCCGCGACCTTTGAAGTCCACCCGGTATTTGTCGTTGATGTCGGCCGGCCCGTCGAGGCTGACGGTGACATCTACGTCGTGGGTCTTGAACAATTCGACCCACTCCTCATCGACCAAAATGCCGTTGGTGGTCACGCCGCGTTTGATGACGCAGCCGGTGCGTTGCTCTATGTCGCGCAGCTTTTTCTGCAGAGCGTCAAACCTGCGCTTCGGAAACAGCAGCGGCTCGCCGCCATGAAAAACCAGCAGGAAAACCGGCAGATTGAATTCGCGAATGTGCTCCTCGAGACGAAGGCAAAACGCGTCCTCCGCTTCCAGCGTCAGCACAGCCGGCTTCTCGTAAACCTGCGCGTCGCGAAACCAGTAGCAGTAAGTGCAATTGATGTTGCAGCGGGACGCCAGCTTGACGAGAACGAACGCAAACGGACGCGGCGTCGCCTGCAGTGCCGCAGGACGGCGGAGCGCCACCTCCGGTGCGACAGGAGCGATCTCGGCGTGCGTCATGATTAGGCCTTTACACTACATCTGCAACTGTTCGGCCTTGGGAAATTGATATTACGCCGTCGCCGGGCGATGCCAAGATTATCGCGCCCGCGTCCCGCAAAACGGCGATGCCTCTGTGAGAATTGCAACCAGATTCTGATTGCGATTCGAACGCGGCCTGCACGTCCCCGCACCCGGACATGTCCCCGCGCCTCGAGGCGTCGGCAAGCGAGACATCGACAAGCCGATTGCAGCCAAAGCAGCCGGAACGAAGAGGTCGCGGCAAAAACCTGCCGCGATCCTTCACGACCCGTCGCGAAAAGCGTTCAAGACGCCGCTATCGGCTTAAGCCTTCATCACCAGCGGTGATAGTAGCGGGTGTAGAAGCGGCGGAAATAGCGATTATACCAGCTCAATTGCTGGAGCGGAGCGCCCACGGTCGGAGCCTGGTCGGATTGTCCGCCGTTTTGGATGATCGCGTTGACCGCGGGGTTCGTCGATTTCAGGGTGACCGTCGCTTCGGGAGCCGTCGCTTCGGGAGCCGTCGAGGCGTGCGCGCCCGTCAGGCCCAGCACCACGGCCGCGCCAAACCCGACGCCAAGCGCCGTCAGGCGCTCGCGAAGGCCCTGCCTGGACAGCCGGCCGTCGTTCAACTGCCTGGTGATGTTACCAACTTCGCTGACGTCTAATCGGCTTTTCGCGGAGTCATCGTTCATGAGTTGCCTTCCTGCTTCGAATAATCGCCCCACATCACTCACAACACGCAGGTTACTCTACTCAGGTTGGTGTACGCAGGTTTACCGTACTCAGATCACCGCGTCAGGCTACACTTTCTGTGGTGACGTGCAAATGACGTTTTGGGTGTCTCGGGTCGGCGTTGTGCCCAAGCAGCGTTGAGAGAAAATTCAACTCCTGCTGCTCAGGTTTGAGGCAAAATTTGATCGGAGGGGAATTGGCCCAGCAGGCGCCGGCTCGCTCCTGATTCTTTGGCCGGCTTTTTCTCGCCGGAAGAGTCCCACAGAACACGTGAGTTGAACCGAGGCCTTTTCCGGCAGCCAGCGTCTGTCGTTCGATCGCGATTGACGTTCGATCGTGGCATGACGCCGGACGCACATTCGCTTCGTCCGCTCAGGGCCTAAGCGGACATCGCGCGACGAGACGCAAGTCAGTTCTTGTCGGGGCGGTGCGCCCGACGCCGCTAAAGTTGGGCCGGGCGCAATTTTAGCTGTGACAAGCCGGCAACGACGTTCAGCGCGACAGACCCTTCCAGCGAAACCGGCTGCAGGGCAACGCTGCGATTGGAGCCGCCGACAAGCACGTTCGCGCCTACACCAACTCCGACCCCGACATCGCCGGAGGCCCCGACATATTCACCTGCCAGTGCGCCGTTGGGAATTCCCGCTGCCGGACCGAAGACCGCCCAGGCAAGCCGGCCGCCGTTGCTGACTCCGAGATCGAGGCCAACGGTGTTGATGGCTCCCTCGTAACCCTGCGCCGGACCTGCGACGGGCTGGAATCGACATTCCATCGATTGATGGCCGAAGATAATGAAGCCGATGCTTGGATTGAGTCTGCAGCTGAGCACGCCAGCCTGCACCCACCCCTGCGGCGATTGCGCCACCGCCGGTGCGACCGTCAGGGGCGCCAGCGCTAGAATTGCGAGCAAGAGCGATTGCCTCAAATAGTGCCTCAACATGGCGACTCCGTTTTGCATTTTGACCAAGGTTTTGATGAAGGCTTCAAGATTTTGATGGAGGCTTAGTGGCTGTGCGTGCAATCGGCCGCTTGAAACCGCCGCGACCTGTCACCCTCACGGCTATGATATCGACTGTCGATCACATCTAAAAGGCGCGCTGTCCGAAAGGTCAATATCCCGGGAATAAGCTTTGGAATTCAACGCGCCATCCCGCGGACATCGGACACCGAACCGGCAATCGAACTGAGGCTTTTTTCCGACCGCTCGCGCAACATCCGCTGTCCATCAACGATCGATGTCGCGCACATCGTTCGCGCTTCGATCCGACGCAGAGCTGTTACGCATTTGCGGCTTTGCGCATCCCTGCTCTGCCCATCCCGTCTTGCGTACCGACACATCTCGCGGCTCAAGGTCCCAACCGCATCATGGGCGCGGCCTGATGCTTAACAACTTGTAAAGTGTGACTTGCTACCCTTCATCTACTGGTGGTCCCGGCACGAGGGAGCCGAAATGAAGCGTAAGCTACTTGGCCGGATGGCGCTGGTCACGGCGGCCATCGCAGCATCTGCGGCGGTCACGACCGGCCGCGTATCCGCGGAGCTGCGGGTCGTCAGTAGCGATGCGAACGCCCGGTTCATGGCTCTCGGTGTGAGCAAATCGGTCGTGATCGAACTTTCGACCGACGTCAAAAGCGTCGTGGTCGCGGACCGCAGCATTGCAACCGCCGTCGCACTGTCAAAGCGGCGGGTTGAAATCATCGGCGCAGGGCTCGGTCAAACCAACATCTATTTCTTTGATGAGCATGATCGGCCGATCGACGGACTCAATATTGCGGTCAAGGACACGGCGCAACCGATTGGCCTGGAAGATTACCCGTATCCCGCCAACGTCGTCATGGTCGTGTATGGCGGGGTCAGCACCTTCGCCATAGTGCCTCTGAACTGCACGCCGATCCGGTGCCTCGATGCCCGCAAGCCGGGAGCCGATCAGCCTCCCGGCACGGAGAACATCAGCATCAACAGCAACGCCCCAACCGGCGTTCTCGTGCCCGGCAGATGACCGCGTTCGGCGCGGTCGTGAAGCAGCCTTTACAAAGCTAGAGCATGATCCGGAAAAGTGGAAACCGGTTTTCCGAAAAGATCATACTCAAACAAAAAGCTAGAGCATGATCCGGAAAAGTGGAAACCGGTTTTTCGAAAAGATCATGCTCAAACAAAAAGCTAGAGCGGGATGCCGATCCAACCATAACTCATCCCGCTCTAGCCCGGCCGGCAAAGTCTCCGCTTCATGAAATTCGCGCATTTCTCGCATGTCTGGGCCAAGCCCGGCATGACGCCGCATGAGCGCTACGAGCAGCTCTGGCGCGAGCTCGCGCTATGCGATGAAGTCGGGTTCGACTATGCATTTTGCGTCGAACATCATTTTCGGCCCGACGAGAGCTGGATGTCCTCGCCGAGCCTTTATGCGGTCGGTGCCGGCGCACGCACCGAAAGACTGCGCGTCGGGCCGATGGGCTACATCGTGCCGCTCTATCATCCGCTCCGCCTCGCCGAAGAGATCGCCATCGTCGATCAGATGCTCGGCGGCCGGCTGGAACTCGGCCTCGTGCCGGGCATCAACCCGGATTATTTCCGTCCGTTCGGTCTCGATTATGCCGAGCGCAAATCGCCGACGCTGGAATTCGTCGGTTATCTGCGCGCGGCTTTCGGCGAGAAGCAGCCGTTCTCGTTCCACGGCGAAGCCTTCCATACCGACTCCGCCGAACTTGCGGTGCCGCCGGTGCAGCGGCCGCATCCGCCGCTCTGGATGATGAGCCGCGATCCGCAAACGCTCGAATTCTGTGCGCGGCACGCCATCAATCCGGGCTACTTTCTGGTCTATCCGCGCGCCGATGCGGCGCCGCGCTACCGCGTGTTTCTGGAGAACTGGCGTCGCGCCGGCTGGCCGCAACGGCCGAACATCGCCTACAGCACCGTCTGCTACGTTGACGAGACCGATGCCAAGGCGCTCGAGGTTGCTGCGTTCCGCGCAAGCCGCGCCTATGAGGGGTTCCTGGCGCCGCCGCAGCCCGACCAAAGTTTCGCGGACCGCGTCGCCGCCTTCGCCAAGATGTTCGTTGGGCGCGGCGAGCCGGGCGCTTCGGAAATCATGCGCAATGTGTTCGATCCCGATTATCTGCTCCAGCACGACCTGGTCTTTATCGGCTCGCCCGAGACGGTCACCGCCAAGCTCCGCGCCGCCGCGCAATCGGGCGTGTTCAACACCTTCATGGGCGAATTCAATTTCGCCGACCTGCCGGAAGCCGATCTGATGCGTTCGATCCGCTTGTTCGGCGAGAAGGTGATCCCGGCGCTGCGCGGCTACGAGCCGTTTTGATTTTCCTTACTGCGCCTTCGCCAGTTCCGGGTGCGCCTTGAGCCGCGCCGTGTTGAGCACGTGGATGGCGAAGCAAACGATGGCGCCGGCGGCAAAGGGCAATGCCGACCACATGTAAAGCTGCTGCACCGGCATGCCGACGAACAGCGCGCCGAGGAGCGGACCGACGATCGAGCCGATGCGGCCGAGGCCGAGTTGCCAGCCCGATCCGTTGGCGCGCAGCGAGGTCGGGTAAAGCATGGCGCCGACTACGTTGATGCCGATCTGAATGCCGAGCACGATGAAGCCGGCGAAGAAGGTCGCGGTCAGCAAGGCGGCTTGCGACGTCAGTCCGGCAAAGCCGATCGAGCCGACGACGGGGACAGCGAGCACGAACAGAAACGAGATGGCGAGGAAGCGGTGCCGCTGCAGCCACCAGCACAGCGACAGCGCGCCGACCGTGCCGCCGACTTGCAGCAGCGCGGCGGCGATCGCGGCCGTTGCCGGCGGCAGCTTGGCGGCGGTCAGAAGCGTCGGCGTCCAGCCGGACAGGAAGAAATAGCCCATCAGATTGAGTGCGAACAAAAGCCAAGACAGCGGCGTGATCAGCCACAGACCGTGCTGGAACAAATAAACCGGATTCGACGACGGCGTCTGCCGTTCGTCCTCGATGACAAAGCGCGCGTCGGGCGGCACGGTGAAACCCGGCCGCAGCGCGGCGACCACCTTGGTCATTTTCGCGCGCTGGCTCTCGTGCAGCGCCATGTATTTGATTGACTCCGGCAGGTTCATGATGGCGGCGAGCGCGATGACGATCGGCACGATGCCGCCGATCTGAAACAGGATCTGCCAGCCATAATGGGGCACGAGAAACGCGCTGACCACGCCGCCGAGCGCGCCGCCCAGCGGCACGCACCCCACCGCGACGATCGGCAGCGTGGCGCGCAGATTGCGCGGCGCCGACTCGGTGCAGATCGCCACCAGATTCGGGATGACGCCGCCGATGCCGAGGCCGGCGATCAGCCGCAGCCAGAAGAGTTGCGTCAGGTCGGTCGAATAAGCGGCGATGAAGGTGAAGACGCCGAACAGAAGGTTGGCGCCGATCAGCGCCGGCTTGCGGCCGTAGCGGTCGCCGACCCAGCCGAAAATCGCGGAGCCGAACAGGACGCCGATATTGCTGGCGCTCAGCACCGGGCCGAGCGCGCTGCGCGGGATGCCCCAGGAGGTGACGAGGTGCGGCGCGGCAAACGCGATGGCGGCGATGTCGTAGCCATCGATCAACGACAGCAGGATTGCCCAGAACAGCAATCTGATCTGGAATGCGCTCAGTCCGCGCTCGTCGAGCAGCCGCGAAACTTGGATTTCCGGCGCGCCCGCCATCGTTTCCCCCGAAATTCTCTCGCAGCGTTATTTTTGCCGGCAGTCGCCGCTGCCAGTCGCGTGCCGGGAGCGTATGTCTGAATCGCTATGGCCGCAATCGAGCGGGAGACCTGCGTGGATGATGGCGGCAGTAAGTTGGCGACTTTGAGCGCAACGCGGTCTCGGACCGCCGGTTCCGCGCCGCGTGCTTTATGCGACAACCTCGATGACGCCCATCATGCCCTTGTCCTCGTGATTGACCGAGTGGCAGTGATAGACGAATCGCCCAACGATCACCGGATCGGTGAAGGGGATGACCACTTTCAACGTACCGGGACCTTGGTCGGTTGCCGGCGGCACCGCCGCGGTGTCGCGCAAGCTGTCGTCGTTTTGCGGCATGCCGCCGGTCTCGGTTACGAGAAACGGCGTCTGATGGATGTGAAAGCTGTGATATTGCTGATCGGTATTGACGATCGTCCATTCCTCGGTGTCGCCGAGCTTGACCGTCTGATCGATCCGATCTTCGTCGACGGTGCGGCCGTCGATCATGAACACCTGCCGGTCCGGCGTGCGTGAATAGACGAGCGTGCGGCGGTGCGCGATGGGTGCCGCCCGCACCTCGTCGATCCATCGGGCGCCTTCCAGGCGCTGGCGCAGAATTTCGTCTTCAACAGTGGCCGTCGGCGCCGCCGCGCCGCTCGATACGATCAGCGCCATATCGCGCACCGCTTCCGGCGGGCGCCAGGCTTCGTTCTGAAAGGAAATCGTGCGCATGGCATATTCGCCCGGCGGCGGGCCGACCGCGATCGCCTCGATCCGCTCGCCTGGGCCGATGAAGAACTCGGACACCTTGCGCGGCTGCGACAGCGGATGGCCATCCGTGCCGACGACATAAAGCGCCATGCCCTCGATGCGGAATTTGAGAAAGAGCGAAGCGCCGATATGGGCGATGCGCCAGAACTGCATCTCGCCGGGGCGCATCGCGATCAGCGGATTGATCTGTCCGTTGATCGAGACGACTTCGCCGCCATCGATCTGCGCGTGCTTGATGAGGAGATAACGCTCCGGCAATCCGCGCAGCAAAGGATAGAGGCGTTCGAATCCATCGACCACCAGAGCGCCCGACATGCCGCCGAGAATCTGATCGTCGACATAGCCGTGCGCGTGCGGGTGATACCAGTAAAGGCCCGGGCCTTGCCGTCCGGCGGGCGGGATCCGCACCTCGTACTGGAACGTTTCGCCGGGATGAACGTGCACGAACACATTGTCGCTGTTTCCCCGCGGCGACACGCTCATGCCGTGATAGTGGAGATTCGAGGGTTTGTTTGGCAGCGCGTTGCGAAAGGTGACGCGTACGGTATCGCCAAGCTGTACGCGCAAGAGCGGCGGCAGATAAGCGCCGTTGTAGAGAAAGCCGGAGAATGGATGCGCGCCGAGCCGCACCGGACCAGCGGCTGCAGTGAGCGTTGCTTGCAGCACGCCATCGCGGCTGCGAATCTCTTGTGGTGATACCAATGGTTCGGAAGCCGGTGTGGCTATTCGCGATTGCGCCGCGAGTCTAAGAAAGGGTGCAGCGGACAGGATGCCGCCCGCTGCGAGCAGTTTGGCACCGCGCGCCGCGCCCCAAAGCACAGCGCGCCGGTCGAATGTCGGCTTTCGAACGTGAGGCATGAGTTTCTGTTCGAGCGTTTCGCCGCCACACACAAATAAGTTCGGCGGCCGCTTAGGCAAGTGGCAATGGCTTATGCTTGACCAAACTTGCGCAAGCTATCGAACCAATTTGTGGCTCCGATGACGCCGCGGGTGCCCAGAGATTTACTCTGCGGCCAGCGGTGCACGTCGGCGGCTTCTAGCCCGCGGTGTTGCGCCGGCGGCGCTCGCCGGCTGCCGCGCCTTCATATTGGCATACATGCGGCGCAGCGCGCTTTTCACCGTTGCCAATTCTTCGGGCCGCACGCCGGCGATGGCGGCCGCCTCATATTCGCGCGCCAGCGGGGCGAGCCGCGCCACCTGCGCCTTGCCCTTGGCCGTGAGCTTGACCGCGACTTCGCGCGTGCTGCTGGCGGAGCGCGTTCGCGACACGATGCCCATGCGAACAAGCCGGGTCACCAGCCGCGACAGCGTGGAAACTTCAATGCTGGTCAGGTCGGCAAGGTCGATCTGGCGCTGTCCGCCCTTGCTGGCCAGCACCGCCATCACCCGCCACATCGCGATGCTCAGCCGATAGGGCGCAAGCTGCTCGCCGCCCCACTGATCGGCAATAATAGTGCCGACCCGATTTACCAGATAGGGCAGATAATTATCGAGATCGAGCTTGGCGGAATTGTTCACGAGCCTGGCGCATCCTGCGGGAAGAGCTTCCGTCTAGTTCAATTCGCCGCAGCGGTCAAAAAATGCCGTGCGGAACGCAAGTTATGATGCTTCAATTATTGCATTTACAACAGATGCATCGTCAACTATTATGCCGGGTGTGGTTCCCCTCGCCGGCCTTGGTTATGGTGGTGAGTGCAAAATTGGTCCGTTCGAGACCAGAACCAAAAGGGGAGGAATGCAACATGGCGACTTATGTACTCGTCCACGGCGCCTGGCATACCGGCGCCGAGCTTGAGCCGACCGCGGCTCCGATCCGCGCCGCCGGCCACGAGGTGCACACGCCGACGATCGCCGGCAACCGGCCGGGCGATGCCAAGACCGTCGGCCTCGCCGAGGCGATCAAGTCGATCGTCGACTATCTGACCCAGAAAAATCTGAAGGACGTCGTTCTTGTCGGCCACAGCTACGGTGGCATGGTCATCACCGGCGTTGCCGATCAGGTTCCGGAGCGAATTCGCCGTCTGGTCTATTGGAACGCCTTCGTTCCCAACAACGGCGAAAGCCTGAACGACATGGTGCCGCCGCCCTACGTTGCGCTGTTCGATCAGATCGCGGCGCAACGCGGCGACAGCTCGGTGGTACTGCCGTTCCCGATCTGGCGTGAGGCTTTCATCAACGATGTCGATGCCGCGACGGCGAAGAAGGTCTACGACATTCTCAATCCGCATCCGGTCAGGACCTTCTCCGACAAGATTTCGCTGAAGACCAATCCGGCGGACATGCAGATCGGCAAATCCTATATCAACTGCACCGAAGACACGGCGCTGCCGCATCACTATCCGTGGCATCCGCGGCTGTCGCAGAAGCTCGGGCTGTTCCGGCTGGTTCAGGTGCCCGGCAGCCACGAGCTCTGCTTCTCCAATCCGAAACTATTGGCGCAGGCGATCATGAACGCCGGGCGCGATTGATCCGGTAACGATAGCAACAACGCGTGCGGCCATAACGGCCGCACGCTCTGGAGCATGATCCCGAAAAGTGGAAACCGGTTTTCGGACAAGATCATGCTCAAACAAATCGAGACCACGATCCAATGCGATCGGATCGCGGTCGAGTGCAACGCGAGCTCGAGGAGAGGATGATGGATTTCGGTTACTTCACGTTGAGCGACAATCACTACGCCAACAATACGCGGTCCTCCAATCAGTTCGTGGCCGACATCACGGCCGAGGCGATCTATGCCGACAAGCTCGGCATGCACTCGGCCTGGGTCGGCGAGCACCATTTCAACTCGCTCGGCGTGCTGTCTTGCCCGGATTTGGTGCTGGCCTATGTGGCCGCCAATACCACCCGCATCCGGCTCGCGCCGGCGGTGACGGTATTGCCGCTGCATCATCCCATTCGCGTCGCCGAGCAATGGGCGACGCTCGATCTTCTCTCCGGCGGCCGCGTCGATTTCGCCTGCGGCCGCGGTTACGACCAGCGCGAATATCTGCCGTTCCACGTGTCGTTCGCCGACAACCAGGGCATCTTCGAGGAGGGGCTCGAGCTGGTGCGGCGGCTGTGGGCGGCCGACGATCGCATCTCGCATCATGGCAAGCATTATTCGTTCGACGACGTGCGGATTACGCCGAAGCCCGTGCAGCGGCCACTGCCGACCTATGTGGGATCGTTCTCCAAGCCGTCGATCGAGCTTGCCGCGCGGCTCGGCTGCGGGCTGATCGTTGCGCCGTTCGCCGCCGCCATCAGCTATGGCGGTCTCAAGCAGGTCGCCGACCTTTATCACGAGACCTGCGCGAAGCACGGCACCAAGCCGGGCCGCCTGATGTGCAGCTACTTTACGCATTTCGCCGACAACAAGGCGCAGGAAGACGCGCAGCGTGCCCGCCAGATTCGCTACTACAAGGAGTGCGTGATCCCGGCTTTCCCGGGCGACCCGAAGACGGCGCCGCCGAGCTATCGCTATTTCATCGACATGGTCGAGCGGCTGCAGAAGGTAAAGCCCGAGGATTTGACGGAAAATTCCGTGCTGCTCGGCTCATCCGCGCGCATCACCGAGATCCTGAAAAAGGTCGAGGGCGCCGGCTTCGACGAGGTGATCCTCTATTTCAATGTCGGTCTGAAGCCGCACAATCAGGTGAAGGAAGAAATGGCGCGCTTCATGACCGAGGTGGCGCCCGCTTTCGCCGGCGCGCGCAAGGAGCACGCAGCGTAGTCCATGATCCGTCATGGCCGGGCTTGTCTTGCGACTACCGCGCGCCAAGCGACCCCTCACCCACTTTGTTTGCTCGAAACGCTCAGCCGCCCTCTCCCGCAAGGGGAGAGGGCATTGCCCTGTCGATCCGCGGTAGCCTGGTCGAAAACACGACGCGTCCGGTCGTGCCCTCTCCCCTTGCGGGAGAGGGCAACGCAGGACGATCGGCGTATTCCGGCGGGTGAGGGGGCGCGCTCGAGCATGATCCGGAAAAGTGGAATCCGGTTTTCCGAAAAGATCATGCTCAAACAAAAAGCTAGAGCGGGATGCGGATCGAACCACAACCCATCGCGCTTTAGCGTCTCCGCCGCAGTCGGCCGACGATGCCCTGCGGCAGGAAGGTCACGATCAGGATGAAGATGATTCCGAGCCATAAGAGCCAGCGGTCGGGGTGAAACAGCGCCGCCATCAGCGACTGGCCGGACATCGAGCCGGTCGCCATTTCGAGCGTGTTCTTCAAATAGTACTGAGCCAACACCACCAGGATGGCGCCGACGACCGAGCCGTAGAGCGTTCCCATGCCGCCGATGACGACCATGAGTAGAATATCGATCATCAGCGTGAATGACAGCGTCGCGTCGGGACCGTTGTAACGCAGCACCAGCGCCATCAAAGAGCCGGCCACCGACGCCATGACGGCGGAAATTATGCAGATCAGCGTGCGATAGGCGACGACCCGATAGCCCATCGCTTCGACCCTGAACTCGTTCTCGCGGATGGCGCGCAATACCAGCCCGAACGGCGAATTCACGATCCGCAGCATGAGCAGAAACAGCACCAGCGTCACCGCGAACGTGATGTAATAGGTGATCACCGGGCCGTTGATGATCACGCCCATGACCCGATCCGGTACGAGCCGGAAGCTGCGGCTGAGAACGGCAGGCACGTCGAACGTCAGACCGTCTTCGCCGCCGGTCAAAGTCCGCCATTGCTCGGCGACGATCTGCGCGAAAGCGGCGACCGCGAGCGTGATCATCGAAAAGAAGATCGCGCGCACCCGGAGGCTCAACAACCCGATCACCGCGGCGACCAGCAATGAGACGACAGCGCCCATAAGCGTGCCGAGGATCACGCCGGTCCAGCCGCTCCAGCCCTTGGCGAGCATGATTGCCACGCCATAGGCGCCGATGCCGAAGAACATCGTGTGCGCAAACGAGACGATACCGGTGAAGCCGAGCATGAGATCGTAGCTCGCGACCAGGATAATAAAAATGCAGATGCGCGCGGCTACGTCGAGCGCCTTGGAGCCGGGAAACAGAAAGGGCGCGAACAAAAGCACGGCCAGAATGAGCAGCATGGTCACGTTCAACAGCGCGCGGCCGGGTGGATCGTCCGAGACAAACCATCCCAGCCAAGACCTATTTTTGCCCTCCAGGCTGAGTTTGGGTGTCGGCGCGTCCGCCGCTGTGTCGGCGAAGCCGCCGGCGGTCTCTTGCATCGGTTCGTTGATCTGTCCGGCCGTCATCGCCGCCTCAATGGTGCTCGGCGAGCGGGAACAAGCCGCGCGGCCGCCACAACAGGATCAGAGCCATCAGCAAAATATTTGAGCCGAGCGCCAGCTTCGGCGCCAGGAAGCCGACATAATTGGCGGTCAGGCCCACCAGGATCGCGCCGATGAAACAACCGCCGACCGAGCCGAGGCCGCCGATGATCAGAATAATGAACACCAGGATGGTCATGCTGTCGCCGATCTGGCTGTTGACCACGGCCTGATACTGCGCCCACATCATGCCGCCCACGCCGGCAAGCGCGGTGCCTGCCATGAACACGCCGATGAACACCCGGCGGATGTGATAGCCGAGCGCCTGGATCATCTCGCGATCCTCGACGCCGGCGCGCACCACGAGCCCCAGCCGCGTGCGGGTGAGAAAGAGGTGCATGGCGAGCGCGATCGCAAGTCCGACGAAGAGGGCGAACAGCCGGTAGGTCTCGATCGATGAGGAGCCGACGAACACGCTGCCGCGCAGCATCGCGGGTTTCGGCAGCGGTATCGCCTGCGGCCCCCAGACGACGATGATCAATTGCTCGATCACGGTCAGCGCGCCGATCGTAATCAGGATCTGCCGCAGCGGCGCGCCGTAGACCTGGCGGATGATCACGCGCTCGAACACGAAACCGAGCGCGCCGCTCGCGATCGCCGCCGCGACCAGCGCAACGAGCAGCGCGGCGATATTGAGCGCAAGCGAAGTCTCGTTGGTCCAGCCGGCGAGCGGGATAAGCACGGAGACGGCGATGTAGGCGCCGACGGCCACAAAAGCGGCGTGCGCGAAATTCAATACATCCATCAGGCCGAAGATCAGCGTCAGCCCGGCCGCCACCATGAACAGCATGATCCCCATGGTGAGGCCGGCGACGGTCAGCGTCAGCCAGGGCCCCGGTCCGATCGCCGGCAGCGCGGCAACGACCACCAGTGGCGTGAGCGCATACGGCGCCCATCGCTGCAGTCTTTTGTGCCAATCGCCGTTCATGCGCTGTCCGCCACGCTCAGGCCCAAGAGCCGGTGCTGCAGCCCGTGATTGGTCGCAAGCGCCGCCATCTCGCCGGTATGGATGATGCGGCCCTCGTCCATGACCGCGACATCGTCGCCGACGGCCTCCGCGACGCGGAAATTCTGTTCGACCAGCAGGATGGTCGTGTGCTCGCGCTTGAGCCGCGAAAGCGCGGCGACAAGCTGATCCACCATGGCGGGTGACAGCCCCTTGGTCGGCTCGTCGATCAGCAACAGCCGGCGCGGCTCGATGATGGCGCGGCCGATCGCCAGCATTTGTTTCTGCCCGCCGGACAGCGAGCCGGCGGGCGAGTCCCATTTTATCTTCAGGGCCGGAAAGCTTTCCAGCACGCGATCGAGCTGGTCTTGGGCAAAGCCGGCGCGGCCGGTCGCCAGCAGCATGTTCTCACGCACGGTCAGCTTGCCGAAGATGCCCATATTCTCCGGCACGTAGGCGATGCCGCGGCGCGCGATGTGCGGCGTTTCCAGCGCGGTGATCGGTTGGCCATCGAACACGATCTTGCCGAGCCGCGCCTTCCACAAGCCCATGATGGTGCGCAGCGTCGTGGTCTTGCCGGCGCCGTTTCGCCCCAGCAGCGCGGTGACGCGCCCGCGCTGGACGGAAAAATCGACGCCGTGCAGGATGCGATAGCGGCCGATATTGGTGAAAACGCCTTCGAGGCGCAGCAAGATGTCGGCGGTCTCGCTCATTGCAACGACCCGCGCCGCAATTCGCCGGCGCCGTGGACGCCGAGATAGGCCTGCTGCACTTCCGGCAGCGCGACCACGTCGGCCGGCAGGCCGTCGGCGATCAGCGTTCCATCCTGCAGCACGATGATGCGGTCGGCGAGCCGCGTGACCACATCCATGCGGTGCTCGACCAAGAGCACGGTCTTGTGAGTCTCCGCGTTTGATCTCCTCGATCAGATCGAGAATGGTCGGGATTTCGTCGAGGCTCATGCCGGCTGTCGGCTCATCGAACATCAGCACGCGCGGCTTAAGCGCGAGCAAGATTGCGACCTCGAGCTTGCGCTGGTCGCCATGCGACAGCGCTGCGACCGGAAGCTCGGCGCGGGGCCCGAGCTTGACGCGGTCGAGCCAATGGCGCGCCTCGTCACGCACCGCGGTGTTGCGCGCCGCGATACTGAAACAATCGAAGCGGATTTGCGCGACCGACTGCACCGCCAGCCGCACATTCTCGAACACCGTGAGGCTTGGATAGAGATTGATCAGCTGGAACGCGCGGCCGAGCCCGAGCCGCGTGCGGTCGGGCGCGCCGAGCCGCGTGATGTCCTTGCCGAACAGGCTCACGCTGCCGGCTGTCGGGCGCAACTGTCCCGAGATCAGATTGAAGTAGGTCGTCTTGCCGGCGCCGTTCGGCCCGACGATCGCGGTCAGCGTGCCTTGGTGAAACGCGCAGGTCACGGCATTGACCGCGACCTGCCCGCCGAAATTGATGGTCAGATCGCGGGTCGATAGAGCAGGGACGTCGCCGTTCATTCCACGCCCTACCTCACGAACCGCGCCCCTGACGCCTCATCCCGCTTTCACTAACGCTTGTTGGCGATCGGGATCTTCATCTCATCCATGGTGATGACGTGCGTCAGCTCGGGGATCGCCCAGGGCACATTCGGATCGACCTTGATCTTGAAGGCATACATCGGCTGCAGCAGCTGATGGTCTTCCTTGCGGAACAGCACCGTGTCCTTCGGCGAGTTGAAGGCCATGCCCTCCATGGCGGCGATCAGCTTCTCCGGATCGGTCGAGCCGCCGGTCTTTTTCAGCGCCAGCACCACGGCCTGCGCCGCGATGAAGCCGCCGCAGGTGAAGAAATCGGGCGGCGCGCCGTTGAACCGCTTCTTGTTCTCGGCGACCAGCGCGTCATTCACCGGGTTCTTGGGAATGTCGTAATAGTAATAGGCGGCGCCTTCCAGGCCGGGGAAGTCCTTATAGGCCACCAAGGCCGGCAGGATGTTGCCGCCGGTCGATATCTCGATGCCCTGCCGTTCGGGCCCCATGGCCTTGAGCGCCGCCAGCGGATTGCCGCCGCCGGCCCAATTGACAAAAATGATCTTGCGGCCCTGCTCCTTGGCGAGCGCATCGAAGATGCGCTGAATGGGAGCGGTGAAGTCGGTCGTCAACGGCGGTGCGTATTCTTCGAACACGAGCTTGGCGCCGGTTGGGGCGAGCGCCGTCTTGAACGCGGCGACAAAGTCGCGGCCGAAGGCATAGTCCTGCGCCAGCGTCGCGATCACCGTCCCGGGCTTGCCGATGGCGAGCGCGTTCGAGGTCGCGTCCTGCGTGGAATTGCGGCCGGTGCGGAAGATATAGCGGTTCCATTTGTCGCCGGTGATCGAGTTGGCGACCGCCGGTTCGACGATGAAGATCTTTTTGTTGTCGAGCGCGACCGGCAGCATGGCGAGCGCCACCGCCGAGCTCGTGCCGCCGACCGCGATATCGGCGCCGTCGTCGTTATAAGCTTCGTTCAGCAGATTGCGGCCGACGTCCGGCTTGGTCTGGCTGTCTTTCTCGATCACGATCAGCTTATGGCCCTCGACCATCATCGTGCCGCCGGTGGCGTAGTCGAGGCCCATGGCGAAGCCGGCCGACGTTTGTTTGGCGTAGGCTTCGAGCGGGCCGGTCTTGTCGGCAATCAGCGCGATCTTGATCGGAGTTTCGGCGGCATGCACGTGAGCCGCCGCCAGTACGACGAGCACGGCGCCGGCGGCCAGCAACACGCCGTTACGCAGGCCGCGCGCCCGCACGTGTTTCAAATCGCTCGCGGTTGGCCAAGTCTTCTCGTTCACTCTTAAAGTCTTCTCGTTCACTCCTAAAGTCTTCTTATTCATTCCTACACTCCCTCTGGAAGGCCGATACAATGACGGTCTTTTCACCTCCAGCTCATGCAGGAGCGTGTTTAGACCGTCACCCCGCCGCAAGCTTGGTCAAAAAAAGGCCGAGGCACAAGCCTCTCGGCCAAATCTTATGGCCAAGCCTTAATGCTCGGATCGGCGCGGAGATGGATCCCGGTGAAGCCGAAAAGCCGCGATCAGAGCATGATCCGGAAAAGTGGAAACCGGTTTTCCGAAAAGATCATGCTCGAACAAAAAGCTAAAGCGGGATGCCAATCCAACCATAACTCGTCCCGCTCTAGGCGCTTCGCGATCAGGCGCTTATGGATCGAGCTCGGTGTCCCAGTAGAGATAGTCGAGCCAGCTATCGTGCAGATAGTTGGGCGGGAAGAGCCGTCCGTTGCGGTGCAGGTGCTGCACCGACGGCTGAAACGGCCGCTGCGACGGCCACATCTTCGACTCGTCGGGCGTCAGATTGCCCTTCCTCAGATTGCACGGCGAGCAGGCGGCAACCACGTTGTCCCAGGTGGTGTGGCCGCCGCGCGAGCGCGGCAGGAGATGATCGAAGGTGAGATCGTCGCGCGCGCCGCAATATTGGCACGAGAAACGGTCGCGCAGAAATACGTTGAACCGCGTGAAGGCCGGGTGCGTCGATGGCTTTACGAAAGTCTTAAGCGATACCACGCTCGGCAGCTTCATCTCGAAGCTCGGGCTGCGCACCGCGCGGTCGTAGTTGGCGACGATGTTCACCCGCTCGAGAAACACGGCCTTGATGGCATCCTGCCAGGACCAGAGCGACAGCGGGTAGTAGCTCAGCGGACGAAAATCCGCATTCAACACCAACGCAGGAAACCCCGATGGCGATACGTGAGCGTTCAAGACCACGTTCCTGTCGCGACTCACTTGCCGCAGTGCGGCGTCGAGACCTAGTTTATAGGGAGGCGTGACAGGATTGTGAAGCCTGTTCTGGGGGTTATGCGTCACCGCCCCCCGGGCGAACGCCGCAGGTCCGGCCGCCGGGAACCTTGCAGTGTTCGGGCAGCGCATCGGCCCAAGTACCCGTGCCGGCCACGCGAGGCAAAGATGCTCGAAACATGCAACCGAACATGACAGGACAGATTTCCGTCAGCAAATAATCCGGCTGCGACGGTCAGCGGCCGGCGAAGTTATGCGCGAGGAACTCGCCGCCGTGGCGCAGCCCTTCCTCGTCGATGCCATGCCCGACGCCGGCCGACAAATGCCATTGCACCGGCACGCCGAGCGCCGCCAGCCCCTGCGTCGCCTGGAACAAAGCCTGCGCCGGAATGAGATCGTCCTCTTCGCCGTGGATCAGGAGCACCGGCGGCCGCGCGCTGATTTCGGCGGCGAATTTATCCAGGTCGCCGTCCGGCGGCACCACCAAGAGCCCCGAATAGCCGACGATCGCGGCCGGCGTCACGGCGCTGCGCAAGCCGACATGCAGCGCCATCATCGTGCCCTGGGAGAAGCCGACCAGCGCCAGCGCCGAAGCCGGCAAGCCGAGGCGGCGAAGTTCGGCGTCGATGAAGCGCTCCAGGATTGGCCGCGCCTGATTGACGCCGATCCAGCGCTCGTTGGGATCGCGAAAGGTCAGCGCGAACCATTGGCGCCCGACCGGAGCTTGTCCGCAAGGCTCAGGCGCATGCGGCGAAACGAAAGCCGCGTCCGGCAGCAATGGCTGCCACACTTTGCCGATCTCGATCAGGTCGTTGCCGTCGGCGCCGTAGCCGTGAAGAAAGACCACAAGCTGCCGCGCGCGGCCGGAGCGCGGGGCAAGTCGGGGACCATCAAGCTCTGCGGCCATTCGCCTTCCGCCGACCTGCCAACATGTCGACGCCTCGCAGCCGCACGTTCTGCCGCGGTGCCGGCCCGCCTGCTTAGAGCATGATCCGGAAAAGTGGAAGCCGGTTTTCCCAAAAGATCATGCTCCACTAAAAAAGATTGGAGCACCAATCGATTCACGCTGAAGCGACTAGGTGCTCTTGCCCGCGCCCCGTCTGTCTATGTCAGAATTGTCGGCGCCAGAACTGTTGGCGTCAGAATTGTCGATATCAGAATTGCGTGTGAACGCGTCCGGCAAAGACATTCGCCGGGCCGCGGTCGGTGTTGTAGCCCGGATTGCCGATGAATTGATAATCGATCGACACCTTCGTCGAGGCGGTCAGCGCGTAGCTGTAATAGGCCTCGACGATTCCTTCGACCCCGGGATTCGGCAATTGCCCGTCCCCGATCAGGATGCCGAGGCCGCCGGCGTTGAAATAGGTCTGGTGCACGCCGGCGATTCCGTTGATGATGCCGCCGATGCCGATCGTGTCGTCGGGCCGGCCCCAATCTTTGCCGTTGATCGACACACCGCCCGAGAGGGTGCGGTCGACGTCGGTGAAATCCCAAGGCTCGATCGTACCGTCGGCCCAGCCGGCGCGGGCGAAGACGCCGATCGTCTCGGTGATTTGCTGCTCCAGATTGAGGCTGACGCCGGTGCGGTTGGTGACATTGTTGCGCACCAGCGCGGTGTCGGCCGGCGTGCCGGTCGCCTGGGCAAGTGCGATCGCGTCGGAAAACAAGGCGGCGCGGCCGTGGCTGAGAAAGCCCGTGACCTTGATCTTGCCGGGCTGACCCCACAGTTCGTGCCGTTCCTCGATTTCGCCGACCACCTGGAACTGGCTGAAGGTGGGATCGAGCACGCCGCCATTCGGGCTTATCCCGCCGGCAGGAGTTGCCGAAAGGTCGAAGACGCCGCCGCGCACCGCAAAGCGGCCCTGATACCATTCGGCGGCGCCGCCGTAGGTGTAACCCCAGCCATCGCCGGCGTAGTCGAAGGTTCCGGCATTGACCATCGCCCAGTTGAGAAAATCGGTCTTGGGGCTGTTGGCGTATTTGTTGGTGTCGAACACGTCGGCGACCGAGAAGCGCCCGATCCACAGCACCAGGCGATTGGCGGTCTGCGACCCGGCGAATTGATTGATGTCGGCCTCCAGCTTTTGCGTGTCGCCGCCGAGATCGATGGTCTGGCGCACGAAAGCGCGCTGCACGCGGACATAAGGATAATTGGCGCCGAGTTTGTAGGCTTCCGCACTCGGGAAGCCGGCGACGCCGTGGGTGTTGCCGACCCCGAAGCCCTGATCGATTTCCGGATTGAACCAGAATTCGGCGCCCTTCCACAGCCGCACGCCGGCGAACAGCGTGGCGTCCGTCGTCTCGCGGCCCTCTCCGCCATGCGGTAGGCTGTTGGGACCCTGATAGGGCGATCGGATGGCCGGATAACCCTGCCAAGTGAAGGTGGCCTGACCGTGGAAATTGACCAAGTCCAGGTCGGGCGCCGCCGGCCCCTTGGTCATGATCGGCCGCGCGTACGCCGGTGCGGCGTCGTTGCCGAACTGATAGTTCAAACCGGCGCGCACCTGTTGCACCGAAAAGTCGGAATCGAAGTGCTGGGCGCCGCCAAAGAACGACCTGCCGCTATTGCCGTAACCCGTGAACAGATATTCGAGCCGCGCCGTCCAATGCGGCGCGACCGGCGCTTCGACGCCGGCTCCGGCGGCGTAACCCAATCGCCACAGGAACGGCGACTCGTTCGCCCCCGTGGCGACCTGCGTCAGTAACTGCTGGTCATAGGTCCAGGCGAAGCCGCCGGTCGCGTAGAACAGCCAGCTGCCTGGCGCGTAACCAATCCGGCCGCGCACGGTGCCGGAAGCCAGCACCGTCTCGCCATAGGTTTCCGCGCCTAGCGTCGGCGAGGTCAGGTTCGTTATGCCGCCGGTAGAGATGCCGGCCCGATTTAGAAAAGTCGGGAACGTCGCATCGACCTCGCCGCCGATCACGATCCGGTTCGGCAGCATATAGTTGTAGCCGGCTTGCAATCCGGCGAAGAAGCTTCCGGTTTGGCTGAAGATGTCGATCCGCTGCGCGAGACTGAGCGAGCCGGAGACATTCGGTGCTCCCGGCGAGCTCGCGGTCCAGTTCGACGTACCCCACGCATAGCCCAATTGGCCGCCGGCGTAGAAGCCGCTCCAGTTATAGGCGGGACCGACGTAAGAAAAGGCCCCGGTTTTGGTAGTCACGACGTCGTCTGCACGCGCGCCGTGCGCGAGCGTCAGCGCGCACGCGCCGGCGACAGCCAGTCCCCGCATCGATCGTCGTGTCACTTCCATGATGCCACACAGCGGCAGCGGTCGCTGCCATTTCAATTGCTACAAAAGCGGCAAAGCCCTCGGCTCACGCGTCTGGTCTTGAGGACGTTGCCGACGCTGGACGACGCAACGGCAAACGATCAGCAACAAAGACAATCAGGCAAACGGCGGAGCGCGCGATTGAAATGATGTCGCCCGCTGGGCGATGAAGACAAATGCAGGACGATCGGAATGCTCTATTCGTTGCCAACCGATCGGCGCCGCGAGCTGCGGTACCGATGGGACGAATGAGTTTGCAGCAAGGTTGAGGGCCGCGCAGATTGCGCAACAACCGATGCTGTGATCGGCGGGCTGAGTCGGAAGCGGCTGCGGCGCCGGTGCTGCCATGCCGCTGGCGGTCGCAACGAATGACGCGCGGGCAACGCCCAGATGAACGTGCCCGAACGACAGCACGATTTGCAGCGCCAGCGCCGCCAGCGACAGGTAGCCGCAATATCGTCTGTTAGACCGGAGCCCGCCCATCCCGCAAATCCGGTTCAATCGGTTGGAGGATGAAATCACCGGACCAACAGCACCGTCAACTCATTTGATTTGGAATTAAAACAAATCGAAGGTTTGACGGGGCCTTGCTCATTTCGGTCAGTATCCGGTTAGGCCCGCGACACGCGTGTGACGAGCACCTGCGGAAAGCTTCCCGAATCATGCGCTGCTCACACAATCGTGCGCTTACCCGAAATACACGCGCTAGGCCCGTTCCGGACACGCATCCGCCAATCTATCAAATATAAGCCTATCAAATATAAACGTAGCATAGGCTACACTTTAATCAATAGACTACGATCTATTGATCGTACATCAATCCGCGGACGACAAGCGAGGATGACGGACGGGCAAATCGCTCGTCCGTCGCTTGCGCGGTTCAGGCTGCCCTGCGGATCAACGGCCGTCCGGCCCGTGCGCGGACACGGGTCTGCCGTCGCCTCGCTCCGGCCGGACGTTTTTGTCCTGGTTCGTCGATTGCGGACACGCCGACCGACAGCCAACCGCACTCGAGCTTTCCGGTGGAGGGCACGACGTGCCAGCGGCACGTCAGAATCGGCCGCCGGGTCCGACGTGCGCCTGCGATCAGCCGGCAGTCTGCGCGGCGGTCGGCGTCGAACTTGGCAGCCGTTCGCGGCCGTTGAACGCGGCCGCCAGGCAGGCGGAATTCTGAGATTTTTGCAAACATCGCTCACCTCCTGTTCCGCTGAGCGCGGTCGGCGAGCGGTGGCAGCGATCGCTTATGAGGGATCGCTTACCATCGCGCAGCCGTTACAGCCGCGTCCAGCTTTGATGGGTCGCGGCGTCAGCGGCCGAACGGAATGCCGGCCAAGGACGCCAAAGCCGCTACTGGCCAAATTGCTACTACCCAAGCTGCTACTACCCATGTGCTTTCCGGCGTGTGCCTTCTATCGCGTGGCGCAAGTATCGTGTGATTGAGCGCTGCGCCGGTTACGGGGCGACACCGCGCGGCTGGCAGCATTTATGCTTTATCCGCGGGCCAATCAATGCGGCAACTATGTCGCACGCAGATCACCCGCTCGTTCCCGTCCTTTGGACCGCTGCCAGGCGGTCCGCCGCGACGCGGACTTTTTGGATGCAGGGCCGCAACACGTGGTGTCTTTCGTGCTATCTTTTCAGCAAGCGGCCGTCGGCGGATGCGCAACATGCGCCGTCGAGGTGATCGGCGCCGCCAGTGAAGCTGCCATGTGAGCCATGTGAAAAAGCATCCGAGGCAAACGTGCGTCACTGCAAAACGCTGGCAGGTCTGATCGCGGCTGCGCTTTTGCTCCCGGCAAGCGTTCAGGCCGGAGGGAGAGAGAAAGAAAAGGAAGCGCCGGCCGAACTTGAAATCGGCGCGGCGGCCGAGTGGGCCATTCCGGGCGGCGGAGTGGGCTTCGGTGCTTCGGTCGGCATCGAATACACGCTGATCAAGGATTGGCTGGAAGTCGAACTTGAAGTGTCACCGCTTTTCGGCGCTGGCCGGACGGACTGGGACACCGAATTCATTTTCAAAAAGCCCTTTGAGCTGTCCGACAAGATAGAGGTCATGCCGGGTATTGGACCCGCCTGGCTCTACACGACCAGCCGTGGCCAAAGCACCAGTTCCCTTGGCGCGGTGGCGCTGGTCGATGTTCAAATTTGGCCGTCGCCCGAGCGGAATTTCGGCTGGTTCATCGAGCCGAGCTACACCTACGACTTCGGCCGCGAGCACGAACAATCGCTCGGCGTCACCTTCGGCCTGCTCATCCCGATCCGGTGAACTCCGTCACGCGATCAATGCCAGGCGATCAGGCTTCGATCCGGCTTGTCGCTCAACAGCGGCTTGCCGAACACGGAAGGAATGAGATCGTCGAGAAAGAACATGAGTTGCGCGCGGACGCCCGGTCCGCTGCCGCCGGCGCGATTAAGCGGCACGATCGCTTCGGCTGCGATCTGCCAGGTGACAGCCACGTAGGCGAAGCCGGGATTCATGGTGGCGGCGGTGCTTTGTCCGAACGGGGTGTCGAAGCTGAACTCGACCAGGGGCACGAGCTGATTGAGCGGCTCTTTTTTCGGCGGCCCACCGGTAAATCGGCTGGTCAGGTAGTACGTGCTGTATTGCAGCGAAAAACCCCAATGCAGAATGTTCGCCTGCGGCACGAGGTCGGTTTGGAATTTGCCCGTCGCTGGATTGGGGCTGAGGGCTTTGCCGGTTGGACCGGCCGGTATCGCATCCACGACCGCGCCGGTGACAGCGAAAGGCCGTGCCCAGGCCAGCCAATCGGGCAGGTCGCCGAATCCCTTGCCGAAGAATATGCCCGGCTGAAAAGTATTGGGCTCGTCGGCGCCGACCGCTGGCGCTCCCGATTGACCGATGCCCCAGGCCACACCCACCGACACCAGCGCCTCGTGCCGGTTGTCGCGGTAGGTTTCGTATTTGAGGCCGACATTGGTGGTTTCGAGGCCCGATGTTTTGCCGATCGGCCAGTTTTGGTGGATCCAGCCGCTTTCGTAAGTGACTGCGAGCGTCGGCGTGAGCAGCCGGTCGAACGCCCAGGTTATTCTGTTCTCGGCGACATTGCCTCCTGGGGCCGGATAGTTGATCGCGGAATAAAGCGGCACGATCACCTCGTCATTGACGGCGGGGTCATCGAACGTAAGCGTGCCGACAAAATACCGGTTGCCGGCGATGCCGTGGGCGGCAGCCGTGTGACAACTCGCCACCGCTATCGCGGCGGCAGCGAGCCAATAGGCGAGCGCTCTCGAACGCCCGGCTAAGCCGCCAAATAATGCAAAGCGTCGCGCGCGCCGGCACAGGCGCGCCAAGTCAAATTCCGTGAACAAGGAAACCTCATGCTCCATCCGTCCGAACGGCGCACGCAGCCGCGGGCAGCGCGTGCGTGATGGTTCAGATCAGCGGCATGGGTTTGGGCGGACGATCGAGGCGGCCCGGATAGGTGTCAGCCAACGCGACCAAGGCCGCCGGCGCGATGCGAACGCTCAAGGGGCTGGCGAGCGCGACGTCGGCGACGTCCGGCAAGGGACCTGCCAGCGTATGGAGAGCGCAGCATTGATCGTGGACATCCAGGATGCCGTGATGATGATCGGCACCCGGTGCAGCGGGCGTAAGGTGGCTACGATCGCCGGCGGCTTGAGCCGCGTCGAACACATTCAGCGTGTGTTCGTAGATCAGCGGTGAAACGCCCGCGATCTGGGCAAGCGCAAACAACCCGACGAGACAGGTTCGCAACCATCGGATTGTTCGCGCGTACGACATGCGCATTGACCGCGTGAGGCAAAGCAACTTCCTATCCATCATATGCCAGTCAACGCACACGGCGTGTTGCGGGAATGTCGCATCGCACGCTTTTCTAAATCGAATTTTGCTGCATCGGGGCAGGCGCGCCGCCTCGCTGAACTGCGGTATCTGGGCGGTTCGAACTGCGCTGCGAGTCCGTCGCGATTGGGTTGTCTTTGGCGCTCGCGATTTTGGCCGTTGATCACAGGGCCGACTGATCAAGGGCTGTCTTATAAAGATCCCCAAAAGATCCGCAGTTCGGAAGTATTCTAATCAACGTAGCTTAGAATTATTCTTATGATAATCCAGTATCCGATTAGAATAAGACTAATTGTATACAGTATTGTTATTTGCTCACGCCGCCTTACCCCGCTGAATCTGCCCCGTTGGGGACTGCGTAAGCAATCGGGGAAAATCCATGGGGGCGGTTGGAGTTGGCGCGCTCGCGCGCCGTACACGTTTGCGGGCCTATCAAATTGCGGCAGTCATTGCGGTGGCCTCGCTCGTGAGTGCGGGTAGCAAAGTGGCGCAGGCGGCCGACAGTAACGCGCCGGCGCAAGCTGGTTCCGGCGATGCGATCAACCAGGCATTGCTGAAGAAAGATCGACGCGCTGGAACAGCGCATAAAGTCGCTCGAAGCACGCGACAAGCAGCAAAGCACGACGGCCGATACCACCGGCTCGGTCAAACCGCAGCCCAAATCCGGTAAGCACGACAACTCACCGGCCGCAGCGACAGAGCCGGCGTCTGCTCAGGCACCAAGCAAGACCGGTAAAGCCAATACGGCTTCGACAGCCGACAAGCAAACTGACGATACCAAGGCAGCCAAGCAAACTGCCGACGGCAAAGCCACCAAGCCGGCTGACGACGGCAAAACAGCCAAGCAGGCCGAGGACGGCAAGGCAGCCAAGCAGGATGACAACAAAACGGCCAAGCTGACGGATGACAAACCGATACTCGGCATCCTGGATTCACCGGTCGCCGGCCTCTCCATCGGCGCCTATGGCGAAGTCTACTTTGGCGCCCTGCAAAATCCTTCGGCCGGGGGCCAATGGCAGAATGGGTTCGACGCCCGCCGCGTTGTGCTGCTGCCGACCTACGCCATTACCGACAACATCATTTTCAATGCCGAGATCGAGTTCGAACATGCCGGCTCCGGTTTCGACAATGACGACAAGCTGCATGGCACCGCCGAGATCGAGCAGGTCTGGATCGATTTCAAGTTCAGCGATCCGATCAGCTGGCGTGCCCCCGGCGTCGATCTCGTGCCGATCGGCTATATCAATCAGCATCACGAACCGACGCAGTTTTACAGCGTTCTGCGTCCCGAGCTCTACAATGGCCTGATCCCGTCGACCTGGAAGGTGCCGGCGACCAGCATCTACGGGACGATCGCCGACGGCGTGAAATATCAGTTGATGCTGAGTATGGCGAACGAGGACTTCGGCGACGCGTTCGATCTCCGCACGCCAGGAGGCAGCGTTCCGCCGGGACCGTATTTCCCCGGAGTCGATGGCCTCAACGCGCTCGCTTTCTCCAACCCGCCGCTTGGCGGCTTCGCCCAGCTCAACAATAGCCCGGCGGTTTCCGGCAGGGTCGACTTTGCGTTGCCGTTTACGCCCGGCCTGGCTTGGAGTGTCAGCGCCTACTTCGCGCCGAATATCGAACCGCGCGGCGCGCACGGCGACTTGGGCAATCCGCTTGGTCAGACCAGCATGGGGGTCTATGACGCTGAATTCCGCTACCGAATTCCGCAGACATGGGTAGAACTGCGCGGCGAAGGCGTGTTCGTGACCTTCAGCAATCCGGCGAACCTGCGTGCCAACAACGACGGCGATCCAACCAACAACGTCGGCAAGACGATGTACGGCTTTTCCGGTGAATTCGATTTGCACGTCCCCATGGGCACCATCCTCAATACCGAATGGGAAGCGGTGCCGTTCTATCGCTATACCAATCAGAACTTCCAGACCGCCGGCTTCGCCGGAACCGATGCCAACATGCCGACCGGCGCCGGGCAGACGCAATTCCACAATGTCGGCGTTGCAATATTCCCGTCGCCGAAAGTCGTGCTCAAGGCGACCTACCAGAAGGTGATCAACAAGGATCCGGCGGGGGCGAATGCTGATTCCGTTCTCGGTGGCGTCGGTTTCTTCTTCTGATCGCACCGTCGTACGGACTACCTGAAATGACGCGTGTCGCCACGGCGACGGCTATTGGAGAAAATGGCATCATGACCGAGTGGCTACGTTGGACTGCTCCGGCCGCCGCCTTGGTTTCGCTGACCGCGCCCGCTTATGCGGTTCAATACATGTCCGTGGCCGAGGCGCAGAAGGCTGCATTTCCTTCCGCAACCTTGACCGAGGTGCAGCCGGGCCGCGTGTGGAAGACGAGCGGCGGCGGGATTTTCGTGCTCGACCATGTCATCGGCAAGCACCTTTACATCGACTATGCAGTCTCGATCGAGGGCGGCCGGGTGCGTCGCGTCGATATTCTCGCTTATCGCGAGTCGTACGGCGGTGAGGTTCGAAGTCCAAGCTGGCTATCGCAATTCGTCGGCAAGACCAGCGCCAGCCCGCTCAAAGTCGGGAGCGACATCCGGAACATTTCCGGCGCCACCCTCTCCTCCATGCACGTCACCGAAGGTGTTAAGCGGATTCTGGCAGCGTATGGACACACCCGATAGCATTTGCCGCGCACGGCCCCTTCTCGGCACTTTCGTCGAAATCCGCAGCGCCGGTGCAACGCGCTGCGGCGACGGAACGTGCGATCGACGCGGCCTTCGCGGTCATCGACAAAATTCATCGCTTGATGAGTTTCCACGATCCGGACAGCGATGTTGGCCGGCTCAATCGCGAGGCGTGCAAGCGCAACGTCGCCGTCGATCCCTGGACCTATCGAGTGTTGGAGACTGCGCTGGCCTTGCATCACCGCTCGCGCGGCGTATTCGATATTGCGGTAGCGCCGGCGCTGCAGAGACTGGGGCTTCTGCCATGCCACGGTCCGCATATCGGAGGCGAGCCTGCCGGGGCGGCAACGAGCGATGCCATCGCGTTGCTCCCGCAAAATCATGTTCGCTTCCATCATCCGGGAATGAAAATCGATCTGGGAGGCATAGCCAAAGGGTTCGCCGTCGATCGCGCGATCGATAGCCTTCGCGAGAGCGATCAATCCTGCGGCCTGGTCAATGCCGGCGGCGATCTCGCCACCTTTGGCGCGTCCGCTGAAACGATCCATATCCGCGACCCGCGCTCTCCGGGCGGTTCGCTTTGCCAGGTAACGATCGCAAACGCGGCGCTCGCATCCTCGGCGCGTTTGTTTGATCCGATGGAATCCGCCGATACTTCCTTTTCATCGACGATAGATCCCGCGACCCAAAGGCCCGCAGCCGAAATTGCCGGCGCCACGGTACGTGCGCCATCGTGCATGGTCGCCGATGCGCTAACGAAGATCGTGATGATCAGCGGCGAGCGCGCGGCGGGGATTTTGCACGCGTATCAGGCGAGCGCGCTGTTGGTGTCGGCGGCCGGAGACGTTTGCGTCACGCCGGAATGGCAAGATGTCGTCCGCGCTGCAGCTTGATCGCCGCTTGCGTTGGAGCCTCTACGCGGCGTTCGCGCTTCTGTTCGCGACCGGGGCCGCGTGGTTGCTTGCCGACCAATTGAAAGATTCGGCCGACGGCGAATTCTGGCAAGCGACGATCGCCAATGTGCTCATGGTTCATGGCGGGGTGGCGATGCTGACGCTTTTGCTGCTCGGCGCGCTATTTCCCATTCACATCGCGCGGGCGTGGCGTGGGCGCCTCAATCGGGTTTCGGGCTCGATCATGGTCATTTGCAACGCCGTGCTGATCCTGACCGCGTTCGGCCTCTACTATTTGGGCGCCGAGACGCTGCGCCCATGGGCGAGCGACGTGCACATCGTGGCAGGTTTTGCACTCCCGGTGCTCATTGCCTTCCACATTTGGCTCGGCCGGCGGCAATCGAAGAACGGGGCTGCCGCACGCTCAGTTAAGCCAGCGCAGGAGTGATCAACGTCCGCGCGCCGGAGCTCGGCCGCTGCGCGCTTTTGTGCGTTTTCGACCAGCAGTGGCGCGGCGTTTTGGTCGTGCAGGAACGCGCCGCTTCGCCGCACGCGGGCGCTTGATGCCCGCCGCTTTCGCGGCCTCCGCCGCCACGCGGTAATAGCTCCACAGGATGCGCGCAGCGATCGCGCGCCATGGCCGCCACGGCTCCGCCAGCGCCTGCATCTCCTTCGCGTTCGGGCGAACCGGCAGCGCGAAGGCGACGCGCGCCGCCTCCTGCAAGGCGAGATCGCCGGCCGGCCAGGCATCGGCGTGTCCGAGGCAGGACAAGAGATAGATATCCGCGGTCCAGGGCCCGATGCCGTGCACGGCGGTGAGTGCGTTGTGCGCATCCTCGGCCTCAAGGGCCGCTAGACCGTGCAGCGGCAGTTCCCCGCGCTCCACTGCTTTAGCGATCGCCTTGAGCGCGCGGATTTTCGGCGCCGACAGCCCGAGCCGCGCCAGCTTCGCCGGCCGCGCCCGCAAGATCGCCGCCGGCTCGAGCGGGTCGAAGGCCGCCGCAAGCCGCCCCCAGATCGCATTCGCGCTTGCCGTCGAAAGCTGCTGCGCCACGATGATGGCGGCGAGGCCGGCGAAGCCGTCGGCGCGCCGCCGGAGCGGCGGCCGGCCCGCTTTATCAAGCAAGGCGGTGAAGCGTGCGTCGGCTTTGCCGAGCGCTTCGAGCGCGGCGTCGAGATCGGATTCGGTGTGGATAAAGGACGGCATGACGGCATCCGGCTGTGCGCGCTGTCGTGCGAACTTTGCGCGGCGCGCTTACTTGATTGATCGAGCCTTCAGGCTTGGTCAATCCTGCCGGTCAGGGAAATATGTCGGCAATGCATACCCGTGTGTTTCGGTTCGCACCGAGCCCGAACGGCTATCTGCATCTCGGCCATGCCTATTCGGCGCTCGTCAATGACGACATGGCGCGGCAGTGCAACGGCCGGCTGCTGCTGCGCATCGAGGACATCGATGCCGCGCGCTGCCGGCCCGAATACGAGGCCGCGATCTACGAAGACCTGCGCTGGCTCGGGATCGCCTGGCAGCAGGATGTGCGCCGGCAAAGCGAGTATTTCGGCGATTATCAGTCGGCGGTGCACAAGCTCGAAGCCATGGGCCTGCTCTATCCAAGCTTCGAGAGCCGCAGCGAGATCGCCGCGCTGGTCGCCGAACGCGACCGCCAAGGACATTGGCCGCGCGACCCGGACGGCGTGCCCCTCTATCCCGGGCGCGCCCGCAAAATGCCGAAGGCCGAGCGCGAGCGGCGCCGCCGGGAGGGCGAGCCCTATGCGCTTCGGCTCGCCATGGACGCGGCCGTCGCGCAGGCCGGCGTCTTGACCTGGACCGAGACCGGTTCCGGCCCGCAGGGGCAGTCAGGGACTGTTGCGGCCGCGCCGCAGATGTGGGGCGATGTCGTGCTCGCGCGCAAGGAGACCCCGACCAGCTATCATCTTGCCGTCGCCCTCGATGACGCCCTGCAAGGCGTTACCGACGTGGTGCGCGGGCAGGACCTGTTCTGGTCGACCTCCATTCACCGCCTGCTGCAGGCGCTGCTCGGCTTGCCCGAACCGGCCTACCATCACCACAAGCTCATCGTGGATGCCGCCGGCCGCAAACTGTCGAAATCGACGCTGGCCACGAGCTTGCGCGACCTGCGCGCCTCCGGCACGACGCCGGCGGATGTCAGGCGCATGGTGGGGCTCGGGCGTTGAGCCCTCCTTGACCAAGACGATGAAAACTTGGTTCCGGCGCTATTTGCGGCTGAACCTCATTTAAGGACATATTTTGTTTGATCCTCCGCCATGAAGCATGATCCCGAAAAGTGGGACCCGATTTCCGGAAATGGATCATGCGCAAACAAATGGCTCTGGGGCGGGGCTTAATGGCGCGTTCACGATCACGTAAGAAATCGGCAGCGAAGCCGGCACGCCGGTTGCGCAAGCAGCGGGCTGTGGCCGAGTCGCCGCCAGCCAAACCCTTTGCCAAGTCGCCACTTGCCAAGTCGCCACTTGCCAAGTCGCCACTTGCCAAGTCGCCGCTTGCAAAGTCGTCAACGGCAGAGTCGTCCGCGGGCCAAATCGCCCGCGTCTAAGTCACCCGCGGAAGCGCCGTCGGGTGGCGCGACCGAAGCCTCGCTGGTCGCTTATGCGCACGATATCCGCACAGCGTTGACCGGCATCCTGGCGCTCAGCGAATTGCTGGCGACCTCGGCGATCGGCGAGCGCGAGCGGCGTTGGGCTTCGGGCATCAAAGGCAGTGCCGAGCATCTCTCGGCGCTCACGACCTTGATGATCGACGCCGCCAAAGCCGACGGCGGCACGCTCAAGCTGCGCGAAGAAGTGTTCGATCCGCGACAGCTGGTCATGGCGCTCGCGAATTCTTTGTCGGCGCGCGCCGAGACCAAGGATCTCGTGACCGAGGTGGTGGTTGCCGACGACGTGCCGGACAATCTCCGTGCCGATGTGGTGCGGCTGCGCGCGGCGCTGGAGAATCTCATCGATAATGCCGTGAAGTTCACCGAGCGCGGCACTGTGCGTTTGGAAATCGGTACCGAGGCCGCCAAGCGCGGCCGGACCATGCTCGTGTTCTCGATCAGCGACACCGGTATCGGCCTCAAGCCCGGCGAGATTCATCGGCTGTTTCGTCCGTTCACGCAGGCCAATGCCGACATCGCGCGGCGCTATGGCGGCACCGGGCTTGGGCTCATGGTCGTGAAAGCGCTGGCACAACGCATGGGCGGCGACCTGACGGTCACCAGCACTTATGGCGAGGGATCGACCTTCCGCTTCTCGGTGCAGGTGGGGATCGCCGTCGCCAAGACGAAGCGCGAGGAGCCGCCGCCGCAGCGCGTCGAGATTCCGGCGCGGCGTTTTACGATCTTGTGCGCCGAGGATAACCCTTACGGCCGCGTCATCCTCAACACCATCCTGACCGAGCTCGGCCATCGCGCCGATTTCGCCGGCTCGGGCGAAGAAGCGATCGCCGCGGTGACGCGCGGCTACGATGCGGTGCTCATGGACGTCACGCTGCCGGGCATCGACGGCCTTGAAGCGACCCGCCGCATGCGCGCGCTGGCGCGCCCAGCCGGGCAAACGCCGATCATCGGCATCTCGGGCCGCAGCGAAGCGGGCGATGAAGCAGCCGCGCGCGCAGCCGGCATGAATGCGTATTTGCGCAAGCCGCTCAGCCCGAAAGCGCTCAGCGATGCGCTCGCGGGCGCTTTGCCGAAGCCGAGCTGAAGCCCTTGCGGTTTGGCCGGCTCTTGTCGGGGCGCGCCGAGCCCAGTCGGGCAACTTGGCCGGCGGTTGTCGGCGCGGCCACGGTCAAGCCAACAGTTTTCCGGGTCGGCAGCTTGATGAGCGATCTGATCCGCTCGGCATCCGCCACAGTCGCGGGATTGTAGACCACCATGCGGAGATCGGGCCGGCCGTCGACCGCGAAGGCCGAGTATTCGAAAGCGATCGGTCCGGCGATCGGATGCCGCAGATGTTTGACCCCGCCGCCATAGCCGCGGACGTCGTTGTCGCGCCACATCGCCTCGAATTCGGGACTGAGCCGGCAGAGTTCGTCCACAAGGGCTGCCACTTCGGCCGCCGCTCCGGCGCGCGCCGCATCCGCCCGGAATGCCCCCACCACGAACCGGGCGACGGCCTCCCAATCGAGCTGGGCGGCGCGGACGCGAGGATCGCAGAAGATGAGGCGGAGCACATTGCGTTGCTCCGGCGCGAGAGCACTATAGTCGGTCAGCACCGCGGCAGCGGCGCGGTTCCAGGCGACGATGTCCCATGTGACAGTGCTGACAACGGCCGGGCTGAACTCCAGTGCGTCGAGCACGCGCTGCAGCCGGGGCGTGACACCCTCGGATGTTTGGTAGCGAACGTCGGGCGGCCGGCCGAGGCCGAGCAGAAAGAGGTGCTCGCGCTCGACGTCGGTCAGCATGAGCGCGCGAGCAATCCGTTCGAGCACGTCGGCCGAGGGCGCGCCGCCTCGACCCTGCTCGAGCCACGTGTACCAGGTGGCGCTGATATTGGCGCGCTGCGCCACTTCTTCGCGGCGCAGGCCGGGCGTGCGGCGTCGCTGTGCGGGAAAGCCGAGAGCGGCCGGATCGAGCTTTGTCCGCCGGTCTTTCAGATAGGTGCCGAGCCGATTCTCGGGTGTGACGCGTTCGTCCATCCTGTTAACCATTATACCACGATAATCTCACTACTTTACCAGGATAGCCGGCGCGGCGAGACTTGTCTCCCACGAAATCTGGAGACTTTGCCCATGCGTGTGTTTGTTACCGGCGCCACCGGTTTCATCGGCTCGGCCGTCGTCAAAGACCTGATTGCCGCCGGTCATCAAGTCCTCGGCCTCTGTCGTTCGGACGGCAAGGCGGCGGCTTTGGCTGCGGCTGGTGCCGAAGTCGTTCGCGGATCGCTTGAGGACCCGGACAGCCTCAAGAAGGGAGCCGCCAGATCGGACGGCGTCATCCACCTGGCCTTCAATCATGACTTCTCGAAATTCGTGGCGAACTGTGAGGACGACCGCCGTGTGATCAAGGCGCTCGGCTCGGCTCTCGAAGGCTCCGATCGGCCGCTGATCGTGACCTCCGGGACTCCAATCGCCAATACCGTGCCCGGTCAGCCCGCCAAGGAAGACAATGCGATCGTCGGTTCGGACAAGCATCCCCGCGCTGCGTCGGAAGAGGCGGCTGCCGCTGTCGCCGCGGACGGGGTCAATGTTTCGGTGGTGCGACTGCCGCAGGTTCACGACCCGGTTGCGCAGGGCCTCATCACCCCTGCAATCGGGATGTACCGCGAAAAGGGCGTGTGCGCGTACGTCGGAGAGGGACGCAATCGGTGGCCGGCCGCGTATGTCCTCGATGTGGCTCGCCTCTACAGGTTGGCGATCGAAAAGGCCGAGCCGAACGCAAAGTATCACGCCGTCGCGGAGGAAGGCGTGCCGATGCGCGACATCGCTGAAGCCATCGGCAGGCGCCTGAAATTGCCGGTCAAATCCATCGCTCCAGACGAGGCCCGAGCTTATTTCGGGTGGCTTTCGATGTTTGCTGGGCACGACATGCCCGCCTCCAGTGCGCAGACGCGGAGAAAGCTGGGATGGGAGCCGAAGGGGCCCGGATTGATCGCCGACCTCGAACGGCTGCAAGTGTCGGATCGCTGAAGCGCGCAAGGCAATCCCGCGGCGCCTTCTGTGGTGCTGCGGGGCGCCGCAGCAGCAATTCAATCGCGAGCCGCGGCCGCGCCTTCGACGATCCGCACCACATCCGACATGATGCGGTTCAGCTCGAAGTCCTTCGGCGTGTAGACCTCGGCGACGCCGGCGTCTTTGAGCGCGCTGGCGTCCTCTTTTGGAATAATGCCGCCGACCACCACCGGCACGTCGTCGATGCCGGCCTCCTTCATGCGCGCCATCACGTCCTGCACCAGCGGCAGATGCGAGCCGGAGAGGATCGAAAGGCCGACAACATGCACGTCCTTCTCGGCGGCCGCGGCGGCGATCGCTTCCGCGGTCAGCCTGATGCCGTCATAGACGACGTCCATGCCGGCGTCGCGGGCGCGCGCCGCGATCTGTTCGGCGCCGTTGGAATGGCCGTCGAGACCCGGCTTGCCGATCAGGAATTTCAGCCGCCGGCCGAGCTTCTTGGAGACGCGGTCCACTTCGGCGCGGATGTCGTCGAGCCCTTCCGCGTCGTTGCGCATGGCGGTGCCGACGCCGGTCGGCGCGCGGTATTCGCCGAACGTGGAGCGCAGCGCAAAGCCCCATTCGCCGGTGGTCACGCCCGCTTTGGCGCACGCGATCGACGGCGGCATGATGTTGGCGCCGCTCTTTGCCGCCTTGCGCAAGTCGGCAAGCGCTGCTTCGACGGCGCGGTTGTCGCGTGCCGCGCGCCACGCGTTCAGCCGGGCGATCTGATCGGTCTCGGCTTCTTCCGAGACCGTGAGGATTGCGTCGGCCGCGTTCGCCAGCGGCGACGGCTCCGCTTCGACAAAGCGGTTGACGCCGACCACTGTGTGGTCGCCGCGCTCGATCGCCTCGACCCGGCGCGAATTGGATTCGACAAGCTGCCGTTTCAGATAGCCGGACTCGACGGCAGCCACCGTGCCGCCCATCGCCTCGATCTGCCGCAGTTCTTCCTTCGCCGCTTGTTTGAGCTCGTCGACCTTGGCGGCGACCACCGGCGAGCCGTCGAACAGATCGCCATACTCCAACAGGTCGGTCTCGTAGGCGAGGATCTGCTGCATGCGCAGCGACCATTGCTGATCCCAGGGCCGCGGCAGACCGAGCGCTTCGTTCCAGGCCGGAAGTTGCACCGCGCGCGCCCGCGCCTGCTTCGACAGCGTCACCGCCAGCATCTCGATCAGAATGCGCGCGACATTATTTTCCGGCTGCTGCTCGGTGAGCCCAAGCGAGTTCACCTGCACGCCGTAACGGAACAGCCGTTGCTTCGGATCGGTCACGCCGTAGCGTTCGCGCGTGATCTCGTCCCACAGCTCGGTGAAGGCGCGCATCTTGCAGACTTCGGTGACGAAGCGCAGCCCCGCATTGACGAAGAACGAGATGCGCCCCACCACCTCGCCGAATTCTTCCGGCGCGCATTCGCCCGAGGCCTTCACCGCGTCGAGCACGCCGATGGCGGTGGCGAGCGCAAAGGCGAGTTCCTGCACCGGCGTCGCGCCTGCTTC
Organism: uncultured Alphaproteobacteria bacterium; assembly: GCA_963845075.1. Lineage (GTDB taxonomy): Bacteria > Pseudomonadota > Alphaproteobacteria > Rhizobiales > Xanthobacteraceae > BOG-931. The sequence goes on along the minus strand of CAWJRE010000002.1, from coordinate 185,186 downwards.
CTGCAAGTGGTAGGAGCAGACATTCATCGGATTCCACTTCGGCATGTCCTTGGTCGTGAACAAAATCACGTCTTTGGTCAGCCGCATCGATGGCGCCGGCGGAAACACGTAAGTGCCGCGCGAGAGATATTCCTTGATGATGTCGTTCTGGGTCGTGCCGGTGAGTTTTTTTCGCGCCACGCCTTGTTCGTCGGCGAGCGCCACATAGAGCGCCAGCAGCCATGCGGCCGTGGCGTTGATGGTCATCGACGTGTTCATCTCGCCGAGCGGAATGCCGTCGAACAGCGCGCGCATGTCGCCGATATGCGAGATCGGCACGCCGACCTTGCCGACTTCGCCCTTGGCGTGGGGATGGTCGCTGTCGTAGCCGGTCTGCGTCGGCAGATCGAAGGCGACCGACAGCCCGGTCTGGCCCTTGCCGAGATTCTTGCGGTAGAGCGCATTCGATGCCGCGGCGGTCGAATGCCCGGCATAAGTGCGGAAAATCCAAGCTTTATCGCGCAATGGCTGATCGCCTGATGCTTTGTCGCGGCGCGGCTGTTCGCTCATCGGTCTTGCAGATTGTGGACGCGGCTAATCTGACGCGGATCGTGTTGCGATGCAACACGCGCGGAATGCCGTCAAGGCCGCGACAATCAGCGTCGCGGCAAGGCCGACCTGCGTCGGGGCGTAGGGATAGATCAGAATGAGCGCTGTGGCCGCAGTGAACGCTGCGCCGTCGACAATTGAAAATCCCCGCTGCAAGGCGTCGTGGAGCAGAAAAGCGACAGCGACCGCGAGCACCACCAGATCGTACATATAGACGTAAGGCGTCGCGAGCAGCGCGCCGCAGGCTAAGGCCGCGGCTTTGAGTTCGTATGCCGCCCGGCTTCGCCATAGCACGACGAGCGCCACGGCGGCGGCAAGCGCAGCGGCCGCTTGCACGCTCCACGCCAGCATCTCGCTGGCGCCGTGCGCGCGGACAAGGCCGAACACACTCTGCAGTCTGTTCCAATCGGCGCCGCCTTCGCCGAGCACCACGCGGCTTGTCGCCGACATGCCTTCCAGAAACGCGAGCCAACTGGCCGTGCCGAAAGCGAGCCACGCGAGTGCGGCAAGTGCGAGCGCGACCGCGGCAGCGACGAAGATCGTCAGCCAGCGCCGATCCGCGATCAGCACGATCGGAAACAACAGACCGAATTGCGGCTTGTAGGTCAGCAGGCCAAGGCAGATGCCCGCAAGCACTGGGCGCCGTTGCAAAAAATAGAGCGAACTCCCGATCAGTGCCGCCGTGAAGAAGCCGTTCTGTCCGGCCGTGATATTCCACAGCGCCGCCGGAAAGCCGAGCGCGACCGCGATACCGGTGCGCGCGCCGAGGATTTTGGCGAGCGTCGCCGCGTAAAGTGCGAGGGTCGCAAGCTGCCAGACGACTGCAGCGACCAGATAGGGGAGCGTCGCAAGCGCCGCGGCAACAAACAAAAACGTCGGCGGATAGTGCCAGCCGTAATAATTGGCGAAGTCATGCCCGACGGCGCGAATTTCGGCGGCTTTGTGCAGTGTCCAGTCGTAAGCGGCGGCCGCTTGCCCATCGAGCGCCAGTCGTCCCGCTGCCCAGACATTGACGAAGTCGTTGGCGATCGGCTCGCCGTGCGCGTCGATCAGAAAATGGCCGCTGAGGAAGGCGCTGCAGAGAACGACCAAATAACAAAGCGCAAGCGTCAGCCCCACCAGCGCGATGACGCGTGCGGCGTCCGGATTTGGCGCGATCGCGATTTTGGGCGGCACGATCGCTGTTCCGCTCACGCCGCAGCGCTCGCCGGAAGGACGATGCGGCGCGCCACGAGCGCCGCGATCAGGAGCAGCGCCGCAAGGCCGACCGGGAATTTCACGAACGGGAAGATGAGGATCAGGCCGCAGGCGATGCCGATGCCGATCAATTCCTTTGGCAAGTGCTTGGGCAATTCCTTGGGCAATCCTTGGGCAGGTATCCACGCGCATTGGCGAGGCGGAGGAGAAACGCGATCGGCACCGCGAGCACGACGAGGTCGTACATGTAGAGATACGGTGTCGCCAGCAGCACGCCGACACCAAGCGCCGCCGCTTTGAGATCGTACGCCGCCTTGCTCCGCCAAACGATCGCGACGGAAACAGCGGCCAAGAGCGAGACGGCCGCCTGCACGATCCAGGCCAGCGTTTCGCTGCCGCCGAGCGTGCGGGTTAGTCCGAAAGCCGTTTGCAGCTTGCTCCAGTCGGCCCAGCCTTCGGACAAAAACGCCTGCGACGTGTGGCCGATATTGCCGAGGAAGGCGAGCCAGGCCTCGCTGCCGAAGGCAAGCCAAGAGGCAGCGGCCATCAGGATGGCGACGAACGCCGCAGTGAAGAAGGCGCGCCAATAGCCGCCGGCTGCGAGCGCGATCGGAAACAGGAGGCCGAGATGCGGCTTGTAGGTGAGAAGCCCGAGCAGAACGCCGGAGGCAATCGGGTTTCCTTCCAACAGAACCAGCGCGCCGCCGATGAGGCTCGCGGTCAGAAATCCGTTTTGCCCGACGATGAAATTGGGCAGCACCGCCGGGAAGGCGGCGGCGAGCAGATAACCCACGCGGTCGCCGATAATGCCGCGGATCGCGACGAGATAAGCGGGAAACGTCGCGAACGCCCAAAGCGCGTAAGCTGCCGCATAGGGCAGCAAGGAGAGGAGGACCGCGACAAACAAAAAGGTCGGCGGATAGTGCCAGCCGAAATAGCCGTCGAAGGCATGGCCGACGGCGGTCTCCTCCATCAGCTTGTGTGTCGGCCAATCATAGGCCGCGGCGGCGTGACCGGCTAAAGCGAGACGGCCCGCGGCCCAGACATTGACAAAATCGGATTCAATTCCGCTGCCGTTCGGCGCGATCAGCCAAGAGCCTTCGACATAGGACGCGGCCAGATAGACCGCGTTCACGACGATCAAGGCGAAACAAATAAGCTCCACCGGCCGCGCCAGCTTGGCGCCGGAGCCTTGCGCGCCGGAGCCTCGAGCCGGCGAGATTTCATAAAGCGCCATCGGAGGGGCAGCCTCGCTCGCGATTGGCCGCGAAGCTAGGCAGTGCGCCTTGAAGAACCCTTAAATGGCGCCGAATCCCGGAACGGGCGGTACTGCGGTTATTTTCACGCCGCCGCGTAGGGCCGCGCTATCGCCCAATCAGCCGCAGGATGACCAACAGAATCACCGCGCCGATAAATGCGTCGATGATGGCGGCGATAAAGCCCGAGCCGACATTGACACCGAGCTGCGGCAACAGCCACCCGGCGATGACCGCGCCGATAATGCCGACCACGATGTTGCCCAGCAGCCCGTAGCCGCCGCCTTTGACCACCATCCCGGCAAGCCAGCCGGCGACGGCTCCGACGATCAGCCAAATAACGATGCTCTCAATACCCATTAGATCCCCCCAAAGGGTCCGCGCCAAGACAAGATGGACGTTAAAAGCCCGGCCGGACGTTAAGGCTTTCCAGCCGCTCTGTCAGCGCCGGAGCGCGGACGGGAACAGTTATGCACCCAAGTCTGCATCCAAGTAATTATTGCACTGCAATATCAACTGCGGCAGACTGATGATTGACACGCGGGTGACACGCAAGCCGGCGTGACAACCGGGAGCCCCATCATGGCCGTCGCGCAAAGAAAGCCCTCAGCGGCGCCGCTGAAGGACCTTTACGACATTGGCGAAGTGCCGCCGCTCGGGCACGTCCCGGCCAACATGCATGCCTGGGCGATCCGCAAGGAGCGCCACGGGCCGCCCGAAAAAGCGATGCAGCAGGAGGTTGTGCCGACTTGGCCGATCGCCGACGACGAGGTGCTGGTCTATGTCATGGCCGGCGGCGTCAACTATAACGGCGTCTGGGCCGGCCTCGGCATTCCGGTGTCCCCGTTGGACGGTCACAAGCACCCGTTCCATATCGCTGGCTCCGATGCGTCCGGTGTGGTCTGGGCGGTCGGCCCCAAGGTCAAGCGCTGGAACGTCGGCGATGAAGTGATCGTGCACTGCAATCAGGATGACGGCGACGACGAAGACTGCAACGGCGGCGACCCGCTGTTGTCGCCCTCGCAGCGCATTTGGGGCTACGAGACGCCGGACGGCTCGTTCGCGCAATTCTGCCGGGTGCAATCGCGCCAGCTCATGGTGAAGCCCGCGCACCTCACCTGGGAAGAGGCAGCCTGCTACACGCTCACGCTCGCCACCGCCTACCGCATGCTGTTCGGCCATCCGCCGCACACGCTCAAGCCGGGCGACAATGTGCTGGTCTGGGGCGCGTCGGGCGGTCTCGGCGTCTTCGGCGTGCAGCTCGTCGCCGCCTCCGGGGCCAACGCCATCGGCATCGTGTCGGACGAGTCCAAATCGGAATACGTCTTCAATCTCGGCGCCAAGGGCGTGATCAACCGCAGCGAGTTCAAATGCTGGGGCGCCATGCCGAAAGTCGGCACGCCCGAATACGACATCTGGGTCAAGGAGGCGCGCCGCTTCGGCAAGGCGATCTGGGACATCACCGGCAAGCGCGATGTCGACATCGTGTTCGAGCATCCGGGCGAGGCGACGTTTCCGGTCTCCTGCCTCGTGGTCAAGCGCGGCGGCATGGTCGTGTTCTGCGCCGGCACGTCGGGCTACAACATCACCTTCGACGCACGCTACGTCTGGATGCGGCAGAAGCGCGTGCAAGGCTCACATTTCGCGCATCTGAAACAGGCCAGCGCCGCCAATCAGTTCGTGCGCGATCGCCGCATCGATCCGTGCATGAGCGACGTTTTCCCCTGGGAAAAGATCCCGCACGCGCACGAGCTCATGCGCACCAACCGGCACAAGCCCGGCAACATGGCGGTGCTGGTCAACACGCCGACCACGGGTCTGCGCAATTTCGACGACGTGGTGGAAGCCGCCTCGCTGCCGGAATTGAGCCGGCAGTCGAATTGGGCATAAGGCGAAGACTTCACCGCTCCACGCCGCGCGGGGAGAGGTCGAGGGAGCAAAGCGACCGAGGGTGAGGGGGCCTCTCCGCGAGTTTGAGCGATGCGGACCAAGCCGGTAGCGCAGCGGATTTTTCTCCAGTCGCGCGCCCAGCGGAGAGGCCCCCTCACCCCGACCCTCTCCCCGCGCAGCGGGGAGAGGGAGACGCTTGCGATTTTCACGGCCAAAGGGCCGGTGCCGCGTTGGCAAAAATGACGCTGAGCTAAGCTCTCTCCTCCCGCACCCGCGCGATCGCGGCGTTGAGCTCGCCGCCATAAACAAAAATCCAGGCGCTGTAATAGAGGAACACCAGCGCGATCATCGCCGAGGCGAGGCCCGCGTAATAGTTCACGTAGGTGTAGGCGAACTCGGCCAGATAGTGGCCGAAGGTGAAGCCGCAGATCAGCCACAGCACGATCGTTGCCAGAATGCCGGGCCACACCGTGCCGAAGCCGCGCCGGCCGGCCGGCAGCCACATGTGAAGAATGAACAGCGCGACCGCGAGCACGCCGCCGCCGACGCCGAAACGCGCAAAATCGTAATGCGCCTCGAGCGGTGCAAGCGCCGGCACATAAGCGGCCGCGGCCTTGAAAATGAGCGGGCCGAGGACGACCAGGAAGGCCAGCACCAACAGCGCGACGGCGCTGAGCAGCACAAAGCCGATCGATTCCAATCGCAGCACCCAGAAACTTCGCTGCTCGCGCAGGCCGTAGGCGCGGTTGAGCCCGATGCGCAGGCTCTCGACGCCGCTCGAAGAGAAATAGACCGCGAACACGGCGCCGACCGTGACCAATCCGCCGTGCGAGGTGGTGAGCACATGGTGGATTTCGGTCGCGAGCGGGCCCGCGACTTCCTGCGGCCAAGCCGCGAAGAGGAGGCGGGCGACTTCGTTCGCAAGATTCACCGAGCCGATGAAACCGGCGATGGCGGTCACGACGATGAGAAACGGAAACACCGACATGAGGATCGACAAGGCGATATGGCTTGCGATCGCCCAGCCGTCGTCGCGATTGAAGCGATAGAAGGCGTCGAGAAGAATATGCAGGCTCTGGCGAATGGTATGCACTGCGCGGCGCCTCGGCGGACAGTCTACCCGTCAACAGATATGCTATTCACCGCCGGCTGCGAAGCTATCAATCCCTGCCTTCACCGCCGGGCTTGACCCGGTGGTCCATGCTGAGGTGAGACGCTTCATGGATTGCCGGATCAAGTCCGGCAATGACGAACGTCTTAGTCAAGTGTAATCGCCGCCGTTATCGACGATCAGGAACTGGCCGGTGACCGCGTCGCTGTCGGGTGAAGCGAGATAGATCAGGGTACCGACGAGCTCGTCGGCGAACACGTCCTTTTTGATCGCGCGCGTGTTCAGCACGAAGTCATGCAGGCCCGGCCGGCCTGCCATTGCCGCCGCGACGGAATCGTTCATCACCAGTCCTGGCGCCAGCGAATTCACCCGGATGCCGTAGGCGCCGAGCTCGCGCGCCATCGAGCGCGTCATCGCGGCGATGGCGCCTTTGGTGGTGACATAGTGCAGCCGATGCGACAGGCCCGACAGCATGGTCGTCGAGGACAGGTTGATGATCTTGCCGTAATTGTTGCGCCGCATGGCCGGGATGGCGGCTTTCACGCAGAGAAACGTGCCGCGCACATTCACGGTCATGAACTCGTCCCACAGCGCCGTATCGATCTCCTCGATCGCGATCGGCGGAATGTTCGAGCCGATCGCGGCGTTGTTGACCAGAATATCGAGCCGTCCGAATTTTCTCTCGGCTTCGGCGATCATGGCGCCGACCGATTTTTCATCGCGCACATCGGCCAGAACGGCGTGCGCGGTTCCGCCTTCGGCTGCGATCGCGGCGGCGACTGAAGCGCAATCTTTGGTGTCGGCCAGCACGACCTTGGCGCCCTCGGCCGCCAGCGCCTTGGCGAAGATGGCGCCGAGCGCGGCCTTCGGGCCCGCGGCCGCGCCGGTGACAACCGCAACCTTTCCGTCCAAACGGGGCATGTGGAATCTTCTCGTTCGCGTAGGGTGGGTTGAGCAAAGCGAAACCCACCGTGGGGCAGTGAGGATAGGCAATGGCTTTCTACAAACAATCCCCTCAGCGCAAGCCGGCCTGCACCAGCAGCGGATAGGTGTTGTTCTTGAATTCGCGCATCTCGTCCTCATAGCGCGGCCAGCAGAGCAGTACGCCGTCGAGCCCCATTGCGGAAAGCTTGATCAGGCCGTCCACCACCTGCTCCCTGGTCCCGATCAATGGATAGCTGCCCCAGCCGGCGATGAAATATTCCTTGAGGTGCTCCATCGCCTCGGGCGGAAAGGTCTTGGCGTTGATGCCCATGGTGGAGAGCGCATAGCTCACCGCTTCCCAATCGCCTTTTTCTTTCACGATGTAATCATAGTAGCGGCGCGCTTCTTGTTCGGTTTCCGCTTGAACGATGTTGGCGGACGACCAGATGGCGACTTCGCGGCCATATTCCTCCCGCGCGAGCTTTCGGTAGGTCTCGATTTGCGCCTTGTTCTTCTCGAAGTCCGGCGCGCCGAGCGCGGTAAACACCATGTCGCAATACTTGGCGGCGAAGTGGCGGCCGCGCTCGGAGCCGCCGGCATTCATCACCGGCGGAAACGGCTGCTGGATCGGCTTCGGTTGCAGATAGCCTTTGATGATCTTGTAATACTTGCCCTCGTGATCGAATTCTTCGTCTTCGGTCCACAGCCTTTTGACGATCGTAAGCCACTCCTCGGCCATGTCGTAGCGTTCGTCGTGCGGCAGCATCTCAACGCCGAACATGTCGATTTCCGGCTTGTTCCAGCCGGTGACGATGTTGAGGATGAAACGGCCGCCCGAGATGTGGTCGATGACGGTCGATTGCTTCGCCGCCATCAGCGGGTGGTTGACCGAGCAGTGCGTGGTCGCGATGACGCCGGTCTTGTCGGTCGAGGCGGCGATGCCCGAGGCCCAGGTGAAGGTCTCAAAGCCCAGACCCTGCGGATTGAGCTTGCCGCCGAAGCCGCGCCAGCGCGCCACCGGCAGCAGCGCCTCGAACTCCATCTCGTCGGCAAGCTTGGCCAGCGCCTTGGTGTTCGGCCAGCTGATCTTCAGCCGCCCCTCGATATCCGACATCAGGCAGCCGTAGTCGAGATTGCTTTGAAACGTTCCGAGCTTGAGCTTGCGCTGGTTGAAGGCCGGATTGGTCAAGCGCCGGTCGTCGCGCATCTTGGCCGTGTTCGGCATCGGCTCCTCCCTTTTGCCCGCGAATCCGTTCCGCTGCCGGCGGCGTGTTGCCAGGGGCGAAAAATTTCGGTGAATCAAAAGGCTTGTCGCTTGTCCTGGTCAAGCGCCCCGATCCGATCGTGCGCTCTGACAGTAGGAAAAGGGCGCTCCGGCTTGACGGCTCTTACGCGGTTCCGAAAATGGCGACGACACGTCGCGTTGTCGACCGTCGGTTGGGCGGTCTGGAAGCGAAGAGGGGGAAGTTCATGACTTCGTTTCATTTCACCACCGCCGATAGAAGGGGTGTGCGGCGCACGTGGCACGACTTCGTCGACGAGAAATTCGGCTTGAGCTCGGTGAATCTCGGCGATGAGGCGACCTTCTCCGGCGACATCAGATGCTCTTCGGTGGGATTTCTCACGCTCGCCGAAATCAGGGCGACCCACGAATTTGCCGAGCGGAGCAGGGCGCAGGTCGCCAAGGCGCGGCACGAACATTTCGTCGTTGTTCTGCTGCGCGCCGGAAAACTCAAGATAACGCAGGCAGGCCGCGAATGCGTGCTCAGCCCGAATATGTTCACGCTGTTTGATTGCAACGGGCCCTACACGTTTCATCATGTCGAGCCGACCGAGGTTCTCGACGTCATCGTGCCGGCCGGCGCCATGCGCGCACGGCTGAAGCAGCCGGAGGCCTATGTTGCGCAGGCGCGTTCTGCCAATAGCGGACTAGGCCGCGTGATGGCCGACATGTTCCAGTCCTTGGCACGCGAAGCGCCGCTTATTCCCGAGAAGGCGGCCGGCGATTGCGCGCGCAAAGTGGCCGATATGATGGGTGTTTTGTTCGACAGCGCCGGCGACGACGGTTTGCCGATCGGCGAGTTGGCGGTGCGGTCGGCGATCTATCGCCGCTGTGTCGCGTTCATCGAAAACAATCTCGACGATCCGCGTCTCGATCCTGCGAAGATTGCCGCTGCTGCCGGGATTTCGGTGCGTTATCTGCACAAGATATTTCACGGATCGGGTGAATCCGTGGGCGACTACGTGCGCCGTCTGCGGCTCGTGCGCTCATACGACGACTTGGCCGACCTGCGGAAAAGGCACGTGAAGATCAAAGAGATCGCCTTCCGCTGCGGCTTCAAAAACCCGACCCACTTCAGCGACGCATTCAAGGACTATCACGGCCTGTCACCAAGCGAGGTGCGGCGCGCGGTGTACTTGGACAAAGTCTCCTGAGGCCGACATGTCGGCGGCGGACGAGGGCGAAATCCAAACATTGATCGATGCGCTGACCGACGCCTGGAAACGCGGCGACGCGAAGGCCTACGGTGCGCGCGTCATGCCGGACGCGACCTTCACGAATGTCAACGGCGAGTTCTATATCGGACGCGAGGCATTCGACCGCCGTCACGCCGAGGTCTTTAGCGGTGTTTTTCGCGGGACGACACTGGCGATGACCATCAACAAGCTCCGCTTCGTCCGGCCGGACGTCGCGATCGCCGATATCGATACCGAAGTCTCAGGCGCGCGGCTGCGCCCGCTTGGGGCCGCGGTCGGCCCAGATGGAGCGTTGCGTAGTCGGCTCTTAATGGCGCTGGTGAAGGAGCAAGGCGCCTGGTGGATCGCCGCCTACCACAATGTCTGGCAGGCGGCCCTGGCGACCCGCGCGGCCATGACTCTGGAAAACCCCTCGACCGGCGCGGGATGATTGGCTTTTGTGCAGTGCACGCGTAAGCTTGCCGGCGTCTCAGAACCTGGACAATTAGACCCCAAAGCAAGGTCATCGGAGCCCTGAATGCCGCTTGCCGCCTCTGCCATGCCCGCCGACAGCGAATTGATCCAAACACTGGAGGAGGCCGCCGGCGCTGTCGAAGGCTTGTTTGCCGATGCGCGGCGCGCGGTCGCCGAGCAGGTGGTGCGGGATGGCAAGGCCAATGCGCGTGCGCTCGACCGCGAGCAGCGCGCCACCCATGGTCTGGCCTGGCTTGCGACTTACACCGAAGCGCTCCGGCAGCTCGCAGCCTATGCGCGACGGCTCTCGGCGGCGGACAATTTCGGCGAGGTCGAGGAGCTTCTGGTCCGCATTGGCGCCGGCGAATATCTGGCGCAGATCGTCGGCGGCATTCCGATGAGCCAGGGCGAGATCGTCCGGCTGTCCGATCTGGGCCTTCCGCCGTCCGCGGTCGCCGCCCGCCTGAACCCGGCGGTCGAGCATCTGATCACTTACGGCAATACAGCCCAGCGCCGCGCGCGGCTTGCGGAACTGATGCGCGAGCAGCACGACGCTACCGTCGGCGCCACCGGGCTCGACGACACGCTCGATGCCATCCGCGACGAGATGCGCAAATTCGCCGACGGTCAGGTCGTGCCGTTTGCGCAGGAATGGCATCTGAAAAACCAATATATCCCGCTCGAAATCATTGCGCAGATGTCCGAACTCGGCGTGTTCAGCCTCACCATCCCCGAGGATTACGGCGGCATGGGGCTCGGCAAGGAATCGATGTGCGTCGTCTCCGAGGAATTGTCACGCGGCTATATCGGCGTCGGCAGTCTCGGCACGCGCTCGGAGATTGCCGCCGAGCTCATTCTCGGCAGCGGCACCGAAGAGCAGAAGCGCAAATGGCTGCCGAAAATAGCCTCCGGCGAGGTGCTGCCGACGGCGGTCTTCACTGAGCCGAACACCGGGTCCGATCTTGCTTCGCTCAAGACCCGCGCGGTGCGCGACGGCCACACTTACAAAGTCTATGGCAACAAGACCTGGATCACGCATCCGGTGCGTGCCGACCTGATGACGCTTCTGGTGCGCACCAACCCGGCCGAAAAAGGTTATCGCGGCTTATCGATGCTGCTCGCGGAAAAGCCGCGGGGCAGCGACGAGCGGCCGTTTCCCGCTCCCGGCATGTCGGGCACCGAGATCGAGGTGCTTGGCTATCGCGGCATGAAGGAATACGAGATCGCCTTCGACGGCTTCGCCGTGAAAGCGGAAAATTTGCTCGGCGGCGTCGAGGGGCTCGGCTTCAAGCAGCTCATGGCGACGTTCGAGTCTGCGCGCATCCAGACCGCCGCGCGCGCGGTCGGCGTTGCGCAAGCGGCGCTCGAACAGGCGCGCGCCTACGCGTCGCAGCGCGTGCAATTCGGCGAGCCGATCGGCAATTTCCCGCGCGTCGCCGACAAGATCGTCATGATGGCAGCCGAGATCGTGATCGCGCGTCAGCTCACCTACTATGCGGCGCGGCAGAAGGATTCCGGTCGCCGCTGCGATCTCGAAGCCGGCATGGCCAAGCTTCTTGCCGCCCGCGTCGCCTGGGCGGCGGCCGACAATGCGGTTCAGATCCACGGCGGCAACGGCTTTGCCCTCGAGTTTCCGATCTCGCGCATTCTCTGCGATGCGCGCATCCTCAACATCTTCGAGGGCGCCGCCGAGATCCAGGCGCAGGTCATCGCGCGCCGCCTGCTGGATGGCTCGAACTAGGCCGTCATTCAGGGGCCGAGCGAAGCGAGGAGCCCGGAATCCATAACCTCTGTGCTTGCGGAATTGCGCGTTGACTTCGAGCTTTCGTGGTTATGGATTCCGGGCTCGTGCTCCGCACGCCCCGGAATGACGAGGCATTCGATTGCACCCGCGCACAATGCGTTCTAAGTAGCGCTGCATGGCAAATTTCCTGTCGCATGCTCTCGTTCCGATCGCCATTGGCGCGGTCGCCATCGTCCTCCTGCTCGGTCTCATCAACATGATGCGCGGTGGCTCCGGCAACACCTCGCAGAAGCTGATGCGCTTGCGCGTGGTGCTGCAATTCGTCGCCATCGTCATCATCATGGTCACGATCTGGGTAATGGCGAAGTAAGATTGACGCGGTTCAAAGCTGCCTAGCGAGGTTGGATGTTCGTCAATCGAATGCCTCCATCCGCTCGTCCCCGCGAAGGCGGGGACCCAGCAGTTGCGTCGCGTTGCGGGTCGTCTTCATATGGATTCCCGCTTCCGCGGGAATGAGCGGATTGCTGCCATGGTGATCCTCAACAAGATCTACACCCGCACCGGCGACGACGGCACGACCGCGCTCGGCAGCGGCGAGCGGCGCAAGAAATATGATCTGCGGATCGCCGCCTACGGCACGCTTGACGAGACCAATGCCGCCATCGGCATCGCGCGCCTGCACACAGCAGGCGACCCTTCGCTCGATCCGTCGCTCGCCCGCATTCAGAACGATCTGTTCGACGCCGGCGCCGATCTTGCGACGCCCGGCAAGGGCAAAGGCCCGGGTGGAGCGCGCTTGACCGTCACCGCCGCGCAGGTCGTGTGGCTCGAAAGCGAGATCGACCGGCTCAATGCCGAGCTTGAGCCGCTTCGCTCCTTCATCCTGCCCGGCGGCCTGCCGCCGGGCGCGTATCTGCATCTCGCCCGCACCATTTGCCGGCGCGCCGAACGGCTGATCGCCGAGTTGATGGACAAGGCCGACGAGAGCGTCACGCCCGAAGTGCTGCAATACGTTAACCGGCTTTCCGATTATCTGTTTGTTGCCGCCCGCTACGCCAACGACAAAGGCGCGATGGAGATCTTGTGGCGGCCGGGCGAGAACCGCTGAGCGAGAAACTGAACAAAAAAGAGTCGTGAAAGGGAGGGGCTGATGGGCCGGCTCGACGGCAAGGTCGCGGTCGTCACTGGTGCAGCAAGCGGCATCGGCCGCGCCACGTCGATGCTGTTCGCACGCGAAGGCGCGCGCCTCTTGGTCGCCGATCAAAACGCGGACGGCGTGGAGGAAACCGCGCAGCTGATCGCGCAAGCCGGCGGAACCGCTCATGCGATGGCCGGCGATGCAGGCCACGAAGCGAGCGTCAAAAGCTTGATCGACGGTGCGGTGTCGGCGTTCGGCGCGCTCGACATCGTTCATGCCAATGCCGGCGTCAGCGGCGGACGCGTTCCCATCTTCGAGCAAACGGAAGAATACTGGCGGCAGATTTTGCAGATCAATCTGATCGGCCCGTTTCTGGCGATCAAACATGCCGGCATGCGCATGGTGGAACAAGGCCGCGGCTCGATCATCCTCACGTCCTCGGTCGCGGGGCTACGCGCCAATGCCGGCGCGGCCGCCTATAGCGCAAGCAAAGCCGGCGTGATCAGCCTCGCGCAAACGGCTGCCGCCTCATTCCTCGGCACCGGCGTGCGCGTCAACGCCATCTGTCCCGGCTTGATCGAAACCGGCATGACCAAGCCGTTCTTCGACAGCGTGCGCGAAGCCGGCAAGGAACACAAAATCGGTCAGCTCAACCCGCTGCAGCGGGCCGGCCAGCCCGAGGAAATCGCCGCGATGGCGTTGTTTCTGGCGAGCGACGAGGCGTCTTATGTCAACGGCCAGGCTTTCGCGGTCGATGGCGGCCTTTCGAGTTCGCTTCCGTTCTCCCGCCCGCTCAGGTGATCGCCCGGCAAACCGGGGCCGTGCACGGGTCTTGCGGCTGCCGGCGGCCCTGTTGGCGGCGTTGACCGCAGGCACGCGCACGCGTACGTTCCCGCACCGCAGCATGGGGACGCTTCACGGAGCGGCCGGGGAGCTGCAAATGAGAAACCGGGACTGAACTTAAAGCCATGAAGATACTCGTGCCTGTGAAGCGGGCGGTCGATAAGGACGTAAAAATTAGAGTTAAGTCCGACGGCTCGGGCGTCGAGCTTTCCAATGTCAAAATGTCGATGAATCCCTTCGACGAGATTGCCGTTGAAGAGGCGATCCGGCTGAAAGAAGCCGGCAAGGCGACCGAGATCATTGCCGTGTCGATCGGACCGGCGCAGGCCGCCGAAACCATTCGCACCGCGCTCGCCATGGGTGCCGACCGCGGCATCCTGGTGAAAACCGAAGGCACCGCCGAGCCGCTTGCGGTCGCAAAGATCCTCAAGGCCATTGCTGCTGCGGAACAGCCCGGTCTCATCATCATGGGCAAGCAGGCGATCGACGACGATTCCAACCAGACCGGGCAGATGCTGGCGGCTTTGCTGGGCTGGCCGCAAGGCACCTTCGCCTCCAAGGTCGCGATCGACGGCGACGCGCTGCTGGTGACGCGCGAGGTCGACGGCGGCTTGCAGACGGTGAAGCTGAAGATGCCGGCGATCGTCACCACCGATCTGCGCTTGAACGAGCCGCGTTACGCATCGCTGCCCAACATCATGAAGGCGAAGAAAAAGCCGATCGACGACAAAACCGCTGCCGACTATGGCGTCGACATCAAGCCGCATCTTGAAATCGTCAAGACCACCGAACCGCCCGTGCGCAAGGCCGGCGTCAAGGTCAAGACCGTCGCCGAGCTCATCGACAAACTGAAAAACGAAGCGGGGGCGATCTGATGCCGGTGCTTCTCCTCGCCGAGCACGACAACAAGTCGCTGAAGGATGCGACCACCAAGGCGCTGACCGCCGCCAAGCAGATCTCCGCCGACGTGCATATCCTGGTCGCCGGTCATGACTGCCAGCCGGTCGCCGACGCGGCTGCCAAGCTCGACGGCGTCACGAAAGTGCTGCTCGCCGATGCGCCGGCCTACGAGCACATGCTGGCAGAGCCGACCGCGGCGCTGATCGTTTCGCTCGCCGGACCGTACGAGGCGATCCTCGCGCCGGCGACCACCAACGGCAAAAACATCATGCCGCGGGTCGCAGCGCTCCTTGACGTGATGCAGATCTCCGAGATCAGCAAAGTCGTCGCGCCCGACACGTTCGAGCGCCCGGTCTATGCCGGCAACGCCATTCAGACTGTGCGCTCGCTCGATCCGAAGAAGGTCATCACCGTGCGCACCGCCGCGTTCCAGGCGACCGGCGCAGGCGGTTCCGCGCCGGTCGAGCCGGCGGCGGCGGCCGCCGATCCCGGCCTGTCCGGCTTCGTCGGCGAGGAACTTTCCAAATCCGAGCGCCCGGAGCTCACCTCGGCCAAGATCATCATTTCCGGCGGCCGGGCGATGCAAAGCCGGGAGAACTTCACCAAATACATAGAGCCGGTAGCCGACAAACTTGGCGCCGCGGTCGGCGCTTCGCGCGCGGCGGTCGATGCCGGCTATGCGCCCAACGACTGGCAGGTTGGCCAAACCGGAAAGGTCGTGGCGCCGGACCTCTATATCGCCGTCGGCATTTCAGGTGCTATTCAGCATCTGGCCGGCATGAAGGACTCGAAAGTCATTGTTGCTATCAACAAGGACGAGGAAGCGCCCATCTTCCAAGTCGCCGACTATGGGTTGGTGGCAGACCTCTACCAGGCCTTGCCGGAACTGGCCCAAGAGCTTGAAAATCGGTTGGAAAAGCGCGGTCGTTGACCGGAGAGGGCAGGCACCTCGTAAAGGGTAACCGGAGATGGTCGAAGTGAAGGAGCGGCCGAAGACGCGCGGCGATCATGGCGCCGGCGCCCATACCATCCGCAAGGTTGGCGTGATCGGTGCGGGTCAGATGGGCAATGGGATCGCGCATGTCTGCGCGCTCTCCGGCTTGCACGTGTTGCTCAACGATATCGATGTCGAGCGTATTTCCGAAGGGCTCGCCACCATCAGCGGCAATCTTGCCCGCCAAGTCACCCGCCAGCGCATCACCGACGAGGAGCGCCACGCCGCGCTCAAGCGCATCAGCCCGGCGCAGACGCTCAACGATCTCGGCGATTGCGATCTGGTGATCGAAGCGGCCACCGAAAAAGAAGAGGTCAAGCGCAAGATCTTCACCGCGCTCTGCGCCGGCCTCAAGAGCGACGCGATCGTCGGCACCAACACCTCGTCCATTTCGATCACACGGCTTGCCGCCGCAACCGACCGGCCGGAACGCTTTATCGGCATTCATTTCATGAATCCGGTACCGCTGATGGAATTGGTCGAGATCATCCGCGGCATCGCCACCGACGACGGGACGTTCGAGTCCACCAAACAATTCGTCGGCAAGCTCGGCAAACAGATCGCCGTCTCCGAGGATTTTCCCGCTTTCATCGTCAACCGCATCCTGCTGCCGATGATCAACGAGGCGATCTACACGCTCTACGAAGGCGTGGGCAATGTCGAGGCGATCGACACAGCGATGCGGCTCGGTGCCCATCATCCCATGGGTCCGCTGGAGCTCGCCGATTTCATCGGGCTCGACACCTGCCTGTCGGTCATGCAGGTGCTGCACGAAGGGCTCGCCGATTCGAAATACCGGCCGTGCCCGCTGTTGGTGAAATACGTCGAAGCCGGCTGGCTCGGGCGCAAGACCCAGCGCGGCTTCTACGATTATCGCGGCGAAAAGCCGGTGCCGACCAGGTAGTCGCTCTACGCAAAACGTCCCTCCCCCGGGCGGGAGAGGGACGCCGCAGCTCAACGCTTCGTAATCACGACTTCCAGATATTCCGACGGCACGACCATCCCGTTGTCGGCGGCTTTGTTCATGCGCGTGATCAGAGCCAGCAGGTCGCTGCGCAGTGCGGCTTGCTTCGGCGCATCGAGGGCTGCGAACGCCTTCAGCATCGGGCCATAAAAGGTCTTGAAGACGTGGACGAAGTGCTCTGGCTCGCGGTAGCGGAAGTTGAAATAGCGCGGCTGCGTCTTGATCGAGACCGATGCGGATCCGAACATCTCGGTGAGACGGTCGCGCGTGCCCCAAAGCGCCGGTGATCGCACGCCCTCGGGCGGCGGCAGATATTTGCCGAGCGTCTTGAACAGCTGGCCGATGAAGCCTTCCGGGGTCCAGTTGGCGAGGCCGATCCGGCCGCCCGATCTGCAGACGCGAACGAGTTCGGCGGCCGCGCGCTCCTGATGGGGCGTGAACATCACGCCGAAGGTCGAGACCACGACATCGAAGGAGTTGTCGGCGAACGGCAACGCCTCCGCGTCAGCCTCCTTGAACTCGATCGTCAGCCCATCAGCGGTGGCGCGGGCGCGGCCGCGCTCCAGCAGCGCCGGCACGTAGTCGGTCGAGACCACATTGCACCAGCGGCGCGCGGCCGCGAGGCTGACATTGCCGTTGCCGGCGGCGACATCGAGGACTTTCTGCCCGGCGCGAAGATCGAGTGCCTCGCACAGTTCTTCGCCGACGATCTGCAAGGTGGTGCCGACGATGGCATAGTCGCCGGATGACCAGGCGGCCTGTTGCTTGGTTTTGACTGCCGCGAGATCGGGCGTTGCGGCTGCAATTTGGTCGCTTGGCTGGATCTTTGTTTGTGCTGCGGTCGCCATTGTTGTCTCCTTAGCTGTTGTGTGGGAACGGCGCTGCGTTCCGTGCTGGCATGCGCTCACCGTGACAGCGCGCGGCGCCGATGTCGTTCAGGACAGCTTTATTTTCGCGGGAGAATTCCGCGATTTTTGCCGGCGCCGTGTCGGCCGCATCGGCGCGCTGTGCGTGCTCGGCGAGCAGTCGCGCCACTTCGCCCGCGTGTGTCGCGATCATGAAATGCGCGGCGCCGTCGACGGTCGCGTGGCTCGCGCCGCCGATGCATTCGCCGAGGAGCGCGCAAAGTCTTCGCATCGCCGGATGACTTGCCTCACCGCACACGACGAGCGCGGGAATATCGAGCGCCGACAGCACATCCGCCGACAATGGGAAGCCGTATGCGCTCGCCCAATCGGTGATGTTCACGGCCGTTGTCGCAACTGCGTACTCGCGCACCCGGGACGGCCACGAGGCGAAAGTGCCGACGCCGCCGTAAAAGTCGATCATGGCCGCGATCGCATTCCGTCCGCCGCTGCTGAAGGCGGCCACATAGGCTTCCGACATCCGCCCGAACGCGCGGTAATGCTCGTCCTCGCCCCTTTCCAGTAAGAGCTCGATCCCCGGCGGTTCCAGCATCGCGATGCTGGCGAGCCGCACCCGCTTGCGCAGCGCCACCGCGAGCGACACAAGGCCGCCGAAAGAATGCCCGACCAGATGCACCGGCTCGCCGGCCGTGCGCACCACGGTTTCCACCACCTCGGCCAAGTGGACGATGGACGGGTCGCCGGCTGGGCGGCGTTCCGCTGTTCCGCCGTAGCCCGGCAGGCTCGTAGTCACGCACCGGAACTCGCCGTTCCACGACGCCATCACCGGCCGCCATGCGGCGCCGGTGCTGCACGATCCGGGAACCAGCACCATGGTGGGGCCGGCGCCGCTGGCGTCGTAATCGATAGTGCCGCGGATATCGTCGATCATGTTAGGAATCCTTATTAATCAAATTGGCGACGACTGCGCGCTCGCCTTTGCTGGCGCGAACATTCCGCGGCAGCGCCGCTAAGGCTTTGCCCTTACCTTGATTTGTCCGTGAGACAGGCTTGATTATTCCGTGAGAGACTGAAGGGGTGGCGACGTGCAATTCCTCTTTGCCGGCCATACGCTTGATACCGATCGGCGCGAGCTCCGCCGCGGTGACGACGTTATTGCCGTCGAACCGCAGGTGTTCGACCTGCTGGTCTATCTGGTGCAGAACCGCGAGCGCGTCGTCAGCAAGGACGATCTCATCGCCACGGTCTGGCGAAACCGGATCGTTTCGGATTCGACCTTGACCAGCCGCATCAACGCCGCGCGCAAGGCGGTGGGCGACAGCGGCGACGAACAGAAGCTCATCCGCACCGTTCCGCGCAAAGGACTGCGCTTTGTCGGCGATGTGCACGCGGCGTCAAGTGCCGACCCGGCGGCGCAGAGTGTTGCGACGGCCGACGAGATCCACGAGCCGCGCACGGCGCTGCCGCTGCCCGACCGGCCGGCCATCGCGGTGCTTCCCTTCATCAATATGAGCGGCGAAGCGGAGCAGGAGTATTTTTCCGACGGCATCAGCGAGGACATCATCACGGCTTTGTCCAAGCTGCGCTGGTTCTTCGTCATCGCCCGAAATTCATCGTTCGTCTACAAAGGCAAGTCCGTGCATATGAAGCAGATCGCCGAGGAACTCGGCGTCGGCTATGTGGTCGAGGGCAGCGTGCGCAAGGGCGGCGACCGCGTGCGCATCACCGTCCAGCTCAACGACGTCGCCACCGGCAGCCACATCTGGGCGGAACGCTACGACCGCAGTCTTGCCGACGTATTCGCGGTACAGGACGAGATCACCGAGGCGATCGTCGCCGCGATCGAGCCGCAGCTCTACGCCGCGGAAAATTTTCGCGCACGGCGCAAGCCGCCGGACAGCATGGACGCCTGGGATCTGGTGATGCGGGCGTTGTCGCATTACTGGCGGGTGACGCGGCAGGACAATCTCGTCGCGCAGGCGCTGTTGGAGAAGGCGATCGCCATCGATCCGAATTACGGCCAGGCGCTCGGCGTGCTGGCGACCAGCCACACCTTTGTCGCCCATATGGGCTGGGCCGACCAGGCGACCAGCATGCCGATCGCCGAGCGCGCCGCGCTCGCGGCAATCCGCGCCGACAGCGAGGATCCTTGGGCGCATCTGGCGCTTGGGCTGGTCTATTTGTTCGGCCGGCGATTTGACGACTCGCTGGCGGAGATGGAATTGGCGCTGCGGCTCAATCCCAACTTTTCGCTAGCGCAGGGCTATTACGGCGTGGTGTTGTCCTATTGCGGACGCTGGCAGGAAGGCTACTTGGCCGCGCAGCGCGCGTTGCGCCTGAGCCCGCGCGACCCCTTCTCGGCGGTCTATAACGGCATCGCAGCTTACGCCCAGTTCATCGGACGCGACTATGCGAAGGCGATGCAGCTAGCGCGCGAGGCCATCCGCCAGCGCGCCGATTTTGTCGGCGCCCACCGGGTGCTGACCGCTGCCGCCGCCATGGCCGGCGAGGCCGAGCTTGCCGCCAATGCGCTGCAGGAGCTGCGCCGCGCGCAGCCCAACATTTCGCTTGCGTGGCTCCTGACCCAGATGCCGATCAAGGAAACCGCCGAGATGCAGCACTATGTCGAGGCCTTCCGCCGTGCCGGTCTCGAATAGGCGAGCGGCACGGCGTTCTGCGAAGGTACTACTTCACCAACTCGACGAACAGCCCGACTATGCAAATCCAGCCGAGAACAAAGATCAGCGTGCGGATATAGGGCCAGCCGGCCAGGTAGACGACGGCATGGGCAAGGCGGAGCCAGAAGTAGCTGATCGCCCAGAAGGCCGTCATGGCGTCGGCTTTGCCGGTCACCTGAATCAACAGAACCAGCGCCGCAAACGGCGCAAATGTCTCGACCGCGTTGAGATAGGCGCGGTCCGCACGCTGGCCCCAGAACGGCAGCGGGCGCTGCTTCGGATCGACATAGTTTTCCGGGATGAGAAAGCCGTTTGTCTTCACTTGCGCAATGACATACGGGATCCAAAGCGAAGCTGTAAGCAAGGCGGTGAAGGCGAGATACTTGAGTTCAGTCGACATTCGATTTTTCCTCCCCTGGACGTGATCTTTCGTCGTCGTCAGCAGAAACAACGATAGCCCGGATGGAGCGATCTTTCATCCGGGTTTGTTTGCTCATGCGTGCCGCCACCAATCAATCGCAGCACGATGCCGAGGAGGCCGATGCGCCGGCCGCTTTCGGTTCCTGATATTGCGCATTGGAATCGACCGCCGCGCCCTCGTATTTGTCGTGATGCCGCACCCAGGCCATGCTGAAGCGCAGGCCTTCTTCGTCGCGGCCCTTCGGCGCGATGTCGAGGAAATTGTAGGCGCCGATCAGAATGTCGAGGCCGCGTCCGTAGCTCGAATAGGTGTGGAACACCTCGCCGGCGTCATTCCTATAGAACACGCTCGCACCCGGCCGTTCCTCGCTCGGAAACTCGGTCTCGGTGTAGTTGTACTGGACGGTGCCTTTGGCTTTTTCCTCCGGCGTCGCCGACACGTGATAGTCGAAATTGAAGTCGCTGCCGAACGACGACACCCATTTGAAATGCCAGCCCATGCGCCGCTTGAATTTTTCGATCTGGGCGAGCGGCGCGCGCGAGACCACGACGAAGGCCACGTCGCGCTGCGCCAGATGGACCACCGCGCCGTCGAAATGATCGGCGAGCAGCGAACAGCTCGGACAGCCTTCTTCCCAGTCGGGGCCGAGCATGAAGTGATAGACGATCAGCTGGCTCTTGCCGCCGAACAGATCGGCCAGCGTCTCCTTGCCGTTCGGCCCGTCGAACACGTAGTTCTTGTCCACGCGCTCCCAGGGCAATTCGCGGCGCTTGCGGCTCAGCGCATCGCGCGCGCGGGTGAAGGCTTTTTCGTCGGCCAGATGCGCCCTACGGGCGGCGATCCATTCCTCATGCGAGACGACTTTGTGGGCTTCCATGCTGTCCTCCGCTGGTCGACCCGGATGACGCGCCACGCGCCATCCGGGAGCAGTCTTGAGCACGAACGCAGCCCCGAGCTTTGAAGCCCGGGCTACGTCAGTCATTCATTCGGCGGGGTCATCCAGCCGATGGTGGCGCCGCCGGGCTCGGCCAGGATGACGATGCGGCCGACGCCCGGAATGTCGAAAGCGGGTTGCACGACCTTGGCGCCCGCTTGCACCGCCTTTTTCGCGCGCGCGTCGACATCGTCGACGGCGATATAACCCATCCAGCTTTCGGCCGGGCCGTCGCTGCCGGCATCGACGATGCCGGCGACCGGTTCGCCGCCGGCGCTCGCGACCCAATAGGTTCCCTCGGGCATCGGCATGCCCTCATAGGTCCAGCCGAGCGTGTCGGCGTAGAATTTCTTGGCCTTCTCGACATCGTGCGTCGCAAGTTCGTTCCAGTGGAAATGGCCGTGTGAGGTCATCGGACTGCTCCAATTATTGAAAACGGCGAAATCCTTGTTCGCGATTGTGACGCTATTGCGCGACGGTGACGGTCAGGCGACGAGCTTTTCGAGTTTGTCGAGCGCGCCATTCCAGCCGCCTTCGTGACCCGTGCGCGTTTCCTCGTCGAACAGGTGCTCGTGGATCAGCGTCAGCAAGGTTCCGCCTTCGTCCGGTTTCAGCAGTACCGTGACCAGCGATTCATGCGGTTCATCCGCCGGCGCCGCATCCCACGCCCAGGTGAAAACGAGCTTCTCGTTGGGGACGATCTCGCGATAGATGCCGCCGACATTATGCGGCTCGCCCGAGGGCCTGCGCATCTCGATCCGGTAGCGCCCGCCGACGCGTGCGTCGGCGGCGACCCGCACCGCCACGATCTCGCCCGGCCCCATCCAGCGTTTTATTTTTTCCGGGTCGGTCCACGCCGCGAAGACTTTGGCGGGGGGCGCTTTGAGGCGCCGTTTGACTGTGAGGCTTGGTTTGACGGCGGTGTCGACGGCCATGACTCTTCTTCCTCCAAAAAATCGGACAAACGGGACAGCGCCTCGGACCAGAACCGTTCGTAGCGGTTGAGCCAGGCGATGGCGTCTTGCATGGGCGCGGCGTTGAGGCGGCAGGTGACGGTGCGGCCCGATTTGGTACGGGCCACCAGGCCCGCGTCCGACAAAACGTCCAGATGCTTCATGATCGCCGGCAGCGATACCGCAAACGGCTCGGCCAGGGCGCTGATCGAAAGGTCGGGCTCGTCGGCGAGCCGCGCCAATAATGCCCGCCGCGTCGGATCGGCGAGCGCAGCGAAGGTGCGGTCGAGCGGAGCGTCGCTATACTTAACCATGTGGTTAAGGATAGGCAGGCGCGGCGCGCTGTCAAGCGCACTTGGACAAACTTCGACAAACTTGGGCGCACTTTGACGCCACTTGGGCGCGAGCCCACGCGTTCGTGATCGGACGTTCGTGATCGAACGCAGTCATTGCAGCGCGGCGACGCTCGTCGCGCCCATCGCCTTGACACTGCACGGTTGAGTTGTCACGCTCGCACTCGTTAGCTGCAACGAAAACGCTGCCTGCCAGGGCGGTGATCGCGCGCACATCCTAAGCGCGCTGGGGAGGGATCCATGATGCGAATCGGGAAAACGATATTGCTTGCGGGCGCGATGGCGCTGCCGCTCGGAAGCCTCGCTCTTGCGCAGGAAACGGGCGGAGGCGGCGGAGGTGCGGCCGCGTCGAACGTGCCGATACCGACAGTCGGTCAGCCGATGCTCAACAACGCCGCGAGCGACAGCAAGAACTTCCTGCACACCAACGGCAACTACAATCAGACGCGCTTCCATCCGGCCAATCAGATCACGACGGGCAACGTCAAGAATATGCACGTCGCCTGGATCTTTCAGACCGACCTGCGCGAATTGATGGAGACCTCGCCGATCATCGTCAACGGCGTGATGTATGTGACCACGTCGTTCGATCACGTCTACGCGCTCAACGCGCAGACCGGCGAGCAGATCTGGCACTACAAGCACGACATGGGGCCGATCACGGTCTATTGCTGCGGGCCCAACAATCGCGGCGCCGCGGTCTATGGCGACAAGGTCTATCTCGCCACGCTCGACGCCAAGCTGGTCGCGCTCGACGCCAAGACCGGCAAGCCGGTCTGGTCGGTGCAGATCGCCGAGCCCTCGCTCGGCTACAGCGAGACCATGGCGCCGACCGTCGTCGACGGAAAAGTCCTGATCGGCACCAATGGCGGCGAATACGGCATCCGCGGCTTCGTCAAAGCCTACGACGCCGCCGACGGCAAGCTGTTGTGGACCTTCAACACGATCCCTGAGAGTTCGGTCGGCGTTTGGGCGGAGAAGGATGCCACCGGCCGCGACATGCATCGCGATATCGCGGCGGAAAAAGCGCAGCTCGAGAAAACCGGCGATCCCTACAAGACGCTGGGTGGCGGCGTGTGGCAGAATCCATCGGTCGATCTTGCCACCAAGCGCATCTATTTCGTGGTCGGCAATCCGTCGCCCGATCTCGACGGCGCGATCCGGCCGGGCGACAATCTCTATACCGACTCGCTGGTTTCGGTCGATCTCGATACCGGCAAGCTCGCCTGCTACTTCCAGTACATCGCGCACGATGTCTGGGACCTCGACGCCACGAGCCCGACCGTTCTGGTCAACGTCAAGGACAAGGGCGGCAAGGCAGTCCCGGGCGTGCTGCACGCCGGCAAGACCGGCTACATCTACGTGCACGACCGCAAGGATTGCACCCTGATCCGCTTCTCCGATCCGATGGTTTCGCAGAAGGACAGGTGGGTGCTGCCGAGCCCGACCAAGCCGCTTGATTCCGATGCGGCGCGCATGTTCCCCGGCGCCAATGGCGGTGTGGAATGGTCGCCGATCGCCACCAATCCCGCGCTCAGCCTCGCCTACGCGATCAATCTCGAGCAGGAAATGACCTATACGGTGGCGAGCGCGCCCTATCCTGAAGGCAAGCTGTGGCTCGGCGGCGCCTTCACCAACGTGCCCGGCGGCGTCCAAGCCGGCAACATCACCGCGGTCGACTACGACTCCGGCAAGATCAAATGGCAGGTGAAGACGCCGCAACCGATGATCGGCGGCATCCTCGCCACCGCCGGCGGTCTCGTCTTCGCCGGCGAGAGCAACGGCTGGTTCAAGGCCTATGACGCCAAGGACGGCAAGCCTCTCTGGAAATTCCATGCCGGCGCCGGCGTCAACGCGCCGCCCTCGTCCTACATGGTCGGCGGCAAGCAATACATCGTGGTCGCCGCCGGCGGCAACGTGCAGGTCGATTCCAAGCGCGGCAACAGCATCATCGCCTTCTCGCTGGATTGATCCAACGTTAATCGGCTAGGCAATCGTGGACGGGACCGGAAACGGCCCCGTCCGATTTTTTGGTGGGGCTCTTTAAATGCAGCAAACGGCTTACCGTCATCCTGAGGTGCGCGTCGTCAGACGCGCCTCGAAGGATGGACGGCCCGAGCGCCTCGGCCGCACCCTTCGAGGGCCGCGGAGCCTGTCATCGGGCCGGCCATTTCGGGCCGGACCCGTTGGCGGCCACCTCAGGGTGACGGTGATAGCGATTTCATTCGCCTTGCTTCCGGCGGCCGCACATTCGGAAACTATCGAAGAGAAGGCGCAAGTCTGCGCCGCTTGCCACGGCGAAAACGGCGTGCCGCCCGAGCAAGCCTTTCCGGTGCCGGTGATCTGGGGACAGAATCTCGGCTACCTGTTCTTTCAGCTCCGCGACTTCAAATCCGGCGCGCGCAAGAACGACGTGATGTCGCCTCTCGCCGAAGCGCTGCCGCGCGAAGACTTGATGGCGCTCGCGCAATATTTCTCCAAAAAGGCCTGGCCGAAGCTGCAGCAGCCGCATCCGCCGGCCGACGTCGCGGCGCTGGCGCAACGCGCCAACGCTTCGGTCGTCTGCACCAGTTGCCATCAGGACGGCTTCATCGGCGCGGGCACGCAGCCGCGGCTTGCCGGTCAGGAGCGCGCTTATCTGGAAAAGACGATGACGGAATTCCAGAGCGGCGCCCGCGGCAACAATCCCGGCATGACCGATCTGATGAAATCGCTCACGCCGCAAGACGTCTCCGCCCTCGCCGCCTGGCTCGCGGCGATGTGAAACTGTCATTCCGGGGCGCCGCGTTAGCGGCGAGCCCGGAATCCATATTCGCTGACATGGAGGTTGCGTAAGCGCGGAGACAGTTCTGCATTGTCTGGAGTTATGGATTCCGGGCTCGCAACTTCGTTGCGCCCCGGAATGACAATTATCGCAACCTCGCCTTTACCTCATCATTCGCCGCGAGATCGAGCGCCGTCTTTCCTTCCTTGTCCTTGAGCGTGCGGTCGGCGCCGCGCTGGAGAAGAAGTCCAACGGTCGGGGCATCACCGAGTGCTGCGCCGATCATCAGCGCGGTGCGGCCGCGATTGTCGGCGGCGTCGAGCGTGGCGCCGCGCGCGAGCAGAAGATCGACGACACGCTCGACCGCCGCCGTGCCGACACCATCGTCGTGGCCGGCGGCCCACATCAGCGGCGTAAGCTCGTTGCCGGCGCGCGCGTTGACGTCGACGCCCGCATCGAGCAGCCGCCGCACAACGTCATCGAAGCCGCGCGCGGCGGCATAGACCATTGCCGTCTTGCCGGTCGTGTCGCGCACATTGGGATCGGCGCCATGCGCCAACAGCGCCTCGACGATGCGGTCGTTGCCCTTGAAGGCGGCCGCGATCAGCGGCGTCAGGCCGGAGCGTCCGGTCAGATTGGGATCGGCGCCCTTGTCGAGGAGAAGCGCGACAGTCGAATGTTTTTCGCCCTCGGCGGCGGCGAACAGAGCCGTCCCGCCGTCCACATTACGCGCGTCGATCGGCGCGCCTTCGGCCAGGAAAAGAGCAGCTAGCCGCGCATGCCCGCCACGCGCGGCATGGGCGAGCGGCATCGCGCCGCGCCGGTCGCGCGCCAGCACCGAGCCGCCGGCTGCAATGAGCTTCTTCGCCAGCGGTTCGCAGCCGCGGTCGGCCGCGGCAAACAACGCGATATTGGTCTGCATCGCCACCGCGTCGGCCCTGATCATGTCGTAGCTGCGTTCGATGTCGCCGCAGCTTTCTTCGGGCTTCGGTTGCGGGGCCTGGGCGTGCGCCGGGAAGGCGGTCGTCAAGCCGGTCGCGACGAGCCAAAGCAGAAGGGCCCAGAGGGTGGCGGGCGGAAGGGTGTAGGCCATTGGACGAGTATAGCCGAGACGGATGCGAGCAGGTAAACGCGCCTTTACCGGCGTCAATAGGGTTTTAAGTTTCGAGCTCTATCGTCCGCCGCACCATGGATTTGAGCCTCGTCACCGCAGCACTCGGCGCCCAAACCGGCCTCACGCAGCTTGCCCTCGCCGGCAGCATGCTAAAGATGAACACGCAGAATGCCGCGTCGGTGGTCAAGCTGATCGACGCCGCGCAGCAGAATATGAATTCTCTCGCCAACGTCGCTCCCGGCGTCGGAACGAACCTCGATATCACAGCGTAGCCTGAAACGCGGCAGCGCGGCACGCCCTCCACCGCAACGCTAACGCTTCGTAAACGGACGACGGCGGCAATCCGCGGCCACCTGATACGGTCTTTAAACGCCGGCCGCGGTAGCGTGGCGTCATGGATAGCCTCCTGTCCGCGTTCTTCAGCGCCCAGGTCGGCCGGCTGCAGCTCGCAGTCGCCGCGCGGCTTGCGCGCACCGATCCGAACAGTCCGGTCAATCCGGACGTCGGATCGTCGGTCACGAAGCTCGTTGACGCCGCGCAGCAGAACACGCAGCCTCTCGCAAACGCTGCAGCCGAGTTAGGCTCCCATCTCGATATTAGTTGCTAGTAGCCCGGATGAGCGACAGCGACATCCGGGACTGACAATCAGACCGGCGCATCGTCCCCGGGTTTGGCTCCGCTCAATCCGGGTTATGGATTGGCAATCGCCGCGCTGACAAGCTTCACGCCATCGGCGCTCGCCCATTCCGCCGGCCCCGCCATCTCGCCGATTTCGCAACCATTGGGATCGACGATCAGCGTCGTCGGCATGCCGAAGGCCTTGCCGGCGAGTTTCAGTTCCTGAAACACCTTGGCGCTCTGATCGGAATAGTAGGCAAGGTGCATCACGCCGGCGTCTTTCAGAAAGGCGAGCGGTTTTTCCGGATCGCGGGTGTCGATATTGATCGTAACCACTTCGAATTTGTCGCCGCCGAGCGCGGCCTGCAGCTTATCCAGCGCCGGCATCTCCTTGCGGCAGGGCACGCACCAGGTTGCCCACAGGTTCAAAAGCACGGTGCGGCCGCGCCAGTCGGAGAGCTTGCGCTCGCGCCCTTGCGCATCCTTGAAGGTGAGGTCAGGCACTTTGAACGGCGTGCGCGCGACGGTGAGCGCGGCGATTTCGCCATGCGCCAGCGGCGCAATCCGGCTCGCGGCCGCGACCGCCGGCGCACAGGCCGCGGCGGCCGGATTGCTTCGCAGCCGTCCCATCCCGTATACCCCCGCCAGCACGGCCAAAATCGCTGCTCCGCCGCCCAAGGCCGTAAGCAGGGTCACACGGCGGCGCGCGTTGTTGGACGGCTCGGCAGACGGCTCGGTCATGAACGATAAAACCTCGGCGCAACCTTCATAAGCATTGCATCATGAGCAACAAAATGTGGGGCGGACGCTTCGGATCGGGTCCCGACCCGATCATGGAGGAGATCAACGCCTCGATCGATTTCGACCGCCACCTCTACCGGCAGGACATCGCCGCAAGCAAGGCCCATGCGGCAATGTTGGCCAAAACCGGCATCATTTCGGCGCAAGATGCAAAGCGCATTGCTCACGGTCTAGACACGATCCTGTCAGAGATCGAGGCCGGCAAATTTACCTTCAAGCGCGCGCTCGAGGACATTCACATGAATGTCGAGAGCCGGCTGTCCGAATTGATCGGGCCGGCCGCCGGGCGGCTGCACACCGCGCGCTCGCGCAACGACCAAGTCGCCACCGATTTCAAGCTCTGGGTGCGCGACGCGATCGACGGCATTGACGCAGCGCTTGCCGACTATCAGCGCGCGCTCGCCGAGAAGGCGCTTGCGCACGCCGAAACCGTGATGCCGGGCTTCACCCATTTGCAGACGGCGCAGCCGGTCACCTTCGGCCATCATCTGCTCGCTTACGTCGAGATGGCGGCGCGCGATCGCGGCCGTTTCGCCGACGCGCGCGCGCGCCTCAACGAAAGCCCGCTCGGCGCCGGCGCGCTTGCCGGCACGTCGTTTCCGCTCGATCGTGCGATGACCGCGAAGGCGCTCGGCTTCGCGCGCCCGACCGCGAACTCGCTCGACGCCGTCGCCGACCGCGATTTCGTGCTGGAGACGCTGTCGGCCGCTTCGATCGCCGCCGTGCATCTGTCGCGTTTCGCCGAGGAGATCGTGCTCTGGTCGTCGCCGCTCGTCGGCCTGGTCAAATTGTCCGACGCCTTCACCACGGGCTCCTCGATGATGCCGCAGAAGCGCAATCCCGACGCGGCCGAGCTGGTGCGTGCGCGCGTCGGCCGCATCGTCGGCGCGCTCACCTCGCTGTTGATGGTGATGAAGGGGCTGCCGCTCGCCTATCAGAAGGACATGCAGGAGGACAAGGAAGGCGCCATCGATGCGCTCGGCGCGCTGCTTCTGTCGCTGCGCGCCATGACCGGCATGGTGCGCGATCTGGAACCGGACGTCGCGCGCATGCGTCAGGCCGCGGGCGATGGCTATGCGACCGCGACCGATCTGGCTGATTGGCTCACGCGCACGCTCAAGCTGCCGTTCCGCGAGGCGCATCATGTCACCGGTCGGATCGTGGCCAAGGCGGCCGAGGCCGGCGTGCCGCTCGACAAGCTGCCGCTCGCCGCCATGCAGGCGATCGAGCCCCGCATCACCAAGGCTGTCTTCGGCGTGCTCTCGGTCGAGGCATCGGTCAAAAGCCGCGCCCTATATGGTGGAACCGCGCCCAAGAACGTGCGCGCAGCAGCCCAGCGCTGGCTCAAACGCCTGAAAAAGTGAAACCGCGTAGCCCGGATGAGCCTAGCGAAATCCGGGAGGGACGGTGCGGCTTGATCGCCCACCCCGGATATCGCTCATCCGGGCTACCGATACCGAAAAAGTGAGCGTCCTGAGCCCGATAAGTCCATGGCAAGCTATTGCCGCCAAAATCTCGCCGCGGCGCCGTGATCTGCTATGGTTGGTTCGGTAAAGGGGATCGTTGGGGGTGGTTTTGGCCCGAACGCGTTTGAGTAAGCGCTTGCGCGCCGGTTTTGTGCTGGCGGTGCTGGGCGTGGCTGCCTTTAGTCTGGCGGCGTGTGGGCGTGCCGGACCACCCGAGCCCCCGCCAGGGCCTGCATTCGGCTCCTATTCACCCCCGGCAGCCGCGCCGCCGGTCGGTGCTCCCGGCACCGCAGCGCCGGCGACTCCGGACCAGGCGCAGAAGACCGGCTTCGATGCCTACGGCAACCCCATCGCGCCGCCGAGCGAGCGAAAGTCGTTCTTCCTCGATTTCCTGCTGCAATAACGCGCCCGCGTCATTGTGAGGAGCTCTAGCGAGGAAGCAATCGAGGCTTCGCACCCTGCCGGATTGCTTCGCTGACGCTCGCAATGACATCGTTGATGCTTTAAACACCCGCGCATGCATCATTTCGCTTATCGCAATGGCGTGTTGCACGCCGAAGATGTCGATCTGAGAGAGCTCGCCGACGCCGTCGGCACGCCGTTCTATTGCTACGCGACCGCGACGCTGGAGCGGCATTATCGCGTCTTCGCGCAAGCGTTCGCCGACGTCGACGCGCTCGTCTGTTACGCGATGAAGGCCAATTCCAATCAGGCCGTGATCGCCACGCTGGCGCGGCTTGGCGCCGGCGCCGACGTGGTGTCCGAAGGCGAGCTGCTCCGCGCGCGGGCGGCCGGAATTCCGCCGGAAAAGATCATGTTCTCCGGCGTCGGCAAGACCGAGCGCGAGCTGGCGCTTGCCGTCGAGCAAGGCATTCTCTGCGTCAACGTTGAATCGGAGCCGGAGCTGGAACTTCTCGCCGCCATCGGTGCGCAGAAGGGCCGCGCCACCGATATCTCGATCCGCGTCAATCCCGATATCGATCCGAAGACGCACGCCAAGATCGCGACCGGAAAAGCCGAGAACAAATTCGGCATTCCGATCAGCCGCGCGCGCGAGGTCTATGCCCGCGCCGCCAAGCTCAAAGGCGTGCGCGTCACCGGCGTCGACATGCATATCGGCAGCCAGATCACCGAGCTCGATCCGTTCAGCGATGCCTTCGCGCTGCTCGCCGATTTTGTGCGCGAGCTGCGCGCCGACGGTCATGTGATCCGCCATGTCGATCTCGGCGGCGGGCTCGGCATTCCCTACCGCGAGGACAACGAACCGCCGCCCGACCCGAGCGCCTATGCGGCCGTGGTCAAGCGCGCCACGCGCGACCTCGATTGCCAGCTCATTTTCGAGCCGGGCCGCCTGATCGTCGGCAATGCCGGCATCCTCGTCACCCGCGTGCTCTACGTGAAGCGCGGCGAGGCGAAGACTTTCGTCATCGTCGATGCCGGCATGAACGATCTGGTGCGGCCGACGCTTTACGATGCGCACCACGATCTGCGCCCGGTCAAGGAGGCGCCGGTTGGTGCGCCGCGCCTGATCGCCGACCTGGTCGGCCCGGTCTGCGAATCAGGCGATTTCATCGCGCAAGACCGGCCGATGACGGAGCCGAAGGCCGGCGATCTTGTCGCCATCATGAGCGCAGGAGCCTATGGGGCGGTGCAGGCCAGCACCTATAATACCCGCGCGCTCGTGCCCGAAGTCCTTGTGCGCAAAGGCGAATGGGCGCTGGTCCGGCCGCGCGTCAGTGTCCAGGAGCTGATCGCGCTCGACCGCATGCCGGCTTGGCTTTGATTTGGCGCTTGGAGTTGGCGCCGATCTTGCTTAGCTATTTTGCATAGCGCGGCTGCCTTTGCGCCGAGGCCCCGTTGAACCGCCGCCTTTGAACTGCCCCTTTGTCGCGGCGTTATCTCGAGCATGATCCCGAAAAGTGGAAGACCGGTTTTCGGAAAAGATCATGCTCAAACAAGAAGCTGGGGCCGGATGACGATTCGAAGGACAGTCATCCTGCTCTGGGGAAGTTTTCCGCGGAGAGCTTATTGACGGAACCCTTGCCGAGCCATCGTTCCACCTCGTCCCGGACGGGAGATGGAGCCGCGCGCTCGCAACTCGGCCTCGCTCTGCGCCGCGCGCGCTGGAGCATGTTCTGGGAACGGCTGTGGCCGGTACTGGCGCGGCTCGCTGTCGTCGTCGGCCTGTTCCTCACTGTCTCCTGGCTGGGCCTCTGGCTTTTCCTGCCGCCGCTGGCGCGCGCGGCCGGCCTCCTTGTATTCGCGGCGCTCGCTGTCGCCGCCATGGTCCCATTCGCCTTCTTGCGCATGCCGGCCGCCGCCGAGGCGCTGCGCCGGCTCGATCGCGGCAGCGGCGTTCTGCACCGTCCGGCGACGACGATCGCCGATGAACTCGCCGTCACGCCGGCCGATCCCTATTCGCTCGCGCTATGGCAGGCCCATGTGGCGCGAACGCTTGCCGCTGCGCGTGCGTTCAAGGCCGGATGGCCGTCGCCGCGGCTGTCGGTGCGCGATCCTTATGCGGTGCGCGGCCTCGTGCTCATTGCCGTTATCGCCACCTTCATTGCCGCCGGCGGCGAGCGTTGGAAGCGCGTGACGTCGGCTTTCGATTGGCAGGGCGTCGTGCTGCCGGCAAACTTCCGCGTCGATGCCTGGGTCACGCCGCCGCCTTATACCGGCAAGCCTCCGGTTATTCTTGCCGGCATTCATCCCGGCGAAATGTCGAAAATCGACAGCGAGCCCAATACGCCGATCGCGGTGCCGTTCGGCTCGACGCTGGTCGTGCGCGCTACCGGCAAGCTCAATCTCGAGGTCTCCGGCAAGGGCGGCGTGACGCCGGCCGAAGGCAAGGTGGAAGCCCCGGTCGGCACGCAGGAATATCGGTTCAACATTGCGACCACCGGCTCGGCGACGCTGCACGGCGCCGGCGATAATCTCACCTGGGCCTTCAACGTCATTCCGGACAAGCCGCCGACGATTTCGCTCGCCAAGGATCCCGAGCAGCAGGCGCGCGGCTCGCTGCTTTTGTCCTACCATCTCGAAGACGATTACGGCGTCACCGAAGCGCGCGCGACGTTCACCCGCAAGGATGAGCCGCAAGCCAAAGGCGAAGGGCATCCGCTGTTCGGGTCGCCGGATTTTGCGCTGGTCCTGCCGCAGGCCCGCACCCGGAACGGCAACGGGCAAACCATCAAAGATGTCACCGACCATCCCTGGGCTGGCGCCGAAGTGATTATGACGCTGACCGCGCGCGACGAAGCCGGCAACGAGGGAAGAAGCGAGCCGTTCGCGTTCCGCTTGCCCGAGCGCGTCTTCACTAAGCCGCTGGCGCGTGCGCTGGTCGAGCAACGGCGGAACCTGGCGCTCGATACCGGCGCGCGTCCGCAGGTCACCACCGCGCTCGATGCATTGACGCTGGCGCCGGAAAAATTCACGCCCGACGCCGGCATCTATCTCGGTCTGCGTTCGATCTTCTGGATGCTGATCCGCGCCAAGAGCGACGACGATATGCGCGAAGTTACCGCGCGGCTGTGGCAGATGGCGGTCGGCATCGAAGACGGCAACATTTCCGACGCGCAGGCCAATTTGCGCAACGCCGAGGAGGCGCTGCGGCAGGCGCTCGAGCGCGGCGCCAGCGATGAGGAAATCAAGAAGCTGATGGATCAATTGCGTGCGGCGATGGATCGCTTCATGCAGTCGATGCAGGAGCAAATGCGGAACAATCAGCAGCTCACGCGTCCGCTCGATCGCAATTCGCGCGTGCTCAGCCAGCGCGACCTCCAGAGCATGCTCGACCGGCTGGAAAATCTCGCCCGCAACGGCGCCAAGGACGCCGCGCGCCAGCTTCTGCAGCAGCTCCAGCAGATGATGGAGAATTTGCAGATGGCGTCGCCCGGCCAGAACGGCGACGACAACGACGATATGATGTCGCAGCTCGATGAATTGAGCGACATGATCCAGAAGCAGCAGGAATTACGCGACCGCACTTTCCGGCAAGGTCAGGATCAGCGCCGCCAGAACGGCCAGCGTGGCCAACAAGGAAAGCAAGGTCAGCAGGGCCAGCAAAGCCAGCAGGGCCAACAGGGCGAGCAGGGCAACGCCATGGGCGACCTGCAGCAGAACCAGCAGGCGCTGCGCGAGCGGCTCAAGAAGCTGCTCGAAGAGCTTAAGAATCGCGGCCTCGGCCAAAATGGTCAGGGCCAGCAAGGTCAGCAAGGCGAAAAGGGCGAGGGCGGCAACGGCATGGACCAGCTCGGTCAGGCCGGTGAAGCCATGGGCGACGCCGAAGCCCAACTGGGCGACGGCAATGCCGACAGCGCCGTCGAGTCGCAGGGCCGCGCGCTCGATGCGTTGCGCAAAGGCACGCAGGGTCTCGCGCAATCCATGCAGCAGCAAATGGGGCAGGGGCCGGGCCCCGGCCCGAACGGCCGTCTCGGCCAGCCGCGCGCGCAACGCGACACCGATCCGCTCGGCCGCCCGCTGCACGGCCGCGATCCGGACGATTTCAGCGTCAAGGTGCCGGGCGAAATCGATGTGCAGCGCGCCCGCCGCATCATCGAGGAGCTGCGCCGCCGCTTCGGCGACATCCTGCGCCCGCAGGAAGAGCTCGACTATATCGAGCGGCTGCTCAAGGATTATTGAGCAAGGTTCGCTACTTCGCTATTCGCAGATAGCTTGGTATATTTCCGTCCATGAACATTTCGCTGCCGAAGGAACAATTGGAATGGCTGGAGGCCGAAGTCGCCGCCGGGCATTTCTCTTCGATCGACGAAGCATTGTCGCTTGCGGTTGCCGAACTTAAATCATTGCATGAAAACGATCTGGCTTGGGCCAAGCCGTATGTTGACGAGGCGCGGGACCAAGTTGCTCGCGGGGAAACACTGTCCGGCGACGAGTTCTTTAGATGGCTCGACTCCCGAATTGAGAGACTGCGGCAGCAGCGCGATTGATGTCTCGCCTCATTTTCACGGCGGGATTCCGATCGGACATTAATTCCATTCTTCACTACCTTGAGCGTGTCGCTGGTCCGCGCGTGGCAGATAGTTACGCTCGTCGATTTCGCACGACGATTGATCGCCTCATTCAATTCCCGCGAAGCGGAGCGCCGCGGCTGACGCTTGGCCCAAACGCGCGGGTCGCCGTCGTCCCTCCATACATCCTGATCTACGACTATGGTCTAGAGGATGACACCCTGGTCCTGCTCCGTGTTTTACACGAGAGGCGAGAGATTACGCGGGAACTCATTCGTGGCCGATGATGGTCGAGTTCGTTGCTGGGTTCGGCTGACCGGAAACGCACCACAATTGTTAATTTCTTCCAACCGAATGTTAACGCTTCCTTGATATTGCTCCGCGCCGACCGACATCCGTTCCCGCCGGCGCAGAGGTCTTTGTGGCGTCAGTTCGTTCCGAGCACGCGCCGCGTTCTTATGGGCGCGAATCCTTGCACATGCATGCGCGCCTGTTCGATTCAATCCCATTCGGCGCGCAACTTCGCGGCGCCATCGAGCGCGCCTATGCGTTGTTCGCCGACGGCAGCGATTCCTCTTTAGTGCGCCGTCTCGCGGGCGCCGCCTTCCTCATCAGGGTGGTGAGCGCGGCGCTGACCTTCGTGTCGCAGATTCTCTTGGCGCGCTGGATGGGCGGTTTCGAGTTCGGCATTTACATTTATGGCTGGACTTGGGTGCTCTTGATCGGCGGCATGGTCGATCTGGGATTGGGTTCGGCCGCTCAGCGCTTCATTCCCGAATACACCGAGCAGAAGCGCTTCGCGCTGCTGCGCGGCTTCCTGAGCGGCAGCCGCTGGCTGGCCCTGCTGTTCGGCACCATCGCGGGCGCCGTCGGCGCCTTGGCGGTGAAGTTACTGACGCCGCATATCGATCCCTCCACCATCGTCCCGCTCTATCTGTCGTGCGCGTCGCTGCCATTGTTCGGCGTTTGGTCGGCGCAAAGCGGGATCGCGCGCTCGTACAATTGGGTCAATCTCGGTTTGTCGCCGGTCTATGTGCAGCGCCCGATCCTGCTGCTGGCGCTGATGGGCCTTATCTTCATGCTGGGCTTTCCCACCGATGCGGTCACGGCGACGCTTGTCGGCGTCGTCGCATTGACCAGCGTCGGCCTTGCCCAGGTGGTCGTCCTCAACCGCAGGCTTTCGGGCGTGGTCGAGCATGGGCCGCGCTCCTATGCGGCGCGGACCTGGCTTGCGGTGTCGGCGCCGATTTTCCTGGTCGAGGCCTTCTACTATCTGCTCACCTATTCCGACATCATCGTGCTCAAGCAGTTTCGCTCGGCCGAAGACGTCGCGATCTACTACGCGGCGTCGAAGACCATCGCGCTCGTCTCGTTCATCTATTATTCGGTGGCGCAGACGATCGCCCACAAATTCGTCGAATACGATGTCAGCGGCAACCGCCAGGGCCTTGCCGCCTTTCTCAAGCAATCGGTGCGGCTGACGTTTTGGCCGTCGGTCGTGGTGATCGTCGGCCTGCTCGCGCTCGGCCACCCCTTGCTGCGGCTGTTCGGCCGCGAATTCACCTCCGGCTATTATCTGATGTTCATCATCGCCATCGGCCTGTTGGCGCGCGCTTCGGTCGGGCCGGCCGAGCGGCTTCTCAACATGCTGGGTGAGCGACGCGCCTGCGCGCTGATTTATGGCTCGTCCTTCGCCATCAGTTTGATCCTTTGTGTGCTGCTGATCCCGCGGTTCGGATTGGCCGGCGCGGCGGCGGCAAGCTCGATTGCGCTGGTGTTCGAATCCGCAAGCCTCTTTGTGACCGCGAAATACCGCTTGGGCCTGCACTGTTTCATCTTCGGCGGTCCGAAAGTCTAGAGCATGATCGGAAAAGTGGTTCGATCGGTATCCCGCTCTAGCATTATGTTTGAACATGAAATCATTTCGGAAAACCGGATTCCAACAAAATTCGGATCACGCTCTAGAGGCGAAGAGCAGCATGGCGCGCGCATGACCGTCAGAGTCTCGGCCACGGAAACGCCGGTCGCGGCGCTCGATGGCACGGCTTCGGCGATCGCCAGTGCGCGCCGCGCCGTCCTCGCCGACCGCTATCCGGCGGATTCCTTGACGGTCGAATGGCGGATCTTCACCGAGCTTGCGTCGATCGTGCCCGAATGGCGCAAGCTTGCCGCGTGCGCGCTCGAGCCCAACGTCTTCTATGAGCCGGCCTTTGCGCTGGCCGCCGCGCCGGTGTTCGCGCCCGATGCCGGCGCGTTGCTGGTTTGGTCGGCAACGAGCCCGCGCCGGTTGCTCGGCTTCTTTCCGGCGCGCGTTGAGAAGCGCCGCTACGGTTTCAACTTGCCGCTGCTCATTGGCTTGACCCATCCCTACGGCCCGCTCGGCGTGCCGCTTGTCGAGCGCGAAGCGGCGGAACCGGTCATCGCGGCGTGGCTCGCGCATCTTGCCGCCGACGCAGCGCTGCCCGGATTGGTGCTGTTGCCCTTCCTCACCGAGAATGGCGCGTTCGCGGCGGCGCTGGAGCCGATATTGCGGCGCGCGCAAATGCCGTTCGCCGATTTCGATCGCCACCAAAGAGCGCTGTTGGCACCGTCCGGCGAGCGTTCGCTCTATGTCGAGCATGCCTTGAGCCACCATCGCCGCAAGGAGATCCGCCGCCAGTGGCGGCGCTTGAGCGAAGCGGGCGCGGTGGTGCTCAGCGCCGCGATCGATGCCGCCGCGGTCGCCGGCGCGATCGATCATTTTCTTGCGCTCGAAGCGGCCGGCTGGAAAGGCCGCGCCGGCACGGCGGCGGCCGACGATCAAAATCTGCAGCGCTTCGTGCGCAAGGCCGTCAACGGGCTGGCACCGGAAGGCAAAGTCACCATCGATCGTTTGTTCGTTGATGGCCGCGCCATTGCCGCCGCCATTGTGCTGCGCAGCGGGCGTTTCGCCTGGTTCTGGAAAATCGCCTATGACGAAGCGTTCGCGCGCTTTTCGCCGGGCGTGATGCTCAGCGTCGCGCTCACCGAAGAGCTTGTCGCGGACGCTGGCGTCGTGCGCGCCGACTCCTGCGCAACTGCCGATCATCCGATGATCGATCACATCTGGCGCGAGCGCCTGCCGCTCTGCAACCGGCTGATTGGCGTGCGTCAGCGAGCGCCGTTCTCGATTGTGCGGCGTTTGGAAGCCTTGCGGTCCGCCGCCATTGCGGGCGCCAAGACCGTGCGCGACGGCCTGCGTCAGCGCGGTCGTTAGAGCATGATCCCGAAAAGCTTGCCCTCGGGCTTTGACCCGATGGGTGGAAGCCGGTTTTCGGACAAGATCATGCTCGAAACAAAGAATCGGTCTCGAGCGCGATCAACAATGTGGAAAGCTCTTTTCCGAAAAGATCATGCTCGACCGGACACTCCGACACTCCGGTGAAACCACGTTCGCGTTTTGTTAACCCCAAAACAACGTATTAGTGCGTAGTTTCCGACAACGGTCCGGTGCGTATCGATGATCAGCGGTCACACTCTTGCAAAGAACCTTCGCCAATGGGGCGTGGTTTTCGGTAGCGGGCTTGCCGGTTTTGCGCTCGGCGTGATCCTTTTCAGCTTTTACGGCCTCGACGGAATTTTCCACGCCCTCAACACCGTGCCGATCGCGGCCGGCGTCGGCCTCTCGCTGGTGCTGGCGCTCGCCTTTATGGCTGGCGGCGCGCTGTTTGCCCTCGCGCAAGAGCGTTGGCGCAATCTCTTGGCGCGGATCGCGCTCAACAATATGACGCAGGCGCTTTGCATGTACGACGCCGCCGGCCGGCTCGTTCTGTGCAACGTGCGCTTCATCGAGATGTACAATTTGCGGCGCGAGCAGCTGCGCGGCGGCATGCCGATGCGCGAATTGCTCGCCCGCGGCGCCGAGGCGGGCGTCTTCGCCGGCGATCCCGAACGCTATGCCGGCGAACGCATCCGGAGGGCGGCCCAGGGCGCCACCGATACGAAAACCTTCGAGATGAAGAACGGCCGCATCGTCTCCTTGATCAGCCGGCCGCTGCGCGGCGGCGGCTGGGTGGAGACGCACACCGACGTGACCGAGCAACTCGTCGCCGAGAGGGAGCGCGATACGCTCCGCCTGCGCGAGGAGCGCCGCATCGCGATCGATGCCGATATCGCGTCGTTCCGCGGCCGCGTGGAAAATGTCATCGCCGTTGTCGGCCAGAGCGCCGCGGCGATGAAGCAGGCTGCCAAGACCTTGCTGGCCACGTCGGATCACACCTTGCAGCGCGCCGAAGGCGCGGTGCACGGCTCCAACGAGGCTTCGGCCAATGTCGAGACCGCGGCGGCCGCCGCCGAAGAGCTGTCGGCTTCGATCAAGGAGATCAGCCGCCGGCTCGCGCAGACCGGCGATGTCGTGCGCACCGCTGCCGCCGACGCGACCGCGACCAACGATGATATCGCAGCGCTGGCCCGCGTGGCGCAGCGCATCGGCGACGTGGTCAAGCTCATTCAGGACATCGCCGAACAAACCAATCTGCTGGCGCTCAACGCCACCATCGAGGCGGCGCGCGCCGGCGAAGCCGGACGCGGTTTCGCCGTGGTGGCGTCGGAGGTGAAGTCGCTGGCGGTGCAGACCGCCAAGGCGACCGGCGAGATCACCAAGGAAATTTCATCGGTGCAAAGCTCGACCGGCGACGCGGTCGCCGCCATCCGCGCGATCACCCAGCGCATGCAGGATATCAACGCCCATACTTCCGAAGTGGTCGGCGCCATCGAGCAGCAGGAACTGGCGACCGGCGAGATTTCGCACAATGTGGCGAGTGCCGCGGCCGGTGCGCGCGCTGTGGTGTCCGCGCTCGGCGACGTTGCCTCCGGCGTGACGCAGACGCGAAGCTCGGCGCAAACGGTGCTGGCGGCTTCCGAGGAAGTTGAAAACGCCACCGTGAAGCTGCGCAGCGAAGTGGAAGATTTCCTGCGTACTGTTGCGGCGTAGCGCTTCGCTGTCTCCGCTCATTCCCGCGCAAGCGGA
Organism: uncultured Alphaproteobacteria bacterium; assembly: GCA_963845075.1. Lineage (GTDB taxonomy): Bacteria > Pseudomonadota > Alphaproteobacteria > Rhizobiales > Xanthobacteraceae > BOG-931. The sequence continues at coordinate 145,781 of CAWJRE010000002.1, read as the reverse complement.
AATCTTGAGAACCTCACCGCCCCGCCGCATAACCCTGCATGCCGCGCGGATTGGCGGCGGCGCGGCGGCGGCGTCCGTCGCGCGACGCGGCGGTGAGGCGGCCTTCCGACCAGTCGGGCCCGACTTCGACGATATGGCCGCGGCGTTCCAATTCGGCGATGGTCGCGCGCGGCAACCGGCCCTCGACCACGAGCACGCCGGGACGCGCCGTGCGCGGCCAGAACGACGACGGAAAATGCTCGGAATGCCAGGCCGGCGCGTCGATCGCCTCTTGCAAATTGTACCCACTATGGACGTGGCGCAGGAAAAACTGCGTGATCCACTGGTCCTGCTGATCGCCGCCGGGTGTGCCCCAGCCGAGATAGGGCTCGCCGTCGCGTAGCGCCAGCGTCGGCGTTAGCGTCGTGCGCGGCCGCTTGCCCGGCGCAAGTCCGGCCGGATGCTGCTCGTCGAGCCAGAACATTTGCGCCCGCGTGCCGAGACAAAAGCCAAGCTCCGGAATCACCGGCGACGATTGCAGCCAGCCGCCCGACGGCGTCGATGACACCATGTTGCCGGCCTGGTCGATGATGTCGAAATGCACGGTATCGCCGCGCGTGCCGCCGAGCCGTCCGACCGTCGGCTCGCCCGCGCCGGCGGCCGCCGCCTGCGGCGCGCCGTCGCCGAACAGTTTCACCACCGCGCCAAATCCTTCGATCGAGCCGGGGCGCAACTCGAGCGACGCGGTGTGCTGCACGAGCTTGCGGCGCTCGGCGTTGTAGGCGTCGGACAGGAGCGTTGCCATCGGCACGTCGACGAAGTCCGGGTCGCCGTAGAACGCCTCGCGGTCGGCGAAAGCGAGCTTGGCGCATTCCACCTGCAGATGGACGAAATCCGCGCTCGTCGGATCGAGCCGATCGAGATCGAAGCCTTTGAGCAGCGCGAGTTGCTGCAACATCACCGGGCCTTGGCCCCAGGGCCCGGTCTTGCAGACGGTGTAGCGGCCATAGTCGTAGGTCAGCGGCGCTTCAACGCGCGCCGTCCAGCGCGCCATGTCGTCGGCCGTGAGCACGCCGCGGTGGCGCGTGCCGCTCGTGTCCATGATCTCCTGCGTGCGGCAGAAGCGATCGATCGCTTCCGCCACGAACCCCCGCGACCAGGATGCGCGAGCCCGCTCGATCTGCGCGACACGATCGCCGCCGGCGCTTTCGGCTTCTTTCAGGATACGCAGATACGTCGCCGCCAGCGTTTGATTGGTGAACAGCGTCCCGGTCGGTGGCACCGTGTTGTTCGGCAAATAGACCGCGGCCGAGGTCGGCCAGTGTGCGCGAAAGAGCTCGGCTACGGTCGCGATCGTGGCGTTGGCGCGCTCGACCAGCGGATAGCCGTTCTGCGCGTAGCCGATGGCCGGCGACAGAACCTCGCGCAGCGACAGCGCTGCCGTAATCGCGCAGCAGTAGCATCCAGGTCTCGAACGTGCCGGGGACGCAAGCCGCAAGAAGCCCGGTGCCGGGCACGAGTTCGAGACCCTCGCGGCGATAGTGCGCGATGGTGGCGCCGGCGGGCGCCGGACCCTGCCCGCAAATCACTTCCGGCTTGCCGCGGCGCGTGTCGTAGACGATCACCGGCACGTCACCGCCAGGGCCGTTGAGATGCGGCTCGACCACTTGCAAGGTGAACGCGGTGGCGACCGCGGCATCGAAGGCGTTGCCGCCTTTTTCCAGCGTCGCCATGCCGACAGCCGTCGCGATCCAATGAGTGGACGCAACGACGCCGAAGGTTCCTTCGATCTCCGGGCGCGTCGTGAACGGGTTCGGATTGATGACGCTCATGCCGCTGTGTAGCCCGGATCGAGCGGCAGCGAAATCCGGGACGCGGCCGTGCCGCTTCGAAATCCGGGTCCCGGGTTTCGCTGCCGCTCAACCCGGGCTACGAGTACCGCCGCTCAGCTCGAGCCGGACCCTTCGGGCACGAATTTCAGCGCCACGCCGTTCATGCAATAGCGCAGGCCTGTCGGTTTGGGTCCGTCGTTGAACACGTGGCCCAGATGGCCGCCGCAACGCCGGCACGACACGGCCGTGCGCACCATGCCGAACGTGCGGTCGGTGGTTTCGTCGACCGCTTTGTCGAGCGCCGCCCAGAAGCTCGGCCAGCCGGTGCCGCTGTCGAATTTGGTTTTCGACGAATAGAGCGGCAAATCGCAGCCGGCGCAGGTGAAGGTGCCGGTGCGATGTTCTTGCAGCAGCGCACTGGTGAACGGCCGCTCCGTGCCTTCATGGCGCAACACCTGATAAGCCTCGGGGCTGAGCATTTTGCGCCACTCGGCGTCGGTGTGGCTGACTTCATAGGTCTTGGCGGCTTCAGCGCTGTGCGGCCAAGTCAGCCGGCCGAGCGCCAGCGCGGCGATACCGGCAGCACCCGCGAGCAAAGCATGTCGGCGTGTCAGCATGTCGTCCTCCCAAACTACGCCCGGTATAGCGGCGCGGGGGGCGGCCGTCACCGCGTCGCGCGGTAACGCAACTGGCAATATTTGGTGAACTGGCCGCGAGCGCCGATGACGGACTGGAGAGGGCAAGCCCGCCCGCGCCATCAAATTTTCCGGCTGTCGTAGGCCCAGTGCAGCAGCGCCTGGCGCTGGCGCTTGCGGCAGGTGAGATCGCCCGGTTCGCAATGCCGCTCGATCTGGCGGACATGCCGGCGGATGGCTTTCCAGCGCTTGATCTGGCGTGCGTCCTCTTCGGGCAGGCGGCGGCCCAGATAATAGCGGCAATACCATTGGAACCAGCCGCGCGGATCGTCCGGATGGATCCAGCCTTTCTTGCGCCATTCCGACAGCGGCTGGCTGGCACCGACACCGAAATAGTTCAGCGCGCAGTCGCGTCTGTCGCCGGCGAGCTTGGCGCGCGCGAACCAGGAGCGCGGAAATTCCTTTCCGCAGTCGGTCATGTATTTCCCGCAAAAGACGCCGAGGCGCAGCATCTCCGCCGGCGTCAGTTCGGGCTGGAAGTCGGGGGCAAAATTGCGGCCCGCCGGCGCCGACAGGACATAGCGATAGCCGCGCTGCATCTTGTCGTTGACGGTGACGCTTCGTTTTCTCACGGCAGTTCGTTTCGCGGCAGCGTGCGCCAACAAATCGGGCAAAGCCGAACGGCGCTCGAACATCCCTCAAGTCAACATATCTGATATGTCGATATGTCAAAGGCGGCGGCGTCAAACGCGCACGGGCTGCGTCGCGTGACGTATTTGCGCGTGCCGAAAAAACCGGGCCCTCGCGGGCCCGGTCTCAAGTTCGCCAGCGTGGGGGCGCCAGCGAATCACCTTCCAGAGGGGAAGAACTGCGCGCATGCGGTAGCCAATCTGGGAGGATCACGGCCCCGCATGTCACGCAGCAAGACTTGTATAATGCAAACTCATCCTGCGACGCACAACGCGGCGGTTGACATGCCAGCCATGCGCTATGGGCGATCGTCCGGACAACTTGTGTGACAGCGTTGTGTCGATGAAATAAGGGCGGATGCCATCACGGCCGCGCGGATCGGCGAAGCGGCGGAGCGCGACGACGACTGCCGATGCTGACGCGAAACAATCAGCATGAACTCAAAGCGAGACGCGCGGCGCGTGCGGCTTTTTGAAACCGTTCGTCCGGCTATGTCCGCTACCAAACGTATTTAGCAGATGGGAAGCCGGCGCTGATCGCGCGCAGTCGCTAGTAGTTCCAGCGCTGCGCGTTGGCGACCAGAAAGTCGCGGAACGCCTGCACGCGCGCGACCGTCTTGAGTTCTTCCGGATAGACGAAATAGGCATCGAGCGCGATCGGGTCGCTGTCCGAGAAGAGTTGCACCAGTCCGCCGTCTTCTTCCACCAGATAGTCCGGCAGCATCGCGATGCCGATGCCGCGCTGGCAGGCGCGCAGGATGCCGAGAATATTGTTGATCACGAGATGCGGCGTGCGCGGCCCTTTGCCATTGCGCGCCACCTCGGTCAGGTAGAGCGAGCGCTGCAGATAGGTCGGGATATTTCCGCCCAGCACCAGAACGCGGTGATTGTCGAGGTCCTCGTGCGCGCGCGGCGTGCCGAAGCGCTTGAGATATTCCGGCGACGCGTAAATGTGAAAATGCACCGAGAACAATTTGCGCTGAATGAGATCGGGCTGGGTCGGCTGGCGCAGGCGGATGGCGACATCGGCCTCGCGCATGGCGAGGTCGAGCTCCTCCTCCGTGGTCAGAAGCGTGATGCGCACTTCCGGATAAAGCTCGATGAACTCCCCGAGCCGCGGTGTGAGCCAGTGCACGCCGATGCCGGGCGTGGTGGTGACGCGCAGATCGCCGTTCGGCCGCTCGCGGCTGTCGGTGAGCTTGGCGCGTGCCGCCTCGAGCTTCATGAACACGTCATGGGCGGTGCGGAACAACAAATCGCCCTGCTCGGTCAGGATGAGGCCGCGCGCATGGCGGTGAAACAGCGAGACGGCGAGTTCCTGTTCGAGCGCGCTCACCTGGCGCGACACCGCCGATTGCGACAGCCCAAGCTGTTCGCCGGCGTGAGTGAAACTTCCCGCCTCGGCGGCGGCATGAAAGACCTTGAGCTTATCCCAGTCCATGATCGTCCTCGGGGGTGGAGGCGAAATCATTCCGCCGCCATGCGCGGCTCGGCCTCGCCATGTGCGGCGAGGAATTTTTCCGCTTCCAGCGCCGCCATGCAGCCGAGCCCGGCGGCGGTGACGGCTTGTCGGTAGACATCGTCGGCGACGTCGCCGGCGGCAAACAGGCCCGGCACCGAGGTCGCGGTCGAGTGCGGCGCCGTCTTGATGTAGCCGCCATGCTTCATCTCGACCTGTCCGGCGACGAGTTCGGAAGCCGGCGCATGGCCGATGGCGATGAAGATGCCGTCGACCGTCCGCTTGGTGACCTCGCCGGTCTTGATGTTGCGCAGCACCGCGGCCCGCACCTTGAGCGGGTTTTCGTCGCCGACTACGTCGTCGAGCACGGTGTGCCACAGCACTGAAATCTTGGGATTCTTGTACAGCCGCTCCTGCAGGATGCGCTCGGCGCGGAAGCTGTCGCGGCGATGCACGACCGTGACCTTGCTGGCGAAATTGGTCAGAAACAGCGCTTCCTCCACGGCGGTATTGCCGCCGCCGATCACCAGCACTTCCTTGCCGCGATAGAAAAAGCCGTCGCAGGTGGCGCAGGCCGAAACGCCGTAGCCGCGGAACTTCTGCTCGGACGGCAGATCGAGCCAGCGCGCCTGGGCGCCGGTCGCCAGAACGAGGCTGTCGGTCAGATAGACGTCGCCGGAATCGCAGACCAGGCGGAACGGCCGGTGTTGAAGCTCCACGGTGTTCACGTGGTCGGTGACGATCTTGGTCCCCACATGGGTCGCCTGCTGCTGCATTTGCTCCATGAGCCAAGGGCCCTGGATGACATCGGCGAAGCCCGGGTAGTTCTCCACGTCGGTCGTGATGGTGAGCTGTCCGCCCGGCTGCACGCCCTGGATCAGGATCGGATCGAGCATGGCGCGGGCGGCGTAGATGGCCGCCGTATAGCCGGCCGGGCCGGAGCCGATAATCACAAGCTTGGCGTGGGTGGTATTGCTCACCGGCTCATCCGTCCGTTGGGAGGCAAGCCGCAAGCCTTGCCCCGGAAGCCCCTCTGGTTTGGCTGGTTGGCCCCTGACGCGCGCATGCCGAAGGCTCGTTTCAAGCCCTCTTTCACGAGTCAGTGTCGCCCTAGCCGAGGATATTTAGGTATTCCGGCGAGCTATGCAACCGGCGCAATGCGCCTAGGCGAGATCATCCACATCGTAGGGCGGCCGCGCGGCCGTTTTGGAACGGAAAAGGCCCCCGCGGCGGTTCCCGCGGGGGCCTGCATATTGGCCGGGCTAGGAGCATGATCCGGAAAAGTGGAATCCGGTTTTCCGAAAAGATCATGCTCAAACAAAAAGCTAGAGCGGGATGCCGATCGAACCGCAACTCATCCCGCTCTAGGCCAATGGCCGATTTTTACCCGAGCGACTGCTTCACGCGGTCCGGCGTCATCGGCAGATGACGGAGCCGCTTGCCGGTGAGTTGCGCCACCGCGTTGGCGATGGCCGGCCCGACCGCCGGGACGCCTGCTTCGCCGATGCCGGTCGGCGGGTCTTCGGTGGAGACCACGGCCACGTCCATGGGCGGAACTTCCGACATGCGCAGGACCGGGTAGCCGTCGAAATTCGACGCCTGCATCACGCCGCCCTTGATCGCGATCTGCTCCTTCAGCGCCGCGCCAAGCCCGAAGGTCATCGCGCTTGTCATCTGCGCGACGATGTTCTTCGGCTGCACCGCCGTGCCGGCATCGACCGCGGCCCACAGATGATGGACCGTGATCTCGCCAGACTTGGTGTCGACCGAGACTTCGGCCGCCACCGCCGTGTGGCTGCGCAACGCATCCGAATAGGCGATGCCGACCGCACGGCCATCGCGCTTCTTGGTATAGCCCGCCATGTCGGCGACGCGTTGCAGCACGTTCGCTGCACGCGGCGCGCCCTTGAGCATTTCCAGCCGATAGGCGAGCGGGTCGGTCTTCTTGAGCGCGGCGACCTCGTCCATCATCGTCTCGATGGCGAACTTGGTGTAGCCGGCCGCGATCCCGCGCCAGGCGCCGACATCGACGCCGCGCGCGGAGCGCACCCATTCCACCCGGTGGTTGGCGACCGCGTAGCTCATTTCGCCGCCGCCGCCGGAGACGACGTCCACCTTCATCTTGGCGAACAGATCGGGCGGCAGAATGCGGGCGAAATAGGACTCGTTCACGATCCGCTGCCGCCAGCCGACGATATTGTTGTCGGCATCGAGCCCGATCTCGATCCGCTGCGCCGTCAACGGCCGCAGCTTGTCGTTGCGGATGTCGTCCTCGCGGCTCCAGATCATCTTCACCGGCTTGCCCGGCACGTTGAGCGCCAGGATCAGCGCCATCACCATGTCGTCGCCGTCCGAGCGCCGGCCGAAGCCGCCGCCGAGAAGCTGGGTGTGGACATGGACTTTGTCGGGCGTGGTTTGGCCGACGATCATGCCGAGGATCTTCATCGTGCTCGGCGATTGGTTGCCGGACCAGACGTCGATCACCCCGTTCTCGGCCTTCACCGTCACGTTCAGCGGCTCCATGCACATATGCGCGACGTGATCGGAGAAGTAGTCGGCCGCGAGCACGGTCGCGGCGCCCTTGATGGCCTCGTCGGCGTCGCCGGCATTGACCATCGGGACGCCCGGTTGGCTCCAGTCGGCGGCGATCGTGCGATAGTCCTGCAGCACGCGATCGTCGTCGTAGCTTTGCGCCGGCGTCGATTTCGTCCAGGTGATCTTGAGCAGGCTCTTGGCCTTCATCGCCGCTTCGATGGTCTCGGCGATCACGCCGACGCCGGACGGCAGCGGCACGATCTTGACCACGCCCTTGACGGCTTTCGCCGCCGCATCGTCGATCTGCTCGGCCTTCTCGTACTGCACCTGCGGGAACAGCACGCTCGCGTACAGCATGCCGGGAAGCTGCACGTCGATGCCGTATTGCGCCGTGCCGTTGACCTTCGACGGCACGTCGACGCGACCGACATCGCGGCCGATGAAACGGAACTGCGAGGCCGGCTTCAGATCGGCCTTGGTCACTTCCGGCAGCGGGCTAGGCACCGTCGCGGTCTTGGCGATGTCGCCGTAGCTGATCTTGCGGTTCGACTTCTTGTGCACGACCATGCCGGGCTCGGTGCTGAGCTCCTCGGCCGGCACTTTCCAGGCTGTTGCCGCGTTGGCGATCAGGATCTTGCGCGTCTGCGCGCCGGCAAGCCGCAGCTTCTCATAGTAACCGGTAACCGAAAAGCTTCCCACCGTGGTGAGCTGTTCGCCTCCGAACAAAACCTTGAAGATCGGGTTGCCGTAGACCTGATCGTTGTCCGGCGTTTCAGAAATGCGCACCCGGCTCCAGTCGGCGTCGAGATCTTCGGCCAGCAGGAGCGGCAGCGACGTGCGCACGCCCTGGCCCATCTCCACCATCGGCGCGACGATGGTGACGATATTGTCCTCGCCGATCGTCACCCACGCATTCGGGCTGAACTCTGCGGCCGCCGATGCGGTGTCGAGGCGCGTGCCGAAGGCGACAGCGACGCTGAAAGCGCCGGTGGTCACCAAAAACGAACGGCGCGAGAGCGCCTGTGTGTTGGTATCGTTCAACATGGTGCCCTCCCTCTCTACGCAACGCTCTGAATGGCGGCGATGATCTCGCTATAGGTGCCGCAGCGGCAGATGTTGCCGTCCATATGCGCGACGATCTGTTCGCGGGTCGGCTTCGGATTCTTCGCCAGCAATTCGGCCGCCTGCATGATCTGCCCGGATTGGCAGTAGCCGCATTGCGGCACCTGCATCGCGACCCACGCTTTCTGCAGCGGATGGTTTGAACTGGGCGACAGCCCCTCGATGGTCGTCACTTTCTTGTTGGCGACGTCCGAGAGCTGCGTCTGGCACGAGCGCACTGCCTTGCCGTCGATGTGCACGGTGCAGGCGCCGCACAATCCGGCGCCGCAGCCGAATTTCGTGCCGGTGAGTTTGAGATGTTCGCGGACAATCCAAAGAAGCGGCGTTTCGGCATCGGCCTCGACGCTCGCGGGTTTGCCATTGATCGTAAAGGCAACCGTCGTCATGAGTACCTCCCCTTCGTTCGGTGCTCGTGCGGATATGGCTTGCGGATTGTTTGTTCCGCGCTCCTTGAAAACGGCGCGGCTTTTGAACGTCCGCATGTCGGACGTGTTGCCATTATTCGTAGGGGAATTTTAGAAGCGTTACAAGCTTGAGGGTTGGCGCACCGGCGCGACGTTTTTGCCCAACGCGGTGCTGACTGCGCGTGGACGCTGCCCACCGCGCAGGGCCGAAGTCCCGAAGGCCAAGACTCGGGCATTTTGGAGAATCGTATTGCTAGGCGCAGAAGCCCGCCAGTATCCAGTATGCGGGCTTCTGCAGCGTTCGATCATCTCCGAGGCGACAACACGGCGGCGTACTCCGGGCGAAGTTGTCGCCAAGAGGAACGTATCCGTGGCAGCCGACTCGAACGCCGCGGGGTCAGTGTTTTCAACTGCGCTCAGACCCAACGCAGACCTCACTGGATCTTTCGGACACCGGGCCGTTTCGCTGTGATGCGCGGCACCAGTAGTCGCTCAAAGGCATATTATTTTTTGAGTTGCAGCGAGGTGACTAACATCATTGGCGGGGTCATGAAGTACTTCGAAATCATAGGTTTCATCGGCGCCGCGCTCATGGTTGCGACCCTGGCGATGAAAGCGATGATTCCCCTTCGTGTGGTGGGCATCGCCAGCAATATCTTTCAGATCGCTTTCGCCTTGTCGGTAGGCATCACGCCGATGCTGATCCAACATGGCATTCTTCTCCCGGTGAATGCCTATCGGCTTTACGAACAGATGCGCCTTGTGCGCAAGATTTGAAGTGCCAGCAACAAAGACTTATCCCTGAACTGCCTGGTGCCGTTCATGACCAAACGTCAGCTGAGTGCGGGGCAAATCCTGTTTCGCAAGGACGATCCCGCCGGCGAGATGTTCATGGTCACCTCTGGGCGACTGCGGCTCCGGGAGATTGCCGTCGACGTGTTGCCGGGCGGTGTGGTCGGGGAGCTGGGACTGCTGGCGCCCAACCAGCGACGCACACAAACGCTCGAATGTATCGAAGACGCAGAGGTCATGCAGATCAGCTATGATCGCGTCAAATCGCTCTATTTCGAGAATCCGAGCTTCGGCTTCTATTTGCTGTGTCTTACGAGTGCGCGCCTATTTCAGAATATCGCAAAGCTCGAAGTGGCGCTTGAGGACCGCAACCAGGAGATTCTGCATCTGAAGCGAGAATCAGCGCCCGAGTGTCATTCGCGGGACGAGCCGTCGATCGTGTCGACGAAGTCGGGCAGGATAGCAAGCGTTCTCCAACCTGCTGATGCAACAGGCTGATGGACGCCAAACGCCGGATGGTCGTTGCGCAGACTATGCTACGTTCGCAAACGCGAATGGCCGGACCAGGTCCGGCCATTGATGCGTCGAACGGTGGGCGGTAGAGCGGTTACTTCCACTCCACCTTCATCACTTCATACGCCTTGGCGCCGCCAGGCGTCACCACCTCGACCGACGCGCCCTTCTTCTTGCCGACAAGCGCGCGGGCGAGCGGCGAGGTAATGGAAATCTTGCCCTTCTTGGCGTCGGCTTCCGGCTCGCCGACGAGTTGCCACACCGCCTTCTTTTCGGTGTCCTCGTCGATCAGGGTCACGGTCGCGCCGAAGGTGATGGTGTCGCCGGACAGCTTGGAGACGTCGATGATCTCGGCGCGCGCGAGCTTGTCCTCGAGCTCGGCAATGCGGCCCTCGTTGAGCGACTGCGATTCCTTGGCGGCGTGATACTCGGCATTTTCCGAGAGGTCGCCGTGGGTGCGGGCGTCGGTAATCTGCTGGATGATGCGGGGCCGTTCGACCTGCTGGCAGTGCTTGAGCTCTTTCTCAAGCGCAGCATAACCCTCCGCGGTCATCGGAATCTTATCCATCGCTCTCAATCTCCATCCTCGCAGAGACAAAATTCAAGTCGCGGGCCGAAGCATCGTTCAGCCCCGCGGCTAAAACCCTGTCTCTACACGGTCCGTCGCGCTGCCTGGTCCAGTTCCGGATCAGTGGCGGCCGCAAAATAATTTTGCAGGGCACATACCTCAAGGTCACCCCCGAGATAGGCCTTGATACCCTGTGCTGCGGCGACGGCCCCTGAGAGAGTGGTGTAGTACGGGACTTTATGCAAGAGGGCTGCGCGCCGCAGAGACCGGCTATCGGCCAGGGCCGTCGCCCCCTCCGTGGTATTGAAAACAAGCTGGACGCCGCCGTTTTTGATGGCATCGACGATGTGCGGGCGGCCCTCGGCCACCTTGTTGATCTTGATGGCGGGAACACCCTCCGCCGAGAGGTATCGCTGGGTTCCTGAAGTCGCCAGAACCCGGAAACCGAGACCGGCAAGCAGCCGAACCGTATCGAGAATGCGCGGCTTATCGGCATCTCGCACCGACACGAACACCGTGCCCTCTTTCGGCAGCCGCGTTCCGCCGCCGAGCTGGCTCTTGGCGAACGCGATACTGTAGTCGCGGTCGATGCCCATGACTTCGCCCGTCGATTTCATCTCCGGGCCGAGCACGGTGTCGACCTTGTCGCCGAAGCGGGCGAACGGGAACACCGCCTCCTTCACGCCGATATGGCGGGCGGTGGCGAATTCGAAATTCTGCGGCTTCAAGTCAAAGCTCGCGAGCGATTCGCCGGCCATGATTCGCGCCGCGATCTTGGCGGCCGGCACGCCCGTTACCTTGGCGACAAACGGCACCGTGCGGGATGCGCGCGGGTTGACCTCGAGCACGTAGATCACGCCGTCCTTGATCGCGTATTGCACGTTCATCAGGCCGCCGACTTTCAGCGCCAGCGCCAGCGCCCGCGTCTGCCGGTCGAGCTCGGCGATCAGGTCGGCCGAGAGATTGTGCGGCGGCAGCGAGCAAGCGGAGTCGCCGGAATGAATGCCGGCCTCCTCGATATGTTCCATGATGCCGGCGATATAGGTGTCCTTGCCGTCGGCGAGGCAGTCGACGTCGACTTCGATGGCGTCGGTCAGATAACGATCGATCAGGAGTGGCCGGCGATCGGACACCGCAAGCTCCGAAGGCCGGTCGAGATCGGCCGTCAGCCGCTTCAGGTAGCGGTCGATCTGGCTTCCGTCATGCACGATCTCCATGGCGCGGCCGCCGAGCACATAAGAGGGGCGGATCACGATCGGATAGCCGATCTCGTCGGCGATCGCGCGCGCCTTTTCCGGCGAGGTCGCGATGCCGCTCTTCGGCTGGCGCAGCTTGAGGCGATCGAGCAGTTCGCGGAACCGGTCGCGGTCTTCGGCGAGATCGATGGCGTCCGGCGAGGTGCCGAGGATCGGCGCTTTGGCTTCTTCCAAGGGCTCGGCGAGCTTGAGCGGCGTCTGCCCGCCGAACTGCACGATCACGCCATGCAGCGTGCCGTTCTTGCGCTCGGTGTCGATGATCTCCATCACGTCCTCGGCGGTGAGCGGCTCGAAATAGAGCCGGTCGGACGTGTCGTAATCGGTCGACACCGTCTCCGGATTGCAGTTGACCATGATGGTCTCGTAGCCGACTTCCTTGAGCGCGAAGGCGGCATGACAGCAGCAATAGTCGAACTCGATGCCTTGCCCGATCCGGTTCGGGCCGCCGCCGAGAATGACCACTTTCTTTTTGTTTGATGGCGCCGCCTCGTCGGCGCTGCGGCCGGCGAACGGCGTCTCGTAGGTCGAGTACATGTAGGCGGTCGGTGACGCGAATTCGGCCGCGCAGGTGTCGATGCGCTTGAACACCGGGCGCACGCCGAGGCTGCGGCGCTGCGCGGCGACCTGATCGGCGGTGAGCCCGACGAGCCGGCCGAGCCGCGCGTCGGAGAACCCCATCGCCTTGAGGCGCCGCAATGCGCTCGCCGTCGTGGGAAGTCCGCGGCTTCGAATCTGCTCCTCGGTTTCGATGATGTCGCGGATCTGCGCCAGGAACCACGGATCGATCCGGCACGCCGTGTGAATGTCGTCGTCGCCCGTGCCGAGCCGCATCGCCTGCGCGACCTTGAGGATGCCGTCGGGCGAGGGCGTGCCGAGCGCCGCGCGGATGGCGTTCTTGTCGTCGCCCGCGCCGAGCCCGGGGATGGCGATTTCGTCGAGGCCGGTCAGCCCGGTCTCGAGCGAGCGCAGCGCTTTTTGCAAGCTCTCCTGAAAGGTGCGCCCGATCGCCATCGCTTCGCCGACCGATTTCATCGAGGTTGTCAGCACCGGTTCGGCGCCGGGAAATTTCTCGAACGCAAACCGCGGGATTTTCGTCACCACATAATCGATGGTCGGCTCAAACGACGCCGGCGTCGCCCCGCCGGTGATGTCGTTCTGGATCTCGTCGAGCGTGTAGCCGACCGCGAGCTTGGCGGCGACCTTGGCGATCGGAAAGCCGGTCGCCTTCGAGGCCAGCGCCGACGAGCGCGACACGCGCGGGTTCATCTCGATCACCACGAGCCGCCCGTCGGCCGGATTGACCGCGAACTGCACGTTCGAGCCGCCGGTCTCAACCCCGATCTCGCGCAGCACCGCGATCGAGGCGTCGCGCATGATCTGATATTCCTTGTCGGTGAGCGTCAGCGCCGGCGCCACCGTGATCGAGTCGCCGGTATGCACGCCCATCGGATCGACGTTTTCGATCGAGCAGACGATGATGCAATTGTCGTTCTTGTCGCGCACCACCTCCATCTCGTACTCCTTCCAGCCCAGCACCGATTCTTCGATCAGCACTTCGCTGGTTGGCGAGGCGTCGATGCCGCGCTCGACGATCTCGATGAATTCCTCTTTGTTGTAGGCGATGCCGCCGCCGGTGCCGCCGAGCGTGAACGAGGGCCGGATGATGGCCGGCAGCCCGATATCGTCGAGCGCCTGCAAGGCCTGGATCAGCGTCTTTATTTGATGCGATCGCGGCGTCGAGAGGCCGATCTTCTCCATCGCCTGGCGGAACAGCTTGCGGTCTTCGGCCTTGTCGATGGCTTCCGCGGTCGCGCCGATCATCTGCACGTCGTACTTTTCCAGCACGCCCATGCGCCGCAGCGACAGCGTGGTGTTGAGCGCGGTCTGCCCGCCCATGGTCGGCAGCAGCGCAAAGCCGCCGGGAACCGCATAGCGTTCCTTGGCGATGATCTTGGCGACGATCTCCGGCGTGATCGGCTCGATATAAGTCGCGTCCGCCAGATCCGGATCGGTCATGATGGTCGCCGGATTGGAATTGACCAGAACGATCCGATAGCCCTCGGCCTTCAGCGCCTTGCACGCCTGCGTGCCCGAATAATCAAATTCGCAGGCCTGGCCGATAACGATCGGCCCGGCGCCGATGATGAGGATCGAGGAGATGTCGGTCCGTTTGGGCATATCTTCCGTTCTGTGACCCGTCATTCCGGGGCGCGGGCGCTAGCCCGCGAGCCCGGAATCCATATTCACCGGTGGTGGTTATGGATTCCGGGCCCGGCCTTTGGCCGCCCCGGAATGATGGGACGCACAAAAAAAGGGCGCGCCTCACGCGCGTCCCTCAGCCGGCGCCGGGGCTCGGCCCCGCGCGGGGGGTCTTTAGACGAGAAATGCGGGCGAGGGAAGGGGTGCCGGCCGCGCTCCGCACAGGAACCATCCGGCGCCTGACTTCGGCCGGTTTGTACCGGCTTTGGCCTATACACCGCGAAGCGCACATGGGATTGACGCTCGCTGCCGGACGGACCAGAGTCGCTGTCGCTTCTCTCAGCAGCCAGAGCTGTCATGCAGTGGTTCCGGACAAAGACGCACGCGATTCGGCTTCTGGTCGCCCTCTTTTTGGTCGCCCAGTTCGCCGGCGTCGTCTCGTCGCCGCTGAAGCAAGCCCACGCGGCTGCCGGCGCTGCCATTGCGCATGCCAGTCACCACAAGGCCGTCGATCACCAAGCCGACGGACATCGCGCTGACGGCCATCGTCACGACGCATGCGCACATCCGGACGCCGGCGCATGCACCGATCACGCCGACTATTGCTGCGCGCTGCACGCGTTCTTTGCCGGCATCCTTCCGCCCGCGGCGGCAATCGACAATGCCGTCATCGCCGGCGAGACGCTGCGTCCGGCTGTGACCGACGTCGCGCTCGGCCTTCACCCCAGCCGCCTCGACCGTCCTCCAAGACCGCTTTCGTGATCAGACTCGAAGTGCGTCCGCTCGCGCGGCGCGCTTCTGCGATCATGTTTGAGGTTGGAGTTCATGCCCGGACATCGTCTGTCTGCGCGTATCCATCAGCTTGGAACGAGCCGGCTCGCGTTTCGCAGGCGCTTGCGCATCGCCGCCGCGCTTTTGCTCGCCGCGGCCTGCGGCGGCTGCGCGGCATTTTCGCCGGATGGCGGCATGGCGCTGGTGAACGGCATCGTCGCGCCCGAGCTCAAGAGCGAAGTCGTGAAAGTGAACGGCGAGGATGTGGCCGGCGAGGCCCACGCCCGCGCGGCGCACTTGCTCGGCTCCACGCTCTCGGCAGACGGTGCCGTCCGCGTCGCGCTTCTGAACAACAAGGGACTGCAGGCGTCCTATAACGAGCTCGGCATTGCCGAAGCCGCGATGGTGGAAGCGAGCCTGCCGCCCAATCCGACATTCTCGCTCAGCCGCATTCAGACGCCGGTCGAGCTCGATATCGAGCGCCGCATCATCATGGATATTCTCGCGCTCGCCACGCTGCCGGCGCGCGCCGAGCTCGCCGCCGAACGTTTTCATCAGGCGCAGTTGCGTGCCGCTTTGGAAACCCTGCGGGTCGGTTTCGAGACGCGCCGCGCGTACTACCGGGCGGTCGCGGCGCAGGTACTTGCCGCATCGCTCGCGCAAGCGGCGTCCGCCGCCGAATCCGCCGCCAAGCTCGCCAAGGAGCTGGGCGAGACCGGCGCCATGAACAAGCTCGATCAGGCGCGCGAGGAAGCCTTCTATGTCGAGCTTTCGACGGAGCTTGCGGGCGCGCGCCAGCGCGCAGCGAGCGAGCGCGAGCGCCTCATCCGCGCGCTCGGACTGCAAGACGGCGGCGCGCTCAGACTGCCGCACGCATTGCCGCCGCTTCCCAATGCGCCGCGGACGCTCGTCGCGGTCGAGACGGACGCCATCCGGCGGCGCGTCGATCTCAAGATCGCGCGCATCGAAGTGGATACGCTGGCGAAAACCTACGGGCTCACCAACGCCACCCGCTTCATCAATCTCCTGGAAGTCGCCGGCATTTCCCGCACGCAGCGGGAGACCGGCGGCGCCGCCGGCACCGGCGGTGGCTTCGAGGTCGATTTTCAGATTCCGATTTTCGATTTCGGCGAAGTTCGCGTGCGCCGTGCCGGCGAAATCTACATGGCTGCCGTCAACCGGCTGAGCGAGCTTGCGGTCAATGCGCGCTCGCAGGCGCGCGAGAGCTATCGCGCTTACCGCTCGAGCTACGACATCGCCATGCGCTATCGCCGCGACGTGCTGCCGCTGCGCAAGATCATCGCCGACGAAGCGATGCTGCGCTACGGCGCCATGCAGATCGATGTGTTTGCGCTGCTCACCGAGGCGCGCCAGCGCATTGCCGCCAATATCGCGGCGATCGAAGCGCAACGGGACTTCTGGCTCGCGAGCAGTGAACTCGACGCCGCGCTCGCCGGCGGCGGTGCTGCAGCCGGCGAGAACGCCGCCCGCATCCCCAATCCCGCCATCGCCGGCCAGAACGAGTGAAACAGGCGACTGACAACGAAGACCAAAAACGGAGACCGAACATGTTCACGCGACGACGGCTCTGCGAAGCGGCGGCTCTTCTTGCCGGCGCAAGTGCGGTCAGCGGGCGCGCGCAGGCAGCCGCGATACCGGAAGCGCCGACGACCAGGACGAACACCATGCAGCCGCCGCTCGTTCCGGCGAGTGGGCCGCATTATCAGCCCGTCGTCACTCTGAACGGCTGGACGCTGCCGTGGCGGATGAACGGCGACTGGAAGGAATTTCATCTGGTGGCCGAGCCGGTCGAGCGCGAATTCGCGCCCGGCATGACCGCGCATCTCTGGGGCTATAACGGCCAGTCGCCCGGCCCGACCATCGAATGCGTCGAAGGCGACAAGGTCCGTATCTTCGTCACCAACAAGCTTCCCGAGCACACCAGCGTGCATTGGCACGGCATGCTGGTGCCGAGCGGCATGGACGGCGTCGGCGGTCTCACCCAGCCGCACATCGAGCCCGGCAAGACCTTCGTCTACGAGTTTCAGCTCAAGGCGAGCGGCACCTTCATGTACCACCCGCACTCCGACGAAATGGTGCAGATGGGCATGGGCATGATGGGCATGTTCATCGTGCATCCGCGCGACGAGAACTTCCGGCGCGTCGATCGCGACTTCGTCTTCATGATGAGCTCCTACGCCATCGATCCCGGCACCGCGTTGCCGCGCGTTTCCGAGATGACCGATTTCAACATGTGGACCTGGAACAACCGGGTCTTTCCGGGCATCGACCCGCTGCCGGTGCGGCTTGGCGACAAAGTGCGCGTGCGCATGGCCAACCTCACCATGACCAATCATCCGATGCATCTGCACGGCTTTCGCTTCGCGGTGACCGGCACCGACGGCGGCTGGGTGCCGGAGAGCGCGCAATGGCCGCATGCCACCGTCGATGTGCCGGTCGGCGAGATCCGCGCCATCGATTTCATCGCCGACAATCCGGGCGACTGGGCGTTTCACTGCCACAAGTCGCACCACACCATGAACGCGATGGGCCACAACACGCGAAATCTCATCGGCGCCAAGCAGAAGCAATTGACGAGGGCGATCCGCAACGTGGTGCCCGACTACATGCCGATGGGCTCGACCGGCATGGCCGAGATGGGCGCGATGGAAATGCCGCTCCCGGACAACACGCTGCCGATGATGACGGGCTTCGGCCAGTTCGGACCGCTCGAAATGGGCGGCATGTTCACGGTCGTGAAAGTACGCGAGGACCTCGCCTCCGGCGATTACAAGGATCCCGGCCCCTACAAATTCCCGCCCGGCAGCGTCGCTTACGAATTCAACGGCGATGCCGGCACGGCGCCGCGGCAAAGCGAGCCCGCGGCATCGTCGCCGCACAAGCATCATTAGACAGACATCGTTAGGAGGTGATGGTGAAATTAGTCTACGGACCAATGTTGGGCGCGCTCATTGTCGCGTCTTGCCTTTGGCTGCCGCCGCTTGGCGGCATCCTCGCCGAAGCATCCGCTCACGGCACGCATGAGCACTTCGCGGCGGGCGAGCCCGGCGATCCCAAAAAGCCGTTTCGCATCGTGAGAGTGACGATGCTGGAGGACGGCAAGAAGATGCTGTTCGAGCCGGCCGTAGTGGATGTTCGCCTCGGCGAACAGGTGCGTTTTGAGATTTTCAACGAGGGAAGCTGGAATCATGAATTCGTGCTGGCGAGCGAGGCAGCCAACCGAAAGCACGCCGAGCTGATGAAGAAATTTCCCGACATGGAGCACGCCGATCCCAACGCATGTGCGGTTGTCGCCTTTCGCATCCGGCGCGATCCTCTGGAAATTCACCAGGCGTGGGGCGTTCGAATATGCCTGCCTCATTCCCGGCCACCTTGAAGCCGGCATGCACGGCCAAGTGATCGTGAAATGAGATGTGATCGTGAAATGAGATGTGATCGTCAAATGAGATGTGATCGCGAAATGAACAGACAGTTCGCTCACGCGCTACCGCACGAAGCTTGGCGCGCTCCTGTTGTCGCTCGGCTTGCTGATGGGCGCTTCTGCCGTTTATGCACAAACGCCGCTGGCCGACGGGCAAGTGATCAAGATCGATTCCGCGGCCGGCAAGATCACGATCAAACACGGCCCGCTGAAGCAATTCGACATGGAGGAGGGCATGACCATGGTCTATCGCGCTGCCGACCCGGCGATGCTGAACGCCGTAAAGCCCGGCGACAAGATCAAATTCGCGCCCGACCGCGTCAACGGCCAGTTCACCGTCACTAAGATCGAAAAAGCGAAGTGAGATCGCCGCCACTCTCGGCGCACGCCGCGGACCGCCGCTTTTCCCTTACGGCGACGTTGGCGCTGCCGGTCGCGATTATTGAGCGAGAAAATCGGCGACGAGCTTGATGGTGGCGGCCGGATTTTCCTCCATGACCCAGTGACCGGAATGGGGCACGACGGCTTCCGTCACGTTGGTCGCGGCCGCCCGCATCACCACCGCCATCGTCGGACCGAAGGATTTCTCGCCGCCGACCGCCAGGATCGGCATGGTCAGCTTGCCGGCGGCGACGAACGCCTTGTTGTCGGCGGCGTCTTGATCGAAGGCCTTGAACTGTTCGAAGCCGGCGTGCATCGCGCCGGGCCTGGCATAGAGCGCGGCATAGTGCTCGCGCGACTCTTCGTCGAAATTCTTGGGGTCCGCGGAGAACTCGTTCCAGAAGCGGTCGAGATAAATCCGCTCGCGTCCTTTCACCAGGCGTTCGGCGTCCGGTCCGTAGAACGAGAAATGCCACAGCGCATGATTGCGGATGATGTCGTCCCAAGGACCGACGCCCGGCAGCGGCGCGTCGATCAGGACGAACTTGCTGACGCGATCGGGATGCTGGGCGGCAAAGGCGTAGCCGACCATGTTGCCGATGTCGTGGGTGACGAGGTCAACCTTGTCCACCTTCAGCGCGTCAAGCATTCCGGCAATGTCCTGACCTTGAGTCTTTTTGTCGTAGCCGCCGGCCGGGCGCTCGGAGAGGCCCATGCCGCGAAGATCCGGCACGATCACCGTGTGATCGCGCGCTAGCTTTGCGGCAAGCGGCGCCCACATGTCACCGGTCTCGCCGTAGCCGTGCAACAGCACCACGGCCGGGCCCTTGCCGCCGATCGCGCACGTAAAGCTTCGTGCCGTTGGTTGCGATCATCTCGTTCTTGAACGCCGGCGGGAACGGCTCGACGTGCGCTCGCGCCGGCCCGGACGCCAGCGTCAGAAAGGACAGGAGCGATAGAACGGCGAAGGTCGTCGCGGCGGATGGGCGCATCAATAAACTCCGGAGGCCATCGAGCCCCGGCAGCTATTAATCACTTTCGCCGTGAAAAGAAACGCTCGGCGATGAAGGCGCCGTTACGGCTTCGCCTCCGCGTTCCCGTCCTTGCCCGATGCTTCCGCATTGAGCGACATCACGGCGCGGTAGGCATTCACCAGCTTGGCGCCGGACCCGAGCGGCTTGGCCGTGCCTGCGAGCATGGCGCGAATGTCGGCCGGCTTGAGCGAGGGCTTGCATTCGAGCAGGAGCGCCGCGAGCCCGCTGACATGGGCGGTGGCGACCGACGTGCCGGTCGTGAGCTGCAGCGCTTCGCCGGGCGCGAGCGCGAGAATGTCGACGCCGGGCGCCGCCACCGCGATATAGTTTCCGCGATTGGCCATCGCGAATATCGCGTCGCCGGAATCGGTCGCCGTCACCGCGATCACGTTGGGATCGGCGCCGGGATAGAGCGGCGGCGAACCCGGCCCGGCATTGCCGGCGGCCGCGATCAGCACCAGGCCCTTCTCGGCGGCGGCCGCGAGCAGGCGATGCAGTGTCGGATCGGCAGGACCGGCGAAGCTCATATTCACGACGCGGGCGCCGTTGTCCGCGGCCCATTGCAGGCTCTTGTAGATGGCGGAAGACTTGGCCTTGGAGTCATGGTCTTCGTCGAAGGCGCGCGCCGCCAGAAGCTGCGCGCCCGGCGCGATGCCGACGATTTTTCCGTGCGCGGCGATCGCGCCCGCCATGGCGGTGCCGTGCTGATGCGGCTTGTCGTCGCCGCCGAGCGCATCGAAATTTTTCACGATCACGCCGTCCAGATTTGGATTTTTGACGTCGATCTCGGAATTGATCAGCGCGATGGCGATATTTTTGCCGGTGGCGACGCGATGGGCCTGCTCGACGTCCAATTTGCCGAGCACGTATTGCTCGGCGTAGCTCTGGCCGGTTAGCGGCACCTTCGCGGCATCCTCCTGCAGCGTGAAAAGATAGTTCGGCTGCACGCTCGCGACGATGCGCTCGTCCTCGATCGCGCCGACGAGATCGCCGACCGGGCGGCGGCCGTTGATGCGCCAGCGGTAGATGGTGGTGCCGAGCAGCGGCAGGTTGATCGTTTCGAGCTGCGTCAGATTATGCCGGCGCGCGAGCTGCTCGATCGCTTGCGGCGTCGTGTTCGCTGCGAATGCCGTGATCACTTCATCAGGCACGAAGCGCCGCTCGCCGCGCGGCGGCATGCCGCCGCCAGCTCCGCCGCCACCTCCGCCTCCGCCACGCCGCCCCGTTGAGGCCGGCGGTGCCGTTCGGAGGCGGTGTCGGCGGGATATTGGCAACGGGCGGCGTGCCGCCGCCCGGAATAGGAACGATGATCGGATGGCCGATAACCGGATGACGCGGCGGCCAGCGATTGCCGTCGCCGTTGCCGTTATTTCCTTTCGTTCCGCCGGGCGGGCGGGCGATGTAGGTGCCGGTGCCGCGCCGCGGCGTCGTTACCGGCGCACGCATGCTCGGACCCATGCTGCGCCCCACGCCCATGCCGCTGCCGCCGAAGCCGCCCATGTGTCCAAAGCCCATGCCGCCGAAGGCCGCAGCCGGGCTCGGCGCCCCGCCGACGCTCAAGAGCGTCAAAGCGAATCCACCAAGGGTCAGTCCGAAGACCGAGCTGAGGATCGGCCGCGGCTTCCGTGGGCGTCGATTGCCAAGCCTCGCACTACCAAGCTTTGCCTTACCATGACACGCTCCTTGCCTTGATCATTCGGTCGGGGCGATGAAGCCAATGATTTTGTCGCTCTGCAGCGTTTGCATACGGCGGTCGAGATCGGCCTTCGGCAGCTTGGTCTCGGCGATCCGCACACGATAGAGTCCGCCCGCGGCCGGGCCGCCGGCGATGCTCAATTTGTTGCTCTCCAGAAAGCGCGTGATGTCGGCGGCGCTCGCCTGCGGCTGGAAACGGATGAGCGCAAAGGAGCCTTCGCGGCTCGCCGTTCCCGGAACGGATGCCGTCTGGTAGCCCGCGCTCTGCTCCTTGAGCACGATGCCGCCGATCACGGCTGCCTGCAGCACGATCGCGAGCGCCGCCGCGCCCGCCGACCAGGCGAGCGTGCGCGGCGACAGCGAGTTCGAAAAAGTCGCGGATGCGCGCGCCGAGATTGAGCGACGGCGCCGCATGGCGTGCCGGCTCCGCATCGATCTTGGCAAACAGCTCCGTCATCGCGCGCGCCGACGGCGCGCCCAGCGTCTCGTTGAGATGGATGGTCTGCGCCAGTTCCTCGCGCACCAATTCGTAGCGCCGCTTAAGCTCCGGGTCGCGGGCGAGCGCGGCTTCCACCGACTGCGCCTCGCGCGCACTCAGCGTGCCGGCGGCATGCCAGGGCAAGAGGTCTTCGATCTCGCTGCGTCCGTTTTCGTTTGCCGTGTTCATGTCAGTGTTCATGGCCAACCCCGATCGATCCCCTGCTCCCGGAGGAGCTCCGATAATTTCTTGCGCGCGTAGAACATCCGGGTCTTCACCGTCGCTTCCGGAATGCCGACGATTCCGGCGACCTCCTCCACCGATTTCTCGTGGTAGTAGACGAGGTCGATGATCTCGCGATGCTCGGCCGACAATTTGGTCAGGCATTGCCGCAGCACCGCGCCTTTATCCTTCTTCGCCAGCGTCACCTCCGGATCGTCGGCGTGATCCTCGATGGCCGCGGCCGTCTCATCGTCCAGTTCCTCCTCGCCGCGCCGCCGCAGCGCCGACAGCGCCTTGAAGCGGGCGATACTCAAGATCCAAGTCGAGACTGCCGCGCGTCCCTCGAATTTGTCGGCTTGCCGCCAAACGTCGAGAAACACCTCGCTGATCAAATCCTCCGCGGTCGCCTCGTTGCGCACCATCCGCAGCACGAACCGGTAGACGCGGACATGGTGGCGCGCGAACAGCACTTGCATCGCGAGCCGATCGCCGCCGGCGATGCGTCCGATCAGAACCTCGTCCGAAGTCGTTTGCATCGGCAGGCTATCGGCTCATGCGGTTAGTCGCGGGCGGCCGCGTGCCGGTTCAATCGAAGCAAAAGAAAATTTGCGCGGGCTATCCGGCCGTCCAATGCCGCCAGTCTCGTCCCTCGGGCGCCCCTCGGCAAGCCGGGGGCGGGGCGCCTTTTCGGAACCTACTTTCGTGAATCTTCCGACCGGCTGCATTGCTTTCGCTGTTTTTCGGAAATCCCAAGCAGCGCGTGAACCTTTCTCCGGCAGCCGCGACCAATGGGTATCGGAAGCGTCCAACCCTTTAAGTCCAACCCTTGGAGAACGACCATGTCACGCAAACTCATCCTCACTCTCGCAACGGCGGCCACGATTGCGGCTTCTGCCCTTGCTTCCACCGCGGCCGATGCCCGCGGGTTCGGCGGCGGCGGCGGCGGCTTTGGCGGCGGTCGCGGCGGCTTTGGCGGCGGCGGCTTTGCCCGCGTCGGCGGCTTCGGCGGCGGCCACTTCGGCGGCGTCGGCCGCGTCGGCCGGATCTCGGCCTTCCACTTCCCCGGCCACAATCTCGGCCATTTCCAGCACTGGCAGCATTGGTCGCACTGGCACCCCCACCATCGTTGGTTCTGGCGTGACGGGCGCTGGTTCTACGGCGACGACTATGTGGGCGGCGACTATGCCCAGCCTGTCGCCGCATACTCGGCCCCGGCCGTGTCGACCCCCGGACCCTGCACCTGCCTGACCAAGAGCTACACGCAGGACGGCATGGTGGTGTTCGCCGACCTGTGCACCAAGGAATCCGCCGCCGCGCCGGTCGACGGCCGGGCTGCGGACGCAACCCCGGCCGCAAGCGCCGTCCGGCCCTCGGGCCCGCCGGCCCCTCCAGCTGAGGACAAGGCGAGCGATGCGGCGCCGATGCAGAACCCGTCGAACTTCGCCGGCCGCACCTACAAGGACTTCCTGGCGGCGAACGGTCTGCCGATGCCGCAAGGCCGCAGGGGAATTAAAACGGAACCTGAAAGAACGCATCCAACCTTCACAAGGCCGCCCGCGAGATCATCGCGGGCGGCTTTTTTCACGGAAGATCGGTCTCCAACACGCCGAGGTCACCGTCGTTGCATTTCTTGATATGGGCCGATGCTCAACGGAGGCGTCCGATCTTTACAGACATGAAATCGCCGATCTCGATGGCGAGAATGACTACGAGCGCCAAGGTGACACGGATCGTCTTCAGCATCACGGCGACGGAGCCCTTGCGGCTTGCAGTCTGGGTGCGCTCGGCGGGCGGCGCGTCATCGTGCCGGGTGTCCGCTGGATGCAAACTCCGCCGTCGCCGGCGATTGATGTTGACGATCGATGTCATCTCGAAGTCCCCTGTGCCTTTTCGCGACCACGGAAGAGCGGCCATTTGTCAGGCAAAGATCGAGATCGGATATCGATGGGTTTATTCCCGCGCCGCGTGGCGCACTCTGATCACGCGAGCGTGAAACTCACGCTGCGTCTGCCTCGGCTCCTTTGTTCACTGATGTCTCGCGATTGACGAGCCGTTGACCGCGCCCGATCGCGACAAGCCGCGGCGGCGATTCCCATCCCCCGCAAGGGGGAGGGCTTGGTTGCTCACCACGTATAACGCAGCGTGCCCGAGCCGGCGTAGGTCTGCGAACCGTTGCCGAACTCGCCGTCGAATTTGGCGAGCAAGGTCCAGCGCGGCGTGATGAACCATTGCGCGCCGACTGTGGTGAGCGCCGAGTTCGTGCGGGATCGCAGCACCATTGACCGTGAAGCCTGCGCCCGGCAGCGTCTGGAATACCGCGCTCAGCGCTGGATTGTTGACGAAGTCGTGCGCCCAGGCGGCGCGGCCGTAGAGCACCAGCGGCCGGCCATAGAGCACCGTCGGCGCATCGATGCGCGAGCCGAGCTCGGTGCGCACATCGGTTGCGTCCATGGCATTGTAGGAGAGCCCGAAGCCGCCGCCGGTCGCATCGCTTTCGCTGTAAGCCGGCGTGTGGAAGTCCTGGAACTGCACTGCGCCGTAGGGCGTCACGCCGAGCACCGGCAGTATGCCGACCCGATAACCGCTCTCGAGCCGCGCGCCGTAGCTCTGGCCGACGAAATTCGCGCTGAGCTGATCGCCGAGCGCCGCTGCGGCTGGTGTTGAACCAGTGATTGGTAAAGGCGAGCGCGCCGGCCACATAGGCCGGGCCGAACCGAGAGATGCCGTAGCCGCCGGCCTGGAAGGCATCGCTGCGGCCGCTGCCGAGCGCGTTGGCTAGACCCCAATTGGTGCCGGCGCCCGCGAGTGCAAAGCCGACCACCGTGGCAGGTGACACGTGATAATCCATGCCGGCGGCGAAGCCAAAGGTATTTGCCGTGACGTTATTCGAGCCGATGGTCGGATCACCGTTGGCGCGATTGCTACCACCGAAGCCCGCGCCCCAGGCGGTCCAGCGCTGTTCGAAGGCCGCAGGCGAGGGCGCCTTGTTGATGATCGAAGCGTAGGCAAGTGCGACGTCGGGCGGCAGGCTCGCTTGCTTGCTCTGGCGCAAAGCCGATCGCGCCGCCGCCGACACCGCTGGCCCGACATTGGCGCGGCCATTGACGAACGGATCGAGCATCAGTTCGAGAAACTGGTTGGTCAATTGGATCGCTGCGCGCTCGGCGCCGGTCCCGGCCTCGCCGTCGATCTGGGTGAGGCCGCCCGGGCTCAATCCAAAGAATGCTGCCGGAATACCGCCGGTC
Source organism: uncultured Alphaproteobacteria bacterium (assembly GCA_963845075.1). Lineage (GTDB taxonomy): Bacteria > Pseudomonadota > Alphaproteobacteria > Rhizobiales > Xanthobacteraceae > BOG-931. The sequence continues at coordinate 120,530 of CAWJRE010000002.1, read as the reverse complement.
GTGTTGAAGAAATTGGTCAGCGCGTTGGCGACGTTCTGCTGGTTGACGTTAAGCCCGGTGTAGGTGGTGAATCCGGCTTTCAGGTTCAAATAAACATTGTTGGCGTCGTAGCTCAGGTTGTCGCTGGCGCCCTGCGGCAGGTTGCTATTGGCGACGCCTGCGAATGTGGTGCCGCCGAGCCCGCCGGCCGCGGTCAGGATCGTGTATTTCTTCGACACGTAATTACCGGGGGCGAACTGCGCATTCACCGTCGCGCCGGTCAGCGTCGCGGTGCCGGAAACGTTGGTGCTGGCGGCGGCCGAGGGCGTGACCTGCACGAGATAGATCGCGCCGGATTGAAACGCGAGATTGCCGGTGATGGTGAGCGTGCCGGCCGGGTTCGATGGACTGCTCGGCGCGAGCGTGCCGCCCGACGCCACTGTCCGGCTCCGACGATGGTGCCGATGCCGCCTAAGGTGCCGCCGGTCTGAACCGTGACGAGAGGGCTGGTGAGCTGGCCGTTGACGAACAGGGTGCCGCTCTGGATCGTTGCGCCGGTCGAAAACGTCCCATTCCCCGCTAGCGTCCACGCGTTCCCCTGCATCAAGAGCGTCTGGAAATTCAGAAACTTCCCGATGTCCTCCGCGCCGGTGCCGAGCAGCACCAGATTGTTGATCCCGCCGCCGCCCTGGACACTGCCGTTGAGGACCGAGCCGGTATCGAGAATGAGGGTGTTGGTGGCGCTGTTGGCGAAGTTGATGGCGAGCGCCGCGCCGCTGATTGTGCCGCTATTGGTGACGGTCGACGCGTCTCCGAGATAAAGCCCGTCGCTGGACGCGGAGCGAATGGTGCCGGTGTTGACGACGGTGCCGCCGGCATCCGCTTCGACGGCACGCGCGCTCGCATCAGCGCCCGTCGATTTCGATCAGGCCGTTGTTGGTCAACGCCAGCGGCCCGTCGGATGAGGAAAACACGCCGTTGAACGTGCCGCTGATTCGGCCGGTGGCGTTGTTGATTACCGTGCTCGCGCCGCCCTGAACCAGCACGCCGGTGGCGAACCCTGTTCCGGTGTTGGCGATCGTGCCGGAATTGATCACGGTGCGCGTGTTGCCTTGGCCCACGGACACGGCGTTGCCGCCGTTCTGTCCGGAGATGATGCCGCCTTGCAGGTTGGTGACCGTGCCGCCGGAGAGCAACGCGACGACGTCGCCGCCGAACGCGGCGGTTTGGGTGATGGTGCCGGCGTTGGTGACGGTACCGGTCCCGGGACTTCCGAACGTCCCGATGGTGATGGCGCTCAGCCCTGCGGAGATCGTGGCGCCGGCGCGATTGTCGATGCTGCCGCCATTCGCCAGCGTAATCGCATTGCTTCCGGAATCGCCGGTGATCGAGGAAAAGTTGGTGACGGAAGATCCCGCGACGGAGAGGGAAACCGTATCTGCGAGCGTGGCTGAGACGGTGCCCCGATTTGTCAGGGCCCACGCGCTGACCGTCGCCGCGATCGCCGAAGCGGAGGAGTTTGTCACGGAGACGCCGGGAAAGACCTCGACCGTGCTACCGGTGAAGGTGTCGAGATTGATGCCGGTACTGACGTTGGACGTGACATTGACGTCCGCGGCCAATGCGCTGGCGGCCATTGCGAGCACGGTAGCCGCCGCGCCGAGCATCGACGGCGCCGGCCGGGCGCCCCAGATCATTCCGATTTGCACGCCATCCTCCGAACCGGCGCCTGTACGCAGGATTACCGTCGCCGGTCACAGACCACGCGCGGGACGACGCTCCGGGCGAATCCAAGGCAAAACGTTCGCCCTCATCTTTTCTGAAATACCGGCCTCGTCATCCCTCCAAACAGAGGGAAGATCGGGGGATGAAGATCTTTGTTGCCGGCAAGCCACAGCGATCACAGCGCCGACCGGGCCGGGCGCCGCTCGACTACACGCGTATTGCGCCGAACGAAATGGCAAGCGCGACGGCCTCCGAGCGTGAGGTTACGCCCAGGCGCTGCATGGCGCGCTGAACGTGCTCGTGGGCGGTGGCGACGGAAACGCCGAGCTTCTGCGCGATGCGCCGGTCGCTATAGCCCTGCGCGACCAGGCCAAGGCATTCCAGTTCGCGCGGCGTCAGTCCCAGCGGGGCGACCGGAAATTCGCTCGGCGCGATGACGCCACGAATGCGTTCGAGATAGCAAAAGGAGGCGTGAGTTAAAAATGCCTTGTCAGCCGCCGGATCGAGGAGTTTCGTGCAAACCACACTGACGAGCGCGACATGCGAACCCTTGCGCCGGATCGGCAGGACAAAACCGTCGACCCAGCCGTGCTTGCCGCACAGGATGAAGGCGTCCCGTTCCTCCGCGGTGAGGCGCTTGCTGTCCTTCCATTCGCCCCAGGTGAAGGGCTCGTCGGCCTGTTCGAGCAGATGCAGCATCGGATCGCGATGCAGGAAGCTCTCGAGGTAGAATTTTCGCCAGACCTCGCTCCATTCCATCGAGAAGAACACGACCCGATCACGCTTCGTGACGTCGACTTCGCCGCAGGCGAACGCGTCGTTGCCGAACCGCCGGGTTGCCAGCGCAAACGCCTCGTTGCACGGCTTGGCCGACCTCGCGCTTGCGATCGCGTGCAGAATTTCCAGGTCTTCGTTCGAGAAATTCTCGTCGTTTCGAAATGCCGGGAACGTCAGCCGTGCGTTCGAAAAGGCGGCGTAGTAATCGAGATCTGAAAGGCCCATCCATTCACCTCAACGAGAAAACGATAAAATATTATAACGCTGGGGGTGTCACATTTGTTGTGCGAACGCAAAGCCGGGAAATGTAGCCCGGATGCTCAAGCGCCGTTATCGCGGCCGTGCGTAAAACGCTTTGCGCGCCCGGTTGTGGCCGATATTCGCCGGCGCAAGCCCGGCGTTGAAGCCGGCGGCATCAAGCTTCTCGATCATCGCCGCGTTGGCGTAGCGCGTCAGCCCGAGCTTTGAGCGAAGCTTCCAATAATTCGACAACAGGGTGCGGACGAGGCCCCAGGCGGCGGCGAAGAAAAATCCGTTGCCGGCGCCGAAGCGCAACAATGCGAATGCATCCGTCACGGCCGGAACGTTGGGTGGAATGACATCGCTGACAACGAGCATGCCGCCGGGCTTCAGCAGCCGGTGAAACAATGCAAACAAAGCGCTGGCGCCGCTCACGGTGAGATACTGCACCACCGAATGCAGCACGATGAGATCGAGCGAATGCTCCTGGAGCCGCGCCGCCTCGTGCGGCGCCAAGACGTGAATGTTTCGCTGGCCGGCAAAGCGATCGACCAGGCCTTCGCGCACGCCGGGCGCCGCCTCGCAGAGAAAAAGCTCGCCGGCCGCCGCCGCCACGAGGTCGGCGTGCAAGGCTTCGCCGCAGCCATAATCGAGCACGCGGGCCTGCGGCCCCGGCACGAGCGGGGCGATGTCCTTCGCGATCAGCCGGTAATGCACGTCCTTATGGCGTGCATTGACGTAGATCGAGTGTGGGCTGTCCCAGAAAGCAAGCCAGTCTGTCGTCATGCACGCCACAGTGCCAGCAATGGCCCTTCCGGTCCAAATACCGGGTCGGCTTCGGGCGGCGGCACATTGGGGATGACGGCGAGCGCCTGGGCGTGCTCGGCCTTGCTGCCGCGGCAAAGATTGTATTGTCCGTTCGGCGGATAGGCGCCGATAACCACAAGATCAGGAGTTTGGCTCAGACGCTGATGGCCGGTGCCGGCCGGCAGCACCACGACATCGCCGGCCATCACGTCGATCGCCTCGCCATTGTCGCCGCCGAAGCGCACCTTGGCGCGGCCGCGCGCCACCGCCATCGCCTCGTGGATCATCGAGTGATAGTGCACATAAGGATAGATGCCGTTGCGCCACAAACCGCGCCAGCCATTGACGGTAAAGGTCTTTTCGATCAGCGCTTCCGGGTCGGGCGAGCCGGTCAGGTCGATTCCGCCGCGATAGAGCACCAGCGGCAACACATTGTTGGGGATATTGCCGTCGTCGGCGAATACATGCGTGATCGGCTGCACGGTGCGTTTATGGACAATCGGCATGGGGCAGTTCGGCTTTATTTCCGGCAGGCTATGTTGGTGCAGCGGACCTTCTTGGTGCTAACCGCAGGGGGTTGAAATTTCCTAACCCCGTCTGCTTTCCGCCCCCGCGAAGCGGGGGAGGGGGACCGCCCGAAGGGCGGTGGAGGGGGCTAGCTTGCTCTACGCAAGCGGACACTTGCCCCTACCGGCGCGCTTTCGCGCGCCACCTCCCCCGCACGCGGGGGAGGAAAAATTGCATCTTGGCCGAGGCGCACCTCAAAGACTTTTTGTCCTCAGCTTCGCTTGGCCGCGCGCATCTGTTCGACAAAGCGCCTGAACAAGCCGTGGCTGTCGCGCGGGCCCGGCGAGGCCTCCGGGTGGTACTGCACCGAGAAAACCGGCCTGTCCTTCAGCGCCAGCCCGCAATTGGAGCCGTCGAACAGCGAGACGTGCGTCTCCACCGCGTTTGCCGGCAAACTTGCGCCGTCGACCGCAAAGCCGTGATTCATGGAAGTGATCTCGACCTTGCCGGTGGTCAGGTCCTTCACCGGATGGTTCGCGCCGTGATGGCCTTGATGCATTTTCATGGTCCGGCCGCCGATGGCGATCGCCAGCATCTGGTGGCCGAGGCAGATGCCGAACACCGGTTTCTTTTCGATCAGTTCGCGAATCACCGGCACGGCATATTCGCCGGTCGCCGCCGGATCGCCCGGCCCGTTGGAGAGGAAGATGCCGTCCGGCTTGAGCGCGAGAATATCGGCGGCCGACGTCTGCGCCGGCACCACCGTTACCTTGCAGCGGTTGCCGGCGAGCTGGCGCAGGATGTTGCGCTTGATGCCGTAGTCGATCGCGACCACGTGGAATTCGGGGTCGCGCATTTCGCCGTAGCCTTCGCCCCATTGCCACGGCGTTTCCTGCCACGTGAAGCGCTGGCCGCTGGTCACCATCGGCACCAGATCCATGCCGACCAGGCCCGGCCAGGCTTTCGCCTCGCGCTTGAGTGAGTCGAGATCGAAATGGCCGGAAGGCTCGTGCGCGATCACCGCATTCGGCATGCCCTTTTCGCGGATGAAGGCGGTGAGTGCGCGTGTGTCGATGCCGGCAAGGCCGATGACGCCGCGGGCTCTTGAGCCATTGATCGAGATGGCGCGTGGCGCGGTAGTTGGAAGGCGCGGTGATCGCCGAATGCAGAATGACGCCGCGCGCGCCCGGCGTTGCCGCCAGGTTCACCGTTTCGATGTCGTCCTCGTTGGTGCCGACATTCCCAATATGCGGAAAAGTGAAGGTGATGATCTGCCCCGCATAGGAGGGGTCGGTGAGGATTTCCTCGTAGCCGGTCATCGCCGTGTTGAAGCAGACCTCGCCGACCGCGTGGCCGGTGGCGCCGAAGCCGAAACCTTCGAGCACCGTGCCGTCTGCCAGCACCAGCAGCGCGGTCGGTTTCGGATCGTCCCAGAGGGTGTGGCTCTGCGGTTGTGTCTGCATCGGCAAGGGCCTACATGAAAGGGCCTACATGATCGGTCTACATATAATGCATCGCGTGCGCGCCGCCCCCGCCCGCGGCGCATTTTGAAAGAGGCCATAGCTGTGCTGCGCGACCAGATCAACACTGCGCTCAAGGAAGCCATGAAGGCCGGCGACGCGCGCCGCGTGTCGACGCTGCGGCTGATCAACGCCGATATCCTCAAGCGCGAGACCAGCGCAGCCGAGCGCGTTTCGCTCAATGACGCCGAAATCCTCGACGTCATGGGCAAAATGATCAAGCAGCGCCAGGAATCGCTCGACATCTACGAGAAGGCCGGGCGCAAGGAACTGGCCGATCAGGAACGCGAGGAGATCGCGATCATATCGGCCTATTTGCCGCAGCAGCTTTCCGACATGGAGGCCGGCGAAGCCATTTCCGCGCTGATCAAGGAACTCGAGGCGGCCACCCTCAAGGACATGGGCCGCACCATGACGGCGCTCAAAGAGCGATTCGCCGGCCGCATGGATTTCGGCAAGGCCAGCGCCATGGTGAAGAAGCTGTTGGCGGGGTGATTCGCGCCGCTACGCGCGCTTCTTGCGCTTCTGCTGCATGTAGGAGCGCAGCACCGCGTTGATGCGCCGCTGATAGCCTGAACCCTCTTTCTTGAAATAATCGAGCACGTCCTCGTCGACGCGGATCGAAATCGCTTTCTTTTTCGGGGGGATGACGAGGACCGCTTTGGACCAATCGATATCGAGCGGGCACAGCGTCGGGATCGTTCCTTATCGCCTTCTCGATCTCCTCGTCCGTGAGCGCGTCGACGGCCACCCAGTCAGTTTTTCCCTTCCGGCCGTTCGCCCGCGATTTTCTCCTGATAATATTTTCGTCTTTCATTTTTCCGCGCCCGCCGTGCCGAGATGATCCAAAGACGTCTGCCGCGCATTGTGAAAACGACGGCGACTTCGCGGTCCTCTGATGTAGCCGAATCGACTAGCTACGCTGATCTCGCCTTACGGTCCGATCGACGAAGGAATGCTCTTTCCGTCGAAAATCCGATTGCGTCCTCGAAGTCGATCTCTGCTTGCGCAGGTTGTGTCGCGCTTCGCTTCGGTCCCATTCGAACACGCGAATTTGCGCGAACAATTCGCTCGACGGAGATTCGTTCCGCCATAGTCGTCCCTGACGTGGCAAGGCTGATGATATCGCATGCACGCAGAGTTCCTCCTGCCGGTTTCGAAATACTCGGTGGATCCTACAGCTGACTGCATCTCGGATGCGCCGACTTCGTCCATATCTCGGACAATTGTATATACGAATGTATATCAGTCCGTCAATTGCGAAGCCGGCTTTGCGATGCTGTGGATAACCGGGACAAGCCACGGCCGGCCTGCCGCGCGCTTTGGCCACCCGGTATTTAAGCCGCTCTCGCGCTAGACTTGCGAATCACCATGCGATTCTCGCCGCAATTCCTCGACGAGCTGCGCGCGCGGCTTCCGGCTTCGGAAGTCGTCGGCCGCCGCGTGAAGCTGCGCAAGGCCGGGCGCGAATGGAAAGGGCTGTCGCCCTTCAACAAGGAGAAGACGCCCTCGTTCTTCGTCAATGACCAGAAGGCGATGTGGTTTGACTTCTCCTCCGGCAAGAACGGCAACATCTTCGATTTCGTCATGCAGACGGAGGGCGTGAGCTTTCCGGAGGCAGTCGAGCGGCTCGCCGCGCAAGCTGGCGTGCCTCTCCCGGTGATGACGCGCGAGGCGCAAGCCCACGAAGAACACCGCAAGACGCTGCACGATGTCGTCGAGCTCGCGGCGAAATTCTTCGAAGCAAATCTGGCGTCGCGCGCCGGCGCGCGCGGCCGCGGCTATCTCGCCGATCGCGGCCTCACGCCGGCGACGCAGCTCAAATTCCGGCTCGGCTATGCCGGCGCCGAACAATACGCGCTCAAGGAGCATCTTGGCGCGGCGAAGATTCCGGTCGAGGACATGGTCGAGGCAGGCCTCCTCGTCGCTGGCGAAGACATCGCCGTGCCCTATGACCGCTTTCGCGACCGCGTGATGTTTCCGATCAGCGATTGGCGCGGGCGCGTCATCGCCTTCGGCGGCCGCGCGCTCGAAAAGGACGTGCCGGCCAAATATCTCAACTCGCCGGAGACGCCGCTCTTTCACAAAGGCGCGACGCTCTACAACATCGCCGCGGCGCGTGCCGCCGCGCACAATGCCGGCAAGTCAGGTGCGGACAATCTGTTGGGCCGCGTGATCGCCGTCGAAGGCTATATCGACGTCATCGCCATGGTCACCGCCGGCTATGAAGCGACTGTCGCGCCGCTCGGCACGGCGCTCACCGCCGATCAGCTCGCCCTGATGTGGCGCATGGCGGATGAGCCGATCCTGTGTTTCGACGGCGACGCCGCCGGCCGCCGCGCCGCCTACCGTGCGCTCGATCTCGCCTTGCCGCTGGTCAAGCCGGGCAAGAGTCTCAAATTGGCTGCGCTGCCGGACGGGCAGGACCCGGACGATCTCGTGCGCTCGGGCGGCCGCGAGGCGATCGAGGATGTGCTCAGCGCCGCCCGCCCGCTCGCCGACATGCTGTGGACGCGCGAGAGCGAGGCCGGATCGTTTCAGACGCCGGAGCGGCGCGCCGCGCTTGAGGCGCGCCTTGCCGAAGTCACTGGGACCATCACCGACGAAACCGTGCGCCGTTACTATCGGGAGGATTTCTCCGCCCGGCTGCGTCGGCTGTTCGCGCCGGCGGATATCGGGCCGCGGCGCGGGCCATGGAACGACCAGGTCCGCCGCCCAGGTGGCGCCGGGCGTCAGTTTCCGCGGCGGCCGGCCTTCGGCGAGCAGGGCTATATCGCCACCAGCCCGCATCTCGCCGCAAGCCCGCTGCATCGCGGTCATCGCGCTGCCATTCCGCGCCGCGAGGCGCTGATCCTGCAGGCCGCGCTCAATCATCCGTGGCTCCTGCACGACCGCATGGAAGAATTGGCGGAAACCGAGTTTCGCCACGCCGATACGAAAAAGCTCAAGAGCGCGCTGATCGATATCGTGGCGCACCGTTTCGGGCACGATGCCGGCCACGAAACGCGCCCCGAGACCGGCGCCGACCGGGCGGAGCTCAAAGCTGAGCTCGCGCGCGCGGGCTTTGATGATGTTCTCGGCCGCCTCGAGCGCTCGATCACCACACCCTCGGTCTGGGGCGCGCGGTCGGAGGCGGCGCCGAGCGACGTTTTGCTGACCTGGAAGCAGCTTCTTGCCTTGCATCGGCAATGGCATTCCCTAACTAGGGAACTTAAGGACGCGGAATTGGCGCTTGGCCAGGACAACAGCGAAGCCAACTACTCGCGTCTGATCGACGTGAAATCGCGGCTTTCCACGCTCGATGGAACTGAGGCTCTCATCGAGGGGTTCGGCGATCAGTCGGGCCGCCCGACGCGATCGTTCTGAGGGCCGGTTTGCGTTGGAAGGCCCGGTTCGGCCGGAAAGCCTCATGCGGCGGCGCTGGACGCTGTGAGGGCGACGGAATAAGAGGGCGCCCGCGGAGTGTAGGGTTAGTCGGAGCTTAACGGAGTTCCGAGACAAGTGAGGGGCTTCGATTCGGGTGGCATCGCGCGCGCTGCCCGTTTTGGGCTTGGATTTGCGGCTTTTGGCGCTGAAAGCCTGAGTCCCGGCCCGAAACATGCAGGTCCGCTGGCCCGCCATGCCCGTATAACGGACATGGTGTCCGGCGGGATGGGAGGGGCCGTCTGCCCGGCATGGGGAACGGCCATAGGGTAGGGGCAATGACGACGACAGCATGATCCCGAAAAGTGGGACCCGGTTTTCGGAATAGATCATGCGCCAGACAAGTGGCCGCGCGGCGGTAAGGACAGGCGTTGGTGGAGACGAAGATGGCAACTAAGACTGTGGGCAGCATCAAGACGGTCGCGAGCAAGGTGAAACTCGCGCCCCAGAAGTCCGCTCCGCCCAAGGAGGGTGAAACCCCCGAGAAGGACGGTCCCGAGACCCCGGATGCCCCGCTGCCGCTGCTCGATCTTTCCGACGCCGCCGTCAAGAAGATGATCAAGTCGGCCAAGAAGCGCGGCTATGTGACTTACGAACAGCTCAACTCGGTCATGCCCTCGGAGGAAGTCACCTCCGAGCAGATCGAGGATGTGCTCGCGATGATGAGCGAGATGGGCATCAACGTCGTTGAGACCGAGGAAGCGGACTCCGACGAGGAAGAGGGCGCCCGCGAAGAGCCCGAAGAGGAAGAATCCGAAGGCGGCGACCTGGTCGAGGTCACGCCGAAGACGCCGGCCAAGTCGGAAGGCAAGGAGCCGGCCGAGCGCACCGACGATCCTGTGCGCATGTATTTGCGCGAAATGGGCTCGGTCGAGCTGCTGTCGCGTGAGGGCGAAATCGCCATCGCCAAGCGCATCGAGGCCGGCCGCGAAGCCATGATCGCCGGCCTGTGCGAGAGCCCGCTCACCTTCCAGGCCGTCATCATCTGGCGCGACGAGCTCAACGAGGGAAAAGTCTTCCTCCGCGACATCATCGATCTGGAAGCGACCTATGCGGGCCCCGACGCCAAGAATGCGGCCGTCGCCGGTCCTGCCGGCGAACCGCCCGTGCCGGGCGCCGTTCCGGGCTTTGCCGTGCAGCCGCCGCAGGCCGTCGCGCCGCCGTCGGCGCCGCCCGCCGCCACGCCGTTCAAGCCGCAGCCGGCCGCTGCCAACGGCGAAGAAGCAGCGCTCGAAGCCGCCATCGGCGAAGCCGAGATGGACGAGGACGATCTCGAAAACTCGATGTCGCTTGCGGCAATAGAGGCCGAGCTGAAGCCGAAAGTGCTCGAGACCTTCGACACCATCGCCGACACCTTCAAGCGGCTGCGCCGCCTGCAGGACATCGACATTCAGAACAAGCTGTCGAGCGGCAACGACAAGCTGTCGCCCAATCAGGAGCGGAAATACAAGAAGCTCAAAGAAGAGATCATCGTCGAGGTGAAGTCGCTGCGGCTCAATCAGGCGCGCATCGATACGCTGGTCGAGCATCTCTACGACATCAACAAGAAGCTCGTCGGCCACGAGGGCCGGCTGATGCGGCTTGCCGAAAGCCACGGCGTGCCGCGCGAAGGCTTTCTGCGCCAGTATCAGGGCTCCGAGCTCGATCCGCGCTGGCTCAACCGCGTGTCGAAGCTGTCCGAGAAGGGCTGGAAGAATTTCGTCGCCCGCGACAAGGACCGCATCAAGGATCTGCGCACCAACATCCACACGCTTGCCACCGAAACCGGTCTCGAGATCGGCGAGTTCCGCAAGATCGTGCAGATGGTGCAGAAGGGCGAGCGCGAAGCGCGCCAGGCCAAGAAGGAAATGGTCGAGGCCAACCTGCGCCTCGTGATTTCCATCGCCAAGAAATACACCAACCGCGGCCTGCAATTCCTCGACCTGATTCAGGAAGGCAATATCGGCCTGATGAAGGCGGTCGATAAATTCGAATATCGCCGCGGCTACAAGTTCTCGACCTACGCCACCTGGTGGATCCGGCAGGCGATCACGCGAAGCATCGCCGATCAGGCGCGCACCATCCGCATCCCGGTGCACATGATCGAGACCATCAACAAGATCGTGCGCACCTCGCGCCAGATGCTCAACGAGATCGGCCGCGAGCCGACGCCGGAGGAACTGGCGGAAAAGCTCGGCATGCCGCTCGAGAAGGTGCGCAAGGTTCTCAAAATCGCCAAGGAGCCGTTGTCGCTCGAGACCCCGATCGGCGACGAAGAGGATTCGCATCTCGGCGATTTCATCGAGGACAAGAACGCCATCCTGCCGATCGACGCCGCCATCCAGTCGAACCTGCGCGAAACCACGACGCGCGTGCTCGCCTCGCTGACGCCGCGCGAAGAGCGCGTGCTGCGCATGCGCTTCGGCATCGGCATGAACACCGACCACACGCTGGAAGAAGTCGGCCAGCAATTCTCGGTGACGCGCGAGCGCATCCGCCAGATCGAGGCGAAAGCGCTGCGCAAGCTGAAACATCCTTCTCGTTCCAGAAAACTGAGAAGTTTTCTGGACAACTAAAGCCTTTAGTCCCCGGGCTTGACCCGGGGATCAAGCACCCGAGCCGGTCGACGCAAACTGCGCAGCTTCTTGGATAACTAGAAGCCTTTAGCCCCCGGACTTGATCCGGGGGTGCGCTCGTTCATCGATAACTGATCGAACTCCGCTCGTCCCCGCCCCCGATCAAGTCGGGGGTAAACTCCGGCGGGGACCCAGCCGCGTCATCGCCGGCCTCGTGCCGGCGATCCCGCCCGTGCGGGCACGGCTGTGCCAATGAATCGAGATGGCCGGGACAAGCCCGGCCATGACCCAGGTGTTGGCTGACACCACGCCGGGTCATTCGGCCCCCGTTGGTGCTTCGCCCACCCGATCGCGATTTGCGCGCCGAAGCGCCTCGTTTATCCTCGTCCGAATCGGGCGAGGTGCGAATTGTGAAATGGCTGCCGGCGATCGTCGCCGCCTTGGTGCTTGCCGCGGGTGTTGCGCGCGCGGACACGCTCACGCCGCGCGCCTTCACCGAACGCGTGGCGCGCGCCACGATGGCGGCGATGCCGTCCGCAAAGGTCGCCTTGAACGGCGACCTGCAATTCGTGGTGCGTTACGCCAACGGTGCCTCGGCCTCTTCGGATCTCGCCAAAGCCTACAAGAGCTACGAGCGCGAGCCGCAACACCTCGACGATATCGTCCAGGCGCAAGTCTCCGCGCTCATGGAAGCGGGCGGCGATGCCAACGGGCTGCCCAAGCTCGACCGCACCCGCATCGTCCCTGTCATCAAGGAGCGGCAATGGTTCGAAGCGATGCAGCGCCGCGGCCGCGAGCAAACGCCGCCGCAGGAGCTCGTGGCCGAGCCGCTCAACAGCGAGCTCGTCGTGGTCTATGCGGAAAACCGGCTGGGCGCATTGCGCATCTTGTCGAGCCGTGACGATGTCGGCGATCGCACCCGCCTGCGCGACGCAGCGCTGACCAATTTGAGCCGCCTTCTGCCCAAGATCGAGATCCGCCCCGGCAGCGACGGCGTCCTGCTCATCAGCGCCGGCGGCGAATTCGACGCCAGCTTGTTGCTGGCCGACAATCTTTGGTCCGGCGGTCAGGTCAAGGTCGACGGCGACATCGTCGTCGCGGTGCCGGCGAAGGACGTGCTGATCGCCACCGGCTCGAACAATGCGCCGGGGCTGGCGCGCCTGCGCGCGGCCGCCGCCAAGTTCGCATCCGGCCCGAACGGGCTGACGACGGCCCTGTTCGTCTATCGCGACGGCAAGTTCGTGAAGTTCGAGACTAATTGATGCGAAGTCGTGGCTGCGATGCAGAACTGATGCGCTACCCCTGCGTAAGAGTGACTGCAGCATGTCTTGCGGCCGCGCTCGTCATAACACCGCTCTCATCATTCGCAGCCAAGATGGCTGCGCGCTCGGGCGAGAAGCCGTGCCGCGAAGCGATCAACGGCCTCATCTCTCTCCTCGACGCCAATAGCGATAACACCGCGCTTTATCGCGACACCTTCGCAGTGGTCGTGAACACCTGCGGTCTCGTCTCGCCCGCGCCTAAACTTGAAGGCCAACCGCCCGGCCGCACTGCCTGTCACGACCTTGCTGCGGCCATGGTCGATCTCATCGAGGACGGCCAACTCAACACCGCGGCTTTCGTCAAGACGCGCAACGGGTTCGCACAAACCTGCCCGCCGCGCTGATTTTTGGGCGTCTCTTATTGAGAGACGCGTCTTGACATTCGTCGCTCTTTCGGTTACATTGGGAAAATCTCGCTCATCGAGGGACGCATTCCGGATGCGATCTGAAGTGTGGAGCGAGTGCGGTGCTTCCGCGCGGGCTCGCAATCCGCGCCGGAGCGGCTTCGGGCATCATTCCCTTCGGTACTACGGCCGAGGCGTGAGGTGCTGTCACTGCACTGGGACGGGATAGAGCGGGTAACGCCCGCTTGATTCCAAGTCCCGGGAAGCATGGCCTGGAGTTGAGCAGGGATGGGAGTCCCGGCGAGAGCCGCGGTCGAAGCGCCGGAAGGCGGGCGCGCCCCGATATGGCGCGCAGCCGCGCCCGAGGTATCAGCAGGCGGCAACGTTTGTTGATGCGGCGCGGCAAATGGTTGGCATGCGCCTTTCGGCGCTTCGCCTCCCTCTTGTTGCAGCGACGAATCTTTGTAGCGTGGTGGTCGAAGCAAACTCGGACGCGATCGCGTCGCGAGAATGATTTTGTTTATGCGTTTCGCCGTGTCCCGGACGCGGTGCAACACGTAGCGGGGCGCGCAGATCCGGGACCTCCGCGAAGGGCGCTCGTGACGATCCCGGGGTGCACGCGCCCTTCGTACGCTAGCGCTGCGCTGCGCCCGGGAAACGAGCCCGCTCCAAGCAGCTGCGCCCTGCGGCCAACGAGCCGATGCTCCGCATCGGCGTTCTCGAGGTAGGCAACGGCGACCGGAGGCTCGCCTATGCCCCCCTCCCCGCATGACCAGCGCGCGATCTCGCCTACAACGCCGCGACCGCGGCGACTTCGACCAACAAATCCTCGCGCACCAGGCGGTCGATGACGAGGAGCGTATTCGGCGGAAAGGCTCCGCTCGGAAACAGGCGCGGGAATTCGCGCGCCCGATAGGCGGCAAATTTCGGGATGTCTTGCGAATGCACGAGGTAGCTGGTGAAGGAGACGATGTTGGGAAATCCGGCGCCCTGCGAGGCGAGCGCCGCGCCGATCGCTTCGAACACGAGCGCGCATTGCGCCTCGAAATCGGCCGGCGCCTTGCCGTTCTTGTCGGTGCCGATCTGGCCGGCGATGAACAAATAGTCCGAAGCTTTCACGCGCGCGATGTTCGAATAAGGCGCAAGCGGCTTGGCCATGGTGTCGGGGTTGAGACATTGGATGGTAGGCACGGGCGATACTCCCATTTGTTCTCAGCGGATAGCGGAATAACGAATAGTGAGCAACGAACAGCGAGTGACGTTTCAGCCGCTCATTCCCGCGCAAGCGGGAATCCAGGGCGGGTGCAAAGAGCTGGGTCCCCGCCGGAGTTTACCCCCGACTTGATCGGGGGCGGGGACGAGCGGAAAAACCGAGACTCGCTATTCGCTTCTTGGATGAAAGCACAAATGAGCGGCTTGCGTCTTCCGCTAACCCGCCCAGGCGAGCTTCGGCGCGCCGGCGTCTGTGCCGGTTTCGCCGATCACGCAATTGCGCCCCGCCGATTTGGCGAGATAAAGCCGTCGGTCGGCGCACTCGAACAGCCCCTCATAGTCAGAGGCGTCTTCGGCGCAGGTGGCAAGCCCGATGCTCACCGTAACGAGCGGCACGTCGGCTTCCATGTGGCTCGCCACGTCGCGGCGGATGCGTTCGCCGAGCGCGAGCGCCGCCGCGCGGGTCAATTCATCGGCGATCACCACGAATTCCTCGCCGCCGAAGCGGAACACACCATCGCTCGGCCGCAACGCCGCGGCGATGATGCGCACGATCCGTTGCAGCACGACGTCGCCGGCGGCATGGCCGAAGCGGTCGTTGAAGCTCTTGAAATGATCGATGTCGATGATGAGCAGGCTGAGCGGCCGGCCGGCCAGCACTGCGTCCTCCACACGCTTCCTGCCCAGATGCTCGAGCCGGCCGCGATCGAGCGCACCGGTCAGCGCGTCGCGTCCGGAGCGGGCCAACAGATCCTCGTAGCGCTCGCGATAGGTCAGCAAGTCGAACACGTCGATGATGCGCGGCGGATGCTTGCGCTTGCGCGGAAGCTCGACCCGGCGGAGGTAGATCGCGCCGAGCACGGCGTAGATCGCGACCGCCGCCATTTTCGAAATCCAGCCGCCGTACAGCACCGCAAGCGGCGCGCCGGTGAGGAAACGCAAGCCCGCATAGAATGCGATCTGGTCGAAACTCAGGATCAGCGCGCCGGTGACCGCGAGCCGAAGGAGCAGGCGGCGGCCGCCCAAGAAGGAGCGCGAGCGCTCGTACAGCAGAATCATCAGAATGCAATCGACGAACAGGATCAGCGTGCCCCACACCATCAGGGCGCCCATCTCGTCGAGAAAAGCGAAATCGGCGTGGCGGTTCGACAGCACGCTTTCCGCGCCGTGGTGCCGCGTCAAGAAGGCAAGCGCAAACAAAAGCAGATTGCCGATCAACAAGCCGTAGATCGGCTGCCGCACGACCACCGCGTCCTCACGGATATAGACGAGCAGCAGCAGCATCAGCTTGCCGGTGAACAGCACGGTCGAGCCGGGCGAGGCCACGATGCCGAACGGCAGAACGACATAGACGATGCTGGCCAGATAGGTTTCGAGGAAGTGCATCACGCCGAGCGCGCAGAAAAAGGCGCCGATGCCGATGCGGTGGCGGGCGCGAAACAAGGCGGCGAGTACGGCGAAATAGATCAGCGCGTCGGCGACAAGCAGCAGCGCGTTAATGGTGGTGTTAGAGGAAAAAATGGCGGCCACGGCGGCCGCAATCTCGGACATAGTGGGAAGACTCCGGCGAGCGGCCCCGAATTGGTTGCGCTCCTCTACCTTTCTACCATGATCCGGTTAATGGAGCCGAAAATTGGTGGTGAAAATCGCGGGCGAACGCCAACTTTGACCGGCCAGTTCGCTGGCCAAGTCACCGGCCAAGTCACCGGCCAAATCACCAGCCAAGTTGAAGCTGAGCAATCGCATTTTTGCTTGATGCTATTTCACCTTCTCCTGCACACGGAGGGGCGCGATCAAAAACGCGGCGGGCGCGTGGTTAAAATTTCGGCACCGCAACCGCCTCTTCCGGCGACGGGACCTTTCAAGGGCGTGCCGGCCCGCCCGCCGGGAAGCGCTGGAACTGGCTCAGCCCGCGCGACCCTCGGAATAGCTGCGGTCCTTCTTCTTGGCGCCGGCCCGCGCGATGCTCTTGATCTTGATCGGCGGCCGGCCGGATTTCTCGGCGATGTCGCGGTCCTGTTCGATCAGGAATTCGTGCGCGGGCTTGTCGCCGTCGATCCCGCCGGTCAGCGTGCGCGGTACCTTGCGGTTCGAGCGTTGCGAGCCATCTTCATAGATCACGTCGAACATGACGAATTCGGAGTTCAATCCCGGCTTTCTTGGCATGGACTCTTCTCATGGTTTTTGGCGCGGCGCAGGACCGTGCGCGGCGCAGGGTTTGGCGGCTCGCGGCCCGCAGACAAGCTCCAAGGCGCAACCCGGACCGACAGCGCGCGGTCGATCTTCCGTCAAGCAATGGGGCTACGCGCTCGCGCGCTGCGCCGCGTCCAGGGGAAACGCGTTGTTTCAGAAAGAAAAAAGCCGGCGCCAGTGTGGCGCCGGCTTCACCTATATAGTGCGCGCTTACGCGGCTTGTAGATTGGTCGCCGAGCTTTTGCCGCTGCGGCGGTCGGCCTCGATATCGAAGGACAGTTTTTGTCCTTCGTTGAGCGTGCGCATGCCGGCGCGCTCGACGGCGGAGATGTGCACGAACACATCCGGGCCGCCCGCATCCTGCACGATGAAGCCGTAACCCTTCTGGGCGTTGAAAAACTTGACGGTACCTGTAGCCATGATGGCCTCCTTTGGAAAACGCCTAACGCGTTTTGTGGCCGCACAAACCATTCGCGCGGTCCAAATCCGGATTTTGCGTGTTCTTGGGAAAGGCCTTTGTTCGGCGCATGATATTTCCGATCAGGCGCTATGGCCGAAACTGCAAGGCAAGCTCAATCGCGAATGGCGCATATATAGAATGGATTTGCCGTTTTGGCAATCTGGTAGCCTTTCGCTGCTTGGCGTCCCGCTGATTTTGCGTTTGATATCAGCGGCATTTCGTTGTGACGTCGATTTGACAAGAGCGCCCCATCGGCGCATTTCGGCGAAGGTTTGGGGGTCATCGGTCGATGCGGCGCACGATCCCGCTTTGTTTGCTGGCGGTGGTGAGCGCACTGGCGCAGCCGGCAGCCGCGGTCGAGCGGCAGGCGGCCCAAGCGCAGGTGACCCAAGCGCATGTGACCCAAGCGCAGGTGATCCAAGCGCAGGTGATCCAAGAGCGAGCGGCGATCGAGGTCCTGATCGTCCAGCATGCCAAGACCCACGGCTTGCCGGTGGAGCTGGTGCGGCTCGTCATCCGGCGGGAAAGCAATTTCAATCCGCGCGCCGTCTATCGCGGCAATTTCGGTTTGATGCAGATCAGGCTTGGCACCGCGCGGGCGCTTGGCTATCGCGGCGACGCGGAAGGCTTGCTCGATCCGGCGACCAACATGGCCTACGGCGTGCCATATCTGGCCGGAGCCTATCGGGCCGCTCATGGCGACGAGGCGCGCGCGCTGGTGCTTTATTCGCGCGGCTATCACGATGTGCACTGAGACCGGGCTTCCTGTCGAAGACGCGGTTCGTCGGCGCTTCTCTAGGCCCGTGGCTGTGCGGTGATGGCGATAGGCTTAGCGCCGTTTCATGGTATTCTTTCGTGGTATCCCGACGTCTCGCTCGCGGAAAGAAGCGGAGTTTTTTGATGGCGCGTATCCCGCATTGTCTGATGCTTGCCGCCGGCGCCGTCATCCTGCTGCCGGCGATCGCACAGGCTGATACCGCGCGCTCTCGTCACGCGGCCTACAGGCATTACCACTATGCGGCCTACGCTTATCCTTATCGCAGCGTCGGCGTGATTCTCACCGAGGTTGCGACCTCGCCCTTCTATGGAACGTTTGCCGGCCATGAGGACACCTTTTGGGCCTCGCGTTATCCCGGGCCGGTCGAGCGCCGCTACTATGGTTACGGCTGGGATCCGCGTTTGCGTTTCTGAACCCGGGAGCCGGTGATGTCGCTTCTCAGCGCTTTATTTGGCAAGCTCGCGCCGGCGCCGGCCGAAAAGGTCCCGGAACCGGTCGAGTATAAGGGCTTCATCATCCGCCCGGCGCCGTTCAAGACCGAGGGCCAATTTCAGACGGCGGGGACGATCGAGCGTGAGGTCGGCGGTGTGCGCAAGGAGCATCGTTTCATCCGCGCCGACGCCTTCGCCTCGTTCGACGATGCGGTGGCGTTTACGCTCGCCAAGGCGCGGCAGATGGTCGATCTGCAGGGCGAGCGGATGTTCGGAGCATGATCCGGAAAAAGCCTGCCCCGGACTTGATCCGGAGTGGAAACCGGTTTTCCGAAGAGATCATGCTCCACCAAAGAAAATTGGAGCGTCAATCGCTTCGGGTGGAAGGCGCTGCGTTCTAAGCCGCCTCGATTCCGTCGTCGCCGTTGCTGTCTCGCTTGAGACGCTTGATGGTGCGCTCGAGCGTGGTGATTTCGGCTTCGAGCTCGGCGATGCGCTTGATGAGCTGATTCTCCCGCGGCGTGGTCGCGGTATCAGGCTTAGAGAAGGAAAGGCCGACCTCGTCGGCGCGGCGCCATTGCACGCGGGCGGACAGCGTCTGCTCCCGCTGCGGGATCTGGAGCTCGATGACATCGGGAATGGTGATGGTCTGCGAAAGAACGATGCGTGCGCCGTCTTCGGACAGGTCGCGCACCAGGCAGGCCGTCTCGCTGCGTCGTTTGTCGAAATAAACGACGCCGCGCAAGAAACTCTTTTGCCGCCGGCTGGCTCGGCGTTCGTTCATTTGCATCCTCGCGGGGGGATAGCAGCGGCCGGATAGTGCGGTTGATGGTGTTAAT
Organism: uncultured Alphaproteobacteria bacterium; assembly: GCA_963845075.1. Classification (GTDB taxonomy): domain Bacteria; phylum Pseudomonadota; class Alphaproteobacteria; order Rhizobiales; family Xanthobacteraceae; genus BOG-931. The sequence goes on along the minus strand of CAWJRE010000002.1, from coordinate 101,418 downwards.
ACCCACTTACCGCTTGCGTGTACTTGTGGGGGCATCCGTAACGCGCCGCCGACGACTGAGCCTCGACGCTGGCCGAGGATGCGAAGCTCGCGGTCACGGCGCCAAGCACGGCGTAAATTAAGTATTAGCCGTTGCCCGCCGCGGCTCTTCCTTTGGCCCGTAACGCCCCCATATTTGGTTGGCGGATGCCTTCTTGGGTCCGCCCGCCGGGCTAGCCTCCCGTTTGATCTGGGTCACGGCAACGCCAAGCGGTCCTGCGTAGTTACAACCCCATGACGATGTTCCGATCGCGCCGCCAGGGCGACGGAATAGGCCGAGGGAAGGAACATGAATTTCGACAAATATACCGACCGCAGCCGCGGTTTCGTTCAGTCTGCCCAGTCGCTCGCTTTGCGCGAGGGACACCAGCAATTTGCGCCCGAGCACCTGCTGAAGGTTCTGCTCGACGACCCCGAAGGGCTCGCCGCCGGCCTGATCGACCGGTCGGGGGGTAATTCCCGCCAGGCTTTGTCTGCCGTCGAGGCGGCGCTCGCCAAGCGTCCGAAGGTTTCGGGCGGCGGCGCCGGGCAGGTCTATCTCGATCCGGCGCTGGCGCGCGTGTTCGATACGGCCGAGAAAGCCGGCGAGAAGGCCGGCGACAGCTTTGTCACCGTCGAGCGCCTTCTGCTCGCGCTCGCGCTCGAACGGAGCAGCGAAGCCGGCAAGATCCTCGCTCAGGCCGGCGTGACGCCGCAGAACCTCAACGCGGCCATCGAGGCTCTGCGCAAAGGACGCACGGCCGACTCGGCGTCGGCCGAAAACGCCTACGAGGCGTTGAAGAAATATGCGCGCGATCTCACGCAAGCCGCGCGCGACGGCAAGCTCGATCCGGTGATCGGCCGCGACGAGGAAATCCGCCGCACCATTCAGGTGCTGTCGCGCCGCACCAAGAACAATCCGGTGCTGATCGGCGAGCCGGGCGTCGGCAAGACCGCGATCGTGGAAGGCCTGGCGCTCCGCATCGTCAACGGCGACGTGCCGGAAAGCCTGCAAGACAAGAAACTTCTGTCGCTCGACATGGGCGCGATGATCGCCGGCGCGAAATATCGCGGCGAGTTCGAAGAGCGCCTCAAGGCCGTGCTGCAGGAAGTCACGTCTTCGGCCGGCGCCTACATCCTGTTCATCGACGAAATGCACACCATTATCGGCGCCGGCAAGGCCGACGGCGCGATGGACGCTTCGAACCTGCTCAAGCCGGCGCTGGCGCGCGGCGAATTGCATTGCATCGGCGCCACCACGCTCGACGAATTCAAAAAGCACGTCGAGAAAGATCCGGCCTTGGCGCGCCGCTTCCAGCCGATCTATGTGGACGAGCCGAGCGTCGAGGACACCATCTCGATTCTGCGCGGCCTGAAGGACAAATACGAAGCGCATCATGGCGTGCGCATCACCGACGGCGCGCTGGTCGCGGCCGCGACCCTGTCGCACCGCTACATCACCGACCGCTTCCTGCCCGACAAGGCGATCGACCTGGTCGACGAGGCGGCCGCGCGCCTGAAGATGCAGGTCGACTCCAAGCCAGAAGAGCTCGACTCCATCGACCGCGAAATCGTCCGGCTCAAGATCGAGCAGGAGGCGCTCAAGAAAGAGAGCGATCCCGGCTCGCGTGCACGGCTTGGCGGTCTCGAAACCGAGCTCGCGGCTCTGGAAAAGCAGTCGGCCGATCTGACCGCTCGGTGGAAATCGGAAAAGGAAAAGCTTTCCGGCGCACAGAAGCTCAAGAACGAGCTTGATGCGGCGCGCGTCGAACTCGCCAACGCGCAGCGGCGCGGCGAGTATCAGCGCGCCGGCGAAATCGCGTACGGCCGCATTCCGGAGATCGAGCGTCGGCTCAAGGCGATGGAAGGCCCCGAAGGCCGCAGCGCCATGGTCGAGGAGGCGGTCACCGCCAATCACATCGCCCAAGTGGTGTCGCGCTGGACCGGCATTCCGGTCGATCGCATGCTCGAAGGCGAGAAGGAGAAGCTGCTGCGCATGGAAGAGCAGCTCGGCAAACGCGTGGTCGGCCAGGCCGACGCGGTCAAAGCCGTGGCGACGGCCGTGCGTCGTGCGCGCGCCGGACTGCAGGATCCGAACCGGCCGATCGGCTCGTTCATGTTCCTGGGTCCGACCGGCGTCGGCAAGACCGAGCTGACCAAGGCGCTCGCCGAGTTTTTGTTCGACGACGACAATGCGCTGATCCGCATCGATATGTCGGAGTACATGGAGAAGCACTCGGTCGCGCGGCTGATCGGAGCGCCGCCCGGCTATGTCGGTTACGAGGAGGGCGGCGCGCTGACGGAAGCCGTTCGCCGGCGGCCGTATCAAGTGGTGCTGTTCGACGAAATCGAGAAGGCGCATCCGGACGTGTTCAACGTCCTGCTGCAGGTGCTCGATGACGGCCGGCTGACCGACGGTCAGGGCCGCACCGTCGACTTCCGCAACACCCTCATCATCATGACGTCCAATCTCGGCGCCGAGATCCTGGTCAATCAGCCCGAGGGCCAGGACACCGACGCCGTGCGCGATCAGGTGATGGCGATCGTGCGGGCGAGCTTCCGGCCGGAATTCCTCAACCGCGTGGATGAGATCATTCTGTTCCACCGGCTGCAGAAGTCCGACATGACCCGCATCGTCGACATCCAGATGAAGCGGCTGGCGCGGCTCCTTGAAGATCGCAAGATCACCATCAAGCTCGAGCCGTCGGCGCGCGATTGGCTGGCCGAGAAAGGCTGGGATCCGGCCTATGGCGCGCGTCCGCTCAAGCGGGTGATTCAGAAATCGGTGCAGGATCCGCTGGCTGAGCTCATCCTCTCCGGCCGCATCAAGGATGGCGAGACGGTGGTGATCAGCGCCAGCAAGCAGGGGCTCAAGTTCAACGGCGAGCTTGCTGCGGCGGCGTGACGGGAGCTTCGTTGAGCCGCTCCCGCACGTGTTCGACGAAAAAACGGGCCTGCCCTTTGGGCAGGCCCGAAATCACGAGTGGGTTCAGTCCGCCCGAGCTTTCCACGCTGATCTGGTCCCAGATCAAGCCGCGCGTGTGGGTCACTTCGGCGATGTGCGACATCGGCAGGTGCTCGTCGGTGCGACGCCACGGCGTGAGCCAGAACAGCACCACATTGTTCGATACCCCGACATGGTCGGCGACCATCCGGGCCGGAAAGACCCAGAGCGTCAGGTTGAAATGGATGAGCGCCCAGAGGCGGCTTGAGTGCACTTCGATGCGGTCGTTAACGGCCGAGCTTTGAGTCACCGACGCCTCCTGCGCAAGTCATGTCCGCGGCACGCAATGCCGAAGCAGCGCAACGCTATCATGAAGGAGGGCTGGATTGATCGGCCGCTTCGCCGAGTGGTTGGGAAGATCTAGAGCATGATCCGGAAAAAGCTTGCCCCGGACTTGATCCGGGGTGGAATCCGGTTTTCCGAAAAGATCATGCTCAAACAAAAAGCTAGAGCGGGATGCCGATCGAACCACAACTCATCCCGCTCTAGGGCTAAGTTATCGCGCTTGCGCGACCCGTCCGGGCCCATGCGTCAGCACCGAGTCAAGCTGCTCGCGCGATTTCTCGAACATGGCGAGCGATGTTCCGTCAAGCACGCGCCCGCGCGGCAGTTTGACCGTCATCGGGTTCACAAAGCGATCGTTGATCAGGATTTCGAAATGCACGTGGGCGCCGGTCGACAGGCCGGTCGAACCGACAAAGCCGATGACCTGGCCCTGGCGGACGCGGCTGCCGACATTGAGCCCGCGGGCGAACGCGGTCATGTGGCCGTAAGCGGTTTGGTAGCCGTTGGGATGGCGGATGCGGACATATTTGCCGTAGCCGCCTTTGACGCCGATCTCGTCGATGGTGCCATTGCCGGCCGCGAAGATCGGCGTGCCGAACGGTGCCGCCCAATCGACGCCGGTATGCGACTTCATATAGTGCAGCAGCGGGTGATTTCGCTCGCCGAAGCCCGAGCGCATGATGCCGATCGCGACCGGTTTGCGCACCAGGAACTTCTTCGCGCTCTTGCCGGTCTCGTCGTAGTAGTCGTAGGTGCCGTCGTCGGCCGTCTGATAGTGATAGTAACGCTTGGTTTCGCCGCCGAGCGTCAACGAGATGTAGCGCACCTCGTTGCGCCCCTCGTTGTTCTCGTCATCCGAATAAAGAATGTCGAAGGAGTTGCCGGACTGTACCTTGCGCTGGAAATCCACATCGTAGGAATAGATGCGGATCATTTCCTCGATCACCGCATTGGGCACATTGTTGCGCAGCGCGGTCTCGTAGATGCTCTGATAGAGCCGCACGCCGCTGCCGTCGTCCTCCATCGCCTCCTCGGCGCCTTCGGTGGCGCCGGTATCGACGTTGCGGATATCGACGGGAACGTATTTGCCGGTGTCGGAAAGCGCGATCGCTGCTTCGATGCCGCTGTCGCCGGAGATGATGATGCGCAGCGGCTGCATATGGCCGAGACCGGTCGCGGCGGTGAGCACGCGCAGCTTCTGGCCTTCCTTCACGCCGCCTTCGCGTCCGCGGGCGCCGAGCACCGCAAGCACATTCTTGATCTCATCGGGCGTGGAGCCGAGCTCGCGCAGGATCGAGCCGACGGTCTCGCTCTTTTTGACGATGACGAGATGCTCGCTCCAATCGGTGTTGCCGCTGGTCTTGGGCAGGAGCGTAATGTTTTCGGGAACGACGCGGGCTTCGAAGCCGATATAGGGGTCGGTGTCGCCCTCGGCCGCGTAGTTGAACCGGATGCCCGGCGTGGCGCTGTCGGCGTTGGCGAGCAGCGGCGAATTCGCGACGGACTTGCTCGCAACGTCGCGGACGCGGGCGACGACGTCGTCAAGCGGCAGAAGCGCCGACGCTCTCACTTTCGGCAACAGCGAATTGAGGTCGCAAACGCCGGAGCTGACTTTGCCCTTTGGTCCGGACGCGGCGAGATCGCAGGTGACGAAAGAGACCTCGGCGTCCGGTTCCGCCGCCGTCGGCGCGTCGTCGGTACTCGCGACGCCGTCGGTCAACAGCTTTTGCGGATTGAACGGCGGAATGTTGGCCGACACTTCGGTCTGCGACAGCGAAAGATTGCCGGATACGCGCACGAAGCTGCGCGTTCGGACGAGTTCGCGGTCGCGCACGCGCGTGATGATCGGTACGCGCATGATCTGGCGGGCCACGCTCGGCTCACTGATGCTCGCGAGCCGGTCTGTTTTGTGGATGCCGCTCAGGCGGCCGGCGAGTCCGCCGATTGCTCCGCGCAATCCCATTTCGACGCGTTCAGGGGCGGCGGCAAAATTGGTCTCGCCGTCGAGCGAAGCAAAAACGGCGCCTCCCATCAGGGCGGCGCCGCACAAGCCGGTCAGGATCGTGCCGCAGAACCATTGCACGGAAATCCGGCGGCGGCCGACCAGGCCGCCGGTGCCGCCGTCGACCGAAAGCGGAGGCTCGTTGCCGAGATCAAGAGTCTCGGCCTCGAACCGCCGATTTGCGCCGCGCAGCTTTGCCGCTTGGTCCAAGACCGCTGTCCCCCGCACTCGCGACCGACCGTTAGGCCTTCCGGCGGCAGTCCCGTCTGCCTCCGGACAATCGCATTGTCGTTTGCGCCAAGGTCATTTTGCGCAAAGGCGACAATGCCCCCACCAATCCAATCAGGGCGATTGGACGGTCGAGATCAAAGCACTATGTTTAGTGGCGCTCCCCCGGGCATGCGCATTCCCCGACGCGAATTGTGCAAGAACGGCGGAGGAATGTGGCCGCAGTGCGGCGTAAGGACCGGATTTAACGGCCGGATTTGCGGGGGTCTGCGAAAGCTCCGGGCCCGCGGGTTGGTGTGCAGCGCAAAGCGGCCGTCGTACCGGCGTTGTCGATTTAAAGTACGTATTTTGACTCGCTGGCGGTTGACAATGGCGCGAGCCGAAGCCTATATAGGGCCTCTGGACGCGCCGCCGCCTTGGCGCGATGACGCGTCCGCGAAGCCCCTCACTGTTTATACGGTGAATCATCCGGCCAGCCCCGTGGCCATGTCGGATGTGCGGGCTTCGGCGGCTCCGGTGTTACCGGAGACGGGGTCGTCAGGCTCCGGGATGTTTGACAAGTGAATCGGAAGAAAGAGAAACGTGGACGGCGGAGTCCTTGCGGGCCGCTTCCTCGAACGGAGAAGGCTTCGGCTTTTTCCTGAAGGGGCGCGGCCATGGAAGAGACTTCGGCGGTCGACGTTTCAGGTCAACACTTTGGACCACCTGCGAGGCTCGCGCTTCGCAGGAGACTAAAGTGGGACCTCGTCAAACGTTGTGATTTGCCGAGATCAATTCTCTTCAACTTGAGAGTTTGATCCTGGCTCAGAGCGAACGCTGGCGGCAGGCCTAACACATGCAAGTCGAGCGCCGTAGCAATACGGAGCGGCAGACGGGAGAGTAACACGTGGGAACGTGCCCTTCAGTTCGGAACAACCCAGGGAAACTTGGGCTAATACCGGATACGTCCGAAAGGAGAAAGATTTATCGCTGAAGGATCGGCCCGCGTCTGATTAGCTAGTTGGTGAGGTAACGGCTCACCAAGGCGACGATCAGTAGCTGGTCTGAGAGGATGATCAGCCTCACTGGGACTGAGACACGGCCCAGACTCCTACGGGAGGCAGCAGTGGGGAATATTGGACAATGGGCGCAAGCCTGATCCAGCCATGCCGCGTGGATGATGAAGGCCCTAGGGTTGTAAAGTCCTTTCGGCGGGGAAGATAATGACGGTACCCGCAGAAGAAGCCCCGGCTAACTTCGTGCCAGCAGCCGCGGTAATACGAAGGGGGCTAGCGTTGCTCGGAATCACTGGGCGTAAAGCGCACGTAGGCGGCTTTTTAAGTCAGGGGTGAAATCCTGGAGCTCAACTCCAGAACTGCCTTTGATACTGAGAAGCTTGAGTCCGGGAGAGGTGAGTGGAACTGCGAGTGTAGAGGTGAAATTCGTAGATATTCGCAAGAACACCAGTGGCGAAGGCGGCTCACTGGCCCGGTACTGACGCTGAGGTGCGAAAGCGTGGGGAGCAAACAGGATTAGATACCCTGGTAGTCCACGCTGTAAACGATGGATGCTAGCCGTTGTCGGGTTTACTCGTCAGTGGCGCAGCTAACGCATTAAGCATCCCGCCTGGGGAGTACGGTCGCAAGATTAAAACTCAAAGGAATTGACGGGGGCCCGCACAAGCGGTGGAGCATGTGGTTCAATTCGAAGCAACGCGCAGAACCTTACCAGCTCTTGACATGTCCCGTATGAGTACCAGAGATGGAACTCTTCAGTTCGGCTGGCGGGAACACAGGTGCTGCATGGCTGTCGTCAGCTCGTGTCGTGAGATGTTGGGTTAAGTCCCGCAACGAGCGCAACCCTCGCCCTTAGTTGCCATCATTTAGTTGGGCACTCTAAGGGGACTGCCGGTGATAAGCCGCGAGGAAGGTGGGGATGACGTCAAGTCCTCATGGCCCTTACGGGCTGGGCTACACACGTGCTACAATGGCGGTGACAATGGGATGCTGAGGGGTAACCCCGAGCAAATCTCAAAAAGCCGTCTCAGTTCGGATTGTGCTCTGCAACTCGAGCACATGAAGTTGGAATCGCTAGTAATCGCAGATCAGCACGCTGCGGTGAATACGTTCCCGGGCCTTGTACACACCGCCCGTCACACCATGGGAGTTGGCTTTACCTGAAGACGGTGCGCTAACCGCAAGGAAGCAGCCGGCCACGGTAGGGTCAGCGACTGGGGTGAAGTCGTAACAAGGTAGCCGTAGGGGAACCTGCGGCTGGATCACCTCCTTTCTAAGGATGATCCCTCAGAGGCGCCTCACGCGCTTCTATCGGATCTCTTGGAAACATCAGGGCCGATCGATTTCAGGATCGATCAGCCTATTTGCAGGACGCCGCCGTCTCCGTTTCTCTTTCTTCGCGAACGAGCAGACCAGGAGTCAGTAATCAGTATTCGGTAATCAGATGCGACGAAGCGTCCTCTGATTGCTGGTTTCTGACCACTGACTCCTGGTTCGGGCTTGTAGCTCAGTTGGTTAGAGCGCGCGCTTGATAAGCGTGAGGTCGGAAGTTCAAATCTTCCCAGGCCCACCAAGCCTTCGCTCGCGCAAGCGAGGCGAAGGCTGCCGCGCCGTAGTCCGAAGGACGAAGGCGGGCGATTGCCCCGCGCGAGCTGCGGCTCGGCAGGCCGGCCGAGATGACGGCTGGCATAGCTGACTGGCGAGGGGCCATAGCTCAGTTGGGAGAGCGCCTGCTTTGCAAGCAGGAGGTCGTCGGTTCGATCCCGTCTGGCTCCACCAGACGGCGCCGCCCGCTTGATGCTGTGCTTTAATCTCGTTCGTGAGAACACAAATCCGCGCGCCTTGGCTTTAAGCCGGCGTGCGTGATGTCTGACATCGTGAAGAGGAGGTCGATCCGAGCGCCACGCGCGGCTTTTCAGAAGCCGTGGAGCGGCGCGCTATCTCCATGCGTCTCATGCGATCGGGTATTGCCGCCGGCGAAAGTCGTGCGGGGATATTCGCGCAAGCGATGCAATACGTCGGCAAAGCTTGACCGCAATGCCGTCGGGTCGATCTTGTGAAGCAAACTGGTCTTTCTAATCAGTGTCCGCCGCAGCGAATGCAAGTTCGTCGCGGATCATCGCCGAGATGAGTGGGCATTGATAATGAGAGCGATCAAGTGTCTTAAGGGCATTTGGTGGATGCCTTGGCGCTGAGAGGCGATGAAGGACGTACTACGCTGCGATAAGCCGCGAGGAGCTGCGAAGGAGCTTTGATCCGCGGATTTCCGAATGGGGAAACCCACCTTCGATAACGGAATTCTGAGACCTTGCGGTCTCGGGAACGGGGCCGATGAGGTCTTGGATTTCCGTTATCAAAAGAAGGAATGAGATCTCCGAATAAAATAG
>CAWJRE010000002.1:0-87500 GCA_963845075.1 uncultured Alphaproteobacteria bacterium | reverse complement strand
CCGTTGAGGTCGCGCGGGATCTCGCCATCGATCAGCGGCGTCTCATCGCGCCCGCCGCGTTCGGAAATTCCGAGCAACGCCAGACAGCGCGGCGCCGGATCGGCAACGTCGTTTCGTTCCATCGGCATTGTCACGGCTAGCCTCCTTGCGGTCTTATCTTGACGCTGTTAAGATACCGCCAATCTAAACGATGTCAAGATTCTTTTGATACTTGCGCGTGCACTGACCTAAAGGCTTGAAGTGGCGAGCAAAACCAATATCCGCCGGTTGGCGAAACCCGATGAGCGCGACGCGCCCTATCACCACGGCGACCTGCGCGATGCACTGATCCAGGCAGCGCAGGAGATCCTGGAGGCCGAGGGACTAGCGGCGCTGTCGCTGCGCGGCGTGGCGCGCCGCGCCGGCGTGTCGCCGGCGGCGCCCTATCATCACTTCCCGGACAAGCAGGCGCTGCTCGACGCGGTCGCCGAGCGTGGCTTCGATGCTCTCACCGCAGCAATGACGACGCGGATGGACAAAGTCAGCGGCGGCGCCGCGCGCCTCGATGCCAGCGGCATCGGCTATGTGGCATTCGCGGTCGCCAATCCCGCGCTGTTCGGCCTTATGTTCAGTGTCGTCGGACAAAACCCGTCGCCGGGAACGTCGCTGGATTTGGCGCGCCAACGCGCATACGCGGTCTTGCAAGACGCTGTCGCGGCTTGCTCGCCGAGCGGAAAGGCGAGCGCGGACGAGTGCTTGCGTCTATGGGCGCTGGTGCACGGCATCGCCAAGCTGGTTTTGGAAGGCTGCGTCAGGCCGGCCGATTTTGGTTTGCCCGATGGCGAAGCCTTGGCCGCCCATCTGCTTCGTCGTCCGTCATAAGCCGGGCGCCTGCAGACATTTCCTCTTCACGGCTGTCAGAAAAAAGCCCCGCAGTGTGTCGCGGGGCTTTGCCGTACATGAGTGTTGCCGTGGATAGGTGCTCCGCCTTCAAACGCGCAAGCACGCGAGAGCAGACCTATTCGAGACGGTTCTCAGATACTCTCGAATGCCTACTTCTTCTTCAGCGCGCCACCGTCGAAAGTGGAGACCATCGCCTTCATGTAACCGTCGCTCGTGATATAGGCGTCCGAGCCGCGGTACGGCTCCGCCAGGAAGGGCGCGGTCGCGACCCACTGGGTCGCAAACGTGCCATCGATTTGCATGCTGTGTTCGGGCGCGAATTGCATGCCTTTCAGTCCGCCGTCCTTTGGATCCTTGCAAAATCCCACGAACAGATCGCCGATCGCGGCGCGCCCTTTGATGATCATGCCGTTCGCCAGATGGATCTGGGCGTCTTCGGGATATTGCGCCAGCAACCGGTCCCAGTCGCAGGCATTGAGCGCGGCAAAATGCTCATCCAACACGGCTTGAGGGGTCGGCTGCTTCTTCAGCTCAGGAAGTTTCATTTGCGCGTGGGCAGTCGCGGTCACCAAGAAGGCCGCGATCGACAGTGGCAGAATGATTTTCATCCGTTCCTCCCGATTTATCGTTCACATTGTAGTTGCCGCGGCGACGAGTTGCGCCGCCGACGTCTCGCAACTCAAAATTATTTTCCAGCGGGACGGCGTTCGCAAGCCTGCAATCGTATAAGAGGCCGTGCCGAATATTCACCGTTGCGGCACGACCACATCGAGATCGCAGCCCTTCGGTCGATCGGCATTCTCTTGCGCTGGTGCCGTTGTGACGGTCGCGCTGGAGCATGATCCCGAAAAGTGGGAACCGGTTTTCCGACAAGATCATGCTGAAAACGAAGAAAGTTAGCGTCCGTTCTCCCACAGCGTCACCAGCCGCTGGCGGAAGGCCCTGGGCTTTTCGGCAAACAGACGGTGGGCGATGCGCGCCGCGCGCTGCGATAGATCGAGCGTGCGGTCGCCGCAGGCCGGCGTCAGCCGCGAGCGCCAATGCGCCAAGGGCTGATGCGGCTCGGTGAGGCGCCTGAGGATTTCAAGGTCCTGGCAGCGTCCGAGCCGGTCGCGCAGCCGCTCGGCTTCGTCGGTCCACATGCGGCTGTGGCGCGGCCATAGCGGCTCGACCAAGTCGATCTGATAGCGGTGATCGACCACGCGCTGGCGCAACTCGTGCAACTCTTCCGGGCTCGCCTGCGACCAATCGTCCGGGATGGCGCGCCGGGCGTTGCGATAGCCCACCGTCAGCCGCGCCGCGATCTTGCTGAATTCGAACGGATCGAGCGGCCACGAATCGATCGCCGCCATCACCGAATCGAGCCAGGCGATGATCACATCGCGCAGTTCCGGCGTGAGCACGGCCTGCTCTTCGCCCGCGCGAATCCCCTCGATTCGGCCGCGGATCGTGTTGGTCGTCCGCTCCGACAGCACCAAACCTTTCTTCAAAAGATCGTCAAACGCGTTGAGTGCCGATTGGCCGTCGCGCGCCCGCGCCAGCGAACGCGCGTGGTCGCGGGCCTGCTGACGCAGCAGCACGGCGTCGGGCACGAACGGCTCGAGCAGCCGCATCAATGCGCGCCATTGCTTCATGCTCCGGCGGAACTCGTGCACCGCATCGGCGCTGGGGCGCTCCGGATCGATGAGTGTCGTTCGCGCGTCGCCAATAATGCGCGCGGCGATCGCCCGCATGGTGGGGCCGATCGCTGCTTCCGGCCGCAGCGCGGGCTTTTCGTTCATTTCCGCTTCTAGGAAGGCATGCATGACGGTTCGATATGGTGTTCCGTGACATTATGACGAAAATTCGGACGCGCTGCACTTCCCTTATTGAAAAGCGCTTGCTACATCAGCGTCGCGATTGGCCGCCACGAAAACTGGTCGGCTATCGCACAATTGGCGCGGGGTGGAGCAGCCCGGTAGCTCGTCAGGCTCATAACCTGAAGGTCGTAGGTTCAAATCCTACCCCCGCAACCAATTTTCCGCCGGACATCAACGATTTAGGCCGTTCGAGACGCTGGCGCCCTTAATGCTGCGGTTCTTGGCCGTCAGCGGACGCTTGCCGCTTCGATCGCGGGCCTCGTCGGCGCATTTCAGAACATGCGCGTCGCGATTGACGACCTGCAGGTTCGGCAAACCCCAATACTGGAGCAAGTCCGGCCAGGGCACACCCCGATACTCGTTCCAGACGCGATAAAGCGGCACGCGATGGTCGACTTCCGCGTTCTTCCAGAGGCGGCCGCCCGTCTGCCCGCAGCGGCGTGCCTGAAGTCGCCGCAGCAACGGCGCCTGTTCGCTTGGCGCATTCCAGAACTGCCAAGCGATGACGCAGGCGCCATGCCAGGTGGCGCGCTTGTTCGGGCCTTTGCCCCACAGGTCGACATGCCACCCGAAGTGATAGACGCGCTGTCCGCACACGCAGCAGAAGCCGGGGCCGCGTGCAAAGGCCTTTTCTCGATAGGGCGCGGGCGGGATACGGAATGTCGCGGGCATCCCGCTCTGCGCCTTGCCGAGTTGCCACGTCCATCCGTCCGGCCGGCCGCTTCGCGCCGCCAGCGCACGCGCGAGGCGATCCGCGCGAAGCGGATGAGCGCGCCAGTAGGAGTCGATCGCAAGCCGCGGCGTCGGCGGAATGAATGGCCGGGCGAGCGCCCGGCTGAGCACGCCGGCTGGGAAAATAGCGGGCAGCGCTTTCGTCAGGCGCGCGAGCGCGCGGCGATTGATCTCGGCCTTTTGCTCTTGCCATGTGGACATGCGATACGGCCCCAGTGCCGCCAGCATCGCACCCAAACGTAAACCGCTTGTTCACTCCAGGTCTGAGCGGGGAATGTTCGCTTTCGCGCGTTGCGCGCGACGACCTGCCGAATCCGTTTGAGGGCGCCACAACATGAAGCCACTGGTTGTTGTCACCGGGGCCAGTCACGGGATCGGCAGGGCCGTCGCCGCGGCATCAGTTTTGATGCGTATTGCGAGCGACTGGGCAATCCCGATTTCATCAGCGCCGAGGAGCTTGCCGACATCATTGTGTTTTGCTGGAAACAGCCGCAGCGGATTTGCATCCGCGACATTGTCGTGATGCCGGCCACCTCGAGCTTCGCGTAAGACTTACGACGCGCTGCGCAGCCGGCGCGGCGTGCGCCCGAGCCGGCGCGACAGTGTCGCGGTCAGATGCTGCTGCGAGGAGAAGCCGCACGCGCATGCCACTTCGGCGATCGAGGCATCGGTGTCGCGCAACATTTCGCAGGCCCGTTCGACACGTTTTTCGATAACGAGATTGTAAGGTGAGCGTCCGGTGCGGGCCTTCACGCTGTCATAGATGACACGCAGCGGCAGATTGACCGCGCGCGAAAGGTCGGCGCAGGAAAGCTTGTCCTCGAGATTGCCCTCGATATAGGCGCAGAGCCTGGCGAAATCCTGATCGGAGAGCATATCGCGCCGCGCCGGCGGTGCGGCGGCAAGCTGGCGCATGGTTTCGACGTAGGTGCCGAGCGCGAGGAACTGAAGCTCAAGCGCCTGCAAGCCCTCCGGCCGTCGCAGTCGCTCTCTCATATAACGCGCCAGAAACCGGATGGCGTCGTTGCGGATATTGTTGCAGCTGCCGCCGCGCCGCAGATGCTCGATGCTGCGGTCGTCCAGCACGCTCTGATAATCCCCCGCATAGCTGAAAGCGATGAAGCCGTGGCGCACGTCGGCGGCGCGCACGCGCACATTGCCGACGCGCGGATGAAAAGCGGTGGAGTCGCCGAGAAACACCAGCGGCTTTTCGCGATCGTCCTCGAATTTGGTGTTGCTGTTGATGTCGCCAAGGAGCAAACAAATAACATCGGCCGAATTCGAGAATTCCAGCGCGTAAGGTTTGGCGCCGGCAATGCAATAGCCGACGCCGTTGGCGTCACCGCGAAGATGGAATTGTTCAAGGCCGCGAAATGACGTCAGGCCCGGCCGTTCGCGGGGCGACAGTACCATCGCTTCCTCCCCAGTTCGCTGGTACGCACCAAATTGTGCGACGCGAAAATAGGCCCCGCGCGGATTCTGTCGTCTCAACTACGGGGGTGAAGAGATGTTACGGCATCGCGCCAAACCTGACAACATTTTCTGACCATTGGGCTTTTCAGGATTCGATAAAATCCGGAATTTGAAAGATCGGCGAGCGCCGACGGCGGCAATCTCCCGTAATAACAAAAGGGAGGACGTCGCTTGGCTACCATCGCTCGCAAGTCTTCGGCGCCGGCTGCGGCCAAGGGTAAATTCGACGCGGAAGTCGACATTATCGCGATCGGCAGCGGAGTTGCCGGGCTGGCGACGGCTCTATTCAGCCGCTGGCAGGGCAACGACGTGCTGGTGCTGGAGAAGGCCGGCCGGCTGGGTGGAACCACGCGCAAGGCGGCCTTTTGGTACTGGGTGCCGAACAATGCTGCGATGCGAGCGGCCGGCACCAAGGATCCCAAGAAAGATTGCATCGCCTACATGGCGCGCCTGTCGCGGCCGGAGGTTTACGATGCCAAGGCGCCCAAATTCGGCATGACTCCTTGGGAATATTCGCAATACGAGGCGATCTACGACAACGCCTCGACCGCGACCGAGCTGTTGAGCAAGAAGGGCGCGCTGGAATACCGACACTGCGATTTCGTGCCGGACTATTGGGCCGAGCTTCCCGAAGACAAGGCCCCGAAGGGCCGTGTGCTGCTACCGAAGGGCGCGCGCGAAAGCATGTCGGACGGCGGCGAAGTCGCCATTCGCACCATGTCGGCGACGGCCAAGCGCGACGGCGTCGACATCCGCACCGGGCACCGCGTGCAGCGCGTGATCAAAAACGCGGCCGGCGAGATCATCGGCGTCGAGGCCGATACGGCCAAGGGCAAGAAGCGCTTCTTCGCCCGCAAGGCCGTGGTGTTCTGCACCGGCGGCTTCACCCACAATATCGAGCTGCGCAAGAACTTTCAGAGCGTGCCGATCTATGGCGGCTGCGCGGCCAACAGCAACGAAGGCGATTTCGTCTATATCGGCAGTGCCGTCGGCGCGCAGCTGCGCAACATGAACTACGCCTGGATGTGCCCGATCGTCTTTGAGAAGGCGATGGCGCGCGATCCGGAGCTGATCGGAACCTTCTCGCCGTCGGGCGATTCGATGATCTACGTCAACAAGGAAGGCCGCCGCGTCGCCAACGAAAAACTCGCTTACAACGAGATGGCACAGGTCTTTTTCCAATGGGACGGCGCCAAGAGCGAATATCCGAATCTTCTGTTGATCGCCATCTGGGATCAGCGCAGTCAGGAGCACAGCGCCAGCGATGAATACGGACGTTTCATCGTTCCGCCCGGCACCGACGACAAGCACGTCATCAAGGGCGCAACGCTCGCCGCGTTGAGCAAGGCGATCGGCGAGCGATTGGAGCGCTACAAGAAGGCGACTGGCGGGCTTGCGCTCGCCCCGGACTTTGAGAAAACGCTGGCCTCGACCATCCAGCGCTTCAACGGCTTTGCCTCTGGCGGACGCGACTTCGACTTCCATCGCGGCGAACGTCAGGTCGAACTGCTCTTTAACGGCAATGTGGCGCCGGCGCCGTCGGCGCCGAACCCGACCATGTTCCCGATCTCGGAACAAGGGCCGTTCTATGCGGCGTTTCTGACCGGCGGCAATCTCGACACCAAGGGCGGTCCGAAGACGAACGTCGCCGGCCAAGTGGTCGACGATGAGGACAAGCCCATTCCGGGTCTCTACGGCGTCGGCAATTGCGTAGCCTCGGCCTCGGCGCGCGCCTACTGGGCCGGTGGCGCGACCATCGGCCCGATTTTAGCCTTTGCCCATCTCGCGGCCGCGGCCGCGCACAAAGAACGCAAGAAGCGCGCGAACTAATTACACCGCCCGCAATAGCGCGGCCGCGATTTCAGGGGAGGATATGGATGGCTCTCGCCAAACAAACCATGACCGACGAGCAGCGCAAGTCGGTGATCGTTGACTATCTCAAGGCGTTCGACCGGGCCGGCAAGACCTGGGACGGCGGCAGCATTCTCGATCTCTTTGCCGAGGACGCACAGGTCTATTTCCCGAAATGGGGCTTGGCCAACGGCAAGGAAGAGATCGGGCAGATGTTCGGCGATATCGGCAGCACGCTGAAGTCGATCCTGCATCACTATTCGCATTTCAACTACATCTTCTCCGGCAGCGATCTGGTGGTCTGCGAGGGCACGAGCGAAGGCGAACATCGCGACGGGCCGTGGCGGGCCGGCGCGCCCGAGCACGGCGCCGGCCGCTGGTGCGACGTGTTCGAGATCCGCGATTGGAAGATTCAGCGCTGTTTCATCTATCTCGATCCGGACTATGCCGGCAAAGACACGGCGCGTTATCCGTGGCTGAAGAACAAATGATCGTCGGAGCTTCCGTTCGCGCAACGCCGAACGGGACAAAGGGCAATGAGCAAGAAACAACCAGGGAGGAAAACAATGAAATTCAATGGTGGGGAAATACGACGCTGGGCGCTGCCGCTTGTTGCGGCCGGCCTTTGCTCGGTCATGAGCGTCGCGGCGCAAGCCCGCGACGTCAACGAATTGATGCTGAAATCGGTCGGCACCACCGAGAATGTCTCGCCGGTGATCGTCGAAGCCATCAAGCACGCGGCGATGGATTTGACGCCGGAACAGCGCAAGCTCGCGCTCGAATGCTGGAAGAACAATGTCTGCGAGACCGGCCACGGCAATCTGACGGTCGCCTATGCGGACGGCTTCGGCGAGAACGTCTGGCGCCAGGTCACCAAGATGGAATTCATCTTGCAGGCGCTCACCTATCCGAGCATCAAGAAGATCATCTACACCTCGGCAACCGGCGATGCGACCAAGGCGGTGTCCGATATGCGCGCCTTTATCGCGCAGAAAGTCGATGTCATCGTGATCTTCGCCGATGCCGGGCCGGCGCTATTGCCGACCGTAAAGGAAGCGACCGAGGCCGGCATTCTCGTCGTGCTGCATAACGGGACCTATGTCGGCGGCAAGGCCGGCAAGGATTTCGTGACCTCGATTGCCGAAGACCTGTGTGCGCTCGGCACGGAGTTTGTGACCAAGGTGGTGGAGAATTCAAAGAAGGATCCGACCACCATCGTCGAGCTTGGCGGCACGCCCGGCAACGGGCTCAGCGCCGGATGGCAGAAATGCGCCGAGCAGGAGATCGCCAAGCACAAGAATCTGAAGCTGCTCGGCAAGGCCGACACCAACTGGACGCAGGAAGGATCGTTCAAGGCGATGTCGGGCTTCCTCGCCCAGCATGGCAGCGTCGACGCGGTGCTGTTTGAATATGCCGACGGCTTCCGCGGCGGCTTGCGCGCTTACGAAGCCGCCAAGAAAGCGCCGGACCTGATCGTGTCGCTGCGCACCGACGAAATGGGCGTGATCTGCGATTGGGAGAAGGCCAACGATCCGAACTTCAAGATCTTCTATTCGAACGGCCAGAACGATCAGGCGCGCTTCGCCCTGACGGCGGCCATGATGAAAAAGGAAGGTAAGGACGTACCGCCGACCATCAATGTCCCGTTCAAGATGCATCCGGTCGTCAAAGGCCAATGCAACGCGGCCATTCCTGAAAGCGCGTCGCTGACCACGCTCGTGGACAACGATATGATGAAGGAGATGTTCGCGAAGCAGTAAGCGTCCTGAACGGTGACGGGGTCGGACGAGCGCGAACTTTGTGCCACGCCCGTTCGGCCCCGACTTTTGAGCGGGACATGAGCTTCCGCTTTTTCGTTCGTCGCGACGAACGAAGCCTCGCTCTTTTGGTGTGAGATGAATTCCGTACCCTCGCTCGAGCTGTCGGGCATATCCAAGCGCTATCCCGGCGTGCAAGCGCTCGACCGCGTCGATTTCGAATGCCGCGCCGGCGAAATCCATGCGGTGCTTGGAGAAAACGGTTCCGGCAAGAGCACGCTGCTCGGGATTGCCGCCGGCGCCGTCGCTGCCGATGAAGGCCGCATCGCCATCATGGGCAAGCCGCTCACCAGCGCCGACCCGCTGCTGGCGCGTCAGCTCGGCTTGGCCGTGGTTTATCAGGACGACTCGCTGGTACGCGAGCTCTCGGTCGCCGAAAACCTTCTGCTCGGTTCCGGCAACGGGCCAAAGACGCTGGCGGGAAAGCGGCAATGGGCGGCAAAGCAGCTCGCGCCCTACGACCTTGGCATCTCGCCTGATGCGCTCGTTGGCCAATTGAGTAGTTCGCAGCGGCAGTTTCTCGAGATCGTCAAGGCATTGGCCGCGAACCCGAAGGTCTTGCTGCTCGACGAGCCGACTTCGAGCCTGGACATTTCCGGCGTCGAAAAGCTCACCGAGATCGTCCGGCGCATTGTGGCGGCGGGTGTGGCGGTCGTCTATGTGAGCCACCGGCTGCCGGAGATCTTGGCGCTTGCCAACCGCGTCACAATTCTTCGCGACGGCGTCGGCCAAGGCACCTACGAGGTCAATGAGACGCTGTCGGAAAACGATCTGATCGCGCTCATGGTCGGACGGCCGATCGAGGCGGAATATCCGGTGCGGCCCGCGACAGCCTCGGCCGACATCGTGCTCTCGGCACGAAATTTGAGCGCCGCGCGGTTTCAGGAAATCACATTCGATGTTCGCGGCGGCGAAATCCTCGGCTTTGCCGGCTCCGAAGGCAACGGCCAGCGCGAAGCGATGCGCTCGCTTGGCGGCTTTGAGGAAGCCTCCGGCCAGGTGGTGTGCGCCGGCCGGCCGATGGCGGGCTTCACGCCGCGCGCGGCGCTCGAAGCCGGCGTCCTTTCGCTCAGCGCCGATCGATCTGCTGAATCAATCTTTGCCACGCTGGGCGTTCGCGAGAATATGACGGTGCAGGTGCTCGGCGCATTCGCGTCCGGCGGCCTGATCTCTGCTGCGAAGGAAGAGCGCGCCGCGCTTTCACTCGTCGAAAAGCTCAACATCGTCGCCTCCGATCTCGACCAGGCGATCGGCGGGCTCTCCGGCGGCAATCAGCAGAAAGCCGTGCTGTCGCGAAGCTTTTTGTACGATGCCAAGGCGCTTTTGATCGACGAGCCGACGCAAGGCGTCGACGCCAAGGCGCGGTTTGACATTTATCGCGCCATTCGCGCCAAAGCCGATCAGGGGCTGGCCTGCGTGATCAACTCCTCCGACGCCATGGAATTGGCGGGGCTGTGCGATCGCGTGCTGGTGTTTTCGCGCGGGCGGGTTATTCGCGAGCTCGCCGGCTCCGAAATCACCGAGGAGAGCATCGTCTCGTCTTTCCTGCGCTCCAAGGAGCTTGCGGCCGGCGCCAAGGCTTCGCTCGAAACGGCCGCGCCCGGCTGGTTTTCGGCCGCCGGCTGGCGGCAAATGTTCGCCGGCGGCAGTCAGCAATGGTGGATGCCGTTACTGTTCTTGTTGCTTCTGATCGTCGCGGTCGGGATTTATGCCACCGTGCGCACCGACGCGTTCCTTACACCGCTCAACATCCGGCATATCCTGCTTGCCACCGCGCCTCTGGCGCTTGTCACCATCGCGCAGTTCAATGTCTTGATGGTGCGAGGCTTCGATGTTTCGGTCGGCGCGGTCATCAGCCTGACCGTTGTGATCGGCTCGTTTCTGATCGCCGAGGATTTCGATGCCGGGCTTATTCTTCTGGGTTCTTTGGTGTGCCTCGCTGCCGGGATTCTGGTCGGGCTGACGAACGGGGCGCTTATTCGCTATGTCGGTATCAATTCGGTCATCACCACCATCGCGATGCTGAGCGTGGTGCAAGGCATTGCGCTCTATCTGCGGCCGTCGCCGTTCGGCGTGATCAGCGAGGACTTCATCGATTTCTTCCAGGCGCGCGTCGGCTTTGTCCCGATTTCCTTTCTCATCATTCTTGCAGCGGCGATTGCGGGAGACTTCTGGCTTTATCGTTCGCGCGGCGGTTTGAAAATTCGCGCCGTCGGTTTCCGCGAGGAGGCGGCAAAGCGCAATGGCGTGCGCATCGATTTCGTGCACATGCGCGCCTATTTGCTGTCGGCGGTCATCGCCGTACTCAGCGGGCTGTTCGTCGGCTCGGAGGTTGGCGTCGGCTCACCGGTGATCGGATCGAGCTATACGTTGACCAGCATCGCGGCAGCAGTGCTGGGCGGCGCGGGGCTCACCGGCGGGCGCGGTTCTTTTGTCGGCGCAGTGCTGGGCGCGCTGTTCTTCACCCTCACAGTCAACATCATCGCGCTGCTCGGCCTCAATACTGGTGCCGGCATCATGGTGAGCGGGGCTCTGACGCTGTTTGCCGTCACGCTTTATTCCGGGCTGCAACCGATCCGGCGCGTGTGGGCCAATATCTGGGCCACATTTGACCGCCGCGCCGCGACGGTGAAAGTGCCATGAGCATGCGGGCGCATACGCCGGCCGCCGGTCCCGGCGCGCATTCCGCGCCGGTCTCCCGTCGGTTTCGGTTTCGGACGCGCTTTACCGCGATCTGGATCGCGATGCTGGGATTGATCGTTTTCTGCGCCATCGTCGCTCCGCGCAGCCTCTTGCCGTCGACATTTCTGGCGATCATTCCGCTGGCCGCCTTTCTCGCCATCGCCGCGATCGGCGAAACGCTCGTGCTGATGGCGCGCGGCATCGATTTGTCGATTCCGGCCGTGGTCACGCTCTCGAGCACGATCGTTCTTGGATTTTCCGGAGGTCACGACGAGGCGTTCCTGGTCGCGGTCTGCGGCGCGCTCTTGTTTGCCACGCTGATCGGCCTCATCAACGGCATCCTCGTCGCTGTGTTCGAACTCAACGCGCTCATCGTGACGCTCGCGGTCGGCGCCATCACGACGGGCGCCACGCTGTGGTATCGAGGCACGCTGCAGCAAGAAGCACGCGTGCCGCCCGGCATGGCGGATTGGGGCGACGCCCGCTTTCTCGGCATCAACTACGCGGTATGGGTGGTAGCCGCGTTGGCCGTGCTGCTCGATGTCGTTCTGAGAAAGACGACGATCGGGCGGCGCTTTTCGGCAGTCGGCGCCAATCCGCGCGCTGCCTGGATCGCGGGAATCAACGTTGCTGCTTATCAGACCGCAGCCTTCGCCGCCGCCGCCTTTCTTTACGGTGTCGCTGGAATTCTGGTTTCGGCTTTCATCCGCAACCCGACGCTGAAAGTCGGAGAGCCTTATCTGCTGGCGCCGATCGCGGCCGCGGTGCTCGGCGGCACGGCGATGTCCGGCGGCATCGGCAGCATGGTCGCGGTTGCCGGCGCCGCGCTGTTTCTCACCCAGCTCGGGCAAATGCTGCAAATGCTCGGCTTGTCCTCGGCCCTGCAATTCGTCATCGAAGGATTGGCCATCGCGCTTGGCATGGCGCTCTCGGGATTGGATTTCTCCCGGCTGGCGCAACTGGTGACCGGACTTTCGCGCCGGAAATTGAAAGCGCCGGACGCGCTCTCCTCATAGCAAGGCCGTTCCCGCATTTCGCCCCTAAGTCATTGTGGAATCGACCGCTTCCGGCCCGCGGACGCAGTCATCTTACGGTTGTTATAATTCATCGTTACCACTTCGATCGTTGCAAACCTCAGGCCGAAGCGGAGGGACGATGAGAACCTTGGCTCTTTCGGCAATGTTGGCCGTAACATTCGGCGGCCAAGCCCTGGCTTGGGGCCAGGAGGGTCATTCGATCATTGCCGAAATTGCACAGCGGCGGCTCTCGCCGGAGGCGGCGCGCAGCGTCGAGCAACTGCTCGGCCGCGGTCACTCGCTGGCGTCCATCGCGAGCTGGGCCGATGACGCTCGTGATACGCGCCCGGAAACCTCCAACTGGCATTTTGTCGATATGCCATTGGCTGTGCGCAAATACAGTGCGAGCCGCGATTGTGAGAAGGATCCGAAAAGCGGCTTCTGCATCGTTGCGGAGCTTGACGCCTTGCGCAACGACTTGCGCTGCGCATCGGGTAAAGACCAGGTCGAAGCGCTCAAATTCGCGGTTCATTTCGTCGGCGACGTCCATCAGCCGCTGCACACAGTGGGCGAAGCAAAGGGCGGCAACGACATCCAGGTCGATCTTTTCATGCGCGGACTAACCTGCGGCGGAACGTGCGAGCCCGGCCACATCGCGACCAACTTTCACGCCGCCTGGGATTTTGGCCTCATCGAAAAGGTGGTTTGGGACTGGGGCGCCTACGTGGACCGCCTCGAGGACGGCTGGCTCAAAAGTGCCGAAGCAACACGGCCCGGTATCGAAGGCGGTACGATCGTCGATTGGGCGGAGGAAACGCACGCACTGGCTCCGGCCGTTTGGAATAGCCGTCCCGCCGATGACGTGTTGGATGATCGCTATCTCCGCGAGATCCTGCCGATCCTCGACCGGCAACTCGGCGTCGCCGGATTGCGGCTGGCCAAGTTCTTGAACGAAGCCTTCAGCTCGCGCGACTGTCCGGTTCGCTGACGGCGGCGGCTGTTGGCGCGAGCGCACATGCAGAGGGGAAGCGCCGTGGTCCAAATCATTTTTTCAGGAGCGCCGTCGGCCAACGTCATCAACGGGTTGCGCAACTGCGGGGCCGCGCTCGCAATCATCGCTTCGTGGGCCTTGCCGGCAAGCGCGCCGGCCGCGGCCGATGACAAGCCGTCCGGCTGCAGGCCGATGCCCGAGAACGTAGCGGTCGACACCACCCCGCCGATCAATATCGGGGTCCTCGCCAACGCGCTCTTCTATTACCGCTGCACCGACTACGACGATCAGGTCAAAACGGTTTTGAACGAAGCCGGCGCTTGGGTCGCGGCGCGCGCGCCCGGCGTCGACAAACCGGCCATCGTGCTCGACATCGATGAGACGTCGCTCTCCAATTGGGAACAGATTTATCACAACAAATTCGGCTACGTCCCGAGCGGCGCTTGCGATCTGAAAGCGCAATCGGCATGCGGACAGCGCGACTGGGAGCTTAGCGCGCAGGCGACCGCGATTGGGCCGACACTCGACCTTTTCAACCTTGCGCAAAAGCTGAAAGGCAAGAACGGCGAGCCGGTCGCCATTTTTTTCGTTACCGGGCGCTACGAAGATCCGTTCGAGAGATTGGCGACCGAATGGAATCTGCGCAAAGTCGGTTACGACAATTGGCGCGGCTTGTTCATGCGGCCCGATTCGAGCAGGGACGACAAATTCGTGTCCCGGTACAAGACCCTGTCGCGCATCAAGATCGAGGCTAACCATACGATCATCGCCAATGTCGGCGATCAGCTCAGCGACCTGGTCGGCGATCAGAATGGCGACCATGCCGAGCGATGCTTCAAGGTCCCCAACCCCTTCTACTTTATTCCGGGCGATCCGGTGCCGAGCGGCGGCCTCAAATGCATGGCGCACTAATGCATGATCCGGGAAAAGCCTGCCCCGGACTTGATCCGGGGTGGAAGCCGGTTTTCCGAAGAGATCATGCTCAAGCAAAAAAGCTAGAGCGGGATGCCGATCCAACCATAACTCATCACGTTTTAGTCGCTGAAGATCACGCGCGCGCCGACCGCGACGCGGTTGTAGAGATCGACGGCGTCATCGTTCGCCAGCCGGATGCAGCCGAAATCGACGGAGCTTCCGATCGTCTTCGGCGCGTTGGTTCCGTGGATGCTCATGCTGCCATCGTCGAGGACGATGATGCGCGCGCCGAGCGGATTGCCTGGTTCGCCTTTCATCACGCCGGCGGGCGCGAGCTTGCGTTCGACCATGTCGGCCGTCGGCTGCCACTCCGGCCATTCCTTCTTGCCGGCCACTTTATGGAGGCCGGCGACGCCTGCGCATGATTTGCCGACGCCGATGCCATAACGCAGCGCCACCTGGTGCGGTTGGATCAGATAAAGAAAATGCTGCTGCTTATCGATGATGATCGAGCCGACCGGATGGGCGGTGCGATAAAACACCGGCTGACGCCGGAAGAAAAAGGCCACTTCGGCGTCGGTCGAGCCGCCATCGACGCCGGGCGGGAGGTCTCCGTCGAGCGCAGTTGCCGCCTTGTGTTGGACTTTTGGCCGCTTGAGCAATGGGGCGGCGGCTTGTTTCGTCTCTTCGACCTTGTTCGGCGGTGGTGGAGCATTCGTCGTCGGCGGTGATGGAGCATTCGTTGCCGCCGGCGATCGCGCATTCGCCGCTGGCGCTGGTGGGGCACTCGCCGGCGGTGATGGAACATTTTGCGATTGGATTTTGGGCTGTGGCGGCGGTGCGGCGTCGTGTCGAGAAGCCATGTAGGCATAGCCGCCGGCCGCAGCCGCCGCGACGACGACGGCCGCTACGATCGAGATGAGAGTAGGGAAGCTGCGTGATGCGCCGCCTTCCGATCGGGTTTCTCCGATCGCTGATATGTCGCCGGCCCGCTCACCGCTGGGTCGGGGGCGCCGCAACTCTGCTGCCGCGGCGCTTTGCGCCAGCTCGCCTCGGATGGCGTCGATGGCCGATTCAAGGGCTTCGGTGTGGTGCCTGATGTCGTTGGGCGACATCGGCGGTCGCGTATTGCGCAGCTGATCGCGCAACATCTGGCGCATTTGGTCGAAGACGCTTTCGCGCCATCGCACGCTTTGGAAATCGCCTTTTCGCAAAGCGCGCCACAGGATCGCGTAGTAATCCGGCATTTTTCCCGAGATTGCGCCGCACCCTGCGGCAATGTCGTGGGCGTCCGAGTCTTAAGGCCGCACTCAATCAATTTATCGGCCCGTTGTGAAGCGTGGCGAAACGGGCAGACTGGGGCGCCTTTACCGATTTTCGCTTTCCACCATGTCACATCGGCCTTGCCTGTCTCGTCTTATGCGGCAGGAGGCCAAGATGATGCGCGTGATCGTCGCCTGGATTGTTGGATTAGGCTTGGCTGCCAATGGGTTAACCATGTTGGCCTTTCCCGATGGCTGGTACGACTTGGTGCCGGGCGTTCCGCAAACCGGCCCGCTCAACCCGCATTTCGTGCGCGACATCGGCGCCGCCTATCTGGTCGCCGGAGCCACGCTTGTGTGGTTCGCGCTCGATCGTGCCGCGCGGCCGGCCGCTCTTGCCGGCGCCGCCTTCCTCGCCATCCATGCACTCATCCACCTGTGGGACGCCGCGGCGGGGCGAGAACACGCCCATCAACTGCTCGTTGATCTGCCGACGGTCTTTCTGCCGCCCGCGCTCGCGATCTGGATCGCCTGGTCTCCGAAATCTCTCACGCACATGAAGTCTCTCGCTCACATGAAGGAGACATAAGATGATCAAATGGTTTCTGAGCCGCTGGATCGGTAAATTCGAGCGCACATGGAACTATGACGCGAGCTATTTGCGTGACGTCCTCGACGCCGATCCGCGGGCGCTGATGGCGTTCAGCAAAGTCACCGCGCTCGGCAACTATCATAAGGACGTGCCGCCGGCCGCCTATTGTGCCGCCGGCATTGTCGGCACCATGGCCGAGGATTGCGGGCCCTGCACGCAGCTCGTCATCGATATGGCGCAGCGTAAAGGCGTCGACGCGAACATTCTGCGGGCGATCGTGGCGCGCGATTTCACCGCCATGCCGTTCGAAGTGGCGCTTGCGGCACGCTTTGCTGAAGCGAGCCTGCAGCACGCGCCCGAAGCCGACGATTTGCGCGAGGAGGTGGTGCGCCGCTTCGGCAAGCGTGGCCTGGTGTCGCTCGCTTTTGCCATGACCGCCTCGCGCCTATATCCGACGCTTGAAATACGCGTTGGGTCACGGCCGCGCCTGCACGCGCCTCACCGTCGGCGGTGAAACGCGGCCGGTCCTGCGCCAACTGACGAAAGCCGCATGAACGCTGCAACCGAACGCGAAGTCGCATCGTTCGAGAGCCATAGGGGCGCGCTGACCGGGCTTGCCTATCGCATGCTCGGCTCGCGCGCCGAGGCCGAAGACGTCGTGCAGGATGCCTATTTGCGCTGGCACGAAGCCGATCACGATGCGATCGAAGAGCCGCGCCGCTATCTCGGCACGATCGTCACCCGGCTCTGTCTCGACCGCATGAAGTCGGCGCGGGCGCGGCGCGAAGTGTATGTCGGCCAGTGGCTTCCCGAACCGGTCGTCGATGAAACGCTCGATGCGGATACGGCCGGCGATATCGCCCACGATCTCTCCGTCGCACTCATGCTGGTGCTCGAGCGCTTGTCGCCGCTCGAGCGCGCGAGTTTTTTGCTGCACGACGTTTTCGGCTTGGACTTTACCGAAGTGGCGCGCACGCTGCAGCGCGGCGAAGCGGCTTGCCGGCAGCTCGCGGCGCGCGCTCGTGCGCATATCGAGGAGGCGCGTCCGCGTTTTCCGGCTTCGCGCGAAGAGGGCGCGCGTCTGGCTGCTGCATTCGCCGCTGCCGCCCAAAAGGGCGATGTCGCGTCGCTGACCAAGCTTTTGGCCGAAGACGCCGTGCTTTATTCCGATGGCGGCGGCAAGCGCGCTGCCGCTCTCAATCCGATCTACGGGGCCGACAAAATTCTGCGCTTCCTTGCCGGCATCACGCGCAAGAACCCGGCTTTGTTGACCGTTCAGGCCCGCGCGGCGACGGTGAACGGCCTTGCCGGTCTGGTGCTGCGTGAGGACGATGGTGCGATCGACACCTTTGCGTTCGAGCATGACGGCAGCCGCATCGTGGCGATCTATATTGTGCGCAATCCGGAAAAACTGCGGCATGTGCGCTTTTGATATCCAAGCGTCCGCCGCCGATGAGCCCCTTCCTGCCGCCTCCGCGCATTGATATGACAGTAATCGGGCATATCTTTTTGGCCATCAGGTCAACGCAGGCGATTCCATGTCAGAAACGTTCCAAACAACAACAGTGCGCACCGCGCGGCGCGTACGCCACGAGACGAAAATGCGGTTGCTGCAGGTGCGCGAGGTCAGCCGCCTGACACCAAAAATGGTTCGTGTCGTTGTCGGCGGCGAGGCCCTCGCCGGATTCATCAGCGCCGCCCATGATGATCACGTGAAGCTGTTCTTCCCGCAGCCTGGGCACGACAAGCCGGTGCTACCCGCGCCGACGCCCAACGGGCCGGTCTATCCGGAAGGCGCGCCGCGTCCCGCCGCGCGCGACTACACGCCGCGCCGCTACGATGCGACGGCGAATGCGCTCACCATCGACTTTGTGCTGCACGGAGAGGGGCCGGCGACGACCTGGGCGGCGCAGGCGCGGCCCGGACAATTCCTCGGCGTCGGCGGGCCGCGCGGGTCTTTCATCGTGCCCGATGATTTCGACTGGTACTTGCTCGCTGGCGACGAGACGGCGATTCCGGCCATCGGCCGCCGCTTGCAGGAATTGCCGGCGGGCACGCGCGTGATCACGGTCATCGAAGTCGCCGATGCCGCCGAAGAACAGAAACTCGACACGCGCGCGCGACTGGAGATGCACTGGTTACACCGCAAGGGCGCGGCGGCGGGCAATCATTTGCTGCTGCAAAGAGCGCTCACCGAGTTGGCGCTGCCGCCAGGCGAGGGCTATGCCTGGGTGGCGGCGGAGGCGAGTGCGGCAAAAGCATTACGTCGCTATCTCGTCGACCAGCGCGGCCTGCCCAAGGACCGGGTGAAGGCGGCGGCCTATTGGAAGCGGGGCGCTGTCGCCGTGCACGAAACCTACGACGACTGAACATCAGAGCATGATCCCGAAAAGCATGCCCTCGGCTTTGACCCGATGGGTGGAAGCCGGTTTTCGGAAAAGATTCAGGCTCCAACGTAACATCTAGACCATGATCCGATTCAACTTGATCGGGTCGTGGTCTCGTTCGGCGACGCTTCGGAATCGTCCGTAGTGTTGGCGCTCGTGCGCGGCGCCGGCTCTTCCCATCTTAGCGCTTGCATCGGGCTGCAGCAGCGGAGATGGTTGTATGTTGCCGGGAACAAACGTGACCACAAACTCGTCGGTATCCAATCCGCGCATTTTCTATGGCTGGTTCGTCGTCGCAGGGACGTTTGCTGTCACCTTCGTCGGCTTCGGCTGCGCCTATTCCTTCAGTGCCTTCTTGCTGCCGCTGCAGCATGATTTCGCCGCCTCGCGCGGATCGATCTCGCTGGTCTTCTCCATCGCCGGCTTTTTCTATTTTGCGCTTGGCGTGATCACCGGGCCGTTGGCCGATCGTTTCGGCTCGCGGCTCTTGGCTGTGATCGGCATGATCCTCACGGGCGCAGGGCTTGTGGTCGCGAGCCTCGCGCAGACCTTGCTGCAGGTGTATGCCGCTTACGGCATTGGCGTCGGCCTGGGGATCGGTTGTTCCTATGTGCCGGCGGTTGGCGCGGTGCAACGCTGGTTTCTGCGCCGGCGCGGCTTTGCGTCGGGGCTCGCGGTGAGCGGCATCGGCGTCGGAACACTCGTGGTTCCGCCGCTCGCGAAATTCATGATCGATGCGCTTGGCTGGCGCGAGACCTACCTGCTTCTCGGCATTTTCGCGATCGCGGCCGGAGCCGGAATGGCGTTGCTGATTGAAGACGACCCGAGCAAACGTGGGCTCGGCGCCGATGGCGATCCGCCGACAGCCGCTGCGCGTGCGCCGGCGAGCGCGCAAAAGCTCCATCCGCAGCGCCATCACTTCGCAGCGCTTCATCGGCCTCTATGCCTCATGCTTTATCTGCTCGTTCGGCTTGTTCGTTCCGTTCGTGCACCTCGTGCCTTACGCGCTTGACTATGGCATCGCGTCTTCGGCCGCAGTGCTGCTCGTCGGCGCCATCGGCGTCGGCAGCACGGCGGGACGCTTCCTCCTCGGTGGCTTGGCTGATCGGCTCGGCCGGCCGCTGTCCTTCCTCATCATGTTCGTGGGCATGGGCCTTTCATTCGTCATGTGGCTGTTTTCGGTCAGCCTGTGGCCGCTCGCCGCTTTTGCCCTGGTGTACGGTGTTTTCTATGGCGGCTTCGTTGCGCTGGCGCCGGCCGTTGTCATCGACTATTTCGGCGGGCGCCATGCCTCGAGCCTGATCGGCATACTTTACACAAGCGTCGCCTTCGGAACATTGATCGGGCCGAGCGCCGCCGGCTTTGTCTTTGATATCAGCCACAGCTATACGCTGCCGATCCTCTTGAGCATTGGCGTCTATGTGGTGGCGACCGTCATCCTTGCGGTGACGTCGAGAGGCTCAATAGCGCGGTGAGCATGCTATTTCACTGAGCTGGTTCGGCAACGCGAAGGCAGGCTTTCAGAAAAAAATAGTGTCGCGCTGAAAAAAGATCATATCTTTGCCGAAGCGCTTCATCCCGTGAACCTGTTCATTCTTGGATCGAAAGGCTAGAGCGGGATGAGTTATGGTTGGATCGGTATCCTGCTCTAGCTTTTTGTTTGAGCATGATCCCTCGGGTCGAGCCCGAGGGCATGCTTTTCGGAAAGCCGGATTCCACCCGTCGGGTCAAAGCCCGAGGGCAGGCTTTTCCGGATCATGTTCTAGCGCAGGGAGAGAAGAATGTCCCTCGACCGGACTCGCGCTGAATTGTTCTGCAAACGCTTCGGCTTGAAGCTGCCGATACTGCTGGCGCCGATGGCGGGCGCCTGTCCGCCGTCTTTGTCGATCGCGATGATGAATGCCGGGAGCCTCGGCGCTTGCGGCGCGGTATTGATGCAGCCGAACGAGATCGCCGCCTGGGCGGATGAAGTGCGCGCCGAGGGCAGCGGTCCCTTTCAACTCAATTTGTGGATCCCGGATCCGCCGCCGCGGCGTGAGCGCGCGCACGAGGATCAAGTGCGCGCATTTCTCGAACGCTTCGGTCCTGCGGTCGCGGCGAACGCTGGCGACGCGACGCCGCCCGATTTTGCCGCGCAATGCGAGGCGCTGCTTGCCGCTAGGCCGCCGATCGTTTCCTCGGTGATGGGGCTATATCCGCCGGACTTCGTTACCAAGCTCAAGCGCGCCGGGATCCTGTGGTTCGCGAACGTCTCGACCGTCGCCGAGGCGCGCGCGGCCGAAGACGCCGGCGCCGATGTCGTGGCCGTGCAGGGGATGGAAGCGGGCGGCCATCGCGGCTGCTTCGACGCGGCCCAAGCGGAACGGCAGATGGTCGGGCTGTTTGCGCTCGTTCCTGCCGTCGTCGATGCGGTCAAGGTCCCCGTGGTGGCGACCGGCGGCATTGCGGATGCGCGCGGCGTTGCCGCGGCCTTGTTGCTCGGTGCCAGCGCCGCGCAGATCGGCAGCGCGCTGTTGCGCTGCCCGGAGGCGAAGCTTCATCCGGCCTGGGCCGATGCACTCGCTCGCACCGCTCCGGAGGACACGATGGTCAGCCGCGTGTTCAGCGGCCGCGCCGGACGCAGCATCGCGACCAAATACGTGCGCGCCGCCACGGCGGCGGACGCGCCGCCGCCGGCGCCATATCCGGTCCAGCGCGGCTTGACGGCCGCCATGCGCAACGACGCTCTGCGCACGGGCGACGTCGAGCGTATGCAAGCCTGGGCTGGGCAATCGGTGCGGCTTGGGCGCGCGGAGCCCGCCGGAAAAGTCGTGCAGGACATCTGGGATGGCGCGCGCAAGTTGCTCGGATGGAACGGCAACGCATTTGCCTAGAGCATGATCCCGAAAAGCATGCCCTCGGTTTTGACCCGATGGGTGGAAACCGGTTTTCGGACAAGATCATGCTCAAAACGAAGAATATAGACGTGATCCGATTCAATTGAATTGGATCACGCTCTAGTCGACACTTCGGCTTTTTGCGTAGCGTTGGACGTTGCCGCCGGTATCGCTCACCTACATCCTGAATGGTAACCAAATCGTGTGGAGATGCTTGATGTCGCTTACGACATTGAAAGGTGACGCCGAACGGGTCTATCGCGATTGGGACGATGCCTTGGGCCGCAAGGATGTCGAAGCGGCGATCGCGCTGTATGCGCCGGACTGCGTGCTCGAATCGCCGCTTGTCAGCCATTTGTTGAGCACGGAGCGCGGCGTGGTTGAAGGGCGCGAGAAACTGCGGGAATTCGTGCGGCTGGTCTTTGCGCGTACGCCGCCCGCGCGCAAACGCTATCGCGAGGGTTTCTTTACCGATGGGCGGAGGCTGATCTGGGAATATCCGCGCGCGACCCCCAACGGCGATCAAATGGACTTCGTCGAATTGATGGAGCTCAACGACGACGGCCTGATTAGCCGACACCGCGTCTATTGGGGCTGGTTTGGCGTAGGGGTTCTGCAGCGCGACGAATATCGCCGCTCGTTCTGACTACGCCAGCGCCGCGTAAACCAGCGTGCGGAATAACTGGCGGAAATAATCGCGCTGCCGCGGCGCCTGCACCATCATGACGGCATAGAGCTCCTCCTTTGGCGCGACCCAGAAATAGGTTCCGGCCACGCCGCCCCAGAAAAATTCGCC
Source organism: uncultured Alphaproteobacteria bacterium (assembly GCA_963845075.1). Taxonomy (GTDB): domain Bacteria; phylum Pseudomonadota; class Alphaproteobacteria; order Rhizobiales; family Xanthobacteraceae; genus BOG-931. Next base: position 65,369 of record CAWJRE010000002.1, on the reverse strand, counting down.
CGGCGTGCCGGGGGTCTGGCCCATGCCGGATTCGCGCCGCACGGCGAGGCCAAGCCCGAACGTATGTCCCGGCTGCAAGAGGGAAGGGGTGCCGATCCGCACATTGGGCCCGAGATGATCGGACGTCATCCACTCCAGCGTCTTGCGGCCGATGATGCGAGTGCTGCCAAAAGTGCCGTTCTGATAGAGCGTCTGCGCGAACCGCGCATAGTCACTCATGGTCGAAAACAAGCCGCCGCCGCCCGATTCGAAACGCGGCGTTTTGGGCATCTCGATCAGTTGCACCGGCAGCCCGCCATCCGGATCGGTCGGGAAGGGTTCGGCGAGGCGCTCATTCTTTTCCCCAGGGAGGTAGAAGTCCGTGTCGGTCATGCCGAGCGGCTTGAAAATCCGCTCGTGCAAGAATGCGCCCAGCGTTTTGCCTGAGACGATCTCGACCAGCCGGCCGATCACGTCGGTGGAATGGCTGTAGTCCCACGAATCTCCCGGCTGGGCGATCAGCGGCAGCTTGGCCAATTCGGCGATGAATTCCTCACCGTTCAGATCGCGTGTCAGGAATTGTTTGGCGTTGGCGGGATCGCCGGTGAACAGCTTCGCCTCGCCGTAGCGGCGCTGAACGGCCGAGTTGCCGGTGAAGGCGTAAGTGAGCCCGGAGGTATGACGCAGCAGATCGTGAACAGTGATCGCGCGCTTCGCCGCGACCAGATCGAGCTTGCCGTCGCTCTCGACCCCGACCTTCACATTGGCGAGTTCGGGGATGAATTTGCTGATCGGGTCGGCGACAAAGAGCTTGCCCTCTTCCAGCAACATCATCAGCGCGACCGTCACGATCGGCTTGGTCATCGAATAGATGCGGAAGATCGCGTTCCCCGGCATCGCCGGTCCGCCGGGCCGCAGCGCACCGAAATCCCGCCGATAGCCGATCTTCCCGCGGCGCGCGATCAGCATCGAGATGCCGGGCACGTGGCCGGCTTCGACCTCACGCTGCATCACGGACGACAACCGCTCAAGCCCGGTGGCTGCGAGCCCGAGTTCTTCCGGAGCCGCGATCGGCTCACTCTGCAAGCGAAGATGTTCGTTCATGATCGGTCCGGCGTGTCTGGCAGGTCGGGTAGAACCCTGCCTTACTCCCGATCATCCTGCAATGCCGTGTTCGCACGCGCCAGTCATGCGCATGCCGCCTCGCCAGCGTGCGACTAAAATCCTCAGAACGTCGCAGGTGCGAAGTGATTGAGCAGCGCCAGTGCGACGAGAAGCACGATCCCGATGCCGAGGCTCCAGCCGATGAGCTTCTTCTCGATCGGCAATAGCGGCTCGGCTTGCGCGCGGTTCAATTCTTCTTGAATGTTGGTCTGAGACATATGAGCCGTCCAATCCAATTAATGCCGGTTGTGCGGGAGCGCGTGCAAGTCTTTCTAGCTCGCCAGGGGCGGCGTGACGCCACCGAAGAAGATCCAGGAGATCAAGAGACCGACCCAGATGACGAAGCCGAACAGGCTGAGAACATAGACCGCGGCAAGCTTGCCGAACCCTTCCTGCCACAGCGTCTTGAAGTTCGACAGAACGCCGATCGAGAAGAAGGTCAGAATGAAGAAGATGACGCGGAACGTGTTGGCTTCGCCGATCGCCGCCGGCACTTTCTTGGCGATGTCGGCGGGGGTGCCGAGGGCAAGATAGAGCCCGACCGCAAAGGTGATCACGAAGCCGATGATGAATTTCGGGAAGCGCTGCCAGATTTCCTTGGCCTTCGCCTTATCCTGATCGGGCGTGACGTTGATGTGGTTGGTCCAGATGTAGCCAAGCACGAACGCCCAGATGCCGATGAAGATGTCGATGAACACCTTGACGGTCGTGGCGGTGCCGAGGATCCAGCCGGTCTGATAGTTCACGCCTTCAGCCGCATTCTTGGCGAGGATCAGCGACTCGGTGATGCCGCCGGCCGCGACCGCCGCGCCGTCGGTTTTGACCGCAAGTCCCATCCAGGCGCCGGCCACCAGCGGCTGATGCGAGAGAAAGGCCTGCGCGATGAACGGCAGGATAAGCACTTCCACCACGGCGAAGATGACGACCAGCGAGGACACCAGAACCGGCACCACCGGCCGGGCGCGAATTGCGCCGCCGACCGCGATGGCGGCTGAGACGCCGCAGATCGAAATGCCGGAGGCGAGCGGAGCCGCCCATTCGCGATTGAAGCCGAACCATTTGCGAGCGACGTAATACACTACCGCCCAATAGATCAAATAGGCTTCGACGATAGCGGCGACGCCGCGCAGCAATAGCGAGCTTGCGAATCCGAGCTTGCTCGCGGCGGTCACGGCGAAGACGCCGCCGAGAATGACGATCGCTACCTTGATGTAGAGCTCCGGCCGCACCGCTTCCTTCACCGCCTCGGCAAAGCGCGGGAAGAAATTGGCGATGATCAGCCCGGCGATCAGCGCAAAGATATAGCCGCCTTCATTGGTGAGCTTGAGCGACCAGCTGATGCCGAATTTCTGTTGTTCGGCGGGCGTAACCGCGGCGAAGTTGGCATAGTTGCCGATCACCCAGCTCGCATAGGCGATCCAGAACACGGCGGTGAAGGCGAGCGCGAAACGCGCCACGTTGGCCCTGAGCGCCACGGCACCGGCGCTGAGCACGACCAGGAGCGCGACATAGGTCGCGACCAGCGCGCCGTAGCCGCCGAGCGAGGAGAAATCCTTCGAGGTCGCCTTCAGCGCCTGGCCGAAATTGCTCCAGACCGAGGTGGTCACCACCCAGCCGATGAGATCAACATTGACCACTGCGGCCAGCGCCAGAACAAAGATCGAGAGGCCGAGCACAACGGCCAGCCAATCCTCGCTGATCGGGGCGGTGACGGCGTCGGCGCGTTGCGGGCGAAATTCGTTAACGGTCGCTTCGGACATGAATTCATTTCGCCGCAAAAAGCGGCGCTCCCGACCATGAAATCATTGATCCCACAGCCGAGAGTCAATGCGACCCACCAAAATAAGAGATTTCTAGCTGAGCCGATCAGCCGGGAGCAAATAAACTCACCCAAAAATGGCCGACGGCGACAGAAGTATTCTCGTGCCGTTGTCGGCGCGGCACGGGCCGTCTGCTGCATGAGATTTGTTGTAATGAGATCGTCGGAGCTCTAAGCGGCGGCCTGCCTGTTGAGCCGGTCCATCTCGCGTTGAACGAGTTGCCGGTAGAGGCCTTCGCGCAGCACCAGGTGATCGGGCGGGCCGTCTTGAACGACCTTGCCGAGCTGCATGACGACGACGCGGTCGAAACTCCTCACCGTCGATAGCCGGTGCGCTATCGCGATGACGGTTCGGCCGCTCATCAAACGGCCGAGAGCTTCGCGGATCGCCTCTTCGGACTCGCCGTCGAGCGCCGAGGTGGCTTCGTCCAGCAGCAGGAGCGGCGCGTTCTTGAGAAAGGCGCGGGCGATGGCAATGCGCTGTCGCTGACCGCCGGAAAGCTTGACGCCGCGTTCGCCGACGAGCGTGCGCATGCCGTTCGGCAGGCCCTCGATGAAATCGCAGCGCGCGGCGATCGCCGCTTCGTGCACCTCTTCGTCGGAGGCGTCCGGCCGTCCGTAGCGGATATTTTCCATGACCGAACGATGAAACAGCGAGATGTCCTGCGGCACCACGCCGATCGCGTCGCGCAGGCTCTCTTGCGTCACGCGGGAGATGTCCTGCCCGTCGATCAGGACGCGGCCGACTTGCACGTCATAGAAACGCTGCAACAGCGCGAACACGGTCGACTTTCCGGCTCCCGAAGGGCCGACCAGGCCGACGCGTTCTCCCGGCATGAAACTCAGGTTCAAGTCCTCGAAGATCTGCTGGCCCTCGCCGTAGCGGAACTGGATCTGCTCGAACTTCACGCTGGCGCCCCGCCGCACCAACGGCGTCGCTTCCGGATGGTCGCACAGCTCGTGTGGCACGAGCAGCGTCGCCAAAGCCTCCGAGAGGCGTGCGATGTGCTGGGTGATATCGACCAATGCGACGGCAAGGTCGCGTGTGGCATGCAGCACGGAAAGCCCGAGCGTGCAGATCAGCACCACGTCGCCGGTGGTCGCTGCGCCGCGCTGCCACAGCATGATGGCCCAGGCGAGCAGGCTGAGCGCCAGAATAATGGTGACGACGGCGTGAAAGATGCGCAGCTTCTCGAGATAGAACAGGCTGCGCCGACGCGCCTCCATTTCGCGCGCGACGGTCGCATCGAAACGGCGGTGCTCGCGCAGGAAGCCGCCGAATGCCCGCACCAGCGGCATATTGGTGACGATGTCGGTCATTTCGCCGTCGACGGCTGCCGCCTTGCTGGCGAAGTCGTGGTGCAGCGGGCGGCCGCCGGCGGCCAGCCGGAACATGATCACGACCATCACGCCCGCGACCAAGGTGAGCCCCAGTGCCATCGGCAAGCTGACGGTGAAGACCAGCGCAACGGCGGCAACCGTCGCGGCGCAGGGCGGCAACACGTTCCAGACGAACATATTTTCGCCGGTGAATACCGCGTTGGAGGTCGCGGTGACGCGGCTCGTGAGCGTGCCGGGCATCCGCTCGGCAAAATAGCTTTGCGAATGCCCCGTAAGGTGCCGGAACAAATCGCGCCGGAGATCGCCGGTGACGCCGACGAACGCGAAGTTGGCGATCCAGCCGGCGAGACGCCAGAGAAGATTATCGGCGGCGATCAACGAGCCGAGCAGGCCAAAGGCGATCCAGGCGCCGGCTCCGTTGTGATTGGATAGGACGTCGACCAGGAACTTGACGCCGTACTGGGTGCCGACCGAACAGGCGACCGCGGTCAAGACTGCTGTGAGGATGGCGGTGTGGGCGACGGGTCGACGCCGCACATAACGAAGAATGAAAGCGAGCGGGCGACCGGCGTAATCACACAGATCGGCCATGCGCGTACCAACTCCTCCACTCGCTGACAGGGAACCCGTCACCCGTGCAGCACGACAACGCCGAAAACTCCAAATCTATCCATCAGTGGCGGTAACTTTTTCTGACTTTGGGTGACTTAGAGCGGAATCACCTTTGTTCGAATTGTCTGCGCGTTTTGTTTGAACACGAACCTTTCCGAAAGTCGGGTTCCCTTCGGGGATCAAGTTCCAAGCCAAGTGTCTGCGCGGCACGCCGAAGCCAACGTGCCAGTGGCCGCCCCGAGTCAACGTCAACATTTTTTATCGAGTGGAAGTTCCTTTGCGCGCAAAAAATAAAGTTCCCCACGGCATCTGAAACATTTGATCAGATTGCAGTTCTTTGTCTTGTGCGCGGAACTCACGGGGTGGGTGTTTCAAAGGAAAGGTCGAATTCGATGCATATTGCGCAGATCGCCCCGCTGACGGAAGCGGTGCCTCCGAAATTGTATGGCGGGACTGAGCGCGTGGTGTCGTGGCTGACCGAGGAGCTGATTACGCTCGGCCATGAAGTCACACTGTTTGCCAGCGGCGACTCGGTGACGAGTGCGCGGCTCGACGCCAGTTGGCCGCGCTCTCTGCGGCTCGACGGTTCCGTGCGCGATCCCAACGCGCTGCACATGATGATGCTGGAGCGGGTCTATCAGCGTGCCGCCGAGTTCGACTTTCTGCACTTCCATCTCGACTACTATCCATTTTCGCTGTTTTCACGCCAGCCGACGCCGTTCGTCACCACCTTGCATGGTCGGCTCGATCTGCCGGAGCATCAGCCGGTGTTCGATACTTTCTCGTCAGTTCCGGTCGTGTCGATTTCCAGCGCGCAGCGCAGGCCGTTGCCGCAGGCCAATTGGATCCGCACCGTCCATCACGGATTGCCGGAAAACCTGCTGCGGCCCAAGCCGATCACGCCGTCTTACTTCGCATTTCTCGGCCGCATCGCGCCCGAAAAGGGCGTCGATCGCGCCATCCGTATCGCGCAGCATTGCGGCACGCCGCTCAAAGTGGCGGCCAAGGTCGACAATGTCGACCGTGAGTATTTCGAGGAGCAAATTCTGCCGATGATGAAATCGGCGCAGGTCGACTATGTCGGCGAAATCAACGACACGCATAAATCCGAGTTTCTGAGCGGCGCGATGGCGCTCCTCGTTCCGATCGACTGGCCGGAGCCGTTCGGCCTGGTGATGATCGAGGCGATGGCTTGCGGCACGCCGGTCATCGCCTTCAATCGCGGATCGGCGCCTGAAGTGATTGACGAGGGTGTTACCGGATTCGTCGTCGAAGACATCAACGGCGCCATTGGAGCCGTCGATCGACTGAACCACCTGTCGCGGGAGAAGATTCGGCGGCGCTTCGAACAGCGGTTCACCGCGCGCCGGATGGCCCAGGACTATCTTTCGGTTTATCGCAGCATGACCGATCGCATCGCGCCGCATCTGCGCCTGGTTTCCGACGACGCGCCGGCTTTGTAGCCTTCGCGGATCGGCTTGAAACGTAACTCGGCCGGAAGCCGGCCGGGTGGCTGCCGGGCGGACCGAAAGCCGCAGGCGACGGCGTTAGTCTGCTTGCTCCGCGCCGCTCCGCGTCTCCGGCATCAACAGCCAGGCCACCGCAAAGCCGATCGCGGCGATTGCGGCGAGCCCCATGAAGGCGGCCGGGCTGCCAAAATGGTCGGTGATGTAGCCGGCGAGCGTCGCGCTCAGCGACGCTCCAATCCCCACAAAGGTCCCGACAATTCCTTGCCCGAGATTGAAATGTCCGGTCCCGCGCGTCAGATCGGCGACCACGAGCGGCACCATCACGCTGAACACGGCCGCGGTGATGCCGTCGAGGATCTGGATCACGACCAGAACCTCCGGATCGGTGACCCATGCGAACAGCAAGCCCCGGACCGGCAAGGCGGCAAAACCGATCAGCAGCAACGGCCGGCGGCCCCAAATTTGCGCGCGCTGGCCGATCCACGGCGAGAGGGCCGCGACCACGAGCTGGGGAACGACAATACAAGCGCCGATCAAGATTGTCGCCCAGCGCGCTGAGCGCATGGTGACGACGCTGCCCACCAGCGGCAACATGGCCGCGTTGGCCAAGTGAAAGAGAAGCAAGCAGCCGGCAAATATCAAAAGCGGCCGGTTGTGCATCAATTCGCCGGGTTTGGTCAGCGGCTTCTGAACGCGCCGCGATGCCGCGCCGTGGGCGCGCTCCGGATCGATCTCGCCCGCGGCGATGCTGCGCAACGCCAACACCGCCGGTATCAGCAAACAGACGGTGACGATGAATACCGCGCGCGGTGAAAAATATCCAACGCCGGCCATCACGGCGGCGGCGAGGCCGTTGCCGATGGAGGCAAACCGGGCATTGCGGCCCAGCCGTTCGCTGATCGCCGCGTGCCCGACAAGTCCGAGGCTTATTGCCGCAATGGCCGGGCCGAGCACGCAGCTTGCCAGCGAATGCACAATGGCGGCCGAGAGCACCATCGGGAAAATCGGCAGCGCGGCATAGGCCAGCGCGCTGAGGCAGATCGCGCCGATCGCAATCCCGGCGACCAGCCGTTCGGAGCGCGCCGCGTCGACCAGCGCGCCGCCCGGCATTTGCGCAATGAGGGACACGAAACCGGCCGCGGAGAGAACAAGGCCGATATCGATCTGCGTCCATTTTTGGGTGGTGAGGAATACCGAGACGAAGGGGCCGAAACCGGTCTGCACGTCGGCGACGAAGAAGACAAACCAATCGAGGCCGCGCAAGCTGCGCCGCGAAGGCGCCAGCGGCGGCTCGGCGGTGTCGGGCCGCTCGCCCGGCGGCGGGGCGGACGCGCCTACGCCACCGCGCTGCCGATCATGACGGTCGCCGAAGCGGTGTAGGGGTTCCGCAGCCAGAACAGATCTCCAGCATTGTCGCTATTCGGGCAGGGACTCGAGCTTGCCGAGCGCGCCGAGGATGACGACAGGCTTGCCCTCCCTGTATTCGGGAGCGGTCTTGACCTGATCGCGGGTCAGGTCGAGGGCGATCCGCTCCCCCGGTTTGCCTGGCTGCGGAAAATGCAGCGCATTCCAATCCACCGCGATCCTGCGACTGCCGACGCCGAGAAAGCCGCCGAAATCGATGATGGCGGCCCGCACTTGGCCGGCCCGGTCGACGAGCACGTCGACGATCCGGCCCATGTCCTCGTCGGCGCTGCTGCGCACGTCACGGCCGAGGATGCCCTCGACTTCGTGCTTGTTCAGGACGGTGATTTCCGGAGTGACCTGAGGGGGCGGAGGGTTGGCGGGCGGCGGCGCAGTGTTGGCGGCGGGCGGCTCGGGTTTTTCCGTATCATTTTCGGCAAATGCGAAGGTCGCCGCCGCGATCAGCGCCAAAAGTGCGGCGAGCGCCAGCGCTGGTCGGGAACTTCCATGCATGCAGCCCTCCCGCGATCGTTCACCCCACTAAGTTGAGCCGGTCCGTCTGGTTCCATGTGGTCGGCTTTGGCCGCCGATTCAGCAGCTATGGACAATGGACACCCGGATGCCGCCGCTGATGCGCGGCGTATCGAGCGACACGGTCTCGCCGTGCCGCCGGACGCGCAGGTCCACGAAGGACGTGCCGAGTTGCAAATCGCGCAGCGTCACCTCGTCGAGAAATGCGGGCAGTCGCGGATTGCTCAATCGGATCTCGTTTGCGAACGGATCGAATTCGAGCCCGAGGCAGGCTTGCAGAAGCGCGAACGGCGTCGCCGCGGCCCACGCCTGCGGCGTGCATGCGACCGGATAAAGTGTAGGCCCTTGACCGTGCTGGCGTTGGAAACCGCAGAACAGCTCCGGCAGGCGCCGGTGATCCATGTAGGTGCCGGCGTGGAACAAGCCTTCGAATAACTTGTCGATCGGCCGCTTTAATCCGTAGCGCGCAAAGCCAAGTGCAATGAGAGCGTTATCGTGCGGCCAGATCGAGCCGTCGTGATAGGACATCGGATTGTAGCGCGCTTCGCCGCGCGCCACCGTGCGGATGCCCCACCCGGAGAAGAAGTCAGGCCGCAACAGGCCCTTCGCGACCAGCGCGGCGCGCGCCGGATTGGCGATGCCGGTCAGGAGAACCTGGCCTGCATTCGAGGTGCGCACCGCGCAGGGCCGCTTGGCGCCGTCGAGCGCCAGCGCGTACGTCTCGATTTCCGGGCACCAGAAGGCGGCCTCGAATTGCTCGGCAAGTTTGGTTGCCTGGGCATCAAGCTTGTCGGCCTCGGGTTTGCGCCCGATGCGGCGCGCGCAGCAAGCCGCCATGCGCTTGGCGGCGTAAACATAGCCCTGCACTTCCGCGAGCGCGATGGCGCCTTCGGCCAATCGTCCGTCGGCATGGAAGACCGCGTCGTTCGAATCTTTCCAGCCCTGATTGGCGAGACCCTGCTCGGTCGCGCGCAAATATTCGACAAAGCCGTCGCCATCGGGATCGCCCGGGCCATCGATCCAATCGAGCGCGGCGCGGATCGCGGGCCACAGTTCAGCGATGGTTTCGACATCGCCGGTGCGTTCCAGATAAAGACCCGCGAGCAGGACGAAGAGCGGCGTCGAGTCGACGCTCCCATAGTAAAGGCCAAACGGCACTTCGCGCAGCGCCGCCATTTCGCCGCCACGCATTTCGTGCAGGATTTTTCCAGGCTCGGCATCGGCGAGAGGATCGGTGGTCTGCGCCTGATAATGAGCGAGGCGGCGCAGCACGCCGCGCGCCACGTCGGGGCTCCACCACAGCATCTGCAAAGCCGTTATCAAACCGTCGCGGCCGAAGGTCGTTGAGAACCAGGGAATGCCGGCATAGGGATAACGCCCTTGCGGCGTATCGGTCATGAGGATCTGGAGATCGGCGGCCGCGCGGCACAGCATCTCGTTGAAAAGCTCGTTCGACGTTTCGACGGTGGTACGGCCGTAGCTCGACTGGCGCAGCTCACGCCGTGCCTTGATCAGCGCGCGCAGAAACGGCACGGGCCGGTTCTCTGCCGCGTTGCACCCGGCCGCCAGAAAGATCGGCCGGAACTCGCCCGGCTCGAGCCGAAGCTCGTAGAGCGCGCCGTTGGTCGCCAATCTGTTCGGCGGCGGATCGAAGGTCAGCGTCGTGCGGCGCAGTTTGTCGTCGAGCCCGTGATAGTTGAGCAGCACTTGGTCGCTGCCGCGCAGCTGTACGGTTGAGGCACCGCGTTTCTCGCGGCGCGTGCCGCGCACCTCGAAAAGATCGGCAAAGTCGTTGGCGAATAGAATCGCCATCTGCACGTCGATCGGGCGATCGCCGTAGTTGCGCAAGCCGAACCGCTGATAAACCGTGTCGCGCCACAGAAAGACCGTACGCAGAACATGCAGCGTGTCCTTCTCCAAGATCACGCGCTGATCGGCGAAGACGTCCGGGTTGGTGAGATCGACGACGAGGGCCGCGTTGTCGTCGCGCAAGTTTGAACCGAGCAGCAGTGGCTGCGCGCCGTTGATCAGAAGCTGCAATTGAGAGAGAAATCGGGTGTCGTGAGAGAACAGGCCATCGGTTCCGCCGGTCGCCGCGCCCATGTCGCCGTGGGTGTCGAGCACGATGAATGTGTCGTTGCTTTTGAGCGAGCAGCGCGGCCGGGAAACCGACTGCGTGGCTGAAATATAGAAAGCGTCCTCAGCGGGCGCGCTAATCGGAAGCGTTTGTGCTGCAGATTTCGGCGACATTGGCGTCCTGAGATTCTCCGAGCTTCCGAATTCTTACTCTCAGCCTCGGTGTTCGGCAGCGTGCTTAGTGTGGGATAGTGACCAGACTATGCATCGGACCGGATGCATGTCCGCGTCGGTTCATGCGCATAGCCGCGGTCCGACGCCCGCCCGATTGCCCACGTTCTGCGCTGTCTGCGAGACGCATCGAGGTCCGGTTTGCAGCGCAAAATGTTCCGGCTACGAGGCAAATGCCGTAAAGAAGAAGAGTTCCGGGCGAGCCCAGCAAATTTTGCGGGAATGGTATCGATCGCACCCGCGGCGCGTGGCGGCTCGGCTGTTTTGGACGTGGCGAATTGTGGAATAATGAACTACCAAAAGGCCCCTGGGGATATTGCGTCACTGGAGAATCGCATGGCCGGCGCGGCGGTTAAGGAGAAAGGCGAAGGCGCGGATTCGGCGGAGGCGGACCGGCCGCTGACCGACGGCTTCCACCTTGTCATCGATGCGCTCAAGCTTAACGGCATCGACACGATCTATGGCGTTCCGGGCATTCCGATCACCGACCTCGGCCGCATGGCGCAGGCCGCCGGCATTCGGGTCATCTCGTTCCGGCACGAGCAGAACGCCGGCAACGCAGCCGCGATCACGGGCTTCCTGACGAAAAAACCGGGCATCTGCCTCACGGTGTCGGCTCCAGGATTTCTCAACGGTCTGACGGCGCTGGCCAACGCTACGACCAACTGCTTTCCGATGATCCTGATCAGCGGCTCGTCGGAGCGCGAAATCGTCGACCTTCAGCAAGGCGATTACGAAGAGATGGACCAACTGGCCATCGCCAAACCGCTCTGCAAGGCGGCCTTTCGCGTATTGCATGCCGCGGACATCGGTATCGGTGTGGCGCGGGCGATTCGCGCCGCCGTTTCCGGCCGTCCGGGCGGCGTCTATCTCGACCTGCCGGCCAAGCTTTTCGCCCAAGTGATGGACGCAGACGCTGGCGCTAGGTCGCTCGTCAAGGTTGTCGACCCGGCGCCGGCGCAGATACCCGCGCCGGCGGCAGTCGCGCGTGCGCTCGATGTTCTCAAGAGCGCTCAGCGTCCCCTGATCATTCTCGGCAAAGGTGCGGCCTACGCGCAGGCCGACGACGACATTCGCGCGCTGGTGGAGAAGAGCGGCGTTCCGTTTCTGCCGATGAGCATGGCCAAAGGGCTTTTGCCCGACACCCATCCGCAGTGTGCCGGTGCCGCGCGCTCGACGGTGTTGAAAGATTCCGATGTCGTGATGCTGATCGGCGCACGCCTCAACTGGCTTCTGTCGCACGGCAAAGGCAAAAGCTGGGGCGAGCCCGGATCGAAGAAATTCATCCAGATCGACATCGAGCCGAAGGAGATGGACAGCAACGTCGAGATCGCAGCTCCGGTCGTCGGCGACATCGGCTCTTGTGTGTCGGCGCTGCTGCACGGGATGGGTGGCAAGTGGCCGGCGCCGCCCGCCGCCTGGATCAATGCGGTCAATGCGAAGAAAGAGGAGAACATCGCCAAGATGGCGCCGCGGCTGATGAACAATGCGGTGCCAATGGACTTCTACGGCGCGCTCGGCGCGTTGCGGACCGTCATCAAAGAGCGGCCCGACGCCATCCTGGTCAATGAAGGCGCCAACACGCTCGATCTCGCGCGCGGTGTCATCGATATGTATCAGCCGCGCAAACGTCTGGATGTCGGCACCTGGGGCGTCATGGGCATCGGCATGGGCTTTGCAATCGCTGCTGCCATTCAAACCCGCAAGCGCGTGCTCGCGATCGAAGGCGACAGCGCTTTTGGTTTTTCCGGCATGGAAGTCGAAACGATCTGCCGGTATGATCTGCCGGTCTGCATCGTCATTTTCAACAACAACGGCATCTATCGCGGCACCGACGTCAATCCGTCGGGCGGGACGGATGTCGCAACAACCGTCTTCGTCAAGGATTCGCGCTACGAAAAGATGATGGACGCATTCGGCGGCGTCGGCGTGTATGTGACGACGCCCGACGAGCTCAAACGTGCCGTGAGCGAGGCGATGGATTCCGGTCGGCCCACTTTGATCAATGCGGCGATCGATCCGGCGGCCGGCAGCGAGAGCGGCAAAATCGGCAACCTCAATCCGCAAAGCAAAATTCGCAAGAAATAAAGGAGCAGCGCGATGGCAACGCGCAAGAAAGCAAAGTCCAAGCTGCGCGCGAACAAATCCAAAGCGCCTGCAAAAAAGCCCGCCGCGAGGCCGATGAAATCCGCGGCCAGGAAGTCTGCGAAGAAGACGGTGAAAGTCGCGGCAAAAAAGCCGGCGGCCAAATCGGCGAATGGCAATGGGCTGCCGCGACCGTCATCCATGCCGTGGGGTCAGGCGGGCAGGGCGCTCGACGGTGTGCGCATCCTCGACTTCACGCATGTGCAATCGGGGCCGACCTGCACGCAATTGCTCGCCTTCATGGGCGCCGACGTCATCAAGGTGGAACGGCCCGGCGTCGGCGATATCACGCGCGGTCAGCTTCGCGACGTGAAGGGAGCCGACAGTCTCTATTTCACCATGCTCAATGGCAGCAAGCGCTCGATCACGATCGACAGCAAGCATTCGAAGGGCAAGGAAATCCTCGATCGGCTGGTGAAGGAATGCGACGTGCTGGTGGAGAATTTCGCGCCGGGCGCACTCGATCGCATGGGGCTCACCTTCGAGCACATTCACCGGCTCAATCCGCGCATGATCGTTGCCTCGGTCAAAGGCTTCGGCCCCGGCCCGTATGAAGACTGCAAGGTCTACGAGAACGTCGCTCAATGTGCGGGCGGCTCGGCATCGACCACCGGTTTTCGCGACGGGCCGCCGCTCGTGACCGGCGCGCAGATCGGCGATTCCGGCACCGGCCTGCATCTCGCGCTTGGCATTGTCGCGGCGCTCTATCAGCGCAATCGCACCGGCCGCGGGCAGAAGGTGCTCTGCGCCATGCAGGACGGTGTGCTCAATCTCGCGCGGGTGAAGCTGCGCGACCAGCAGCGGCTCGCGCACGGCCCGCTGACGGAATACAGCCAATACGGCGAAGGCATTCCGTTTGGCGACACGGTGCCGCGGGCAGGCAACGATTCCGGCGGCGGCCAGCCCGGCTGGATCCTCAAATGCAAGGGATATGAGAGCGATCCCGACGCTTACATCTATTTCATCACCCAGGCGCCGGTCTGGGGCGCGATCTGCGACGTGATCGGCAAGCCGGAATGGAAGACCGATCCGGACTATGCCACGCCCAACGCGCGGTTGCCGCAGCTCAAGCACATCTTCGCCACCATCGAACAATGGACCATGACCAAGACCAAGTTCGAGGCCATGGACATTCTCAACAAGCTCGACATCCCGTGTGGGCCGATTCTGTCGATGAAGGAGCTTGCCCACGAACGGTCGCTGCGCGCGACGGGCACGGTGGTGGAAGTCGATCATCCCACGCGTGGGACGTATCTCACTGTGGGCAATCCGATCAAATTATCCGACTCGATCGCCGACGTGCGGCGCTCGCCGCTGCTTGGCGAACATACCGATGAAGTGCTACGCGATGTGCTGAAATACTCGGAACTGGAGATCGACGCGATCAAGGGCTCCGGCGCAATCAGTGCGCCGGAGAAGAAAGCCGAGGCGGCGTAGCTATCGTCATGCCCGGGCTTTGTCCCGGGCATCCCGATGAAAGGGTGCGTGTTGTTGAAGCGGGATCGCCGGGACGAAGCCCGGCGATGACGACTTGGGAGATGAGGGAAATCGGTCGCAATGCGTATTGTCGTTCACGGGCAGCAGGCGTTCGGTAAGGCGGTGCTGGAAGCGCTCCTCAAACGTGGAGACGATGTCGTTGCCGTCTATGTCGCGCCGGAGAAACCCGGCGCCAAGGCCGATCCACTTAAGGAGGCGGCGCTTGCGGCCAAGCTGCCGGTGTATCAGCCGGACTCCTATCGCAAGCCGGAGGTCTGGGAGGAATTCCGCGCGCTCAAGCCCGACCTGCAGGTGATGGCGTTTGTGACGTTGTTTGTTCCGCAGGATTTTCTCAACATTCCGACGCGCGGTTCGATTCAATATCATCCGTCGCTGCTGCCTGCCTATCGCGGCCCTAGCGCGATCAATTGGCCCATCATCAAGGGCGAGACGGAAACCGGCTTATCGATTTTCTGGCCCGATAATGGTCTCGATACCGGCGATGTTCTGATCCAAAAAAGGACCCCGATTTCGGCCACCGACACCCTTGGCTCGGTCTATTTCGACCGGCTGTTTCCGATGGGAGTCGAGGCGACGCTCGAAGCGATCGATCTCGTCAAGGCCGGCAAGGCGCCGCGCATCAAACAGGACGAGGCAAAAGCCACCTATGAAGGCCGCTGCGGGCCCGACAACGCGCATATCGATTGGGGCCGTCCTTGGCAGGACATCGATCGCCTGATCCGCGGCTGCAATCCGGCGCCTGGCGCCTGGTCGAAGCTTGACGGTGCGACTGTGAAAATCTTCGAGGCGAAACCGTTGCCAGCCAAAGATCCGAAGGGTATCGGCGGCAAGATGGGTGAGATCGTCGCCGTCGAGGCCGACGGCATCACCGTCGTCTGCGCCGATGGCCGCTTCAAGATCACGCGCGTTCAACCCGCCGATGGCAAGAAAGTCGATGCCGGCGAGTGGGCCAAATCCGCCAACGTCGCTCTCAAAGCGAGGTTGGCGTGAACTAACAGCCGTTCTTCCCGCAGTCTTCCATTCCTCGTACGCTTGAGCGGATCCTGTACACATGCCTGCCTCACAACACCAAAATCCCAAGTCCGACATTGAAATCGCGCAAGCCGCCAAGCCGCGGCGCATCCTCGAAGTGGCGAAGGAAAAGCTTGGCATCGCGCCCGAGAATCTCGAGCCCTATGGCCACTACAAGGCCAAGGTCTCGATGGACTACATCAAGTCGCTCAAGGGCAAGAAGGACGGCAAGCTGATCCTGGTGACGGCTATCACTCCGACGCCGGCCGGCGAAGGCAAGACCACGACGACAGTCGGGCTTACCGATGCGCTCAATCACATCGGCAAGAAGGCGATGATGTGCCTGCGCGAGCCGTCGCTCGGACCATGCTTCGGTGTCAAGGGCGGCGCGGCCGGCGGCGGCTATGCGCAGGTGATCCCGATGGAGGATATCAACCTCCATTTCACCGGCGACTTTCACGCCATCACCACTGCGCACAATCTGCTCGCGGCTCTGATCGACAATCACATTTATTGGGGCAATGCGCTTGGCATCGACAGCCGCCGCGTCGCGTGGCGGCGCGTACTGGACATGAACGATCGTGCGCTGCGCGAGATTGTCTGTTCGCTCGGCGGCGTCGCCAATGGTTATCCGCGCGAGGCCGGCTTCGACATTACGGTCGCTTCCGAGGTCATGGCGATCTTCTGCCTCGCCAACGATCTTGAGGATCTGAAGACGCGTCTTGGCAATATCATTGTCGGCTATACGCGCGAGCGCAAACCCGTGCGAGCCAAGGAGCTCAACGCGCACGGTGCCATGGCGGCCTTGTTGAAGGACGCGATCGCGCCCAATCTGGTGCAGACGCTCGAGGGCACGCCGGCTTTCATTCACGGCGGGCCGTTCGCCAACATCGCGCACGGCTGCAATTCCGTGTCGGCGACGACGGCTGCGCTCAAGCTCGCCGACTATGTCGTGACCGAAGCCGGCTTCGGCGCCGATCTCGGCGCCGAGAAATTCCTCGACATCAAGTGCCGCAAGGCCGGTCTCGAGCCGGACTGCGTGGTTATCGTCGCCACCATCCGCGCGCTCAAGATGCACGGCGGCGTCAGGAAAGAGGATCTGAAGAAGGAAGACTTGAAAGCGCTTGCCGCCGGTATGGCCAACCTGCAGCGCCATGTCGAGAACATCAAAAAGTTCAATCTGCCGGCAGTCGTGTCGATCAACCGCTTTTCGGCCGATACCGACGCCGAGATCGATCTGGTGAGGGAAAAGTGCAAATCGCTTGGCGTCGAAGCGCTGATGGCCGATCACTGGGCGATGGGCGGCGAAGGCGCCGCGGATGTCGCCAAGGCCGTGGTGCGCATCATCGACGAAGACAAGGCCGATCTGAAACTCCTCTATCCCGACGACATGCCGCTGTTCGAGAAAGTGCGTACCATCGCCAGGGAAGTTTATCGCGCCGACGACGCCACCGCCGATAAGTCGGTGAAGGATCAGCTTAAAGCCTGGGAGGACATGGGCTTCGGCAAGTTGCCGGTCTGTATTGCCAAGACGCAATATTCATTCTCGACCAATCCGGACGCCAAGGGCGCACCGACCGGCTTTTCCATACCGGTGCGCGAAGTGCGGCTCTCCGCGGGTGCCGAGTTCGTCGTGGCGATCTGCGGGGAGATCATGACCATGCCGGGCCTGCCGAAAGTGCCGGCTGCCGATACCATCAATGTCGGCGCCGATGGTAGAATAACAGGATTGTTCTAAAGCATGATCTCGAAAAGTGGGCCCCGGTTTTCGGAAAAGATCATGCGTAAACAAATGGTTCGAGCGGGATGACGATTCGAAGAAAAGTCATCCCGCTCTAGCTCCTTCTCTGTCGACGTTTCGACGAAGCTTCATCAAACAACGAGGTGTGAAATGTTGAAGTTCTATTTCAGCGGCGCGCCCAACCCGACCAAGGTCGCACTCTTTCTCGAAGAAGCCGGAATCCCCTATGAGGGCATTCCGGTCGACACCCGCAAAGGCGAGCAGCACAAACCGGAATATCTGGCGATCAACCCGAATGCCAAGGTGCCGGCGATTGTCGACGGCGACGTCACGGTGTTCGATTCGAACGCGATCCTGCTTTACCTCGGCGAGAAGACCGGCAAGTTCATGCCGCCGGCCGGCGACAAGATGCGCGCCGAGCTCCTCTCATGGTTGATGTTCGTCGCCTCCGGCGTCGGTCCTTATTCCGGCCAGTCGGTGCACTTTCGCATGTATGCGCCGGAAAAGAACGAATACGCCATCAATCGCTACGCCTTCGAGGCGCAGCGCCATTTCGGCATTCTTGATGCACGGCTCGCCAAGCAAAAATACATGCTCGGCGACACCTACACCATTGTCGACATGGCGGTGTGGGGCTGGGCGCGCGGCATGCCGATCGTGCTCGGCGAAGCCGCATGGGCGAAATTCCCCAACCTGAAGCGTCTCGTCGACGAGATCAGCGCGCGGCCGGCGGCACAACGCGCCGCGGGGCTCAAGGACAAGCACAAGTTCAAGACCGAGATGGACGACGAGGCGCGCAGGGCGATGTTCCGGCATATGAGCGAAAAGGTCGCCTGAAAAAGTAGGGTGGATTTAAGCGAGGCGAAACCCGCCGGGTGAACTTGGTGGGTTACGCCGCTGCGCGGCAAACCCATCCTACAAGATCAGAACATCCCCATGCGCTCGCTGGCGATGGTGCCGGTGAGCAGCAGCACACCAAACAGCATCACCAGCACCGCGGCGCCGACTTCGACGCCGCGCAGCATCAGCGTGCCGTAGCTGGCGCGTGTCGCCGCGAACCGCTTCGCCACTGCCCTTGCGCCGACGGCAAGCGTGGCGATTGCCGCAACCGTGATGGCCGTGCCGATCCCCATGACGAAGGTTGAGGCCACACCGGCCCAGAACAGCCCCTGCGCCAGCGCAAACACTAAAACGATGATCGCGCCCGAGCAGGGCCGCAGGCCGACCGCCACAATCGCCGAGAGTCCGCGCCGCCAGCCGCCCGGGCCCGCCAGTTCTTCCGGCTCCGGTCCGTGCGCGTGACCCCATGGCAGCACGCTCTCGTCGTCGTCATGATCGTGGCTGTGATGTGCGCCATGCCCGTGATCGTGCGCGTCATCATGCGAATGGGGCGCATGGTGATCGCGTGCATGCTCATGATGTGTACACGGGGCATGATGATCGTGCGCGTGCTCCGCCGCCGGCGCCGGTTTGGATTTGAGTGCGTGCAGAGTACGAAGGAACGCGCGCCCCTTCACCCAAAGAAGCCGGGCACCGACCAAGACGATCAGGGCGTAGCTGATAGTCTCGATGACACGTACCGTGTCGCCCATCGCTTTGGCAGTCGCGCCGATCAGGATCGCGGCAACCGCAACCAGTATGACCGCGGTGAGTGCCTGCAACAATGCGGACGCGAACGACAGGATGACGCCGCGCCGCCAAGTCTCCTCGTTGGCGACGAGGTAAGAGGAGATCACCGCCTTGCCGTGGCCCGGACCTGCGGCATGGAAAATGCCATAGGCGAACGAGATGCCCATGAGCCCCCACAGCGCTGTGCCATCGCTCTTGGCGGCGCGGATCAGGCCGGACAATTCGCGATAGAACAAAGCCTGCTTGCTCAAAAGCCAGCCGACGAATCCGGTTGCCGCCGGCTGCCGCATCGCCGCAAGCGGGCTCGATTGCGCGGCGGCCTCCTGGCAAAACGCGGCGGCTGCGAGTGCAGCCAGGAGAAGGATACTGAGGACAAAGCGCGCCTTGACGTCGCGCGTCACGGGCAGGTCACCGATATCCGGTTGGCGAAGCTCGCGCCCATGCCGGCATTCGCTTCCCATGCCATGGACTTGTCGAGCCGCACCGCCGCGGAGAAAAAGTCGTCGTGCGGTTTTGCGACCGACACCGAGCATTGCGCCGGCGCATTGACGAGGCGCACCTGATCCTTCTCGGCGAAACCGAAGTCGATAAAGAATTCGGGATCGTAAACTTCCACATCGAGCGATTTGGCCTTCACCGGCGTCTTGAAAGGAAGCGTGAAGTACAGCGTCAACATGGTCTCTTTCGGATCGTACTCGAGATAATAGTCGACCGGATCCGACAGGGCGTCCTTCTGCCGTTTTCCATTCACCTTCACGTAGGTGAAGTAGGCATATTCCTGCAGCGACTCGACATTGACCTTGGCGAGGGATGCAAGCTCCTCGCGCGTGAACTGGCCTTTCGTCTTCTGCTCGAGCCCCTGGGTGGCGAAAGCGGAGAACATGTCGTCGAAGGTCCAGGCGTGGCGCACTCCTGTCACCGAGCCATCCGGCGCGTACAAGAGTTCGGAGGTCATGGTCACCCACACATGCGGGTGTGCCTGCGCATGCGGCGCGGTCGCGACGAGGCACGACAGCCCGACCATCAGAAGCACAACAATTCGGCCAATCATCCGCGCGCGCTTAGACCTATCCCAAACCCGCGTGCACATTTCCCCGCAAGTAGGGCGGAAAGGAGGCTCTTGGATGCTCACACTCCTGCGGCGCCGCCATCGGCGCGGGGATCGTGAACGCCCTCGCAGGTTCCGTCCGGATGCAGCACCACCGCGCCGGCATGCCCCATCGTATCGGAATAGGGTTCGGACAAGACCTCGACATCGTGGCCGGCGGTTGCAAGCCGATCGACGAGGTTGCCGTCGAAGCGCGATTCCAGCCGCAGCCGCGCGTGTTCGTCGCCCCAGGTTCGGCCCAACAGCCAGCGGGGCCGATCGACCGCCGCATCGAGCGGCACGCCGAATGTGACATGACGTGTGAACACTGCGGCTTGGGTTTGCGGTTGGCCGTCGCCGCCCATGGCGCCGTAGGCCATGACGCGCCCGTCCTTGAGCACCGCCAGCGCCGGATTGAGGGTGTGGATCGGCAACCGGCCGGGCGCCACCAGATTGAGCGCGCCGCGTTGCAGGGAAAAACTCGCGCCGCGATTTTGCATGATGACGCCGGTGCGCGGCAGCACGCAGCCGGAGCCGAACTCCCAGTACAGCGATTGGATGTAGGACACGACAAGGCCGCTCGTATCGGCGGCGCCCATCCACACGGTATCGGCGCCGGCCGACACAAACGGCCAGCGTGCCGCCTTGCGCCGGTCGATCTTCATTGCTTCGCCGGCGATGAAACGCGGCTCCAGGCAGCGATCGAGCGGGTGCGCGAGGCGGCTGGGATCGCTGAGGACGCGGTCGCGGGTGCGCAGCGCCCGCTTGGTCGATTCGACGAGGCCGTGAATGTGATCGAAGCTTTCGGGCTCGGTCACACGAAGGCGCGCAAACAAGGCGAGGATCATCAGCGAGGCGACGCCTTGGGTCGGCGCGTCGGTGTTGTAGACCGTGCCTGTCGGCAAATCGAGCCGCAGCGGTTCGCCAAGCGTCGCTTCGTAGTTGGCCAAATCGGAGCGGGTTACCGGGCTGCCGATCTGATCAAGATCGGCCGCCATCTCGCGGCCGACGTCGCCGCGGTAGAAGTCGTCGAGGCCCTCAAGCGCGAGGTGCCGCAGCGTCGCCGCCAGCGCCTCTTGCGTCATGGTGCTGCCTTCGGCCGGCGGCTCGCCGTCGCGCAGAAATGTTTCGGCAAAACCGGGCGCGACGGAGAGTTCGAACAGCTTGTCGGCCGTCAGCCGCGCCTGGCTGCGCGACACCACATAGCCGTTGCGGGCCTGGACGATGGCGGGAAGCAGCAAGACATCAGGCGGCAGCGTGCCGCCGTTTGCCTTCGCCGCCTCCAATGCGAGCATCCAGCCGCCGATTGCGCCGGGCACCGTGAGAGCTGCGAA
Organism: uncultured Alphaproteobacteria bacterium; assembly: GCA_963845075.1. Classification (GTDB taxonomy): domain Bacteria; phylum Pseudomonadota; class Alphaproteobacteria; order Rhizobiales; family Xanthobacteraceae; genus BOG-931. Next base: position 44,299 of record CAWJRE010000002.1, on the reverse strand, counting down.
CGGTCCGCGCGGCGGGATCGTCTCGAAGCCTTCGTAAAAGTCGGGGTTGGCATATTCTCCGGCAGGGCCGGCCGCCATGATGGTGTGCAGGCGTCCGTTCGGGAAACGGATCAGCCAAAATCCGTCGCCGCCGACATGAGTCATGTGCGGATAGACGACGGCGATCATCGCCGCCATCGCCACCATCGCTTCGAGCGCGTTGCCGCCTTCGGCGAGGATCGACCTGCCGGCTTCTGCGGCTTCATGATGCGGCGCGCAAACGACGCCGCGGCGATGACCGGCTGTATGCAGCTCCATGCCGGTTAGTTTGGCACGGGAATTTCAGCGAGACCACGCTTGCGCAGCAAAGCTTCCGGACTCGGCAGCCTTCCGCGGAAAGCCTTGTAGGCATCGACCGGGTCTTGCGCTCCGCCGGCCGCATAAATCGTCTCGCGCAATCGCTTCGCCGTTGCCGGGTCGAAGATGTCGCCGGTTTCCTCGAACGCCTCGAAGGCATCCGCGTCGAGCACTTCCGACCACATGTAACTGTAGTAGGCCGCCGCATAGCCGCCGCCCGAGAACACGTGCGCGAAGTGGGGCGGGCGATGACGCATGGCGATCTCCGTCGGCATGCCGATGCGGTTAAGCGCGGTGGCTTCGAATGCGCCGGGATCGATCGTCTCCGGCGCCGTGAGCGAGTGAAAATCGAGATCGACGATGGCCGAAGCAAGATATTCGACGGTCGCAAAGCCCTGGCCGAAATTGCGCGCCGCGATCAGCCGCCGCAGCAGATCCTCCGGGATCGGCGCGCCGGTCTGATAGTGCTTGGCGAAGCGGCGCAGTACGTCCGGCTGCTCGAGCCAATGCTCGTAGAGTTGGGACGGCAGCTCGACGAAATCGGTGGCGACACTGGTGCCGGAAATGCTGGGATAGGTCACCGACGACAGTAAGCCATGCAAGGCGTGGCCGAACTCGTGAAACAGCGTGCGCGCGTCGTCAAAGCTCAAAAGCGTCGGCTCGCCGTCCGGCGCCTTGGCGAAGTTGCACACATTGACGATCAGGGGACGAATGTCGCCGGCGAGCCTCTCCTGGTCGCGCAACGATGTCATCCATGCGCCGCTACGCTTGGACGGACGGGCAAAATAGTCGCCGAAGAACAGTCCGACCTCGCCGCCGTCGCCGCTTCGCACCTCCCAGACACGCACGTCCGGGTGCCAGACCGGGATATCGGTGCGTTCGGAAAAGCGCAGACCGAACAGGCGTTCCGCCGTGTAGAACACCGCTTCTATCATGCGATCGAGATTGAGATACGGCTTGATCTCCGCCTCATCGATATCGCAGCGCTCTTGCCGCAGCTTCTCCGCGTAATAGCGCCAGTCCCACGGCGCGAGCGCGAAGTTGCCGCCCTCTTTTTGCACGAGCGCTTGCAACGCATCACGGTCGGCCTCGGCGCGCGCCCGCGCGCGCGTCCACACCGTGTCGAGCAGGCTGCGGACGGCGGTCTGCGTTTTCGCCATGGCGTCGTCCAGCCGATAATGGGCGAAATCGGTATAGCCGAGCAACCGGGCGCGCTCGGCGCGCAGCCTCACCATCTCGGCGATAATCGCCTTGTTGTCGGTCTTGCCGCCATTGTCGCCGCGCGAGACGAACGCGCGGTACACCTTTTCGCGCAAGTCGCGACGCTGCGCGAATTCCAGGAATGGCTCGGCGCTCGAACGCGACAGCGTCACGACGTAGCCGTCGAGGTCGCGTTCCTGCGCCTCGGATTTCATCGCCTCGCGCATGAAGTCGGGCAGGCCGGCAAGCTCGGCCTCGTCATGCAAGGACAATGCGAAGCTCTGCTCATCGGCGAGCACATTCTGGCTGAACGCTGTGCCGATCTCCGCCAGCCGCTCGACGATCTGCGCCAGCCGCTTTTTCGCCTCGCCGTCGAGCGCGGCGCCGGCGCGGCGAAAGGATGTGCGATAGCGCTCGAGCACGCGCTTCTGCTCGGCGGAAAGGTCCAGCGTCTCGCTCTGCCGCATCAGACTATCGATGCGGCGGAAGAGCTCGGCGTTAGTGTGGAACTTGTGCCAGTGGCTCGCGACCTGCGGCGCCAGCTCGCGCTCGATCTCGAGAAGCGCGTCATTGCTGTGGGCGCCGGCGAGGAGATGGAACACCTGCTCGACCCGCCCCAGCGCACGCCCGCTCAGCTCGAGCGCCGCGATGGTATTGGCGAAATCCGGCGGCTCCGGGCGGCCGGCGATGGCCGCGACCTCGGCCTCATGCTCGGCGAAGGCGCGCACATAGGCCGGCGCGAAATGCTCGGGCCTGATCTCTGCAAAGGGGGGCACCTCGCCCGGGGTAGCCCAATGCCGGAAAAAGGGGTTATCGCCGTGTTTCTGCGTGTTCATGCGGGCTTTTTACCAAAGGAGGATGCCGCTCTTATATAGGGATTCCTGCCTTGAATTGGACCTGCATTTCGGAGAGAGTGCGGCCGCATCGGAAAAGCCATGAACAAGCCCGAGCCGCAAACCTCTCCGCGCCCCCGCCGCATCCTGTGGGAGAACGTGCTGACGGTGGTCAGCGCCGCCATCCTGATCAGCGCGGAAGTCTTCGGCGCCGCGTTCGCCGGAAGCTGGGCGATCGCCAATCTGCTCGCGCTCGGCACTTTCGGCGCGCGGCTTCTGGACGGGCTGTTCGTGCTCTGCGGCATCGTCGTCATGGTGCAGTTCGTGCGTGCCGCGCAGCGCGTCGAGCCCTTCACCGCTTCGCACTAGAATTCCGCAAGCACCACCTCGGCGCTGCCGTCGCATCAAAGCGTGATCGTCCGACGCTTTGCTGCGCGCAAAATGCTTGCGCGTCGCGGCACAATGGCTTATTGGCGGAATCGCCCAATTTCGCACGTGCCTGTGGCCGTGTGTCGGTCGGTGGGCATCCGGACAAGAGGCCGGACAGCCGCCAAGGAAGAAACTGCACTTCCTTGCTCCCGCGACCGGCAGCCGGAGGCGAACCGGCGATGCCAGCTCTCCACTGGCGACGCGGCTTAAAGCAACGACGGAAGGGCTTTTTTGGATGACTGCCGGCGCCAATGCCGGGGACACCGAAAGGGCTTGTCCTTCTTTGCCAGCAGTGCGGAACGGGATCTCCCTCATCCGGACCAAGGCAGCAATCACGGCGACGTAAGTCGGCTCCGCATGCGCGGACCCGTGCGCGTCCCAGGAGGTTCACTGTGGCGGCTACGCCGCCTGTCGGATGGGGAGTGGAGGCATGACCGCGCGTATCCGCGAATTCCTCAAGAAGCGTTGCGATAACGGACCCTGCCTCGTGGTCGATCTCGATGTCGTCCGCGAAAACTATCTGAACTTCGCCAAGGCGCTGCCGGACACCAAAGTCTTTTACGCCGTCAAAGCCAATCCGGCGCCCGAAATCCTGAAACTGCTCGCCGAGCTCGGCTGCTGTTTCGATGTGGCCTCGGTCCCGGAAACTCACGCCGCGCTCGCCGCCGGCGCACCGCCCGAGCGCATCTCCTACGGCAACACCATCAAGAAAGAGACAGAGATCGCTGCCGCCTTCGCGCTCGGCGTCACGCTCTTTGCCGTCGACTGCGAAGCCGAGATCGAGAAAGTCGCGCGCGCCGCGCCCGGCAGCCGCGTGATTTGCCGCATCCTCTGCGACGGCGCCGGCGCCGAATGGCCGCTGTCGCGTAAGTTCGGCTGCGAGCCGGTCTACGCCGCCGACATTCTCGAACATGCGCACAAGCTCGGGCTCGTGCCGCACGGCGTGTCTTTTCACGTCGGCTCGCAGCAGCACAATGTCGAAGCCTGGGACCGCGCGCTCGCCTCGACGGCGGCCGTGTTCCGCGCCTGCGCCGAACGCGGCATCACGCTGTCCATTGTCAATCTCGGCGGCGGCTTTCCGGCGCGCTATGTGCGCAAGACGCCGAAGCTCGAATCCTACGGCAAGGCGATCTTCCGCTCGCTGCGCAAGCATTTCGGCAACAACCTGCCGAACACCATCGTGGAGCCGGGGCGCGGGCTCGTCGGCAACGCCGGCATGATCGAGGCCGAGGTGGTGCTGATCGCCAAGCGCTCGCCCGAAGACGAGGTGCGCTGGGTCTATCTCGATATCGGCAAATTCCACGGCTTGGCGGAAACCATCGGCGAGTCGATCCGCTACCCGATCCGCACCAGCAAGGACCGCGACGAGACGGTGCCTTGCATCATCGCCGGCCCGACCTGCGACTCGGTCGACGTGCTCTACGAGAAGACGCCGTATCCGCTGCCGGTGTCGCTCGCCATCGGCGACAAGGTGATCATCGAGGCGGCCGGCGCCTATACGGCGAGCTATTCGTCAGTCGGCTTCAACGGCTACCCGCCGCTGCGGCAGTATGTGATCTGAGAGACCCGCCTCGTCGTCGCGGGGTTTGCCATCGGGCCGGCCACTTCGGGCTGGACCCGTCTGGCGATGACGCGATGGCCCCTTATACCCACTCGATGTGGGCTTTGATCGCGTTCCGCTGATCGTCGATCCAGCCGTGCGGACGCGCCTTTTCGATCATGGCGGAGAAATTCTGCTGCCAAGCGGCATCGTGCTCGACGCCTGGCCACTGGCGCAGCGCGGCTTGGAAAATCCAGGCTGTCTCTGCATCGGAGAGTTCCGCCTTGCCTGCCACCGCGCGCCGCACTGCGTCGAGCCGGGCGCGGTCGCCCTCGACCACGAGCTTGAAGGCGCGAAAGTTCTGCCGGTCCTCGAACTGCAATTCGCCGCCTGCCGTCAACTTCAGAAACATGATCCCCCCTTAGAGCATGATCCGGAAAAAGCCTGCCCCGGACTTGATCCGGGGTGGAAACCGGCTTTCCCATAAGATGCGCAAACAAAAAGCTAGAGCGGGATGCCCGATCCAGCCATAACTCATCCCGTTCTAGCCGGTCACGCGAGATCGAGCACGCCGGCTTCGCCGTCTTCCGTGCCGAAGGAAAGGAAACGCCCGTCCGCGCTCCAGGCGAGCGCGCTGACCGGCGCGTTGCCCGGCTTCCTGACCAAAATCTCGGCGCCGTCCTCGATGCGGGTGAAGAGCACCATGCCGTCGCCATAGCCGACGGCGACGATCGGATCCTTCGGGTGACAGGCGACGGTCTCGACGCGATGCTCTGCCGGCGCCAACACGCGCGGCTCTTTGCCCATCGGGCCGTCTTTGCCCTGGAACGGCCAAAGGATGAGCTGTGGCGCGCCCGAAGTGGCGAGCCAGTCGCCGTCGGCCGTCCAGCTCATCGAAGTCACCCGAGAGGCATAGCCGGACATGCGCATGTGCTTGCGGTCGGCGAGCCGCCAGCCATGAAGCATCGGCTCCTGCATCGTCGTGACCAGAAACCGGCCGTCCGGACTGACGGTGGCGCCGAGATGCGACCCCTTCCATTCCAGGAATTCCGGCGTTGCCTCCTTGGCGTTCGGAAACCAGAGCGTGGCGCCGTTGTAATGGGCGAGCGCGAGCCGGAAGCCTTTCGGCAGGAAGGCCAAGCCGCCGACGGTCGACGGCGCCTCGAATTCGCGCGTCTCCTTGGCCTGCGCGAACGCAGTCTTGCCGGCCGACCAGGCGACGGCGCGCTCGGGCCCAAGCGCAACATGATCGATCCACCGATGCTTCGGGTCAGTGGCGATGATCTCGGTTTCACCCTTGGCACTGGTCGCGACCACTTTGCCGTCGTCGCCGCCGGTGACGATGCGCTGTTTGTCGGCGGCCGTTGCCAGGATCGCACCGTCGTGAACCGCGACGCGCTGGGGTTCGCCTTCCGGCTCGACGAACAGCATCGCTTCCTCGCCGAGCACGAACACGGCCGTGTGGCGCAGAAAATGCGCGGCCACGACCGGCGCGCCGGCAGCTATCGGATGCGTGCGGTCGGCGATGGAAACGGTATCAGCGCGGGAGTCGGTCATTCCTTGGCGTCATTGCCGGGCTTGACCCGGCAATCCACGGTTCGGTGAGGCTGCATGGATGCGCGGGTCATAGGCGAGCGAAAGCGACGCCGTTCTTCGACGGCTATGCCCGCGCATGACGAAGTGAAAAACATTACGCGATGCAGCTCTCAAAGCCCTGGCGGATTTTGTCCTCCGGCAGGTTGCGTCCGATGAAGACGATGCGGCTGTCGCGCTTCTCGCCTTTGGTCCAAGGCCGCTGATGATCGCCGTCGAGGATCATGTGCACCCCCTGGAAGACGAAGCGGTCATCGTCGTCCTTGAACGACAGGATGCCCTTGCAGCGCAGGATGCTCGGGCCTTCGGTCTGCACCAGGTTCTGCACCCAGGGGAAGAATTTATCGGGATCGAGGGGCTTCTCGGTCCTGAGCGAAACCGACTGCATCTCTTCGTCGTGATAGTGCTTGATGCCCTTGTGGCTGTGCTCGTGGTGATGATGGTGTCCGTGATCATGGTCATGATGATGGTCATGGCCGTGCGCGTGGTGATGGTCGTGATCCTCTTCGGCCTCGAGAAATTCCGGCTCGATGTTGAGGATGCGGTCGAGATCGAAAGCGTTACGGTCGAGCACTTCGGCGAGCGGAATTTGCGCGCGCTCGGTCCGATGCAGCTTGGCGTAGGGATTGATGGCGCGGATGCGGCCTTCCACGTCGCGCAACTCGTCCGCCGAAACGAGATCGGTCTTGTTGATCAGGATAACGTCGGCGAAGGCGATCTGGTTCTTGGCCTCCGGCGCGTCTTTCAACCGCTCGCTGAGCCATTTGGCGTCGGCGACGGTCACCACCGCGTCCAGCCTGGTCTTCCGCCCGACATTCTCGTCGACGAAGAAGGTCTGCGCCACGGGCGCCGGGTCGGCGAGCCCGGTCGTCTCGACGATGACCGCGTCGAACTTGCCCTTGCGGCGCATCAGCCCGTCGAGGATGCGAACCAGGTCGCCCCGCACGGTGCAGCAGATGCAGCCGTTGTTCATTTCGAACACTTCCTCGTCGGCGCCGACGACGAGATCGTTGTCGATACCGATTTCGCCGAACTCGTTGACGATCACGGCGTATTTCTTGCCGTGCGGTTCGGACAGAATGCGATTGAGCAATGTGGTCTTGCCGGCGCCGAGATAGCCGGTGAGCACCGTGACCGGCACTTTTTCTGACGTAACCTGTTCTGACATGAGGGCCCTCCTGGCGGGCTATATAGGCGCTTCTGCTCAAGGCCAAAACCCAATCCAGCGTCGCGGACGAACGGGACGCGCCGGCAGCCAATGCTTTCGGCCGGTCGAACCGTTCCAATCGGGTTTGCAAGTTGCCCCCCGCCGGACGTTGAGTGCCTTGAGGCCGCCATCGGAATGCTGATCAACGCGATTGCAAAAGCAATGTTATAATATTACATTTTCAGCGTGCTCACATTGATTTTGCAGGTAAATTTCTGAGGCTGCCGGTGAAAATCCTCATTGCCCTGTCGATCGCATTGCTGGCGATGGTCACCGTTGCGCGGGCGGCCGAGGGCAAGATCGAGGTTGTGGCAGCTGAGAATTTCTACGGAAATGTTGCCCAGCAGATCGGCGGCGACCGGGTATCGGTCGTCAGCATCCTGAATAACCCGGATCAAGACCCCCACCTGTTCGAGGTTTCGCCGGCGGTCATCCGCAAGGTCGCGGCCGCGCAGGTCGTCCTCTACAACGGCGCCGGCTACGATCCCTGGGTCGAGCAAGTGCTCAGCGCAACGGCAAAGCCCGGTCGCGTCGCGATCGTGGCGGCCGACCTCATGCAGCGAAAGAGCGGGGATGATCCGCACCTTTGGTACGATCCGGCCACCATGCCGGCGGTTGCGCGCGCGCTCGCGACCGCGCTCGCCGCGGCCGATCCCGCGCACAAGGATGACTATGCGGCGCGGCTGGCGACCTTTCTCGCCTCGCTTGCTCCGCTCGATGCCAAGATTGCTGCCATCCGCGATAAATATGCCGGCACGGCGGTCACGGCGACAGAGCCGGTCTTCGGCAACATGGCGCAAGCGCTGAAGCTGACGATGGCGAACGAGCGCTTCCAGCTCGCCATCATGAACGACACCGAGCCGAGCGCGCGCGACATCGCCGCGTTCGAGCGTGACTTGAAAGACCGCAAGGTGCGCGTCTTGTTCTACAACAAGCAAGCGCCCACCAAGCTCGTTCAGCACCTCATCGAGCTGGCGCGCGCCGCCAAGATCCCGGTCGTCGGCATCACCGAAACGGCGCCCGCGGGCTCCTCGTACCAGGATTGGATGCTGATGGAGCTCGACGAAACCCAACGCGCTTTGGCCGGGCCGTCGTCATGAATGTGATCGGGCTCGATCACGCGACCATAGCGATCGGCGGGCGCGACATCCTGGTCGACACCAGCTTCGCCATTGCGCGCGGCGAGTTCATCGGCGTTCTTGGCCCCAATGGCGCCGGCAAGACGACGCTGATGCGTGCGATCCTGGGTCTGCTGCCGCCGCGCGCCGGCAGCTTGCGCGTCTTCGGGCGCGCGCCGCGGCGCGGCGATCCGCAAATCGGTTATCTTCCACAGGTGCGGACGGTCGTGCCCGATTTGCGGCTGCGCGGCTTCGATTTCATCGCGAGTTCCGTCCATGGCGAGCGCTGGGGTCTGCCGTTTCTCACCGGCGCCGATCGCCGCATGATCGAAAAGACGCTGGCTGCGGTTGGCGCGGCCGACCTTGCCGTCAGGCCCCTTTCTGATATGTCCGGCGGAGAACGGCAGCGCTTGTTGCTCGCGCAGGCGCTTCTTGGCGAGCCGCAGCTCCTGTTGCTCGACGAGCCGCTTATCAGTCTCGATTATCGCTATCAGGAAGCGGTGATCGACCTGGTCCGGCGCTTTGCCCGCGAGCGCAACATTACAGTGTTGTTCAGCGCCCACGAACTCAATCAACTGATCGGCACGCTTGATCGGGTGCTCTATCTCGGCAACGGCCATGCCGCGCTCGGCACCGTGGCGGAAGTTGCTACCGCCCCGGTGCTGTCGCAGCTTTACGGCACGGAGATCGAGGTGGTGCGGGCCAACGGGCATATTTTTGTGCTCTCGCGCGGCCGCGACGTCGAGCGCTCCGATCATGCGCATGACGACGCACACGGCCACGATCATCCGCACGGTGATCATCACCATGCTTGACTACGATTTCATGCGGAACGCGTTTGCCGCGGCTGGCGTCGCCGCGGTCGTCTCCGGGCTGGTCGGCTATTTCCTGGTCTTGCGCGGACAGACCTTCGCGGGCCACGCGCTGTCGCATATCGGCTTTGCCGGCGCGACGGGTGCTGTGCTGATCGGCGTCGCTTCGGTGTGGGGGCTGGTCGGTTTCACCATCGCTGCCGGCATCGGCATGGGTATGCTGGGCGAACGCCTAAACGAGCGCGATGTCGCTATCGGCGTGGTGTTATCGCTGGCGCTCGGTCTCGGGCTCCTGTTCCTGCACTACTACACGGCGTTCGCCACCCAGGCGACGGCGCTGTTGTTCGGCAACGTGCTCGCGGTCGACCGCTCGATGATCGGAACGCTGATCGTGCTGGGCGTGATCACGGTTCTCGGTCTTGCCGCGATCATGCGGCCGCTGATTTTCGCCACCCTGCAGCCGGAACTGGCGGAAGCCAAAGGCGTGCCGCTGCGCTTCGTCTCGACGGCTTTTCTGGTCATCGTGGCGCTCGCGGTGTCGCAAAGCGCTCAAATCGTCGGCGTGTTGCTCGTGTTTGCGCTCATGGTCGGCCCGCCGGCGACCGCGCGGCGGCTGGCCAGCGGCTTGTGGGGCGGCATGGTCTTGTCCGCCGGCATTGCGCTTGCCGAAGCCTGGCTCGGCCTGGTCGTCGCTTACCATACCGATTGGCCGGTCAGCTTTTGCATCGCCATGCTGAGCGCGCTGGGCTATTTCCTTAGCCGCGGCAACCTTGTGCCGAGCCGGGAAGCAGGATCATGACCGAGCAAAAGCGGGGCGCGGTTTGCGTCGGCGAAGTGCTCATCGAATTGGCGCGCGGCTCCGACGGCAGGTTTTCGCTCTCCTGCGGCGGCGATACGTTCAACACGGCGGTCTACTTGGCACGCGCCGGGATCGAAGTGGCATTTGCTTCGGTGCTCGGCGACGATCCCTATTCCGACAGCATCATGGATTTGGCCGTTGCCGAGGGCGTTTCGGGAAAACTCATCCTCCGAGTGCCCGGCCGGCTTCCCGGATTGGCCCTCATCGAAAACGGCCCGGCTGGCGAACGGAGCTTCCGCTATTGGCGCGAGGGCGCGCCGGCGCGTGACCTGTTCGAGTTGCCCGACTGGATGCGGGTCGCCGATGGGCTCATGTCGGCGCGGCTCATCTACTTCTCCGGCATCACATTGTCGCTGTACTCCAACGCCGGCATTGGGCGTTTTCTCGCACTGCTGGAAGCCGCTCGCTCGCAGGGCGCCAAGGTGGCGTTCGACGGCAATTTCCGTCCGCGCGGCTGGAAAGGCGATCTCACGCGCACCCGCACGGTGTTCATCGAGGCGCTCAAGCGTGTCGACATCGCGCTGCCTACTTTCGACGACGAAGCCGTCTTGTGGGGCGATCCCTCGCCGGAGGCGACCGTTGCGCGCCTGCAAGCCTTCGGCATCGGCGAGATCGTCGTCAAGAACGGTCCTAACAGCGCCTTGGTCGCGTCGGCCGGCGCGCTGGAATTCGTGCCGGTTCCGGAAGTCATGGTGCCGGTCGATACGATGGCGGCCGGGGACGGCTTTAACGCCGGCTACCTTGCAGCGCGGCTCAGCGGCACGGAGCCGGCGCAATCGGCCACCGCCGCGCACAGGCTCGCCGGCGACGTGATCCGCCATCACGGGGCATTCGCTCCGCGCGCGGATGCCGCGATGCATTAACAACACCGCCGCAGGTGACAGGACCTAGAAGAGCGAAGATAATCGTTAGGCTGGCGCACCAAACAGCAAGCCGAACAGCGCGGCTCGTGCGATGAACGATCGTTTGTGACGGGGAGGACATCCATGAAACGCTTGGCCGTCGCGCTTGCCGTCGTGCTTTCCCTCACCAGCGTTCGCGCAGCGCGCGCGGACGAGCCGATCGTCCTCAAATTCAGCCACGTGGTGGCGCCCGATGCACCGAAGGGCAAGGCGGCGCTGTACTTTAAGGAACTGGCCGAGAAATACACCGGCGGCCGGGTCAAGGTGGAGGTCTTTCCGAACTCATCGCTCTACAAGGACAAAGAGGAACTCGAGGCGCTTGCAGCTCGGCTCGGTTCAACTGCTGGCGCCGTCGATCTCGAAATTCAGCCCGCTCGGGGTTAAGGAGTTCGACATTTTCGACCTGCCGTTTCTGCTGAGCGATGAGGCGCGCGCTCGCCAGATGATGGCGAGCCCGATGATGGCCGACCTCAATAAAAAGCTCGAGAACAAGGGCGTTTCGCCGCTCGCTTATTGGGACAACGGCGCGCACGACTACACCGCCAACAAGCCCCTGATCATGCCGGACGATTTTCGCGGCATGAAAATGCGCATTCAGGGCGGCAAGGTGCAGGATGCGGTGACGCGCGAGCTTGGCGCCATTCCGCAGATCATTGCCTTCGGCGAACTGTATCAGGCGCTGCAGACCGGCGTGGTCGACGGCGAGGACAACGTTCCAACGAATATTCTGACACAACGATTCTACGAAGTGCAGAAGCACCTGACCATATCTCACCACGGCCGGCTGACCTATGCGCTCGTCACCAACAAGACCTTCTGGAATTCGCTTCCGCAGGATGTACGCGCACAGCTCGATCGCGCCGTGAAGGAGTCGACCGACTTCTTCAACGCCACCGCGGCGAAGGACAACGAGGACGCGATCGAGAAGATCAAGGCGTCGGGCAAGACCGAAATTCATATTCTTACTGATGCCGAAAAGAAGGCTTGGATCAGCAAATTGATGCCGGTGCATACCGAGATGCAGAGTCGCTTCGGCAAAGACTTCATCGAGCGGATCTACAAAGCCTCAGGCTTCACGCCGCCGCAGTCCTAGAGCATGATCCGGAAAAGCGGAAACCGGTTTTTCGAAAAGATCATGCGCCACCAAAAGGTCAGAGCGCCGGTCGATTCAATCTGAAACGATTGCGCTCTGGAGCGCGAGCGGAGCTTGCAGCGTCCTCTCGTGCGGGAGCGGATAGGGGAGGGTGAAAGCCTGTGTCATCGATACCGCCCTCCCGGCCCACGTCCCTTAAAGCCAAAGACGATGGTCTCGGTGCGCTTATCAACCTCTTTCTGGACCGGCTTGAGGAATGGCTGATCGCCACGCTGATCGGCGCGGCGACCGTGGTGACTTTCGTTGCGGTCGTGCATCGCTACGGCGCGAGCAATTCGGCCGGCCTCGCCCGATGGGCGGGCGCGCACGGCTTCGTCCTTCTTCGCGAGGCGAGCGACTGGACTTACACCGTGCTCGCCGCGATCAATCTCTCCTGGGCGCAGGAGCTTGCCACCTACATGTTCGTATGGATGGCGAAATTCGGCGCCGCGCTCGGCGTGCGCACCGGCATTCACGTCGGCGTCGATGTCCTGGTCAAGCGATTGACGCTGCCGGCGCGCAAGCCCGTGATCGTGTTCGCGCTGCTCTGCGGCGCGTTGTTCACCGGCGTGATCGGCACGCTCGGCGCCATCTACGTCCACGATCTCGATCCCGACCAGGTATCGCCGGAGCTCGAATGGCCGAGCTGGATCATCTATCTCTGCATTCCGCTCGGCTCGTACCTGATGTGCTTCCGATTTCTGCAGGTGATGTGGCGCTTTTTGCGTACCGGTTTCGTGCCGCATCAAAGTCACGGCGTCGACTATGAAGCGCCGAGCGAAGAGCCCTCCGCAGCGCTCGGCGAGGCGGCGCGATGAGCGTTCTTTCGCCGGCATCAAAGCCCGCGGCTCCGACGCCGCTCGGCGATACGATCACCGCGGCGCTGATCATCTTTATACCGCTTGCGCTTGCGCTCATCTGCTTTGCCGCACGGCTTCACATCATCGAACTGTCGCATACCGTGCGCGCCGAGCTGCTTGTTCGCACTGCTGCTCGCGCTCATGGCGAGCGGGATGCCGATCTCGATCGCGCTCGGCCTTTCGGTGCTGACCTATTTGTTCATCCTTTCCGATGTCGATCCGAAGATGGTCGGCTTGAAGCTGTTCACCAGCATCGATCGCTTCGAGATCATGGCCATTCCATTTTTCATTCTGGCGGGCAACTTTCTCACCACCGGCGGCGTGGCGCGCCGCATGATCGATTTTGCCACCTCGCTGATCGGTCACTGGTATGGCGGCCTTGGGCTGGCCGGCGTCGTCGCCTGCGCGTTGTTCGCCGCGATCTCCGGCTCGTCGGTCGCGACTGTCGTCGGCATCGGCTCGATCATGTTGCCGGCGCTCCTCCAGAGCGGCTATCCGCCGCGTTTCGGCGCCGGCGTGATTGCGACCTCGGGCGCGCTCGGCATTCTGTTTCCGCCTTCGATCAATCTCGTCATCTATGCGGTGGCGACGAGCGGCATGCAGCCGCGCGGCCCGAGCGGCGCTGTGGTCGATTCCGCCTCGGTCGGCCAGCTTTTCATCGCCGCCGTGGTGCCCGGTTTGATCCTTGCGGCCATGCTCGGCGCGACCACCTGGTATCGGGCTTGGCGCAAGGACTATCCGCGCATGGCGCGTGCGAGCTGGCGCGAATGCGCCCGCGCATTTCGCGAAAGTATCTGGGGCCTGCTGCTCATCGTGCTGGTGCTTGGCGGCATCTATTCGGGGCTGTTCACGCCGACCGAAGCTGCCGCTGTGGCCGCCGTGTACGCCTTCATCGTCGCGGTGTTCGTCTACAAAGGTCTGAAATTCGCCGAGGTGCCGGCGGTGCTGCTCAAAGCCGCATCGATGAGCGCCATGATCCTCTACATCATCACCAACGCGGCGGTGTTTTCCTGGCTGCTGACCTCGGAACAAATACCGCAATCCATGGCCGGCTGGATGAGCGCGCAAGGCTTCGGCACCGTTGGCTTTCTTCTGGTGACCAACATTGTGCTGCTCGCTGCCGGCAACTTCATGGATCCGGCGGCGATCGTTCTCATCATGGCGCCGATCCTGTTCCCGATGAGCGCGGCACTCGGCGTCAACCCGGTGCATCTCGGTGTGCTGATGGCGGTGAACATGGAGGTCGGATTGTGCCATCCGCCGGTCGGGCTCAATCTTTATGTCGCCTCGGGCATTACCGGCATGGGCATCGCCGAACTCACCGTCGCCGTCTTGCCGTGGCTTGCAACGATGCTGATCTTTCTAGTCATGGTGACGTACATCCCGGCGCTGTCGCTTTGGCTGCCGCATTTGTTGGGAATGCTGTGATCGCGACGCTTTCGTCCGCAGATGCGGTAGCCGAGTTGTGGCGGCTTGCGGGCGGAGATGCAGCGGCGATCGATTATTTGCATTTCTCCGGCGATGATCCGGTTCTCCCTTCGTCCTTCCGAATCGGTACGGCGGCGCAAGCGAGTATTGCCGCCGTCGGCCTTGCCGCGGCGGAATTGCATTATCGCGCCGGCGCATCGCGCCAGACCGTCGGTGTCGACATGCGGCATGCGGCGGTGGAATTCCGCAGCGAGCAATATTTGACGATCGATGGCGGGGCACCGGCATCGATCGGCGATCCGCTGTTCGGTGCCTATCGCACCGGCGATGGACGCTTCGTGCGGCTGCACATGAATTTTCCGCATCATCGCGACAATGTTCTGAAGTTTCTCGGCTGCGCGCCCATGCGCGCCGCGATCGAAGCGGCATTGAAAAACTGGGAAGCCATCGCTTTCGAGACGGAAGCTTATCGGCACGGCTGCGTGGTGGCGGCGATGCGCTCGCCGGACGAATGGGCAAGCCATCCGCAGGCGGCTGCAATCGCGTCCGTTCCGGTCGTACAGATCGAAAGAATAGGCGATGCGCCGCCGCGGCCGCTTCCTGAGGGAGCAAGACCTCTCGCGGGTCTTCGCGTGCTCGATTTGACGCGCATCATCGCCGGTCCGGTCGCCGGCCGCGCGCTTGCCGCCCATGGTGCCGATGTCATGCGCATTTCGTCACCGCATCTGCCCTTCATCGATTGGCTCGTGAAGGACACCGGACGCGGCAAGCTTTCCGCTTTCGCCGATCTGTCGACGTCCGATGGCAGCGCCGCGTTGCGGCGTCTCATCAGCGACGCCGATGTTTTCTTGCAAGCCTATCGGCCGGGATCGATCGCGGGCCGAGGCTTCGGTCCCGCGGAGGTTGCGGTGCTCCGCCCGGGCATTGTGTACGGCTCACTGTCGGCTTACGGCGATCTCGGGCCGTGGGCTTCGCGCCGCGGCTTCGATTCCCTGGTGCAGACGGCAACCGGCTTCAATGTCGCGGAAGCGCAAGCCGCCGGAATCGAAGGGCCAAAGGAATTGCCGTGTCAGGCGCTCGATCATGCCAGCGGTTATTTGCTCGCCTTTGGCGTGCTCATGGCGCGCATGCGCCAGGCGAGCGAAGGCGGAAGCTGGCTGGTGCGTGTTTCGCTCGCAGCTACCGGGCGTTGGATCTGGACTCTGGGCCGCGTGGGAAATGGCTTCTCGTGTCCGCTGCCTTCGCGCGACGATGTCGCCGACTTGTTGGAGGAGAGCCGCTCCCCGTTCGGCCTTGTGCGCGGTGTGCGGCATGCCGCGAAACTGTCGGCGACGCCCGCTGGCTGGACGCGGCCGGCGGTGCCGCTCGGTACCGATCCTCCAATTTGGCCTTCAATCGAAAAAGTCTCCGGCCTGTAGTTCAATCGGCGTGCCGTGTGGCGTGCGGGCGCAGGCGTTTGCCCAGGCGTTGCGTGTGCGCGCAAGCATCTGGGGATCGGCAAGACCCTTGGCGGCAACGATCCGCTCAAGAGCGTTGAGCCAATGATGATAGTAAGTCTCTCCGGTATCGGGATCGCCGGCAGTTTGCGCCTTTTTGATCTCGTCGCCGAGCGCTGCCGCCCATTCGGTCCAGGAAAACACGCCGCGCTCGTGCAGCGATAGTGCGAGCGCGAACGCTTGCGCTTCCCACGGCTCACGAAACACCGGGCCTTCGGCGTTACCGTCATTCCGGCCGAACGAGTGAGTGGCGGCGCTGCTCATGGCTGTGCGCTCTCCAGATAAGGCTCGAAGGCCTCAATCGAGACTTTCAGCGTCGGATCGGCCGCCTCGCCAAACAACTCGCGGGCGTCGAACACTACCGTGTAGAGCCATTGCGGATTTTCGCCGCCGCCGACTGCTGTGGAATCCGGGAAAACGTGGCAGCCGCGAATGGCTTCGACGATGCCGACATGGCCGCGCGCGTAACGCGGCAGCCGCGTATGCGTCGGCGGGTGAATGTTTTTCGCGCGCACGCGGTCGCCAACCGCAAAGCGCGCGGGTGAAGGAGCAGGCCGGCCGAAAGAGCCGCGGGTCAGCGTGCGCGGCACGTCGGCGACCGTGAGCTTGCGCGAAAGTGGCTTGGCATCGCGCAGCGCGTGGCCCGCGTCAAGCTCGTCAGCGCCGGCAAGCCCGCGCGCGACGACCATGTTCTGCAGCCGCAGCGCCCATTTGCCGTAATACGACGAGGACAAATAAACCTCCGGCGGCAATGCTTCGATGCCGGCGCGGCCTTCGTCGATGGTCCAAGCCCCGATCGCGCCCATGGCGCGGTTGAGCGCCAGGCAGCGCCCTTCCCAGGCGGCGTGGAAGACCGGCTCGTTCTTCTCGGGCTCGACTTTGCCGAAGCCGTGCATGCCGCCCATGTCGTGGATGCCGTCCATCAGGCGACCTCGTTCGGAAGCTTGGGCAGGCCGGTTCCGATCATGCAATCGCGCGTGACCAGCGTCGCAAGTTTTTCTTCGCTCCAGCCCTCGGTGCCGGCTGGGCGCATCGGCAGAACGATGAAGCGCGTCTCCGCCGTCGAATCCCACACGCGGATTTGGGTGTCGGCCGGCAAGGTGATGCCGAAATCGGCGAGCACGCCGCGCGGATCGTTGACCGCGCGCGAGCGATAGGGCGCCGATTTGTACCAGACCGGCGGCAGGCCGAGCACTTCCCACGGATAGCAGGAGCACAGCGTACACACGATCATGTTGTGAAGCTTGGGCGTATTCTCGACGGCGATCAGGTGATCGCCGACGCGGCTGATCAGCCCGAGCGTTTGCACCGCTTTGGTCGCGTCCGCAATCAGCGCCTGTTTGAACGCCGGATCGCTCCAGGCCTTGGCGACTACGCGCGCGCCGTTATGCGGTCCGATTTTGGTCTCGTAGGCCTCGATCATCAGGTCGAGCGCGGCCGGGTCGACATAGCCTTTCTCGGCAAGAACCGTTTCCAGCGCCCGCACACGCAACTGCATCTCCGACAATTCGGAGCCGTGATGATGGCCCTCGTCATCGTGTTCGTGATCATGCGCCATCGTGCGCTTCTCCCTTCGGTCGTCGGGAATGCGCAAGATTATAGCATGCGCGAGGGCTTGCCGAGTGCACCGGCGGAAAGTGCGCGTGCCGGATTGACGCTTAGAGTTTGCTCAATAAGCCGAGGCCGCCGCTCGTGTGGCGACGCCCAACAGCTAAGGATAAAGAGTGCGGAGGGGGAAAGTTATTTCGCAGGCGCGGCGGTCGCAGCAAGCGTGGAATAGCCGATTCCGTAACCTTCCGTCGTTTGCTGGCCGAGCGGAGCAAACTCGTGAAAAACGACGACGCCGAACAGTCCGATGGCGGCGTAGAGCGCTACGCCAAACCAGAGACTTAAAGGTACCGAATTTTCCATTGCGTGCCCCACGTACCGGCATTCGAAGCGCTGAGATAAGCCTGCGCTTGAGTTCGCGTCCCTTATCGCACGTCCGAATTGCTAATCCAAACTCAAGGCACGGAGTTTTGCCGACGAGGGTTACTATTTCTTTTCCAGGAGAAGGACGGCTTCTTTGCGAATGAGTGGCTGTAACGTTTCAGCAAGTTTTGCCAAAAGCCAGGGAAGAAACACTTCGAGCTTTACGTAATCTTCCGCGACGTCGATCGATCCGCTCGCGGATTGGCCGAGAGCGCTCACCCGAAACTGCAAGTGATCGCCGGTCCAGGTCTGCTCGTCGATACTGAACAGATGTCTAAAGCTCGCCCCGGCCTCGCCGAGACCGTCCCGCAGGCGGCGAAGCGCCTCCTGCTTGCCGAGCCGATGCGGAATAGAGATGACAAGCGGCTTTGACATAGGGAACCGATCGCGCGTGTTGCCCCCTTATAATGGGCAAGTGCGCGCTACGCTGCAATCCTAGGAGGCAGTCAAAGCGCGCTCGCCGCGCCGTCCTGCGGCCACCGTGCGGCCCGCGGCGAGCCTTTCGGCGGATCGCGGATCGTGCGTCGGCAGGTAGATCGTCGGGCGTGCGGCGCACAAGGTGCGGATGTCGGTAAGCGTCGCCTTCGACACGCTCTCGTCCGGGCTCACGCCGTCGATCGTTCCGCTGAGCATCGCCTCTTCCAGATAGGACGCGTCGCCGGCGAGCATGACCTGCTGATCGCCGTGGTTTATGAGGATAGAGACATGATCGGGCGTATGGCCTGGCGTCGGTACCGCGACAACGTCGCCGGCCTGCGTGATCCGCGCAGTGCGTGCGAATGGCCCGCAGCTCAAGTGCTGCCAGGGGAAAGGCTGCGGGTCGAACCATTGCGGCCAGCGGCTCGGCAGGTAACCGCGGATCGCCCCGGCGATGCCGGCCGCGCGCGCGATCTCGCCGCTGTCGACGCAGATGCGGCTATGGGGGAAATGCGCAAGACCGCCGTCGTGGTCGATATGCAGATGAGTCAACACGACCGTTTTCACATCGCGCTCGCCGATGCCAAGGCTTCGCAATTGCGGTCCGACTTCTTGCTCTGGCTCGATGTCGAAGCGCACCGCAAGCTGGAAATAGGGGTGCCAGCGCGGCAGCGATTTCAAGTGCGCGCCCGATCCGGTATCGACCACGATGACGCCCTCGGGATGCTCGATAGCCCAGGCATAGACCGGCACCCACTCCGCCCATTCGCTCGAGACAATCGGCTGAATCTGCCGCCAGAGACCGTGTCCGCGGCCTTCGATCTGTGCCTCTTTGATCTGCACGCGGCCGGTCTGGATGGCGTGGATGCGCATTGCGCTTTCTCCTTGGGTCTGAATGCTTCAGCGGCGACCGATGCGGCCGAGATGCGTGTCACCGAAGCCGGTCGCGTATTTCAGGCCGTAACCGAGTGCCCGATCGAGGCCGATGTGCGCGATCCAGATCAGAGCGCCGGCCATCGCCGCAGGCAAACCGGCAATGAATCCAGCGAGCAGCAGCGTGAGTGGCGGCACGTAGACATGTACGGCGTTATACGCCGCTGCGCCGACGCGCGGCCCGGAGAGATACGCAAGCATCGTGAGATCGGGCGCAAGGAAGAGCGCCGCGAATAGCAGCCAGGAAAAATCGCCGTGGGCGTAAAGCGCGAGCGCCGCCGCGAACGCGGCCGCGCCCTCGATCCGCAGCAATACACGAACCCCACCCGCCGCCGATCCGGCTTGGCCGCCGGCTGACGCAGAGGCTGGAGCGAAAGCCGAGGGAACTTCGGGTGCGGACGCCATCATCGCTGCCTCCCTGCTCTTTGCGGCTCCGATATATCCGCAGCGAGTGTTCAACGTAATTGCATATTTCTCTTTGGCAGCTATACATTTCCGTATGATCCGCCGCCCGCCCCATTGGGATGAGTTGCGCACCTTCGTCGAGGTTACGCGCGACGGCAGTCTGTCAGCCGCGGCGCGGCGGCTCGGCCTCGCGCAGCCTACGGTCGGACGCCACATCGACGCGCTGGAAACGGCGCTCGGCCTCACTTTGTTCACGCGATCGCCACGGGGTTTGACGCCGACATCGGCGGCTCTTGCCTTGGAACCTCATGTTGAGGCCATGGCAGCTGCCGCCGCGGCTTTCGGGCGGGCCGCATCCGGCGAGGCGGCAGCCGACCGCGGTACGGTGCGGGTGACCGCAAGCGAGGTGATCGGCTGCGAAGTGCTGCCGCCGATCCTCGCCGCCTTCCGCGCCGAGCATCCCGGCATCGCGATCGAGCTCGGGCTCACCAACAAGACCGAAGACTTGGCGCGGCGCGATGCCGATATCGCGGTACGCATGGTGCGCCCGACCCAAAGCGGCCTGGTAGCGCGCCGCATCGGGGCAGCGCGCATCGCACTTTTTGCACATCGCGACTATCTCGCGCGCTTCGGTGAGCCGCGGTCGCTGGCCGATTTGGCGACCCATTGCGTGATCGGCTTCGACCGCGACAATCGGTCATTTCGCAGCGCCGGCGACTTCGCGCGCAAGCTGACGCGTGAGGTCTTCGGCTTCCGCTGCGATAGCGACCTCGCGCAGCTTGCCGCTTTGCGTGCGGGCGTCGGTATCGGCGGCTGTCAGGAAAATATTGCCCGCCGTACGCCCGAGCTCGTCCAGGTGCTGCCGAATGCGATCCAGTACGCGCTTGAGGTCTGGCTCGTGATGCATGAGGACCTGAAAACGACGCGCCGCGTGCGCCTCTTGTTCGACCACCTGGCCGCGGGATTGACGGCCTATGTTAAGGGACGCGCCTAAGCGCCGGCCTCGATTTTCGGCCGTAGAGCTCGCAAAAAGCGGGCAAGTGTCTGAAATCCCGGCAAGAACACACGGAATGCGTTTGGGTATCTCAATGCTGCAACTTAACATTTTATTCAACCCTTACGGGCAAATATTACCTCCTCATAAACGGTGGCCCCATCCCCGCCGTGCGTGCAGGAGACGCTGTCGCCGTGAGCGTGGGGCAATCGCTTATTATCGAGCTGGAAGAAGCGATCCAAAGCGGATCGAAAGACAAGCGCGTCGATGCGCTGCGGCGCATCACTGATTTGTTTGTCGCCGATGCCGATCGGCTGACCGACCAGCAGATCGACGTCTTCGACGACATTCTCGGGCACCTGATCAAGAGAATCGAATCGAGGGCGCTCGCCGAGCTCAGCCGCCGTCTTGCGCCAATTCATAACGCCCCCATCGAGGTGGTGCGCCGGCTTGCCCGCGACGACGACATCGTCGTCGCCGAACCGATTTTGACGGCCTCCGCGCGTCTCAGTGACAGCGATCTGATCGAAATCGCCAGCACAAAAACGCAGGCGCACCTGCTCGCGATTTCCGCACGCTCGCAGATCGGCACCGTGGTGACCGATGTCTTGCTGCAACGGGGTAACCAAGACGTCTTCCATGCGCTCGCCGAGAATTCGGGCGCCCACTTCTCCGCGCGCGGCTTCGAGACCCTGGTGCGACACGCCGAAGGTGACGGACGGCTGGCCGAAAAAGTCGGGCTTCGCCTCGACGTTCCGCTGCGGCTTTTTCGCGAATTGTTGTCGCGCGCCACCGAGGCCGTGCGTGCCCGCCTGCTTGAATTGGCCGGTCCGGAAAGCCGCCGTCACATTCAGGGGGTTTTGTCGGCGATCGCGGAGGACGCACAACACGAGGCGCGCCGGCGAACCGAGCACGACTATGCCGCGGCGCAGACAGGTGTCGCAGCCCTGAAAGTGGAGGGGCGGCTCAATGATGCGGCGGTGTTCGAATTCGCAACCAAGGGTCAATACGCACACATCGTGACGGCGCTTTCGACGCTGTGCAGCGCGCCCGTGCCGCTGGTCGATGAGCTTCTTCAGAGCAAGCACCGTGAGGCGATTCTGATCGCGTGCAAGGCCGCGGAACTGGAATGGCCGACGGTCAAGGCTGTCCTGAACTGTCGCGCGATCGCTGGGAAAATGTCCGACCTCGACGTCGACACCGCTCGCACCGATTTTCTCAGATTGTCGGCGAGCGGAGCCCAACGCGTGCTGCGGTTCTGGCAGGTCCGGCACGCCGTGGCCAATGAGCCTTCCAATCCGCTCGCGCAGAACGGACTTCGCCCGTTGAGACAACCGCCGCCGTCAACAGCCCGAACGCCAGACGACGGGCCGTCGAACGTTAGGCCGGAGCAACGGTGAGCGCGACATGACCAAGGAGAAGCGCTCGCATATCCGCCGGTCGATCGTTCAACGGGCGCGAATCCAATCGCCGGATGGCTTGTTCGCCGGCGAGTGCATGATGATCGACGTTTCAGCGGGCGGTGCGCGTCTCGTTTTGTCGACGCCCGATCCGTTGCCGAACCGGTTCTTTCTGATCCTTTCACACGACGGTGCGCTGCGCCGCTTGTGTCAACCGGTGTGGCAGACCGAGACCAAAGCCGGCGTGCAATTCATTTTCAAATGAGGACGACCATGCGATCGAGCGCAAACGTAAAGCATTCGTCACGTCCGAAATGGGCTGGGCCTCTCATCGCCATCGGCATTGGGGCGATGGCGGCGCTTGCGATTGCGTACGGCTTGCGGTTGCTGGTTAGTCAGCCGCGGGTCGCTTCGAATGCTGAGCCCGAGCCTTCGGCGGTGGCATCGATTGTCGGCGGGGAGCGCCCGACCACGATTATCGTATCCACGCCCAACAGCAACGATTGCCGGCGCTACCAATTGAACGTCGACACGGGGGCCAGAAACGACCAGGGTCCGGTCAACTGCAACGCCGACAGCAGCAAGCAGCCGGGGCGGCTCGAGGCGATCTCCAAGGCGTTCCGCAACCATTGAGGCGTTCCGCAACCATTGAGGTCCGGGACGCGGACCGGACTCAGCCGTCGGCGCTAGCCGGCGCAAGCGATGGCTCGCTTCCCGCCGCACCGCGCGCATACCAAAGATCATGGGCGAGCGTTCCGAGCGCCATCGCGACGACGAAGACGATAACGGGCGTCGATAGCGTTGCAAGATTCGCAATCGCCGGGCCCGGGCACAACCCGACCAAACCCCAGCCCACGCCGAACAGGACCGAACCGGCCACAAGCGGGCGATCAATGGCCGATTGCGTCGGCCATTGGTTCTTTTCTTCAAAGACCGGTGTGCGTTGCCGCGCCAGCGCATAGCCGACGCCAGTGACGCCGAGCGCGACCGCCATCACCACGGCAAGGCTAGGATCCCACTGACCGCTCGGGATCGCGAATACATCCAGAAAGCCAAGCACCTTGTCCGGCCGCATCATGCCGGAAACAAACAGCCCCCAACCAAAAATGTAACCGCAGATCAGGCTAGCAAGCGCGCGCATCATCAAGCTCCGAAAACGTGGCGGGTCAGCGCAACGACGGCGATGGCGGCGGTCATGAAAATCGCCGTCGCAGCGATCGAGCGCGGCGACAACCGCGCGATGCCGCAGACGCCATGCCCGGACGTGCAACCGTTGCTCAACCGCGTGCCGAAGCCGACCAAAAGTCCGCCGACCGCTATCACCGTTAAACTCGACGGCATTTGCGGAAGCGGGAGCGTCAAGCCGAGCAGCACGGCAGTAAGAGGCGCGGCGATCAGACCGGCGATGAAGGTGGCGCGCCAGGCGCGGTCGCCGCCGGTCGGATCGATCAGTCCGGCGAAGACGCCGGTGATACCGGCGATCCGGCCGTTGAGCATCATCAGAAGAACCGCAGAGAGCCCGATCAGCGCGCCGCCGACGGCGGCGGAGATGGGTGTAAAGTTGGCCATAGTCATTGCCTCGAACGTAAAGCCGACAGCCGCGATTTGGCGGCGGCCACAAGCCACCAAACAATAGGTCGCTATTTTTTTGCCGCAATGGGTCTACGGGCGCCGGCAAAAACTGTCGCGTAACGAAATGCTCGCAGATGCTTGCGCGTGAGAACAAAGCTATTGTCTTTGGCAATCAAATCGGAAGATTATTTTCGGCATGAAAAATTGTGCGATAAGACGCATCCAAGGGAAGCGGCGAGAGCGATGGCCAAGGTAGAGCAAGTGAGGTCCGCGCTCGATACGCAACGCCTAGCTGACGCGCGCGAGCGCGCTGACCGCAAGCAGCGACGCCGCAGGCTTTCGCATCGCACCCGCTACGGCACGCGGGGCGCCATACCCATTTCAGCGCTGCGCGTGTCGCGCTTAACCCGGGTCAGAGCTTTGCTCCTTTTGGCCGTTCCGCGCCCGAGCTGCCGCGTGAACGATATTTGGGGTGTTTCCTGTCGCGAAGCTGTGCGCGGCATGGCGCATGCGACATGCTAAGATCGTCGGCAAAACACGCAGAATCACAGAAACATAATGGTGAGGACTGTTCATGAAATTTTATGATTGCGCCACCGCGCCAAGCCCGCGGCGGGTCCGCATTTTTTTGGCGGAAAAGGGCATCAGCGTGCCGACCGTGCAGGTCGACCTTCGCAACAACGAGCAACTCACGCCTGCGTTTCGCGCTATCAATCCGGATGCGACCGTGCCCTCGCTTGAACTCGACGACGGCACACGCATCAACGATGCCGTCGGCATTTGCGTCTATTTCGAAGCGATCCATCCGCAGCCGGCGCTCATGGGCGAAACCGCCGAACAGAAAGCGCTGGTCGCCTCCTGGCAGCGCGAGGTGGAGCGCAACGGCTTCTACGCAGTGATGGAAGCCTTTCGCAATTCATCACCCGGTTTGAAAGGACGCGCGTTGCCAGGGCCGTACGATTACGAGCAGATCCCGGCGCTCGCCGAACGCGGACGCCTGCGCGTGCAACATTTCCATGAGCAGATGGATGCCCGCTTGGCGCAGAGCGAATTCATCGCCGGACCGCGCTATTCGATCGCGGACATCACCGCACTGATCACCATCGATTTTGCTGCCCGGGCCAAAATGCCAATCCCGGAAAGCTGTGGGCATCTGCGCCGCTGGCACGCGCAAGTCTCCGCGCGGCCGAGCGCCAAAGCCTAAGGAGAAGGGGCGCCGCGATGAGCGACGTACACGAAGTCCTCGAATGGCTCGCCGGTGGCGCGCTGTCGGGCCCGGAGTCGCAAGACGTGTTAGCGCAATTGTGCGAGCGCATGGTCAAAGCCGGGGTCCCGCTCTGGCGCGTGGCTGTGTTTGTCACAACGCTGCATCCTGACGTGATGGGCCGGAGTTTCAGGTGGCAGGCAGAGTCCGGAGTGACCGTCTCGGAGGCTTTGCATAGTTTCAAAGAGACAGACGACTACCGCAAAAGTCCGGTGGTTGCGGTCTACGACACGCGCAGCATGATCCGGCGCCCTCTCGCAGATCCGGAATGTCCCGACGACTTTGCCATCCTGCGCGATCTACGCGCGCAAGGTGCGACCGACTATGCCGCGTTTCCGCTAATCTTCACGGACGGTACGATCCATGTCGCAACGTGGTCGACGCGACAGCCGGGCGGCTTCACCGCCAAGCAATTCGCCGATCTTGTATCGATCGTCGCGCCGCTGGCGCGGGTCGCGGAAATCCGCGCGTTGCGGCGCACGTCGGAAAATCTGATCGACACTTATGTCGGTCACCAGACCGGCGAGCGTATTCTTTCCGGCAAGATCCGGCGCGGCTATGTGGAGGCGATCCGCGCCGCGATTTGGCTGTCCGACATGCGCGGCTTTACCTCGGTCTCCGAGCGGCTGCCGCCGCAGGCGCTGATCGACCGTTTGAACCTCTATTTCGGCTGCCAGGTGCCGGCTGTGCTCGGCCATGGCGGTGAGGTGCTCAAATTCATGGGCGACGGCCTGCTGGCAATCTTTCCCATCGCCGCGGAGAGTGAAGTCGGCGAGGTTTGTCAGCGGACGCTCTCGTGCGCGCAGGAATTCAAGCAAAGCATCGCCGAGTTGCCGCCGCCCGGCGACAACGAGGCACCGATCCGCTTTGGCCTTGCGCTTCATGTCGGCGAGGTCATGTACGGCAACATCGGCGGCGGCAATCGCCTCGATTTCACCTGCATCGGCCCGGCAGTGAATCTCGCCGCCCGGCTTGAAAAGGTCGCGGCCAAGCTCGGCGAAGCGGTTGTCGCATCCGGCGCATTCGCAAGCCATGTCCCCGACGCGTTCAAACGTCTTGGCGAACACGCGGTCGCCGGTTTTGCCGCACCGCAAACCGTGTACGGCTTGGCGAATTAGCCGCTGCCGCAGCGGCATTGTTCGCGCAGCCGGCGGGACTATATGTCAGCGGACGCTGCCCTCTGGCGGAATCAGGACCGCAAGGGCAAACTGGCGCCACCGAGACACCAGTGTGGAAGGCCGCCCCCCGATGCCGCTGCGCGAAGTCAAACTCGAAGACAAATACGATCTCGGCCACACCCATGTGTTCGTCACCGGCTTCCAGGCGCTGGTGCGGCTTTGCCTCATGCAAAAGGAACTGGACCGCCGCAACGGCCTCAATACGGCGGGCTATGTCAGCGGCTATCGCGGCTCGCCGCTCGGCGGTCTTGATACGCAATTCCAGCGCGCCGCGCCGTTCTTGAAGAACAGCGACGTCCGCTTCCAGGCCGGCATCAACGAGGATCTGGCCGCGACCGCTGTCTGGGGCACGCAACAGGCCGAGCTGCGCGGCGAAGGCAAGTTCGATGGCGTGTTCGCCATGTGGTACGGCAAGGGCCCGGGCGTCGACCGCACCGGCGACGTGTTCCGCCATGCCAATCTGGCCGGCACCGCGAAACACGGCGGCGTGCTGGCGCTGATGGGCGACGACCACACCGCGGAATCGTCCACCACCGCGCACCAGTCCGAATACCACTTCATCGATGTGATGATCCCGATCCTCAATCCGGCCGGCGTGCAAGAAGTGCTGGATTACGGACTTTACGGCTGGGCCATGTCGCGCTTCACCGGTTCGTGGGTGGCGCTCAAGACCATGCACGAGACGATCGAATCGACGGCCGCGATCGACGCGAGTTTCGACCGGATCAACATCGTCAACCCGGCCGACTTTGTCATGCCGGACGGCGGGCTCAACATCCGCCTCAACGATCCCATCCTGGCGCAGGAAGCGCGGCTGCACGACTTCAAGCGCGACGCCATGCTTGCGTTCCTGCGCGCCAACAAGATCAATCACAACATCACCTCGGGTGGGCGCGAGCCGAAGATCGGCATCATCACCACCGGCAAAAGCTATCTCGACGTGCGCCAGGCGCTCGATGAGCTCGGCATCGACGAAGTCGCCTGCAATCAGCTCGGCATTCGTCTTTACAAAGTCGGCTGCCCGTGGCCGATCAGCCGGCGCGAGCTCGCTGAATTCGCCGCCGGGCTCGATCTCATTATCGTCGTCGAGGAGAAGCGCTCGCTGATCGAAGTGCAGGTGCGCGAGGAGCTCTACGGCACCGCCAATCAGCCGGTCTGCATCGGCAAACGCGACGAACAGGGCAACTGGCTATTTCCGGTCAAGGGCGCGCTCGATCCCAACGACGTCGCGATCTGCATCGGCGAGCGGCTGCTGAAATATCACCGCAACGACGACATCGCCGCGCGCCTTGGACGGATCAAGGAATCCCAGCGCATCGCCGCCGAGACGCGCGACATCGCGCAGCGCATTCCGTATTTCTGCTCAGGCTGTCCGCACAATACTTCGACCGTCGTGCCGGAAGGCATGCGCGCCTACGCGGGTATCGGCTGCCACTTCATGGCGCAGTGGATGGACCGCTCGACGCTCGGCTACACGCAAATGGGCGGCGAAGGCGCCAATTGGGTCGGCGAGGCTCCGTTTTCCACGCGTGAGCACGTATTCCAGAATCTCGGCGACGGCACTTACAATCATTCCGGCTATCTGGCGATCCGCGCCGCGATCGCCTCCAACACGAACATTACCTACAAGATCCTGTTCAACGACGCGGTCGCGATGACCGGCGGTCAGGCTAATGACGGCGGCCTCACCGTTCCGCAAGTCGCCCGCCAGGTCGCGGCCGAGGGCGCCAAGCGCGTTGTCGTCGTCACCGACGAGCCGGACAAATACGCGAGCGGTACCGACTGGCCGCCGGGCCTGACGATCCATCACCGCGACGATCTGATCGAGGTGCAGAAGGAGCTTGCGGCCATCCCGGGCGTCACGGTGATGATCTACGATCAGACTTGTGCGGCCGAGAAGCGCCGGCGCCGCAAGCGGCACACTTTTCCCGATCCCGACAAGCGCGTCATCATCAACGAACTGGTCTGCGAAGGCTGCGGCGATTGCGGCGTCAAATCGAACTGCGTGTCGGTGCAACCGCTGGAGACCGAATGGGGCCGCAAGCGCACCATCGATCAATCGAGCTGCAACAAGGATTTTTCCTGCGTCAAGGGTTTCTGCCCGTCGTTCGTCACCGTGCACGGTGCCAAGCTGAAAAAGGGCAAGGGCGTCGCCGCCGATCACGATCTGCCGGTATTGCCCGATCCGCAACTGCCGGCGATTGAGCAAACCTACAACATCATCGTGACGGGCGTCGGCGGAACCGGCATTGTGACCATCGGCGGTATTCTCGGCATGGCGGCGCATCTCGAAGGCCGCGGCGTTGGCGTGCTCGATATGGCGGGCCTCGCGCAAAAAGGCGGCGCCGTTTTCAGCTACGTACGCTTCGCCAAGAAGTCGGAAGATATTCACGCCATCCGGGTCGCGGCTGGGCGCGCCGATCTGATTATTGGCGGCGATATTGTCGTGACCGGCACGCGCAAGGTGCTGGCGGCGGCTAAACATGGCGCGACCACCATGGTCGTCAACACGGCGGAATTCCTCCCCGGCGAGTTCACGCGCAATGCCGATTTCTCTTTGCCGACCGAAAAGCTGAAACGGACGATCACGGCCGACGCCGGCCGCGAGCACACGCACTTCATCGACGCCACGCGGCTTGCAACCGCTTTGTTCGGGCAATCGCTTGGCTCCAATATGTTCATGGTCGGCTACGCCTATCAGCTCGGCGCTATCCCGCTGTCGTCGTCGGCGATCGAACGGGCGATCGAGCTTAACGGCGAGGCGGTCGCGATGAACAAGGCCGCATTTCATTGGGGCCGCCGCGCCGCGGTCGATCGCGCGCAGGTCGAGGCGATGGCGAGGCCCGCCGCTGCGAATCTGAGCGACGCGCTGCATCTTTCCGAATCGCTCGATGAAATCATCGAGCGGCGGGTGAAATTTCTCACCGACTATCAGGATGCGGCTTATGCGGCGCGCTATCGCGGCCTGGTCGAGAAGGTGAGAGCGGCAGAAGCCGCGCGCACGCCCGGCAAGACCGGACTTGCAGAAGCCGTTGCGCGCTATCTGTTCAAGCTGATGGCATACAAGGACGAATACGAAGTCGCGCGACTTTATACCGATGGCTCGTTTCTGGCTCAGGTCGCCGACACGTTCGACGGCGACAATCTGCGCTTCGAATTTCATCTGGCGCCGCCGCTTTTGGCCCGACGCGATCGTACGACCGGGTTGCCGCGCAAGATGAGCTTCGGTCCGTGGCTGCTTCCCGCGTTCCGGCTGCTGGCGAGCCTGAAGTTCCTACGCGGAACGGCTTTCGATCCGTTCGGCCGCACGCAGGAGCGCCGCACCGAGAGAAAGCTGATCGAAGATTATCAAGCGATGGTTGCCAAAACGCTGGACGCGCTGACGGCTGACAATCATCACGTCGCCGTGGCGCTTGCGTCAATTCCGGAAAAGATACGCGGCTTCGGCCATGTCAAACAACGCCACCTCGCCGCCGCGAAAGCCGACGAAGCAGCGCTGTTCGAACAATTTCAGGCCGGATCGCCGGCGCTCCTCAAGGCGGCCGAATAGCGGCGGTCAACCGGCTATCGTCCGCGGCCTTGCAGGACTGTGCGGCAGGCGGGGCTGACGTGATTGCGGTGCTCCTGCAGACAGGATGCCACCTGGAATTCATCGGACAGGACGTCTTTGCAAAAGCGATGCGCGTCGCCGCGGCAGGCTCGTTCCTCGGCAGGAGTGTGCGGCATGCCGCTTTGGGCCCAGGCCGACCCGGTACCGACGAGCAAGACGGCGAGCAAACTTAGAGTGTGAAGCATGGCGTTCCTCACAAATGTCAGCGCGGAAGCATCGCGCGGCCTGTCACCAGTCAGCGGAATCGGGCCGTAGTGAGACTCGAATTTAAACTTTGAGGTCAATGCATCGGACGTCGGCAGTGTTACGTTGCGTTGCCGTTGAGAAGCGCGCGTGTTGCGTGGCGTTTGCGTGCATGCAAGCCGCTTCATAATCGGGTATGCTTAATTCATGAATGATGTGCCGCCGACTGGTTCCGCCGACAGCGAAGTGATGGCGCCGCCCGCGCCATCGTCACCGCCTGCGCCCTCCTCATCAGCGCCGTCGTCATCCGCATTGTTGGCAGCCGCATCCGCGTCGGGCGTTGCGAATCGTGCTCCGGCGGTCAGCGAGGCGCCGACAGGTCCGGCCGAGCCGGCCGCGTCAGAGAGTTCCGTCGCGGCCGCGCGTGCGCAGACGCTGGGCGCGACCAGCAACGAAGCGATGCCGACCATCGCGGGCATCGGCGTGCTGCTGGTCAATCTCGGAACGCCGGACGCGGCCGAGCCGAAAGCGGTGCGCCGTTATCTGAAAGAGTTTCTGAGCGACCGGCGCGTCATCGAGAAAGACACGCTGCTGTGGAAGTTCGTGCTCAACGGTATCATTCTGCCGCTGCGCTCGCGGCGTAAGGCGCGCGACTACGAAAAGATCTGGAACCGCGAAAAGAACGAGTTGCCGCTCAAGACCATCACCCGTTCGCAGGCGGAGAAGCTCGCCGGCATTCTCGAGCCGCTCGGCAAGCACGTGATCGTCGATTGGGCGATGCGCTATGCCAGTCCGTCGATTGCTTCGCGGCTCGAAGCGCTGGTCGCGCGCGGTTGCGACCGCATTCTCGTCATGCCGCTTTATCCGCAATATGCCGCGCCCACCACCGCGACGGTCGGCGACGAAGTGTTCCGCTTTTTGCTGCGGCAGCGCCGGCAGCCGGCGATACGGATCATGCCGGCCTATTACGACGATCCTTATTACATCGAAGTGCTGTCGTCCTCGCTCAAGGCTGAGCTGAAGGCGCTGCCGTTTTCGCCCGACGTGATCGTCGCCTCCTATCACGGCATGCCGCAGGACTATGTGCAAAAGGGCGATCCCTACGAAAGGCAATGCGTTCGCACCACCGAGCTTCTGCGCCAGCAGCTCAAGCTCGACGACACCAAAT
Organism: uncultured Alphaproteobacteria bacterium; assembly: GCA_963845075.1. Taxonomy (GTDB): domain Bacteria; phylum Pseudomonadota; class Alphaproteobacteria; order Rhizobiales; family Xanthobacteraceae; genus BOG-931. The sequence goes on along the minus strand of CAWJRE010000002.1, from coordinate 13,459 downwards.
TGATCCTGACCTATCAATCGCGCTTCGGCCGTGCCCGATGGCTGCAGCCCTACACCATCGATACCGTGAAGGCGCTGGCCAAAAAGGGCGTGAAGAATCTGGTCGTGATAACGCCGGGCTTTTCCGCCGATTGCCTCGAGACGCTGGAGGAAATCGCAGTCGAGAACGCGCACGTGTTCAAGCGCTACGGCGGGCAGAACTTCGCCGCCATACCCTGCCTGAACGACAGCGAGGCGGGCATGCTGATGGTCTGGCAACTTGCCATGCGCGAGCTCAAAGGTTGGGTCTAAGGGCTTACGTGGTGAGGGCTTAGGTTCTGGGGGCTCAACCGCCGAGCCGGTTTGGGGGGCGCCCGGGCCCCAAATCAACCTCTCGTTAACCATATCTGTTCTAACTCCGTTAACCATCGGGGCCTGCGCGGCAGCCCGTGCCGGTAATCGCGCGGTTGCCGCACGGAAAAGGAATCGCGCGCCGCCATTTCGGCTCCTGAACGGTGGTTTGCTTTGGCAGCTTCCGAGGTGACGCGGACGGTTGCGCTGGTGTGTGCCTTGGGTGCGGAATCCTCCCGCCCAAAGCGCCGCTTTGGCGCGTCGGCGATCGGCGGCATGGCAGCCGCGGCTTTCGTCGTCCTCGTTTCCGACCCGGCTGCGTCACAGACCCCATCCACCAATCTGGCAGCCGCAAGCACCGATCTGTTGCAGCCGTCGCTGCAAGGCAATCCGGCGACGTTGCCGCGTTTTCGCAAGCCGGGGCAAAAGCGGCCCTCCGCCGAGGAGCCACCGCCGACCAACACATTCGCGCCGAACCGGATCGGCGCGACCCCGACCTACGGCAGCCCCAGCGGCTTGGGCGCCGCCGATACCGGCTTCGATTCGCTCAACGTCACGCGCGCCAAACGCAAAAAGCCCGCACCACCGCCCGTACTCCGCACGATCGTGCCGCAGCCGCCGGAGACGACATTCACGCCGGTGCCGACCTACAACCCGGCCATCGCTCCGCCACCGGCTCCGCAGCAGATCAAAGTGCCGCCGCCGGAGGTCTATCCGCTGCGCGCCGCAATGCGGGTCGGGGCAACTTTGCCGCCGCCACCGCCGCCGCTGCAGGAGGAGCTCGTCAACAATCCGCCGCCCGAGGTTCATCCGCTCGCGGCCGCCAATCGCCCCGGCAGCAGTCTGGCGGCGCCGGGGCCGCAATTTTACACCTACGCGGTCAGCAGCTACTTGCCGGACTATGTCGCCAACCCGCCACCGCCGAACCTGCAACCGCCCAATACCTTTGCGCTCGGGCAGCGGCCGCAACGCCTGCTGCCGATCCTGGCCGAGCCTGATCCGTACGCGGCGCTCGGCATCCGCGCCGGCTCGTTCATATTGCTTCCCTCGCTCGACTTTTCGGGCGCCGCCAGCACCAATCCCGAACATATACCCGGCGGTCCGCCCGCCGCTTATGTCGTCGCCGCGCCGGAACTGATCGTGCGCTCGGACTGGGAGCGTCACTCGCTCACCGCCGACATCGCCGGCTCCTGGACGCAATACACCCAGGATCTGGTGCCGTCGCTCAACGTCCCGTACATGAATTCCAGGGTCGATGGCCGCATCGATGTCACGCGCGACACGGCGATCAATCTGCAACTGCGCGGCATCATCAACACCGACAATCCGGGCAGCCCCAACACCCAGTTCGGGGTCGCGCAGCTGCCAATCAACTTCGACGTCGGGCAAACCGTCGGCATCACGCAGCAATTCAACCGCCTCTCGGTATCGTTCAAAGGTACGTTCGATCGCACCACTTACAATCCTTCGCTGCTCACCGACGGCGAATATTCAAGCAACGCCGACCGCAACTTCGATCAATATGGCGGCATCGGCCGCATTGCTTACGAACTCGATCCGGGCTTGCGGCCGTTCGTGCAAGTGGAAGGCGATCAGCGCGTGCACGACGAGCCGTTCGATCGCAACAACCTGCAGCGCGAGTCGGTCGGCATCGCCGGAAAAGTCGGTGCGGCCGTCAACATGTTCGGCTCGCTCACCGGTGAAATGGCGATCGGCTATGTCGATCGCGTCTACAAAGATCCGACACTGCCCAAGGTCGCGGGCGTGATCGGCGACGGCGCGGTGCTCTGGCAGCCGAGCGCACTGACCTCCGCCAAGCTCAGTGCGACGTCGCAAATCTACGAAACGACGTTCAATGGCGCTTCCGGGCAGTTCAGCCGCGATCTCACGCTCGAGGTCGATCATGCCTTCCGCTATTGGCTGATCGGCATCCTCAAGGGCGGCTACGGCAACGACGTCTATCCGGGCTCCGGCCTGCAGGATAACCGCTGGTTCGCATCCATCGGCGCGGTCTACAAGCTGACCCGCGAATGGCAGTTGAACGCGACCGTGCGCCAGGACTGGCAGATCGCGACCCAGCCGACCTTTACCTACAACGCGACCTCGGTTCTGCTTGGCGTGCGCGCCCAGCGCTGATCCGCAAGCACGGACGGAACCCTCGTCTCGTCTTTGCGAGCGAAGCGAAGCAATCCCGGTTTCTCATGCGAACTGGATTGCTTCGTCGTTTCACTCCTCGCAATGACGCAAGCGATTGCTTCTGGGTCCCCGCCTTCGCGGGGACCAGCGGTAGAACCACACGACAATAAAAGCGCCCTACGCTCCATTCTCGCCGATGATCTTTTTGATCTCGGCGCGGAAGCCGGGGGCGATGTCCTCGCGCGCCAGCGCGTAGGAGACGTTGGCGGCGAGGAAGCCGATCTTGGAGCCGCAGTCGAAACTGCGGCCCTCGAATTTCAGGCCGTAGAAATTTTGCGTGCGCGAGAGCGCGATCATCGCGTCGGTCAACTGAATCTCGCCGCCGGTGCCGCGGTCTTGTTTTGCCAGCAGATCGAGAATCTCCGGCTGCAGGATGTAGCGGCCGGTGATGATGAGGTTCGAGGGCGCGCGCTCGCGCGGCGGTTTCTCCACCATGGCGGTGATCGAGAACACCTTGCCCTTTTGCTCGCCGACGCCGACGACGCCGTATTGATCGATGCGCTCCATCGGCACTTCCTCGACGGCGACGATGTTGGCGCGCTCGCCGAGGTCGGCCGCGGCATCGATCATCTGCGCGAGGCAGCCGCGCTCGTGCTGCACCAGCACGTCGGGCAGAAGGAGCGCGAACGGCTCGTGGCCGATCAGTTCGCGCGCGCACCACACCGCGTGGCCTAGCCCGAGCGGCTCCTGCTGGCGGGTGAAGCTGGTCGAGCCCGGCTCGGGCAGATCGTGACGCAGCACGTCGAGCGCCTTCTGCTTCTGGCGCTCGAGCAGCGTCACCTCCAGCTCGAACTGGCGGTCGAAATGATCCTCGATGACGCCCTTGTTGCGCCCGGTGACGAAGATGAAATGCTCGATGCCGGCCTCGCGGGCTTCGTCGACGACGTGCTGGATCAGCGGCCGGTCGACCACCGGCAGCATCTCCTTGGGCATGGCTTTGGTCGCGGGCAGGAACCGGGTACCAAGCCCGGCCACGGGAAACACAGCTTTGCGAATTCTCGATGTCATGTGGTGCCGTTGAAAGGGGAGACGATTGAATAGGGGACGCGTTATCGCCTAAATCTTTGTCCAATTAGGGACGGCACGGGAAACGACGCGCGCCGCAACGCCGGCCGATGATGTTAACTGCCGCACATGCTAACAGTCGCACATTGCCGCCTGGTATATACAGAGCGCCAATATATACGCAGAACCACAGCGGATCGGACCTGAGACAACGAGCCGCTTCGCCAAGCCGACAGCTTAACGGTCCTGTAACATAACGGCGGCCGGTGCAAACAAGAGAAAGCGCGCCTGTCGGCCGACGAGACTCTCCATGACGATCCTTGCGCAAATCCTCCGCGTCGTTGCAGCCCTTCTGATCGGCTTCGGCCTGTCGGGAGCGGCAGTCGCCCAGCCAACATCGCAACCGCAACCGGGCCGACAGCAGTTGGCGGAAGACAACTGGCTGGGCCGGATATTTCAACCCTCCGCGCAGTCTTCGGTTCCGGCGCAGGCTCAGACTCAGGGCGGCGCGGCGCGCGAATGGAGCGGGCAATCGGGCGCCTCGCGCCATCCGCTGATGACGGCCGACGCCATCCGCGCCGCCGCCGCCGATTTCGGCAATTGCGTCGCCGGCATGGAGCCGCTGGCCGAGCGGCGCGGCATCAGCCGCGAGGCGTTCGAGCAATTGACGGCAGGGCTCACGCCCGACCTGAGCATCATGGATCTGCTCGACGCCCAGCCGGAGTTCAACAAATCGCCCTGGGACTATCTCGACCTTCTGGTGAGCGACGAACGCATCGCGCGCGGGCGCGAACTGTTGACGCAATACGCCTCGGTTTTCTCGGCGATGGAGCGCGCGTACGGCGTCGATCGGCACATCATCGCCGCCATCTGGGGCGTGGAATCGAACTACGGCACCAAGGGCGGCGACCGCTCGGTGCTGCGCTCGACGGCGACGCTCGCCTGCGTCGGCCGCCGCCGCGATTACTTCCGCGAGGAATTTCTCTCGGCGCTGGAAATCCTCGCCCGCGGCGACGTCAAGCCTGACCGGCTGATCGGCTCCTGGGCCGGCGCCTTCGGCCCGACCCAGTTCATGCCGACCACGTTCAAGCGCTTCGCGGTGGACTTCGATCATGACGGCCGCCGCGACGTGGTCGAACTCGATCGCCGACGTGATCGCCTCGACCGCCAACAATCTGAAAACCGACGGCTGGGTGCCGGGCGAAAGCTGGGGCTACGAAGTGGTGCTGCCGGCGGGCTTCAACTATTTGCTCGCCGACCGCACCAAACAAATGACCATCGCGCAATGGGAAGGCCTGGGCGTCAAGCGCGCGGGCGACAGGCCGTTCCCACGGCCGTCCGAAAAGGCCTTTCTGCTGTTGCCGGCCGGCGCCCGCGGCCCGGCTTTTCTGATGCTGCAGAATTTCCGCGTGATCATGAAATACAATCCGGCCGAGGCTTATGCGCTCGCCATCGGCCATCTTGCCGACCGGCTGCGCGGCGGCGGGCCGTTCGTGCAGGCCTGGCCGCGCGAGGAGCGCGCGCTGTCGATGAGCGAGCGTTTCGAGATGCAGCAATTGCTGGCGCGCCGCGGCTACGACATCGGCGAGCCGGACGGGCTTCTTGGTCCGCGCACGCGCATTGCCATCCGCAATTTCCAGGTCGCCACCGGCCAGATCCCGGACGGCTTTGCCTCGAGCGTCGTGCTCGATCGCTTGCGGCAGCCTTGAGCGCATATTTTCCAACTCATCCGTAGGGTGGGCAAAGGCGCGAACGCGCCGTGCCTACGCTATGCATCACCGAACAGCGCATCACCGAACGAGCGCAGTCGTCGCAGAGGTGCTCGCGTGGGCTTCGCTACCGCTCAGCCCACCCTACAAATCTGCGCCAGCCGCTGGCTCATTGTTTCTCCTTAAGCGGCCATAGATAGAAGCTCTGCGGGCTCATCTGGCGAGCCAGTTTGGTCGGCCGGTCGGCGTCGGCGGCGGTTGCCGCGATGACGCGCGCCAGGGCGCGATCGGAGAGTTCGTGCGGTACCTGTGCATAGCCGCGCTTGAGACAAAGCTGCGGATCGCCGCCGCAGGCTTTCGAGCGCCGGCAACTTTTCAGCCGGCAGGCGCGCCAGAATTCGAAGATGTCGCAATATTCGCGCTGCGCGGCTTGCGCGGCGGCATCGAAGCGCTTCTGAAAGTCTTCGGGGGTGAAATTCTCGGCTTTGCGCATCAAGTCATCGGCTCCTTCTCCCGCCGTGTTCACGTTTCCCGGGCGCAGCGCAGCACGCAAGTGTTGCGCTGCAGACCCGGGATCGTCGCAAGCGCCGCGCTTGTGAAGGTCCCGGCTCTGCGGTGCACCGCTGGCGCGCTGCACCGCGTCCGGGACACGAGCGTGATGTCGGACAAACATATCCGTTCTCGCGGCGCGATCGCGTCCGAGTCTTTGCCACCACCACGCCAAGTTCAAAAAACTCAACCGCTCGCGCGAAGAAAAGCGAGGGGAGCGGAGCGCCGAAAGACGCAATCGAACCATTGTCCGCCGCGCAAACAAGTGTGCGCAACGAGCGCCGCTTGTCCGCGTTCGGGGCGGAGGCGCGCCACAGAATGCGTTGCTTGCGCAACGCCTCTGCTTGCGGGGCGCGCTCGCCTTCCGGCGCACCGCTGCGGCTCTCGTCAGGGCTTTGACCTCCTGACTCAGCTCCAGGCCATGCTTCCTGGGATGTTCGCGCGGCGGGCGTTACCCGCCGGCTCGCAAGCCCAGTGCAGGGACAGCACCTCCCGCCGCGGCCGTAGTACCGCAGGGCGTGATGCCCGAAGCCGCCCGGCACCAATCCGATTTGCGTTAGATCAATATAAAACTCAAGGATATCAATGTTTTGTTGCGCAAGGCCGTCAAACGAAGTCGCGTCAGGAATACTATAGGTAGCGAGATTCGGGTCGGCAAATATTTCAAGACAGGCCGCGCGCAGCAATTGACCACCAAACGCCCATGGTAGCCTTAATGAATAATGACGGGTCCATTTCGGGGAGCAATTGAGGCGCCGCTGAGAATCAGGATGATCACCACGCGCTTTGGAAAGAATCCTCGTGTTCGATTTTTGCCCGGACGGCCATCTACCCTTACGGGCGGCGATCGCCACCGCCGCACGACGCTGGTTCGCTGAGCAGTGGACCTCCGCCGAATTGACGGCTGCATCACAGCAAGAACCTAAACCAGAAGATCCCATTGAGCAGGCCGTGCGGATCTTCTCCCGGCCGCTGGTCCCCGACGCGTGGCCGCAGATCGCAGGCCACACCGCGCAGCGACTGCGGAACTTTCTGCATCAAGGCAAACTCCATGCCCATTATTTTAAAAACGACGGTCGCCACGGGATATCACGCGAATTCTGGGCTACCGCCGAGGCAGACGGAGTTGTGGAGTTGGGCACCTATTGGCCATTCGGCAGACCAAGCCGTCTGTACGAGCAACGGCCAAATTACCCGTTGTTCTTACTTCAATCGGAATTCGACCAACTGCTCACCGGCGAGCCTGCCAGCTCGCTGTGGCAATCGCGATCCTCACGTTTGCGCCTATCCGGCTGCGCAATTTGATCGGCATTGAGCTGGGCCAGAAATTTTATCAAGCCGGGCGGGCTGAACACACCCTATTGGCTCGTCTTCCCGTATTATGACGTGAAGAATCGGGTCGATTTGAATTTCAAATTCGATCAGGAGCTGACGGATCTCATCGAAGAATATATTCTTGAGTTTAGGCCGACGCTATTGCGAGGCGCGAATGCTTCGTGGCTCTTCCCCGGCGAGGGTGGTCAGCCAAAGATGAAGCTTTTTTCAGCAAGCAGATTACCGAGCGGATTGAGAAGGCGACTGGACTTCACATCACCGCGCACCAGTTTCGCCATGCCGCAGCGGCGTTCTATCTCAAACATCATCCAGGAAACTACGAGACCGTACGGCGGCTGCTTGGACATCGCAATATATGGACGACGATCAAGTTCTACTGCGGCTTAGAGACGATGGAGGCGACGCAGCAGTTCGGCAAGCTCATCCGTGAGCAAATCCAAATTCGACGCTGATGGCTGATGCAGGACGTGTCTACAGGACGTGTCGGTATGCCCGGTGCAAACAAAATCTCATTAGCTGAGTACAAGACTCGTTCGCTGCCGCTCGCCTTGTGGCCAGTGGCCGATCGCAGTGCTTGGATCGCAGCTTGCCAACCTCCCGAGCGACTTAAAGCAGGCGGTCGTGCTGGTCACCTCAGGCCAACGACGCGTACCCATTATACCGAGCGGTACGCGTGCTTCCTCGGTTTTCTTCATCGACGCAGTCTGCTCCAATCGGAAGGAACGCCTGCAGTAAACGTGACGACCGATAAGGTCGACGCATATCTCGCCGACCTGAAAGCTCGTGTCGCGTCAACAACGGCGCACGACTTGATCGCCACGCTGCGGCTCGTCGCTCAAATCATCGCCCCTGGTGGCGACTTTCGTTGGCTCTCCGAAATAGAGAAAGATCTTGCTCTGGTGAAGCGACCGCGCTCGAAATTCGATCGCGCGGTTTTGGCCGAGGTCCTCGTCGAGGCCGGCTTGACCTTAATGCACGAGGCCGAACTCTCCGAAACCATGACGGACCTTGGCCGCGCTTTGCAGTTTCGCAACGGACTGATGGTCGCGCTCTTGGCACTCTGTCCGGTCCGACGAAAGAACTTCACTGCTTTGGAGATCGGCCGTTCATTCGTGAAAATTGAGGGCAGATGGTGGATCGTACTCTCGGCGTCGGAGACGAAGGAAAAGCGTGAGGACGAGCAACCCGTTGACGAACTGCTCACGCCGTTCATTGACCGTTACTTAAGCCAATATCGGCCAGTGCTGGCGCGGTCAAATAACCCACCTTCGGCGCTCTGGCTCTCCGTAAAGGATGGCACTCCGATTACGGACAACCATCTGACCGACGTGCTCAGTGTTAGCACCCTTGTGACAGTCGGCGTAAAGGTGAGTCCGCACTTGTTCCGCACCTCTGCTGTCTCAAGCGCTGCCCATCTGGCTGGAAAGAACCCGCATCTCGGGAGCGCTCTTCTGCACCACACCGATCTCGACCTGACGAACAAACACTACAACCGAGCAACAAATCTGACCGCAGGGGAAAGTTTCCGGCAAGTTGTTCGGCAGTACGAGAAAAAATGATTGGGACTCCGCGAGGGCACAGATCTGACTATTATGCCGCCGCTGAAGTGTGCCTAAGATCCGAGAACTCGGTCCTGCCAGCTCAGATTCCTCCCAGGTTGCGGCCCTGCAGCGCAGCCTTTTTTTATAGTTACCTTGAATATTATGTCTTGAGTTCTGATCCAGCTGAGATGAGCGGTTGTTTTGAAGCCTCTTGATTGGCGGCGACCTTCGACCGCGATGTCTTGCGCCACAGGTGTTGAAGCGGGACAGCCCCGAACGTCCTAGTTTCAGGAGGCCGATGAGCCTCCCAGGAACACGCGAGACGATAACCGACCACAAAGACCGAGTCAAGGTGAGGAGTGGCGCGGCGGCATCAATTGACTCCTTTTCCGTGCATCGATCGTTCTGGTTATATCTAGACACTGGAGGATAACCCATGAGCCTCAAGGACAAGACTATCGTGGTGACCGGCGGAAGCCGAGGCCTGGGCCTCGGACTCGTCGAGGCCCTGGTGGACCAGGGCGCCAGGGTGACGGTCGTGGCGCGCGACCAGGCCGCGCTCGCAGCGGTGCAGCAGAGGCTCGGCGTCGCCGTGATCCCGGCCGACGTCACCGACGAGGGGGCCGCCCAGCGCATCCTCGCCGAGGTCCGCCCGGACATCCTGGTGCTGAACGCCGGCGCGACGCCGCGCGATGGGTCGGCTGGACCAGCTGAGCTGGGCGGATTTCACCGCGACCTGGGAGACCGACGTCAAGGCCGGGCTCTACTGGATGCAGGCGGCGCTCAACCTGCCGCTCAAGCCGGGAAGCCGCGTCCTCGTGGGATCGAGCGGCGCGGCCGTGAACGGATCGCCGCTCTCGGGCGGCTACGCCGGCGCCAAGCGCATGCTCTGGTTCATGGCCAAATACGCCAATGGGGTCGCCGAGCAGAAGGGGCTGGGCATCCGCTTCCAGGCGATCGTGCCGCATGCAGATCATCGGCGGGACCGGGGTCGGCGACGCGGGCGCCAGCGCCTACGCGCGGGCGATGGGCATCGAGCGCGAGGCGTTCCTGGCCCGGTTCGGCGCGCCGCTGCCGCCCCGCCAGTTCGGCGACCACCTGGTCGCGGTGCTGGACGATCCGCAGTACGCCACGGGCGTCGCCTTCGGCCTGAAGGGCGATACGGGGATCACGGTCCTCGAGGGAGAGGCGGCTTGAGCGAAGGCCCATCCTCGCCGCCCACGGCGCGCCACGCCGAGCTTCTGGCGCTCGCCGGCGAGCTGCGGCCGGAGCTTCACCGCTACTGCGCGCGCCTGATGGGCTCGGTGATCGAGGGCGAGGATGTGGTGCAGGACACCTTCGCCCGGGCCTTCGTCGCCCTGGACGAACTGGAGGAGGCGCCGCCACTGCGCGCCTGGCTGTTCCGGATCGCCCACAACCGCGCGCTGGACCTGCTGCGCAGCCGCGCGATCCGCGCGGCCGAGCCCATCGAGGCGGCCCACGAGGTCGCCGATCCGGAAAGCCCAGATCCTGTGGAGGTGCTGATGCGGCGGGAGGCGGTCGAAACGGCGGTGTCGCGGTTCGTGGAGCTTCCGACCGTGCAGCGCAGCGTGGTGATCCTCAAGGACGTGCTCGACCAGTCCCTGGAGGAGATCGCCGCCATGCTCGACCTCACGGTCAACGCGGTGAAGGCCCACCTCGCCCGCGGGCGGGCCCGGCTCAAGGCCATCAACGCCCAGGCGCCGGCCCAGCCCGCGCCGCGCCCGCCGTCACCCGCCGTGGCCCGCTATGTCGCGCTGTTCAACCGGCGCGACTGGGACGGGCTGCGCGCGATGCTGGCCGACGACGTGCGGCTGATCCAGTCGACCTACCCGCTGCGCGCCGGCGCCGCCGACGTCGGCATGTTCTTCGGCATCTATTCGCGCAGCGCCCCGGTGCGGCTCGCCCCCGCCTGGCTCGATGGCCGCGAGGTGATCGCGGTCTACGAGGATCCTCAGGCGGCGAAGCCCAGCTACCTGATGTGGCTGGAATGGACGGACGGCCGGATCAGCTTCATCCGCGACTACAAATATGTCCGCTACGTCATCGACGACGCGGAGCTGGTCCTGGCGCCAGACGCCGCGCCTCCGGGCGAGGGGACCGCCCACGGATGAGCCGCGCTCCGCATCTGGCCGCCGTCCCGTTCTCAAGTAGTCGGTGCGAGTTCCAAATTTGGCCCTCAACGTCGTTTGCTGCCAGACAGCAATACATCCGAAATCGGGGCAAAGCGGAAGTGGCTGGCGCGCGCTCAAAACGTCGCTGATGACCCCACAGCGGAAGTCGCTGGGTCGAGGATGTTCCGCCGAGCGCACGGAAGTGCTAGCCTTTCTTACTTCTTGTTCATCATAGACCGCGGTCTCAATTCTTTCCCGAACGCGACAACAGGGAGGAGAAGTAAATGGCCCGTTTTACAATCAACGGTAAGCCGCACGACATCGAAGTCGATCCCACAACGCCGCTGCTTTGGGTGTTGCGCGAGCAGGTGGGCCTTACCGGCACAAAATATGGCTGCGGCATTGCGCAATGTGGAGCGTGCACCGTGCACATTGACGGTACGGCAATCCGCTCATGTTCCCTGCCAATCAGCGAGGCCGAGGGCAAGCAGGTCACCACCATCGAAGGACTCGCTCAGAACGGTGTTCTGCACCCCGTCCAGAAGGCTTGGCTCGAGCATGACGTGCCGCAATGTGGTTACTGCCAGAGCGGGATGATCATGGCTGCGGCCGCGCTCCTGATGGAGAAGCCGAAACCCACTGACGCCGACATCGACGCTGCCATCACCAATATCTGCCGCTGCGGTACCTTCCAGCAGGTGCGCGTAGCAATTCACGCCGTGACGAACGCGTGAAGAGGGAGGATGCCATGATTTACGCTCCGCAAATAAATCGCCGCTCGTTCGTTATCGGCGCCGTAGCAGGCGGCGGAGGGCTCGCACTCGGCCTCGAACTTCCCTTTGGTCCCCGCGGCGCTTCGGCCACAGTCGGCGGACCGGAAATCAATGCATGGGTGGCGATCCAGCCAGACGAGACCGTAGTTGTCCGTATTGCCAAATCGGAAATGGGTCAGGGGACGATAACGGGTCTCGCCCAACTGGTCGCGGAAGAGCTCGAATGCGAATGGTCCAAAGTCACGATTGAATATCCAACTCCAGGCCAGAACCTCGCTCGCAAACAGGCGTGGGGTAGCATGTTCACCGCGGGGAGCCGCGGAATCCGTGAATCGCAAGAACTCGTTCGGAAAGGTGGCGCGGCGGCCCGTCAGATGCTGATCCAGGCTGCGGCCAATGGCTGGAATGTCCCGTCCTCAGAGTGCAGCGCAGCTGGTAGCGTCATCACGCACAAGACTTCCGGTCGCATGACGACTTTCGGCAAGGTGGCGGATGCTGCCGGCAAGCTCGAGGCACCGAAAGAAGTCCAACTCAAGGACCCGAAGGACTGGAAGATCGCCGGCAAGCCGGTAAAACGGCTCGATACTCTCGAGAAGCTCACCGGCAAATTGGTCTACGGCATCGACATTACACTACCAGGCATGCTCAATGCTGCTATCAGGGATTGTCCCGTTTTCGGCGGCAAAGTGAAAAGCTTCGACGCCGAAAAAGTCATGGGCATGAAGGGCGTGAAGAAAGTCGTCCGGGTTGGCGAATCCGGGGCAGCCGTCGTTGCGGACACCTGGTGGCAAGCCAAAACGGCGCTCGATGTTCTCCCGATCGTGTGGGACGAAGGCGAGAACGCCAAGGTCTGAGTGCGTCGATTGCCGAATGGCTGAAGGCCGGGCTTGATGCCGAGCAGGCGTTTGTCGGCAACCAGAATGGCGATGCGAAAGCCGCGCTCGCCAACGCGGCAAAGAAGGTGGAGGAAGTTTACTCGTACCCGTACCAAAACCACGCGACCATGGAGCCGATGAACGCGACCGCGCTCTACACGGCCGACAAGTGCGAGGTTTGGTGTCCTACCCAGAATGGCGACGCCGCGCTCGCGGCGGTTATCGAGGCGTCTGGCCTGCCGGCCCCCAAGTGCGAGGTCCACAAAGTTACGCTCGGGGGCGGTTTCGGGCGGCGTGGCTTCACTGACTTTATACGGCAGGCTGTGGCAATCGCCAAAGAGATGCCAGGTACGCCGGTGAAGCTGCTCTGGTCGCGTGAAGAGGACATGACGCACGGGCGGTACCATCCGGTCACCCAGGCGAAGATGGTTGGCGGTTTTGACGCGAATGGGAATTTGACCGCATTTCATATGCGGATATCGGGGCAATCAATCCTCGCCTCCGTGCGTCCCGAGAATCTGCAGAGTGGACGCGATCCGGTCACGTTCCAGGGTCTCAACCCGAGCGACCAGAATCGGGGATCGGTTACACCATTCCGAACCTGCTGATTGATCATTCCATGCGCAACCCGCACGTGCCGCCGGGCTTCTGGCGCGGCGTGAACATCAACCACAACGCCATCTATCTTGAGTGTTTCATCGACGAGCTGGCTCATTCGGTCGGCGAGGATCCGCTCGAGTTCAGGCGCAAGCTGATGAGGAAACATCCCAAGCATCTCGCCGTCCTAAATGCGGTGGCGGAAAAGATCGAATGGGAAAAGCCCCGCGCGCAAGGTGTTCATCGCGGAATCGCGCAAATGATGTCATTCGGCAGCTACGTCGCCGGGGCGACCGAAATTTCCGTTGTCGGCGACAGCAAGATTAAGATCCATCGCATCGTTGCGGCGACCGATCCCGGGTATGCGGTCAACCCAGCGCAGATTGAGCGACAGATAGCAGGCTCGTTCGTCTATGGT
>CAWJRE010000001.1:0-19154 GCA_963845075.1 uncultured Alphaproteobacteria bacterium | reverse complement strand
AGAAACCGGCCGGCAGGCAAATCGACGGCAACCATGTCTGAGCAGCGATCAACGTGTTGGTCGGGAAAGTCAGAACCGTCCAGCGCCCGTTGTTCAATTCTTCGCGCGTCGGCGGCAGCACCTGGCACGACGGGAAACAAATACCGTCGAGCTTGTTGGCGGCGATGATGTTGACGACGGCGCGCTGAAATGCGTCGCGCGCGGCGAGCTTGCGATAGTATTCCGGATCGTCCTCAGGCTTTTCCGGACCCGACATGATGTCTTTGATGAGATCGAGATTCTTGTGGTATTTGCCGTCTTTGTAGATCGCATCGAGCGACGAATAGGCGAACGCCGGATTCTTGCCGAGGAAGGCGTTGATGTCGTGGCGCGAATGCGTGATGTAGAGCGACGTCTCGATAATAAAGTCCATCATATTCGGCAGACTGACGTCGACGATTTCGGCGCCGGCCGCCGCGATTGATTTGATCGCCGCGCGCACGACCTTGTTCACTTCAGCGCAATCGGGGTCGCTGTCGCTGCCGAAGGCCTCCTTCAGCACGCCGATGCGGGCGCCCTTCAGGCCGTTCGGGTCGAGATGCTCGGTGTAGCTGCCTTTGTGGCCGGCGATCACATAGGCAGTCGTGTAGGGATCGAGCGGATCGTAGCCGACGATCGCGTCCAGCACGATCGCGGTGTCCTTGACATTGCGCCCCATGGGACCCGCGGTGTCCTGAAAGACCACGAGCGGTGAAAGACCCTTGCGGCTGATCAAGCCGGGCGTCACGCGCACGCCGACGAGGTTGTCGAAGCTTGCCGGCACGCGGATGGAACCGCCGGTGTCTTCGCCAATACCGACGGCCGCGAGGTTGGCGGCGATCGCCGCGCCGGTGCCGGCGCTCGAACCGCCCGGATCGCGGGCGAGATCGTAGGGGTTCTTGGTTTCGCCGCTGGCGGACGAATAGCCAAACCAGGAGGTGGCGAAATCGGGCAAGGTCGTCTTGCCGAGGATGACCGCGCCGGCCGCTTTGAGCTTGGCAACGAGCGTCGAGTCCTCCTTTGGAACATAGCCCTTGATCGCGATTGACCCGAAGCTCGTCGGAATGCCCTTGGTCTCGGCCTGATCTTTGACCGCGATCGGGATTCCGTGCAGCGGGCCGCTCAGCTTTCCGGACTGCTGGAAGGCTGCATCGAGCGCGGCGGCTTCCGTCAGCGCGTCCGCGTTGAGCGCCACAAAAGCGTTCAGCGCCGGTCCCTTCTGATCGTAGGCCGCGATCCTATCCAGATAGCCCTGCACGAGCTCGACGCATGTCAGGGTCTTTGCCCGGTAGGCGTCGTGAACCTGGTCGATTGTCGTCTCTTCGAGGGCAAAACTCTTGGCCACAGAACTCTCCTTGATGATTTCAATCCCGCACGAGCAAGGCCGGCGACGTTGAAAGAACGCGCTACGGCCTCAAGTGTTCTTCATTTGGCGCGCACCAGGCGAGTCAGGCCGCCGTCGAGCGCTAGCGCCGCGACGATGATCGCCCCCTTGATGATCGACTGATAGTACGGACTGATATCGAGCAGCACGAAGCCGTTCGAGATTGTCGCGATGATTCCGAGCCCGACGACCGTGCGCCACATCGCGCCGACGCCGCCCGACAACGAAGTCCCGCCGACCACCACGATGGTGAGCACATCGAAAATAATGCCGGGGTCGAGGTTGGCCTGCGCGGACGACAGTTGCGAGGCGATGATGCTGCCGGCAAGGCCGATGCAGCCACCGAGCACGACATAGGTACTGGCGACCACCGTGCGGACGCGGATGCCGGAGAGACGGCTGGCTTCGTAGTTGCCGCCGACCGAATAGATCGCCTCGCCGTAGACGGTGCGCGCCAGGATGAAACCGAACACCAGAAGGAAGACGATCAGCAGCATGCCGGAGTAAGGAACGCCGTGCCATCGCCCGGCGCCGAGCGTGCCGAAATCGGGATTATCGACCAGGAAGGCGGCGTTCTTGGTCATGACCAGCGCGACGCCATTGATGACGAAGCCGCTGCCGACCGTGGTGATGAAGGGATTGATGCGGACCACGGCGACGAGCAGACCGTTGGCCAATCCGAACAATAGCCCAACGACGA
This sequence comes from uncultured Alphaproteobacteria bacterium, assembly GCA_963845075.1. GTDB lineage: Bacteria > Pseudomonadota > Alphaproteobacteria > Rhizobiales > Xanthobacteraceae > BOG-931. The sequence continues at coordinate 17,052 of CAWJRE010000001.1, read as the reverse complement.
TCGCCGCCGCGAAAGCGATCGATGGCGGATAGCTTTGCCCGACATAGGCAGCGACCACGGCGCATAGCGAATAACCCGACGCCACCGACAGATCGAAGCCGCCGGTCAGGATGACGAATGTCATGCCGACCGCCATGATTCCGGCCGGCGCCCACTGCGACAGCATGTTGAAGATGTTCTGTGCCGACAGGAAGGCGGGATTGCCGATGCCGACCACCGCGACCAGCAGCACCAAGGTCAGGATGATGCCGTAGACGCGGATCAGCGTCGGCAATTGATCGCGCCACGCCGCCACAGGACGGGTCACAGGACGCGCTGTGTTAATTGTCGTCATTCGAGGACTCGCAAAGCTAATTCGCTCCTGCCATGGCGGGTCGGTCTTCAACGGCGAAGATGAGATTGAGGATGCGCTCGACGCTCGCCTCATGACCGTCGAGGGTGGCGATCTGTTTGCCGCGCGCCATCACCAGAATGCGATCCGCATGCTCGACGACCTCTTCCAGATCGGACGAGACCAGAATGACGCCCATGCCCTGATCGCTGAGGCTGCGAATGGTCTGGAAAATCTCTTGCTTGGCGCCGAGGTCGATGCCGCGGGTCGGCTCGTCGAGCAAAAGGATGCGTGGCCGGCGATGCAGCCACTTACCGATGACGAGCTTCTGCTGATTGCCGCCGGAAAGATGGAGCGCGTCGGTGTCGAGCCGGTCGGGATTGAACCCGATCTGCCGGGCCAGCATCGTTGCGGTTGCCCGCCGCGCGCTCGGCGAGATGACGGGTCCCCGCGCGACGGAACCAATATCCGCAAGCAAAAGATTCGAGAGGGCGGAACGCGAGAGCACAAGCCCTTCGCGCTTGCGATCTTCCGGCGCGAGCGCGATGCCACGCTCGATCGCCCTGCCAACTGATGGCGGCCACGAGCATTCCTGCCCATCAATCGCCATGCTGCCTTCGGACGAGGATTCGAGGCCCGCGATCGAACGGAGAACTTCGGTCCGGCCCGCACCCACAAGCCCGGCAATGCCGAGGACATCGCCTTCGCCGAGCTCAAAGTTGATACCAGAGACTTTGCCGGGCAGTGAAAGATTTCGCACGCGCAGAAGTTCTTTGACCTGTCCGCGCTCGCGCTTACGGCCGGGAACGATCTGCACATCGCCCAGCATCGCCTTCACCAGCGAGTCTTTGGTCCAGGCTGCAGAAAGCCGCGTTTCGATGAGCTGGCCGTCACGCATCACCGAGACGCGGTCGCACAGGCGCAGCACCTCGTCGAGGTCGTGCGAGATGAAAATGATCGAGACGTTGTTTTCCTTCAGCCTGCCGATCAACTCGTATAGCCGCGCTCGCTCGAACGGGCCGAGTGGCGCGGTCGGCTCATCCATGATGATAACGTCGTGCTCGGCGTGGACGGCACGCATGATTTCCAGCATCTGCTGATTGGCGACCGACAGCGTATTGGCTATGGCATGCGGCGCGATTTTCACGCCCATCCATTGCGCGAGCTCGCGAAAGCGTTTCTCCATGCCGCCGCGGTCGACGATGAACCAGCGATGCGGCAGTTCGCCCAAGAAGACGTTGGACAGCGCCGACATCTCCGGGATTATGGTCAGTTCCTGATAGATCGCCGCAATGCCGTTGTTGCGCTGCGCGCGCGGATCCTCGAACGAGATCGGCCGGCCCTGCACTTCGATGTCGCCGGTGTCGGGCGTGCTCGCGCCCGAGAGCATGCGGATGAATGTCGACTTGCCGGCGCCGTTGGCGCCGACCAACCCGTGCACTTCGCCGGTCTCCAGTACAAAGCTCACCTTGCGCAGCGCCTGAACGCCGGGAAACGACTTCGAAACGTTGCGCACGCGGATGGCGAGCGTGGACTCGCTGATCCGCTTGCTGCCGATCGGAGACTGCACCATCGTGACCACTGCTTAGTCGCAGGGTTCCGGGCCAGGACGGCCCGGAACCCCAATGGCGTTGCGACCGCTCAGTAAACCGGCTCGTACTTGTCGACGTTGGCCTTGGTGATGAAGATCGTGCCGGTGGTGCTGACGACTTCCGGCAACAGAGCTTCGTCGATGTAGGCATTGATCGGCTTGCCCTCGAGCGCCATCATCAACGCGACCGCGCCATAGTAGGCTTCTTGATAGGGCAGATAAGCGGTGGTCTGCGCCCAGGTGCCTGCCTTGACCTTGGCGACCCCGACTTTGGTAGCGCCGCCGGAGAAGATTTTGATGTCCTTGCCAGGGGTCTTGCCGGCGGCGATGACCGCCTGTTCGACACCGCGCGACATGTCATCCCATGACGAAATAATGATGCTGATGTCAGGGTGCGCCAGCAGCGCACTCTGAATTTTCGTCAGCGCGATGCGCGGATCGAAATTAGCCGGCTCGTCCACCACGACTTTCACGTTGGGATATTTCTTGGCTCCCTCCTTGATGGCGTTTTCCCAATAGGTGAACAGGTCGGAGCCGACGAAGCCGCCGACCGCTGCCACCGAGCAGCTGCCGGTGCAGGACGCGAAGGCGGTGTCGATAGCCTCGTTGAAGTGCGCCGGACCCTGCATGGTCAACGTCGCGGCGAGGCCCGGCGTGTAGTCCGGATCGCCGCACATCGCGATGTCGATCGAGACGACCGGCTTGCCGGTCGGCTTGAGCAGGCGGTTGTAAAGACCGCAGCCGGGCTGCGCCGCGGCCGGACCGAACAGATAGCCGTCGAAGCCTTCGGTGACGGCGTTCTCGACCACCTTCGCTTGCGTAGCCGGACTGAAATTCGCATCGAAGATCTTGAACTCGAAGCCGTATTTGGCGGCGGCCGCTTTGAGCCCGGCAAGCCGCGCAAGACAATACGGATTGTCGACGCATTCGGTCAGGTAAGCGATGCGATATTTCTTGCCCGGCTTGGCGCCCGACTTGTCGTAATCGACGACGGCCTTCGCAGCCGGCGACATTTCGACCGCCGCAGCTTTGTGAGCGGGCGCCGCGACAAGCGCCGCGCCGACCGCGGCCGCCGCAAGCAAGAACGGCGCGCGGTTCCTTCCGAATGTTGCAACACAATCGATCATCATAAGCCCCTTTGTTAGGTGGAAATTGAAAGCCTTAGCGCGGTGCCACGTTCTCCCACGGCCCGGTCCGCAAACGTGGCGCTAAGGCTCGAGAATTTGTTCTGCACGTGATGCGCGTCGCGACCGCACCGCCGTGCCGATCGCGTACGATCCGCTTGTGCGCTGACGACAACAGATGAAGCGGATGCTGCCGAGGATCGTACTGTTCACCGAACCCATCACTTTTTCAGGCGCGGTTGCGAATCTCGGCCGGCAGACCGCGTCCGCCTTCGCAACCCAACATGCTCTTGCGATACCTGCATTGTCGAAGTTCCAGTCGTCGAAATCCTGCAGGCGATCACTGTCGCATCCCGGTGCGTAGTGAATGAGCTTCAAGTTGCAAGCGAGCTTCGGTATTGTAAATTTCAAATTCCAGAATTGCGATTTCGGAAAAGCCAAACGAGTGCTGATTAATCGGTGCGCATATGTGCAAAGAATTGCAGCATGCCTAGGCAAAACAAATCAAAGAACGGAGAACAGGACGGAAACCTGCGGCCAGAACGCTTCATGGCTTTGGTGACGTTCCGGCAGATTCGCTATTTCATCGCCGTCGCCGAAAGCGGCAAGATCAGCGCCGCAGCCTCCATGCTCGGAATCTCTCCCTCGGTGGTTACGGAGGCGGTGAGTGAACTCGAAACATTGTCGCGGATGAAACTATTCCAGCGGCAGCCGCGCGGACTTGATCTGACCTACGAAGGTCATCGTTTCCTGGCGCATTGCCGCAATATCTTGTCCGCGGTCGAAGGCGCCAACGAAGCGTTGGCGCGCCCCGACAGCGAAATGGAAGGCACGCTCAAACTTGCGACAACCATTACGGTCGCCGGCTACTTCCTCGCGCCGCTTCTATCGCGCTTTCAGAGAACGTTTCCGAATATCCAAGTCCGTGTCATGGAAGAAAAACGACTGAACCTCGAAGCAGGCCTGATCGACGGCAGACACGATCTGGCGCTGATGCTGGTATCGAATCTATCCAATCGCCAGAAGCTGTTAAGCCACACGCTCGTTCACTCCATGCGGCGGCTGTGGCTGCCGCCCAAGCATCCGCTGCTCAGCCAGGAAATCGTCACGCTCGCCGACGTCGCCGCCCAGCCCTATATCCAGCTCGTCATCGACGATGCCGAGTTCACGACCGGCGCTTATTGGCGTGCGCACAATCTGCAGCCCAACATCATCATTCGCACCGAATTGGTCGAGGCTATCCGCAGCCTGATCGCGCATCGCCAAGGCGTCACAATACTTTCAGATATGATGTATCGGCCGTGGTCACTTGAAGGCAGCCGCATCGAAGTGCGCGAGGTGGCGGCCAATATTCCGACGATGAACACCGGGCTTGTGTGGCCGCGCGCACGCGAGCCGAGCGCCGAAGTGCGCGCCTTTATAGACTTTTGCCGCATCGAATACGACAGCGGCCGCCTTGAAGTTCGCCGCAACATGCCGATCGAGCGGGAATAGAACGTCCGCGACGCGACGGCTCTTGCTTGGCACATCGCTTGCAAGTGTATCGCCGGCAAAACGCGCCGCGTTGCGGACGCGCGAGTGACGATTCAGAATTGTGAGGAGCAGAGGCGATGTCCAATACGAAGGCAATGCCGTCGGTCGTCGGCGGACGTGACGTGGAGTCAGTGCGCCTGGGGACCGGCGCCTATGCCTGGAAAGTCAGTCCGTCGCATGTCGACCTCTCGATGCCGGCGAAGGAGCCGCTGCCAGCGACGATCTCCGCGGAGCCGCAAAACATCACCATCGACCTCGCCCGCTCGGCCATGATCGTCGTCGACATGCAGAACGATTTCTGCGCTCCGGGCGGATGGGTCGATTGGCTCGGCGCCGATCTCTCGCCTGAGCGCGCACCGATCAAGCCGCTGCAAGCGATTCTGCCGGCGTTGCGTGCGAACGGCGTGCCGATCATCTGGCTTAACTGGGGCAATCGGCCCGATCGCAAGAACCTGCCGCCGACGATTCTTTATGTATTCAACCCGGACGGCAACGGCATCGGCATCGGCGGCGAGCTACCCGGGAACGGCGCGCATCTTCTGGAGAAGGACAGTTGGTCGGCGGCTGTGGTCGATGAACTCGAACAACTGCCTGAAGACATCAAAGTCGACAAGTTCCGCATCAGCGGTTTTTGGGACACGCCGCTCGACAGCATCCTGCGCAATCTCGAGGTGAAGACGGTCTTTTTCAGCGGCGTCAACACCGACCAATGCGTGCTGCACTCGCTGACCGACGCGCATTTCCTCGGCTACAATTGCGTGCTTGTCCAGGATTGCTGCGGCACGACGTCCCCCGATTTCTGCCACGAAGCGACTTTGTGGAACGTCAAAAAATGCTTCGGCTTCGTGACCAAAGCCGGCGACGTGATATCCGCATTGCCGAAGAAGGCAGCTGGCTGAGTCCCTGCAGCCGCCAACCGCAACTACGCGCTGTCGGATATCGCGGGGCACGCGGATGACATTGCTGCGTCCGCGCATCGATTGGCGCAGCCTCGATCGGGCGGCGCTCGGCGAGGCCTATAACAGCGCCGCGGCAGTTGCCAATAGTGGGACCATCACCGCCTCGTGGGAACCGCGCAGCGCGGCGGTGCGCCAACGGACCGACGCGATCCTCGACCTTGCCTACGGGCCGCGGCCGCGCAACCGGATCGATTTCATCAAATGCGACCCGCCGCGCGCGCCGACGCTCGTTTTCGTGCACGGTGGCTATTGGCAGATGCGGGCGAAAGAAAGCTTCGCTTTCGCCGCAACTGGCCCGCTGGCAGCTGGAATAAATGTCGCGCTGGTCGGCTACACGCTCGCGCCCGCGGCATCCATGGACGAAATCGTTGCCGAGATTCGCAGCGCACTTGATTGGCTCGTAGCGAAATTGCCGGCGCTCGGCGGCGATCCAGAGAAGCTTCTGCTATCGGGATGGTCGGCGGGCGCCCAGCTAGCCGCCATGACCATGGATCATCCGTCGGTTCGAGGTTGCCTCGCCATCAGCGGCATTTACGACCTCGAGCCGATGCGGCATTGCTATGTCAACGACAAGCTCGGCCTTGACGAAGCCACCGCGCTACGGAATTCGCCGATCCGCCTGCAGCCGTCGAGGAAAGTTCCCCTCGCCGTCGTGGTTGGCGGCGCCGAGCTTCCGCTGATGCTGCAACAATCCGCCGACTACGTGGAGGCGTGCTCCCGGCAAGGACTACCTGCGCTGCTCCGCGAAATTCCGGGCGCCGACCATTTTTCCATTCTCGAAGAGATGGAGCGGAGCGACGGCTTGATTGTCGATATCCTAGCGCGAGTTGCGGGCAAACGCCGGGCTGTAGCAGCGCGGTCCGGCGTGACGTTCAGGCCGTCTCGATCAGCAAAATTGCCTGCCCGGGCTCGACCGGCGCCTCGTTGTCGACCAGGAAGCGCACCACCTTGCCGGCCGCATCGGCATGCACTTCGGTAAATTGCTTCATCACCTCAATGAGCCCGACGATGTCGCCGTCGGCAACCTTGTCGCCATCGTCTTTGTACGGCGGCTTTTCCGGTGCCGGGCGCCGGTAAAAAATTCCGGGCAGCGGGCTTAAGACTTCATGCTGCGCCATTCTCGCATCCCCTCTTAGCGTCGGCTTGGCTTACAGATATTCGGCAACCGCCGTTTTGACGGCTTGCGCGAGTTCGACGGCGTTCGGCGTGTCGGAGTGAACGCAAATGCAATCGGCACGCACGCGAACTTCCTTGGCGTTGACCGACACCGTGACGCCTTCTTTCACCGCACGCAAGGCCCGCTCGGCCGCCCGCTTCGGGTCGAAGGCGTGATGCTCGCGCGTGATGATGACCATGCCCTGATCGTCATAGTCGAGGTCGGCGTAGTATTCGGAAATGAATTCGAGGCCCTCCGCCTGATAGACCTTCTCGTGCAATGTGCCGACCATGCCCATGACCGGCACACCGAACACCTTGGCGGCATCGGCAACCGCTTTGGCCACTTCTTCCGAGCGCGCCGCCATGCCGTAGAGCGATCCGTGCGGCTTGATGTGGTAGAGCTGCATGCCCTCGCGCTCGAGAAAGCCTCTGAGCGCGCCGACCTGATAGACGACGCAGTCGGTCAGTTCTTCCGGGCGCATCTTCATCTCGCGCCTGCCAAAACCCTGCAAGTCGGGCAAGGACGGATGGGCGCCGACCTTGACATTATGGCGCTTCGCCAGCCGCACCGTTTTCGCCATCACCGAAGGATCGGAGGCGTGGAAGCCGCAGGCGACATTGGCGATCGTAATGTGCGGCATCAGCCCTTCGTCGTCACCCATTTTGTAGAGGCCGAAGCTTTCGCCCATGTCGCAATTGATCGCGATCTTGGTGTTCGATCTCGCTGCGGCCATCGTCCTGATCTCCATATTCCTACGGACCCGATCGTCGTCTTCGATCGGAAAACTGCGCGCCTGATATCCTAATCAATAATCCCGATCTTATGAAGCCGTCGAGAGTGGTTGGCGCAGTCCACGCAGAATCGGCGAATTGATTTCCATGCCTCCGGCAGCCAGACATGGTTGCCTTCGGCGGACGACGTGCAAGCTTTGCATTTCAAGATGGACGCGCTAGCTTGAATGAAGCGGTTCCGAGTGACTAGCGGAGTTGTTGCTGACTCACGCGTTGGCAACCGAGGGCATGACATGGCGGACAAGACCAAGAAAGTGAAAAAATCCAGGAGCGCAGCCAAATCGGCGTCAAAATCCGCCGCCAAGACCAAAACAAGGACCAAAACAAAGGCCAAGGTCGATCCGATCACGCTGTCGGTGATCCGCGGGATTCTCGAAACCACCCAGCGCGAAATGACGCTGTCGCTGGAGAAAACCGCACGCTCCAGCGTGTTCAATCTGGCGCACGATTATTCGACCGCACTGTTCAACCACGTCCCGGAAATGATCTTGCAGGGACAGGACATTCCCATCCATCTCGGTTCGCTCATTCCCGCCATGAAGTCGGTCGCGCGCTATTTCGGCGACGACATTCATGAAGGCGATTTGATCCTGCACAACGACCCGGCCTTCGGCGGCAGCCATGCCATCGACGTGTGCATGTACAAGCCGGTCTTTTACAAGGGCAAGTTGCGCTACTGGACCGTGTGCAAGGGTCATCTGACCGACATCGGTGGTCCGGTACCGGCAGGCTACAATCCGAACGCCACCGAAATCTATGCCGAGTGCTTACGCATTCCGCCGGTGAAGATCTGGGACCGCGGCAAGCCGCGCAATGACGTGACCAATCTCATCTTCACCAACATGCGCGCGCGCCGCGACCAGGAAGGCGACTTCAACGCCTTGATCGGCGCCTGCCAGGTCGGCGAGCGCAATCTGCTCGGCATGATCGAGAAATACGGCATCGCGGAAGTCGACACCTGCATCGGTAAACTGCTCGACATGGCTGACCGCCATATGCGCAGCCTGATCAAGGCAGTGCCGGACGGCGTCTATCAGGGCACCGCGATCCTCGAGGACGCCGGCCACGGTCACGGCGATTTCGAAATCACCGCGACCGTCATCATCAAGAGCGATACCTGCCACATCGCCATCAAGAGCCCGCCGCAGATTCCGTATTTCATCAATTCATACGAGGGCAACTCGCATTCCGGCGTCTATCTCGGGTTGATGATGTTCGCGCAATTGCCGCCACCTTACAACGAGGGGCTCTATCGCTGCGTCACGGTCGATTTCGGTCCCAAGGGCACGCTGTGTAACGCAGTCGAGCCGGCGCCGCATATGAACTGCACCACCACGCCGATGGAAACGCTGACCGACGCAGTGCGGCTTGCCTTCGAGAAAGCAATGCCGGCGAAAGTCTCCGCCTCATGGGGCCATGCCAACGGCTTCAACATCGCCGGTTGGGACACCCGCACCAACGAGGAATATGTGACGATGGTGCTCGCGACCATTATCTCGGGCGCCGGCGCCACGCCGCAGCAGGACGGATGGCACGCCTGCGGTCCGGAATGCTGCTTCGGCGCGCTCACCTCCGGCGACGTCGAGCTTTTGGAATACTCCTACCCGATCGTCATTCACCGCTATTCGTTGATCGAAGATTCCGGCGGTGCCGGCAAGTTTCGCGGCGGGTCAGGGACGGCTTGGGAAGTCGAGCCGCTCGACCGCGATATGACTTTCATTACCTTCGGCGAAGGCCGTCGCATCCCTGCGGTCGGTGCCGCCGGCGCGGTCTCGAAGATGGTCGATAGCAAGGTCGGCCGCATCGAAGTCAAACGCGGCGGTAAGGTCGAGACCATCCGCAAGAATGTGATTGAAAATCTGAAGCCCGGCGAGTCGGTGACGAACCTCAATCCGGGCGGCGGCGGCTACGGCAATCCGTTCGAGCGCCCGGTCGAGAAAATCGTGTGGGACGTGAAGAACGGCCTGGTTTCCATTACCGGTGCGCGCGAGGACTATGGAGTCGTCATCACCAACCCCCAGACGCTCACGGTCGACATGGCCGAAACCGGGAAATTGCGTAACGCCTTGGCCCGCGCCCATCACGTCAGCGCCTGAGTAGAACGATGCGTACAAAATATCGTCTGGGAATTGACGCCGGCGGCACGTTCACCGACCTGGTCCTCGCCGATCGATCGGGCGACGTACGCCTGTACAAGGCGCTCTCGACGCCCGCCGATCCGACCCGCGCCATCGAGGAAGGCATGAAACTGATCGCCGAGGACCTCGGCGAAAGTCCGTCCGATATCGTGTCGAACGCCGACCTGTGCATCAACGGCACGACGGTCGGGCTCAACGCACTCATCCAGCACAAAGGCGGCAAGACTGGCCTGATCTGCACTGCCGGCCATGAAGATTCGATCGAGATCAGGCTCGGCCACAAGGAAGACGGCTACCGCTACGATCCGGAATATCCAGCCGCGGTCATGCTGGTGCCGCGCTACCTGCGCAGGGGCGTGCGCGAGCGCGTGATTTCGAACGGCTCGGTCAAGACGCCGCTGCACGAGGATGACGTACGCGCCGCCTGCCGCTTCTTGATCGAGGAAGGTGTCGAGGCGGTCGCGATCTCGTTCGTGTGGTCGGTGCTCAATCAGAGCCACGAGCGGCGCGCCGCCGAAATCGTCCGCGAGATGATGCCGCGCGTACCGGTCACGGTCGGCAGCGAACTCTATCCGCAGGTGCGCGAATATACGCGCACCTCGACGGCCGTGGTGAACGCTTATCTGGCGCCGATCCTCACGCGCTACGTGGCGGCAGTGGACGAATATTTCCGCAAGCTCGGGGCGAAATATCCGGTCCGTTATTTCCAGTCGAACGGCGGGCTGGGGCTGGGCCAGGCGATCTCCGAACGCTCGGTCTATGCCATCAATTCCGGGCCGGCCTCAGCGCCACAAGCCGGCCTGTTCGTGACCGCGCCGTTCAAGAAGAAGAACGTCATCACCATCGATATGGGCGGCACGTCCTTCGACATCACGCTGACGCGCAACGGCGTGACTAATATCAGCAAGAACATCGACATGCTGCGGTATCGGATCGGCATTCCGATGATTCAGGTCGAGACGCTCGGCGCCGGCGGCGGTTCGATCGGCTGGATCGACAGTATGGGACTGTTGCAGGTCGGCCCGCAAAGCGCCGGCGCAACCCCAGGTCCCGCTTGTTATAGTCAAGGCGGAACGCAGCCGACCGTTACCGACGCCAATCTCGTGTTGGGCTATCTCAACCCGAAGGGACTGCTCGGCGGCCGGCTGCCGCTCGATCTGGAAAAAGCACGCAGGGCGATCAAAAGCGTCGCCGATCCGCTCGGCATATCGGTCGAGCGCGCCGCCTACGGCATGTTCACCATCGTTAACAGCAACATGGTAAACGGCATCCGCCGGGTGTCGGTGGAACGCGGTTACGACCCGCGCGACTTCGTACTGGTCGGCGCCGGCGGCGCGACCGCAGCTCACATCACCTCGCTCGCCGGCGAAATGGCGATTGATACCGTCATTCTGCCGAAACTCGCATCAGGGCTCTGCGCCTTCGGCCAAATCATCTCGGACGTCAAATACAACTACATGGCCACCAGCCCGGTCCGGCTCGAAGGCAAGGCTTACGGAGCGATTAACCGCCTGTTCGAGCAAATCGAAGCGCAAGGTGTGAAGCATCTGGTCGCCGACGGGTTCGCCAAATCGGCGATCCGGATCGAGCGCAGCCTCGACATGCGCTATGTCGGGCAGGTGCATGAATGCACGGTCGAAATCGGCAACTACGCGAACGACGCAAAAGCGCTGGAGAAGGTTAAAGACGCCTTTCACAAGCGCCACGAGGAACTCTACACCTATTCCGAACCGCACAACGCGGTCGAGGTGGTAAACATCGAGAGCACGCTCTACGGTCACGTCGAGAAACCGCAACCGCCGCGCGTGAAAAAGGGAGCGCCGCCTGCCAAGGCGCTGGTCGGAAGCCGCAAGGCTATCTTCGCGGCCGACGGCAAGCCGGTGAACACACCGGTTTACGATGGCTCCAAGCTCGGCGCCGGCGCCGCGATCAAGGGGCCGGCGATCATCGAGGAAGTGACGACGACCATCGTCATCGAGCCGAAATGGACGGCGCGTCTCGACGTCAGCGGCTCTTACGTGCTGACCCGAAAGTAGAAGCTTCGCGGTTGCAGGCGTCGCGGGCAGCGCCGTTAAAAAGGGCAGCTGCCCGCAGTATCAGATTGCACCGGTGCTGGATTCTTGCGAAAATTCATTTCGCAAGCGCGGCATTCCGGGCGAGCGGCGTTTTCTGCTCGGCAAAATTTAGAGGGGAGTACGATGAAACACACAACGCTCTTGGTAGGAGCGGCGATCGCCGCTACCGCCGCCATCACAGCTGGCTCGGCTCACGCCGCCGACAAATGGTGGCCAGCCAAATATTACAATCTGGATTCGGGCTCGCCCAAGGTGGCCGAGTATACGCCGCTCGAAAAAGCGTCGAAGCCTTGGAATATCTGCGTGCTGTTTCCGCACATGAAGGACACCTTCTGGGTGGCGGTTGACTACGGCGTGGTCGAGGAAGCCAAGCGGATGGGCGTGAACATGACGCTCTATCAAGCGGGCGGCTACGAGAACCTGCCGAAGCAGCTTTCGCAGTTCGACGACTGCCTGGCGGGCAATTTCGACGCGATCGTGATCGGCCCGATCTCGGAGGCTGGCCTCGACAAGCAATTCGCCAAGGGCGTGGCCTCGGGCAAGCCGATCATCTCGACGGTCAACCCGGTTGCGAAGGCGACCGTGACCGCGAAGATGACGGTCGATTTCGACACGATGGGCGAGCAGACCGGCACTTATCTGCTCGATTACCTGAAGGATAAGACCGCCAAAGTCGGCACCTTCCCCGGCCCGTCCGGGTCGGGCTGGGCGGAAGCCTTCCTCGACGGCTTCAAGAAGGCGGTCAAGGGCAAGAGCAACGTCACGATGCTCGACGACAAGTTCGGCGATTCCGGCGTCGCCGTGCAACTCGGCCTGATCCAGAATGCCTTGCAGGCTTATCCGGACATGAACGTGATCTGGGGCTGCGCTCCGGCCGCGGAAGCCGCCGTCGGCGCGGTGGCGCAGGCCGGCAAGAAGGACGTGTTGATCATGTCCTCCTACGAGAACCAGGCGATGCTCGACGCTCTCAACAAGGGCGAGATCCTCGGCTTCGCCACGCAATATCCGGTGATGCAGGGCCGCATCGCGATCGACACGGCCGTCCGCGTGCTGGAAAAGAAGGACTATGTGAAGAGCGCCAAGGCGATTCCCGACATGATCGCCAAGAGCAACATCGACAAGATCAACATGAGTCTCGTGCTTGCGCCGGCCGACTTCAAGGCCGTCTATTCCGTGAAGGCGCCGTGATTGGTCGAAAGCATGACTGACGGTTGTCCAAATGACCGCAGTCGCAGTTAGCAACGAATCGCGGGCCGCCGACGCGGCCCGCGACACCAGCGATCTCCTTCTCGAACTCTCCAACATCTCCAAGCGATTTCCAGGCGTGGTCGCACTGGAAGGTGTCGACTTCGACCTGCGGCGCGGCGAAGTTCATGTGCTGTTCGGAGAGAACGGCGCCGGTAAGTCGACACTGATCAACATCATCGCCGGCACCTACCCGCCCGATACCGGCACCTTCAAATATCAGGGCAAAGAGATCACCTATCTCACCCCGCATGGCGCGCGCGTCATCGGGATCAGCCCGGTCTTTCAGGAATTTAGCCTGGTGCCGGAGCTGACTGTCGAGGAAAACCTCTTTCTCGGCCGCGAAATCACTGCCGGCGGCTTCCTCAATCGCGCCGCCATGCGGGCGCGTGCTCGCGCCATCTTGCGCGAACTCAATTTCGACCTGCGGCCCAATTACAAGGTTTCCCAATTGTCGCGTGCCCACCAGCAAATGGTGGAAATCGCCAAGGCGTTCCTGACCGAAGTCCGTCTCCTAATTCTCGACGAACCGACAGCTTCGCTCACGGATGCCGAGGCGGCGAAGCTTTTCGATCTCGTCGCCAAGCTCAAGGCCTCCGGCGTCGGCATCATCTACGTGTCGCACCGCATGCGCGAGATCAAACAGATCGCCGACCGCATCACGGTGTTGCGTGACGGGCACAAGATCAAGACGGTGGCCGCTAACGACGTTTCGGAAACCGAATTGGTCGAGCTGATGACCGGCCGCAAGATCGGCGTGCTGTTCCCGACCATCGCGCACTTGCCGGGCCAGAAGCTTCTCGAGGTCGAGCACGTCACACTGGCCGACCGCTCGGTCAACGACGCCAGCTTCTATGCGCGCGCCGGCGAGATTACCGGCATCGCGGGCCTGGTCGGCTGCGGCAAGTCGGAAATCATACGCGCGATCGTCGGGCTTGAGCCGATCGAAATCGGCACCATCCGTGTGCGCGGCAAGGACATAGCCTCCCCGACGCCGAGCGCGATGCTCAAAAACGGCGTTTGTTATTTCCCGTCGGACCGCGTCGCCGAAGGTCTGGCGCTGGCGCGTCCGGTGCGCGAAAATATTTCGATGGCGGCGCTGGATTTGCCGGATTTTTCCCGTCACCGCATCCTTCAGCGCCGGGGCGAGCGGCGCATCGTGCAAGGGATCGTCGACAAGATGTCGCTGCGCCCGCCGCAGATCGAGCGCGCGGTCGCATCTTTCTCCGGCGGCAACCGGCAGAAAATTCTGCTGGCGCGCGGACTGACGCGCAACATCTCCGTGTACCTGTTCGACGAGCCCACCGTGGGGGTCGACGTCGGAGCCAAGGTCGAAATCTACGAGCTGATGAAGAGCCTGTTGGCGACCGGCGTTGCGATCGTGCTGGTCTCGTCCGATTTGCCCGAGGTTCTCCACTTGTCGCATCGGCTCTATGTCATGCACCGCTCTCGTATGGCGGCCGAGCTTCTTGGCGCCGACATCAACGAGCCGGCCGTGCTTTCACATTTCTTCCGCGAGCAACATGCCGGCGACGGCACGGCGGACAATGCCGCGGGAAACGGTCCGGCGATCAATCACTCCGCAATGAGCGCATAAGCACTGGGGACGCATGAGCGGCAAAGCGACCACGGGCGACGCTTCGCCCACCTCGATGTTCGAGCGGATTTTCCGCACCTACCATGCAGCCGGATTTTTGCCGATCCTGCTGCCTGTCTTGCTCGTCGCCTTCGCGCTGTTCGTTCCGAACTTCGTCGCCGTGCAAAATCTGCTCAATGTGCTGCGCAGTTCGTCCTATCTGGTCATCATCGCCGCGGGACAGATGCTGGTCCTGATCGTCGGCGGCTTCGATCTCTCGCAAGGCGCCGTCGTGGCGCTCACCAGCGTCACCAGCGCGCTGGTGATGGTCGCGTTCAAGGACACGTTCGCAAACGAGCCCGGCCTCATTATCCTGATCGGCGTTCTTGCCGGCTTGGGATGCGGCGTGATCGTCGGCCTGGCCAATGGCTTGTGCGTCGCTTTCCTGCGCATTTCGCCGTTCATGGTGACGCTGGGTACGATGTCGATCGCCACCGGCTTTGCCCTGCTGTTGACCAGCGGCATTCCGGTCTACGGCATGCCGAAAAGCTATGTGGAAGGCTTCGGCCGCGGGCTTTGGCTCGATTTACCGACGGCGTTCTATCTCGCGGCGGCCGTTGTTGCGGTCATTTGGGTGATACAGAACTACACCCGCATGGGCCGCTATATTCTCGCCATCGGCGGCAACATGCAGGCGGCCGTGGTCTCGGGCGTGCCGGCTAAGACGTATCTCATTCTCTCCTATGTCATCTGCTCGGTACTGGCCTCCGTGTCGGGGCTGGCCTTCACGGCACAACTCGGATCAGGCCAAGCCGTCATCAACGCCCAGCTCACGCTCGAGAGCATCGCGGCCGCCGTGATCGCGGGCGTCAGCATCAAGGGCGGCGTCGGTCGCGTCGAGTTGGTGGCGCTCGGCGCTCTTCTTCTGCTCACGCTGACGGATGCCATGGACCTGCTGCGGATCGACCCGCGCATTCAGGCGATCTTCCTCGGCATCATCGTCGTGGGGGCCGTGGCGCTCGACGAACTTTCGCAGAGGAGAGCGGCGCTTGTCTGAAGCCAGCATCTCCGGGGTCAGCGTCGCCCCCGCTTCCGAGGGACCGAGGCACCGCCAGGCGACCCGTTGGGGCTTCGCTTTGCTACTGCCGTTGCTGATCGTCGCCATGGAGCTTGCGGTCTCACTGATCGAGCCGCGCGTCCTGTCGCTGCGCAACATCATCAATATTCTGGTGCAGTCGAGCTACCTCCTGCTGTTCGCCTCCGCGCAGATGGTGGTGATCCTGACGGGCGGGTTCGATTTGTCGTTGGGCATGGCCGTCTCCGTGATCAGCGTGGCGACGGCGCTCGCCACCACCGGCCTCGCGGCGGCGGGCGCGCCGGCCTGGCTCATCCTCGTTGCCGGCCTTGCGGTCGGACTTGGCGTCGGATTGCTGGTCGGAATCTTCAACGGCCTTTTCGTCTCCTGGGTTGGCATCAATCCGTTCGTGGTCACGCTCGGAAGCCTGAACATCTGCTACGGCCTGGCGACGACGATTTCGGGCGGGCGGCCGGTTTTCAATGTGCCTGACGCCTTCACTCGCCCACTTTATGAGGGCACCTTCATTCCCGGCGTGCCGATACCGGTGACGCTGGCGATCGTCGTCGCCGTGTTCCTCTATTTCTTGCTGGATCGGACGGTGTTCGGCCGCGCGCTCTATCTAATCGGCAACAATCCGCGCGCGGCCCATCTGGCCGGGCTGCCCACCAAGCGCTATCTGTTTCTCGCCTACGTGACGTGCAGCTTGCTGGCCGCATTCGGTTCGCTGATGCTGACCGCGCGCACCGGCTCAGGCGAACCCAATCTCGGCGGCAGCCTGATGCTTGAAAGCATCGCCGCCGCCGTGATCGGCGGCGTCAGCCTGCAGGGCGGCGTCGGCGGCATCATTCCGGCGATCCTGGGCTCGGTCTTCGTCACCATGCTGTCCAACGCGATGGATCTCCTGGAAGTCGGCGGCTACGTTCAGCAAATCCTTCTCGGCTGCGTGATTATCGCCGCCATCTTTCTCGACCGCGTGCGCGCGACCCGCGCCTGATCAAGCCTTGTAGTTTGTAGTTCCTGGGTGCCGAGCCTGTCGGCTCCCATAAGCGACAAAAGGAGAGGAACATGAGCCACGAGAAGGCCACTCCGACCGTCCAAATCGACAACAATCATCTGCGCGTGACCGAGTGGCGCTTCGCACCCGGCGCAGCCACCGGCTATCACCGCCACGAACACGACTATGTCGTGGTGCCGGCGCGCGATGGCGAGCTCAAGCTGATCGGCCCGACGGGCGAGGTCTCATTCGCAAAGCTGCAACTCGGCAAATCCTATTTCCGCAATGCCGGCGTCGAGCACGATGTGATCAATAACGGTCCGAGCGAAATGGTGTTCGTCGAAATCGAGCTCAAGGACACTGCTATCGGTAAAACCGTATGAGCGGGCCGCAAGCGTCACGCTCGCCGTTCGACTATGCGATGCTGCTCGGCGCTGCCGTCATCTACGGCGCGGTCT